>DHQL01000019.1 GCA_002408085.1 Spirochaeta sp. UBA5339
GGGGGAGCTTGAAAAGACGGTCTTCGGATCGTCTTTTTTTATGACATTTCCTTTTTGATTCTGTTGACAGAAATCATTTGGCTGTGTATATTTCCATTCGTTGTTTTTCCCCTGTAGCTCAGTCGGTAGAGCGGGTGGCTGTTAACCACCATGTCAGCAGTTCGAGTCTGTTCGGGGGAGCTTGAAAAGACGGTCCATGAGGCCGTCTTTTTTTTTATTCTCTGTCTTTTGCCGACTCTTTGTCCGGTTCTTTTCTGCTCTTCGTCCTGTTCTTGTTTTCAGGAAACCAGCCCTTCGCCACTCTCTCCCTCTGTTCAAAGAGTTCTTTAATGGTCCAGAGACAGGTAAAGCCTGTAATCGCCAGTATGCAGTTGATAATCATCGACCAGAAATGGACCACAGACAGAACACATAGAACCAGACCGACCAACAGAAAGAAGGGCCAGATTCTGTATGAGAAGTAGTACTCCGACTTGATCACGATGGGGTGAAAGAGCCCAATGATCAGAAAGGCAGAAAGACCGATGAAAAGGGGTTCAAAGACCATGAGTACTCCTCCAGAAACGGTAATTATACAATTATAACATGAAAAAGGGGATTCACCATAAAAAGGTTCATCCCCTGTATCATCTATTAATGCATATCAATCAGTGGCAGTCACATTTCCCTGAATCAGGACAGCCTGAGCACTTGACTCCCCGCTTTTTGTCTCTGACGATCTTCCAGACAGCGAGGGAAATAACCAGCAGAATAACACCAACCACAACCATATCCATTACACTCATATCAGGCCGCCTTAAGGTTTCTCTGAACATCATACTTTCTGGTTTTACTGATCTGCAGAACAATTACTCCCACAAAAAGAGCCGAAGCAATTAGCCCACCGACAAACCCGCTCCCCAGTGTTCCCTGAGTAAAGAGAGTCCCCAGCTGATAGACCAGGAAGGCCATTACATAACCGGTCCCCAACTGGAATCCTATAGCTCCCCAGAGCCATTTACGGGATTCCATTTCAGAGTTCATGGAACCTATGGCCGCAAAGCAGGGAGGAGTAAAGAGGTTGAAGATCAGATAGGAGAGAGCTGCTACTGAGCCGATTCCGAAAACCGAGAGCACCTGGCTGCCGTCGGCAACAAGAGCAAGCTCTTCGACATCAATAAAGTTGGTAACCGAAAAGGTAACTGCCAGAGTTCCGACAACATTCTCTTTGGCGATAAATCCTGTGATTGCAGCAGCTGCAAACTGCCAGATTCCGAATCCCAGGGGAATAAAAATCCAGGCCAGGGGAGAGGCAATGGCCGCAAGTATACTGGCACCGGGGTTTCCTTCGGGAACAACCTGTCCGGTCCAGGTAAAGGTCTGAAGCAGCTGCACAAGGGCATTACACACAAGGATAATTGTACCGGCCTTGATAATAAAGGCTTTGGCCCGGCTCATCATGGAGATGGCAGCTCTTTTAAAGCTTGGGAAGCGGTACTCAGGCAGCTCCATAATAAAGTAGGACACACTATTGTCTCCGGTGATCATCTTGATAACCAGGCCGCTTACAATAATAAGGGCAATGGCCAGGAAGTACATGGATGTCCCCACCCAGGCGTTGTCATTGAAAAATACACCGGCAAAGAGGGCAATAATGGGAAGCTTTGCACCGCAGGGCATAAAGGGTGTAAGCATGGCAGTAGTCCGTCTCTGTCTCTCACTCTTAATGGTCCTTGTGGCCATAATACCGGGGATGGCACATCCTGTTCCCACAATCATGGGAATAATTGACTTACCTGAGAGGCCGATCTTCTTGAAGTAGCGGTCCATAAGCAGGGCCACACGGGCCATATACCCAGAATCCTCCAATAGGGCCAGCATAAAGAAGAGAACCATAATCAGGGGGAGGAATCCAACAACAGCACCGACACCGCCGATGATTCCGTCCAGAAGAAGGGAGCTTATTACGGGATTGGTTCCTTCTCCGATGACTCCTTCCACAAGGCCGTAGAAACCGTCTATCCAGCCTACAAGGATGTCCGCCAGCCATGGACCGACCCATGACTGGGAAATTGAAAAGACTACCCAGATCACCGCAGCGAAGATGGGAAGCCCCAGCCACTTGTGTGCCACAATACGGTCCAGCTTATCCTGACCTGTCTGACTGGATGAACTAACAGTCCGGCGTTCTACACGCTTAACAACTGAAGATACAAAATCATAGCGTTTTTTATCGAGTTCTTCGGCTTCCTCTTTATTATTCGGATCAATACCTTTGCTGAATGCAGGAGCAGGCTGTTTTGCCTTCTTCAGCTTCAGAGAGACAGCAGCCTCTGCAAGATCTCCAAGCCCGCTGTTTCTGCTGTCTGTTGCTATTGTATCAACAACAGGGCAATTAAGAACCTCACTCAGGAGAGCGGAATCGATAATCGTCCCTTTCTTGCTGTTCAGATCAGACTTGTTCAGAGCCACAACAACAGGAATACCAAGTTCAAGTAGCTGCGTTGTAAAAAACAGACTGCGGCTGATATTTGTTGCATCCACAATATTTACGATAACATCAGGGGACTCATCCATTACAAAGTCCCTGGTAATTGACTCTTCACTTGTATAGGGTGACATAGAATAGGCGCCGGGAAGATCCACGACTGTGACACTCTGTCCCTTGGGCAGAAGGGAGCTCTTAACGGGCCCCTCCTTCTTTTCAACTGTTACCCCGGGCCAGTTTCCAACATGCTCGATCTTGCCGGTAATGGAGTTGAAAAGGGTTGTTTTTCCGCTGTTCGGATTACCTGTTAATGCTATTTTCATACACTCTCTCCTGTATATTTTCTTATCTTTCCATTTTGTTAGTATAGAAAACTAAATTAATTAGACACCCCTTCCCGTGTGGATAAAAAAAGGGATCAAAAAAAGCGGCAGCCCTTTGACGGACTATACGACCAGCGACTCGGCAGCTCCATCAGAAAGAATGATGGCCGAGGCCAGATCTGAATCCAGGCTGTAACGGGCATCCTTGATGTTCACTACAAGAGCCGATGAGAGCCGTGAAATAATGCATATTCTTTCACCAGGGTAACATCCAAGGGAGAAAAGGAATTCCTTCATTCCCGGATCATCGGTTTTAACATCACCAACCCTGTAAATTTGATCAATTGAGCCTTCATTGAGTGTCACTCTCAGCCTCCATTTTCTTCATCATTTCCTTGATTTAGCAGTTTACATTGATTAACTTTTATGGTCAATAGTTACCCTGTGCTAACTTTATTATATTCATTATATTATTTTTGATCAGGATATTAATGTTATTTAAGTATATTATAAATAATCTCCTGTTCCGGTCGTCTTAATATACATAGGAGAAACATAAATGAATGAGAAAAGAGAAATAAAACCAACGGATTCGAGAGACAGCTACCTTACATCTATTTATCTACTGTCAAGATATTTAGACCATGTCAGGGCCATAGACATTGCAGACCGGCGTTGTGTTTCAAAGGCAGCGGTCAGTATGAAAATCAGGGAGCTTAAAAAACAGGGGTTCATCACTATTGAGTCAAACAGAATATCCCTGACCTCTTCTGGAAAAAAAATCGCTGAAAGAATCGATCAGAACTATCAGGTATTCAAGAATTTTCTGAAAAACAATGGGATCGAGGAAAAAAATGCTGAAGAAATAGCCTCCATATCTGCCGGCTGCATAAGCAGTGAATCACGTGAGACCCTGAGAAGGCAGAGTTCTGGTAAACCGGAACTTCCCGGAGATCTTTCCGCATAATCACTTGTCAGTACGGAATTGATAAAGATACCCCAGACAGCCGCAGGGGACCACCGGATCATCCTTCACATTTCCCAGATTGTCCCGCCAGGGAATTCCAATACCGAGTTCAAGAAAAAAGCCGTAAAAGTTAATGCCGTAGGCGATTCCTGTTGACCAGAAGTCATAGTCCGCTCCGGGATCACTACCCACCGTATGGCTTGTCAGAAAATTGACCGACTGCTGCAGATGAGGTTTGTCATAGAATGCCCAGGCAAGATTGAAAAAGTACCTGTAATTGTCACTTCCGTAGAACATACCACCTGCTCTGATACCAGCCCGGCCGAACCACCAGCCGAATGTCGGCTGAACAAGAAGCCCTGAAAATGTAAGACCTGCCTCAGGATAAGAAAGTTCATCTTCTCCTGATACAGGTTGTCCCCAAAGAAGAAGTAGTAAGAACAAAAATAGTAAGATCTCTTTACTGCTGCGAATCCTTGAGATTTTCATTACAATTCCTCTTGAAATTATACACCCTATCCCCTGGCAAAGACCATTTATCTCTAATATCAAAGAGTTTTTCAAACCTTCTCCTGTCTATCTGCCGGAATCACAGATTTTCAATCTATTAAAGGATTCGGGGAAAACAAGAATGTGCACAATCGTTCACAAAAATGGTGGTAATGACTTACTTTTAATTCGGGAGCAATGTACAATTCTCTGATATGAAAAAGAGTGTTTTTATTCTGCTTCTCATCCTTATCAACCTCGGGCCTCTGACAGCCCATCCTCATATGAAACTGATCCCCCGCCTGGACTTTGACTTCAATGGAAAGTCCTGTGAAGGTTTCTGGGTAGAGTGGGGATTTGACGATTATTTCAGCGCATCCATCATCTTCGACTATGACAGGGACAAAAACGGTTCTTTTAGCGAAGAAGAAATTCAAATGATCCATGATGAGGCCTTTATCAATCTGAAAAACTACGGCTACTTTGTCTACCTCAGCAAGGGGGACAGAAAGTTCCACCCCGAAGATGTGACTGATTTTACTGCGTGGCAGGAGAATAAAAAGATCTTTTACAAGTTTTATGTATCCCTTGAGGGTTTGGCCATGGGTGACAACTTCAGAGTTTCCATCTTTGATCCAAGTTACTTCTGCTCCGTTGAATATCAGAACCCCTATATGACCTTTAATCAGAGTCAGGAAAACGGCCCCGATCCTGGATCAACCCTTTCCATTAATAAAGCATCACCCGTCTACTACGACCCCTTCAGCCCTGCAAGCGACGGCACCATATACGATAAATGGGGGCCTGGTCTTCAGACCGCTTACCCCGAAGAGATACATATATTTTTCGACTGATTCCAAAAGCTATGACGAAAGTATCTATTTTCAGAACAGTTATCTTTCTGATCCTCTTTGTTTCAGCACCCGTCCTCTGGAGCAACCCCTTTATGGGTAAAGAGGACTCACCCGCTCCGACCGCACCTGGAACCGGTGTTAGTGGCGGCACAGGTCCCTTTTCAGAGCTTCAGTTTACCTTCCGGGACGGGGCAGCCTCCTACCTGAACAGAATAAGCGGTGCTCCCTCCTTCGGGGATATTGCCGGATTTCTTGCGGTATGTTTTTTATACGGCATTCTCCATGGCGCAGGGCCGGGACACAGAAAAACCATTGTCTTTTCAATATTTCTGGCCCGCCGTTCGCCACGATGGTATGAGCCTGCTGGCATCGGTTTTTTATCCTCAACCCTGCATGCGGGAGCTGCGGTAGCTGTGATTGCAATCTACAGTCTTATTGAAAAAGGAATCAGCTCACTCTCAAGCACAAGCTCCGCATCCATATACCTTGACGGCATTACCCTGGGAGTACTGGTTTTCCTCTCCTTTGTGCTGATTCTCCGGAAGATTGTTGAGATGATCCGGGGAGGACACAGTCACATGGAACCGGGTAGAAAAAATCTCTATTCCCTGATCATTATCGCCAGTATCATCCCCTGTCCCGGAGCCACAATGCTATTGCTTCTTGCCCTCTATCTGGATCTCATATTCTTCGGGATTCTGGGAGTTACCGCAATGTCTCTGGGAATGGGTGTTCTTGTGTCTGCCGTAGGGTATCTGGCAGTCGCAGGAAGAACGGGACTCTTTTCAAGACTTAAAAGAAATGAACACAGAGTGCAGCTGGCAGCAGATCTCTTTGAATTCCTTTCCTATACCCTGATTTTTCTCTTCTGTCTGATAATGGCCTGGCCCTTTTTTGTATCTATTTTCCAAAACCATCCCTCAGTTTAATCCCCGTTTTCAAAATACTGGTGGGTGGAACCATGGGCTTTGACTCTTCCCGGGGAATTACTGAATCTTTTCGCTGCCTGAGTACACAGATTCTACTTTAAGGGCCGCAGCGGCATGTCCCGGGTGCTGTTCGGGATTCCACTTTTTCATATCCTCAAAAACCACGCCGTCTTTATGATATTCCACGGTTCCCTTGGCCTGGAATGCCTTTCCCTCTTCTGTAATAAAGAGAACTGCCCCCCTTGTGCCGGCCTGAATATTCTTCCTTGTTTTGTCAAAGTAGTTGTCAGCCACTACAATGTCAGAGCTGTCATACATTCCCACACATGTTGCATAGATGGCATTGGGCATACCATTGCCGTCTACCGTGGAAAAAACAACGGCACCCTGTCTGTTATTCCATGCCTGCAGGACAACTTCATTTAGTTTCATTCTTTCTTTCTCCTTACCTCTAACCACATATATGTGCATATGCACTATTATAGTCAGATTACTCCATATTTATTTTTATGTAAATAAACAAGGAATATTTACTGATAAGCCGGCAGCCGGAATTCAGAGAGTTTTGAAACATCTGTTTTTTTATATATATTCTCCTGTATATTTTCATAAAAGATTCAAGAAGCCCTCACACTGTTGCTGTTAGATATTCCCAAAATATCTATTAGAGGTAATTCAATGAACCTGAAAAAATTACTCCTTACTCTTTCTGTTTTGACTGCTGCTGTTATGATCAGTTCCTGCGGTTCAGATGAGAAGAATGTAAATGAAACAGCAGCCGAAGTTACCGGCATAACCTTTGAAAACGCATTCTACTTTGACCATGTAAACGGTCATGGTGTAGAAACAGAAATGCCTGGGCTTGTTCTTTTTGAATATGAGCAGCTGAGATCCGTACGCTACCAAGTAGCCTACGTAGCCTGTACATGCCGAGGACCCGAGGTAAACTACTGGTCCGTAGCCAATATCGAGATCAGCAAGGACAACGGCGCCGTGGTCCACCTCTCCTACGGAGAAGATTCTACTGATCACTACACTGCAGGACTCTACGGAGACAGCATCGAGTCCTGGGACGGAACTCCTGTGAAGGCTCTTTTCGACCAGTTTATCAGCGAGAACATCCTCGACAAGTCACAGGATGAGATCAACGCCTATGAGGCCATGCACGGAAACGTTGACACCTATACCGGTGCCACCGTAACTCCCAACAATGCCATGAGAATGCTCCAGGGACTCTTTATTTACCACAACGAGCGCTACTAAGCCCGGCTGTTTCAATAACGGCTGTTACTGAAACGGCTGTTACTGAAACAAATAATAGCCCTGAGAACATTCTGAGTCTCAGGGCTATTTGATATTAACTCATTTGAATCGTCAGAATAGACCGAACCTTCTGAACCGGCTCACTGTATCCTACTTTTTACGGGGATAGGGCCAGGCAAGTACACCCCCCTCCATCACCTTCACATTGGTGTATCCCTTGGCTTTCAGGATTCTTGAACCCTCATAACCCCTGAGAGAGATTTTGCAGAAGAGGATGATCTCTGTGTTCTTGTCATCGGGAAGCTCATCCAGACGGGACCTCAGGGCCCCTAAAGGAATAAGTTTCTCACCGATTCCAAGCTCCATCTGGGCAAACTCATCGGGTCCCCGCATATCAAGGATACAGGGCTTCTCACCGGTATCCAGACGGGCCTTCAGTTCAACAGAGGAGATTCCTTCCATCTGGTGCTGCCACTTGTTTTCAAGCATATGGACCGCTGCGATAAAGTTATCGATGGCCGGAGAGAAGGGAGGTGCATAGGGCAGGTCCAGGTTGACCATATCTGAGATGCAGAGCCTTCCGTGAAGAGCCATGGCAGCCATGGAAACACGTTTAGAGATATCCCCCATTCCTACAGCCTGCATACCCAGGAGCTTACCTGTGCTCTTTGCCGCTACAAGTTTGATAATTACCGGAGCTGCCCCCATAAAACCGGGCTTGTCCGGAGCCGCATGTATGGCTGTTAGGATATTGGTGTATCCCTCACGCTCAGCCAGCTTCTGGGAGAGACCGGTGCTTCCTGCGGTAAAGTCAAAGACCTTGCAGATCCCTGTACCGATAACACCGCTGTACTCCTCTCTATTCCCTTCAACCACATTCTGGGCCACAACACGACCCTGGAGGTTGGCGGCATCTCCCATGGGAAAGTGCTGCCTGTTCCGGGTAATCAGGTTTGTCACCTCAACACAGTCTCCTGCCGCATAGATATCGGGATCATTGGTCTGCATAAACCGGTTGACCGTTATGCCTCCGGATTCTCCGGTTTTCAGGCCGGCTGCAGAGGCGAGGGAGGTATTGGGACGTACACCAATGGAGATTACCGCCTGTGAGCAGGGAATCTGCTCTCCTCCGGATATCTCTATGGCACTGAGTTTTCCATTTTCACCGATAAAACGTGTCACTCCCTTACCGGTAATTACGTTTACTCCCTTGGCCTTCATATGATTTTCAACAAGTTTGGCCATCTCCCAGTCCAGGAAGGGAAGGATCTGATCCTGCATCTCCACAACAGAAGTTTTGATGCCTGCAAGCTCGAAGGCTTCGCAGGTCTCGATGCCGATCAGACCGCCTCCGACAATAACGGCGCTGTCCACCTTTTTAGCCTTGGCCACATCTTTCAGGGCAATGGCGTCTTCCATGCTCTGAAGGGTATTGATTCCCTCAAGATCGATTCCCGGAATGGGAGGTTTTACAGGATTGGCACCGGTAGCCAGAACCAGTTTGTCATAGAAGATCTCGTTCTCCTTTCCGCTTGGAAGATCCTTGACGGTTATGGTTTTCTTCTCTCTGTTTATGGCGGTGGCTTCGGTCTCGATCAGCACCTTGATTCCCTTTACCTTGGAAAAGAACTGAGGGTCCCGTGCCACACCTGTAGGTGTATTGATCAGGGCGGCGGGATCGTCAAATACGCCTCCAACGAAATAGGGATATCCGCAGGATGCCATACTCAGGTACTTTCCCTTCTGGATCATCAGGATTTCACAATCCTCATCCAGTCTTCTGATCTTTGAAGCAGTCTTGGGACCCGCTGCGGACCCACCGATAATTACATATTTTTTGGGCATATAGCTCCTCCATATCGAACAATAGTTCATAATATATCGATAATTTAAGTGTTGTAAAGATATTTTGAACCAATGTTCGATATTTTCTTCACTATTGTTCAAAACTGCCAAAATGGAGTAGGATAAAACTATGGGTAGAAATGAGAAAACACGATCCGTACACTCCCCTCCCCGGTTCTTCCGTTTCAGCGCGGAAGACTCACCCACAGAGAAGGGATCACCCATTGATCTCAATCTGGATGAGTATGAGGCCCTGAGACTGTCTGACAAGCTCGGCATGAACCATGAAGAGGCCAGCGGCATTATGAATATCTCCCGGCCCACCTTCACCCGCTTATTGAACAGAGCCCGAAAGAAGATTGCCGACTTTCTAACAGACGGAGGCTCCCTTGAGATTATGGGGGGCCATGTCCTTTTTGCCTCCAATGTGTACTGCTGTAAAAACTGTCACCGCCCCTTTAAGTGGGAAAACAAAGATCAGGCTCTCTGTCCCCGCTGCGGAGGCGGCGATGTGATCAAGGCCCAGCCCTCCTGCGCCCACGACTGCCGCTGCTGCGAACAGGAAAACACTGAATCCTGAGGTTTCTCCTTATCCCTCTTTCTATCAGATCAAACGGCCCAGCGCCTTCAATTGAACAGCTCAAGCTTATAAGGACGCGATATTCGGCTTGACCAGTACCCGTGCTCCCGTGGGCAGTGTGATACCCGTATCTACCAGTAATCGTATTCTTCGGCCCTTTTAACTTCAAACTTTTCCATTTTGAAGCCCCCTAAGGACTCCTAATATTAAAATGTAGGAGATTTTTATTATGATTCTACGGTATTTCATCTGCCGGAAAGCTTTACCAACCCTGGCTGTCACTGCATATTCCCGGAACATTCAATTACTTTTATATGATTTCCTCGGGATATATGACTTTATTTATACTATATTATAACCATCTACAGCGGTATCCATCGGATACGATAGTACACCGCAGCACATCAGGAGGCCCTATTTTGTTGAAAGCAGTTCTGCCCATTGCGGCTCTGTTGATATACAGCCCCTTACTCTGGTCACAGAGCATTATCTCCTATTTTGAGGGAGAGGTAACTGTAAAAAGAAATTCCCGTGAAATCGAAGCAGATTTCGGTTTGGATCTGGAGGAGGGAGATCTGGTCCTGACCGGCCCCAGTGCACTTGCAATTCTGGAGCTTGATCATGGACGGACCCTGAAGATGAGGGAGAACAGCTCAGTAACCCTTGAAGATCTGAGTCCCAGAACCAGTGTGGAGCTGAAATCAGGAAGCGTTTTTGCCAAGGTGGACCGCCTACTGAACGGCGACTTCAATGTCAGAACCGAATCAGTCGTTGCGGGAGTCCGGGGAACCCAGTTCTTTATGGCCTACGGCCAGATGATTGATGCAAAAGCGGATCTCTGGCTCTGTGTCAATGAGGGCCGGGTGGAAGTCAGCATCCCGGAGACGGGAGACTCGGTTCTTGTTAATGAAGGAGAGGGAATTATCATTCCCGGAAGCATTCAGCTCACCCCGCCCGAAGCCTACGACTGGACCGAGGACCTGAACTGGAACACAAATCCCTCTTCCGGGGATGTGAGAGATGAAACCGACCTGAGCGGGGCCTATTCAGATCTCCTTGATCAGGACTACTTCTGATGAAAATAAAAATATCCTTAGTGCTGTTGCTTTTTCTGATCCAGCCTCTTTTCGGCGACCATCATAATGAGGGTGACAGCCCCTCCGATACAGTCGGCTTTTCCCCTGCCTTTGCGGTGTCGTCCATCCTGGACTTCGGTGATTTTGATCTTCATACCTTCATCGCAGCCGAGTTCAATTCCGAGTCCCCCCATGTCTATGAGTTCCAGGCCCTCCTTTACTACAGGGTTTTCAGAAACCTGAAGGCGGGAGTCTTCTACAGGCTTCAGATGGGGCAGCGGCATGATGATGACTGGATCAGAAATGACGACGGCTCATGGGGCTGGGATGATGCAAGCAGCCGCCTGGAAAATATTGCCGGTGCCGATCTGACCCCCAGATTTCTTCTGTCCTTTATGCCGGGAAAATCATGGGTCCTGAAAACAAAGGTCCGGTACAGCTACAGCTTTTATAACCGGAACCAGAAGGTTCTCTTCCGTCCCGAGCTTACATGGTTTCTGATGAAAAACAGAAAACCCGTGTGGAACTTCAGCGCTGCATACGGACTCTACTTTCCACTGAACTTCTCAGACAGTCTGATCTATGAACATGGTCCCTATCTTACTATATCCCGCCATATAGGGGATTCTCTGATCCTGTCCCTGTTCGGTGAGTACAGAACCCGATACTGGAGCAGCAGCGCCGAATATATTGCGGCCGGAGGGGACTACCATGTTCATGAGGAACGTTACAGGGCCGGTCTGAATCTTATCTGGAGAACACGCATCTAGGATCAGAAATCAAAACCCGCCGGTTTATCAAGAATCTCCTTCCAGATAACAGCCCTCTTCAGAGGGGACAATCTGTCTATCCGTTCAACCGGTGTTGCCGGTTCTCTGTCAGCAGTCAATTTGTGAAGACTGACCGTTTCCGGTTCCGCCTCCTGAGGAAACTCTTCAATGGACTGAATGCTCTCTACAGACCGTTCAACCACCCTTCTTGAGTCGACACTCTCATACATGCGGTCCTCAGTGGGTCTTTCATCATCCTCCCGGCCCACCGACTTGAAGAACTTTCTGATAACCGGACTCATTATGAAAACGACCAGCATTACCAGAGTCAGCAGGGTATATATCAGATCTCCAGGGTCCATCTATTTGCTTCCAGGTTCATCAGGTTTTACATCGCCCCCTATGCTGTTGCGCATGGAGGTGTCAGCCTGGATATTCTTCATCCTGTAGTAGTCCATTATTCCCAGGTTTCCGCTGCGGAAGGACTCGGCCATGGCCTTGGGGATTTCTACCTCCGCCAGAACGACCTTTGCCCGGTTTTCCTGTATTTCCGCCAGCATCTCCGCCTCTCTCGCCTTTGCCGCTGCGCGTCTCTGCTCTGCCACGGCCTGAAAACGCCTCATATCCGCCTCGGCCTGATCAGCCTGGAGCTTGGCGCCCACATTGGAGCCCACATCCACATCGGCAATATCAATGGAGAGGATCTCAAAGGCTGTACCCGCATCAAGGCCCTTGGACAACACGGTCTTGGAGATATTGTCAGGGTTCTCCAGAACATCCTTATAGGTATCCGCCGAACCGATGGTGGTAACGATTCCCTCGCCCACACGGGCGATTATGGTCTCCTCAGTGGCTCCCCCGATCAGTCTTTCGATATTGGTTCGTACAGTCACCCTGGCCTTGGCCTTAAGCTGGATTCCATCCTTGGCCACGGCGTCTATGGTCTGCTTGCCCTTGACGGGATTGGGACAGTCGATGACCTTGGGATTTACACAGGTTTTGACAGCATCCAGGACATCCCTGCCCGCCAGATCGATGGCCGCGGCCTTTGAAAAGGGAAGATTCAGATTGGCCTTGTTGGCGGCGATCAGGGCCTTGCTCACATTGATCACATTGCCCCCGGCCAGATAGTGAGTCTCCAGAAGGTCCGAAGTGGTACTCAAACCGCCCTTAACCAGCATGATTCTGCTGTCAACAATCTGTTTGGCGCTGACCTTTCTGATCCACATCCCGATGATCCGGTTCATCTTTACAGCCGCTCCAGACAACAGGGCTCGGAACCAGAGTCCGAAAAACATGATAAAGACAAAAAGAACGATAAGACTGATAATCCCTATGGCAATATAAAGCGCTATAAACATAATCACACCTCTTTATTTACTTTAAGAACTTTTAACAACCAGACAAAGACCCTCTTTCCTGATGACGACGATCTCCCGTCCCTTCTCGATATAGTCCCCGTCGGTCTGAACAATCAGGACTTCTCCGTCGAAGTCCGCCTTGCCCACAGGCCTTAGATCGGTCAGACAGATGCCCTTCTTACCGATCAGATCGCTCTTCCCCTGCCCCTCACTGCTCTCGGCACTCTCTCCGCCCTCGCCGCTCTTTTTACCGGTATCACTCTGCAGAACAAGACGGCTGAAGAGCCGGGACTGGGGCAGCATAATCATCAGAACGCCGATCAGTGTCATGGCCCCCACAAGGCTTAGGGCCGCATAGAGAAGATTCCTGCGTAAGATATCCCACTGCCAGACAAACTCCGGTATAACAAAGTCCTGTCTGGAGAGAACCAGAGAGAGGAGAATCAGTATGATCCCGCTGATCCCTGTTACACCAAAACCGGGAATAATAAAGATCTCGATAAGAAGCAGCACCACCCCAATAAGAAAGAGGAGCAGTTCCAGAGAGCCGAAGTTGCCGATCAGTGTGCTTGCAGAAAAGACTATGGCAAAACAGACCAGTGCGATGGTTCCGGGAACACCGAAGCCCGGACTGGTGACCTCCATATAGAGGGCAACGAGACCGATCATAACCAGGAGGCTCGTGACACCGGCGCTGCTGATAAAGGCAACCAGCCAGTCAGCGCGGTTCTTTTCAAGAATAACAAGCGAGGCATCCTCAATATCAAGGAAATCCAAGAGGCTGTTCCGCCCGGAAACGGTGGCCGATGAGACACCGTAGCGCTCCATCTCCCCGGCAGTCAGGGTAAGAAGCTTGTCCACCGCTGAAATCTGACGTCCCCTGACGACCTCCTCTCCCAGAACCCTCTCCATCTCGGAGATCTCATCAGGAGTCTTCAGCCGGATGCCCTCACCGGTTTCCACCTCATAGAGCTCAATATCATCATCCACCATGGCCAGGGCGATGGATTTGGGATAGCCGTTTTTTTCGGCCAGGGCAGCCATCTGCCCCCGTACGGCGCTGACGGTCTTCTCCTCGGCAATCACCATTCCTTCGGAGGACTGATAGACGGGAGCCGCCGCACCCATGGAAGTTCCCGAGTCCATAATAATGCTGTCGCAGGAGAAGGAGATAAGGGCCCCCGCCGACCAGCTTACCCCGGTTCCTCCCGAGGCGGCGGGAATGTAGGCGATGGTCCGGGCCCAGTCAACGGAGCCGATCAGGGATGTTATCTCCAGGGCGGAATCCACACGGCCGCCGAAGGTGTTAAGCTCAAATATAATCATGGGAGATCCGGCTTCTTTGGCTCTGATAATGCTCCGCTTGAGAAAGACAACCAGAAACTGATCGATATCTTCATTAACGGGAATAAGATAGACGGGGCCGTCCCGGTCGCTTATATCCTGAGAATCTGACCCGAACTGGGCCGTTAGAAAGGGCGTAGAGAGAAAAGAGATCAGAAAAAACAGAAAAACGGTCTTTCTCATCGCAGTGAACCTCTGGTCTAAAGACTAACCCCTGAGGTAGAAACTGTCAAAACAAATACTATGCTGCAGATTCTTAATCATCAGTTAAAGAAAATCAGCATAAAAAATCCCTTGGAAAAGCCGAATCTGTTTTCAGAATCAGCTTATCTTCAGGGATTATTAATGACTACACCAGTGCAGCCAGGGCAGAGGCGTAATCAGGTTCGTCGGCAATCTCGGGAACCTGCTGTGTATAGCTGACTTTTCCTTCGGGATTTACAACTACAACAGCCCGGGACAGGAGTCCCACCAGAGGGCCGTCTGCAAAATCAACACCATAGTCCTTACCAAAGGCTGTATCTCTGAACACCGATGCCGTATAGACATCATCAAGGCCTTCTGTTGTACAGAACCGTCCCGCAGCAAAGGGAAGGTCAGCGGAAATACAGATAACCACTGTATTGTCCCTGGATGAGGCTTCCTTATTGAAACGTCTTACCGAAGCAGCACAGGTGGATGTATCCAGACTGGGGAAAATGTTCAGAACTACGTTTTTACCCTTAAAGTCCGACAGTTTTATATCTGAAAGATCAGATTGAACCAGGGAGAAATCAGCTGCCTGACTTCCTACAGGGGGAAGCTCCCCTACGGTTTTAACAGGATTTCCCTGTAATGTAATATTTGCCATGTTCTATCTCCTAAATATCATACGTTAGTTATAACAAATATAGTAATGATTATTGAACAATGAAAGATTTTTATAAAAATTCTTCCATCACATTAACAATGAGGAGATCAATTCTCTTTTTCACGGCCCGGGCTATTCTTCCGGCAGTAGCCATAGAGTCTTTCGGGCATTGTCCAGCACATCCTCTCTTTCCCAGAGGTTGCCATGATACTCCCCATTCTGCCACAGGGGAATAAAATCATCGTAGTGCCTGCTTGCCGGATGTCCGCTCTGACCGGTTGTATGGATCATTATGCTGTTGGAGAAGTCGCTCATATCATATACGGCCCTCTGCGAGGCGATATGATTGACCTTAAAGGAATCTTTTGTATTCCAGCCCGTTACACTGACCGTATTCCCCCCTCCGTCTACAGGAACAGGCCCGCTGTTAAAGATATTCTCAACCGCCTTGATTCCCGATTCACCAAGTGTTTTGTTTCTGAAATCTGCGGTATGAATATCCCCCCACCTCCACTTCGCAAGATCATCTCCCAGCTCTTCCCGGCCCTCTTTAACGGCCCGAACAAAGGCACGGCCGATTATCTCTTCAGCACCTTCAGCAGTGTCGGGTGTTGTAATATCGTCCCAGAGGGGGTGGTCAGGATGATCCAGAAGGTAGATCAGACTGTTTTTAAACCGGCCGACACTCCTGGGAGGCCACTCTTCCCTGGCAAACTGATCCCTGTATGTCTGTTCATAGAGTTCTTTAAAAAAATATGCGAAAACCGCTGCTTCACTGCTGTCTCTCAGTTGAACACCATCCCAGTTCTTCAAACTCTTATAGGCCTCATTTATCATCACCAGAGTCTCTTCTCTTGTCTTCTCACGCTCCTTTTTCTCTTTCAGGGTCTCATCTTCAGGAATCTTTTCAAGGTCATCGTATATTGCTTCGAAGTACTGGATCTGAATGCGGGAAATGATATCCATGGCCGCGATGCTGAAGTGGTCAAACTGTATCTTTTTATTGTCATCAACAGTCATTCCTCCCAGTCCCTCTTCAACAAGCTGGACAATCCTTTTCGCCCTGTATCCAAAGGCAAAATGATCAGAAAATACATAGGGGTAAAAATCGTCTACAATGGGCTGATTCGCCGTTACGATATAGCCCTTTTCGGGATTTAGAGAGGCAGGCAGATCTTCAAAGGGAATGAACCCCTGCCAGCGGTACTCCGGCATCCATCCGGGGAGGAGACCCGTCCCCGTTCCCACAGTCCTTATGGGCTGTTTTCCAGTGAGCTGATAGGCGATATTCCCCTCCTTATCGGCATAGACTATGTTCTGTCCCGGGCAGTCCCAGTAGCTCAGGGCCTCTCTGAACTCTTCGTAGGTCTCCGCTTCATCAAGTTTAAGAATGGACATAAGGGTTCTGGAATCATCCAGAGCTGTCCACCGAAGCGATACGGCGGTCATTGTCAGATTTTCCGGAAAGGATTTTTCCGGTTCAACAGCAAAGCTTCTAAGATGCCTGTAGCCAGGGGTGTCGGATATCAGAGGGCCATTGGCCGTATGCCTTATACGGAGCACATAGGGGTCATCTTCTCCCTCGATCTTGATGGTTTCATAGATAATGTCCAAAGGATTCCACTGTTCATTGTCCCAGTAGAGGTCAGGATTCTCAATGTTCAGTCTTTCGTAATAAAGGTCCTGTACATCCAGTGTTCCGTTGGTAATACCCCAGGCGATGCTCTTATTGTGCCCGGCTACAACACCAGGTACCCCGGCAAAGGAGTAACCTTTTACATTAAGAGGATCGGGCCCAGTGCAGTGAAGAGCGACTTCATACCAAATGGAGGGCATTTGAATGCTCAGATGCATGTCATTAGCAAGAATTGGCTTGCCGGATTCTGTATGTTCCCCGCTGATAACCCAGTTATTGGAACCAACGGCATCCTCAGTTCCGGGAGTTCTCCGCAGCAAGCCTGCTTGTGAAGACGCATTTACATCCAGAGGGGCCAATCCCATCTTCTCCCTGAAGGAGTGATACTCCTCTTCACTGACAATAAAAGGAAAGCCCTCACGGAATGTGGAAATATAATCCTCCATATTGGATAGCCCGGCGCTTCTGAGAACACTCATAACAAGGCTTTCCGTGCTCATATTGCCCCCGAGGTCATAAGACATGACCTTAGTCCAGGTCAGCGAGTGGTGAGGCTCCCAGGGATCTATTTCAACTTCGACTCCCGTAAGCTTGAGCAGACGGAACTCAAGGGCCATTTTTTCCGGCTTTCTATCGGCAATCCAGGCATTTACTCCCAGAGAATAGGCTTTCAATGCATCTTTAGTTTTGTCATCGAGGATGTCAAACTCCCTTTGGGCAACCCGGGCAAATCCCATGGTCCGTAAAAAGATGTCAGAATCCAGCTGATCCTCGCCGAAAAGCTCACTCAAGCGCCCTGCACCGATACGGCGCCAGAATTCCATCTGCCAGAATCTGTCCTGGGCATGGACATATCCCTGGGCAAAGAACAGATCCTGCCGGTTCTCGGCATAGATGTGTGGGATGCCGTCTTTATCCCGGATAATCTCAACAGGAGCTGTTAACCCCTCTAAAGAGATCTTACCTCCTGTCTTCGGTAGGCTCTGGCCTTTGATGACAGCAAGAACAATAAAAAGGAAAAGGATCACCGAGACCAGTGAAGCGAGTGATATGATCGTGATTTTAACTTTTTTACCCATAATGATCTCCCTATTTCCCATCTGAAACAGGTGATATACAGGCAGTTTGCCCGCCGGGGCCAACAGGCAGGCTGCTATGGAGTTTTGAGGAAATTCATCTTTAAATTTTAATGGATCAGAGAGTATTAATCAAAAATTACTGACAGTCCCGGGGAACGCTGAAATGTGATTAGTAGACCTTTAGATCAATGTGATAGTATCATTTAATACCATCTGTATCGCTGCCTCTTGTAATTAAAATCGTCATCATATTCTATCTCACCGAAGAGCAGGGTCTACAATTTCAAGTCCATGAGATCTTGTGCATTTATTGGAACTCTTCCATACATCAAACTATACACTCATACTATCCACTAATCATCATTATTATACGTTTGAATCGTATACTATGTGCAGCATTCGGACTAATTGGTTAGACTGTTTCAAAGGCTTGCTATCCGCTCGTCTTTCTATATCTTGTCATTCGTCCTGTTCCCCGGGATTCAATCCTCCCCGCCTGGAGCATTTGCTTTATGCAGGCGGGGACTGTTGTTTCAAATCACTCATGTATTTCCCCTTGCTTTTTTTCCCTGACAGATTCTACAGACATTGTTTTCCCCTTGTTTTCGTGTAATAATAAACGTACGATATCTTATATAGGTTTTGATAGGAGGTAAAGCTGGTCAGCACTTCCTTTTGCTGAATCAGTAATAGATGAATGAGAAGAATTACTGTCAATTCAAATGCTTTTCTAGCGGCTGGTGAATCGCAAAAGTATATACTTCTTGGGTCCGAGTCAGTTACCACCGGGGATCTGGAAGAGAAGATTCTGCCCAAAATCAATAAACTGAATCCAGAGCCTGTTCCGGGATTTTGGGGGACACTGGGTTATAAAAACGACAAACCTGTCAACTGGCGGGGTTATCTTGAAATCTCTTCATCAGGCAATAAGGATTTTACAGGGGTTGTCAGGGAGGAGGTGGATATCCTCCATGAGTGTTATCCTGATTTAAACAGTGATGAGATTTCTGAGTGTTTCATCTCCTTTGACAATGTGGAAATTGATTTCCCGGATCTTTTTACAGAAGATGAAATACCTGAATTGAGGCTTGATGTGATGGTCTCCCAGGATGAGGGGGCGGTTGTCTTCTATCAGTCGGAAAAGGATGACACCAGTGAATGCCGTATTGAGTACATTCAGCCTGAGTCTACTGATAAGAAGCACTCCTACAAAAGGGACAGGCTGAAGTACTATTTCAATGTCATCCCCCAGTATCAGGTGGAGGAAGTTCCGGCACTGCGCGGCTGTCTCCGGCTGAAAGATGAAAAAGAGAATAACCCCTTTATTCTGAAGGTGGTGAAATTTAAAAGAACACTCTCCTCTCAACTGCAGAAGAAGGGGGAAGCCGTCAGCGGAAGAGATCTACTGAGGCAGATTGAAAAGCAGCTTGATAAAAATGAACCGAGAAACAGAAACAAGAAACCCGCGGTTCTGATCTTCAAACCCGATGATAATGATTTTTTCAAGGCGGGAAAGAAGGATATCGATCCCGATAAAAAAACTCTTTTTCTTATGCACGGCACATTCGCCAATACCAGAAAAACCTATAAGGAGTTATACGGTAAAGACAAGACTTTCCTGCTGAAGCTTATGCGGCCCTATGGTGGCTGTTATGAACAGATCATCGCCTTTAATCATCATACTGTCTGCGATGGCGCCAGAGAGAACTCGAAGATTCTGTTCAGATTATTGAAAACCCTGGGTATCTCCCGGTTTACTCAGGAGGTTGATTTCATAGGGAGCAGCCAGGGCGGTCTGCTGATTCAGTATCTGGCAAACACCGAATACGAACGGCTGAAGGTTGGCAGGGCCGTTCTTGATGCCTCGGCAAACGGGGTAGGCTATTTCACTGCCGCCAAACGTGTCGCCAAGTTTCTGACTATTCTGAAATATACTCTCAAGGCCGCTGGAATGCAGGGAAAAGCTCTTATAGCGGCTCTTGCACAGAACTCTGCCGAGCTGCTCCTGGAACAGCCCGGTTTCCAGATTATGACTCCCGCCCATAAGAGGTTAACCGAGATTATGGGCGGGACACCACTGAATCCCAATACCCGTTATTACCCGATTATTGATGACTATGATAAAGACATTTTTGATGATTCTACATTCAGGCTTTTAAAGATCATAAGCTTCGGTGCTGCCGATCTTATCTCAAGGCAGTTCCTGGGCAAGTACAATGACCTTGTTGTGGGAACAAGAAATCAGTACCTGGTTCCGGCTGAGTACTGTGCCATCCCAGGGTATAACCCGACCAATTTCAAGGGTATTATGAGAAAAGCAATCCATGGGACATGCATAAATCTCCCAGAAGTGCAGAAGGATATCAGAAAATTTTTAAAGAAGGGCAAGGTCCGGAGCAGATCTGTTCAGACAATTGGAATTGACGGGCACTGTCATATTTTCGGCAGAGAGATCATTTCGGGCAGAATACTGGTTCTACTGCTGGAAGAACTGATCAGCTATTCAGAAAAACACCCTGAAGCAGAAAAAATCCCTTCTGACCATTTCGAAAATAAAGTCGGCAAGACCGATCTCCGTGAACTCATTGGTATCGCAAAAAACATTATCAAGTACTTTCTCCTGAACAAGGACAGCTATCGGATGCTGGAAGATCTGCAGAGTGAATATATGGAAGTCAATTCACACATAGGAAGGTTTGTACCTCTGATGTTCGATCTGGAAACCTCGTTTCAGAATAAATATCATGAAAAGGATGGAAAAAAGACTCTCAAGAAGACCGAAAATGAGTTTCAAAAGAGTATTAAAGGGTATCTGAACAAGATAGACAAGATCATTGATGCCTTTGAAAAACACAATGTAAATCCCATCAGGGGTACTCTGGAAGAAAACAGGGAGAGTATCAAAACTCTAAAGTTCTTTAGAACAGTGTTTAAGACTCTGAAGATTCTGGACAGCAGCCTGATCAGCGATACGGCATCAGCCTTTGACAGGCAGATCAAAGAGATGCAGATCCTCAAAAAAATCTATGGAGAGAATCTCCTGCCCTTCCTTGCGGTTGATCCCCGAAGAAAGAATATCTCCGAGATCATAAAGGATCAGGTCGGTCCGGGCAAAACCTTTCACGGCATCAAGCTCTATACGCCCAACGGCTATTCACCGACAGATCCCCGTCTCTTCGATGATGATCAGCATTTCATTAACGGAATCAGCCTCTACTCCTACTGCTCAAAACACAATATTCCTGTCCTTGCGCACTGTTCCAATAGAGGTTTCGCTACCTTTGCCAGAGATATTCAGATCTGGGGTGATATCTATGTCAAAGACAATCCGGAGGATGACGCAGGAAGACTGGAAAACAACAGCGAACCGACATGGAAGAGCTTTAATCATTATCTCTTTGAAGGGGGATTCAGCAAGTCCGTGGCTGAAAGAGCCCAGGCTCTTAACCATCCACTTATCTGGGATAAAGTCCTTGACAACTACAAGGACCTCAAACTCTGTCTTGCGCATTTTGGCGGTGAATCCGATGAGTGGAGAAATCAGATTGTAGTTCTGATGAAAAAACATAAAAACCTTTATACCGATCTGTCCTGCCATATCGACAGGAAGAGGTTGAAAAGAATCTATGAAGAGATCATGAGAGATCAGGATATTTCAGACCGCATATTTTACGGTTCCGACTACTTCCTGAACATGCTGAACGACATAGAATTCAGTAAATACTACAAAAACTTCAAAGGCGTTTTCAAAAGTGACTTTGCCAGGATCAGCAGGGAAAATCCGGAGAGGTTTCTATAGATTCAGTTTTATTTTCTAAAAACAGTGTCATTGAAGAACGGGAGGTTAGGATGAGTGAAGGCAGATTGAGTGAAAAGGAGATCAAGCAGATTGCAGATGCCATTAACAGGAAGGTGGATATGCCAATTCTGAAGGAAGATGCCGAAGGCCGTATTATTTTAAAGATTGTAAAGAGAATTGACGACTTTCTCTGGAACGTGCTTCCAGATGAAATCTATGATCTGTGTAAAACAGCGGCAGACGGCATCACAACTGATGAGGCGGAAAATCTTAAATCAAGACTGTCCAGTATCATCAACAAATACATTGATCTTCCCTTCCTGTCGGAAAAGACGGAAAAGGAGCTGTTTGATTTCGTCATCAGCCTTGTGTGTGATGCTCTTAAAAAAGGAGTTGATCTCGGCATGAAGGCTGTTGTTTAGCTTTTCAATTATGCGATGCAAATATCTGAATCATGAGGTAAGAAGATGGGAAGAAAATTTACAGTATTATTAATATGCCTGGGAGTTTTTCTATCGATAATCGGGCTAGGTATATCAAGTATCGAAGGTTATATAAAAGAAGACGATGATGTGGTACTGACTGAATATTCGGATAAACTGGAAATCGTGTGGCATGATGCAATAGGTCCGGATAAGGGAGACTATAAGGTCACAGTTAACAGGATTGATATGATTCAAAGGTTTTTTGATTCATTCTCATCATATATCAACTATCTTTTTGCTTGCGCTAGTGGATTCCTGATATTTATTTCAAACAAATTATTGAATCTGGAAGAATAAGACTTTTGGCTTAATGCACGAAAGAATCTTTTGTTAGCAAGTGTATTTTTCATTGCCTCAATGGTAAGCGGGATATCGGCACAAGGGCTACTCGTTTATTTAGTCACTGCAAAAAGATTTGGGATAAACAGTGGGTTTTCGTTTACTGTCTTTTATCAACTGGCATTAATAATAGTGGGTGTTGTAATTACCCTATCTGTAACATACAAGAAGATTGGAGATAAGATATGAAGGAATTAATTATTGTCATCGTACTGGGGTTATTTCCTATAATGATTTTCTCTCATGGACAGGTGAGTGAATCGGAGATATATTTTGATGATGAAGCCTCACAGCAGATATACGATTCATATTTAAGCATAGTGACTTATATTAATGAAAATTCTGACAAATATATTTCGATCAATCATTCAGTTCTTGAAGAAAGCATAGAAACTCTTAAAAATGTTGATAGAGTTCAAATTGAAAACTTTCAGAATGCAGTAAGACAGGGGTTCTCGGGCGGTAATGGAGGTATCCAGAATAATTGGGATATAAGTACAATTGAAGAAGTCGAAAATAAGGTTCTTGCATCGTCTTCTGAAGATATATTTAACGTTGCTCCTCAGATTTTTTTTGATGATCAAGGTACAACTTCAATCTATTCAAATAAGGCCATTACAGAAAGATACCTGAGAAATATGGTGCATTATATTGTTGTAGAGAGTCAGAGGAGCGAGGATAACTTCCGGTTTCCCTGGCCAATATGTGCTTTTTTCGGATGCGCCAGTGATGAACAGTTTGATATAAATGACAAACTTGCTAAAGATATGTCATCAATTCTAAAAAATCAGTTAAAAAGTGATAACTCAGCTGTTGGTACCTTCGCTGGTCAAATTGATGAAAACCAATTAAGAGCAGTGCTTTCTGCAACACAGACAGGTGCTCCAGTACATAATGATGAAGGACTATCCATTCTGATAGATTCTTTAAATAATAACGAAGTTTCAGTTGATTTAATTGATCTTTATCTTGAACAGGAAGCCGGTGGTAGAGAACCTTCTGAAAGATCTTTAGGAAATGGGGAATTGCTGATAACTGTAGATTCATTACAATATCAAATTCAATATTCCCAGGATATGATAAGTGATCTTTCAAAATTATCAAAGTAATACTCAATTGCTCAACTCTGAAATGATTCCGCGACTGCACTGTACGCGCAGACAACAGCAATCCAATGAGAGGAGCAACATTCTCTGTATGGCTCGCTAACATGGGTATGTTCCTGTTCCACTCCCGTCCTCTGGTGAAGGATGACAATCCTTATATTGAATCATTCTTCAGGACGTTGAAGTATCATGCGGCGTATCCTGGCAGGTTTGATTGCATGGAAGAGAGCCTGGGAATGGATGGCTGATTTCATCAACTGGTACAACGCTACTCACCGGCATTCCAGTATTGGATATGTTAATCCCCAACAGAGGAAGAATGGGGAAGATGTAAAGTTATTTGAAAAGAGGAATCAGACACTGAAGGAGGCGCGCCTTCTCCTTTGTTAGTAGATCATTCTTTCAATTCTTTAACGTAGTCCTCTATTGCTTCTCGGGTTGTCAGCCATTCTTTATTCAGCTTTACTGCGGATATTTTCCCTTTTCTTGCTAAGAGTGAGAGATACTCTTGTGAATAATCGCAGTATTCTGATGCCTCTCTTAAATTTATCAAACCTTGTTTCTCTGACGTATTTGGTTTAATGCTGTTCAAATATATTATCAAGGATCGTTCTATAGCGCGACCAATAAAATTCTCAAAGCTTTCTTCTTTACCTATATTGGCTTCATTTAATACTCTGTAATATTTCTTTCTATCTACTTTCAATATTACTGTTGGTGGAAAACCATGCTTCATTAGAATCAGATTCATCAGCAGCCGTGCTACTCTTCCGTTACCATCTATAAAAGGGTGTATGCAAACAAACTTATAGTGAAACTGTGCTGCTAAGACAGGAATAGGTAATGTATGCAGATTGGCATAATACCAGGTGAAAAGTTCTGACATTAACGCTTTAACCTTAATTGCCTGAGGAGGAATTATTCTTGCTCCGACTATCCTGACATTATGGCGACGATATGTTCCAGCCTCGAGATCATCGATTCCTTTGAGTATTAATCTATGAAGTTCCCTTAGCACATTCTCTGTCAGTTCTGTGCTTTTCGAGATTAATGATTCTATGTATTGAATCCCCTCTTTATGGTTGATTGCTTCAAGATGCTCATTAACAGTCTTTCCACCAATCGTAACACCTGTGTTGAGTACAATCTCTGTTTCGTTGAGAGAAAGTGTATTTCCTTCTATTGCATTTGAGTTGTAAGTCCATTCTAGAGCGAACTGCTCATTTAATTTTCTTACTATGGAGGGATTTAGTGGTCTGTGAAAGTCTAATTCTCTCTTTTTGCCTTCAATACTGTTTAATAGCTTATCGTCCATATCGGTTCCTTGCGATTTCCATCTATCCGATATAGTAAGACATAAATTAATTTCATGCAAATATAACATTCTTTTAAGCTGCAAAAGGAAAGATGGCGGGATCGTTGCGAATGCAAGGATCATGACATCCCGACTGACAGCTTCAAAAGCTCGATATGTAACCCTTATTTCTTTAGTAACTCATATAAGGGTCTGTTTACATAAATGATTTCTTTTCCTAAGCGAAAAGATTCAAGTACTCCTATTGCTTCTAATTCTTTGAGATATTTGCTGGCAGTTCTTCTTTCTGCTATTCCTGCATCTACTAAATAAGCAATTTTAGTGTATGGCTGAATGAACAATAACTCAACCAATTCTTTTGAATATATTGTCTTAGGAAGTTTTTCTTTGCATATATCAATTGTTTGATCTAGCAGACTTGCTATCGATGAAATTATTCCATATGTCTCCTTAGCAGTCTCTTCCACTGCTTTCAACATATAGATTATCCACTCCTCCCAGTTTTCATTTTTATGCATGTCCTGCAGGAGTCGATAGTATTCTGATTTATTCCTGATAATATAAGAGCTAAGAAACAGTATCGGAGAATCTAGTAATCTCTTAAGGACAAGATATAGTACATTAATTATTCTCCCTGTCCTTCCGTTGCCATCATAGAATGGGTGAATTGATTCGAACTGGTAGTGAATGATTGCCATTTTGATCAGTGGGTCTGTACCATCTTCTTGATGGATGTATTTCTCAAGATTTGATAATAGATTAAGTATGACACGTTCATTGTCAGGTGGTGTATATAACACTTCACCGGTTCTATCATTTACTAAGCTGGTACCTGGTAATTTTCTGAAACCAGCCGAATTTTGCTCCAGCTCTTCCTGAATCGAGAGAATTGTATTTATCCGGAGTAAGTTGCTTTCTTTAATTTGCCTATATCCAAGCCATAGAGCAGATCTGTAATTAAGAACCTCTTTTGTATTTGGATCAATATTTGTTTGTTTTGCCACAATGGCCTTATATAGGTCATCCTGGGTTGTTATGATATTTTCTATTTCAGAACTGGCTGATGCTTCTTTCAGGATTATTGAACTTAATAAAATTGAATCATTCGGTAGTAATGAGCAATAACCCTTTAACTTTGCTAACTCCCGGTTAGCACTGATTGCCTGCTTGAGAACTCTCTTTGACTCAATATCATAATTTGGTGGTAGTTTTGGTAATTCGTTGTTTGCATGCTTACTCATATAATGTACATAATACCATCTTTCATGTACATGTCAATCTTTCGTGTGCATATTTAGAGATTTCTTGCTCACGTTTTTGTTCTCATGTACATACTGTGTACATAACTTCAACTTAACTTGCGTGACGGCCTGGCATTGCCAGGCATTGGCATTTTTCTTGCTTTTCAGGATAAACCTGATTCTTTTTCTCAGAAAGAACTTTTTGTTCCGCTTTTGTATTTCTGCAAGAAATATGCAAATAGGAACGACAAGTTCAAGTTCTTGTTAGATGAATTATCATTCGAACAATTTTTTTAAGAAATAGTAGTTAATTTTTTCACTATTGTTTTCTTCAAGTAAATTTTGAAACTCTTCATTTTCTAGTACATAGCATATTACTTTGCGAGATATATTATCAATCTTTGTCGAGAGATCAATCATATCTTTTTCTTTTATAGATGCACCATGAACTACTTTGGAACGAATGTTGTAGTTCTTTTTTATCAGATTGTATATTTTCATTCTTTTTTCGAGACTTCCCTCAAGTAAAATAGCAATCCTTTCTGATAAGATGTGAGCTAACTCAGAAGTAGAAGTGGCAAAAATTGATTCTAAACCTGAACAATATTCGGCTATTTTCAACTCTTGTACATTTGATGATCTAGCTCGTGAAAAATGATATAAACATCTAGTAATTCTTTCTGAATCTTTGTTAAGTACTATTGTTGTCCCGAGTACTAATTCTGTAGCGCTATTTAATTTATTATAGTAGTTTTCAATAATTTCTGATAAATCTGAATAACCAATATGAAGAATTTCTTTTAGCCCCGTTGAAGAGTAAAAACCACTTTTAATCATTGTATTGGCTATTTTTGCCTTAGCACCGAGTTCAAATATAAAACAGACTTCAGTATCAACGCATGAATCATATTTAAACCAGATTGCATTTGATAAAGTTTGAATATCAAATAGCATCTTCCTTAAGCAAGTTTCAATATCGTGTTCTGTATCTTTATCATTTCTTATCGCAACAATGCTTCCACTCAATAATTCGTCATATTCAAGCTTACCGATAAAATTTTTTATTTCATCATATAAATTTAGTGCTTTTTGGATTTTTGAAAAATCATTGGTTAGTAATGTTCTGTCATCTAGTTTAACTGTGACATTATTAGCAGAAAACTGAATATTATGTAATGAGACTATACTTATCAAAATTTTCCTCTTGCGCCGAAGGCTGTTCATCTAGCGCCAAAATCACCTGCAGACCGTTAAGCTGGCGCAAATACTGCCGCGAAGCGAAAAGCAGTATTTGTGACAGTAGGGCTGTCAGGTGCATTTTTTTGGTACGCCCGACATGGCAA
>DHQL01000004.1 GCA_002408085.1 Spirochaeta sp. UBA5339
CTGTGAGAGGCTTCGGGTGAAACTCCCGGGGCCCACTCGACTGTATGACCTACTGATCACAGTTTTTATATTCACAAAAACTGCGCCAGCAATACGGTCATCAATTTAAGTCGAAGTTATCTAGAACAGGGGTATAAATGAAAGAAAAATTTACTTCAAAATGGAATTATATTGAAGATAACTACTGCCTTCTATTTTTTGCTCAAGTAGTTGAAGAATTATTGTTTTACTACACAATTGATAGTTACAGACTGCCTGCACACAATATTCATTCTCTTGTTAAAGAGGGTTTAAAGACCATACAGCATATAAATAGTGACATCTTAAAAGACGGATCTTTGCAGCCTATTATTGAGGAGATAATCGATCATATAACTAGCGATCACATAATTTCATTGATATTTGATAATAATGAAAATGAGATTATAACTATTTTAAATAAATCAAAAAGTATTAACGAAAAAAATGATATTTTAATTTTTATAAATAAAATGCTGAATCAAAACTATCTGAAATTACTAAAAAAAGAAATTCGATCTAAAATATCCGAAGGAAAAAGAAAAGAACTAATACAGTTGTCAAAGGCGCTGATAATAGAACTAAATTATACACAATATTCTAAGGAATACATATATAATCAATGCATGGAGATATTTTTTCGACAAAAGGTAGGAAGTATTGATAGTTATGATGTCTTTATAAATTCTTTTGATAATAAAATACATAAATATAATTCAATTTTTAAAGTAGGGAATGGATTTTCATTAGTAGAACCATTCCTAAATAGCGAAAGATTTGAAGTCATTACCAAAGCAAATAGTAGATTCGAAGAAAATAGACAATATAATATAGATGATTATCTTAATGGGAATGACTCATATATAAAAATACTAGATGTTATTGCAAAGGATAAATATAAAGCATTTTATAAATCTAAGTATGAAATTGATGGGATTAAATCTCATATATCCTTTTTAAGACATGATGAAGAACTAGATATTTCACATGAAGGAATAATTTATGATAGTGAAATCGAAGACACTGTTGAATTATACTCTGAGATTAAAAGTCCAATATTCAGAAGACCTGATGAAATCAAAGAAGAAGATTTCATAGCTAAATTTAATTATATTGCGACATGTCAAAACCCAGATAACATTGATAAAAACTCATTACAGCGTTTAGACTTAGCATTTCAAAGACATTCATCAGCACTTAATTCTGTATCTTATGAAAGCCAATTAGTTGACCTTTGGAGTGGTATAGAAATTTTATTACCTGTTTATACCAAAGAGAACCATTCAAAAATTTCACAATTAATAAGCTCGTTGATACCAATATTAGTAGATAATTATATTGATAAAATCCTGAATGATTTATGGTCCTCTTTGAAGTTTTCAAAAAAATGGGATAAGATTCAAAAATTTCTTGGAAAGAATGATATCGAAACCAATGCTCAGTTATCACAATTTCTTCTAACTTCAGAAAAAGCAGAAATGGATGAATTATATAATTTGCTGGATAGAAATATCTTATTGATAGATAGGATAATGTATTTAAAGAGTATTTTCCAAACTCCAAGAAAAATATTAAATAGACTTCAAAGTCATGAAAAACGTGTAAGTTGGCAAATTCAAAGAATCTATAGAGCTAGAAACCTCATAATTCATGCTGGGAAAACACCATACCAATTAGAAACTTTGATAGAAAATCTCCACTATTATTTTGATACATTCATATCATCAATAGTAAAAGAAATATCAAAGTCTAGCGATCTTAATTCAATTCGAGACATTGTTGTCAGTTATACATTGAAGAAAGAAAAGTACTATAATTTTTTAGAAAAAAACAAAGATGAAAGAATAAATTCTGAGAATATCAAAAGTTTACTAAGCATAAGTGTATAATATCTAGACATCAAAGGATTCTTTGACACGATTGATCATGAGTTATTGCTTAAGGCATTGAGGTTTCATAAACCGCCTGCATGGGTAGTTCTCTATATCACCAGATGGTTAAAGGCTCCTTCCGGTTCAACCTGGAGTGAGAGGAAATATCTGAATATGGATCTTCTTATAGGCTATAACATGGAGGAGAATGTATCGTAGTAACTGGATCTGCAGATTGAGGACTTTGAAATTTGCGAAAGATATTTGACACTACCAGAACAATCCAATGAAGTTGACCGTTTTTTGTCATGGGATCTGCTCTCCACTTCGTTTCGAAGCAAATCCCACGCCAACCCTTTCGCTTTCGCTTCAGGGACAAGCCGGCAACTTATTGGGGCGTTATCAAGCTATCCATACATTTCTCTATATTTTTTATGTTATTACATGATAATTAAAGAATCAACTTTCTATTCTTCTTCTTTCTATATGTTTATTTATATTATTATATGTTTTGAAATGTCATTGCTGACACTTCTACTGACAATTAATCAATAATATTTTCAATTGTCACTGATTACACAAACCTTCACCATATATAATTATTTCAAGTTTATCGGTAGCTGATTTGTTTCCAGCCTCGTACGCTTTCGAAAGAAGAACAGTAGCCTGTAAAGCATCTTGATTATAATAAATTCCTTTTTCATACCATTCCGCTAACTTAATTAAGGCATCGCTATCACCATTTGCTTTAGCTTTTATATACCATGCTTCTGCAGTTTGATAATCTGGAGGAGAAGAGTTTTCATGAATATAACCCAAATTCATCATAGCACCAGATTTACCTTTACTTGCCGATTCTTCTAACCACATTAGTGCTTTTTCAAGGTTCTTCTCTACACCTTCTCCAATATAATATTTCCAACCCAAATTATTCATTGCTGATTTATTACCTAATTCTGAGGCTATCATATACCAACGACAAGCCTCTTCATCATCTTTTTTTACACCAATTCCTTTTGAGTACATATACCCAAGTGCAGCAATGGCACATGAATGATCATTCTCTGCTGCTTTTAAATACCACTCTATTGCAACATCATATTTTTTTTGTTCATAATATAGATCACCTAGACAGCCACTTGCATAAGAATATCCTTTATCAAATGCATCCAATAATAATTCTTCAGCCTTAGTAATATTTTTCTCAACACCTGATCCACTATGATACATAACTGCAAGATTATAGATTCCTTCGATATACTCCTGATCTGCTGCTAACTGGAACAATTTCGCTGCTTCTGCATCATTTTTATCAACCCCATACCCATGGTTGTACATATAGCCAAGTGTATTTTGAGCTTCAGCAGAACCTTGATTTGTTGCCATTGTTAACCATTTTACAGCTTCATTTGCGTCTTCAATTACACCTTCTCCATTCTTATACATCAGACCTAAATTTGTTTGTGCTTTTACATAACCTTGTTCCGCTGCCTTCGTATACCACTTAATAGCTTCTAAATCATTCTCAGTATCGATCAATCCAAAATCATATATTCTGCCAAGTTTAAATTGAGCTTTAGAATAACCTTGATCCGCTGCCTTTTGATACCATTTTGCTGCTTCATAATTATCCTCAGAAATTCCTTCTCCAAAATAGTACATATCACCAAGGCTTGTTTGAGCATAAACATCTCCTTGATCAGCAGATAACCGATACCATTTAATGGCCTCCGTATAGTTTTCACTAATTTTATAAATAGAGGCAAGTCTTCTTTGAGCTTCAGCATTGCCCTTATCAGCTGCTGATTTGTACCAATGTACTGCTTCGGATGCGTCTATATTGATACCTTTTCCATACTGATACATAGAGCCAAGAATAATTTGAGCTTCAGCATAACCTTGATCGGCTGCTAACTGATATAATTTTTTGGCTTTTAAACTATCTTCATCCACTCCATATCCGTACTCATACATAATTCCAAGATTCATTTGAGCAACAGCATAACCTTTATTCGCAGCACTTCTAAACCAGTGAATTGATTTCTTATAATCTTGATTTAAATCATTTCCAGTCATATACATTACTCCTAAGTTATTTTGAGCCCATGGTAATCCGGCTCTTGCTGACTTCTGATACAATTCAATCGCAGCTAATTGATTTTGCTTAACACCTACTCCATCTGAATAGAAAAAAGCAAGTAAATACATAGCTTCAGGTACTTTTTCATCTGAGAGCTTAATAAGTTGTGATAATGATTCTTTTGCCCAATACTCAGCACTCGAGTAATCCTCTAGAGTCCCCCATCCATTAAAAAGTAATTTTGCAAGATTTGCTTGCGCAAGGGGATTACCATCATTTGCAGAAATCTGATATTTCTCGAATGCACCATTTTTATCAAATTCATAATAATAAAGATGTTCTGCATCCACATAATTTTGATCTATTATTACAGAACCAGAAACATCTGGAGTTATGAAGTCTATTAACTTCTGAACTGCATCTGTTAAATCGGCAATACTAATAATAAGTATTGAAGCAAGTACTAGTGATACAATTAAAGGTTTATTCAGGAGTTTATTCTTTGATTTTTCTAAAAGATTGGTTTTTTGACCTTTCTTCTCTGTCATTAGGATCTCCTTTAAACATTTTTACACAGCTATATCATAGATTATATAATCAACAACAGTAATCTAATAGCCCAGTTTATAGAGGATTTCTTAGCCTAATCTTTCATATACATCTCCGCCACAGCCTTCGGTTGAGGCTCCGCGAACCTTCCTTCCCAGGGCATTCCCCATTGAATCTCCCGGATTGCAGCAGTTGACAGACTCGGCCGTTAAGTTTATCCGAAGAAATTAAGGTGATGATACAGGAGGACAGATAAACATCCCTCCTGTATGTACTATGCTAGTTTAAAGGGAAGAATTCTGGACTGAACCTTAGCCATTTCCCGTAGATCCTCCACTCCGTAGTGAGTATAGTGATCCGTCATCTCTTTTGACTTGTGTCCCGTCATCTTCTGCAGCTTGCTGTCAGCAATGTTATTGGTCCGCATAACGGTACGGAAATATATCTGAAATATCAGTATAAGAAATATATTGGAAAATAAAGTCTCGATGTGAGTTCTGGGGCTAAAGATGTATAATTTTCTTTATGGTGGAGACAAGAATGAAAAGAACAGTTCTTTTAATAGTAATGATCCTGACTGTGGTGTCTGCTTTCTCTGAGAGTAAAGAGGATAAGATTAGACGGATGATGGATATCACCGGCAGTGGAGATGTTGGGATGATGGTATTTGAGAGTCTGATGCAGCAGTATGAAGCCGCTTTTCCAGATATTCCCCAGGACTACTGGGATGAGGTAGCAACTCTGTTCACAGCCGATGATCTTATTAATCTGATAGTTCCTATTTATGATAGACATTTCACTTCCGATGAGATTGATCAGCTGATTGAGTTTTATGAATCTGAAATCGGAACAAAGCTGGTTGAGCGGACTCCTATTATCACTCAGGAATCAATGATCGCCGGACAGCAGTACGGTGAACAGATTGGCCGGCAGATTATGAATAAACTGGCCTCTGACGGATATATTGATATTTGACCATTCAACGTTTATTCAATCAAGTTGATAATATGGCTGGTCGGGGTTAAGAGTTAGCGATGAAGGATCTTATTGAATCATTAAACGAGAAGGGTTTTACCTACAGGCAGTCTTCCTTCAGTAACGGCACCATGCTGATTTTTATGGTCATTTTTATGATCATCATTATCAAAGTCATTGTCGATTTTATTGATGAGCAGGTATATATCTCAAGAAGACAGAAGGTTCTCAAGGCAATTGAGGGAAAGCGTCTCTCTCTGGCTCTCCTTGAGGCCTCTCTGGAAGACCTGATTCACAGTGGTGACTTTCTCAAGATAGACAGCTATGTCAGTAAGAGGGCCAGGCGGAGGAAAAACGAAACATATAAAATACGTGATTTCGGAGTTCATGATTTTTACTGGAAGAACAATTGGAACTTTGTTTACCGCATAAAAGTTGGATTCTTCAGGAATGGAAGGAATCATAAGGATCACATTTTCTTTGTGGATATAAAACAGCTGAGTGACAGGTTCTCTGTAAATGGAATCTACTCTGATTACCAGGAGAGCAGATTCATCAAAAAGGCATAGGAGTGACAGGGTTGTTGCTCTTATAAATCGGGTAAGGAGAAGATATGCTCACAACCAGACAGATAAAAAATAATGAAGTTCCCTATGATCTGCTCTATCTGGCCGATGAAGATGATGATCAGATTGCAAAGTACAAAGACTCATCCGACTTTTATGGGACTTTTGATAATGAAAAGATCGTTGGAATTATCGGTACAAACGAGATCGATAAGGACTCCACCGAGATTGTCTGTGTTGCCGTTGCTGAGGAGTATCAGAACAGAAAGATTGGAACAGGTCTGGTGGAAACGGCTATCTCAGCATCAAAAGAGAAGAACTATAAAGAGATTGTCATAAAGACCGGGAACTGCGGTATCGGGCAGCTCTACCTCTACCAGCGGTGCGGATTCAGATTTGACTCGGTCAATAAAAACTACATGATCGAGCACTACCCGAATCCCATATATGAGAATGATATTCAGTGTTTTGATCAGATCATCTTGAAGTACAGGATCTACTCCCAGGAGGAACAGGACACAATTATTAAGGAGTACTGGAACAGGTTTGTTGAGACAAATGCAGAGTTTAAAGGAGCCGCTTATGAAGCTTGGTCCTTCGGACTTACAGAGACTCTTGCCAACAGGCTCCTAGCCTATGTGAGAACGGGAAAGAAAACCGGAACCTCCTCGGCCCTGGAGCTGTATGAAGAGGGTGAGAAGGTTCCCGAAGCCGGGGATCTTTCTATCATCACCCATGGAAACGGGCTGCCTGGATGTATCATACGGACAGAAGAGATCATCACAAAGAAGTTCAAAGATGTGACAGACGAGATGGCCCGGCTGGAGGGGGAGGGGGATCTCTCCCTGAAATACTGGAGAGAGGTTCATGAGAAATTCTTCCGGATTGAATACAGGGAGTCGGGAAAAGAGTTTTCAGAGGAGATTCCTGTGATCTATGAGATCTTCAAAGTGATCTTCGATGAAGACAGAGCGAGATAAATAATGAATATTAACATGTCCATGGGAAAGAAAGTTCTCTTAGCGGTTTTACTTATAGTTTCTCATCTTCTCTTTACCTCCTGTAACAAAACACCTGAAGAGCTGAGGATGATTAATGATCAGGTCGGGGTACTCAGCAGTGATGAGATTCAGAGTCTTGAAAGCCTTGTTCATACATACGCTGATACCGTCGGACCTCAGATCTGTGTTTATATCACTGAGACGACAGGAAGGATGACAATTGAAGAGTTCTCTCTGGACTATGCCGAAAGACTGGGGATCGGCCGGGCCGGGATTCATGACGGTCTTCTGATCACCATTGCCCTTGAAGACAGGACGGCCCGGATTGAAGTGGGGTACGGACTGGAGAAGATCATTGCTGATGATGTTGCAGGTCTTCTTCTGAGGGATGAACTCTTTCCGGCCCTGAGAGATGAAGCTTACTACAACGGCTTGCTGCAGACTCTTGAATCAATCATATTGAGGATTGATGAGAACCGGGATTTGATAGGGGATCTTGAAGGAGTTCTTGTTTCGGGGATGCAATAAGGAGAATAAAGTGAGAAGAGTCATAGTGCTGTTGATGCTCTCTACCAGACTGTATGGGTATGATCTTTTTGGGACAGAAAAAGTCATGGAAGATTTTGTTGATTTCATCACCATATACAACCAGGAGATGTATTATGTTCAGGAATTTGAGACCGTCTCCCTGATCGACAGGAGTAATATCATTTTTGAAGATTCCGGATACATCAGAGTCGAGCGGGAGGAGTTCCCCTTCTATCTGATTCCCGGGGAGAGTATTCATACTACATTCGGAATCAATTACTACACCGGTGAAAAATATAGGGCTTCCTATAATGAGAAGTTCCCTTACTATTATGATTTTCTGGCTAATATCAATATTGAGAACATCTCTGCCACATCGGGCTATAGTGAAACCATCAGAGGCAAAGAGGTCGATTACGGTATTTCCAATCTACTGAAAAGGTTTGTTGCCGACTGTAATTGTCATCCCTTTAACTTCAATACTCTGGCTGCTCCCTGGGTGGAGGGAGTGGACGGTTATGGTATCGGTGAAAGAATCGATATCGATTTTATTAACGAGACTGATAGAGTGACTGTTTTAAACGGTTATGTGGACCCCTCCAAAACCCACCTCTTCAAGGATAACGGGCGTCTGAAGACGGTTCTGGTCAGATCCGACTCACCTCCCTTTGAAATGACCTATTCCTTTGATGATCTTGTCTACTTTGCGGACATCAACTTTCCGGAGAAAACCAAATCGGTTTCAATTGAGATCGTTGAAGTTTACGAAGGGCGGAAGTATGAAGATACCTGTATCAGCGCAATTGTCAGTGAGCAGCAGAATGTTTATCCCGAAGGTCATCACTATTTCAGTGATGTCTGGAGCAAGGTAAAAGAGTATGAATAGGCAAGTGTCATGAAGCTTGATCAGATAGATGATGGCCGTGCCTTCGACTGGGGCCGAACCTCCGATGATTATGCTAAGTACAGGGATATCTATCCCGAGTCCTACTTCAGGACTCTTGAGTCTCTGGGATTTGCCGGAAAAGGACAATCCGTCCTGGATATGGGGACCGGAACAGGTGTTATCACCCGAAGAATCTGCAGATCTGATCTGAAGATCACCGGCATAGATCCCGAAATCAATCAGATCCGCAAAGCAGAAGAACTGTCTGCAGACAGGGATCTCCGCTTTTTCTGCCGACCGGCTGAAGATACAGGACTTGAGCCGCATTCCTTTGATTCCATTATTGCAGCCCAGTGTTATATCTACTTTGATCAGTCCCGGGTAATGGGTGAGATAGACAGACTGCTCAAGCCGAATGGTCGTTTTTTCATTACATGGTTCTGCTGGCTGCCCCGGGAGTCCGCATTGGCAGAGGCTTCTGAAAAGCTGATCCTGAAGTACAATCCCCACTGGAAGGGAGCGGACTTTCAGGATGATTATGAGATCCAATTTGATTCAGGTGATTTCAGTCTTGAGAAACAGATCCGGTACAAAGAGAATATTTCCTTTTCCAGAGAGTCCTGGGCAGGCAGAATCCGGGCCACCAGGGGCGTCGGGGCCGTGTTGGATGGAAAGGAACTATCTAGCTTTGATTTAGAGCACAAGGCTCTTCTTTCCGGCTTCTCCCCGAAGGAGTTCCAGATACCCCATCTGGTAATAATCAACTCCTACAGGAGGGAGCATCATTTCAGATAAAGCGGATCTTCTCACCGTTGGGGGAGTGAATCAGTTGAGGCTCCCTGCTGTGTATACTCCCAAAGAAACCACATCCCCGTTCCTCGGATTGCAATGCTAAATCATGTTCACAATACTCTTGCAATTGGTATTAAATTACTATTGATCACTAAATTACATTGACGATTCAGGTATTTACCCATTACAGTTTAATTACGTGTAGTCAACGCGCGTTGACAAGGAGGAAACACATATTATGAAAAAGAGGAAAGAATTTTATTGTTTCAAATTGAGTATTCTCGCTCTGATGATCATCGTTGTTGGAATATCGTGTTCCAATATCGGGATAGGAGACCAGGTCGAGCTGAGAACAGTTGTCGGGGCAAATCTTGTTACCAATCCCGGTTTTGAGAGTCTTATGACCGGCTGGAGTACTGAAGGTACTTCTGCTGCTGATTATGCTCAGACCGACAATCCCTATTCGGGCAGCTACAATCTGTGCCACTGGAGAAGCAGTTCCTGGGAAGTGAGAACTTATCAGACTCTGAGCGGACTGGATGATGGATTATACACATTCAGTGTTATGGCCAGAAACTGGGATACCGACGTCTCTCAGATTCAGGTCAGCGGTTATGGCGGATCAACTTTGACCGCAGACATCACCTCAAGCAGCTGGACCCGGATAACCATCAGCGATATTCCCGTGACCAGCGGTGAAGCCACTATAAGTCTCTATACAAGCAGCACCGGCGGATGCTCTGTGTTTGATGATGTCCAGTTCTATTTAACGGATTCGGATGTCAGCAGCGGCGCCATAGAAATACTGAGTGACCATGGGTTCGAGTACGCGAGAATCCGTTTGCTGGTTGAACCGGGTGATGCCTACGGCCTTCATCAGGATCTGGAATATGTGATTGAGACAGCCAAGAGGGCCAAGGCGGCGGGCATGGAGATTCTACTTGATATCTTTTACTCCCACTGGTGGTGTGATCCCGGCCAGAACTGGAAGCCCGAATCCTGGTCCAGTACTTACTCAAATTTGTATTCAAAGGTGTACAGCTATACTGCAGAAGTTATGCAGGCAATGGATAATGCCGATGTCCGCCCGGCCATGGTTCAGGTGGGAAATGAGGTTAACGACGGGATGCTCTGGACGACTGGACAGATATCTGTAAACGGCTGGTCAAACTATGTAAACTTATCCAACCAGGGCTATTGGGGTGTAAAAAGTCTCTCCAGCGATATTCCCGTCATCATCCATTACGCCGGTATCGGTGACGATGCCGTCACATGGTACAGTAATTTTGTCAGCAATGGTGGCTTGCTTGATGCTGCAGGTATATCGTTCTATGAGATGTGGCATGGAAGCATCAGTGATTGTGTCAGCACTGTGGATCAGCTCAGCAGCAACCTGGGAACCGATGTTTATGTTGTGGAAACAGCGGCTTACTGGAAAGCCAGTGAAGGTGGAAACACCACTTCCTACGCTCATACAGAGCAGGGGCAGTACGACTTTCTTTACGATCTGACTGAAGCGCTTCAGGATTCCACTGTTGACGGATTGTTCTACTGGGGAGCCACATGGACCCAGGCGGATCTATGGCTTGATGCTCCCTACTGGGAAGACGATGATGCCGGATGCAGAGGCCTGTTTGACGATAACGGTGCGGCGACCTCAGGGATTGATGCCATTTTTGATGCCGGAGGCCTGGGGATTGTGGGTGTTGATGTCTCCGAAGCCCTGTGGGCTGAAAGTTGTGGAGTGACCTATAGCAACTAATGAATATTGTCTTTTCGACCCGGTTCAGGCCGGGTCGGAGATTCTCATTTTCTCACCTTCTGTATCAGCTTTCTGTGATATTAAGATGGAAGAAGTTCTGATCCCATCTATGAACTGGAAATGAAAAGCAGATCTTTGGAGGGGAGTCTGAAATGATTTACGGTTACAGACAGCTTTCGCGAATGACCAGACTGGTAGGCATAAGAGTTTGTGTCGCTGCCATATTGGGATTCTTTACATGCTGAATAAGAGTCTGGACCGCCGTACTGCCCATCTGCCAGGTATCTACATTGATAGTGGTCAGGGGAGGACTGGTAAACTCGGCGAGTTCTACATTGTCTATGCTGATCAGTGATAATTGGTCAGGGACTTTGACACCATTCTTGTTGAGACAACGGAGGATTCCCATGGAGACCTCATCTGTTCCGCTCAGTATAGCTTCAGGAAGGGCTTTCTGAGCTATCAGGTCTTCACAGGCGTTGTAGCCCAGTCTCATATCCGAGGCCGAACGTAAATCATTCATCGGTACGGCCCCGTTCATTTCAAGAATTGCCTGCTGATATCCGGTATAGCGGTTATCTTCCGGACCAATGTAAAGAATATTCTGTTTTCCCCCGGCCAGGAGGTGACGACACGCTTTATAGGCTGCTTCCCGGCGGCTGAAATTGACTGAGGGTATACCGTCCAGTTCCCATTCCAAACAGACGATGTTGTTTATTCGCTTCCTGATCTGTTCGATCAGTTTCCTGTCCTCATCTGTTCTGATACTTTGATCCAAAGCAATGAGAATGAGCCCTGATATCTCTTCCTTATGGATCAGCTCGTTGAAAAGGATTGGATCCTTTAAGTCGTGGAAGAATCGCATAAATCGAATGTTGTGATTGTTTTCGTGGGCTGTTGTATGAATTCCCGCTAAAATGTCCGCATAGTAAGGCCGACGTAGCATGAATACATCGCTGAGAACCAAACCGAACTGGCGATCGGCTATGGCATCGTTTTTAAATTTCATCAGGTTTCTGGCAAATTTATTAGGCCGGTAGTCCAGATCTCTAATAGCCTGAAGCACTTTCTTTCGAGTTTCGGGAGCTACGGGCCTTCCGCCGGGATTCAGCACGTAGCTTACGATACTCCGGGAGACACCCGCTCTTTTAGCTACGTCATCCTGTGTCGGGGTGCCTTGTTTTTCATATTCCGATGCTTTCATGACTTCTGAGACCATACACCATAAGATGAATATTTTCCATAGGAGCAAACTTTTATGCCTTATTGGGAGGTGTTTTATTTGAAGAAGACGTATCCATATCCGGCCTTATTCTTTCTCCTTCCGAATACCTCTGTCTCCCATAAGAATCCTGGTGGTTATGACACAATTTTCGGTTAGATATCTGTTCGTAAATCACTGTATATTATATAAATCTAGTGAAAGTACTTTGGGATCCAGGAGGGAAGATGAAAACACCTGAAAAGTGCCGGAATATGGAAGATATCAGGATGGCAATTGACCGGATTGACCGGGATATTGTCAGCAGCATCGCCCTGAGGGCAAAGTATGTGACATCGGCGGCACAGTTCAAGGTGAATAAAGCTGCCGTCAGGGATGAGAAGCGGGTCAGGCAGGTCATTGAATCCAAGGCCGCCCTGGCAGAAAAAGAGGGCATCTCGCCGGATCTTATTTCCGGTATCTATGAGATGATGATTAATTTCTTTATCGATGAAGAGATTAAGGAGTGGGAAAAGGAGAAGTCATGATCAGTGCAGGTTTTCTGATAACATCTTTTATTGTAGTGGTCATACCCGGGACAGGAGTGATCTATACCATCACAACAAGCCTTTCGGGAAGCAGACGGCAGGCCATGCTTGCCGCCCTGGGATGCACCCTGGGGATACTGCCTCATATTCTGGCGGCGGTGTTCGGACTCTCTGCACTGCTTCATACCGGAGCACAGTTTCTGAGGATCATCAGGATTGCAGGTATCCTCTACCTGACCTATCTGGGACTGGATCTGATCAGAAGCAATAACAGAATTGCTCTGGAAAAGGGTGAGGCGGAGCGGGCCTTCAGGATTATAGGGAAGGCTGTATTGATCAATCTGCTCAATCCCAAGCTGACCCTGTTCTTCTTCTCCTTTCTGCCCCAGTTTATTGTTGAGAGCTCCGTTGATGTTACTCTGCAGATGCTCATCCTGAGCGGCTGTTTTATGGCTATTACCTTTCTGATTTTCTGCCTTTACGGCCTGTTGGCCAACACCTGTAAGCAGTTTCTTAAGGGCTCCCCAGGTATAACCAGGAGAATCCAGCAGGGTTTCGGTGTCATTTTATTGGGATTTGCGGGAAAGCTCTCTCTGGAGGAGTTGTAGATCTTTAAATATCCTCTTCTGTCAGGACCTCGATATTGTGCTCTTTGAGCAGCCGGGTAAAGAATCCGTCCCCCTCGATCAGTCTGCCTGTGAAGGAGCCGTCATAGATCCTGCCGCAACCGCAGGAGGGGGACCTCTGTTTTACAATGGCTTCGGTGCAGCCGGCGGTCAGGGCTTTCTCAACGGCCAGCCGTGCGCCCTCTTCAAACTGTTTTGTCACATCATTACCGGTTCTGGTAATGACCCTGCCGTCAACAATTTCCGCAGGATCTCTGGGGGTGGAAAGGCCGCCGAGCTCTTCCGGGCAGACAGGCAGAGCCTCTCCCTTTTGTACCAACTGGACAACCGCTTCGCATCTGTTTGAGTTTCCATCATACCGGCACTTCTCCCCGACCAGACAGGCGCTTACTACAATCATGAAAACAGGATAATCAATACTGAGAATTACCGCAATCTACCGGGTAGGGCAAATCAGCTGCTTGCCAGTCCGATTCCCGAACCTATAAAGGTTATACCCATCAGGCGGCGGATGGTCTTCGCGGTCTTCGTTTTTGAAAAGAAGGCATACACCCTCTCTCCACCCATGGCATAGATCATAAAACATGAAAACGCAATGATGCATACTAGGGATAGTAGAATAACAGACTGATGAAGGAAGCGGGATTCGGGGCTTATAAACTGGGGAAAGACCGCTGTGAAAAATACGATTGCCTTCGGATTGGAAGCCGTGACCAAGGCTCCCTGAAGGAAGAGTTTTCCGGTCGGTTCCGGATCTTTTTGCTCATCGGTCCTCTCAAGTTCCGGACTGCTTGGTTTCCGTAGAAGAAAGCTGACTCCCAGAATGATCAGATAGAGAGCCCCCGCCCATTTGACCGCGGTAAAAAGTCCTTTTGAGGCCAGAAGAATGGTTCCCAGCCCCACAATGGATACGGAAGCCTGGATCAGGGTAACTGTCACATTTCCTATCGCCGAGGCAACTGTTCTGCGGAACCCGTACTGCATCCCATGGTTTAGGGCCAGCAGCATGCTGGGCCCCGGTATAATCGAAGCTATGAAAACCGTTGAGACAAATACCAGCAGAAAACTTGCGGACATCGGGACCTCCTCAAAATCAGTCTTTCTTATTTATTATTGATGAGTCTCCACATCTCCTCAAGTAGGCGGTATCTGTTTTTTAGAAATCCAGGGTTGCCAGATAATCCTCGGGAGTCTCCGCCCGGCGGATCAGCTCGGCGCTGCCGTCTTCCTTCAGCAGGATCTCGGCACTCCTCAGCTTGCCGTTGTAGTTGTACCCCATTGAATAGCCGTGGGCCCCGGTGTCATGGATGTAGATCAGGTCTCCCGTCTCGATCTCCGGGAGCTTCCGGTCGATGGCGAACTTGTCATTGTTTTCGCAGAGTCCTCCCGTCACATCGTAGAGGTGGTCTTCGGGAGCCTCTTCCTTACCCATTACTGAAATATGATGGTAGGCGCCGTACATGGCCGGTCTCATCAGGTTTGCGGCGCAGGCATCAAGGCCGATGTAGTTCTTATGGATGCTCTTCTTGTGAACCGCTCTGGCGATCAGGGCGCCGTAGGGGCCCAGCATAAAACGTCCCAGCTCGGTATAGAGATCGATATCTCCATAACCTGAGTCTGTCAGGATCTCCTCATAGTGCTTTCTTATCAGGCTGCCCATCTCAAAGATGTCGATCTCCTCTTCATCGGGCAGGTAGGGGATGCCGATGCCTCCGGAGAGGTTTACAAAGCTCACCCTGATCCCGGTGTCCTTCTCCAGGCTGACGGCGGTTTCAAAGAGCAGTTTTGCCAGGGCAGGGTAGTAGACGGTATTCAGGGTGTTGCTGGCCAGAAAGGAGTGGAGGCCGAAGCGCTTTACCCCTTTGGACTTGAGTATTCTGAATCCCTCTACAAGCTGATCATAGGTAAAGCCGTACTTGGCGTCTGAAGGGCTGTCCATAATGTCGTTGCTCTCGGTAAAAGTATTACCCGGATTGTAGCGGCAGCAGATGGTCTCGGGGATTCCGGCGGCCTTCTCCAGAAAGTCTATATGGCTGATGTCATCCAGATTGATCACCGCTCCCAGTTCCGCCGCGTACTTAAAGTCCTTCTCCGGAGTGACATTGGATGAGAACATGATCTGTTCCCCCGAAAAGCCGGAGCGTTCACTGAGCATCAGCTCGGTGTAGGAGGAGCAGTCCATGCCGCATCCCTCCTCCTTCAGGATCTTCATAATAGCCGGGTTGGGAGTGGCCTTGACGGCAAAGTACTCCTTGAATCCCCCGTTCCAGGCAAAGGCCTTGTGAAGGTTCCGGGCGTTCTCTCTGATTCCCTTCTCGTCGTATAGATGGAAGGGAGTGGGGTAGGCCTGAGTGATCTCTTCCAGGCTTGTTTTGTCGATAAAGGTCTTTTTCATCATCTGTCTCCTCTGATTTTGATGAGTTCTATCTCATTGGTCAATGAATCTTTCAGCAGTTCCACCAGGTTCTCCTTGCTGGAGTATAGGCAGGTGGAGCTGTGGTCCTTGATATCCCCGGTGACCGCCCGGCTTGAGTCGGTGATCAGGCGGATCTCGTTCATTCTCTTATCCGATGGATAGACCGTCGCCCCGGGAAGATCCAGGGAGCCGTTTGTAATAATGACGATCTTCAGATCCCTCTTCAGGGCCTCTGCCAGATACTCCTCCAGCTCTCCGATAATCGCCTTGTGCATGGAGAGGTAGATCCGTTTTTCCGCTTTCATGATCATATTGATCATGTGATCCAGAATGTTCTCTCTTCCCTGAATGGTCACATAGCCCTGGTATTCTGCTCGTCTTTCGGGCATCTCCTTGCAGATCTTTCCGGCGGTCTTCTCCAGCCGTCTGAGCTTGCTGGCACAGAACTCCTCAACCGGAACAGGAGAGTAGAGCTTCTTCTCCCCCTCGATCAGGTTGGACGCTCCCTTTTCCGTCAGGTTGGCCAGGGCCGTATAGGTGTTGGATCTGGATATCCCGGTAAGCTTGGAGACTTCATAACCTGTAAGCACTCCCTCTGTCTGAAGGGTTATATAGATGGTCGCTTCCTGATTTGTCAGTCCGAACTCTGTCAGCCAGTCGATTATCTGCACCTCTGTCTCCTGTAAATTCAGTAGTAGTGTTCCTGTATAGAACTACTATAATAAACGGCAGATTAAAAGTCAATGGATTAATTTTCATCTCTCTTCCTTGACCCTCCCTCGGGGGGAGGGTTTTTCCTTTAGGAAAACAGATTCAAGGAGGCAGAAAATGCTATACAGACGGGTTTTATCGGCTGCCGCGGCTCTGGCGGCGGTGTATTTACTGATGTCCAGCCTGATATCCTGTGGCGGGGGCAGCTATATCCCCGGGCAGCTGGCGTACTCAGGAGAGATGACGGTGCCGGATCAGGGGGAAGATTCTTTCTGGAGGATGGATGACCAGACAACACTCTATCACTTCTCAACTGGAGAGGGAGAGCCGGTCCTGATGATCCATGGAGGTCCCGGAGTTCCCTTTGCGGGGCCCTGGGAGGGCCTTGAAGGGATCGAAGGATATCAGTTTCACTACTACCACCAGCGGGGATGCGGACTCTCCACCATTCCCTTCGAGGGATTCAACGGGAGTTATCCCGACAATATGAAACTCCTGGAGTCCCGCCTCGGACTGGCGGAGAACCTTAAGGATATCGAGAGGATCAGGATGATTCTGGGTGTGGAGAAGATAATCCTTATCGGGCACTCCTTCGGCGGATTTCTCGCGGCCCTCTATGCCGCCGAATACCCTGAAAGGGTCTCCCGTATGATCCTTGTTGAGCCGGCTGATATGCTCCGGCTGCCCAACGCCCACGGCGGCATGAACCAGGTGGAAGAGTATCTGCCGGATGAGTTGAAGAAGGAGTACAAGGCTTTCACAAAGGAGTACTTTAACTTCGGCAGACTCTTTAAGCGGAGCGAAGGGGAGCTGGCCGGTCTGAACAACGGGTACGCACGCTTCTATCTGGCAGCCCTTGAGGAGAGATACCCCGGCAGCACCGGGAGCCTTGTAACGGGAAATCCCGATTACACCGGCGGATTCGCCTCCTTTGCCATGTTCTTCAGCCTGGGGAGAAAGTATGACCTTCGGGAGGAGATGAAGAAGATCGTGTCTCCCGTCCTGGTTCTTCACGGGGCAAGGGATCTCTACGGCCCGGAAACAGCAAAAGAATATTCGGACCTTCTGGCCGACAGCGTGTATACTGAACTGGAGCACTCCAGTCACTTTCCCTTCTTTGAAGAGCCCGATGCCTTCCGGGAGGCTGTAGTGTCATTTTTGACGGAGTAAAGGCGGTTTATGGAATACAGAATCGGTGATTTCGCCCTGATCACAAGACTCTCGGTCAAGTCTCTTCGAAACTATCATGACCTGGAACTCCTCACTCCCACCCGTATAGATTCCGAGAACGGATACCGTTTCTACGATGAGAGCTTGATTTCCCGGGCCAGGATCATTACTGTCCTGAAGGCCTGGAACTTCTCCCTTCAGGAGATAAGGGAGATTCTTGAGAGCTGCAGCGATGATCATGAGGTCATCCATATAATCAAACAGAAGAAGCAGGAGATTCAGACCAGGATCAAGGCTCTGAAATCTATTGAGGGGGAGTTGTCCCTCCTGATCGAAAATGAAAAGGAAAATAAAGATATGAAATATAAAACAGAGATTGAAATCAAGGAAACAGAAGAGCTGAATATCATCAGCATCACCTACAAGGGGCCCTTCTCGGACTGCGGAAAGTATATCGGCAAACTCTACAAGGCTGCTAAGGGGAAGGCTGCCGGAAAGGTTTTCAGCCTCTACTCTGAGGATGTAAACCACGATGATCCCGAGGGGACCGTCTGTCTTCCCGTAAAAAAAGAGGTGGAGGGGCCCGGGATCGAGTACCGGACTATTCCTGCGGGAAAGGTGATCAGTCTGATCCATATCGGTCCCTATGACACCATAGGCAACAGCTATCAGAAGCTGGTGGACTACCGTAATGAGAATAGTTTGGAACAGACCGGACCCTACAGGGAGATCTATATAAAGGGCCCCGGATTTCTCTTCCCCGGAAACCCGGCAAAGTATGTGTCCGAGATTCAGATGTATATAAAGTAAACAGCTCCGAAAGGAGATAAATGCACCAGATGAGGAGGAGTGCCGTGAACAGGCAGATCAATTACAAAACAATGAGGGTTATTGTGGGGGGCATCGCCATTCTGCTTGCGCCCGTTACCTGGCTTCTGGCAGATGCCGCCAAGCCCGTTACATCCATCAGCATAACCTACTGGAGTAATTCGGGGGATATCTTTGTGGGAGCCATGATTGCCGTCAGCTTCTTCCTCTGTGCCTATAACGGAACCGAAGGAAAGAAGGACCCCGAGTTCTTTCTGAGCAAGGCGGCAAGCCTCTTTGCGGCAGGGGTGGCCTTCTTTCCGGCGGAAGGTTTTTTTGATACCGATATTGCTCCCAGCTGGACCAGAGCCTTTGCCGGATTCTTCGGTCTGAAAACAACATGGGTTCACTACGGTTCTGCAATCCTTCTCTTTGTCTGCCTGATTGGAATGATGTGGTACTTTTCAAAACGGGCTTCTCTGAAGGGACGCATCAGGAGGGCCTGGACCTACCGGATCATCAGTATCCTGATGGTTGCAGGGATGGTCGGCATCTTTCTCATCGGCAGTATGACCGGATATTTCAGAACAATGCTCCTTGTTGAGATATGGGGTCTGACTCTCTTTGGTATCGGCTGGCTTATTGCCGGGGCATACAAGTCTGAATCAATAAAATGAAATCCATGAATCGGGCCCTGAATGAGCCGGTCCTGAAGCGGGATAAGTGGAAGTTTGTTGAGAGCAGCCTCTTTGAAATAGATATGGACGGGTTCGATGAGTATGACAAGGGCTTCCCGGCCAAAGAAAGGGGTGGAGCCCCAGCCAGGAAGAGTTCTGGATTCTGTCTCACTCCATGATCAACCCCGATTAAAGTAAATCTCCTCGGCATTCCTGTAAAAGACTCTGTCTCTCTCCACTTCGGTGAAAAGTTCCAGCTGATAGTCCAGGAGCTGCTGATAGCTGTACTGCACCATGGTGGACGGGGCATCGGTTCCCCACATCAGGTGATCACTGCCTACAATATCTTTGGCAAGGTGAATAAACTCCCCGGCTGTGGGGAAGGGGTACTCCTCGGGGCGTACCTTGTGGTGGAGCGCAGCCAGGTCAAAGTGAATATTCTCCCGTTTCATTGTCTTTAATCCCTCTTCCAGCTCCTTTCTATGGTGGCGGCGGGGACTCATCAGGTGACAGATCACCAGGGGCAGGCCGGGAAAGGTCTCGGCTATGTTGCGGATAGCCCCGGGTTGATTGCTGCCGTCTCCGGGACTTCCCAGATCAAATACCACAACCCCCCTGTGTGCGGCTATCTCCTCATAAATGGGCATCATCATGGGCCCGTCCAGGGGAAAGTCCGGGTGACTTCCCATTATTCCGCAGCCTGTGGACATCTCAAACTTGAATATGGAGAATGTTTCAAGCAGATTGCTCAGAATTTTAGAAGCGTTTCTGCAGTAAGGATCAAAGGTGGCGGAGGCGGCAAAGCGCTCGGGGTGTTTTTTTACCACATCCTCCAGATAGCTGTTGGCAAAGCCCAGAAAACCGCCCTGAAGGAGGACTGCTTTTTCCACGCTGTGCTCATCCATTACAGAAAGAAAGCGCTCGGCGCTGAATGTCGTGTCTCCATAGGCGGGGGGAATCAGATCAATGACCTCACCGGTTGCCCAGCGGGCCTTGCCTCCGGGAAGAGCCCTGAGCTCTCCGTCGGCACCAAAGCCGCAGAGGGTTTCGAATACATGGGCATGGGCATCAATATATTTCATGGTAAATTCTCCTTTGCTGATAGTACGCTACATTCACTTTTGGCAGCCGTCAATACGGGAATCATTTCCCGAATGTCAAAAAATGATAACTATTTATCAAAAGCTTCCAGCTTTGCAGGAGAAAAAATGGACCACAGAATATTTAAACAAATAATTTTGGAGGAAAGATAATGAAAAAATCAATTCTTGCAGTTCTTGTTGTCCTTTTGGCAGCAGGATCTGTATTTGCAACAGGGCAGGCCGATGACGGCGCCTCGGGAAATGTGACGCTGCGCATGTCCTGGTGGGGGGGAGATTCCCGTCACACACCGACTCTGAATGCTCTGGAGGCCTACACTGCTGCCCACCCTGAAGTGAAAATTGAAGGAGAATACGGCGGATGGGATGGTTACTATCAGAAACTCGTAACTCAGGTAGCCGGTGGAACCGCCGCCGATATCATTCAGATTGACCAGCCCTGGCTCTCTGAGCTCTCATCAAAAGGAGAGGTCTTTGTAGAAATTGATGCATCCATGGTGGACCTGAGTCAGTTCGATGCAAAATTCCTTGAAAACTACTGTACCTATAACGGCAAACTTATGGGTCTTCCCACCGGTACCAATGTAAACACCTTTGCCGTGGATACAAAGATGCTGGCAGACTACGGTATCGATCCCGACACCGTCTGGACCTGGGATAACATCGTTTCCGAAGGAAAGAAGATCAATGCACAGAATCCTGACTGCTACTTCAGCGGAGCCACCCCCGACATCCTTCGTTTCTGGTTTGAAATGTACATGGCCCAGGTTGCCGGTGCCGTAGTCGATAATGACGGCAAGGTTGCCTTTACCGAGGCTCAGGGTACAGAGGCTTTTGAATACTTCCAGAGCTGGTTTGATGAAGGAATTATCGCTCCCTTCAGCCAGACATCTCTCTTCTTCCAGAAGTTTCAGGAGAACCCCAGCTGGATTACCGGTGAAATGGCAACAACCTGGACATGGGTCAGCTCTATGAACAAAGACATCGGTAACCGTCCCAACTTCGAGACACGTCAGCTTCCCGTTATGGATGGAGCAGCCAACTCCGGTGTCCTTATGAGACCCTCTCAGATCATGGTTATTCACAGCAGATCCAAGCATAAGGCGGAAGCTGCTGATGTAATGAAATATCTGTTTACCGATACCGAAGCCCTGGAGATTCTGGGTCTGGCAAGAGGTATTCCCTCTGCAGAGATCGGACGTAGTGTTCTGGCATCAAAGGGTGCTATTTCCGTAATGGCAGAAACGGCTACAAATGAAGGTATTGCTCAGGCGGGACTTCCCCAGAGTGTCTACCAGATGAACAGTGAAGTTATGCAGGTAATGCAGGATATTATCGACGAGTTCGGTTTCGGGAAACTCACCCCTGCCGAGGCTTCCAGAAAACTGATTGCCAATCTTGAATCAACAATTGCCAATCTCTAAGGTTTAGTCTGTGCCGGCCTTTATGGCCGGCTCTTCCATTTTTGAGGAATATAATGAAGTCTAATACAAAATATAACTATGCCGGGTATCTGTACATTCTGCCCTGGATCATCGGGTTTCTGCTTCTTCAGCTCGTTCCCCTGATCAACTCGCTCTGGTACTCGTTTACGGATTTTCAGCTTCTGGGAAGCCCCAATTTCACGGGTCTTGCCAACTTTAAAAAGATTTTCAGCGGAGACCAGACCTTTATCAAGTCTCTGAATGTTACCTTTATCTATGTTCTGATAGCGGTTCCTCTGAAAATTGCCTTTGCACTTTTCATCGCTGTCATTCTGAATCAGAAAATCAAGGGGATCAACCTATTCAGGACCCTCTATTATATACCCTCAATCCTGGGGGGAAGTGTTGCTGTCAGTGTACTCTGGAAGTATCTGTTTATGAACCAGGGTGTCGTAAATAATACCCTGGCAGTCGTTGGACTTCCTGCCATTGACTGGCTGGGAGATCCCCGTTACGCCCTGGGCACAGTCAGTATGGTAACCGTATGGCAGTTCGGTTCTTCAATGCTCCTCTTTCTGGCGGGACTGAAACAGATTCCTGTAAGTCTCTATGAGGCTGCACGAATCGATGGCGCTGGACGGGCACGGATCTTCTGGAAGATCACCATTCCCGAGCTCTCTCCCATAGTTCTCTTTAACCTGATTATGCAGATGATCAATGCCTTTCAGGACTTTACCAGTGCCTATGTTATCACTCAGGGAGGCCCCCTGAAGTCGACCTATCTCTATGGACTGATGCTATATGATCAGGGATTCAAATTCTTCAAGATGGGCTATGCTTCAGCCCTCTCATGGATACTCTTTGTTATAATCATGTTTTTTACCAGTCTTACCTTCAGATCTTCCCAGTCCTGGGTACACTATGGAGACTCCAAATGACCAATAAACAAATTGCCGGAAAAGCGGTTTCCTATGCTTTCCTGATTATTCTGGCCTATATCATGGTCTATCCACTGCTCTGGGTTGTGGGGGCCTCATTTAAAAGCAATGCCGAGATATTCGGTAACATAAGCCTGATTCCAAAGGAACCGGTATTCGGAGCCTTCAAGGCTGGATGGGTCGGTACGGGGCAGTACGGATTTTCAACCTTTATGCTGAACACCTTTATGCTGGTTGTGCCCACTGTATTTTTTACTGTGTTCTCGGCAACTCTGATCGGCTATGGATTCGCCCGGTTTGAATTTCCCTTCAAGCGCGCCCTCTTTGCCATTATGCTCTCCACCCTGATGCTGCCTGCCACGGTTATCATCATTCCCAGATATATCTTTTTCAGACACCTGGGATGGCTGGATTCCTATCTGCCCTTTATTGTTCCCGCACTGCTGGGGTGTTTTCCCTTCTTCAACTTTATGATGGTTCAGTTTATCAGGGGACTGCCCCTGGAGATTGACGAGTCGGGAAAACTGGATGGCTGCAACAGCTTTACAATTTTAACAAGGCTTCTGCTGCCGCTGTGCAAGTCTGCGATGTTTTCGGTTATCGTATTTCAGTTTGTATGGACCTGGAACGATTTTCTGAATGTACTGATCTACATCAGCAGTGTGGCCAAGTACCCCGTGGCTCTGGGACTGAGGATGACCATGGATATATCCACCGAGTTCGACTGGAACCAGATTATGGCCATGAGTCTTGTCTGTATACTGCCGCCGGTGCTGGTCTTCTTCGGGGCGCAAAAATACTTTGTTACCGGTATTTCTACCACAGGGATGAAGGGCTGATCAGCCTGCTTTTCCGTCATCCTCCCCAAGCGCCGGGAGGGTGATGCAAACCGATACACCCTTTCCCTCAATGGTTGAAACAACCAGGGGGTGTTCGGTTTTTGTCATAAGAACAAGACGTTTTTTTGTGTTCAGTATTCCCAGTGAGCTCTTTCTGTTTAATACATCCATATCCGATTCATTTACTATCTTCAGCTCCTCATGGCTCATCTCTCTGCCCGTATTAAAAAGGGTGATCTCCACTCCTTCGGGAGCTCTTGTGACCTTGAGTCTGATGTCCAGGGATTTGTTTTCGGCAAAGCCGTGATTAAAGGCATTTTCCAGTAAAGGCTGAAGCAGGAAGCTGGGGACACGGGTCTCCAGAAGTCCGGGATCTACCTCTTCGCTGTACCTGAACCGGTCACGGAACCTGATCTTCTGGAGGGCAAGATAGCACTGGGTCATCTCCAGTTCTTTTGAAAGGGGGACACCCTTGAAGTCGTCCACCTGAAGTGAGTATTTAAGCAGCTTGGTTAACTGAAGGATCATCCTGGATACATCGTTCTCACCCCGGCTCAATTTCACTGCCTTCCAGTTGATCGTATCCAGTGTATTGAAAAGGAAGTGGGGATTCATCTGCATCTGCAGGGCCCTGTACTCCATGGCCTCCTTCTGCCATCTCAGATAATCCTGTTCAATAAAGGTTCTGATAACATGATGGTTCAGGTAGTCGAAAATATTTGTATACCCCTGAGGTGCTTCGGGAGAAAGCCCCCTGTCGGAGACCTGGTTCAGCTGATCCATAATATTGGAGATGAATACTCTCTCCCTTCTGTTGGTTCTGTAGGTCAATACAAGGCCCATCATAAGGGTCACCAGTGTGAGAATCCCCGTCACAATCAGCAGTGTATGAGAAAGGCTGTAGAGCTCCGGTTTATAGATATCCAGTGAGTACTGCCATCCGTACTGCTCTGAGCTGGTGGTGAAGGACATTAGATCCTTCCGGTCAGCTTTCCGGGAATTCGAGTCATTGGAAAAAAGAAAATCTCCCGTCCTGTTGTACACATTAAGTACCTCTCCGCTCTTAAACTCATAGGCACGGGAGAGGAAGCTCTCTTTGATATCAAGGATAATGGCTCCCGAAATCTGACTGTCCATATTGCTTATGGGACTGATTATTCTGATCAGATCCTGAGAACCGGGACCTCTGGTTCTAAGTGAAAATATCTGATCCGAGTAGGGGATCTCTTTAAAACTCCTGAACCATGATTTGTCATAAAGGTCATCAATATAGGTGAATCCCTGCTCAGAGGAGAGGACTATCTGATTCGGATTATCAAGATAGATATAGATACTGTGGATGTAGGACCGGGCGCTGGGAGGGGCCGCGATAAAGGACCGGATCAGCTTTGTGTCCCTGTAGCTGTCAAGATCCATACCTTTATGGGTGGATATTATCTGTCTGAGGCGCATCATCATCTCGGGATTGGACACCAGCATCAGGCTCAGGCTGTCAATTTCAGTCAGAATAACATCGTAGAAAGATTCCACCTGGTTAAGGGTTTGGTTCGTCTGTTCTATGGCGTTGCTGCGGATAAAATTATAACTCAGCATCATGGCTCCACCGCCAAGCAGACAGACAACTATGATGGAAGGAAGGCTGTGGCGAAGAAAAATCCTGATAATTCTCTCATTTCCCAGCTTCACTGAATCTCCTCTTCCTTGAACTTTTTGGGGGATTTTCCCCAGTAGTTTCTAAAGGTTCTGCAGAAGTTCTGGGTATCCTGATATCCCAGGGCCGAGGCAATGTCTCTGTTCTTGTATTGAACCTTGCTCTCGAGCATCTGTCTGGCTGTATCCATTTTTCTGGAAAGGAGATAGGTCTGGAACTTCATTCCTGTTTCCGCCTTGAAAAGACGGCTCAAATAGCTGTCTGTAACACTCAGTTCACCGGCAATATTCTGAAGGGTACAGGAGGAGAGTCGCTTCTCTATCAGAGCCAGTGTCCGGGTGATCAGACTGTTTTCCGATTCAATGGATGAGGCAGTCTCTATATCAACGGCAGTGCCGTCCAGAGTCGCCCTTATCTTTTCAAAGGCCCGGGTGATTTCTTCAAAACCTGCCGGTTTGACGAGAAATTCCTGAACACCGTAGTGGATGGCTTTCTTGGCATAGTCAAATTCACTGTAGGCGCTCATTATGCAGAACAGAGGTGAGACCTGCAGGTCCTTCAGCTCTTTGATAAGCTGCAGACCATCCATAAAGGGCATGTGAATATCAGTCAGGACCACATCGGTTCTGTTGTCTTTACAGTGTTTCAGGGCGGATTTTGCATCTCCAAAGGCTCCGGACACCTTGAAGCCGATGGACTCCCATGGAAAAAACTCAGAGAGTCCCTCAAGCAGTTCAGACTCGTCATCAACTATCACAATCGAATACATGGAGACTATTTTTGCCCTGTTTTCACAGACTGTCAAACAGTAATTTCACATTATTTTTACTTATGTGAATCTCTGCTCTCCCTCAGTCTGGAAGGGGGTATCTTCCAGTACCGGACATAGGCCTTGGTAAAGGAGCTGTGTTCCGCATAGCCGCAGGCCCGGGCAATTTCTCCCAGACTGTAGTCTGTAAATTCACACAGTTCCTCAGCCCGTTTCATCCGGATTTGATCAAAGCAGCTGCGGGGAGAGCCGCCGGTGACACTGTGGAAAAGGCGTCTCAAATGAGGCACGCTGAATCCGATTCTTTCGGAGATCTCCTTAATCGTAATACCGTGTTCCAGTTCAGAGGAGAACAGGGCTATGGCCTTTTCAACAATGTGTTTGTCCGTCTGATGCTGGCTGTTGAGTCTGTTTTCAAAACGGCTGCAGAACAGAAGGGCAAGGCGGTCGGCGCAGATTCTGGATTTCAGGTCATACAGGGGCCCCATTGAAGAGTATTCGGGGTAGAGTTCCCTGTAGAGATTACGGATATACAGGGCTTCCTCTTCCTTCAGGGTGAAGCCGAGGGATCTGCTGCCCTCTACTATCTCTGCCAGTTCCCTGCTGACCCGTGAAAAATGAAAGACCAGGATTTCGGCTCTCTGGTTTTTAATTCCTTCCCAGCCGTGGCGGCTGCCTGGAGGAAATATCCAAAGGGTGTTCTCTGTCAGTTGAGAATCTCCCGATTCAGGATAGGCAATTCTTATCCTTCCCTTCAGGACAGCCTGGATCTCCCAGGCCCCTCTCTGGTAAGTGGGGATCGGATTGCTGTAGTAGTCCCGGAGGCCGGAGTTCATATAGGTCAACATAGAGTAATAATATCAGAAAAATGAGCGTTTTGGCAAAATTATAATTCACTTACGGCAAAGACATATGCTTCGGCCCCTGCTAGGATGGACAAGTAAGTCCCGCTTATCGGGACCTGTTAAGGAGATTTCATCAAATGTCAGAAATAAAAAAGAAGAAATATGTCATTATCGGTCTGGGCAGCCGCTCGGATATGTTTACAACAGCCATGCTGGATACCCATAAGGAGTACTGCACCCTTATGGCCCTCTGTGATACCAACCAGGGACGCATGGACTGGTGGAATAACTACTTCCAGGAAAAATACGGTACAGGCCCCTTTAAAACCTATGGCGCTGATGAATTTGATCTGATGATCAAGGAACAGAAACCGGATGTGGTTATTGTAACCACCATGGACAGAGTTCATCACAAGTATATTTCCCGGGCCATGGAGCTGGGCTGCGATGTGGTTTCAGAAAAACCCATGACCATCGACGCAGAACGTAATCAGCAAATCTTTGACACCATTGAAAAAACCGGTAAAAACCTTACGGTCACATTCAACTACCGCTACAGTCCCCGAAACTCAGTGGTCAAGAAACTTATTCAGAACGGCGAGATCGGTGATGTTATTTCTGTTCACTTTGAGTGGATGCTGAACACAAAGCACGGCGCCGACTATTTCCGCCGCTGGCACAGAGACAAGAAGAACAGCGGCGGTCTGATGGTTCATAAATCAACACACCACTTCGACCTGGTCAACTGGTGGCTCGATGATACTCCCAGTGAAGTATTCGGTATGGGACGGCTGGCTTTCTACGGTCTTGAAAATGCCGAAAACCGGGGAGTCAAAGAGCACTACACCCGTTGTAAGGACAATAAGTACGCCATGAAGGATCCCTTTGCCCTGAATCTTATGGACGGGGACAAACTCCAGGGCCTTTACGCCGACGTGGAAGACTATGACGGCTATATCCGGGACCACTCGGTGTTCTCCCAGGGCATATCCATTGAGGACACCATGAGCGTTCTGGTCCGCTACAAGAGCAAGGCTACTCTGACCTACTCACTCAATGCCTTCTGCCCCTGCGAGGGATACAAGGTCAGCTTCAACGGAACTAAGGGACGCATTGAAATGGAGATCAACGAGGCTCCCTATGTATCGGGTTCCGCCTTTGACCAGAACAATCCCGACTTTAATATGAGCGATCTGGATTTTGAGTGTGAGGAGTTCTCAGAAAAGATCACTCTCCAGAAGCTCTGGGAGAAACCTGTTGAGGTTGAGTGGGAAAAAGGAAAGGGCGGCCACGGCGGAGGCGACAAGATTCTGCTGGATGATGTCTTTAAGGGCGGCAGCGATGACGATCTGAAAAGGGCGGCAGGTCCCATGGATGGTGCAAAGTCCATTATGGTGGGAATCGCAGCAAACAAGTCCTTTGAAACAGGGCAGCTTGTCAAAATTGACGACCTTTTTAAACTGAGCTGAAAAGAAAAACTCAATCAGAGTGGAGTTTAGATTCCACTCTGTTCCTCATTAAGTGATGATTTTTGCATCAAGCATGGTGCAATTTTCATCATTTCTCTAACCGGAAAATCTTCTGGATTATATCATTTTAGAACACATTAATTATTCTGTCATATAGCTTTATTTCTTTTATGAGCTTGTTGGCACAGCTCTTGTAATATATCCAACATGGATATTGAGACCGTAATTATTGCAGATGACTTCACCGGTGCCGGAGACTCAAGCATAAATTTCTGCCATGCAGGGTATTCAGTATTCCTCCCCCTCAGGGTCAGGGAAGGGGATCTTAATATACATCCCGATGTTCTGGCCATTAATACCGAAACCAGGCTGGCCGATGAGTCGGAAGCCGCAGAACGGGTTCGTCTGGCCGCAAACAAGTGCAGAGAGCTTGGTGTCACCTCCTTCTATAAAAAGATTGATTCAACATTAAGAGGGAATATCGAAGCGGAAGTAACGGCTTTGATGGAGACCGCAGAGTATCAGACAGCCCTTATCTGCCCGGCATCCCCGGATCTTGGAAGGACAGTAATTGACGGCCGATGTCTGATCTATGGAAAACCAATAAATAAAACCGAGTCTGGAAAAGACCATCTGAATCCGGTGAAAAGCGCCTTTATCAAGGACCTCTTCAAATCTGCTGACAGCGGAAGTACCTATCAGTTTTCAATCGGGGAGATTGAAAAGGGCCGTGGGTACTTCAGAGCCAGAGTCAATGAACTGATGGAATCGGGTGTTCGCTACATCCTCTGTGATGCTGAGAATCAGGATCATCTGAAAGTAATAGCCTCTCTTTACAGTGACCGAAGAGTCCTTCTGGTGGGCTCATCCGGACTGGCCGCTGCCATTACCGCCTCTATGGGGACTCCTGTACACCGTGATGACTCCGGAGTTTTTGATTCCGGGCAGATTCTTATACTCTCAGGCAGCAGAATGGATGTCAGCAGAAAGCAGATTAAATATCTGGCTGAAAAACGTGACTTTAATATTATGCCGGTTCCTGTTGCGGAGATCCTGGACAAGAACACTGCTGCTATTGACAGGTTTTTCATGAATCTTGAGACCATGGATACGGAGAAGCCGATGATCCTTGTTGCAGGAGATCACGACAGGGTTGAATCCGCTGACAAGGTGAAAGATAACAGTGAAATCATTGCCGACTTACTGGCAGAGTCTGCTATCAGAGTCTGCAGACAGAGAGACATATCAGTGCTGATAATTATCGGCGGACATACGACATACAAGACACTGAACAAAATAGATACTCAGGGAGTTCTGTATCAGGGGGAAATTATCCCGGGGACTCCCTACGGCAGGCTGATCCATGGTGATCCGGATCAAAGCCTTTCCCTTGTAACAAAGTCGGGAAGTTTTGGAGATGAGAATGCCCTGGTGGAAATTGTTGATTTTGTAAGACAGAGAATGCAGGAGAAGGGAGAATGAAAGAATTCGGATTTTTGGCACCGGGTAAGGTTATTTTCGGAGCAGGAACCACAAAACGGATTTCCGAGGTTCTGACCGAGGGCGATGGAGTTATTCTTCTTCTCACAGACAAGGGGATAGAGGGAACCGGATTGGCCGCAGATGTGGCCGGATTAATTGAAGCCTCCGGACACAGGGTTTTTACCTTTGCCGATGTTCCGGCAGAACCCTATCTTGAGGATGTGGACAGGGTTTATACCGCCCTGACCGGGTCGAAGGTTGTTCAGATTGTTGCCCTCGGCGGTGGCAGTGTAATGGATACGGCCAAACTCCTTTCCATTCAGTTTTCAACTGGAGAGAGTGTAAACTCCTTAAGAGAAAATCCTCCCTCCCGAAGAGGGGTTCCCATGGTTATGATTCCCACTACTGCGGGAACAGGTTCCGAGTCGACTCCCAACTCCATTATCGCCCTGAAGAAAGAGCAGACAAAGACGGCTGTTATCAGCCCCTGGTTCCTTCCGGATGCGGTTATTCTGGATCCTGAGAATACCCGGTCCCTTCCGGCAAAGCTGACCGCTGCAGGGGGCCTGGATACCCTCTGCCATCTGATGGAGTGCTATGTTTCAGCAAAACGGAATCCTCACAGCGATATGATGGCCGAGAGGGGGATGGAGCTGGCCTTTTCAAGCCTGACAAGGGCCTTTCACCATGGTGATGATATGGAGGCCCGGGGGAATATGCTGCTGGCTTCCTATTACGGAGGAGCCTGTATCGCCTCTTCGGGAACCATGGCAATCCACGGCATGTCCTATCCCCTGGGAGGCAAGTTCAGGGTTCCCCACGGGGTTTCCAATGCGATCCTTCTGGAGCCCGTATTCCGTTATATCAGCAGTTCCATTGAAGATCTTCTTCCCCGGATAGCCGATTGTGCCGGTCTGGGCATCAATGGCGGTGGAAAAGTTATGGATCTTCTAAAGTCCATGGTTCAGGAACTGGGCATTCCCTCCACTATGAGTGTCTTCGGAGTTGCCGAGGCTGATCTGAACTATATGGTTGAAAGTGCCTATGGCAACAGACGGCTGATGGACAATACCCCGATGGATCTGTCGAAAGAGGATATACGCAGAATCTATATGGAGGTCCTCTGATGAATCGGCCGGTTATCGGTATCTCCATGGGCGATCCTGCGGGGATAGGGCCTGAAATCATTGTCAAAGCCCTGACCAGGGAGAGTGTATGGAGTCAGTGCTGTCCTGTTGTCGTTGGTGATGCCCGTGTAATGGAACAGGCTGTCCGTTTTCTAAAATCAGATCTGGCTGTTGAAAAAATCACTGAACCGGAGCAGGCAGATCCCGGCCGCAAGGCCGTCTATGTCTATGATCTGGCAAATGCCGATCCTGCAGATTTTACTCTCGGAGAAGTCTCTGTAACAGGCGGAACTGCGGCTTACAGGGCTGTTGAAAAGGTTATTGAACTGGCCATGAAGGGGGCAGTTGCCGCAACAGTAACCGCCCCCATAAATAAAGAGGCCATCAACAGGGCCGGATTCAAGTATTCAGGTCATACCGAGATCTATGCCCACTATACGGGAACCTCCGACTACGCCATGATGCTGGCCCATGAGGATTTCCGGGTGATTCATGTATCAACACATGTCTCTCTGAGAGAGGCCTGTGACCGGGTCTCCAGGAAGAGGATCCTGGATGTAATCAGTCTGGCAGATGAGAATCTGAAAAAGATGGGACTTCCCCATCCCCGGATTGCCGTCGCCGGGCTGAACCCCCACGCCGGTGAGAACGGCCTTTTCGGCCGTGAGGAGATCGAGGAGATTGCCCCCGCCGTTGAAACAGCAAAGCTGGCCGGAATCGATGCCTCAGGCCCCTTCCCGCCGGACACGATATTCTCCATGGCAAAGGGCGGAATGTACGACATCGTTGTGGTTATGTATCACGATCAGGGGCATATCCCTCTGAAACTGACAGGTTTTATATATGACCGGGAGGCCGGTAAATGGCAGGATGTTTCGGGGGTAAATATAACCCTGGGTCTTCCGATTATCCGCACTTCCGTGGATCACGGAACGGCCTTTGATCAGGCGGGGAAAGGAACGGCAAGCAGTGCCAGTATGGTCAACGCCATTGAGTATGCAGTTAAGCTGGGAGGATTTATAAAATGAGCGAAACTTATGCAGCATTGATCACCTCATACAATGGGGATGAGACAATCAATTTTGACAACACAAGACTGCAGATACAGAGACAGATTTCCAACGGAAATCATATCCTCTGCTGCGGTACAAACGGAGACTTTTCAAGCCTTCTGACCGGGGAAAAAAAGAGGCTGGTGGAGATCAGCGTGGAAGAGGCGGAAGGGAAATCCGAAGTTATTGCCAATGCGGGATGCCCCTCCACATTTCAGACCCTCAGACTGGCCGGCGAATTTGCATCCATCGGTGTTGATGCGGTTGCCGTAATAACGCCCTACTTTATCTCCTGTACCCAGGACGGACTCTATGAGCACTATATGAGACTGGCCGATTCCATCAGCGTTCCCGTCTACATCTATGATATTCCCGCCAGGACTCAAAACGGCATCCTTCCGGAAACGGTGGAAAAGCTTGCCTCCCACGAGAATATTGCAGGGATAAAAGACAGCAGCGGCAAGGTTGAGCATCTGGAAGCCTACTGCGCTATGGCTGATGACAATTTCAGGGTCTACTGCGGAACCGACTCCCTTATCCTTCATGGACTGAAGTCCGGTTCCTCGGGCTGTGTCTCGGGACTGGCCAATATCGTTCCGGACTGGGTAAACAGCATTGTCCGGAACTTCGATCTGGATAATCAGGAGGAGGCGGAACAGATTCAGAAAAAGCTGCTGGATTTCAGAACAGAGCTCTATACCCTGGGTTATGGTCCGGCTCTGGTGAAGCGTTCGGTATATGTAATGGACCCGTCGGTGGGGAATAACAGAATGCCCTCTCTGGTTCCGGGACAGGAGCTGGATTCACAGATATCCGCCCTTCTGGACAAGTACGATATCAGTTACAGATAGTCTGAGATGAAGAACATCTGAAAAGGTGAAATGCAGATGTTGCAAAAGGAGAAAAAATTGAAAGTTGTAGTCAGTCACAGTCTGGCAGAGCCGGCTATGGACTATCTGAGAAGCCGGGTGGATGAAGTGGTCATTACAAAGGGCGGCGGCCGGGATGAGCTCCTTCCCGAGCTTGAAGACGCTGACGGTGTTATTGTCCGTATCGGCAGCATAACCGGCGAGATGATGAACCGGTGTCCCCGCCTGAAGGTCATCGGCAGATCGGGAGTCGGATACGATGATATTGATGTTCCCGCGGCTTCGTCCCTCGGGATTCCGGTAACAATAACGCCTGGTGGAAACGCCAGGGCCGTAGCGGAGCATACCTTCACTCTTATTCTGGCGGCGGCCAAGAATCTGGTTGCAATGGATGGGGCCACAAGAAAAGGTGACTTTTCCATTCGCACCAGCAGGACCAGTATGGAGCTATATGGCAAGAACCTCTTTCTCATGGGCTTCGGCTATATAGGAAAGCTGGTAGCCGGATATGCCGCGGCATTCGGCATGACAGTTTCAGTCTATGATCCCTTTGTCCCTGCTCAGAGTGTGGAAGACATGGGATACAGATCTGTCTCTCATATTCCCGAAGGTATGAACAGGGCCGATGTGGTCTCTCTCCATCTGCCGCTGACAGAGGAGACGGAAAACCTCTTTTCCCGGGAGTATTTCTCTCTGATGAAAAAAAGAAGCATCCTGGTGAACTGTGCCAGGGGCGGAATTGTTGATGAGGCAGCCCTGAAGGAAGCCCTGGACAGTGAGGATATCTATGGTGCGGGACTGGATGTATTTACAATTGAGCCCCCTCCTGCTGATCTTGCAGTTCTCAGTTCCAGAAACCTGACGGTATCACCCCATAATGCCTCACTTACAGAGGAGGCTGTTCTGTCTGTCCACCGGATGTGCGCGGAAAGCATTGTGTCCGTTCTGAATGGAACAAGATGGGATAAGGTGGCGGATGCCAGTGTATACGACCATGAAAAGTGGAGGACCCCGGTATGATGAAAAAAGGTTTTAAGGATATCTACACAGGACTTGTTCTGTTTGCTGCATCACTGTTGATGTTCTTTTATGTGATTCCTCATCATATAAAGGCCTATACCGTATATGGACTGCCTCCCTCTTTCTTTCCGAAGGTCATTACCGTTGCCCTGGGTGTCTTCTCATTTATTCTGATTATCTCCGGCCTGCGTCAGGGCGGAAAAGAGGCATTCAGCCTTGAAGCAATAAAGGAGCATTTCAGGTCCATTGACGGAAGACCCGCAAGAAACGTTCTGATGATTTTCGGCATTGCCATTCTCTACTATATCGGTCTGGCAACTATCGGTTTCATCATCTCTACCCCCATTATAATCTTCCTCCTGGGAATAGCATTCCGTTGGAAGAGGTATGTCATCCTGATTCTGATTTCCGGTTTGACAACCACTGTGTTGTATCTGATTTTCGGCGTTGTACTTGGCAGTCCCCTGCCCTGAGGAGTGAATTATGTTTCATATGATAATAAACGGGTTTGTGGATATCTTAACTGTAGTCAATCTGCTGTGGATTGTATTTGGTACTCTTCTGGGAATCATCATCGGTGCCATTCCGGGACTGACGGCTACCATGGGAGTTGCCCTGCTTCTGCCCCTTACCTTCGGTATGGACACTCTCCCTGCAATCAGTATGCTGCTGGGAATTTACTGCGGAGGCATGTACGGCGGATCGATTACAGCCATTCTGATAAATACACCGGGAACTCCAGCGGCAGCGGCAACCAGTCTTGACGGCTACCCCCTGGCGAAAAAGGGACAGGCCGGCAAGGCTCTGAAGATGGCCATCTTCAGCTCCACTGTGGGAGGTCTGTTCAGTGCGCTGATGCTGATTCTTATTGCTCCCCAGCTGGCCAAACTTGCCCTGAAATTCGGACCTCCCGAGTACTTTGCTCTTGTACTGCTGGGACTGACTGTAATTGCCGGTATCAGCGGCAAGAGTCTGACCAAGGGACTTATTGCCGGTTCCCTGGGGCTTCTCATGTCCTGCATAGGTCTTGATCCCATGCTCGGAATGCCCCGGCTTACCTTCGGCAACATCTACCTCTCCAGCGGTCTCTCTACGGTACCCGTCCTGATTGGGCTCTTCGCCATCGCCGAGATTCTGGAAAACTCCGAGAAGATTGGTGTTCAGGGAAAGAAACTGACCCTTCATAAGATCAGCGGAGATCAGCGGGTCAGCTTCAAGGAGTTCAAGAGTCATTTTCTTACCATGATCAAGGGATCTCTGATCGGTACCTATATCGGGATTATCCCCGGAATAGGCAGCGGAGTATCGGCCTTTGTAAGCTACAACGAGGCCAAGCGCAGTTCCAAACATCCCGAGAACTTCGGAAAAGGCGAGATGGCCGGTGTGGTCGCCTCGGAGTCCGCAAACAATGGTGCTACCGGAGCCACCCTGATTCCCCTGCTTACTCTTGGGATTCCCGGTGATGTGGTCACCGCCGTTCTTCTGGGAGCATTTATGATCCAGGGACTGACACCGGGACCTCTTCTTTTCAGAGACCACGGAAGCACAATATTTGCAATTTTTGCGGGTTTTATTCTGATAAATATCGTTATGTTCATCTTCGGTCTGACAGGGGTCAAATACTTTGCCCTTGTTAATAATCTTCCTGCGGAACTGCTCTACAGCGTCATATTTGTTATGTGTGCCGTAGGTGCCTTTGCAGTGGACAACAGCCTGTTCAATGTCCTTGTGGTATTGATATTCGGCCTGGCAGGTTACCTGTTCCGAAAGCTGGAGATACCAGGGGGGCCATTCCTGATTGCCTTTCTTCTGGGGCCGTTGTTTGAATCTAATATGAGACGAACTGTGATTTTATACGACGGAAATATGCTTCAGATTGTAAAGTCACCCATAGCCATGTTCTTTCTGATTCTTTGTGCAATATCACTGTTTTTCATAATCAGAAACAACAGTCAGTTAAAAAAAATTGAGAGGAATTAAGCGGATTACTGCAGTAGTGCAGATAATGGATTTTTAATGACAAAGGAGTATCTTATGAAAAAAGCGTTAATGATCCTGATGGTTGCTTTAATGGCAGGCGGAATGGCTCTTTGGGCCGGAGGACAGCAGGAGGCGGAAAGTGCCGAAAGTTATCCTTCAAAACCCATGACTCTGGTTGTTGAGTACAATGCCGGCGGATCAACGGATATGCTTGGGCGGGCAATTGCTTCAATTATACCCAAGTATATGTCTCAGCCCATGGTTGTTGTCAATAAACCCGGAGGAAGCGGAATGATCGGTGTTGATTATGTTCTGAAGTCCAATCCTGACGGATACACACTGGGAACAACCTCTTCCGGTCCCTTTACTACAGTACCTCTTACCCAGCAGTCACCCTATGATCCCATTGAGGATGTAGTATTTATCGCCAATTTCACTCTCGGTCCCATAGCAATCTGTGTTCCCGCTGACGCTCCCTGGAATGATCTGAATGATCTTGTAAAAGACGCCAAGGCGAATCCCGGTAAACTGATATACGGTCAGAATGCTCCCGGAGGAACAACCCATATGGCCATGGAAACATTCAGAGCCGCAGCTGGAATTGATATGAAGATGATTCCCTATAACAGCGGTTCCGAGGTTGCAGCAGCCCTGCTGGGTGGCCATGTAAATACAGGAACTCTTTCTCCTGCAGAAGCAGCAGAACATGTAAAGGCCGGAACCCTGAAGATGCTGGGTGTATTCAATGCCGAAAGGATGACCGACTATCCCGATGTAAAAACAGCCGTTGAACAGGGATATGATGTTCAGATTGCCGTTCCCAAGGGCGTTTTCGCTCCTGCAGCACTTGATCCAGCAAAGATTAAAATGCTGGAGGAAGCTCTTGAAAAGGTTTACAACGATGAGGAGTTTGTCGCCATCGCCAAAAAGATCGGTCTCGGACCTGAACTTTACTGGATGAACATGGAAGACTCTCAGAAGTTTATGTCCGGTATGTACAATGCCATGAAACCGGTAGTTGAAAGTCTCGGACTGGGCAACTAGACGGGAAAACTGGAGCCATAGATTGAGTTATCCGCTTTACCGCGGATAGCTCTTTCTGTTTATAAAAACATGAAATCTCCGATCCTGAAAAATATGCTATAGTTCCCCTATGAAATTAGTGTTTATTGCACCCTATCATAACCTCAAGAAGATCGCCGAATCAGTTATTGCAGAACACAGCCTTGATATTGAGTGCTATATCGGGAATCTGGAACAGGGGCTGCAGATTGCCCGTAAACTGGAAGCAGAGTCTCCCTGCATCTTTATCAGCCGCGGCGGAACTGCCTCGGTTATCAGAGATAATCTCTATTCCAATGTTATAGAGGTTAAGGTCTCTCCCTTTGATCTGCTTCAGGTTCTTACCCCTTATATCGGTGACAGTCAAATACGCATTGGAATAGTCGGTTTCAACAGCCTTCTGCAGCCCGCCCGGTCTGTCTGCTCCATTCTGGGACTTCAGGTCTCATACTACCGAATTAAAGATGAGTATGAGGTTTTCGATAAGATCAATCAGATAAGAGATGACAAGATAGATGTTATTGTCGGAGATGTCATATCCGTCAGAGTCGCAAGAAAGTACGACCTGAAATATCACCTGATCGAGTCCAGTGAAGAGGCCGTAAAAGATGCCTTTGACAAAGCTCTGTCCATAATGTCAAACATTCATCTTGAGCTGGAGAAGCTCGGTAAAACCAGAGCCGTCTTTGATTCAGTCAAGGATGGAATAATCGCTGTTGACCGTGATCTGAAGATTGAACAGTTCAATCTGCAGGCTAAAGAATTTCTGCTTGGCAAGTACAGGGAAGGGTCATTGAAGGGATATTCCATTCTTGATTTTATAGAGAGCAGTGATCTCCCTGAGGTGCTCGCCAGAAAAGAACAGTCCAACGGCAAGCTCTTTCAGGTAGGTAAAAAAACCTTTGTCTTCAACTCTGCTCCCGTTGTAATAGACGGGGTTGCCGAGGGGGCCGTCTCTGTTTTTCAGCCAGTTTCAGAACTGCAGAAAATGGAGAGCCGGGTCAGATCACAGCTGCATAAAAAAGGCCTTACAGCAAAGTATCACTTCGATGATATCATCAGCACAGCTCCCTCCATGCTGAGCTGCCTGAAGCATGCCAGGCAGTACGGCTCAACTCTGAGTAATATTCTGATTACAGGGGAAACAGGGACGGGCAAGGAGCTACTGGCCCAGAGTATTCATAATGACAGCCCCGTAAAGGATGGCCCTTTTGTTGCCGTTAACTGCAGCGCCCTTTCGCCGACTCTGCTGGAAAGTGAGCTCTTCGGCTATGTGGGCGGTGCCTTTACAGGGGCATTGAAGGGCGGGAAAACAGGGCTTTTTGAGCTGGCCCATCACGGGACAATCTTCCTGGATGAAATAAACTCAATGGATATCAAGCTTCAGGCAAGACTTCTCCGGGTACTCCAGGAACAGGAAATAATGAGACTGGGGGATGAAAGGATTATTCCCATATCCGTCCGGGTCATCTGCGCCACCAACAGCAATCTGAATGAGGAGGTGGAGAAGGGAATGCTGCGGAAGGACCTTTTCTACCGTCTGTCTGTTCTGGAAATTGAGATACCAAATCTGGAGAATAGAAAAGATGATATCCTGCCTCTGTTTAAACACTTTATTGTATCCGGTAATTCTCCGGTTCCCAATATCACAATATCCAGGGATTTTGAGAAATGCCTGCTGGAATATTCATGGCCGGGTAATGTCCGTGAACTTGAGAATATGGCAGAGAAATATATGACTCTTATTCAAATTGAATCACAGTCTGATGTGGAGAACATTCTCTGTAACAGATTAAAAAGAGAGGGGCTCTCCTCCGGTCATTCCTCTTTTTCCGGTTCACTCAAGGATATTGAGGCGGGAATTATCGAGCAGATATTCCAGGAGGAAGACAGAAATATCTCAAGAACCGCAAGCCGCCTTCAGATTGACAGAAACACATTGAAAAGAAAGCTGTCCCTACAGACCTGAAGGCACACTGTAAACAGCGCCCTCATTCCGGTACCATCAAAAAAATCAAATCTTCCACTCTTTGTGTGTTAAGCTTTATATTAAGCAGGTATTTCTGAATGTCTGCTCTGATAAATTGCGGTTTTTGAACCTGTTTCCATTCATTGGGGAGGTTGGGAATGAAGAAGCTTTTTCTGTCCGCTCTTTTGATTGTCCTCTCTTCTGCCGTTTTTCCACAGAAATTTGATGAACCCTTTGATTTCTATGTCTTTGATATGTCTGAGGCAGGAGGGCTCTTTCAGAATACCCTCAGATATATGGAGGCCATGGAAGACGGCCGTATGTCAGATCCCGAGGATATTGCCTACCTGTTGAATGTCGCCTATGTGCGGGATGTGGAAGAGTATGAGATGACCTGCCTCTTTCTGCAGTCCTATTTCAGAGAGTCCAGAAATGAGAATGTACAGAGTGTAGCCTCATCCTTCTGGGGGGATATCATCAATGAAACCCATAGCGGCGTGATGGAAAAAAACTATGGGGCAGAACTCCTTGAAGGGGAGGGGGATTCGCCCGGCCGCTATTTTTATGCCGAAGAGGAACTCTATACTGAGAATATAAGATTCAGCCAGCTCTATACCCTGCAGTCCGATGACCGGATTCTCCAATCCTTTATTCCCGCGGCCCGGTGGAATGCCCTCCGCTTTTCAGAAAACTCTTCAAGAACATCCTTCCTGACCGGAGGCAGGAGCGAAGCCCTCTCTGTTGTCATGAATCAGGAATCCTACACCGAAACTCCCGTGGTCGATGGAAGTGAACCCTATCTCTACGATCTGTCCGCCTACGGTGTCAGCCGGCAGAACAATGCCGATCTGACTCTCCTTGAAATTATTACAGACAGTGACAACCAGTTTATCTTTAAAATCAGTCTCTATCTCGAGTCAGCCAAAACGGTATACTCCCTCAGGTACGAGTACAATATATCGGGCAATAATATCAACTTTCCTGTTTTTTCAGATCTGAAGAAGCATCTGCTCTACTACTCCTTCCTGACCTATCTGGAACCGGTGGAAAAATCTTCAGACCCCGGTCTTTTGACTTATTCCCCGGGTTCCAGTATTATAATTGCACGCAATTAGTCTCCTCAAGGACCGTTATGAGCAAGAAAGTCACCCTTTATGATATAGCCGAAGAGCTGAATATCTCACCCAGTACCGTCTCCCGGGTTCTCAACAACTCCACCCTGATCAGTGATGAGCGCTCCAGGCAGATTCTTGAAACAGCCGAAAGGCTGGGGTACAGGAAAAGACCTATTCGCAAACATATGAGCCGGGCCATCCTGAATATTCACCTCTTTCTGCCGGTGGCGGATAACTCGGTGAGCCACTTCTTCTACAACATCTCCGAGCTTATCGAGGCGGTGCAGGAGGGCTTCGGGGACGTGCGGCTGAACTTTGTCACAAGAATCAATGACGGAAACCTGGAGTTTCTCGAGCGGAAGAAGACCGGCCAGATCGACGGCTGTATCTTTGCCTTTACCAAGCCCGGAGCCAGGCTGGCCTCGGAGCTGGATGCCAGACACATCCCCTTTATCCTTCTGAACAGAAAGGGGCGGAAGGGCAGTTCCATCTACTATGATGCCGCCGGAGGTATGAAGCTGATTGCACGCCGGCTATGGGATGCCAGGGGGGAGAGTCTGAAGCCCTGCTTTATCGGCTTCAAGGGGCTGAAGGAGGTCTCCAGAGACCGGTTCAATGCCTCACTCTCGGTGTTCGGAGAACTGGGTCTGGGCTTTTCCGAAGCAGACTGTTATGACATACCCGATTTCAGCTGCATAAAAGACGAGGTCGTCCCCTGGATTATTTCAGGAGGATACAATGCTGTTATCGCCTTCAACGATGTTGTGGCTCTGACCCTTCTTCACAACCTGACCCTTGCGGGCAAGTCGGTGCCCGGTGACATGGCCCTAACCGGTGTGGACAAGTCCCCTCTTCAGAGCATATTCGATACAAAGATTGATACGGTCTCCCTCTCCATCCACGAGCTTGGACGGCGGGCCGGCGAGTGGCTCCAGTCCTGGATTATGGAGAAAAACGAAGAGCCCCTCCGGCTTGTTCTTGACTGTGAGTATGTGCCCGGAGAGACCATCGGATCTTAATCAATATGAAAGAAGAGGGAGTAGAACTCCTCTATTCCTCTGGCGTCTGCAGGGAACTGTTCGGGGTAGAAGAGGTGACGCATCCAGATAATTCCCGCCAGCTGGTTGACTGATGGCGGCTTGTCGAAGGCGTTAAAGGGCGCATGGGGAACAATGGCCACTTCCGCATCCAGAGCAGCCCATCTGCCTGTGGAGTAGAGGGCTCCGTCGTTAAGTTTACTCCTGGTTTCATGGCCGGCGATTATAATCTCGGGTTGTCCGATAATCAGTTCTTCAAAGGAGATCTGCATGGGGCCGGACTCTCTGTTATAGGGGGACTTGACCACATTGTTTCCGCCGCATAGTTCAATGAGGTACTGATTCACCGTTCCTGCGGGATAGGTATCCAGGCCCAGGCTGCTCAGGGAGTAGAACACCTTTTTCCTGTCGGTCTCTGCAAGGCTGTCGCTGAAGGCTTTTGTCTCTCTGATCAGCTTGTCCGCAAATGTTCCCAGCTCGGCGGCTCTCGCCTCTCTTCCCAGTACCCTTCCAAGAAGCTCATAGGCTTCGGCCACCCTGTGAATGTCGTTGTCTATATAAAGAACGGGTATATCCAGCTGTGCTTCAACTCTGTCGCAGACCTCTTTTACCGAGTTTGACATGGGTCCTTGAAGAAGGATAAAGTCCGGATTCAGTCTGAGAATCTCTTCCTTGTTGGCGGCTTTGCCGTTGCCCCATAGTGTTCCCAGTACGGGCAGGTCCTGATACTCATCGGGCAGCATGGCCAGGGCGTCTTTAGCCATTTTGAAATTCCAGTTGGCAAGAAGATCCGGAGCAAGGCTGTAAAGAAAAACAGAGGCTGTAGGGTTTCCGCTTTCCACAATGGTAATTTTTTCAGAGTCGGGAAGGGTAACGGTCCGTCCAAACATATCGGTAACTGTCTGATCGGCGGCTGCAAAGCTCAGGACTGTCAGCATCAAAGCGGTTAAGGTAAACACCTTTTTCATAGAGAAGTCTCCTGTAATATTTGAATCTGTACTCATTTCAACCAAAAAAAAGTTAATGTGAATAAAGTTAGTCTCTGATAATAATTTTGGGTTGTCAATATCGTTTCATTGAAAAATGTTAACATGGCTTTACAAGGTATAGATAATTATATAAGTTAAAGCTAACATAGATTATGTTCACATTTAGGAGTAAAATATGAAAAAGAGAATAGCTTTCCTTGTCACTGCTGTTTTACTGATTACAATGGCAGCACCCGTATTTGCAGATGACTTGAAGTTCACAATCGGTTCATTTGTCGAAACAAAGTCAAACCTGGATGACAACATCCAGGCCAGCGGCGGCGGTATTATAGGTGCCGATTTCAAGGTTCAGTACAATGATCTGTATGTAAAAATTGCTGAAGAGAGCAGATCCGGGGGATCGGCACTCAGGCAGAAGTATATTTTGGGATACAACACGCTGAGCTTTGGTGCTTTCTCCCTTAAGCCGGAGTATGAGTTCAGAACAAACTCTGCAATGGACGATATGTTTGGGGACTCAGCTGAATACGAACACCGCTTTAAACTAAACTTCGGTGGTAAATTCGGTGACCACAGAGCCTACCTGAACACAATGCCCACTTTGAAGCACGATAGTGATGATCTATGGTACTTCCACGAGGTCGAACTGGGCTACAGGTTTATGATCAGCGGCAGCCGGAACTTTGCCCTGGCTCTCTTCAACGAGCTCGAAATGACCGGTGACAATTCTGATATTGAACAGAACGAAATCCAGGTGAGACTCTATTACAGCCACAAGTTTGAAAACGGTATCTCTGTAAATCCCTATGCAAGAATCTCAGTATACAGAAAGGCCTTAGGTGAAAGATACAGAGTCGGCTCCAAGCTCTCCTACTCAGCATCCAACGGGCTGGCCCCCTTCGGTGAAGTGTACTGGGAGGGAACGGATAAAGCATCGGGATTCACAAACGATCTGATGGCCAAATTCGGTATGTCCTACTCCTGGTAGAGATCCTTCGGGCAACCCGGCTTCGCCGGCCGGGCTTTGCGCCGGTCCCGTCTTCCGGCTGCGCCTCCGTCCAGCTACACATTGTTGTTGAGATATGTGATACTCACATATATGAAAATTATCGATGTGTTTATGCTTACGTCTCCTTTTTGGGGCCCTCGTATTTTATCGAAGCAGATCCTGCTTGTTGAGGTTCTTCCATTCTGCTTTGAAAATGACTTTGAGGGCCCAAAGACCTGGAGCCGGGCTGGTATCCGCTCCCGCATCAATTTTTACCGGGACAAATCTTATAACAGGATTTTTAACTGGGGTTCCCTTTGCCTGGTGCTTTGCTATGGAAGTCTACTGTACCCTGCTGCACTGCTGTTTTGGGGAATGTCCTCCTGTTTATCCTCGCTGACCTTTAAGTTTCTGACGTAGTTCCGTCCATGTGACAAGTCGGTTGTGGAACAGCCACACAGGAGAAGCAATTTATTTTATGAGAAAACAAGCCAGAGAGTTCGCAATTGACGCTCACGGTGATCAGAAATACGGAGTTCATCCCTATTCCTCTCATCTCGATGCAGTTGCAAAGCTTGCCGGCCCTTACGGTGAACAAGCCGAGGTGATTGCCTATCTTCATGATGTGGTTGAGGACACAGATGTCGGTCTGAAGGAGATAGAGGATCACTTTGGAAAACTGGTTGCTGATGCCGTATCCATTTTGACGGATGAGCCCGGTTCAAACAGAAAGGAAAGGAAGTCAAAAACCTATGCAAAGATGTCCAGGGTTTCGGGTGAGGCAGAGATCGCTCTTGTTGTAAAGGCTGCTGACCGTCTTGCAAATATAAGTGCATGTGTAGCCGATAAAAACCAGGAATTGCTGGATATGTATAAAAGTGAGCATAAGGTATTCAGAGATTCTGTATATCGCCCTGGCATTTGTGATGAACTCTGGCGTGAACTGGATGCATATTTTTGATTGGTGTACAGGAGAGTGCCGCGTGTATAAATCCCTTCTTGCTTTTATTCTGACAAAGAAGATCGAGAGCCTGCCGATGAGTGATCTCTATCTATGGGCAGAAAAGAATAAGCTGATAGTTAAGAGTGTTGATCGTTCCGGAGCCTTTCAGATGGAAGATTCTGACGGCAGGCTGGTGCTCTTCGGGAATGCAGCAGATGATGAACTTGCAGTCGGAATCTGTCCCATCGGGTATTGGCCCTTGGGAGACAGGATATCCGAATCTGAGCGCAGGAGCCTGGATGATGCTTATGCCTCGGCCAGAGAGTATCTGCAGAGTGTCCTCCAGGAGAAGGGTTCTGAACAAAGGGATGCCGGGAATTACGGTTTTAAAAGTTCAAAGTGGATACGGGGCGGTGGTGCCCTCTTTCTCTATCAGGATGCAAGAGATCCCCTGTTTGGAACAGAAGTCGCTGTCTCAATTGTGAAAAATAGTGAGCATGAAGCATACTAAACCCTGATAATGCAGAACACATTCGTTCTGAGGGAGTGGCAATTGAAGATTGAGGACGTATCCATAACAAGAAGCAGTGACTTGAAAGGGACTATCCAACTGAACGGTACCTATACCTACGAAGCCTTCGGGCCCTTCGGACAAGGGTATAATATCAAAGTTACCCATGGGAGTGATGAAGCTGTCCTGAACTACCACTGGAGAGACGGGCCGGGAGCCTTCGTCAAATCGAAGCAGGGAAAATACGAAATGTCTGATCAAACGGTCTTTCAGGGGGGTAAGAAGCTCCTTGATCTTACAGCTGCTTTGGATTTTGAACCCCTGGAAGAGGAAATCATCATAGCTTTATTCATTATCAACCATCACTATTACAGAAAAAGCGGCCCCTTCAGTTAAGCACTGTACTTAGCTCTTTTCTTCCGCTGTTCTGACTGCCTCCTTTGATCTTTCTCCCACATAGATGCCGAGGATGATCAGAATAATCCCTGATACTGCAGTCAGAGGATGACCTATGGCATCTTTCAGGTAATCAATAAGGGTTGCCAGGAGAATCTGGCCCCCAATCATAAGGATTGTTGCCTTGGAGGCGCCGAGTCTGGGAATGAGGAAGTTGGCCACCGTGATATAGACCGCTCCGATGATTCCTCCCAGATAGGCATAGACGGGAATGCACTGCATATGGATCTCCTGATTGTTAAAGAGCAGGAAGAAGATTCCCATCAGGAGAGTCCCTGTCAGATGATTCCATACCGATGCTCCTGCAGGAGTAATCTCCCTTCCCAGCCGGGCATTCATGATCCGGCTCACTGTTACAAGAAGACCGTTGGTCAGGGCTACAACTATCATCAAAATCATGACGGACCTCCTGCATTGATGACAAGAAGTGACCCTGTCAGGATCAATCCGATTCGCAGGGCATCCAGGGGTGTCAGCAGCCTCCTGGGTGATTCCATTAAACCGAAACGGTCCACCCCAAGGGATGTTACGGTCTGTCCTAAAATAAAAATACTCAGACTTCCCGTCAGTCCCAGGGGGGAGTTCACCGCCATATTGGCAGTAACAACAGAAAGAGCCCCTGCCATACCGCCTGTATATGACCAGAGGGGTGCAGCACCGGATACCAGCTTCCCTCTATGATTCATAAGCCTCCACAGAACCAGGCTGGTCAGCAAACCTGCCCCATGGACTAAGAGTGATGAAAAGAAGGGGGTCGTATATCTGCTCAACAGACCGTTGAGTGCTATCATTGCAGCAAGCATCGCCCCGGCCATGGTTGCCATGGGCGTGTAGTATTTCACTTTCATAATACCTCCATTTGGATATGTCTTTGAATAAAGTATCTTAGTATTAAGATAAATAGGTTTTGTCTTAACGTCAAGATACTTGACAGGAGCTGAGTTTGGCTGGAAGATAGGAGCTATGAAAAAGGATTACGTGGACTATATCATTTCTCAATGGGAAAAAGAGATGAAGGACCTGGATGTGTCTCCCATGGCCGTCGTCGGACGGCTTTCAAGGGTGGCGGACCATCTGGACAAACGCCTTCAGGACAACTACTCCAGATTTTCCATTAATGGCGGGGAGTTCGATGTACTGGCCTCTCTCAGACGCTCGGGCAAACCCTATCAGCTGACACCCACAGAACTTTATAACTCTCTTATGATTACCTCGGGAACCATTACAAACCGCCTGGATCATCTTGAAAAAGCAGGGCTTATCACCCGTTCTCCCAATCCCGATGACCGGAGGGGAATTGTAGTCTCCCTGACCCGGAAGGGGATTGAATTTATGAATGAAGCCTATCCGGCTCATATTGCCCATGAAGAAGGCCTGCTGACTGCCTTGACCGGAGAAGAGCGGACAGTGCTCATTGCTCTGTTAAGAAAACTTTTAATCTCTTTTGAGGAGTAGATATGGGAAAAAGCATTTTATCCGGTAACTGGACTGCTGAACTGGGAGGATGGAATCTGGAGATTTCAATCTCCGATGACGGAAGCCTCCTTAACCAGTGTATTTATGATCAGGATGGAAATATCATTGATGATACGACCCCCAAAGGTCATAGGTGGGTATATAAAGAGAATGAACTCATTGTTGAAACTCCCCATCCCGAGGCAGATAGATACAAGGCAACGCTGGATGAGAACACCCTCTCAACCAGTTTCAAAGACGGCCCTGAAACGGTAGACATTGTCTGGCGGAGAAAGACTGACATTTAATTTTACTAATATTTCTGTTTCTATATAAATTATTTTCTTGCAATAAAAATAAACGAGTGTTTATATGTAAGGATACGGCTTTTCATAAACAGGGGGTGGATATGAAAAAGAACGAATTTAACAGAAGTATTCGCAACAGTTTAATGATTCTGGTCCTGGTGGTTTCACTGCTGGTAACAGCCTCGATTGCCTTTATCAGTATAAGCAGAACCCGATCCAACAATCTGGACTACGCCAGCCATCACCTGGAATCTATTACAAAGGTAAAGAAAGTAGTACTGGAGGATTATTTCTCTGTTATGGAGGGTAAAATCCATGTAATCAAGGATAATCCCTTTGTTCAGACAGCATTAACGGATCTGGATGATGCCTTTATGAGCCACGGGGATTCCATAGACAGCGATGAGTGGCGTAGTAGAGCCAGCCTCTATGACCCCCTCTTTCAGGATATCTGCCGGGATCTGGAAATAGACGACATCATACTGATGTGCCCAGAGGGAAGCATTGTCTATACCGGAAGCAAACATGATGATCTTGGTCTCTTTGTGACTGACGACAAACTTAAGGACACCTCCTTCGGCAAGGCCTTCCGCTTTCTCCAGAACAGTCCGGATCGGGATGTTGTTATAAGCGACTTTGAGCCCTATGATCCAAAGGGCGGAGAACCCATGGCCTTTCTGGTAGGAAGAATGACCGAATGGAAAACGGGTGAACTGATCGGCCATGTGGGATTCAGTATCTCCCGTGATTATATCAATAAGATTGTCAATGAGAAAACGGGAATGGGGGAGACCGGAAATTCCATACTCACCGCCTTCAGCGAAGATGGTTTCCTGACCATGAGAAGCGATCTTGAGATTTCAGGGAGCCAGTACAGTGTGGGAGATCTGGCCGGTATTACCTCTCTTGATAAAGAACTGAAAGAAAAGACCTCGGGAACAGAGATAATTACAGATTCAGGAGAGCCCGTTCTTGCCTCCTACATGCCTCTTGAACACTCAGATATCCACTGGAGCATCATATCCCGGCAGAGTGTCAAGGAAATTAACAATATGGTGGCAGGAACGGTGATCATCATTGTTCTGGTTTCTATTCTGGCACTGATCCTGGCACTGGGAGCCGCCTATCTTCTCTCATCTCTTATCATCAGGTCCATTAAAAGCACCACCAAGGCCTTTCAGGATATCGGAGAGGGTGACGGTGATCTGACAAAACGGATTGCCATACAGAGCAGAAATGAAACAGGGGAAATGAGTTATTACTTCAATGCCTTTCTTGATAAACTGAATATAATTGTTTCGGGTATTAAAAGGAGCACGGGGGACACCATACATCTCAGCCACTCCCTGAAAGAGAATATGGACGAAACAGAGAAGTTCTCCAGGGATATCGCGGGCATTACAAAAGAGGTAAAGGAGAGTGTTGTCAGCCAGGCTTCTTCAGTTGAAGAGGTCTCATCTACCATGGAGGAGATTGTCAGAACAATCGAGCAGCAGGATTCGAAGATTGTGGCTCAGACAGCCAATATAACAGAGAGTTCCGCCTCCGTAGAGCAGATGATTGCCAATATTCAGTCTATCTCCAGAAACCTGAATTCCAACAGCAAAGAGTTTACCAGACTCAATGATTCCGTTCAGTCCGGTGCGGGGGATATAAATGAGCTTACCAGGCTGGTTGGAGATCTTACAGGCCGGGCGGAAAAAGTTATCGAAGCCAATGAGGTCATTACCAATATTGCCTCCCAGACCAATCTGCTGGCCATGAATGCTGCCATAGAGGCGGCTCATGCTGGAGAATCGGGCAAGGGGTTTGCCGTTGTGGCAGATGAGATCAGAAAGCTGGCCGAAACATCCAACAATCAGTCAAAGAGCATAGGTGAGAATGTTAAGACCCTGAGCGATACGGTTCAGACCTTTGCGGTATTTGCCCAGAGGATGTCTTCATCCTTCAGGGAAATTGAATCATCCATGAAGAACGTTACAAACATTGAAAAAGAGATAATGGACGCCCTGAATGAACAGTCCGCGGGAAGTTCTCAGGTTATGCAGGCCCTTTCAGAAATAAGTCAGATAACCAGCGAGATTCACAGCGGTTCCAACGAGATGCTTGCGGGAGGCAAGGGGATTCTTGAAGAGGTATCCCATCTTATGGATAGCTCAGAAACCATGAAAAACAATACAATGGAAATCCTGAGGATGATTGAAAGGATAGTGGAGTCTATTGAAGAGTCGGGATCGGCTGTTCAAAAAACCCTGGAAAGCTTTGAAGAGATCAGCTCGAAGGTGTCCGTTTTTAAGACAGCATAAGCCTGCCCTGAGGCAGGCTCATCATGAATTGCTTCAGTGGAGCATCTCGCCGTGGCGGAGCTGCTCTCTGGCGTTGAGGAGAAGGGCGTCGGCTTCTTCCAGTTTACAGAGCATTCCTCTCTCCTGGTCGTTGGTCTCAATTACCCTGATCATGCTTCCGCCGTTGATGATGACTCTGCGGTCGGCCATCAGGGCCAGAAGGGGATCATGGGTGGCCAGAAAGACGATCTTCTCGTTTCTTACCAGCAGGTCCAGGGCCTTCTTTCTATCCACACCGGCGTTCTCAATCTCGTCGATCAGAACAATGGGGGACTGGCTTAAGAGGGCCGTGTCGGCAATCATCAGGGCACGGGACTGACCCCCTGAAAGGTTGGTCAGGGCAGTGTCCTCGGTAAACCTTTCTCCCGCAAGCTCATTGGCCAGGGCCAGGATCTCATGGGCTATCTCTGTCGGGTTGGGAACCATCCGGCTCTCACTGTGCATGATCACGAAGTCCAGGGCGCTGCAGTCCATTACAAAGTTCATGTTCTGGGAGATCTGGGCCACCAGCTTCTTGTCCATGGAGAACCGGACATTGTTTCCCGGGGCGTTCCCGTCGATCAGTATCTGACGGTTGGTGGGGGTGTCCTGCTGGGCAAGGCACTCGATGTCTTCAAGAAGACGGCTCTTGCCGCTTCCCGTGGGACCCACGACCGAGATAATGTCCCCCACATTCACCGTCAGGGACTCAACGGCTTCGGGGTTTCCGTCCTTGGCACGGCCGCCCTGAATCTTCAGGCTGCTGATGCTGGTGGACGAGGAGAGTGACTCCATGGCTTCAAGGAAGCCCGCCAGTTCGGGGAGAATTTCCTCCCTGATAAGGCCCTTGTCCTGAAGCTCTTCATCGCCGATCCCCTCAAGGTACTCCTTCAGAAGAACTTCATCGCCTGGAGCGGGAAGCTCACGGGTGGAAAAGAAGTCCTCGGCATAGGGGTACTCTTTTATCAGGCGGGTATATGTAAAATTGGCAATCTTATCTGTCATGAGAATTTCATCTCCCTGGTAATTCCGATCTGGTAGTCCTGACCGATTCTCTTCTCTCCCAGACAGTAGGAGCAGAGGGCGGTGGGCATGGAGAAACGGAGTTCCATATTGTCCATTTGATCATTGTCGGGCCGGTCCTTCTGAGAGAGCTCGTCCAGCAGCAGAGCCAGTTCCAGAACACCCTGTCCGGTCAGACCGTTTACAGCGATGATCCGGGCCTTGGGAGCCGCCTGTTTTACTCTGTAGGCGAAGACCTCTCTCTCCGCCTGAGAGACGATGTCTCCCTTGGTCACCACTACCAGGTCCGCATAGCGGAGCATGGGCCCCGTCTTTTTGGGGGTGTTCAGTCCGCTTAAGGCATCGATAACACAGACCGCGGGAATGCTCTTGATATGGGGAGCACAGCGGTTGCAGAGACCGGCGCTCTCGGTGATCAGAGTATTCGCGCCCTGGCTTTCGGCCCAGGCGATCCCCTTCCCGATATTGTTTACAAAGTAATGATCGGGGCAGAGGTTACCCGCCAGACCTGTTTCAACGGGAATACCCGCTTTCTCATAGGCCTCTTTGTCCGAGGATGTGAGACAGTCAAATTTAATAACCGACAGTTTGTCTCCTCTCCCGGCCCACTCCTTCAGGAGGGCCACGATGACAGAGGTCTTTCCGCTTGAGGGAGGACCGGCAATGGTGATCAGCTTCATGACTTCCTGACCTCGCTGTTCCGGGGGAGGTACTCATCCAGAATCTCGTCGATGTCTCTCTTTACCTGTCCCAGGTCCCTGCCGCGGACCGTGTCCCAGCCGACCCAGAAGATCCGTCCGCCCTCGGGGAAGAGGGGGCTTTCTTCGGTAAAGGCCGCGGGGAAACAGAGCTCCTCGCAGAGTGCACCCATCTCGGGTCCTGTCAGGAAGTCGAGAAGGGGCTTGTATTTTTCCACCTTGTCCTTCTTTACGAAGAAGGAGACGGGGCTGGCAAAGGCGCCCTCGGCGGGGAAGATAATCTTTGTGCGGTCCTTTCGGACGATCTTGCGTGCGAAGAACCAGGGCATGATAAATACCGCGGGACTGTCCTTCCGGGGACTGTTGCAGAACTTGACCATCTCGGCGGGGTGGTAGCGGCCTTCGATGTTCTGGGCCAGCTCACGGATTCCCTTCTCTCCGTACATCAGGTAGTAGGGGAGGGTGATGGCGTGGCAGAAAAACTCCTCTTCCCCTCTGGCGCCGATGCTCTTTCTGTACTCCTCGCCCAGAAGATCCTTCCAGGTTTCCGGTTCCTTTCTTCCGTCCAGTTTGTCCAGGTCCACAACCGCCACAAGGAGGTTGGTGGTCATAAAGGTGTAGAGGTCCCGGGGGTCCTTCATTCCCGCCTCAAGGAAGAGGGGGTTCTTTACTTCCCTTGAGGGCATAAAGGCGCCGGCGTTCACAAAGTGCTCCTGAAAGCGGCTGTGAAAGAGGGGGTTGATGTCGCTGGTGATCATAAAATCGGGAAGATCATCGATACTCTCCGCCTGTGAGGCATACTCGTAGTAAGAGAGCTCGTGGTTGACGTTTCCCTCAACCAGTGCGGGCAGATCGCTGCCTTCCTTCTCGAGGAAGGCTTCCAGCAGGCTGTTAAAGGGGTTCCGCAGTCCGCAGGGCAGGAGGGCCACAAAGGGGGGAAACTTTCTGGTGATATCGTACTCTTCTTCACTCTCTTCAGTCTGCCCGGCCAGTTCCTGAAGAAAGAGTTCCTCGTTGATGCTCCATTGGACAAGGGCCTTTTCCAGGCTCAGGAAAGGGGCAATCTGTGCGAAAGCGGCGCTCTCTACAGGAACTCCCTCCCCTCTGTTCTGGAGCAGGTCCCGTGCTGCTGGATGGGATGCGATAACTTCGTTTAGGTTCTTTTTCAGTAGATCTTTCATATTCATTCCTGATTCTCAATATGGAAGAAGAGGGAGTTAAACTCCTCAATTCCTCTTTCGTCTGCGGGGAACTGCTCGGGGTAGAGTACGTTCCGCAGCCAGATAATCCCGCCCAGCTGGTTGACTGATGGCGGCTTGTCGAAGGCGTTAAAGGGGGCGTGGGGTACAATGGCCAGTTCGGTGTTCAGGGCCGCCCATCTTCCTGTTGAATACAGTTCGCCGTCGTTCAGTTTGGTTCTTGTTTCATGGCCTGCGATAATCACTTCGGGCTGACCTATAATCAGCTCCTCGAAGGAGATATGCATGGGGCCGGACTCTCTGTTGTAGGGAGACTTGACCACATTGCTTCCTCCGCAGAGCTCAATCAGGTAACCGTTAACGGTGCCGGCGGGGTAGGTGTCCAGTCCCTGACTGCTCAGAGAGTAGAATACCCTTTTTTTATCCTCTTCGGCGAGGGATGCCGTGAAATCCATTGTCTCAGAGATCAGTGCATCGGCATAGGCTGCCAGTTCAGCTGCCCGCTCCTCTCTTCCCAGAACCCTTCCCATAAGCTCAAGGGCTTCGGCGGTCCTGTGGATATCGTTATCAATATAGAAAACTGGAATCTGCAGCAGATTCTCAACACTCTCGCATACCTCTTTTACAGAGTCCGTCATGGGGCCCTGAAGAAGGATAAAATCGGGATTCAGTCTGAGGATCTCCTCCTTGTTGGCAGGCTTGCTGTTTCCCCAGAGGGTTCCGTGTACGGGAAGGTCCCTGTACTCTTCGGGAATCATCTCAAGAGCATCCCTGGCCATCTTGAAATTCCAGTTCCCCAGAAGCTCGGGAGCCAGAGAGTAGAGGAAAACAGAGGCCGTGGGGTTTCCGCTGTGTACAATGGTGATTTTGTCAGCTGCCGGAAGAGTTACCTCCCGTCCGAACATATCGGTAACTGTCTGCTCCGCGGCGGCAAAGCCGAGGATGCTGAACATCAATGTTGTGATTAAAAGAAGCTTTTTCATGCAGATTCTCCTGTATTTTTAAATTTATTCTGCATCTCCTGTACGAACAGGGGCTCGCAGTACCGGGAGCCGTTGTTGTTTCTTACAGAGATGGGGGTTCCATAGAGATCGGAGAGAGTCTCTCCGGTAATGACTTTTTCGGCCCTGTCATAGTCGGTGAGGGTTCCTCCCCTGAGGATCACAGTCAGGGCATTGAGCCAGAGGCTGTGCTCGGGAAAGTGGCTGCTCACAATAATTCCGATTCCCTTGTCAGAGAGCTCGGAGAGCACCTTAAGTACCTTGATCTGGTTTCCCATATCCAGGTTGGATACAGGCTCGTCCAGGAGGATGATCTTTGTGTCCTGGGTCAGAGCCCGGGCGATCAGGACAAGGCGTTGTTCTCCGCCGCTGAGCTCCTGGTAGTTCTTCTCCGCAAGGTGGAGGAGTCCCAGTCTTTCAAGGGATCGGTTCGCCTCTTCATAGTCCTTTTTGGCGGGACTGGCGTAGAAGCTGCACTTGGCAATACGTCCCAGTACAACCATGTCTCTGACCGTAAAGGCGATGCCCGTTACATGGTTCTGAGGAACATAGGCCAGATAGCCGGCCAGGGTCTTCTTGTCCATCTTCCGGATGTCCTCTCCCTCAATGGAGACGGTACCGGAGAAGGGTTTCATAAATCCCGCCATGTTTTTCAGCAGGGTGGTCTTTCCCTGACCGTTGGCACCCAGAAGGGTGAGAATCTCTCCCGAACGGATGGAGAAGTTGATATCCCGGATAATGGTCTTGTTTCCGTATCCGGCGCTCAGGTTCTTGATTTCCATTGTGATCATATCAGCTCTCCTTCAGCAGGAAGTACGCGAAGAACGGCGCACCGATTATGGATGTCAGGATTCCCAGGGGAAACTCCAGAGGGGTGATGGCTCTGGAAACTGTATCGATCAGCAGAAGATAGAGGCCGCCGGTAAAGACCGAGGTCCACAGCATCCTGCTGAAGTTGTTGGGTATCCAGAGACGGACGATATGGGGAACAACCAGACCAACCCATCCGATAACACCGCTGATGGAAACGGCGGCGGAGGTGAGCAGGGTTGTACAGACAATCACGATAAAGCGGTAGACCCGGGGATCGATTCCCAGACTCCGGATCTCATCCTCACCCAGAGAGAGGGCGGCAATCCGCCAGCGCATCAGGTAGAGGAGGGTTCCGCAGAGAAGAACCACCACACCCATAAAGATGCTCTTATGCATCTCGCTCTCAGCCAGAGAACCCATCAGCCAGTAGGTAATGGTGGGCAGGGTATTCTGGGGGTCGGCCACATATTTAACCAGTGAGATCAGGGAGGTGAAGAAGGTGTTTACCAGCATCCCCGACAGGACCAGAAGGAGGTTACGGCTCTTCCTCTTCCCCAATGATGAGAGAAGAACGGCAATCATAACCGCTCCCAGTCCCGTCAGGAAGGAGAAGAACTGAATAAAAACCTGCCCCAGTCCCAGAAGGATGGCCAGAGCAGCTCCGAAGGCGGCACCTGATGAGGCTCCCAGCACCGAGGGGGAAACCATGGGGTTTTTGAATATGGTCTGGAACACCGCACCTGACAGGGAGAGGGCGGCGCCGACGAAAAAGGCCGCCAGAATACGGGGCAGCCGGAGATTAAAAAGGATGATCCCTGTGGTCTGATCCATCTCGCCCGGATTGATAAGGGCTCTGATAATTTCAGCCGGATGCAGCGGGTAACGTCCGATGGAGAGAGCAAGCAGCACAGAGGCTATGACTAAAAAGAGAAAAATCAGTTTTTCTTTAACAGAGGTCATTTCTGGTCCTGGTTTTGATATTATTGCCGAATGAAGGCTAATGGAGTTAGTTTGTATTAATATAGTTATGAGGTCAATATTTTGTTGTGGGTTCTTTATGGACCCTGCATGTATTTTTCTTCAACGCCCTTGTGGTATTCGTGAATAATGTTTTATTAAGTATTTCTTAAATAGTAATGATTTAGTTATAGTTTCTATATTCAGGAGAGGCTGAGTATCAGTGGAGCACTCCTCTTCGGTATTGAAAGCTGCAGTCCTTTGTAATAAGATCCGAAAAAAACAAGGAAATAGAGTAGTAAACAGCCAAGGTATATTCATCTGCTGTAAGACTATATGAGGACAGCCATGACGGTTAAGGAACTTTTTGATAAATCCGCAGGGGAGTATGATAAGCAAAGAAGGATGCTGATTCCCTGTTTTGATGACTTTTACGGCACGGCCCTCGATCTCGTACCCTTTAAAGAGGACAAGAGTTTTTCAGTTCTTGATCTTGGAGCCGGAACCGGACTCTTTTCGGACCTTCTTTTCTGGGTCTTCCCCAATGCCTCTTTTACCCTCTTTGACATTTCGGAGGATATGCTGGCACAGGCCAAAAAGCGCTTTGACGGAACCGGCCGGGATGTGAAATACATAGCCGGTGATTATGCCGCCACTGATATTCCCGGAAAATTTGATCTGATAATATCGGGGCTTTCCATCCACCATCTTGAAGACGGGGACAAGCAGAGTCTTTTTTCAAGGCTTCCCTCCAAGCTGAACAGGGGCGGTCTATTTATCAATGCCGACCAGGTGCTGGGGGATACTCCCGCCATCGAAGAGGTCTACCGCTCCACCTGGCTCAGACAGGTCAAAGAGAGGGGAGCCGGTGATGAAGTTCTGGATGCGGCTCTTGAAAGGATGAAGTCAGATAAAATGACACCTCTTCAGACTCAGCTGGACTGGCTTAAGGACGCCGGATTTGATTCGGTGAACTGCTGGTATCAGAACTACAGTTTTGTTGTGTATTCGGCGATTAAGTCTTAACTTCCGTTGCTCCCGTTTTTTTAATGGAAAGTTCTGGAGCAGATTCATTAAAATAGAAGATGAATGAAAAGGAAATTCCGCCCGGCAATACATCTTCTTCTGCCATTAATGCTGCTTTTTTTTCCTCTGGGTCTCTTCTTTATAGTCCGTCTGGATATGAGGTCTGTAGAATATACTATTCAGGACAGAAGTGAGTATCTTAAGAGTGTACTCACTAGCATTGACTACAGTTTCTCATCCTATGAACAGCTGATCTCTACAACTGTTACCATAGTGGAGACCCTGCCTTCCGACAGGACGATTCATGAGGATTCGCTGCGGTCGATCTTCTCCTCTTCCCAGTCTGCTCTGGTATACGGAATCGGTATATGGTATGAACCCTTTGCCTTTAACGATGAAACCGAACGCTTCGGTCCCTATATCCGGCAGACAAAACCTCTGGAAAAGGAATCGGAAATAACATATTTCTGGAACACTCCGGATTATAACTATCATGGGAGAGAGTGGTATAAAACCTCTCTTGCCGCCGAGGGAGATCGTCCCTCTGTTACTCCTCCCTTCTTTGACCATGACTACACCTATATCACCTTCGGGAAACCCTTTTACAGGGATGGAAAGAAGGCGGGTGTTATCACCATCGATATAATCCTGCCCCTGCTCCAGGGCTATTTCATAAACTATGACTTCTCTGATTTCTCCGGTGTTTATCTGACTACCTCCGACGGCAGTATTGTGATCTCCCGAACCATTGCCGACAAGGAGGATCTGGACCGGTATGCTCTGGAGGGAAATCAGCCCGGGCTTTTTGTTGACAGAACAGCCACCTACAGTGAAGAGGAGATTTTTACTTTTTTTGAATCCATCGGCCAGAAGCCGGCGATAATCGATCATGAGACCAGAAACGGTGTCTTTAAGATCCATGGTTTCCTGGACAGAACATCTCTGTTTAAGAATATAGTACGAAGGCACATCTTCAACTACTTCCTCTACCTCTTTTTCTGGGCATCCATCCTCCTTGTTATTATCCTGAGCTCTACCTATCAGGCACGACTATTTGAGAATCAGCTGCTGAACAGTGAGAATGATCAGCTTAAGGAGGAGGTGCGCAGGCGAATTGATGCGGAAGAGAAACTGGAGTTTCTTGCCTTTCATGATGAGGCCAGCGGTCTGGATAATCTGTTTTCCTTCTTTCAGACTGAGGAAGCACCCGTCAGGTATGAGGACAAACGAAGCCTCATTACCATCACTCTGAGCAATATGAGAGAGCTTTCACTGATTCTTTCTGACAGCATAATTGATGAGGTTATTGCGGCCTTTGCCCAGCGCCTTAAAGACTCCTGTTCCAGGGTTTCCCGACTTTTCCGGGGCCGGGGATTTACCTTTTATGTTGTTACTGATGGTGAGGAGGGCAGGGGGATAGAACTTGCCGAATCTCTCCTGCAGGAGTTCAGAAAGCCCATACTTATGGGTAACAGGGATTTGAGACTCAGAATTAAGATCGGCTTTGTTCCCTTTTATGAGGCCGACAGCCTGGATCAGCTTCTCTCCATGTCACATTCCACGGTGAGTGATGAGAGTGCGAGAGACATCGATAAGATTGCCCTCTACAGTTCTTCGGTTCAGGATCACAAAGCCCGGACCCTGGTACTTGATACCGCAATGAGTCAGCCGGGATTCACAGGGGAGCTGAATATGGTTTTCCAGCCCATTGTAAGCACCTCTGAGCACCTTGCGGTGGGGTGTGAGGCTCTTGTCCGCTGGAACAGCAGGGCTCTGGGCTCAATGATCTCTCCGGCAGAGTTTATTCCTCTGGCCGAGGAGAACGGTCTGATCATTAATCTGGGATGGTATGTTATTGAAGAGGTTCTGAAGATTCTTTCGGGACCTCTGGGGGACAGGGAGTTCTTTATCACAGTGAATGTTAGCCCCCTGCAGTTCCTTGAAATCGACTTTCCTGAAAAACTTGACCGTCTTGTTGACTCCTACAGTCTGGACAGGAAGAGAATCAAGCTTGAGATTACGGAGTCCTCCGCCGCCGCTGTTATTGAGGCGTTCTGGCAGATTGCCGATGACCTGATCGGCCGCGGCTATCGTCTGGCCATCGATGACTTCGGAACCGGTGAGTCCTCCTTCCACCGCCTCTACCATATGTCCTTCGACTCCCTGAAGATTGACCGCTCCTTTATTACCGGAGTCTCCAGCGGACTGCGGAACCAGGAGATCTGCCGTTCCCTTCTGGAGATCGGCAACACCATGGGCAGCCGGGTCATCGCCGAGGGAGTGGAGACAGAGGGAGAGCTTCAGGCCCTGAAGGAGATCGGTATCCAGTATGTTCAGGGATACTTTTTTGCCAGACCCATGACCCTTGAAGAGCTGCTTGAGAGTCCTCTTTTGATGAAATCATAAGACCCGAAACCAAAAACAGCCGGGAATCCTGTTCCCGGCTGCCAACCATCAGATTGATGAAAGAAGTTCCTTTACCTTCTCTCCTATGGCATCCCTGAGCTCCTTCAGAGCTTCCATATCGGAGCCGTCCAGGTCCGGGAATCCCCAGTCCTGCCGGTATTTCTCTCCCAGGTCAGGGCAGTCCACACCCTCTCCCATCAGAATCAGGTAGTCGATCTCCCCGGGAAGTTCGGAAAGGGGCTTTGAGTACTGTCCTTCGGTATCAGATCCAACCTCTGCCATAATTTCGGTAACCCCGGGCTTAACACCAGAGCCGGGTCTTGTTCCGGCGCTGAAGATGTTTATGCCGTCACCGGCGAGTTTTCTGGCCCAGCTCTCTCCCATCTGGCTCCTGCTGGTGTTTCCAATACAGATAAAGGCAATATTCAATTTTTAACTCCTGTACTTCTTGTAGATCCTGTAGTTTTTAAAGCCCCCGGAGATGTTGTACACCTCGGTGAACCCGGCGTTGATCAGAACATTCTGTGCGGCGTTGCCGGTAACACCCTTGTTGCAGTGGGTGATGGTGGGCTTTGTTTTGTCCAGCTCCTCCATCTTCTCCCTGAGAACCGCCAGGGGAATATTCAGTGCACCATCGATATGACCCTTTTCATAGTCCTTTTTAGATCGGACATCGATAATCTGATAATTATCCTCACTCCCCAGAAGCCTTTCGGGGGTAATGATCCGTCTGCCGCGGTTCAGGGCGTTGCTCAGAATCATCCCTGTATACATAACAGGGTCCTTGGTGGTGGAGAAGGGGGGTGCATAGGAGAGATCCAGATGGAAGAGGTCATCCACCGTCGCCCCGAAGGTGATGGCTGTAACAAAGACGTCCAGTCTCTTGTCGACTCCTCTCTCTCCGATAATCTGAACTCCCAGAACCTTTCCTGTCTTCCTGTCGGCCAGGGCCTTGATAACCATCTCTCTGGACTCGGGAAGATACTTGCTCTGGTTCTCCTTGATATTGTGGATCACCTCCACATCATAGCCCTCGGCTTCGGCGTCTCTCTGTCCCATACCGGTAAAGCCGATTTCAAGGTCAAAGAACCGGACGATCCCCGTTCCCAGGGCACCCCGGAATTTCAGGTCTCCCCCGCTACAGGAGTCTCCGGCAATCCGTCCCATCTTGTTGGCTGTTGAGCCCATGGGGCGGTACATGGGTTTGCCCGTGGCCGCGGACCAGACTTCGGCGCAGTCTCCCACGGCCTTGATGCCGGGTACCGAGGTATTCATCCGGTCATCCACCTTAATGGCCCCGGTCTCACCAAGGACTATGGAGGCCTCTTCGGCCAGTTCTGTCTCGGGTCTGACACCGGCGGATACGACAACAAGGTCGGCATCAAAGGATTTTCCGGATCTGGTTGTTACCGATTTTTCATCGATGGTGCTGACCAGCTCTCCCGGATTATAGCTCAGCTCCTTAGAGTGGAAGTAGTCCTCGATCCAGATGCTCATATCATCATCCAGAACGGGCATAAGGCTCTCTTTCGCCTCGATCAGCTCTGTTCTGATGCCCCTCTCACTCAGGTTCTCAAAGATCTCCAGACCGATAAAACCGGCTCCGATAACCACGGCAGTTTCGGGCTTCTCCTTTTCAATAAAGGAGTTGAGGGCCAGGGTGTCCTCCATGGTCTTCAGGGTGAATACATGGTTCTTCTCCACTCCCCCAATGGGAGGAATCAAGGTGCTGCTTCCGGTGGCCAGAACCAGGTCGTCATAACTCTCGATAAAGACCTCTCCGGTGTTCAGGTTCTCTACTTCCAGAACCTTCTCCTCTGTCCGGATCTTCAGGACCTTATGGCGGATTAGGATATCGATCTGAAAGCGCTTGGCAAACCAGGCGGGGTCCCGGGGGGTCAGATCCTCCGCCGACACATCTTCCCGGCCGATAAAGTAGGGCATGCCGCAGGTAGAGTAGGAGATAAACTCTCCCTTTTCAAAGATCAGGATCTCCCTATCTTCGTCGTTTCTTCTCAGCTTGGCAGCCACCGAGGTTCCTGCCGCTACGGCTCCGATAATAACGGTTTTCATCTTATGCTGTCTCCAGTTGGGGATATCTGCTTCGCATTGATCTTGCTATTTTTACAAGGCTCAGCATGACGGGAACTTCCACAAGAACGCCGACCACGGTGGCCAGGGTTGCTCCCGAGGATAGTCCGAAAAGGCTGATAGCCACAGCCACTGCCAGTTCAAAAAAGTTGGATGCTCCGATCATACCGGAGGGAGCCGCCACCTGATAGGGGACCTTCCAGAGCTTTGACCAGCCGAAGCCCAGAAAGAAGATCAAATAGGTCTGAATGATCAGGGGAACGGCGATAAGGATGATGGAGACAGGGTTGGCCAGAATGGTCTCCCCCTGAAAGGAGAAGATGATGACCAGAGTCAGAAGCAGTCCCGCCTCTGTGATGCCGTCGAACCTGCTGCAGAACTCATTCTCAAACCACTCTGTTGTATGCTTTTTCAGCAGAAGAGAGCGGGTAAAGAATCCCGCGGTCAGAGGGATGACCACAAAGAGAACCACCGAGAGAAAGAGAGTATCCATAGGAACATGCACATTGCTTACCCCAAGCAGCAGAGCCACGATGGGGGCAAAGGCCACAAGTATGATCAGGTCGTTTACCGCAACCTGTACAACCGTGTATCCGGGATCACCGTCGGAGAGGTAGCTCCACACAAAAACCATGGCCGTACAGGGGGCCGCTCCCAGAAGCACAGCTCCTGCGATGTAGTCTGTGGCCAGGAGTTCCGGGATAAAGGCCCTGAAGACGACCTTCAGGAAAAACCAGGAGATCAGGTACATGGTAAAGGGCTTGATCAGCCAGTTGATGACAAGAGTGATAATCAGGCCTTTGGGTTTCTTTCCCGCATTGACGATGCTCTTGAAGTCAACCTTGAGCATCATGGGAAAGATCATCAGCCAGATCAGGACTGCTACGGGAATGGAGACATTGGCATACTCCATCTGGCCCAGGAATTCGGGAACCTGAGGAAACAATACACCTATGGCGACTCCCAGGATGATACAGAGGGCGACCCAGAGGCTTAGATATTTGGCAAAAAAACCGATCTTCTTTTCGGACATTTTCATTCTCCTTCAATAGGAATTATATTGGCAATTTGGCAAAAATGCCAAATAGAGTCAAGGATATATTGACCTAATCGGTAAATTTCATCACATTCTAATCATGAGTTATGAGAAGGAAAAAGGTCTGGCCGAAGCCAGAGCCCTGGTAATGAAGGCCCTGGCCCATCCCACCCGCATCTTTATGGTGGATCTGCTGACCAAGAACTGTCTGTCGGTATCTGAGCTCACCGAGGCGGTGGGGGCGGATGTTTCCACTGTATCCAAGCATCTTTCCATTCTCAAACAGGCAGGCATCCTTGTTGACCGCAAGGAGGGTAACCGTGTCCTCTACACCCTGAAGTGTCCCTGTATTATGGAGTTTGTACACTGCATCGATGATGTAATCTATCAGGATGCGGAGCAGGGGATCTCCTGTGTTCTTCCCGGAGCCAGAATCTCTGTGAAGAAGGGTTGATGATCACCCAACGGAATCTGAATAATGACTTTACCGAGTTCCTCCCTGTTCTGAAAAAGTACTCCTGCGGCACTTTCTGCTGTTCGAGCCTGATGAGCTATGGAGAGCTAATTGATAAGCCCTATGCCGCCTACTATGTCCTTTCAGGAAGCTGCCGTCTTCTGATCGGCCGTTCTGACGGCCTGCGTAAGGTCAATGCAGTTTTACAAAATGGAAGTTTTCTCCAGCTCTACTCCCGTAGCCAGGCAGAATATGCCAGACAGATCATGATGTTTGAGCCTTGTCCCGAGGTGGAACTGCTGCTTTTCGGTCATCAGGAGTATGAGCAGATGCTTGTTGAGAATCCAGTGATTATGAGAAAACTGCTGACCTTCTATGAGGATCTGTCTGTTTCAGTTCAGTGTGATATGTACGATCTACTCTATACAGACGGTTATGAGAGGCTTGTCCGTTTTCTCAACCTTACAGCCAGTCAGGAGGAGCAAAAACTTACTGACACTTCGGCTCCCTGCATCATCTCGGCGACCCAGGAAATGATCTCTGATTTTATTGCCCTGGATAGAACCAATGTTGCCCGTGCCCTGGGTGCTTTAAAGAAGCAGGGAATTCTTGAGACCCGCCGGGGACGGATCATTATTAACAGTATCCCGGCTCTGCAGGAACTGGCTGACAGTTTTACCTGATTTTTTACCTTTATGTAGTGTGCACCACAGAATTACAAGTATACCTCTGATACTTTATACAACGTTAAAGAAATATCGATATAAAATTATCGGAGGAAGTAAATGAGGAAAATTACTGCAGTTGCTTTGTCACTGCTGCTGGTTCTGTCCGGTCTGGCCATGACAGGCTGTTCCGGAAAGGACAAGGGCATCAGTTTCAAGGCGGGAACATATCAGGCGGAGAGCCAGGGGATTGGAGGAATGGTCCCTGTTACCGTCGAGTTCAGTGATACGGAAATTCTCTCCATCACAGTGGGAGAAAACCATGAGACAAAGGGGATTTCAGATCCTGCTCTGACCAGAATCCCCGCGGATATCGTCAAGGGACAGACCTTGAATGTTGATACTGTCAGCGGCGCATCGGTTTCCAGTAATGCTGTTATCAGTGCCGTTATCGCCTGTATAGAACAGGCAGGCGGAGATGTGGAAGCCCTCAAAGCCAGACCTGCTGTTGTTCAGACTGCCGGTGAGGATATTGAGAAGAGCGCCGATGTGATTATCATCGGAGCCGGTGGTGCCGGTCTTGCTGCGGCACTGAGCGCGGGAACCAACGGATCATCAGTCATTGTAATTGAAAAGGGTGCCAGCATCGGCGGGAACACCATCCGTTCCGGCGGTGGTTACAACGCGGTGGACCCTGTCCGTCAGGCGGCCATCGATATGGAGCCCTCACAGATTACCGAACTGAAATCCATCCTTGATGTAGATCCTGCTTCCATCGATGCCGACTTCAGTGGAACCCTCGAGGAGCTTCAGGGACAGATCAGAGAGTACCTCAAGGGGGACACTTCAGTTCTCTTTGACTCAGTGGCTCTTCATACCTACCAGAGCTATAAGTCGGGTAAACGGACCGGTCTGGACGGATCTGAAATTCACGGAACCTATGAACTGCTCAATACAGTGACATCCCAGTCTCTTGCCGCCCTGGAGTGGGTCGCTTCCTATGATGACGAAACTGATATAAGAGACGATGTCAGCACAGTTCTGGGAGGACTTTGGCCTCGAATGCACTCACTGACCACCTCTGTAGGGCATGGCTTTATCTCTCCCCTTGAGAAGTCTGCAACCAAATTCGGTGCCGAGATTATGCTGGAGACAAAAGCGGTCGAACTGATTATGAGAGATGGAAAAGTAAGCGGTGTTCTTGCTGTTAAGCCCGATGGAACAAAGGTTACTCTTACTGCCAACAAGGGGGTTGTTATGGCTACCGGCGGCTACGGTGCCAATCCCGAACTGGCCATGGAGTATGACAACTACTGGGCATGCCTAACCCCCGATATGCCTACAACCAACACTGCTCTGGCCACAGGAGATGGTATCATCATGGGCAGGGAAGCAGGTGCCGATCTGGTGGGAATGGGCTACATTCAGCTTATGCCCAGCTCTCACCCTGTCTCAGGATCTCTTGGCGGCGGTGTCTGGGGCTCCGCAGATGACCAGGTATTTGTCAATAAGGAAGGAAAGCGCTTTGTCTCTGAGTATGAGAGCCGGGATGTTCTTTCCAAGGCGGCACTGGAGCAGACTGATGGGATGTTCTGGATCATCGGTGACCAGATATCCTCCGGTGACCCCCAGCTTGGGGGTCAAAACTACTGGGGTAACTCCATCGATGAGCTGCTTAAGGACAAGAGCATCTACAGGGCAGAAACTCTTGAAGATCTTGCCGTGCAGTTCGGCGCCGATCCTGAAACACTTGTTGCGGAGATTGAGAAGTACAATAGCTTCTGTGAAAACGGTGTGGATGAGGATTTCGGAAAGGTAAGACTCGGTAAGAAGATCGAGGATGGACCCTTCTGGGCTACACCCCGTAAGCCCAGTATTCACCACACCATGGGCGGTCTGCGGATAGACTCTGATGCACGGGTACTGGATACAGACGGAAACCCCATCCCCGGCTTCTATGCTGCCGGTGAGGTTACCGGAGGAATCCACGCGGGTAACCGTGTCGGAGGAAATGCCATTCCCGACATCATGGTATTCGGACGTATTGCCGGAGCCAGTGCCGCTGCTGAACTCTAAGGTCTCCTTCCTGTAGAACAAAAATAACCCTCTCCTGCCTCGGCAGGGTGAGGTTTTTTTTGTTTATAAATGGATAAGCTATTTCCAATGGATAATAATTTGAGTCATATATCAATCCTCAAGAGGTTCACATGCACAAAAGAGTTATTATCCTTTTTACACTGGTTTCACTGATTGCCGCAGGGCTGTCCGCCCAGGACAGAACCGTCACCGTAGACGGCAGAAAGATCATCCTCCATGATGACTTTACCTGGGAGTATGCCGATCTTGAGAAGAGGAAAGGCACCCTCCGGATTCTGGATATCGATAATGAAGGAAAGGAGCTCTTTGAAAGCAGCAACGGCAGGTACAGGGCATCGGTGGATACGGGCTACTGGCTCCCCACATCGGGACTGAATCCCCAGGCAGAGCTTCAGTTTAAAAACCATGATGAAACGGCCTATGCCATGGTTATTCATGAGGGCCTGGAGATACCCCTTGCCAGCCTGAAGGAGCTGATGATTGTCAATGCCAACAGCCTGGATCCCAATGCCAGAATTCTGGATGTAGAACCCTGCCGCATAGGGACCCTGGAGGGGGAGCTGGTGAAGTACACCGCCCGGACGGCGGGTCTGAACTTTATCTTCTACACCTTTATCACATCCCATCAGAACGGCACGGTGCAGTTCACCTGCTACACCCTGGACTCGGTGTTTGAACAGCTGAAGCCCGAGTTCATCGATCTGATTTCGGGTTTCGAGTTCGATCAGTAAATCTTCCAGTCAGTTCTACTCTTAAGCCACTGCCGAAGCCCCTCGGGCTTTGGTCAGCAGCGCCGTCTGAATCAGCGCCGGCCCTTCTCTACCAGACCTCTGTCATAAAGATAGTCATGGAGAAGCAGATGGTTCTTCTCATCATACCCCGGCTCCAGGTGGTAGTTGATTGTCAGAGGGCCTCCATCGTTCTCCTTCAGGGTCTGGTCCATCCACCCCATTACGGCTCCGGGATCTCTTCCCTGGAGCAGCAGCTCCACGGGAGGCATCAGGTCCAGGGGGAAGTCCCGTCCTATAAGCTCTCTGACCTTTGAAACAGAGGTTCCCGATCCCGTATCAAGGCTGCCGATTCCCTCTGTCCGGCTCAGGGAGTCCAGCAGGTGATCGCAGTTGCCGCAGAAGTGGATTCGGACAGGGGCTACATTCCGGGCTATTTCAGAGAGGCAGGGCTGCAGAAAGGTCTCATAGTCACCGCTTCCCATCATAGTTCCCGAGCACTCTCCGATATGGAGGGAGGTCGGCCGGGCATCCACAAGGCCAGCAAAGTGTCCAATAAGCAGGGACATGGACTCCTCATACCAGCGGTAGAAGGAGTGAACAAAATCGGGGTTGTCCATGGCGGTGAAGAAGAAGTCCTGTCCGAAGAACTTCAGGGCCGTGGTGATAAATCCGTGGATTGTGGCCCTGAAGCCCCTGTCCCAGAAGAAGGGGGGGATAACATTTGCCTTCTCACCGGCGGCAAGATCCCTTATCTGAGTGCTCCACTCTTTAATCAGATCCGCCTGCAGAAGATCTGAGGGCGAGGGGAGTTCCTCAATCTTTTCCAGATCTTTCAGAGGTGTTTCTGAAATATCAGCATCCTGATCGGGGTAGGGGATGAAGTCGGCCCCCAGAAGCATGCCGAGAATCAGGTTGGGCTGTATGCCGCCCACATAGAGAAGCTCCGGGGAGTAGTGCTCCAGGGAGACAAGGTTTGACTCCAGATTGTGGATTCTGTAATCGGGAAAACGTTCTTCCAGAAAGGCGGCGATCTCCCTGTCGCACTCTCTTCTGTATACCGGATCAAAGTAGTACTCCCTTGAATACTCAATTCCCTTCTCTCTATGGAGCCAGCCCTTTGATACGCTGGCCTGAATACTGATCATAGTAAGCTCTCCTTCCTCTTTATACAGATAATGGTAGACCCCGATCTCCCTGGGGTAAAGAAGGATAATAGCTGCGACCTTATCCTACCGATTTGAGGTCTGAATGTGCGGAAACTTCAAAAATGCAGGAAAAACGAGAAAAGGTATGATGTTGTGTCATACCTTTTTCGGCCTTTCCGGCTCAGGGAGGCAGGAAATCAGGACCTATATTCATACTGTTCATTTTAATGGAGAGGGGGCACAATTTTCACAAGGAGTAATAGCTTTGAAACGCAGTAAATCGATGATTATCACCTTTCTGGCGCCCTGTCTGATTCTGTACTTCCTGCTTTTCCTGTACCCTGCGGTTCGGGCTTTCTACGTCAGCCTGTTCAAGTGGAACGGGTTTACATCGGATATGAAGTTTGTGGGTCTGGGGAATTTCAGAGAGCTTTTCGCAGACAGACACTTCTGGTCTGTGGTTATGGCAAACAGCTTCGGCATTATCGTCTTCGGCGGTCTGATGACCTTTACCATTGCCTTTTTCCTGAGCGGTATGATCGCTTCCAACCCCAGGGGCAAAAAGTTTATGCAGGGACTGATCTACATTCCCTCCATTATCAATCCCGTTGCCGTTGCCATTCTCTGGTCCTTTATCTACAACCAGCAGTACGGTCTGTTAAACGGTTTTTTAAGGATCATCGGCCTTGGGCATATTCAGCCCACCTGGACCGCACCGGATACCCTCTTCTGGGCCATCCTGGTAGCCATGGTCTGGATGTATTCGGGCTTCTATTTTGTTATTCTATCGTCAGCCCTGGAGAGGGTCCCCAAGGATCAGATAGAATCGGCCCACCTTGAGGGAGCCAGCGAGTTCAGGATCTTCTTTCAGGTGAAAATCCCCCTGATCTGGGACGTTCTGACCACCACTATTATCTACTGGTGCATTATGGCGGTGAAGGAGTTCTCCCTTCTCTATGCCTGGGGGGGCGGTGTGGATGTTCCCCAGGAGGGAGCCAGAAACCTGGCTACCTATATGTATATGACCGCCTTCGGTCGGAGGGTAACCATCTACAGAATGGGCTACTCCACCGCCATGGGTGTGGTTATGCTTCTTCTGGTTGTTCTGATCTACCTGATCATAACCAGAGTCACCAAAAAAGAATCGGTTCAGTACTAGGGGCGGATGATGACTGTAAAAAAAATAAATCTGTGGAGCATCCTCTCAAAGTGCTTCCTCTACTTCTGGTGTGTCTTCTCCATCTTTGTCTTTCTCTGGGTTATCAACAGCTCTTTGAAGACAAACAGGGAGTTCTTCGGCAATATCTGGGGAATTTTTCAGACTCCCCAGTTTGAGAACTACGGCAAGGTCTGGAACAACTACCGCATGGGTACCTACTTTATGAATTCCGTAATAGTCGTGGTCCCCTCTGTTCTTGGTCTTCTGGCGGTGAGTGCACCGGCTGCCTATATTCTGGCCCGTGTGGATTTCAAGCTTAAAAAGACCCTGACCCGTCTTGTCTCCTTCGGCCTGGGGATTCCCTACCAGCTGCTGCTGGTGCCCCTCTTCTTCCTGCTCTTTGATCTGAAGCTGATCAACAGTCTGACCGGTCTGGTGCTGGTCTATGTGGCCCTCTCCATTCCCTTTACGGTCTTTCTTCTGATCTCCTACTTTGCTTCACTTCCCAAGAGTCTGGAGGAGGCGGCGGAGATTGACGGCTGCGGCCCGGGCAGGACCTTCTTTCAGATTATGCTCCCCCTGGCGGGAAACGGCCTTGTGGCGGCGGGAGTTCTGAACTTTGTGGGCCTCTGGAACGAGTTTCTCCTGGCCCTGACCCTTCTGAGCAAGGACTCCAAGTACACCCTCTCCATGGGACTCTACGCCCTGCAGGGAAGTCTGCAGTATACGGGTGACTGGGTTGCCCTGTTTGCCGCGTTCACCATGGTGGTAATCCCCACCTTTATCCTGTTTATTCTTCTTTCCCGTGCCATCGTAGCCGGTATGACTATGGGTGCTGTAAAGGAATAAAGATACTTTCTATTGGAGGAAATGTAATGAAAAGAATTCTGGTACTTGTATTTGCTGCTTTACTGGCGGCAGGTTCTGTATTCGCCGGCGGTCAGCAGGAAGAAGCTGCTGCAGGAAACAGCATCGAGTATGTATCCATGTGGAATGCCGGGGAACCCCAGGCAATCTTTATGGAGGAGATGGCAGCCCTCTTTGAGGCTGAGACAGGCATCAAGGTGGAGATTACCTTTGCGGGAAGAGACATTCTGACAAAGATCAGAAGCCGCCTGCTGATGCAGGACGCACCCGACCTTGTAGACCAGGACTTCAGCGAACTCTCAGGAGCCCTGCTGCGGGACGACTCTGTTCTTGTTGAGCCCCTGAACGACTTTCTCTACAACGAGAAGGGACCCGAGGGACAGGCCAGCATGATGGATCTCTTTGATGAGAATCTGATGAAGCTCTATGCTAAAGACGGAAATATCTACTTCTTCCCCTATGAGTTTATCACCTCAGGATTCTTCTATGACAAGTCTCTCTATGCCGAGTACGGACTCTCTGCTCCCACATCCTGGGATGAGTTTATCAGCAACAACAAGACCCTTACAGACGCAGGCATTCCCGCCCTGGCTCTGGATGGAAATATCTCCTTCTACAATGCCTACTACTATTACTGGGCCGTTGCCCGTACTCTGGGTGCCGGAAACCTGATGGCCGCCGCAAGCGATAAGTCCGGTGCAACCTGGGACGATCCCGGATTCCTCAAGGCCGCCGAGATGGTCTATGAACTGAGTGCCGGAGGAGAAAACCTTTTCCAGAGCGGATATGCCGGAAGCAACTACCCCGCCGCACAGGCCGACTGGGCCATGGGCAAGTCCGGTGCCGTTCTCTGCGGTACATGGATTCCCTCTGAAACCAAGAGCCAGCAGGATGCCGGATTTGATATGGGATTCTTTCCCTTCCCCGAAATCGACGGCGGAAAAGGAACCATTGCCGATGTTGAAGCCTATCTGATCGGTTTTGCCATCCCTGAGGGAGCCAGGAACTCAGCAGGGGCCAAAGAGTTTATGAAGTTTATCAGCAAAGAAGCCTATGCGGATCAGCTGGCCAAAGACACAGTAAACATTGCCGCCCGGAAGAACTCCTACTACCCCGACCTTCTGCTGGAAGTTAAACCCTATCTGGACAGTGCTGCCAGCTTCCATGTCTCCTATGACGGTGTAATGCAGGGACAGCCCGAGTGGTTTGCCAATGTATTCTATCCCCTTGATAACGATCTGGTCTTCGGAAACATCACACCCGAAGAGTTTATCGCCAAAATCAAGGCCGATACCATCGCCTACTGGAAGAGCAAATAATCCGGTATGAACTGTTACAAGGCCGCCGGATGATCTTCCGGCGGTTTTGCTATCTTTTTTTTGTTCTACCTGTCACTGGCCTGTGATAAGATGTCGGTTGATTATGATAATTCTGATTCCAGCATATCTTCTGTTTTCTCTTATCGTAACCATAAGGCAGAGAAAGAGCATTCATCTGCTCTGGTTTCTGCTGATGCCCCTTGGTTTCAGCCTGGCCCTGACAGGGCTTCTCTACTACACCGAGTACATCTCCTATGCCAACTTTCTACCCAATCCCATTGCCCGGGGAAATACGGATTTCCTCTGGAAGCTCAACTATTTTCTTGATCTGACCATCTTCGATATGTACCGGATGATGAATTTCGGCATAGCCCTCTATCTTCTGGGGGCCATCGGTTTCCCCCTCTCTCAGCACTCCCGGAAGAGGCTCTTCAAATACGGAATTATTCCCGTTGCCTCTCTGGCCTTTCTGATTATCCTTGATGATCCCTATCTGCTGCAGAGACTCTTTCAGCCTGATTCGGTATTCAGCGGAGTCCGCCCGGGTTTGAATTTTCTGAACCTTCTGAATCAGGGGCTTAATATTCTGATGAAGGCCGTTCTGGTTGCAAGTCTTCTTCTGGCCATATGGATTCATATTCAGCAGCCCAAGATACTACGCTCCCGGTCCCAGCTGATGGTTCTGGCAATGACTCCCATCCATGCCCTTGTTTTTCTGCTCTTCTACTGGTTCCCCGGACATACCATTCAGATCTGGCGGCTCAGTACCCTGAAGCTGATCAATCTTCCCTACGAGGGCTTTATCAGTTCCCTGATTATCATACTCTCCTTCCTCTCCCTGGGGGTGCTCTTCTATACTTCGGTGGTCTACAACTCCCTGGAGCTCAATGTCAGAAAGAAACAGCTCGGCTTCAGTCACAGGATGAGCACAGCGGGAAGCGGAATCAGGGTCTTTACCCACTCCATCAAGAACCAGTTTGTAGCCGTCCGGCTTCTGGCGGAACAGGAAAAGCGTGAGAAGAGTGATGAGTATCTGGATAATATAATGAGCATATGCACAAAATCCATCGAGAGACTGGGTGCCATGCCCACTCTGCTGGACCGGATCAAGCTGAACTACGAAAGGATTTCTGTGGCGGATCTTGAGCGCCTTATTGTACAGGAGTTTTCCGATCTTAACTGGGAGAACCGGGCTTCGGATATGGAGATCAATGTGGATACCGCCTATCTGATGGAGGTCCTGAGAAATCTGGTCGCCAATGCCCGGGATGCCGTCCGCTCCACTCCTCAGCCGTCGATCCTGATCAGTTCACGGCGCAAGCTGAACTACCTGGTTCTTAGGGTGGAGGATAACGGCTGCGGCATAGGCGGTGATGAGATAAAGCACATTTTTGAACCTTTTTACTCTACAAAACCCTCAATCAGCAACTGGGGGATGGGGCTTGCCTTTTCCCAGCAGCTTATCGAAGCATTCGGTGGTATAATCAATGTGGAGAGTGAAGTTGATGAGTACACAAGGTTTGAGATCTACATCCCGGAGGATCGTGATGGATAAGGTAATCAGCTGCATAATTGCAGAGGACTTTCCGGAACTGAACAAGATCTACTCCAATATACTTAATCATGAAGCGGATATTGAGGTCTTGAGTTCCGTATTCAGCGGCGCTGAGCTTCTGGATGTTATTCCCGAGAACAGGCCCGATGTGATTCTTATGGATATTGAGATGGAGAGCCCCACCGCTGGTATCAGCTACTGCCGGCAGATCAGCCGGAAGTATCCCGATGTGAAGGTTGTTTTCCTCACCGGTCATGAGGAGGAGGAGAGGATCATCGAGGCCTTTGAGGCCGGTGCGGTGGACTACATTCTCAAAACAGACTCCATGTACGACATTATCAGCTCCATCCGCAAGGCCTACAACCATGAGGCACCCATTCACAGCTATGCCGCCCGGACCATCCGGCGCAAGATGCAGGAGATCGGCCGTTACAAGGAGGAGCTTCAGCACTTTACACGGGCCTTTATGCTCCTTACCCCCGCGGAGGTGGGGGTCCTGAAGCTCCTGCTCCAGGGCTACAAGCAGAAGGATATTGCCGATAAGAAGCATATCGAGCTTGTTACGGTGAAGACCCATGTGGGCCGTATTCTGAAGAAGTTCGGCAGCCACCGGACCCGGGATGTGATATCCCGGATCAGGGAGCTGGATCTGGAAGAGGTGGTAATGGAGAGCGCCTCAACTTGATGGCCTTTATTTGAGATCCTCTACCTGAGGGCTTCAGCAGTCTCAAAGACATAGTCGTCAAACTCGTCCTTCAGCTCCTCCAGCCTCTGTACCAGGGTCTTCTGGGTACGGCAGCGGACAAGGTTGTGGTCATCGTACTTTGTCTTGAAGTAGACATCTCCCTCCAGATAGTCCGTCAGAAAACGCATTCCCACCTCATAGGTCATCAGCTTACCGCCAAACACCAGATTGTCCCTCTCGTGGGGGGTCAGGAAGTCATGGGCGGTGCTCAGATAGCCCCGGGCCAGTGCCTTGAACATATCCCTGTTTACCACAATTCTGCTCAGATCCTTCTCATCCTCGGCGGCCTGAACCGTGGAGGTTCTGACCAGGTCACCGAAGTCGTAGGGCGCCAGACCGGGCATGGAGGTGTCCAGATCGATAACACAGACCGCCTTGTGGCTGACCGTATCGATAAGCACATTGTTAAGTTTGGTATCGTTGTGGGTGATCCGTTCCGGGATCAGCCCCTGACTGCTTAAGTCAAGGAGCCGGGAGACCTCGTTCTCATAGGAGAGGAAGAAGTCGATCTCCGCTCCCGCCGTTGAGGCCCGTCCCATGGGGTCAGCCGCGAGGACCTCTTTGAACCTATTGAACCGGGAGGGGGTGTCGTGGAATCCGGGGATCGTCTCGTAGAGCCTGTCACCGGGAAGCTCTGTCAGGAGCTTCTGAAACTCGCCGAAGGCCCGGGAGGCTTCATAGGCCTGGGTAGTGTTTTCGATGATATCGTATCCCACGGCGTTTTCGATAAAGAGATAGGCCCGCCAGACCTCGCCCTCCTCATCAATATGACAGGGATAGCCCTCCCTGGTGGGGATGGCCGTCAGGGAGCGTCTTGAGGCATCGGGGTCTCCGGTGGAGTGAAGCCTTTTCTGGAGCTCATCGCAGATTCTTGATACATTGTCCATCAGTCTGACGGGGTCCTTGAAGACATGGTTGTTGATCCGCTGAAGGATGTACCGGACCTCCCGGCCCGCCTGGCTTACACGGACCGCAAAGGTGTCGTTTATATGACCGCTGCCGTAGGGTGCTCCGTCCAGATAATCCCCTGTAATGGAGAAACTGGCTGTGACTTTCTTTAATATCTCTGTCTTTACTGCGGTCATATTCACTCTCCCTTCCAGAGTTTTTCGGGATAGGCCCCTGCGGCTACCATGGATCTGACGGCGGCGCTGACGGCATCCTTGTCCTCTTTATAGGTAACCCCGTACCAGACGGAGTCCGTATCCAGAACCTTCACCGCAGTGTTCTCCCTCTCAATCAGAGTGTTCACCACAAGGGGGATATAGAACTCCGACTTCTCCTCAACCGCCCTCTCTTTCAGAAACTCGACAAAGTAATCTTCTGTGTATTCAAAGACAGCCGGGCTGAAGGCCCACATATTCATGGAGACCAGATCGCTGTCCTTCAGCTCCCGTCCGCTGTGGCAGCTGTAGCTGCCGTCACTCCGGCGCTCTATCTCAAGGGTCTCCTCCACACCGCTCAGGTTCCCCGAGGCGTCGGCCTCGCAGATTCCCCGGGCAACGGTGCCGTTCTCGGAGAGGGTGTTTTTCAGATAGAACCCCACCAGGCCGGCTTCCATCTTTCCTGCAGGGATGGAGTCAAGGTAGGCGGCGGCACGGGCAAAGGCGTCGCGTCCGTAAAAGTCATCGGCGTTGATGATCAGAAAGTTCTCATCCACAACCGGTGCGGCGCAGAGCATGGCGTGTCCCGTTCCCCAGGGTTTCTGCCGGTTCTCAGGAGGGGTAAATCCCTCGGGAAGCTTATCCAGTCCCTGCAAAACATACTCCACCTGGATCCTGCCGGAGAAGTGAGAACCGATTTTGCTGCGGAACTCCTGTTCTATATCTTTTCTGATTATAAATACGATCTTGTCGAAGCCGGTCTTGATGGCGTCGTAGACGGAGTAGTCGATTATGGTTTCCCCGGAGGGACCGATAATATCCAGCTGTTTGAGTCCGCCGTAGCGGGAGCCCATCCCGGCGGCCATAATGATAAGTGTTTTCTTCACTGATACTCTCCTTGTCTCCAATTCTATGCCCTTCCATAGGACAAAGGAATGCAGAAAGAGGTCAAAAACATGGACAAAACCATAATTTAGTGAAAAAATATATCCATGAAGTCTCCGATCAACGTTGTCTTTGATGATGAAGTGCTCACCATTTTCCGGCATATTGCCGGGGTTCTCGGTTTCAGGATGTCCATACTGGACACAGAGTATAGAGAGCTGGCCCCCCTGCAGCACCAGCCCCTCTGCTCCTACTGCTCTCTGATTCAGAAGGAGCTGGGACTCCTTGAGGAGTGTCGGAACAATGACCGGGAGAGGTGCCGTGAGGCGGCGGGGAAGGGAAGACCTCTGCGCTACCGCTGCCACGCCGGGCTGATGGAGACGGTCTATCCCTTTATTATCGACGGAGAGTGTGTGGGATACTTTCTCGTCGGCCAGTTCCGGATGAGCAATGAGACCCTGGGAACCTCGGTAATGCAGAGAGAGCCCGAGTACAGAAGCCGTCTCCGCCGTGAGTACAGCCTGCTCCCCGAGTACGATGAGCAGAAGCTGGAGAGCGCGCTGGAGATCATCCGCTTTATGACCGAGTACATTGTGGAGCATAAGCTGGTGACCATCAGGCAGAGGCAGCTGGCGGACCGCATCCTTACCCTTATCGGAGACGGATGCGGCTGTGCCGGGGTTGAGGAGGCGGCAGCGGAGCTGGGCCGTTCGGTCTCTACTGTCAACAAGGCCCTCAAGGCGGTTACGGGGATGAGCTTCAAGCAGTATCAGCTGTCAAGGAAGATGGATACAGCCGCATCCCTGCTTACAGAGCACCCTGATATAAGGGTAGCCGATGCCGCTGGGTTGGTGGGGATGGATGATCCCTTCTATTTCTCACGGATCTTCAGCCGGTATATGGGATGCAGTCCCCGGCAGTTCCGGCAGAAGCGGCGGATAGAGCAATCCTGAGAAAGGCACAATATTGTATGTTTTCAGGCTGATAAAGGTTTCCAGGAAGGAGCTTCGGAAAAGTTCCGGAAGAGTTCCGGATACCATGCAGGCAGCGGCTGCCGGGCTAAGAGTCTGATCTAACTCCTTCAATTGAAACAGTTAAGCGGTTTTTGGCGCGCAAAAATGTTTTTTATTACTAAATCCATATTATATATAGTTTTATAAGTAATTTCTTTTCTCCCCGGTTTCCCTTCGTTGACTGTACCTGACCCGGGTCAATACAATTTTCTATTATGGACAGGAAGAAGGTATTACTCGTAGTTATCATGCTGTGTATCGGGGCAGCGCTGTTTGGACAGAGTGAGCTGTCGGCTGTTGAAGAACGGCTGAATGAGCAGAGTGCCCGGATTGATGTAATTCAGACTGATCTGGACTATGTCTGGCTGATTCTGTGTGCGGCACTGGTTTTCTTTATGCAGCCCGGGTTTATGGCTCTCGAGGCCGGAATGGCCCGGACAAAGAACTCTATCAACGTGGCTATCAAAAACCTCACCGACTTTGTTCTCGGTGTTATCGGTTTCTGGTTCATCGGTTTCGGCCTGATGTTCGGTCAGTCTAAAATGGGACTCTTCGGCACTACCGACTTCCTGATTTCCATAGAGAATCCCTGGATGGCGGCGTTCTTCATGTTCCAGGCAGTCTTTGTGGGAACCGCCGCTACCATTGACTCCGGTGCCATTTGCGAGCGGGCCAAGCTGAAACAGTACATCCTTCTTTCCTTCCTGCTGACAGTGATTATCTATCCTGTTTTCGGACACTGGGCCTGGGGGAGTTTCCTTCACGGCGCCGATCCCGCTACCGGGGGAGCCGGATGGCTGGAGGCCAGGGGGTTCAAGGACTTCGCCGGTTCCTCGGTGGTTCACTCGGTGGGGGGCTGGATGGCCCTGGCCGGGATCATCGTAGTGGGTCCCCGAATTGGTAAGTTTGAAACTGATCCTGCTACGGGGCGGAAGAGTAATCCCCGCCACTTTCAGCCCGGAGATATGCGCTTTGTCTTTCTGGGAGTATTTATCCTCTTCTTCGGATGGTTCGGATTCAACTGCGGCTCCACTCTGGCAGCCACTCCGGACATAGCTCCCATCGCACTGAATACAACCCTTGCGGCATGTTTCGGCTGTCTTGTCAGTTCCGTTTTGAGCTGGGTTACCCACAAGGAACATAAGATTGAGGGAGAGATGATTGCCAACGGTGTTCTTGGAGGTCTGGTTGCCATTACCGCCGGATGTGCTTTTGTGGATACGGTGGGAGCCTCCCTGATTGGTGCCATTTCCGGTGTAGTCGTCTTCCTGGGAACCCTCTTTATAGAGCGGGTATTAAAACTGGATGATGTTGTCGGGGCCGTTCCGGTTCACGGAATCTGCGGTGCCTGGGGAACACTGGCGGTGGGTTTTTTTATCCGGGAGGACCTTCTGGGAGATATGACTCGCGGGGGCCAGATCGGCATTCAGGCACTGGGTGTTGCAGTCTGTTTTGCATGGGCCTTCGGCCTGGGACTCCTTTTCTATTTTCTGGTTGACCGTTTAGCCGGAGGGGTCCGGGTGGACGAGGAACATGAACTGATCGGATTGAATGTGGCCGAACACGGAGCTACATCCTCTCTGCTGGAGCTGGCAAACTCAATGGATGAACTGACCCGGACCGGAGCCTTTGAAGGCCATAAGGGGGTTCCCGTTGACTACGGTACCGAGGTCGGAGACCTGGCGGAACTCTTCAACAAGATGATTGGAAGGATCAGCGGAGCCCTGAAGGAGAGCCGGGATCAGAAGAATAAGGCTGAAGAGCTTCTGAAGACGGCCCGGAAGCAGCAGGAGTATGCCGCAAATGCGGAGAATGCCCTTAAAATGAATCAGCTCGAGTCCAGGGAGAAGCGGAAGGACTATATTGACCAGGCCAGCATGATGGTAGGTTCGGTTGTGGAAAAGGCCTTTCTGATCAAAGACCGGATGGTGAAGACCTCGGGAGTTACAGATGAGATGAACAGCTCCATCCAGGAACTTTCGGATACTCTGGGCCATATGCTGAATGCCCTATCCACAATCTATTCCAATGTGGGAGAGGTGGATGATGTTACCCGGGAGGCCTCCAGCAGGGCGGCTCATACCAGGGTGACCGTCGGTGAGCTGAACAGCATAACAGGTGAGATTACTGAGATGATCAACTTTATCAACGAGATAGCCGAAAGAACTCATCTGCTATCCATCAATACGGCCATAGAAGCGGCACGGGCCGCTGAACACGGCAAGGGATTTACCGTAATCTCTCAGGAGGTCCAGCACCTGTCCCATGAAACCACAACTGCCGTCAGCTCCATTGAAGACAAGGTCAGGGGTATCGAGTCCAGGATCAGCAATGTCGTCTCCAGTATGGATCAGATTGCCGGAATTGTAGAGAAAATCAGCTCCCTGAATCGGGCCATTGTGGAGACGGTTGAGAAAAACGAGAACTACACCCAGTCTCTGGAGGAACAGTCCAGGCAGACCATATCAGCGGTGGAGGGAGTCCGTGATGATGTTCATACAGTTGTATCCCGCATGGAAGAGGTGACGACCATAGGTGAGGATGTACGCAATAACCTGAAAAAGATGGGATAGTCTAGATCATTTTAGGTGCGATGGCGGGAATCTGCAGAATAAATACAGTTCCTCCACCCTCGGCCTCTTCATAGCGGATAAGGCCTCCCAGAATATTTTCTGCCGAGTTATGGACAATATTGAGTCCAAGGCCTGTTCCTCCTGAGCCCATCCTGCTTGTGAAAAAGGGATCGAAAATCCTCTGACCGTATTCTTCGGGAATTCCCTTCCCGTTATCGGCCACCCTTATCTCCACCCAGTCTTTTTCCAGGGCGCCTGTATTTTCGAAGGGAGAGGAAATTGCCTCTATGGACAGAGAAATCTTCCCCGTACCCCCCTCGGGCCAGGCATGAATCAGTGCATTGTTTATCAGATTGCTGATTATCTGGCCCACAACTCCCGGAAAGCTGTCCATCTCTATATCGGGGTTATTGGATATCTTAACCCTGTGAGGACTCCTTTTGATGGTGGGCTGAAGGGTGATGATTACATCGTGGATTACTTCCAGAAGTTTAAATTTCCGCCTTGCCGATGTTGTCTGGTCGTTGGCAACATGTTTGAAGCTGACTACCATTTCGGCGGCTCTGTTCAGGTTCCTTTCGGCAATATCTATTCCATGGAGGCTGTGCTCAAGGTAACTGTTCAGGTCCGAACGCTTCAGTCCCGAATCCAGTTTATTCTGAAGATCATGCTGAAAGTCCCTGAGGCTGGTTACCGCCATATTGGCATTACCCAGAGGGGTATTCAGTTCATGGGCTACACCGGCAACCATACGTCCCAGGGCCGCCAGTTTTTCCGATTGAATCAGAATGTTCTGCATTTTGCTCAGGTCATCCAGTGTATTATTCAGTTCATCATTTCTCCGGCTCAACTCTCTGGTCCTCTCATCCACAATCTCTTCCAGGTTCTGGTTAAGAAGTTTGAGATCTTCCTCTCTTCCTCTGATTTTGGCGTACATTTTTCCCATATAGCTGCTGAGTTCTCTGAATTCCGACACGACTCCGCGGCTGAACTCTTTCGGGGCAGTACCGTTTGAGATAGCCACCGCCTGATCTCTGAGAAAGCCGACGTCCTTTGAGAGTCTGGTGGTCCAGAAGGGAAAGATAATCATTGAGATCACAAGAAAAGTAACCATCATAAGAAGCAGGGATATCAGGGTGTTGTAGACCAGAAAGTGTTCTATTCCTGCGGGTATGCCTATGAGAAAGAGCCAGCCCAGCTGGTCGGACCGGGTATAGCGGATGTAGTAGGAACGGTTTCCGAACCGGACTTGCTCTGATACAGCCTCACCCCTCAGGGCCGCCTTCATAAAGGGGACTTCCCTGACATTGATAAAAGCACTTCCGTCACGGCTTCCGGTGTCGATAACCAGTTCCCCCTTTCTATCGATGACCCATATCCGGTCCGGACCGGAGCTGATAACATCGAATGTGGTCAGCAGGCCCTCCAGGGAGAGTTCGGTGATTATTGTCAGGTCACCGCTCCTGGATATAGCTCCCAGAGATGTATCCCCTGTGAGGCTTGAGATAAATTTATCACTCCATATGATGCTGCCCTCTGGAACATCCTCGTTGTAGAGGGCAGTGTAGGAAAAATCAATTCCCTGATAGTCCGGGTGAAGTGAGGATCGGCCCTCCCGGGCTCCGACGGCAATGGTTTTTCCATTTCCGTCAATCACATAAATTGCCCTCAGAAGCTTCTGATACCTGATGGCCTCGTCAATGGTTCTGCCGAAGTACTCATCGGACATGGCGTTGCGGGAAAAGAGGATAAAGCGCATTGTCCGTTCCACCACAGCCAGCTGGTACTCTGTTCTGAAGGAGAGCTCCTCTATTCTTCTGTCGGCTTCACTGATCTCATCCTGCATGATCTCATTACCCCTGAACAGAAAGATCAGAGCTCCTGAAACAATCAGGGTGAAAAGAAAGATCAGAGATATGAAGATCAGAAAGAAGGACCGGAAACTAAGGTTCATGGCTGTTCAAGAAGCTTGAATTCCCTGTTTCGGATTTCAACGAAAACAGGATCTCGTGCTGAATCGCCAAAGTGGTTGAATTTAATCACCTGCTGAAGACCCTGGTAGGGACTGTTGGCAATTACGGCGTCCTTCAGGCTCTCTTTTTTTGACTTCAGGCTGTAGGCGTTCAGACCTACCATAATGCTTTCATAGGCCATGATGCTTGAGAAACTCGGTTCAGATCGGAACCGCAGTCTGTAATTCTCTACAAACTCGAGAAATGCCGCTTCCTTTCCGAAGAAATTGACGTTCTGAAGAACTGTCATTCCCTCAGCAGCTGTTCCGCCCAGCTCAATAAGCTGCTGTGTCCCGGCCCACTCAGAAGTTATCAGGGGTATCTCCGAGTCAGCTTTTCGGATCTGCTGGGCCAGTCTCGCCGTATCAACGGAGCTGCAGACAATCAGGATTGAGTCTGGATTCCCGGTCAGAAGTTTATCAACAAGGGGTTTGTATGCCTGGAGAGAAGTGGAGTCAAAGTAGGATGCCCCCAGAACCTCTCCGCCGAGAGCCTTGAACTGGTGTTTAAACTCGATCACCCAGCTCTCTGAGAAGGCCCGGTTTACCTGGTCAGCGGCAATGGTAATTCTTTTCTGATTCAGGCGACCATACATAAACTCAGCATAGGCTCCTGCGTTGTCTCTGGTTGATGAGTTGAGTTTGAAAAGGTAGTCATCCCTGCCGGTCAGCTGCATTGCCGAGGCGGTGGGGGTTATAGTCAGTATCTCCGCCTCTTCGGTAACCTGGTGGACCGCTTCCGCCATAACCGTGCTGAAGGGTCCTACTATCATGATAACTTTCTCATCGGCCAGTTCCTGGGCGGCGGCAGCTGCCTTTTCAGTATCATTACCGTCGTCTCTGATTAACAGGCTGACACCCTGACCGTCAATTCCTCCGGTTTCATTGATCTCCTCAACCGCCATCATGGCGCCGTTGCGGCCGGCCTCTCCCAGATCTGAATTCCCTCCCGAAAGACCGCTGATAAAACCGACCTTGACAGGCTCCCGGCTGCAGCCGGCAATAAGCAGGATCAGAGAAAAAACTGTCAGATACTTATATAATATTTTCATTTTCCAACCCTCTCTTTCAGCCATAGAAGCAGCTCCTTCAGAGGCAGTGGCTTGCTCAGAAGAAATCCCTGAATCTCACTGCAGTGGAGGTCTTTCAGTTTTTCAAGCTGTTCCTCAGTCTCTACTCCTTCTGCCAGGATCTTCATGGAAAGCTGTTCTCCCAGGGGAATCACCATATCAACAATCCGGCCTCCATGCTGGTCCATGGTCTGAATAAAGGACTTGTCAATCTTGATCCGGTTAACCGGCCAGCGGTCGATTGTCGAGAGGGAGGAGTAGCCCGTACCGAAATCATCAATAGCAATACTGATTCCCCGGTCCCTGATCTCACCCAGCAGCTTCAGAACATGTTCCAGAGATAGAATGGATACGGACTCTGTTATCTCCAGTTCCAGCTGTCCGGGAGGGATGCCGGACTCTTCAATTATCTGATCAAGGACTCTGATATAGTCCGGGTGCTGCAGCTGAATTACAGAGACGTTTACAGCCATCTTCATATCCGGATATCCCGCTTCATGGATTTCCTTCAGATCAGTAAGGGCCTGCTTCAGGACCCACTCACCCAGCTTGACGATCAGACCGGACTGCTCCGCCAGAGGGATGAAACGGTCCGGGGGAATCATCGTTCCATCGGGCTTCCGCCAGCGCAGCAGGGCTTCCAGACTGTATATATCGTTATCCTCCATCTCGGCCTGTGGCTGGTAGGCCAGAAAGATCTGCTCCGAATAGAGGGCTTCCCGCAGGTCGTGAAGGGTTTGTATCTGCTCTCTGATCTGTTTACCGATATCCTCGTTGTAGTAGATAACATCTCCCCGTTCCTTGGCTTTTTTCAGAGAGAAGAAGGCGTTGTGAAGATGGCTCGAGGCGGGCAGATCTTTTTTACAGAGCCTTGTTACTCCGATGGAGAGAGTCAGATTCCTTGTTCCTTCGGATGTTTCAATCTCCATGGTTTTCAGCTCTTCCAGAACCTCTCCGGTAAAGATCTCTCTTGAGCCCACCAGACCGAAAAGATCGGCGGAGATCCGGGATATATAGATCCTGTTCTGAAAGAGTTCTTTCAGTTTATTGACCAGAGATCTGAGAATCTCATCACCATAGTCATGACCCAGAAGGTCGTTGATCTGGCTGAAAGAGGCGATATCCACAAAGAGAAGAAGTTCCTCCTCCTTGCAGGGGCCGGCGCTTCTGCGGTCTATCTCCTCCATCAGAGCGGTCATATTGGGAATATGGAGTACCTGATCCTCCCATGCCTGGCTCTTGAGCCTGTTTACCAGTTCAATGTTGCTGGCGCAGAGTGATATATTGGTGCAGAACACCTCCAACAGGTACTGGTCCACCTGTTTCAGGGGTTTGGGCGAGGCAATATATGTGGCATAGACCCGTCCTGAGTTCTCCCTGAAGAACACTGTCAGGCTGTCGGGCCCTAGAATGGTCGTCTGCCGGTCGATGGATGTTCGGATGGAATCCACTATGCGGGAGTCATTGAGGGAGACCACATTTTTGTTGATCATACTGCTGTAATTTCCCGCCGCCGCTATCACATAGAGTTCTCCGTCCCCGTCTTTTGTGAATACAGGACCCTCCTCTCCCGGCAGAATCCCCGAGGCGCAGACAATGCCCTCGGGCTCCAGATTGAAGAGTCCCGCCATCTGTGAGATCACTCCTTCTGCAAAGGTGTGAAGACCCCGTGCGGCAATAAACTGGTTGCTGGCCTCTACAATTTTTTCTAGACCGATCCGGCTGTTCTGGACCCGTCTGAGCTGTTCCCAGGAGCGGATGGCCGTTGTAATGGTTGTAAGGAGCTTGGACCTGGTCAGCTCGCTTTTTGTTTTGTAGTCGTTGATGTCGTATCTGGTGATAGTCTCCAGTTCGGGAACATGGCCCGGCTGTCCGGTTCTCAGGATTATACGGACATCCTCCATCTGAAGTTCTTCCCTGATAATCCTGACCGCTTCAAGGCCTGCCTGATCAGTCTCCATTACCGCATCCAGGAGAATCACTGCTGTCTGACTGTGGTGCTTCAGATAATTTATGGCCTCTTCTGCCGAATGGGCGTGGGAGAACTGAAGCTTCCTGTCCAGGATTACAATATCCTTCAGGGCAAAGATTGTGGCATCATGAACATCCTGGTCATCATCAACTATCAGGATCTCCCAGGCTTCAGCCGTGGTGGTACTGCTTTCTTCCGATTCGTCTGCAAAGACAAATGGTTCATCACTCATTTATAGAACTCCGTACCAAAAAGCATAATTCATGGCAGGAGATCAATACAAATTTTACCGAATTGTCAGTCCTTTATTGTTTCTTCAATCATTGACTATTCAGACAGCTCCGTGAACTCTACAAAACATGAGTCTTGGGATCTGTGTATCCGGGAGTTCATATCGTATATCTCCCTGATGTTTTTTTCATTGATAACCTCACCGGGTATTCCCTCGGCCCTGAGGGTACCGCTTTTCATAATACCGATTCTGTCGGCATAGCGGATGGTCTGGTTTATATCATGAAGTACACAGAGAACCGTAAGACCATTCTTCCGGGTTCTTCTCTTTACAAGAGATAATATTCTATGCTGGTGTTTTATATCCAGATGGTTTGTGGGTTCATCCAGGATCAGAACTTCAGGCTCCTGAGCGAAACATGCCGCCAGACAGACTCTCTGCAGCTCTCCTCCCGACAGTTTTGAAAGTTCTCTGTCCCTCAGGTGCCAGACATCGGTCTCCTCCATGGACTCTCTGATCAGGTCATGGTCTTTTTTCTTCAGCATGCCGAAGAGTCCTGCATGGGGTACTCTCCCGTAGGCCACCCTGTCGTAGACCTTAAGGCCCTCAATATTGGACTGATGCTGGCTCATGGCTGCAAGTTTTCGGGCGTACTCCCCGGGAGCTATGATCTTCCCGTTCCTTCCATCCACTTTTATTTCACCCCTTGCCGGATCAAGTGTTCTGGATATGGTCTTCACAACGGTGGATTTTCCCGATCCGTTGGGACCGATCAGAGCAAAAAACTCACCTTTCTGCACCTCCAGACTGATACCGTCCACAATGGTTTTTCCGCTGATTACCACAGAGAGATCTTTGATTTGAATCATCTTTTCCCTCCCGATGCCAGAGCAATAAACAGAGGAGCTCCCAGGATTCCTATCAGAATACCCACGGGTATCTCCATTGGGGAGAAGATCACCCGCTGAAGAAAGTCAGTAAGTACTACCAGTGTACCGCCGATCAGGAGGGAGGAGGGGAGAAGGGTTTCCATTCCGTGTCCGGTAATGCGCCGGGCCAGCTGTGGTGCAATGATTCCGATAAAAGAGATGACCCCTGCATAGGCTACGCCCACCCCTGCCAGAAAAACCGCACAGAGAGAGACAATTATTCTCAGGAGGGTGGGATTGTGGCCCAGCCCGATAACCGCACCGTCTTCAAGAAGGAGCAGTTTCAATACGGGAATCAGCAGAAAGGCAAGCAGTAGAAAGAGGAGGGTGTATACAGTAATGATCCGCATCTGGCTTCCGGTTATGGACACAAGAGAACCGCTTAGCCAGCTGATGGCGTCCCTGATTTTGTACACATTCATCAGAGTAATTATCCCGATTAACGATGTACCCATGGAGTTGACCGCCACACCGATCAGAACTATGCGGTTGGGTTCGTATCCCCTTCTTCCAAAGCTTAAAAGCAGGAGAATACCAAAGGCAGCCATGCCTCCGGCAAAGGCGAAGAGAGGCAGAAAGGGGGTCATCGAGGGGAAGAGAAGCAGTGCTGTCAGTGCGCCTACGGTGGCACCGGACTGAATCCCCAGTATTCCGCTGTCGGCAAGGGGGTTTCTCAGGGCAGTGCTGGTTAAAAGTCCGCTCACACTGAGAGCTGCACCGATCAGGGCTCCCGAGATGACCCGGGGTACCCTGATATTGGCAATCAGACTGTTGTAGTAGTCACTGGAGCGGCCGAAGAGGGCCGGCAGAACTTCCCCCGGGGGGACTTTGATCTCACCATAGGCGATGGACCCCAGGATTGAGAGGACCAGGGTCAGGGCCAGGAGGGAAAATTTCAGGATTTTCACTCTCCCTCCCGGAATAGGCGGGTCAGGATTTCCAGCTGCAGGTCCAGGCTGAAGGGATCGGAGAACTGGAAGTCCCGGGAATCCACAGTCAGCACTCTGTTATTCTGCACTGCAGGCAGATTCTCCCATACCACGGTCTCTGTAAAAAAGGAGGTTTCCGATGCATCATTGTCTGTGGACATCAGGAGCAGGACATCCCCCGCATACCGGGGCAGAGCCTCAATGGAGAGGTTCAGATAGGAGTCGGGTTTGCGGATATAATCTCTCTCTCCGTCGGGAGTCCCTTTCAGGCCCAGTTTGTTATAGAGGATGTATCCGCTGCGTCCGTAGTGCTCACCGTAGAGGTAGGCGTTGCCGCCCCAGACATCAATAATGGTATACTCTTCGCCGGGATCGGGGATCAGCCGGGACAGTTCATCCACCCGGCTGTTGAAGTCTGACAGCCAGGCTTCGGCGGTCTCTTCGGTTCCTGTCAGAACAGAGAGCTCTTCTATCAGCTCCTCGGGATTCCATAGGCCGTAGGGAATAAGGACTGTTGGAGCGATGGATTTGTACTGTTCCATCATTCCCTGGTTCATGGTGATAATCAGGTCCGGCTGCAGGGCCATAACCGACTCCAGGGACTGGCCGATATCTGTTACTCCGTCCAGCTTGTCCTCCCATGCGGAGGAGGTGTAGGTCAGGTCTGCGCCTACGAGGTTTGCCTCCAGTTTCAGGAGCTCTCCCACATAGTAGTCGGCCACTATGCGCTCCGGTTTCAGGGGAATGGTATACTCCACACCGTCCACGCTGTAGCTTCGAATTTCTGCGGATGAGGTTTCTTCACTCCGGCTGTTTCCGCAACTGACCATAAGCAGGACAGCAAGGGCGGTCAATAGATATTTCTTCATCTTTAATCCTCCAAACCAGAGAAGGGAGGCCCTGCTGAGGGCCTCCCTTTACCTGGTTATTTTCAAGTTTCTTTCAAATCAGTAGGATGTCTGAACCCGCAGAAGGATTGATCTCCCCTCTCCGTAGTTCATGGCATTCTCTTCTCCCACCACATAGACCGTATCCAGAAGGTTGGTCACATTCAGAGAGAAGTTCCAGTGAGCCAGGCGGTAATGAACTCCCAGGTCAAGGACCGTATAGGCGGGGATTTCGAGTTCATTTTCATTATCCGCATAGGTTTTTCCCTGATACCGCACGCCTCCTCCGAGGGAGAGGCCTTTCACCCACCCCTCTTCGAAGGTGTAGTAGGGAGTAAACGATGCGGCCACGGCGGGGATGAGGGTAGGCTGTTTACCCACAAAATCGGAATTTTCATTTTCTGTAATACGCTGCTTCTGGAGAGTAAGACCACCGGCCAGGGTCAGTCCGCTGACTGGTTTTGCCTTTATTTCAAGTTCAATACCCTGGTTGCGAACCTCACCATGGGTTCCCATCCACCAGGTTCCGTCATTATCCTGCATGGAGTAGGATGAGTTTCTTCTTGTCACATCGAAGACTGAAAGGGTGACAAAGGCATCAATCCAGGATGGCACAAACTTGACTCCCGCCTCATACTGCTCACCTGTCTGGGCACCCAGGGCCTCTCCTGCGGCGTCGGTTCCGATCTGAGGCTCAAAGAAGCGGGACACGCTGGTGTAGGGAGTAAAGCCGCTGTTAAAGGTATAGGCCAGTCCGGCCCGGCCGCTCAGGGCTCCTTCCCGGGAAGTATAGCTGTTGGGAGTAACCCATGCCGAGGGCTCTCTTCGGTCGTTCCGGTCGGTCCAGGCGCTGTCGTAGCGGCCGTTGGCGGTAAAGATCCATCCGTCTCCGAACTTCAGCTGATCCTGCAGATAGACTCCCACCTTGTTCATGGTGATTGTCTCATCGGTGTAGGGATCATAAAGGGCGGGAAGATCAGAACCATATACAGGGTCATTGGGATCAAGGTCAGAGGCATCACCCGTGGCCTGCCAGTGGTCCAGGTGGTAGAACTGATAGGTTAATCCGGTCATAAGGTTGTGCTCTACAGAAGCAGTATCAAAGCTCAGGAGAACCTGGTTGTCCGTTTCTGCAAGATGGGCGCTTGTATCATGGGCAAAGTTCAGCCTGTTCAGGGCATCCTGGGCTGCATTCCAGCCGTAGAGATAGGGTCCGTACTCATAACGTTCCGTGTAGAACCAGCGGGTATTGGAAACAAGGCGGACAGTGTCGTTCAGTCTGTGCTCAAGGCTGTAGCCGAAGCTTGCCTGCTGCCCCTCAAAAGTATCCTCATCGGGCTCATTGATATAGAGGTCTCTGGGGATGTAACCGCCGTTGGGGCTTTCAACCACAGTACCCTCATAGGGGAGAAAACCGGTCTCATGGCGCTGGTTATCATACTGCCATGAGCTGTAGATTTCCAGGCTGGTATTTTCATCGGGATCATAAAGGAGGCTTCCTCCCAGAGTTGTCCTGAAGTTATCGGCGTATTCGGTTTGTGTCTCCCCTCCCTTGATCCGGCCTGTAAACCGGAAGCTCCAGGGGCTGAGGTCTGAGAATCTGTGGCCGATATCGAAACCGACATATCCGTTCAGATCGCTGGTGATCCCTGTATCCACATTGTAGAAGTTCTGGCCGTTGGCTCTCTTGGACTTAACATTGATCAGTCCTCCGGCGCTGGCTCCTCCGTAGAGAACCGAAGCGGGGCCTCTTAAGACTTCAACTTCTTCGATCATATAGGTGTCGGTGATAAATCCCGCAAAGCCGTATGAGAAGAGCTGAAGCCCGTCCAGGTACTTTCCGTTCTGTGTGGCATCAAAACCGCGGATGTAGATCCAGTCGGTGTCGGAGTCGCTACCGAAGGGCTGGGCCAGGACTCCAGGTGTGTAGCGCAGGGCCTCGTCCACCTTCTGCACCCCCCTCTGTTCCATCTCCTCCTTGCCCAGAATAGATACCGACTGGGGAATCTCTTCAACGGGAACTTCGGTTTTTGAACCTGCAGTGGTCTGAAGGGGGATGAACTCCTCCTCCCTCTCTCCTTCGATAACGATGGAAGGAATCGCGGGATCAGGGGTGTCTGCTTCTTCAGCGCTCAGCTGTATGGTAAGAAGCAGAATCAACAGTATAAATAATTTAAACTTGTACAATTTAGTTGTTTCCAATTTCATTCTCCAAAATAGTGAATTAGAATTTAGTAAGGAGTGGCTAATCTAATTAATATGAAGAATATTATCAATAGTTAATACATATTAATTGTAACTTTTTTTAATTGAGTTGTTTTGTGAAAGCTGCTCCCTCCCGGTGGGGAGGGGACTGGTAAAGACAGATGGGTTTTTATGAGTCGAGTTTGTACTCCATAAAGAAGATCAGCTCCCAGCTGTCTGCATTCTCGGGAGGGGAGGGGAAGGGTGCGGCGCGTCTGACGGCTCTCAGGGAGACATCATCAAGCTGCTTAAATCCCTTTGAATCAAGAACTTCCGCCTCTAAAAGGCGTCCCCGTGAATCGATTAGAATCCTGAGCCTTACATCATCTTCCTCTTCCCGTCTTCTGGAACCCGCCGGATAGACCTTGCGCCTGCCGATGGCCGAGAGAACCTGCTGGTTGTAGTTGTTTCTCAATTCCACAACCCGGGGGTCCAAGGGAGGCATCAGGTTTTCTTCAGGGATCTCTTCACTTTCCTCCTGATCTGCCTGGTAGTCTACAGTTTCCGTCTCTTCCATCAGATCCTCTTCCATCTCCTCGGGTTCCTCAATTTCCTCAGGAACAATTTCTTCGGGTTCCGGAATTTCTTCAGGTTCGGGAATCTCCTCGGGAATC
>DHQL01000014.1:0-1498 GCA_002408085.1 Spirochaeta sp. UBA5339
AGTTGATGCTGAAGGCAACAACTATGACGAAGGCTGGTCGCCTATACAACCCTGAGCCTGTGGGCTGAGTGAGTCGCCAGTTTAACTTCCGTCGAAAAATAGAGAGAGAGAGCTTACCCGGAATCTTTTTCGTGGTGCATCTTTGAAATATTAAATTATATGTTGTTCATCAATCACTGAGACGGTATACTCCTGCTATTACAATAAATAATATACGGAGCGTATCTAATGCAGATCTGTCTTTTTCCAGGCCGGGTACGGTTATGAGCGAGAACAAAAAAAAAATTACTGATCTTCTCAAAAAGATTTTTATTTCAATATTCGGTTCCTTTCAGTACACTCCTCCTGAATTCGCCGTCAAGTTAATGAATAAGGCGGAGGATAAAGGGATCTCTTTCTCAAAGATCTCTCGCCGTATAAGAAAAATACTTATTTTTACTCTGCTTGGGGCAGCGGCTCTGGTTATTTTGCTTCTTGGAGTGGCCTTTCTCTACGATAAATGGCAGACCAGGCAGCCTAAAGCCATCATGGTTTCATATAGGGTTACAGAACCATCATCTCCCGGTAATAGCAATGATCTGATTCCGCCTCTGCGTATCCTTTTTCAAGGCTCCGCTGCCACAAAAGAAATGGCCAATAGTATTGTTAACGAGGGTATTACGATGAAGCCAGCTGTCCAGGGCACCTGGTTCTGGAAAGGGGATAATATTCTTCTTTTCGAGCCGGCTGAAGCATGGGGAATCGACACAAGCTATGACGTAACCCTCGCGAAAAGTCTTTTTCCGTCCCATGTGTCTGTAAACAGTATGAAGTTCAGCTTTGACACTCCGGCTGTAGATATGACTATTAGCAGTCCTGAATTCTATATTGATCCGGTAAATGCCACATTGAAGAGGGTTCTTGTTACACTTAAGTTCAATTATCCTGTGGTTTCGGATTCAATGGAAGGTAGGGTTCGTATATATCCGGATCTAAAGTCTGATTCAGGGAGTCTCGAGAACAGGGACTACGGATATGATATTTCCTACAGTGAGAACGGCAGGGAAGTTTATATAACCTCAGAGCCTGTGGGTATGCCACTGAAAGATGTTGAGATGAATATTGAGGTTTCTGGAGGCATTGAGGTTGCTGACGGAAGAGGCCGTCTGGAGAAGGGGGGCAGTCGGAATCTTGATATTCCCGGAATCGGCTCCTATGTAAAGATAAATTCCCTCTCCCTTCAACTTATAAAGAATGAACAGCAGAACTATGATCAGATCCTTGTTCTGGATACCAAGGGAGAGACTCCCAGCAGAAAACTTCTTGACTATTTAGAGATATGGCAGCTGCCTAGAGATCTGCCTGACCTACCCGGGGTGAAAGGGATTGAGTACTTTAGATGGAGTGATCCCGAGTTTGTGACGGATGAAGTCATTAAGCTCGCTGAGGCAGTGGAGTGTACTGTTCTTCCAACTGAGTTGGAGAACACATCTCTGCACAGTTTTATGATAGATGTAGA
>DHQL01000014.1:1742-1940 GCA_002408085.1 Spirochaeta sp. UBA5339
ACAGTTTTATGATAGATGTAGATCCGGGTAAATACCTTTATATCCGGGTTAAAGAGGGGGCTTCCTTTTACGGAGGATATCATCTTGCAGAGGACTATGAGAAGATTCTGCAGGTCAGGGATTATCCGAGAGAGCTGCAGATTGTATCAGAAGGAAATCTTCTCTCCCTTTCCGGAGACAAACGACTCTCTGTATTTT
>DHQL01000014.1:2162-2890 GCA_002408085.1 Spirochaeta sp. UBA5339
GACAAACGACTCTCTGTATTTTCACGGGGTATCACTAATGTCGGTTACAAAATCCACCGCATTCTTCCCGATGATATTAACCATCTTGTGAGTCAGTCTAACGGGAATTTGACAAATTTCAATTTTAAAAACTACAATTTTTCCATTAATAATATCTCGAAAACATACGATGGGAAGATTTCCCTCAATAGGAGTAGCTCCAGCGACCTTCAGTACTTCTCTCTGGATGTTTCAAAGTACCTGAATCATCTTCCATCTGAGAGTCTGAGACACGGCCTTTTTATGATAGAGCTTGGAGAGTTGAGAAGTAACAACTCTCTCCAGGTTTTGGATAAGAGGCTGATTATTGTTTCTGATCTGGGAATGCTCCTTAAGGTCAATCAGGATGGTTCAAGGGATCTGTTTGTTCAGTCCATTGCAACGGGAAGTCCTGTATCAGGAGCCACTGTTTCTGTTCTCGGACGAAACGGAATTCCACTTATGTCCGAAACCTCTGACAATAGCGGACATGTGCAGTTCGGAAAAATGGAATTCTCGCGGCGTGAAAATACTCCTACAGCCTTCATAGTTACAAAGGGGGAGGATCTTTCCTTTCTCCCTTATGAAGCTCCAGGACGTTTTCTGGACTTCAGCGGCTCCGATGTGGGTGGTGTTTATGGCGCCGGAGATCCTGGACAACTTACAACTCAGATCTTTTCAGACCGTGGGCTTTACAGGCCGGGAGACAG
>DHQL01000014.1:3107-4596 GCA_002408085.1 Spirochaeta sp. UBA5339
GGCTTTACAGGCCGGGAGACAGAGTCAATGGAGCCTTCATTATTAAAGCAGGAGACTGGAACAGATCACTTGGGGGAACCCCTCTTGTTCTGAATGTTGAAGACCCTAAAGGACAGCAGATTTACGAAGAATCAATCATACTCTCCGCCGACGGTTTTAATGAGTTCAGCTTTGATACTCAGGATTACTCATCTACAGGTGAGTACAAAATTAGTCTTTACCTTGTTAATGAGAAGAATCGGAAGGTTTATCTTGGTGGAGACGAGATCAAGGTTGAGGAATTTCTTCCAGATCGTATGAAGGTGATATCATCATTCAGCAGAAATGCTAAGGGGTGGATCTCCCCGGACAGTCTTGAGGCCTATATCTCTGTAAGAAATCTTTACGGATCTCCAGCTTCTGGAAACAGGGTTACCGGAACTTACCGTCTTGATCCTGCATCCCTCTATTTTCCTCAGTATAGGGAGTACCGTTTTCTTCAGCCTGAGAGATCCTCAATGTCCATCACTGAAGAATTGAATGAAGGGCTTACCGATGATGAAGGCAAGCTTTCTTTCTCTCTTCCCCTGGACAGTTATGAGAAGGCAAGCTACAGGTTGATGTTGTCGGTGGATGCTTTTGAGAAAGCCGGTGGCAGGTCTGTTGCTTCCTCTGCTTCCATTCTGGTCTCACCTCTGGATTATCTTGTAGGGTATAAGGCAGATGGTGACTTGGGGTATATCCATAAAGACGGAGTTCGTCAGGTCGATCTTATTGCTGTCAATCCGGATCTGGAAACAGTGGCTGTACCGGATGCCAGACTCAGGATCAGCCGCATCAATTATGTTTCTACTCTTGTAAAACAGCCAAATGGTGTATACAAATATGAGTCGATTGAACAGAGTGAAGTAATAGCGGCTCAATCTCTCGCCATAAAAGCGGAAAATACAGTCATTTCGCTGGACAGTTCCACTCCGGGCAACTATATTGCAGAGGTTCTGGATACTAAGAACAATGTCCTGAGCCGTTTCAGGTATTCTATCGTGGGAGAGGCGAATCTAACGCGTTCTCTCAACCGTTCAGCAGATCTGGAGATCAAGCTGGACAAAAGTGACTACAGACCCGGTGATTCAATTGAGATATCCATATCAGCACCCTATGCCGGTTCAGGACTGATTACCATTGAGCGGGATAGAGTCTATACTCATAAATGGTTTAAAACAGATTCAACTTCCACTATGCAGACTATACAGGTGCCAGGGACTGATCTTGAGGGGAATGGATATGTGACGGTTTCCTTTATACGTGCTCCCGATTCTGAAGAGATCTTTATGTCCCCTCTCTCTTATGGGTCGGTTCCGTTTTCATTGAGCAAAGACAACAGAACCCAGAACATCTCCCTTGATATTCCGGCTTTGGTGAAGCCTGGGGAAGAACTACCCATCACTTACAGCTCTGACAAGAGGGGGCGTATTATTGTATACGCCGTGGATGAGGGGATTCTTCAGGT
>DHQL01000014.1:4801-6262 GCA_002408085.1 Spirochaeta sp. UBA5339
TGGATGAGGGGATTCTTCAGGTCGGTCGGTACACACTTCCAGACCCTCTCAGTTTCTTTTTCAGGAAGCGGGCTCTTGAGGTGAAAACTGCTCAGATTCTGGATCTGATTCTGCCGGAGTACTCCATAATCAGAAGATTCTCTGAAATGGGGGGAGGTGAGAGCAGTGATATGATTGCTTCCAACCTGAACCCCTTCAAGAGAAAAGATCTTGAGCCCGTAGTGTTCTGGTCCGGTATTCTTGAATCAGGACCAGAAAAAAGAACTGTAAGCTATACCATACCGAACCATTTCAACGGTTCTGTGAAGATTATGGCCGTCTGTGTTTCAAATGCCGCTGTCGGTTCGACTGAGAGCAGTGTTCTGGTACAGGATACATTTATCATCCAGCCTTCGGCACCCCTGGCTGTCATACCGGGAGACCAGTTCTCTTTTCAGGCTACTGTAGCGAATAATCTGGCCGGTTCCGGAGAAAGCGCCGAAATTGACATAACCCTTGAGACGGAAGAGGGACTGATTCCCTCAGTGAAATCTCTGACCATGAGCATTCCCGAGGGTAAGGACGGTGTTGTTCGTATACCTGTCACAGTGGGAGATACTTTGGGTGCTTCTTCAATCACCTTGACCGCTTCCTCCGGGGGAGAGGTTTCAAGGATGGTTCATCCTTTGAGCATCCGGCCGGCGACTCCCTACAGGACATCTGTGTTTACATCGGTTCTGGATAAGCGTTCCGAGTCGGTATCAGTGGAGCGGGTGCTCTACCCCCACTTCAGAAAACTTAGCGTTTTCGCCTCCTGGCTGCCTCTTGGACTGGCAGGAGGTCTGAATATGTATCTCGATGACTATCCTTATACCTGTACAGAGCAGCTGGTGAGTATAAACTTTCCAAAGCTCTATGACTCACTTATACAGAATCTTGATCTGGACAGAGAGGTGAGGGATGCCGACTATTCACGTACCATCTCAATTCTTCAGTCCCGGCAGAAGGCTGATGGAGGTTTTGGTCTCTGGACTGTCAAATCTGATTCCTATCCTCTAATTGATCTTTACGTCTTTCAGTATCTTCTGGAGGCATCCGAGAAGGGACTCTTTGTGCCTCAGATCCTTCTGGACAGGGCTTCCGCCCGAGCCGTGGCCATTGCTTCCGGAGCAGGAGAGAGCGCAGATGAACTTCAGCTCCGCTCCTACGCGGTTTTCCTTCTGACCAGACAGGGTATGATAACAACCCGATATATCGAAGCCCTGAGAAAGGTTCTAGATAAGCAGGAAAGTGGCTGGAAGACAGATCTTACAGGTCTCTATATGGCATCAACCTATTCACTTCTTCAGATGAGTCTGGAGTCAGGGGCCATTATGAAGGAGATCACCAGAGACTTTAAGCAGAGTGAGTACAGGAACAGTTATCATGACAGGCTGAGCTACCTGAGTCAGTATCTTGCTCTCCTCTCCCGTTACGATCAGG
>DHQL01000014.1:6521-7807 GCA_002408085.1 Spirochaeta sp. UBA5339
CTCCTCTCCCGTTACGATCAGGGCCGTTTGAAACAGGTCTCTTCAGGGCTCCTGGATGAGATAGCAAAGGAGTTGAAAGATAACAGGTTTACTACTTTTTCGGCCTCCATGGCTCTGGTCGGACTACAGTCCTATATCGATGCCTCGGAAGCTGGTAATACTAGAGCTATTGAAATGCTTGAAGTTCTGAAAGACGGTAGTTCAAGACCCATTGCCCTCGATGGTGATGTCCTGAAACAGGGGGGCTTTACTGAAGAGGCGCAAAAGATTGATGTTAAAAACAGCAGTGGCCAGCCCCTCTACTATCAGGTGGCTCTTGGCGGCTTTGATACTCTTTCGCCGGAATCAGAGGAGTCCAGGGGCGTAGAGATATCCCGCGAGATTGTCGATGAAAACGGGAATGCCCTGAGTGAGCTGGTACTTGGCGGTACCTATAATGTCCGTGTCCGTATAAGAACAACCAATGGAGAGACCATCAGGAATATGGCTGTGGTCGATCTGCTCCCGGCCTGTCTGGAAGCTGACAGAGAGGCTGTTCGGGATCGTGGAAATCTCAGTACCGGCGGTAGACAGTTCAATACGGACTATCTGGATATCAGGGAAGACCGGCTTGTGTTCTATGGAACAGCGGATTCCGATTTGAGAGAGTACGTCTATCCTGTCAAAGCTGTCTATTCCGGCTCCTTCCAGGTACCGCCTCTTTTTGCGGAAGCCATGTATGACAATCAGATCTGGGCCATTCAGAGCGGTTCGGCTCTCTCTGTAAGGGAGTAGACTCTACTGAAACTGTTAAGTTTGAGAAAACTGATACTCCAGGGAATCCTTTCCTATGTATCAGTTTTTGTTTTTATACTTTTGATAGTACCTCCCCTTTGCATGCTGGATAGTGTGCCGTTCTCAAATGCCTATTTTGCAGAAGGAGGGGAGCTTTTGCGGATTTATCCTGCCAGTGACGAACAGTACCGTCTCTACCGGCATATTTCCACTTTTCCTTCTGAGTTTATCGAACAGATTCTATTGCAGGAGGACCAGTATTTCTACAGTCACTTCGGGGTAAATCCCGTTGCCCTGTTCAGGGCCTTCAATAGTACATATATTCTGAAAGAAAGACGGGTCGGTGCCTCAACAATTACCATGCAGCTGGCCCGGCTCTACTACGGGCTGGATAGCAGTACTCCTGCGGGTAAAATACATCAAATTCTGCGGGCTTTCTATCTGGAACTGTTCTACAGCAAACAGGATATTCTGGAGGCCTATCTTAATCTGGCTCCCTGCGGTGGAAATAT
>DHQL01000014.1:7978-9073 GCA_002408085.1 Spirochaeta sp. UBA5339
TGGCTCCCTGCGGTGGAAATATCGAGGGGTTTCCGGCTGCTTCTCTGCTCTATTTCGACCGGGATCTGTCTGAATTGACCACGGGGGAATCTCTTCTGCTCTGTGTTATACCCCAGAATCCGGTGAAAAGAAATCCGGCGAAAAGCAGCAGTTACGAAAGTATTATCGAGGCAAGAAGTATTCTTTACCGGCGCTGGCTGGAGAAGTATCCCGGAAGAGAGGACAGTCTCTATCACCCCGAACTGATGCCGGCCATTCTTGGCAGACCTGAAGCCCGGGGTATGCATTTTACTCAGATGCTGCAGAATTCCGGGAAATACTTTGGCAGGATGAGCTCCTCTCTTGACTACTCTATCCAGGAGCAGCTTGAGGAGAGGCTGCTACAGTATGTACAGAGACAGAGGGATCTTGGGGTCTCGAACGCAGCGGCTCTCGTTCTTGATTCAAGATCAATGGAGCTAAAAGCCATGGTCGGTTCCGCCAACTACTTCGATATCTCAATACAGGGAATGGTTAATGGCGCTGCATCAAGACGCTCCCCCGGTTCCACCCTCAAGCCCTTTATCTATGCGCTGGCCCTGGATCAGGGTCTGATTCATTCCCAGTCAATTCTCTTCGATCGCCCCATCAGCTTCAGCACCTATGCGCCGGATAACTACAAGCGGGATTTCAAGGGGCCGGTTCCCGCCTGGAGCGCTCTGGTTAACAGCAGGAACATACCTGCCGTAGAACTTGCCTCCCGGTTGAAGGGGGATGAAAATCTCTATCAGCTGCTGAACAAAGCACCTGCAGGCAATCTGAAGGAGGAATCATATTACGGGCTTTCCATTGTATTGGGGAGTGCTGAGTTCTCCATGCTGGAACTTGCCGGTCTCTATGCGACTTTACTCAACGGAGGGGCTTTGAAGGATATTACTGCGGGAGAGGAGATTGTCGTTCAGGATTTCAGAGAGCAGTCTCTCTTCAGCTCAGGGGCGGCCTCGATAGTTGTGTCCATGCTTAAGAGGAATCCCCCTCCGGGAGAGGGGTTCAAGGACTTCCGGGAGGTTCAGGATGAAAGATCCATGGCAGTGGCCTATAAAACAGGCACCTCAA
>DHQL01000014.1:9300-10535 GCA_002408085.1 Spirochaeta sp. UBA5339
GCCTATAAAACAGGCACCTCAATCGGATTCAAGGATGCCTGGAGTATCGCCCTCTACGGCCACTATGTTATTGCTGTCTGGGTTGGAAATTTTGACGGACAGGGTAATCCCTCTTTTCTGGGTAGGGAGATGGCCGCACCCCTGCTCTTTGAAATAGCCGGAATTCTCGATTCTACCTTTGAGGATGATCCCTATGAGTTTCCAGATATCTCGGGAGTACGGGAGGTTGAGGTCTGTAGTGTTTCGGGGATGATACCTACTGAGTACTGTGGGGCTACCACTCCTGCACTTTTTCTGCCGGGGATCTCCCCCATCGCCCCCTGCAGCATTCACAGGCCTGTAGTTGTTGATGCTGATACAGGATACCGTTTGAACCGTGAGAGAGAGAACAGCAGAAGGGTCGTGCGTGAGGTTTGGCCGACGGATATGCTGAAACTTTTTGATGAGGCAGGAATCCCGAGACCGGTTCCACCACCTTATGAGTCTGAAGCCGAAGTTGTCGGGGGGGCTCGACGAGGCTCATCCCCTCGGATCATTTCCCCCCTGGCCGGGGCTTCCTATATTCTCAGACCCGGTGATAAATCATATGGAAGCATCCCTCTTGCCGCCGCAGCCGATGGGGATGTCAGGGAGCTGTTCTGGTTTGTGGACGGTGCTTTCTACGGCAGATCAGATCCGAAGAAAACACTCTACTGGGAGCCAGGACCAGGTGTGTATCATCTGATAGCCCTGGACGATAAAGGCCTCTCTGTAGACCGTATAGTTTCAGTTACAATGGAGCCCCGGACTTCATTCTCTTCCCCCTGAGCAGGTTTTTTGTTTGACAACCCGTCTTCGAAAACCTGATAATTGATTGTTATAGTATGCTAATGATCATATATCTCGGGAGGAGAAGTAATGAAAAGAAAAGCCCCATGGATTTTATTTCTGATTCTGGTCACTCTGGTTTCCTGCAGCAAAAAGGAATCGGCAGCAGTGGAGAGCAAGACTGAGGAGCCCCTTGTGGTTGCCATGGAACTTCAGTTCCCTCCCTTTGAGATGGCTGCGGCAGACGGAAGCCCCACTGGAATATCCGTAGATACGGCCTATGCCCTGGGAGAGTATCTGGGCAGACCTGTTGTTATCGAGAACACCGCCTGGACGGGACTCATACCATCCATTCAGTCCGGAAAGGCCGATATTATTCTGTCATCCATGAGTATTACCGATGAGAGGGCCAAGGTTGTGGACTTCTC
>DHQL01000014.1:10760-11368 GCA_002408085.1 Spirochaeta sp. UBA5339
GGGCCAAGGTTGTGGACTTCTCCATACCCTATGCCGCCAGCGGTGTGACCCTTCTGATCAACTCCGATTCATCAGTAAATAGTTACAGGGATCTGGGTGAAGATGGCATCGTTGTTGCCGTCAAGTCGGGAACTATCGGTGCCATCTGGGCCAAAGATAACCTTCCGGAGGCCAATATCCGGATTTTTGAAGAGGTCTCTGCCTGCGCTCTGGAAGTCTCCCAGGGAAAGGCGGATGCCTTTATCTACGATGCACTGACCACCTATGAACTTCAGAAGAAGTTTCCCGAAACCACTGTTGTCAACCTTGAGAACCTGCCCGATACCCTGGGAGGCTGGGGTATGGCCATGAAGAAGGGAAGTCATGATCTGAAAAAGCAGGTGGATGCCTTTATTCTGGAATTCAGAACTTCAGGAGGCTTTGAGAAGCTTGAGAAGAAGTATCTGGGTGAGATAAAGAGTGTTTTTGACGAAGCCGGTCTTCCCTCGTTTTTTGATCTGGAGGGATAATGGCCTTTTTTGTTGAAGCCGAGGGCCGGGACAACCGGCAGGCCCATATTGTGAGCTGGATTTTTGTGGCACTGATACTGGCGGCTGTGTTCTGGTTCG
>DHQL01000017.1 GCA_002408085.1 Spirochaeta sp. UBA5339
GATTCCCGAGGAGATTCCCGAGGAGATTCCCGAGGAGATTCCCGAACCTGAAGAAATTCCGGAACCCGAAGAAATTGTTCCTGAAGAAATTGAGGAACCCGAGGAGATGGAAGAGGATCTGATGGAAGAGACAGAAACTGCGGAACACCTGGCGGATCAGGATGAAAGCGAGGAGATCCCAGAAGAAAACATTATGCCTCCAGTGGACCCCCGGATTCTGGAGAGTCGCAACAACTACAACCAGCAGGTACTCTCAGCCATCGGCAGGCGGAAGATCTATCCGGCAGGCTCAAGAAGACGGGAAGAGGAAGATGATGTAAGACTCAGAATTCTCATCGATTCCCGGGGACGCCTTTTAGAGGTGGAAATTCTTGAATCAAAGGGATATAAGCAGCTTGATGACTCCACCCTGAGAGCCGTTCGAAGAGCAGCCCCTTTTCCTTCTCCGCCAAATGAGACTGACAGCTGGGAAATTGTGTTTTATATGGAATACAAACTCAATCGATAGAATACCTATAAGCCCCCCTTACCCGGGAGGGCGGCTCCAGAAAATATCAGTTGGTCACAATTAAGCGTCCATTACCTAATACCCACCCAGACCTGTTCAGGTGGCTGATTTCATAGACCTTTTTTCAGTAAAATAACAAAAAATTAATTTAAAAGTGAGTTTCTATTCAGAGAATCAGAGTAAAATAATCAGAAGTAGTATTATTAATTATATAAAGTAAGAGATATGGCCTATATTCAAGCAAAGTACAATGCCCTGATTATTACTGCAATTTCTGCAGTCCTTCTCACATTCGGCGCCCTCTCCATGAGGATGATCTATTCCAAGTCCCTGAAATACAGGATTGAATCCTACCAGACCAGAATGGATACACTCAACGATCTGATAATCAACAAACATATGATCGAAATGGAGCGGGTTCTGGATGAGCTTTCCGGAGATCCCAGACTTCATCTTGTAGAATCAGACCCTTCTGTGCAGGAACAGATCATTGAGGAGTGGGACTATACAAGGTCACTCTTTCCCTATCAGGCCTGGATCTATTATGGATACGGAGAGAATGAGATTTTTACATCTCCTTACTGGGAAAAGGATGAAGACTACAATCTCAGGAACCGCCCCTGGTATAGCCGGGGAAGCAAAACCGATAAACTCATATGGATAGATCCCTTTGTCGAATATGTTACCTCCGATACTGTTCTGACAGCAGTGAAAAGTATCTACCGGGATGATGGAACTCTGGCAGGCGTACTGGGCGTGGATATCTTTCTCAACAACCTGCTTGCTCTCTACAAAAAAACCATATCCTCCCTGCCCGAACTGATTCTGATCGTTGACAGTGAGAACAATGTTCTCTATAGCGAGGTTGAGGGCCTGACCCGATACGAGGGCACAGGCAGTACAGGACAGATCCGTTTCAACAATATTTCCTACTACCATGTTGAAACATCCATGAGCCATCTTCAGTTCAGGCTGATCGGTCTTATACCATCCCATGAGATTCAGGATGAACTTGTGGATCTTGTATTAAGCTCCATTCTGATGTTTCTCGCTGGATTGGCTGTTGTTACAGTGGTGTCCTACATGCTGACAAATAGCATTGGCCGAAATACCGAAGCCCTTATCAGTTATATGGGATCAATCATGGCCAGGGGCGGTAAAACAGGGATTTGTGTTAACGGCAGAGATGAATTCTACAAACTGAACCTGAAGCTGAATCACCTTATCAATAAACTTTATAAAGCAGGAAACAGAAGCGAAGATCGCCATGTGCAGATGATCAACAATGTCAGTGAGAGTCTCAAGGTTATAAACAGAGAACTATTGAACCTTGCAGATGAGTGTGACGGGGACACTGCCCGAAAGGTCAGGGAAATTGAGAATATGATCCCCTCATTGCAGCTGTATATCGAAAATTCCCGGTACAGTGCCCATAGCAGACAGTGGTCTGAAAACAGAACAACCGAAATGGAGCATCTTCTCAACTGTGTCGATAAGAGAATGGAGAGCAGAGCCTGGTATAAAAACCAGCATATTATTATTTTTAATCGACTGGAGCCTGAAACCAGACTCTCGGGCCCTGAAGACGCTTTATGCCATGTTCTGGGAACCCTGGTGGATAACGCCGTAAAATCCTCTCCCCGTCACTCAAGTATTACTATCTCCACTATGAACCAGGACTGTTACGCGGCCATTGATGTTGCGGATATGGGAAGCGGATTATCTGAAGACCTTAAGGCAGAAATATTCAGTGAAGGGTCCAGTGCTGCATCCTATGACCCGGAACAATCCTTCAAAGGGGGCCTGGCGTCGTGTGTCAAAATTATGTCATTCCTGAATGGAGAACTTTCTCTTATTGATAAAGAGGGATTTGGTTCGGTCATCAGAATGAGAGTATTAAAAAAACCTCTTAATGACCTGAACCCGAACTACAGAGAAACAGAAAATTTCGATAAGGACCCTGAGTTGAAAGAGATTGAAAATCTGAAGGAAGTACCCGGTCTTCTGACCCGCAAATAGCCTTTGCCCAGCACTTACACATTATTGCATTTCCATAAAGATTATGAAGATTTTGAAGATTTCCCGAAAGCTTCTTGACGGTTAATGTAAACTAACATAGTCTACTCTAATTAAAATACACGACCAACACTATATTACTTACCCTTACGTGGAATACACCGCCTTCCGGAGGAAATACAATGACAATTTTTGAATATATCAGGATGGGGGGAGCCATCAACTGGATTCTCTTCGCAGCCTTTCTGGCAACTTTCTTTCTTGCCTTTGAGCGAATCATATACTTTATCAGAACTGCAGGAGTAAAGAATCATCACTCCCAGAGTGCCAGAATGCGCCGTATCTCAAACACAACAGCCGGTATGCCCGAAAAAATCAGAAATGAAATACTGGAACGGCACGGGGCTCTTCTGAACAGAGAGATGGAGAAGGGGATCTGGCTGATAAGTTTCTTCTCAGCAGCCTCACCCTCCCTGGGACTTCTGGGAACGGTTCTCGGTCTTATCAGAGCCTTTCAGGATATGGCAGCCACAGGAGCATCCGGAAGCATCCAGGACTTCTCGGCAG
>DHQL01000001.1 GCA_002408085.1 Spirochaeta sp. UBA5339
CCATGGAAGAGATGATGGCCTGCGGCGTCGGCGCCTGTATGGGCTGTGTCGTAGAGCTGGCCGAAGACCAGGACAGGCAGTATGCCAGGGTCTGTAAAGACGGACCTGTATTTCAATCCAGGACAATTAAATGGACTTAAGTGTAAAGATTAAAGATAAGATTCTCCCCAACCCCGTGGGAGTGGCCTCGGGAACCTTCGGGTACGGAGAGGAGTATGCTCCACTGACGGATCTGAGCAAACTGGGAGCCATCTACACAAAGGCTGTAACCGTGGAACCCCGTCCCGGGAATCCCCTGCCCCGTCTAGTGGAAACCCCCGCCGGAATGATCAACTCCATCGGCCTTGCCAATGTGGGAGTCCAACGCTTTATAACAGAAAAGATTCCATTCCTGGAGAGCCTGAGCTGCCCGATCATCCTCAATGTGGCGGGAAGCCTTGAAGAGGAGTACTCCGAGGTTATCCGCCGGGTGGACTCCCAGGATGCCATCTGGGGATACGAGGTCAATATCTCCTGTCCCAATGTCAAGAAGGGAGGTTTAGCCTTCGGTACTGACCCCGTACAGGTGGAACGTCTGACGTCCTCTTTAAGAAAGCTGACTGACAAGCCTCTTATTATGAAGCTGACCCCCAATGTAACGGATATCACAGCAGTTGCCAGAGCTGCTGAAGCGGGAGGAGCCGATGCAGTGGCCTGTATCAATACGGTGATGGGAATGGTTGTGGACATTCACAAAAGAAAGCCTGCCATCCCCGCCATTACGGGAGGCCTATCTGGTCCCGCTGTCAAACCTGTTGGTGTGGCGGCAGTCTACCGGGTCAGCAAGGCCGTGAAGATCCCCGTAATCGGACTGGGCGGCATTATGAATGCCGATGATGCCGTGGAGTATCTGCTGGCGGGAGCCTCGGCTCTGCAGATCGGAACGGCCAACTTTGTGGACCCCGATGCATCAGGCAAGGTCCTTGCAGGAATCGGTGAGTATATGATAAACGCCGGCTTTGAAAAGATCAGCGACTTTCACGGATTCTTCTGATTTAATCTTCCGATTTAATCTTCTGACTCAAAACCGGACGATTTACTGCTGTGGGCGGACAGCCCGGTTCATGGGGGCTATCGCAACCCCAGTTTTTTAATACGGCTCTGCAGGGTTGTCGGCTTCATACCAAGAAGTTCCGCAGCTCCTCCGGAGCCGTAAATTTTTCCGGAACAGAGATCCAGAGCCCTCTTAATATGCTGTTTCTCCATCTCCTGTAGGGTGAGAAAACCTTCGGAATCCGATGGTGGAATCTCCTCCCGGCACTCTACAGCGGACAGACCTGCCTCAAGGGAGAGATGTTCCGGCAGAATCACTCCTCCCCGGGCCAGAAGAGCACCCCTTTGAATAACATTCTGAAGCTCCCGGACATTGCCGGGCCAATTGTGTGCCAGAAGGGCCGACAGAGCACTGTTATGAAAGCCCTCTGCTCCCCCTGCAGCCCCGAGAAAGTGCTCTGCCAGAAGAATGACATCCTCATCCCTCTCTCTTAAGGGAGGCAGAAAAACCGGAAAGACTCCCAGACGGTAGTAGAGATCCTCCCTGAACCTCTCCTCTTTCACCTCCTTCCGAAGATCCTTATTGCTGGCAGCGATGATCCTGACATTACAGCGGAGGGTCTTTTCTCCCCCTACCCGCTCAAAGGTTCCCTCCTGCAGAGTCCTCAGAATCTTTGGCTGGATCTCTGCGGGCAGATCTCCGATCTCATCCAGAAAGAGAGTCCCCCCGTCGGCCATCTCAAAACGCCCCTTCCTCCGGGATACGGCGGAGGTAAATGCCCCCTTCTCATGACCGAAAAGTTCACTCTCAGCCAGAGAGGCGTTCAGGGCGGAGCAGTTCAGTGTGATAAAGGGCTCATCCCTCCGACCGCTGAGGTTGTGAATGGTTCTGGCGGCCTGCTCCTTGCCGGTTCCCGTCTCCCCCTGGATCAGTACGGGCAGATCCGATGAGGCCACGGTTCTGATCTGCTCCAGTACAATCTCCCAGGCCCGGGAACGGCCGATAATATTGCCGAACTCCCTGCTGCCCCGATGGAGGAGGAGATTTCTTTCCTGGGTCAGATCCTTTCGCTGGGCATCCAGATAGAGACTGGAATCGTTCTGGGCGATAATATAGGCGATCAGCCGTGAAAGTGTACCAATAAAACGGACAATCCCGGGAGTGAACTTACCACAGATCCGATGGTCCAGTGTGAGAAGGCCAATGGGACTGGAGTATACATAAAGAGGGGCCACCAGGCAGGAGTGACCGTCAGGCAGATTAAGAATCTCCTCATAGGTATCAAGATGCTCTTTGGTCTCATCAAACAAAAAGGGCTCATTCACATTCATGATCTTTGAAAGGTCCCGCCGCTGCCTCAGATCGATACGGTAGTTTTCAAGCCTGCTGTCAGACAGAGGACCCGATGCCTTCTGTACCGTCAGATAGTCATCTGGATCAAGTTTGAGGATAACAGCCAGCTCAAACTCCACCAGATCCTCCACGGCCTTGAGAATCAGATCCAGAACCTCTTCATTTCCCGGATTTATCAGATGTTTCACTTCGCACCTCCACCGAAATAACGTCACGCAACGATTTTTCGTTACAAGTATAACCGAAATATCGTAAACATTCTAATCCCATAAAGCTCAGGATCTATTCAGAGAATTGCATCATCCTTCTATTTACTTACCATATAGCAATTTAAAATTATTTTAATTTCGAAAATACTTTTGGCATCAACCTTGCATAGTTAATACATACAAACACTTTTAAGGAGTAATACAAATGAATTACAAACTGATAAACAAATATGTTGCCAATCTGGCTGTCTGGAACATTAAGCTCCACAACCTGCACTGGAATGTCAAAGGTCCCCAGTTCGTGGCGGTCCATAACTTTACCGAAGAAATGTACAACGATGTCTTTGTAAAATACGATGACGCTGCGGAACTGCTGAAGATTCAGGGTCAGCAGCCTCCTGCCACCATCAAGGCCTATGCAGCTCTGGCTGATATTGATGAGCCCGCAGCGGACAGCTTCAGCGAGAAGGAGGTCTTTCAGATTCTAATTGAAGACACAAAGGCCATGTCTGCCCTGGCATCGGAGATCCGCAGCTCTGCCGATGAAACAGACAACTTCGGAGCCGCCAATATGATGGAGGATCACATTGCCTCTTATCAGAAGAATCTCTGGTTCCTGAACTCACTGGCAAAATAACACCAGCCTTCTGCCAATGGCTCAGAAACCTTGTCCCTCCCCCTCCCGGGAGGGATTTTTTTGCCCGGATCTTCTACAGGCACCTGGAGTAAGCTATCCTGGCGGCAGAGAAGCTGAAGGGCAGAGATCCCTGAGGGGGCAGTGCTCACAGTCCGGCTTCCTTGCAAAACAGTACTTCCGGCCGTGAAGATTGATGGTCATGGAAAAATCCGACTGTATATCCTCAGGGATGGCCTTCAGCAGCTGTTTCTCGATCTTCTCGGGCTCCGTATACCTGGTAAACCCAAGGCGCTTTGTAACGCGCTTAAAGTGGGTATCCACAATAATCGCCGGTTTGTCAAAGATATGGTAGAGGATCACATTGGCCGTCTTCCGTCCCACTCCGGGCAGAGCGGTCAGTTCCTTCATATTATCGGGAAGGCTATTATCCCCCCTTTCCTGCAGAGCAGCTGCGGTCTTTATAATATTGGCCGCCTTCATCCTGTAGAAACCGGTGCTGTGGATTATCTCCTCCACATGGTTCTGCTCTGCTAAGGCCAGCTCTGCAGGCCCGGGGTAACGGCGGAAGAGCTCGGGGGTCACCTTGTTCACTCCGGCATCTGTAGTCTGCGCCGACAGGATCACTGCGATAAGAAGTTCAAAGGGATTGCTGTAGTTCAGAAGGGGTTTCCGGTCCGGATACTCCCTGTTCAGAATCTCCGTAACAATGCGTGCTTTTTCTGCTTTTGTCATGGTTAGTATTATGAGTTTATTATTCTATTTTTGCCCAGTCCCGCCCCGGATTTTCACTAATTTCAGGGGTGATAAAGATTTTCTTTTTTTTTCCAGATAGCTTATTGACCAAATATCGGAACATTTATATACTCCCTACACGTTAACGGGATATAGCCTAGTGGCTAAGGCGCCTGCTTTGGGAGCAGGAAATCGCAGGTTCGAGTCCTGCTATCCCGACAAAGGGTTTAACAGCCTGTCGGGACCTTAACACCAAGGGAAGTTTCCGCTAACTGTTATCTGCGTCCATAGCTCAGCTGGA
>DHQL01000005.1:0-16887 GCA_002408085.1 Spirochaeta sp. UBA5339
TCGAAAGATTGAGGGTTTTTTTTTGTTATAAGTCCACTGCCGGTGATCTTTTTTATTTTTATGCTAAGGGTAAAACTGTAAAATTTTTGGGGTCGAGAGAACTGGACTTCGTGAGATTCTAACTTATGGGTGGTGGACAGAGTGCTGCCCCGCATGTATTGTGAGTGACATGAAAAATAAAAGAACGTTGATATTTATGTTTCTCTTTCTTACTGCAGGATGGTCTGTTTTTGCAGTACCTGGTGCCGGTGAATTGGCTGAGGCTGTTCAGGGAGAGATCGACAAGCTGACTGCCGGTGAAATCACAGGTATCAGTGATGAACTGCTGGATTCTGTTTATCTTAACTGGAAGGTTCTGGAGACGGAAATGAAGAGAATGCCCTTTGATGAGGGACTTCAGTATATGCTGCCAATCTACACGAATCTGAATGTATTTCTCCAGAATGAGCCGGGTTTGACCAATGAGGTTCCTAGTATGAGGATTGTAAAAATGACCTCGATCATTGCAAACCTTTTTTCTGAAATCCTAAACTCTTCTAGAGAACTTTTGAGTACATTTGACCCGGAATCCTATGAATTCAGAAACAGAGAAGCAGGACTCAGTCAGGCTCAGATTGGTGGTGGAAATATGGTTCTCGGCGGTTCTATTACCCTATTTACAGTTGAACTGCCCGATGACATCTATACAGAGTTAAAGAAGAATCTTTGGAATTACGGGCCTTTGATCTATCATGGAATTGATGCTGATTTTAAAACGCAGATAATGGTTTTTTACAACTCTACAGTTGAGCCTGCAGTTCTTGCAGAACAGAAGGGTTCGTACGACGAATTTATCAGCCTGTTAAATCAGGAGAAGTAGTCAGACAATGCGTATAGGTATGTAGAGGCTGGCCGCAATGCTATGCTGCCGGCTTTTGCATTCTGCGTGTCAGGGACCGGACGGGCCGCGCAGCGGGTCTGGAAGGCCGTATTACGTCTGGAAGACGGAACCCCTGGAGGGCTCGCCCCGGAGCCGAGGCTTCCCAGAGGTGCAGGGAGACGCCCGACTAATTAAATTCCTGATACTTGTGAGACAGTTCTATCCGGCTGTGACAATCTGTTTTGGAGTAGATGCTCAAAACATGATTCTTGGCTGTGCCCTGGGAGATAAAGAGCTTGGCGCTGATCTCCTTGACCTTGAGACCCTTCAGAAGAAGGTAGAAGACCTCTTCCTCCCTGGCGGACAGGGCGTATTGTTTGACAAAGTCGCTCTCCTGCTGTTTCTTTACATCTATGAGAGTCTTTTCACTGTCGTCCTCTTCTTCCTCGGGTTCTCCGGTCTCGAAGGTGAACTCCATGGCGCCTATCCGGATTATGTCCGAGCTTCGAAGGATCTCCTCTTCTTCAATTTTAACTCCGTTTATATAACAGCCGTTACGGCTTCCCAGGTCCTTCAGGTAGACATCATCCCCGAAGAGTCTGATGACAGCGTGTTTTCGTGAGACAGAAGGAGCTTGTAGAATCAGTGAGCACTCCTTGCTGCGGCCTATAAGTGTTTCCGGTTTATCCAGGGGGATGATCAGAGGGTTATTGCCCTTTGTCTTGCCCTGCAGAAAATATTTTTTATCGGACATATTCTCATTTATACACCAATTTATGATTTTTTTCAGCCATGAACAGACCAAATGGCATATACCGTTTTTTTTTGACAGGCATCATATTACTTGTATAACCCCCGCAGGATATGGCGGAGCATCCCTTACCCATCGGGGTGGGAGGCTCCGTCTGCCGGCAGAAGCTGCGGGTAAGATTAAACTGGAGGTTTAGTATGAATACAATAGTACAGACAGTTCCCGAAACTGTTGCTGATCACTTAAGAGATGTGGCCGTAAAATTCGGTCTGGAAGATAAACAGGAAAGCTATGCAGCCCTGGAGAAGAGCTGGGTGGAAAAGATGGAGGTCTTTGAGCAGGAGATGATCGACCGCGGTATGGATGAGGTCGGAGTTTTCAAGCCCGAGGACGAACGTGCGGCCCTGCTGCTGACCTATTCAGGTTCCCTTATATCCATGAGCCCTCTTGAGGGCGGAAGCCGTGAGATCCGCTACACAAGCATCGGTCTCAGAAAGGATGTTCCCGAGAGCATGAATCTGGATCATCAGGAGATTGAAGGATGCGCCGAAGTGGGACAGCCTCTGGTTTTTACCGAAGGCCCTATGAAAAAGACATCCCCCCTCTACAGAATTGTAGTACCTCCTCTTAGTCTGGATATTGAGGAACAGACCTGTATGGTAGAGGATGCGGTTACTGTTATTACAGAGAAGTTTGCCGATATGAACCAGAAACTTCTGGAAGATATCTGATGAAATCAGATCAGGCCGGGGATGACTTCTTCCAGATGATTCCTCTATTTCTACCGTCTTCCTTGGCCTGATAAAGTGCTGTATCCGCACGTTCAACAATCATTTCAGGTGTTTCTTTCGGATCCTTGATAGATGATATTCCAAAGCTCATAGAGAGAAAGAACCTGTTTCCCCCCGTTTCTATCGGGGTTTTCCCGATTTTCATTCTAAGATTTTCCGCATGTACAAAGGCATTCTCTTCACTGGTTTCAGGCATAAGCAGGAGGAATTCCTCTCCTCCCCAGCGAAAACAGAAGTCCGTTCTTCTGCTGATCTCTCTGATGGAGATCCCCATGATCTGCAGGGCATAGTCCCCTGATGTATGGCCGTATGAGTCGTTTATCTTTTTAAAGAAATCGAGGTCAATCATAACTACTGAGAAGGGCAGCTTGGATCTTTTGAAGCGGTGAATTTCCCGTTCGAAAATTTCCCGGCTGCTGTTTCTGTTATAAAGACCTGTCAGAGAGTCGATTCTGGCCAGTACTGAGAGTTTGTTTTTCTCATGCTCCAGTTCTCGGGTTCTCTGGTCTACCTTGTTTTCCAGTTCACTCCTTAGAATATCCAGTTCTTTGTAGGCTCTGCTGCTCCGTTCCGCGTTGAGGAAAGAGTGGAGGATCATAAAGATAAGAAGCCCCACATTGAGCACATAGGCAGTATTAATAATATGAAGGTCATAGAGGATATCATTCAGACCGCAGGCGATGGCAAGAATCGTTGCCGTTAAGAGCCATATGGAACCTGTTTTTTTCTGGATTACTGTTAGAAGGGTCAGGTAGAGAAAGTAGAAGAGATTTATAAAGATAATCCACATATAGAAGGAGAAGATCTTCTGGGCCGGAATAAGGTCTCCAAAGAGAATTACCGATGAGAAGAAGAACGCCAGAATAAAGTTGGCGTATAGGCTGAATCTGCAGCCGATTCCGGGAAAGGAGTGGTGCAGGTACTTCTGATAGAAGGGAATCATAAACGCTACGGCAACCGTGGAGATTCTGATAAGTAGCAGCTGATTTTCATCCGCAAGAAGCCGCATCAGGATATGTTCTCCGGTGATAAGTGACTTGATAATAACCAGGATTATGGTCAGGCTCAGCCAGAGGTGAGTCCTTTTTTCCCTCTGCAGCAGAAAGAGGAATAGATGGTAGAGGGCCATAAAGCTGAGAGCGCCGATAACTAAGGCCAGGCTCAGAATGTGGAGAATCCGGTAGTTCTGCATTGTTTCGGTCCTGCCGAAGCGCACAGACTCCCAGATGCCTCCGTTTTTCATGCTGAAATTGGATATGTGGATGATCAGCTCGGCATTGCTGCTGTCTGCCCTGAAGGATACAACAGAGGGAACCAGATCAGGAATCTCAGACTCCTGTGAGGTCCCTGGAAAACCGTCTGATTCAAGGAGTCTGCCGTCAATATAGTAACTGGCGGCTGACACTTTCTCGTAGATGTAGAAGGCATAATGAAAACCTGGGGTTAGTCCGCTGATTCTCAGGCGGTAGCTTCCATAGCCCCTGTGCGGGGGATTGCCGGTCCATGGATCAGGGATTGAGGAGTAGGAAGGAGTATTCGGAAGATCTGATCCATCGGGGTTCAGGAAAACAGCAGGATAGAACTCCCACTCGCCGTCAAGTGTTGTAATTCTTCCCTCTTTCAGTTCTCCGATATCGGCATGTCCCTGATGGACAATGATGTCCTGATTTACTATATGGGTACATCCGGTCAGCGGAATCATCAACAGAAGCATCATAAAGAGAAATGAGAGGCATCGGGTGTATCGGGAGTGTTCCATTTTTTAAGTTTATTAAATCCTTATTTACTCTATTGTCTGTTTGATACGGATCTGATATTTTTCCTCCATGAATCAAACCCGAAAAGCAGAATTCTTTTTGATCCTTATGACCCTGATCTGGGGTGGGACATTTGTCTCCATCAAAGTAGCTCTTGATTATATATCACCGCTGCTTTTGATGGCGTTCCGCTTCTCATCAGCCTTTATTTTCTTCCTTATTCTCAATCCGGTCAAGGTTTCTTTGGTAAACAAAGGGTTACTAATGCGGGGTTTGGCCCTGGGAGTCCTGATGTTTCTGGGTTACGGCCTCCAGACTGTGGGACTTAACTATACAACTGCCTCCCGTTCAGGATTTATCACCTATTTCTACGCTCTGCTGGTTCCGGTTTTTCAGTTTCTGATTCTAAGAAAAAAACCACTGGTCATGAATCTGCTTGGTTTGGCCCTTGCCTTCAGCGGTCTGACCCTTATTACAGGGGGGCTTGATTCGGCCAGTATGAACAGGGGCGATATGCTGACCCTCCTCAGTGCTGCATCCTACGGCATCTATGTGGTCCTGCTGAATCTCTGGTCAAATGACAGGGATGCGGGGCCTCTGACAGCCTTTCAGCTTCTAGTAACGGCGGCTATCTCCTTTGCGGTCTCTCCCATTCTGGAAGAACCCTTTCTCCATCACTCCTTTGCCCTCTGGGGCAATGTGCTGTTTCTGAGTCTTCTGGGATCTGTCGTAGCCGTTTATGTGATGACCCGCTTTCAGACCTATGTGACTCCCACCAGAGCGGCGATCCTCTACTCCATGGAACCTGTTTTTTCGGTTATCCTGGCGATTTTTATACTGAGGGAGCACTTCTCCCTGCTCCAGCTGGGAGGTGCTCTTCTCATTATTGCCGGAGTTCTATTATCTGAAATTTTCCAGATAAAGAAAACCGAGACCATCCGGGAAATTTCCTGATACAAGCAGTTGCGGTGATTTAATGGCTTCTGGAGTTCACCGGGCAACTGGGTTTCCCGGGAGACTGGAGTTTTTGGTGAGACGGGACGGAAACCGGGGCTTATTCACTCTCTTCATTATGCCGATAAATGAAGTGTGGAAACTTCTGATTTCGGCATCTATCATATAAAAGCTCAGGAACACCCCCTTTTCGGGGGGCTCACCACCGAGGAAAAAACTCGTTTGAGAGAGTACTATATTCTCCATGAGTACCTTCAGGGTGAAACCGTTGTCTTTGAGGGCGACAGTCTGGATAGTCTTTTCATTGTCCTTGAGGGAAGAGTCCTGCAGTCCGAAGGCGGTATGAAGAGTTATTTTGCCGGGGACTTCTGGGGACTTGAAACACTGAATACTCCCCTTCCGGTAACGGCACCCTATCAGGCCTGTGAAGATACATTGATCCTCCGTCTGCGCTCGGGCAGCTTTCACAGTTTTCTTCAGAGTGACCCTCATCTTATTAATAGATTTAAACCCGGAAAAGACAGGGAAGGCCGTCTTGTATCCGGCTTTCCCGAGGCCCTGTGGAAGTCATTAAAGAAGGGACCGGGACGGAAAAAGGGGATGGTCTACTTTGAGGGGAGAACCAGCCGGAAGAGTTTCTCTTTGTTTATGATGCTGCCGGTACTGATGATTCTTTCCGGGATCTACGGTATCCAATATTCCTTCTGGTTTCATCTGCTCAGCATAGCTGGATTCGGGATGGCCGGGTGTGAGATATTTCTTCGGAACATGACTCTCTACAAGGTGAGCGGCAGCAGGGCGTCAAAGAAGTTCTTCAACTGGAGGAGCTTCCGTCTGGACCTTGAAGAGCTGCCTCTGGATCAGATAAAGAGTGTGCAGGTCAACAAGAAGGGGACCATCAGGCACCTGCTGAAGATCGGAGATCTGAGCATTCAGACCGCAGGGCGCGGTATCCTCTTCAAAAACATCGACAGCCCCGAAAAACTGCAGAAGAAACTGATGGAATTGAGCTCCCTGAAAGCGGGCGCCGCCGCCGGGGAACAGAGGGCCCGGTTCAGAGAGATACTGAAAAAGCACTTTTCAGGCAGCGGATTTTCCGCCCTTCAGGAGTACCGGGGGAAAAACAGCCGCCCTCAGGCAGCCGAGAAAGAGGGAAGCACCGTGTTCAGGAAATCCGGGGCGGTCCTCTTCTTTCAGGTCTTTATGCCCCTCTCTCTGACAGTTCTCTCAATATTCCCCTCCTTGATGATGAGAGGAAATCCGGTGCCTCTTCTGTCACTCGGACTGTGGCTTGTCAGGCTGGCTGCGGGTTTCCGTATCCTCTGGCTCTTTCTGGACTGGTGGAACGATATCTATAAGATTGAGCTTCCCTATATCTGGGATATTGAGCGGAAGCCCTTTGCCAGAAAGGCCCAGAAAATTCAGACAGACCTGTCGGGTATTCTGAATGTCAGGGTCGTGCAGAAGGGATTCTTCAGGATTCTTCTTAACTATGGAGATGTTCTGGTGGAGACTCCGGGAAACAGCGGTACTCTGGAATTCTATTCTGTTGCCAGACCCCGGCGTGTACAGACGGAGATTTTCAGATTCCGGGAGCAGCTGCTTCGGGAGAAGGAAGAGAAGAGCCGGCAGGCATCATTGAAACAGTTCGGCGAGTTTGCGGAAATCATGAAACAGCTGCAGGAGAACAGACCTGCCGGTGAAATAAGGACTCAACAGTGATCACAGAAAATAATAGAGTAAATAATAAGATGATAAACAGAAAAGGGGTTCTGCTCTGCCTGTTGGCATTGCAGGTCATGCTACCCGCCCTTGTTTCGGCGCAGGAAGAGATCAGTTACTTCAGGAAGATCAGGGTTGGAGAGAATGAACGTATTGCGGCGGAGTACCCTCTGGCTGATGATGAGGCCCTTCTTGTGAACTGCTACAGGATTTCCACCTATCATGACGGTAGAATCAGCCGGATAGAGTACCTGAAAAGGGGCTCCTCTCTGGCAGATCCCCTTCTGGGTGTCCCTGTGATTCAGTACTCCTATAATGGTAACTACATACGCAGGACCTATCTGGATTCAAGGGGGCTCCCCGTCCCCGACGAGCAGGGAGTCTACTCGGTCAGGCTGAGACAGGACAGTCAGGGGTTTATCAATGCCTCCTTCAACTATGACCGCTACGGCAACCTTAAGGCCAACGGCAAGGGAATTGCATCGGTTATGTGGGATATCAACAAGAGCGGACGTAAGGTCTCGGAACTCTACTTTGATCCAGATGGAAACAGGGTGGGAGACAACGATGTCTTTGAGCTGCGCTATCTCTATGATGACAGGGGCAACCTCTCCCGGGTTCTGCAGCTGGATGAGACTGGTATTCCTGTGGATTCAAAGGGGAGACCGGCGATGGTCAGACGGGAGTGGGATGACCGGGGTAACCTGATACGGGAGAGCTGGTTCGACAGCAACGAGATTCCCGTGGCCAATGAAGAGGGGGTTGCTTCGGTAGTCTACCACTGGGATGAGAAGGGAAACAGAATCTCAAGGCTGAACTTCGGTCCTCTGGGGACTTTGCAGGCGGACAATAACGGAGTTGTCCGGTACGAATGGCACTATGATGAGATGGGAAACCGGGTAATGGAAGAGCATTTCTCCGAGCTGGGCCGTCTGACCCCCGATGCTGCCGGTGTGGCGGTTTACAGGTGGATTCACTATCCCCAGGGAAACGAGCTTGAGCAGAAGAATCTGGATGCTGATCTCAATGAGGTTCTGGATATTGACGGATTTGCCTCCTACCGCTGGGTTTTTGATGAGCGGGGTAATATCACTGAACAGAAGTATTACGATGTTGATGACAGCCTGAAGGAAGACCTCTGGGGAATCTCCATGTACCGTTATGTATACGATGATTCCGGCAATATGACTGAGTCCCGCAGCTACTCCGACTATGATGAACTGAAAGAGGACCTTACGGGTGTGGCCGTTTACCGCTGGTCCTATGACCTGAAGGGAAACAAGCTGGAAGAGCTTCACTACGATGCACAGGAGCGTCCAGCCGAAAACAGCCAGGGGATCGCATCATACAGCTGGGAGTATGACGAGGACAGCAATGTTACAAGTCAGAGCCAGTTCGGTCTCTACGGCCAGTTCAAGGCCAACGACGAGGGCGTGGCCATCTACAGGTGGACCTATGACCGCTTTGGTAATCCCCTGACCGAGACCTACTTCGGTATCGATGAGCAGCCCGTGGAGAACAGAGAGGGCGCAGCTGCGGAGGTCTGGGAGTATGACAACAGAGGGAATCCTCTTACAAGCTCACGGTTCAGCCGGAAAAAGCTGCCTGAGGATCTGACGGACTGACAGGACTTAGGTCTCAGGCAGCCGATGGTCACTGAGTTCCGAGAGGTTGTTGAGCCGTTTAAAAGCAGGCTGGGGAAGTGCGGGGCCGGTCGGCGGCAGGTGGGCAAAGTGCAGGGCCGGCTGGCCGCAGTGTCGGGGCTGATCAGCGGCTCCTGCTTACGCCGACTTTGCGACAGTCGGGACTGAGTTCACACTCGGAGCACCTTGGGTTTCGGGGTGTGCAGATCTGCTGTCCGTAGAGCACCAGCAGCTCGTTGATTTCTATCCAGTGCTCCCTGGGGAGAACCTTTTCCAGAGCCCCCACAGAGTCGTCGGGTTTTGATGTCTCTATCCATCCGAAACGGTTTGCAATTCTGTGGACATGGGTGTCCACACAGATGGCTGGTATGGCGAAGCCCAGGCTCAGAACCAGGTTGGCCGTCTTCAGGCCTACTCCGGGAAAGGCCAGAAGCTCTTCGGCGGTTCGGGGAACCTCTCCTCCATACTCCTCAAGAATCCTTTCAGATATTTTCAGAATATTCCCGGCCTTGACCCGGAAGAATCCGCAGGGGTAGATCAGTTCTTCGATCTCCTCAGTGGAAAGTTTCATCATGCGGACAGGGGTATCGGCCTTTTCGAATAGCCGTCTGGAGGCGGTCAGGGTGACCTCGTCCTTCGTCCTCAGGGAGATCAGTGTTGATATCAGTATCTTGTAGGGGGTGCCGTTCTCCTGTCCGATCAGGGAAACCGAAGGGAGTTCAAAGGCGGACATAAAATCATTCAGGATTTTGAATATCACGGCCCACCGGGGTTCGGCTGCGGCCATGGACTTTGCTGGGGTGCCGCCAGGGGTGGGCGTGGAATCAGAGTTGCCGGCAGATTTCATGGATCAGTCCAGAGGCTTCAGCAGCACCGCCGCCTGTGCCTCAACGGCTTCTCCCCGTCCGGCGGCATCGACCTTCTCTTTGGTCTTGGCCTTGAAGGAGATGCAGTCCAGGGGAATCTTGAGGTCTTCCTGCAGAGTCTGCCGGATGATTTCACGGTGGGGACCCAGCTTCGGAGCTTCCAGAATTACAGTCAGATCCACATTGCCGATGGTGTAGCCGGCTTCTGCAACCTTTGTCAGGGTGTCCCTGAGGAGGTCCCGGGAGTCGGCGTTTTTCCACTTCATATCCGAAGGGGGGTAGTGGGTTCCGATGTCTCCCTGTGCAATGGCACCGAGAAGGGCATCAATAAGGGCGTGGATCAGAACGTCTCCGTCGGAGTGGGCATCCTCCCCCTTCTCCGAGGGAATGTCTACTCCTCCGATAATAAGGGGCCGGCCCTCGATCAGTCTATGGATATCGTATCCCATGCCGATTCTCATGAGTGCTTCAGGTCTCCGGGATGGGTGATTTTGATATTATCCTCATCTCCCTCAACTGTGTGGGAGGGGCCTACATAGACCGACCAGATCTCCGAGTCATCGATAAACTCCCTGTTCTCGGCAATGGCCTTTTCATGGGCTTCCAGAATTTCAGGATAGCTGAAACCCTGGGGAGTCTGGGCGCTTACGGTTTTGCTGCGGACCAGGTGCTCCTCAATATCTCCCAGGGGACCGAGGATCTTCATGGCGCTGATGGAGGGAGTCACAGGAGTGCTGTTCCCTCGGTTGATTGTCCCGTGGAGAACACGCCCTATCAGCTCTTCGGTGATATGAGGGCGGGCGCCGTCGTGGATCAGCACCACACTGCTTCCGGTCTCCTTCAGACAGCTCAGAGCATTGAATACAGACTTCTGTCTGCTGCTGCCTCCCTGAACATAGGAGATGGGATAGTTGATTCTATGGAGGGCCTTCTCCATATCCTCTTTCTTCCCTTCGGGATAGGTGACACAGATATGGTCGAACTCTTCAGAAAGAACAAAAGGAAGAACGGCCCTTTCCAGAACGGTTCTTCCTTTTATCAGTTTAAACTCTTTCTTACCCTTGCCCTTCATCCGGTTGCTGGAACCGGCGGCTGTGATAATAGCAGCTTTTATCATTCTGATTCTAATTTACTGAAAATCAGCTGTTCCACATCGTCTTTGGATTTTCCGATAGAGAAGGAGATCTCATCAATCAGAAGTTTCAGAGCGCTGTCATAGAGCTTTCTTTCAAGAATGGGGAGTTCTTTGATCTTGCTTCTGTGGTAGAGGGTTGTAACAACGGTGGCGATGTCGGTCACCTCTCCCTTCTTAAGAAGGTCCACATTCATCTGGTAGCGCATCTTCCAGTCTGTGGGTACGGGTTCGTACTCTTTTGTTATGATTTCCAGAGCCTTCTTGGATTCCGCGGGTGAAACGATGGCTCTCAGACCAAGTTCCTCGGCTTTATCGACGGGAACCATTACAGTCATATCAGATACTTCAAGGTAGATTACATAGTAGAGAATCTTGTTGCCCTTGAACTCTTTCTCTTCGATCTTCTCTATGCGGCCGACTCCCTGGGTGGGATAAACAACTTCCTGTTTGGCTTTGAATAGAGTGTTCTGTTTTTTTTCCATGCCCGCAAGTATACCCTACGGCGGTTTTTTAAGTCAAACCACAGTAGGGATTTGGCAGGGTATATTCATTAAAAAAACAATAAAATCTAGACGTTGTAGGTGGAGGCGGCGACCCCTCCGCCCTGACCGGTCCAGTCGGTATGAAAAAACTCACCGGCGGGCCTGTCCAGACGCTCGTAGGAGTGGGCTCCGAAGTAGTCTCTCTGGGCCTGAATCAGCGAGGCGGGCAGCCTTGCGGTGCGGTAGCCGTCAAAGAAGGCAAGGGCCGAACTCATGGCGGGAAGGGGGATGCCCCACTCCACCGCCTTCATCACCACACGGCGCCAGGAGGCCTGTCCCTGTTCCATAATGTTTTTGAAGTAGTCAGCCTGGAGGAGATTCTCCAGATCCGGGTTGTCGTCAAAGGCCTTCTTGATGTCTCCCAGGAAGGTGGAGCGGATGATGCAGCCACCCCGCCACATCAGGGCGATTGCGCCGTAGTTCAGCTTCCAGCCGAAGTCGGCGGCGGCCTGCTTCAGAAGCATAAAGCCCTGGGCGTATGAGATCAGTTTGGAGGCCAGCAGGGCCTGCTCCAGATCCTTGAGAAAGGAGATTCTGTCGGAGACAGGACTCTTATCGGGGCTGTGATAGAGACTTGAGGCTTTGACCCTCTCGTCCTTGATGGATGAGAGGCAGCGGGCGAATACGGCCTCGCCGATCAGGGTAAGGGGGATGCCTGTATCCAGGGCGGCTATGCCCGTCCACTTTCCCGTACCCTTCTGTCCGGCGCTGTCTTTGATCTTCTCCACCAGGGGAGTGCCGTCGGTATCCCTGTAGGCGAGGATGTCCCCGGTAATCTCGATCAGGTAGCTGTCCAGGGGACCCTTGTTCCAGGACTTGAATATACCGCTCATCTCTTCGGCGGTGATGCCCATGCCCTCGCTCATCAGATGGTAGGCCTCGCCGATAAGCTGCATATCGCCATACTCGATGCCGTTGTGGACCATCTTTACATAGTGACCGGCTCCCTCTTCGCCGACCCAGTCGCAGCAGGGATCGCCGTCGGCCTTGGCACTGATTGCCTGAAGGATCTCTTTGATATGGGGCCAGGCTTCCGGGTTTCCTCCGGGCATCAGGGAGGGGCCTCTTCTGGCACCCTCTTCGCCGCCGGAGACACCGCTTCCCACAAAGAGGATGCCCTTCTCTTTGAGGCTGTTCATCCTTCTTGTGGAGTCGGGGTAGTGGGAGTTTCCTCCGTCTATGATAATATCGCCCTTCTCGAGGTAGGGCAGAAGGCTTTCGATAACCGCATCCACCACGGGTCCGGCCTTGACCATTATCATGATTTTACGGGGGCGCTTCAGGGAGGCCGCCAGTTCCTCGAGGGTGCTCATTCCCAGTATGGTTTCTCTGCCGGCAGCACCAGCGGAAATAAAATCCCTGGTTACCTGTTCGGTTCTATTGTATACGGCCACCGTGTAGCCATGGTCGTTCATGTTGAGAACCAGGTTCTGACCCATAACAGCCAGTCCCACAAGTCCGATATCCGCGTTCATGTTATCCTCCGGGAATAAATCAATTTCAGTTATCTAATAATAGTACCGATCAGCTCATCAATTCCAGTTTCACTCCGCCGATTCCAGCTCATTCAGCCATATTTCGGGATCAGAATCGCTGGGCATGCGCCAGTCTCCCCTCGGTGACAGGGCGATGGTTCCCACCTTGGGGCCATCGGGAAGACAGGAGCGTTTGAACTGCTGAGTAAAGAAGCGCCAGATAAAGCTCCTAAGCCACTTCTTGATGGTTTTTCTGTCATAAGTTCCGGCAAAGGCAATCTCCGCCAGATCCAGAGTCTTGGCGGGTCCGAAGCCGCAGCGGACAATCTGGTAGAGGTAGAAGTCGTGGAGTTCGTAGGGGCCGATCACATCCTCAGTTTTCTGCTGGATATCTCCCTGCTTGTCAGGTGGAAGAAGTTCGGGGCTGATGGGGGTGTCTATAATATCGTAGAGGATCCCGGCGGCCTTTTTGTTTGACTCCTGGTCCGCCACAAACTGAACCAGATAGCGGACCAGGGTCTTGGGAACGCCGGTGTTGACGGCGTACATGGACATATGGTCGCCGTTGTAGGTGCACCATCCCAGGGCCAGCTCCGAGAGGTCTCCCGTACCGATTACGATGCCTCCCAGCATATTGGCCTTGTTCATCAGGTACATGGTCCGCTGTCGGGCCTGGACGTTCTCGTAGGCCACGTCCGAGGGCTCCCCGTGGTGGTCCAGCTCCTCCATCTGAAGGGTACAGACCTTTTTGATATCCAGCACTTCAAGGGGAATGCCCATCTCCTCGCAGAGGAGTTCGGCGTTGCCTTTGGTACGTTTGGTGGTACCGAAGCCGGGCATGGTGTAGCACTGGAGGCCCGAGATATCCAGTCCGGCCCGCTCGAATGCTTCACGGGCCACAAGCAGGGCCAGGGTGGAGTCCAGGCCTCCCGAGAGTCCCAGGACCGCGGTTTTGCATCCTATATGACTGAGCCTGGCCGCAAGGGCGGTGCTCTGAATGGAGAAGATCTCCCGGCATCTTGCGGTACGGTCATCCCTGGATGAGGGGACGAAGGGGTGGGGGTCGACAGATCTGAGGAGTCCGGCCAGGCCGGCTGACCCGGACTTCTGCTTTGCAGGGACAGGGGTGCCCTCGAACTCCACATTACGGAAGGGCATGGCTTCCAGATCCATACTCTGTGACCATGTGGCCGAGGCGATTCTCTGGTATTCAAGGAATTCCAGATCAACATCACTGCAGATATAGGAACTTTCGGGATTGAAGCGCTCTCCCTCCTTCAGGAGCCGTCCGTTTTCATAGATAAGGGTGTCCCCGCCGTAGACGGTGTCGGTGGTGGACTCTCCTGGACCCGCAGAGGCATAGGCGTAGGCTGCCAGACAACGGCCCGACTGCTGAGAGCAGAGCTGTTTCCGGTAGTCCGCCTTGCCGACCAGTTCGTTGCTGGCCGATGGGTTGGCAATAATCAGGGCGCCCCCGAGGGAGAGATTGGTGCTGGGGGGGAGGGGTGACCAGAGATCTTCACAGATCTCAATGGCAAAACGCATAAGGGGATTCTCTGAGTCTCTGAAGATCAGATCAGTACCAAAGGGAATCTCACCACCGTTAATGGTAACAGTGTCTTCCAGACAGTTTCTTCCTGAGCTGAACCATCGCTGTTCATAGAACTCATTGCTGTTGGGAAGGAAGGTCTTGGGGACGATTCCCAGTACCTGTCCTCTATGGAGGACGGCGGCACAGTTGTAGAGGGAACTGCTCAGAGCCAGGGGAAGTCCTGCAATAACCGGAAAGTCCAGGCCGACAGTGGCTTCTGCCAGGGTCATCAGGCTCTGCCGGGACCGGTTCAGCAGTGAGGACTGCCTGAAAAGGTCGGAGCAGCTGTAGCCGCTGATGCAGAGTTCCGGCAGAACAAGAAGGTCCGGTTTATCATCTTTTGTCTTTTCTATCAGTGCTATGATCTGTTCCAGGTTTTTTTCAACTGCCGCCGGCTTGACAGCCGGTACGGCAGTGCAGATTCTTGCGAAACCGTTTTTTTTCATCTATCTCCCCTTACTGTGTTGAATTTAGCTTTCCTTGACACAGCTGTCAACAGAACCGGAATTAATGAGCCTCCCCGTTTCCTACATAATTGTCTTGTTTGGGTTTTGATAATACCAATGTGTAGAAGTTTCAAAGAAAAACAGAGTTCTGTGAAATAAGAGCCCATTGTTCGTAAGTTCTTATCAGGGAAATAACTGTTTTCTCATCACTTTCTAAATATTGAAATGGCACAACTATTGCAATAGTAAATCGCAAAGAGTGTTGAGATTCATTTCAAGGTGACTGTCTCAACACATTTTCAGGAGGATAAGGCTATGGCTATTAACAGCAAAGACAAATCACTGTGGGTTGTTGACTCCACGTTGAGAGAGAAGAGCATGATGCCCGGACGTGAATATTCAGAGATGGAAAAACTGAAGATTGCCCGTCTGCTCTCCCTTGCCGGTGTTAATGAAATCGAGGCGGGTATTCCTGCAAAGGGGCCCCGTGAGTGCAGAGCAATCCGTCAGATGAAGATAGAGAATCCCAATACCCTGATTACATGCTGGGTCAAGGCTTCCATGGCTTCTATTGAGCTGGCAAAGCGCTGTTCTGTTAACAGCATACATATCTGTTTCCCTGAAGAGACCATTGACGGCAGCCGTTCGGCAGGAGAATTTGAGAAAGACCTGGACGGCATGAAGGAGATGATTAAAAAGAGTTTTGATCACTTCGACTATGTGAGTGTTGGTGTTTCCAATCCCTTTAACGGCGACCTGGTCCGCCTGAACCGCTTTATCTCCAAGGCTACCCACTTCGGAGCCCTCAGAGTCAGACTTGCCGACTCTCAGAACCGTATTTCCGCAGAAAATCTGCAGAAGTTTTTTGAGACCGTAAAGACGAGAACAAATGCCTCTCTTGAGTTTCACGGCCACAACAACGGCGGTGTGGGAATTGAAAATACACTCCGTTCCATCCACGGCGGTGCCGATGCTGTCAGTCTGACTGTAAATGGACTGGGAGATAACGGTGGTGTAGCCTGTCTGGAAGAGACCGGACCTGCCCTTTTGAGCAAGTTCCAGTATACAAACCTCAACTTTTACAAGCTTAAGGAAGTTGCCAGGGTTGTTACCACCCTGGAAAACAGACGGAAGCCCCGCAAGAGAGCTACCGCCGCAGCCTGATCCGGTTCTTTTCCTCACCCTCACGGGGATTAAAGCTCTAGAGCAAGTTGGCTTTTAGGGCTATAATCCGCGTCGAGGTTGTATGAAATTTCAAAAAAAGCGTCTTCTGTATCTTCTGCCCCTGGTGATTCTGCTTGTTTTTTACGGATGCTACAGCGTCAGGTCGGTGCGGCATACGGAAGCACTGGACAGGGCTTTTACCCTGCTTCTCTCCGGAGAGATCATCAGTGATCAGGATCTGGATGATCTGAACTCCCTCTCTTATAATGAATTCCTTGAATACAGTTCCGGGTGGAGCGCACCCAGACGGGAAGCCGCCCTGGTTCTTCTCGAATATAACGGCATTATTCTCTCGCCATCCAAAGGCTCCGGACGCTACGGCCTTGAGCAGTCCGGTCTGTTCGCGGAAGCCGGTCTGGATGCTGATGATGCATCGGTGGCTGAAGATCTGCTGACCCGGGCACGGGATGCAGCGGCCCGGCGGCAGTTTACCGAGGCTGAGAGGCTCTACAGGGAGCTCTGGTTTCTTGCATTCCAGAGCAGGGATGAAGTACCTCCCGAGGGTCTTCTCCTGGAGATCAGAAATGCGGTGTTTCAGACAAATGAGTCGGCCAACTGGATTGATCTTCTCTCCCGCTGGGAGGGGTTTTCCACCTCCGGATTCGGAGGGAGTTTCTTTCTGGCATCCTGTTATGAGAAGACCGGAGAACGGGATGAAGCCCTCTACTGGTATGATGAGTCTCTATTAAGAACAGTGGACTGGGAGGAGATCCGCCGTGCCCAGTGGTATATTCTTCGTATCCTGAGCCGCAGCTATCCCTCCCGCCTTTCGACTTATCTGGCGTCTGTGGGGACTCTTCGAAATGATGGTGAGTACTTCGACGATATTTTTGATGAGTATTTCAGCACCCTTGTGCGTTTCAGGCGCTGGAGTGAACTGCTTGCGATTTATCCTGCAGTAAATAATGCCGGACTGGATGATACGGCTTACCAGGCCTGGTTTCTTCTGGAGCGTGCCAGGGATGCCGGATATATCATGTCAGACTCCCTTGATGATCTGGACGCTCCCGGAGATTCCGATCCCCGGGGTTATTATGCCGTCAGAACCGATCCCATGCGCTGGCCCTACTTCAGTTCCGGTGAAGGGGGTGATGGTGCCGAAGCGGCTTATGAAACCGGAGCGGCTGATGA
>DHQL01000005.1:17114-136474 GCA_002408085.1 Spirochaeta sp. UBA5339
CGGCTGATGAAACCGGAGCGGCGGAGGCCGGTGTGGACCAGGCCTATGACGATGAGTTTTACGGATATCTGATTCAGGCGGGTTATATCGACAGAGCCCTGGATCGTCTGAGAGCAACCGGAGATTCCGTTACCGTACCCACACTGATCGAATTCTGCCGCTATCTGGAGGAGCAGGGTGACCTCTATGAGCTGATAAGCTTTGCGGGGCAGTGGTTCTACCGCCTTCCCCCTTCCGAGGGACTGAAGCTGATGCCCTGGGTTTATCCGGGAGCAGGACTCTATGAAATGACAGGTGATGATGTTCCCGAGGAGCTGATTCTAGGCATTATCCGGAGGGAGAGCGCCTTTCATGAGCAGATCTACTCCCGGGTCGGAGCCAGCGGTCTGATGCAGCTGATGCCCGCCACCGCCGAGGATCTTGCCCGGAGACACAGGCTGGATGAGTGGGATCTTCTTGATCCCTCTGACAATATAAAACTGGGAACCCTCTATCTGGACTGGCTCATCGAGCGGCCTTGGACCGACTCCTATGTGGATGTTCTGGCAGCCTATAACGGCGGCGGTGGGAGTCTGAGAACCTGGAAACGGAGGTACTATTCGGGTGATCCCGACCTCTTTATTCAGAGCATCCCCTTCAGGGAAACCAGGGATTATGTGCGCAAGGTTATTGTGGCGGCGGCCTCCTACAGGTATCTTGAAACAGGAGATCCCCCCGGTGAATGGCTAGAGCAGTTTTACCGGCCATTTTAATGTATCTTTTTATTGTATATTGAAACCGTTACGGTTGTTATTGAATAAATAATTTAAATTCGGAGTATTTTATGAGCTATATACAGGCAATCGTCCTTGGTCTTATTCAGGGCCTGACAGAATTTCTTCCTGTCTCAAGTTCCGGCCATCTTCTGATGGTACGTCACCTTATGGGACTGGGTGAGATTCCCCTTCTCTTTGATGTTCTTCTCCATGTGGCGACCCTGATTGTCGTACTGGTTATGTTTCGAAAGATCGTTATCAGGCTGCTGGTTTCTCTCTTCCGCTGGATCGGAAGAAAGAGTGATGAGAGTGATGCTGAAAACCTGAAGCTGATCGTGATCGTTCTTATCGCAACCTTTATCACTGGTGTTCTGGGGCTGTTTATCTCCAAGATGAATGTGGGGGAGACTCCCAAAATTGTCTTTCCCCTCTATCTGGTAACCGCGGCCATTCTCTGGTTTACAAAGAAGGCCAAAGAGGAGCGCGAGTATAAGGACCTGACCTTCAAGGATGGTATTATCACCGGAATTGCCCAGGGAATCGGTGTTCTTCCCGGCATATCCCGGTCGGGTATTACCATCTCCACTGGACTCTACAGGAAAATGAGCCGGGATGTTGCGGCGGAGTACTCTTTCCTGATCTCCATTCCTGCTATCACCGGAGCATTGCTTCTGGATATTAAGGACGGATTTTCTCTGATCGAAGCCATATCTTTTCCCGTTCTGGCTGTCTCTTTTATGACGGCTCTTGTTTCCGGATTTCTGGCTCTCTGGATGCTGGTTCGCCTGATCCACAGCGGTAAGTTCTGGTATTTCAGCTTCTATCTGGTTCCCCTGGGAATCCTGGGGCTTATCTTTTTCTGATTAACCCTTGATCAGAGGAGTTTCCGCTTCGGTTCACCAGGTATTCAGGATCGGGGCGGGAATTCCGATAATATATGATACGAGGAGAGTCCGATTTTGAGTAAGTTCAACCGAATATTGTCCATAGTACTGGCAGCTTTGGCCGCATTGCTGTTTCTATCAGCCCTTTTCGGGGCTCTGGGAGCAGGGGGGATCGGTTTTCTTTTCAGTACTTTTCATGGGGCCTCCTTCTATGTGCCCGTCTATCTGGGACTCTGTGTGCTGGCTCTGAGAACGGAAAAGGACTCGGAGAAACTTCTGCTCACTATGAACTTCTCTCTCCTGCCTTTTCTGAATCTGGCACTGCTGTTTCATGTGATCAGCGGCAATACCTCCATCTTTGTATCCCGCTATCTGATCACAGAACTGGGTCTCTGGGTATCCATCCCCTTTCTTCTGATTCTTTTTGCCGTGGAGTGTGCCCTGATCTACAAGCTGGGAAACACTCTCTATCCCGATAAGCCATGGATTCCCCTTCCTGCAGAAAGTGAGGATGGGTCTCTTGTTCAGAAGGTCCTCGCTTTATTTCAGCCGAAGGTGCAGGTCTTTGAAGACCCCTACAGAAAGGCCGTTTTCGAAGATGAGGATCAGTATGATGATTCTCCTGATGCCGAGTCCTTTGATATTCCCGAAATGCCCGGACCCATTCCTCCCATCGAGACTGCGGATGACAGCGAAATCCAGTCTCTGATTGCTTCGGTGCTGAAGCCGGAACTCAATAAAAAGCCTGTTTTCAATCCCCCTGCTGCCGAATCACCGGCAGAGAGTGCTTCTGTATCTACAGCCACGGCTACCTTGAACAGGGCGTTTCCCGAAGAGATTCCGGCAGCTCCCGTATTTAATCCCAACAAAACCCTCAATATTGATGATGTTGTTGACATGGGAGAACTCTCCCGGGCAGAGGCGGATGAGAGTCACGCTGAGATGGATTTTATGGAGAGCGGCCCCGCTGAGGCTTCTCCTGTTGAATCGACTCCCTGGAAATCGGCCCCTGCCGGGAGTGCTCCCGCTGATTCAACTCCCATTGACTCAGCTCCCGTGGAGATGGACCCCGGCCTCGGTTTTCTAATGGACGAGGAGCCTGTTGAAGACGGCGGATTTCCGGAAGATCTGACTTCAGAGGATGAGTATGCCGCACAGGGTTATGTGACAGACCGCTACGAAGAGATCGCCGGGACAGAAGAGCTTCCCGAAGCCCTTGAGCCTGTAGAATCTTTCCAGCCGGTTGAATCCGTCGGGCCGGAGGATATTCCAGAGGAGCTTGAAGAGGCTCCCGTTTCCATAGCTTCCAAACTTTCTCCCCAGGGGGAGACCGAAAAGCTGGGAGTTCTCAGCCCCGGCAATATACCCAAACACAAAAGAAAGAAGTATGAGGTTCCCGTGGCGGGACTGCTAAAGGAGTATCCCGACAGCGGCTTTGATGAGATTGATGACTACACCCGACGTCAGGCCCGTGCCCTTGAAGAGACTCTGAACGAGTTCAAGATTGAGGCCTCGGTGGTGGGCATCTCCCGGGGACCAGTTATTACAATGTTCGAGATTCAGCCCTCTCCCGGTGTAAAGGTTTCCCGGATCGTCAACCTTCAGGACAACCTGGCCCTCCGTCTGGCGGCATCCCGTATCCGTATTGTGGCCCCCATTCCCGGAAAGCAGGCCATCGGTATCGAAGTGCCCAACAGGAAACGGTCTATCGTCTCCTACAGCGGTCTGGTGGAATCGGAGGAGTTCTCCGACACCGACTATGAGATTCCCGTAATTCTTGGAAAGGATATCAGCGGTGGCAATCAGGTCATTGACCTGGCCCGGACTCCCCACCTGCTTATTGCCGGTTCCACGGGTTCAGGTAAGTCGGTCTGCGTCAACTCCCTGATCTGCTCCATCCTCTATAAGCGCTCTCCTCAGGAGGTGAAGATGATGATGGTGGACCCCAAGATCGTCGAGCTGAAGCTCTACAACGACATACCCCATCTTCTGACTCCCGTTATCACAGAGTCCAAACGGGCCTTCCAGGCGGTGCAGTGGTGCCTCTATGAAATGGAGCGGCGCTATGCCCTCCTTGACGCCATGGGCGTAAGGGATATCAAGAGCTATAACAAGAGGATCAAAGAGCGGGATATCGCCACAACAAAGCTTCCCTACATCGTTCTGGTAATCGATGAGTTTGCCGATCTGATGGCCACCTCGGGCAAGGAGCTTGAAGGAATCGTCGCACGTCTGGCGGCCATGTCCCGTGCCGTGGGTATCCATCTGGTTCTGGCGACCCAGAGACCCTCCATCGATGTTATTACCGGTCTGATCAAGGCCAACTTCCCCTCGAGGATTGCCTTTATGGTGGCCAGTAAGACAGACTCTCGGATCATCATCGATATGATGGGAGCCGAGAAGCTTCTGGGTAAGGGAGACATGCTCTTTACCTCGGCCTGGGACCCCTTTCCCTCACGTATGCAGGGCGCCTTCCTGTCTGAGGATGAGGTGGATCGGGTTGTTTCCTATGTGAAGACCCTGGGGGAGCCCGAGTATATTGACGATGAGATCTTTCTGGATGAGGACGACTACGAGTCCGGCGGTGACAGCGGCGGAGGAAGCTCCTTCTCTGATCCCCTCTACGACAAGGCTCTGGATATCGTTCTGGCGGCGGGCAAGGCCTCGGCCTCCTATCTGCAGCGTCGTCTTCAGATCGGCTACAACCGGGCGGCCCGGCTGGTGGAGGAGATGGAGATCAGAGGTATTGTAGGGCCCCAGAACGGCAGCAAGCCTCGTGAGGTCGTTCACATTCCCGACCGTCCCGGTCAGGAGATGCTGGATACCGGGGATGCTCCCGACTAAAGGGTTACTAAACCGTACCCTGCTGCAATGACCGGGAGATCTCCTCCAGCAGCGCTGCGGCTTCCTTCATCCTGTACTTTTTCATCACCCCCTCGGCCTCATTGAGTTTCACGGAAAGTTCTCCGGGGAGTTCACTGCCCATCAGGGTAGATATGATATCCTGAGCGGGTTTGGGTTTTCTCTTCTTCAGACTCTCCGCCGCCTCGGACAGACGGCTCATCAGTTCTTCAACCGTCAGCTCAATTTCATGTATCTCTTCCCGTATTGATTCCTTAGAGACGGCTCCTCTGATGGCGGTGATCAGGGTATCAAGAGCCTTATTAAGGGGGCCTGAATCGGGAGAGCCCCCCTCTTTCACCACTTTCTCAAGGTCTGCGGCCATCCCGCTGATCTCCAGGGCTCCCAGGTTGGCGCTCACCCCCTTCAGTGAGTGAAAATACCTTGCAGCTTCCTCCCTGTCTCCCCGAGTCAGGATCGAATCAAGGTCCCCTGCAAAGGAGTCATAATCCTCACAGAACCCCGTCAGGAGCCTTGTGTAAAAATCTGCATTTCCACCAACCCTGGTCATGGCATCCACAGAATCCACTCCCTCGATAGCAGGGAAGGGGGCACTTTCAGTTCCTTCTGGAGAGTAGGCGGCGGGAAGTTTCCGGTTTCCGGGAGAGATCCACCTTGCCAGGGCCTTCCAGAGCTGACTCTGGTCTATTGGTTTGGTTATATAGTCATTCATCCCCGCCTGGAGGACCTCCTCCCGGACCCCCGACATGGCGTCTGCGGTCATTGCCAGGATGGGATAGTCCCCGTACCCCGGCAGTTCCCGTATCCGACGTGTGGCCTCAATGCCGTCCATAACGGGCATCTGCAGATCCATAAGGGTCAGATCGTACTCTCCCTGCCGGACCATATTCAGAGACTCCTCCCCATTGGAGGCAATGTCCACATAGAATCCCTCTCCCTCCAGAAGCTCCCGGGCCACCTCCTGGTTGATCAGGTTGTCTTCGGTCAGAAGAATCCTTGCTCCCCGGACCCGGTCGAAGTCCCGGGGATAGTCGATGTCAAAGGCCCGTTTGGGGCGGGAACTCCGCTGGCCGAAGCATTCGATGATCGTATTGAACAGAAGAGACTGATTGACGGGCTTCAGAATAAAGCCGTCGAAACTGTGCTTCTCCACTCCCCTGATTATCTCATCCCTTCCGAACCCGGTCACCAGGATGTATTTCGGGCGCTCCTCGGCCTTTAGAATCTCATTTATCTTCTCGGCGGTCTGAAATCCGTTGAGTTCGGGCATGCTGTAGTCCATCAGGATCAGTTTGAATGAGTCCTTTCCCTCCTCTCTCCGCCTTCTGATCAGCTGTATGGCTTCAAGACCGTTGTCCACCGCGGCTGCCCTGAAGGAGAAGCCTTCAATATACTCCTTGAGGACCTCCTGGCTGGTGGAGTTGTCATCTACAATCAGTACATTCAGATTGTGCATCTCTTCGGGAACAACCAGTTTCTTTACCTCTCCAGCGGTCTTCAGCCGGGCGGTGAAGAAGAAGGTGGACCCTTCCCCCCGGACACTCTCCACTCCGATCTCTCCGCCCATCAGCTCTGAGAGCCTCTTGCTGATGGAGAGACCCAGTCCGGTGCCTCCGTACTTTCTTGTGGTGGAGTTGTCGGCCTGGGTAAAGGCCTGGAACAGACTCCCCTGCTGTTCTTCAGTGAGGCCTATCCCCGTATCCCTGACGGAGAATTTCAACCGGGCATGGTCCTCTGTTTTCTCAATAAGTTCACAGCTGACCGCGATCTCTCCGGCCTCGGTGAATTTTACTGCATTGTTGGCCAGATTCAGGAGGATCTGGCCCAGTCTGAGGGGATCGCCCTTCAGGCGTCCCGGGACATCCTGGGCCACATGGAAGACCAGTTCCAGATTCTTTTCCTGGGCCCTGGGACTGATCATACTGCCCAGATTCTCGAATACCTCGTGGAGGTCAAAGCTGATGCTCTCCATGGTCAGCTTTCCGGCCTCAATCTTGGAAAAGTCCAGAATATCGTTGATGATTCCCAGCAGGTTCTGGGCGGAGCCTCCTATCTTCTGGATGTAATCCTGCTGTTTGGGAGTCATCTCTGTGCGCTGAATCAGGTGGGAGAGGCCGATGATGGCGTTCATGGGCGTTCTGATCTCGTGACTCATATTGGCCAGGAAGTCGGATTTAGCCCTGGTGGCAGCTTCGGCGGCATCCCGGGCAGTTTCCAGATCCCTTTCGGCGTTTTTTCTGGCTGTGATATCGATGGAATACTCGATGACCTGAACAACCCGTCCCCGGTCATCGAAGATGGGGTAGCCGTAGACCTCCACATAGACGGGTTCACCCTTTTCGTCAAAGTGAAGGTGTTCCAGAACCACCGGTTCTCCCTTCTCTTTGATCAGGGGGATGGGGCAGGGGTGCTCCTCACAGCTGCAGGGCTGGGAGTTCCTGTGGGTCAGGTGATGGCAGGTGGTTACCGAGCCGTCGGTACTGAGGCTCTTGGCCGCAGAGTTGGCCAGGACGATTTTGTAGTTATCTGCATCAACCACATAGAAGGGATGGGTGAGAGCCTCGATGGTGTTGCTGAGGTTTCTGTTGGCCTCCCGGACCTCTTTTGTCCTTTTCTGTACCCTCTCCTCCAGGCTGTTGTTGGCGGCGGCCAGGGAGCGGTTCGCCCTCTCTCCCACGGTGATGCTGAAGAGGGTGGCCCCGGTGGCTGTAACCAGGATAATTCCCAGAACCGTATAGATCAGATTCTTCATCCTGGTGTAGCTGGACATGGCCTCATCCTCATCCATTTCGGTGGCAATTGCAAAGTTGAGGTCTTCGTTCCAAATCCATGCGCCGTAAACCCGTTTTCCCCTGTAGTCCCTGTATCCGGATGTGCTTGAACCCGAGAGTCCCGACAGGGCGCTGGCGGCCATCAGGGTAAAGGGGCCCTCTCCTCCCACCTGAGGCTCTCTGAGCTGAATGTTCAGGGCGCTGGACCGGCCCGGTTCCAGAAGACCCGTGCGGACCAGTTCCTCTTCAAAGCGGCTCCGGGAAAGGAGAACCCCCATATCGTCAAAGGCAAAGGTCTCCCCCGATTTTCCCAGCTGTCCCAGGCGGCAGTACCGGGTAAACTCCTTAGCCGGGTCCTCCTCCACTGCCAGAACAGCCAGAACCCTTCCGGAGGCATCAAAGACGGGTGTGACAAAAAACATGCTCTCCTTCTCCCTTCCGGGAATTGGAGGAATAAACAGGGTCTCTCCCTGAAAAGCCCGTTCCATCAGCACGGGTCTGTAGTCATAAATCCTGTTTCTGAGTCCCCTTTCCTCGGGATTTTCTGAGGCAAGAGTGGTTCCGTCTGACTTGATCAGGTAGTAACCTTCGGCCTCATGGAGAGAACTTCTTCCCTCCAGAAAGACTTCGGTTTCTTCCTGCAGAGGGCTTTCGGCAAGTATCATTCTGCTGCCGGGAAGCCGCATCAGGCGGCGGCTCAGGCCGATCAGTTCAGGTCTTGCCGCCTCACTCTTCAGGGCATCCAGCTTATGGCCTATCCATATGGAGAGGCCCTCGTTTGTTGTGATGGCAACGGCCTGAAGATTTCTCTCGGCATCCTCTTTCATGCTGCTGCGTACATAGATCAGGCCCACCGATGCTGTCAGAAGGATCAGGAGTATACTGATAGACAGAAAAAGGAGGCTGAAGAGTCTGATCTTCTTCATGTCCAGGACGGTGTTTATTCTCCTTCTGTTCCAGATCAGCTGCTGCAGAACTACAGCAGCTGCTATCATCAGGAGGGTTATTATGATGATTCTGCCCAGGGGAAAGTCGTTCTCTTCAGTTTCCCGGGTCCCTTCAAAGGGATTCAGAGGGGTCATGGTCCCGGTCCACTGGGAGCCTATTCTGTTTCTCTCCTGGCCGGACAGGCTGTCCCAGGCCTTCTGGAGAGCACTTGCCAGAAGAGGCAGGTCACCGGAGACTCCAAAGAAGAGTTCTTTATCTGAATCCTCTCCCGGATTCAACTCTCCCGTAAGACTCAGATCTGACAAGAAACTGTTTCGGATGGTGTAGAGGGCACCCGCATAGCCTCCGGAAGCCGCATCGGCCTCACCGAATACAACAGCCTTGAGGCTCTCATGGAGATCCGCCTTATCTGCAATTCTGATTTCAGGGAACTCCCTTTCCAGAACCTCTCTGTAGGGAAAATCCGGGGAGAGGGCGACGGTCTTTCCCTTCAGGCTTTCCAGGGTCTGATAGGCCTTGTCGTTCCTGGAAATGATTACCTGAGGGTCGATGAAGTAGGGCCCCGCCTGATTCGGGAGCGCCTCTCCGGAGGAGAGCAGGAGAATATCGGCCCTTCCCTCTTTCAGGGCCTTCTGTCCTTCCGCTGCGGGGCCTCTTATATATTCGATTTCAATCTTCAGGGTCCGGGCCAGGGTGTCCATATAATCTACAGCCAGTCCCCGGGGCTGTTCTCCGAAGCTGAAGGGCGGCCTGTTGACGGGGCTGTAGACTCTGATAAGGGGGTGTTCCCTCAGGAAACCGATCTCCTCGTCAATGAGTTTCACTCTGTCAGAGGAGTCTGCTGAACCGCTGCCCAGCCACTTTGCCCTGAGGGCTTCCAGGGTCTCTTCGGGGACAAGGGGGATGCACTTGTTGAGGATGGCAGCCAGATCCTTCCAGTCCTTTCTCACCCCGATTCTGGCCAGGGTAATTCCGCTGTTCTCCAGTTCGATGGCCCCTCCCGGTTTCAGGTTGGTGATAAGAAGGGTCTCTGTCAGGTAGTTGACTATAGGCATCAGATCGATCATTACGTCTGCCTGTCCCCGGGAGACGGCCAGGACGGCCTCTGTGGTACTCTTTACAGGTAATATCTCAATCTCCGGGTGGAGGCTTATCTGATCTTTGTAGAAGTATCCCTCCTGAAGGGCAAAACGTTTTCCATAAAGATCCTCCAAAGAACGGATTTCTTCCATATCCTCCCGGATAAAGATTGAGGGGGAGTACTGGATAAAGGGCTCGGTAAAGCTTAGAAACTCCTCTCTTTCCGGGGTTCGGACAATGTTGATCATCACATCCAGTCCCCCCCCGCGGATCATGTTCAGATACTCGTTCCAGCTGTATCCCGAGATAAACTCCACTTCCAGACCGGCCATTTCCGCCAGGATCTCAATATACTCCACAGAGTAGCCCATGGGGGCTCCCCGGTCGTTGAAGTTAAAGGGTGCCCATTCGGCCTCATTCTGGACCCGGATGACCCGGTGACTTTCAATCCATAGCTTCTCTTCAAAGCTGAAATCCGGAGACTGGGCAAAAAGAGACATGCCTGTCAGAAGCAGGACTGCGGTGGTAAGGTACAGTAATCTATTCACAAAAGCACTCCTTCGGGGGTAAGTAGTCTGGGAAGGGGAGAAGAGAGATCTCAGGGCAGCGGGACAAGTCTTTCGACCAGTCCGGCGGCAAGGGAGGCGGCCTCGGGAAGTCTGTAGGCTCCGACGGCTCCCTCAAGATCCTTCAAAGATGACTGTAGTTCCGGCTCAAGGGCGGCGCTCCAGTCGTAAGCGCTTATTTCCGACAGAATTTTCCTGGTTTCCACTGCCTTTCTGGCTGAAGCTGCCGCCTTGAGTTCTATCAGAAGTATCCTGAGGCTCTCCCTGTTTCCAGGAGGAAGATCCCCGGGGGCTTCAAGAAGCCCTGAGTTTTCAATTTCCTTCATCACATCACTGTGATCCCTGCGGAACCTTTCTGTAAGCTGTGACAGATCGGTGGAAGGATCTTTTTTCAGACCCTCCTCCAGATCTCCTGCACTTATATGCAGGTCCCTGGCTCCCAGGTTACCGGCACTTCCCCTTACAGAGTGGACAATGACCCTGGCTTCATCGTAGTTTCTGCGGGTAAGGCAGGCCTCGAAATCTTCAGGGGATGTCCTGAAGTCTCTGTAAAGAGCTCTGAGCATCTCACCGTAGAACTCCTCATCCTCTCCAACTCTCAACAGACCCTCTTCGGTATTGAAGTGGTTAAGATATTTCAGGTAATCCATATAGAGCTCTTCCTTCTGGTCGAATTTTTATCAGTATAGAACAAAAGATCCATTAAAAGAATGTTCATTTATGGCAATAATGAACATAGCTGTGATAAAATGGCCCCGTAAACAGCTGATTCCGGGATTTGGAAAATAATTGTGGATCAGTCAGAAATGTGAGGACTACATGGTTTTGATTATTGATGATCAGCCGGCCAATATTGATATACTCCTTGAAATTCTGGGAGAGGAAGCGGATGCCGCCGTAGCCCTGAGCGGTGAGGAAGCCCTGGAAATTCTGGAAGAGGAGACCCCTTCCCTGATCCTGCTGGATGTTGTGATGCCAGGAATGGACGGCTTTGAACTCTGCCGAAGGGTTAAGGAGAGGGACTCCTGGAAGGGCATACCCGTTGTGTTTCTGTCAGCCGGCAGAAGTGATGAGGATCTGGCCCGGGCCGAGGAGTTGGGCGCCGTCGGTTTTCTTGCGAAGCCAGTCAATCCCGGTGAAGTACTTGACGCTTTGAGAAAATACAGCTCATAAGGATGATTCAATGAAAGATCTTAATGATAAACTCCTTCAGTCCAAATCCATTGCTCCCTTCGGAATCGACAAGAACGCTCAGCCACTGAGGGTTTGTGTTATTGATGACACCTTTATCGACAGAAGGATGATGACCCAGATCCTGCGGTCTGCGGGTTTCGCCATCGTAGCCGAGGCCGGCGATGGTAGGGAGGGGCTGTCTCTTATCGAAGAAACAGAGCCCCAGATTGTTATCCTCGACTATATAATGCCGAAGTTGAACGGTCTGGAGACCCTGAAGGCCATAAAGGAGGGTTTTCCACAGGTGAAGGTTGTTATGTCCACTTCCGAGAGTGAGAGGGATGTGGCCCTGAATCTGATGAAGGAGGGGGCCGATGACTATATCGTCAAACCCCTGGACCGGGCCACAATTCTCTACAAGATGAAAAAAATAGTAGACGGTATCAACTACTGACTCATCAGGGTTACTGCTTCCTGTTCCTCTGCTTCTCCTCGGTCTCGGCCCGTCTTTTTTCCGCCATATCACTGATTCTCTTGGCAAATTCGGGGAAACGTTCCAGAATCTGATCAAAGGTCTCTTTTTTCAGAGAGTAGCAGTCGCAGTAGTCTCTGGCCTTGATTGTGGCGTTCCGGGGAGCCGACAGAAGGAGGGCAATTTCTCCGAAGAAGGAACCCGCTCCCAGGGTGGCATAGACTATGGACTCATCCTCCGAGACAACATCAACTGATCCCCTGCTGATAAAGTACATCTCATAGCCGATCTCTCCCTTTATGACCACATAGTCCCCGGGAGTGAAGACAACAGGTTCCAGATTCAGGATGACCTCTTTGATAAACTCCTCCGATGTGCCCTGGAAGATGGGGACCTTCTGAATGATCTCACGGTTCAGAAAGAGTGATATCGAGGTCTTCAGGGGTTTGGGAAGATCCTCCAGAATGGAGGATTCATCATAGCCCCGCCGGCTCTCCCAGAGATAGTCATAGTAATCGCTGATCTTGTGCTTCAGGTCCGCTGGGATGTTCTTGTAGCGCATAAAGGTTGAGACCTTTTCCATCTTCTCCTGATACTGGGATTTGGCCACATCGATATTGGCTATGATATTGGCAATGTTACCGATGATGAAACCGTACATACCGGCGCCGATAAGTTCTACGATAATGACAAAGATAGTCTCAATCCTGGTACTGGGTGATATGTCCCCGTATCCGATTGTGGTCAGGGTGGTTACTGTCCAGTAGAAGGACCGCAGATAGGGCTGCTCCGCATTTATCGGGTTCAGTGCCCCCGGATCATCCCAGATGGCAATCCAGGCGCAGGAGATCAGATGGGCAGCCACCAGTATCCAGAAGATCAGCAGGGTCATTCTGACGAAGCTGGGATTCAGGCGCTTGCTGTTCCGTATTCGTCCGATCGTCCTCTTTGTCCTTAAGAGCTTTACCAGACGCAGAAGGTTGCAAAAATAGGCTATCTCAATGATCAGAGGGCTGTTGAAGAGGGAGAGAACCATAAAGAAGGGAAATGCAGCCACTGCATCGAAGACAAGAGCCCTGCGGCTGTAGCGTCTGAATATTGTCTCCTTGTCGGTAATCAGTTCTCTCTGATCAATAAAGGCTGTATGGGACTCGATAAAGATATCCAGAAGCATGACCATGGATATGAAGAAATCGAAGATAAGAAAGAGTCCGGTCAGGGGAAGACGGAACACGGTTATAAGGGGGATCACAAGGGTGATTCCTATGGTAAGAAGGAGGATAAAGACATCCCAGGCAATTTTTTTTCTGTTGTCTGGATGGATAATCGGAAACTTCATAGTCTTAATTATCGGTAGCCATAGCGTTTATCTGCAAGGCAAAAAATGAAGCCCGATCTTTTTTTAAAGATTACTGGAAATTGAGTTTAAAAGGGTTATTCTTTACTGATGAGACCGGTTTTAAGAACTCTAGTGAGACTGCTTTATGAATAAAGGGGATGAGGCTATGAAGGTTCAGGAGAGGGAAGTCTTTGATCTTGTGGATGAACACGATATCGTAATCGGAACTGCGGACAGGGAGGATTTTCATGGAAATCCGTCGATGATCCACAGGGTAGTTCATGTTCTTGTTTTTGACAGTTCAGGAGAGCTTTATCTTCAGAAACGGAGCACTGCCAAAGACGTTCAGCCAGGCAAGTGGGATACCTCGGTGGGGGGCCATGTGAATGCAGGTGAATCCTACGAGCAGGCGGCCTACAGGGAGATGCAGGAAGAATTGGGGATCGAAGGAGTTGTTCTCGAATTTCTTCACCGCTACCTGCACAGCAATGATTATGAATCGGAATTTGTCTCCACCTACCGCTGTGTCTGGAACGGGGCCATCGAGTTCAACCGGGACGAGATTGAAGAGGGCCGGTTCTGGAGCCTGGAAAAAATCAGATCAACAGACCGTTCAAAGTTCACACCCAACTTTCTGGATGAGCTGAACCGCTTCAAGAAACTGGCGGGGATGTAAATCCTTCACCCCCCTGTATCATGCTGCAGGGGGTACCACCAGGAAAATCCCAGCAGCAGGGTCATGATCAGCGACTGACCCGGGGAGTATCCTCTCTTTTTTCCGATGCTCAGGGAAAAGGAGAAGAACTGAATCAGATTTATAATCACCAGAACCGTAAGAAAGTCCCAGCCTTCAAAAATCATGATACTAAAACCTCTGTACAGTCCGAAAACCCACAGTCCAATATGAAAGCTTCTCAGTATAGTCCAGGTAATCATTATCAACTCCTGCAATAAGTCTACTCCCTGCCTTCCTTGCCCTTGCGGTGAGAATGTGGAACTTATATGGAAATAGTGTGAACTGAACTGCCGTTTTCTGCTATTTCTACGCAGGGCAATAAAAAGGCCGGCCCCGGAGGGTCGGCCTTTGTTGTTCAGGTAGTCAGTCTATTAACCGAGTACGGGAACCAGTGCCAGAAGTACACCGGCTGCTACGGCAGATCCGATTACCCCGGCAACGTTGGGGCCCATGGCGTGCATGAGCAGGTAGTTGTTGGGGTTCTCTTCCAGACCCACCTTGTTGACCACACGGGCGGCCATGGGAACGGCGGATACACCGGCTGCTCCGATAAGGGGATTGATGGGGTGTTTGGCAATCTTGTTCATCAGCTTGGCCAGAAGAACACCGGTACCGGTTCCGATACAGAAGGCAACCAGACCGAGAGCCAGAATACCCAGGGTATTGAGGTTCAGGAACTGATCGGCCTGCATCTTGGAACCTACGGCGAGACCCAGCATGATGGTTACGATGTTGATCAGAGCATTCTGCATGGTGTCGGAAAGTCTGTCTGTTACACCGCACTCCTTGGCCAGGTTACCGAACATCAGGGCACCGAGCAGGGGAGTGGCCGAGGGAAGAAGAAGGATACAGGCTGTCAGTACGGACAGGGGGAAGATGATCTTCTCTGTCTTTGTAACGGGTCTGAGCTGCTCCATCTTGATCTGACGCTCTGCTTCGGTTGTCAGGGCCTTCATGATGGGGGGCTGAATAATGGGTACCAGAGCCATGTATGAGTAGGCCGCTACCGCGATTGCCCCCAGAAGCTGGGGAGAGAGTCTTGAGGCAACAAAGATTGCCGTAGGACCGTCCGCTCCTCCGATGATACCGATGGAAGCGGCGTCATAGAGGTTGAAGTCGATACCGGGCATGTATACTCCCAGGACTACAGCACCCAGCAGTGCGATAAAGATACCGAACTGGGCGGAAGCTCCCAGAAGCAGTGTCTTGGGGTTTGCCAGCAGGGGACCGAAGTCTGTCATCGCTCCTACTCCCATAAAGATCAGGAGGGGGAAGAGACCGCTGGTTACACCCAGGTCATAAAACATACCGATAAAACCGCCGGATACGTCATGCAGATAGAGGGCTCCGTTTACAAACTCTCCGTGAAGTTCCGTATGAGCTGCAATCTCCGCAAAGGGGATATTGCTCAGTATGGCTCCGATTCCGATGGGAACCAGAAGCAGCGGTTCAAATCCTTTATTAATGGCCAGATAGAGGAGGACGAATCCTACCGCAATCATGACCAGGTTACCCCAGCCTCCGGCTTGAAGGAAGCCGAAGATACCGGTGGTCAGCCAAAGCTCCTGAAAAGAAGCTGCAATTGTCTGTCCGAATGTCATTGTTAACTCCTAGATTCTACCAGGGCAATATCGTGACTGCCCTGGCGATTTCCGGTCGAGGACCGAAGGGCCTTAGCCGATTTCGATAAGGGTCTGTCCGGCGGTTACCTGGTCACCCTGGGAAACAGAGATGGCCTTGACCGTACCGGAAGCGGGAGCGGAAACGGGAGTTTCCATCTTCATGGCTTCCAGAACCATTACTTCATCGCCCTCGTCAACGCTGTCACCAACGGCTACGGGGATTCTTAAGACCAGACCTGGCATGGGTGCTGTTACAGCCTGTGCGGGACCTCCGGCAGCTGCGGGTGCGGCTGCGGCGGCAGCATCGATACCGTCGGCAATGGAGATGTCGTAGGTTGTTCCGTTGACAGTCGCCTTGTCGCCGTCAAGTTTAACACCGTAGGCCTTGCCGTTAACTGTAACGGTGTAGCCTTCGCTGGAAGCGGCTCCACCTGCGGCAGAGGCTTTTTTGGCGTCTTTTCTGATATTGACCTTGGCTTCACCCTTGAGGAACATGATTCCCTTGTCCTGACAGGCGGCAGCGATAAAGATGTTCTCATCTGACAGGTCGGTAATGCCGTTGTCGGTAAGCATCTTTTTGGCGGCTTCGATACCCAGGTTTTCATTCTTGTCGTTGATGTCAACTACAAGCTCGGTTGTGGGCTCGAGTCCCATCTGCTCCTGGCAGATCTTCTTGATTTCGGGGTCCGGCTCAACAGGAGTCTTACCGAAATAACCGAGAACCATCTTTCCGTAACCTTCTGCAATCTTCTTGTAGGGGCCGAACATTACGTTGTTGAAGGCCTGCTGGAAGTAGAACTGGGAAACGGGAGTTACTGAGGTTCCGTATCCGCCCTTCATTACTACATCGCCCATGGCCTTTGTTATTTCGGGATATTTGTCCATCAGACCATTGTCTCTGAGCATCTGTGTGTTGGCTGTCAGAGCACCGCCGGGGAGGGGACTGAAGGGGATAATGGGGTTGACCATTGTGGCTTCGGGGGGGAGGAAGTACTCTTCCATGCACTCTTCGAATACCTCTTCAACCTTCATGATTTCGTAGGGGTCTACACCCAGGTCGAAATCTGTTCCTCTGAGGGCATGCCACATTGTCATTACGTCGGGCTGGCATGTACCGCCGGAAACGGGAGACAGAGACAGGTCGACCTGTGTAGCACCGGCTTCAAGAGCGGTTACATACTGCTGGATGGATACACCGGCAGTTTCGTGGGAGTGGAATACAATATTCATATCGGCGCCGAGGAGCTCTCTGGCAGCCTTGATTGTCTCACCGACAACCTTGGGAGTTGTTGTACCGGAAGCATCCTTGAAACATACTGAGTCGTAGGGGATTCCCGCGTCGAGAATTTGTTTCAGAACACCAACGTAGAAGTCTTTATCATGGGCACCGGTTACTCCGGGGGGCAGTGCCATCATGGTTACTACGACCTCGTGTCTAAGACCGGCTTCGTGAATACACTGACCGGAGTAGATCAGGTTGTTTACATCGTTCAGGGCATCAAAGTTTCTGATTGTTGTAATACCGTGTTTTTTGAACATTTTGGCATGGAGGTTGATGATGTCTCTGGGCTGAGAACTCAGACCTACAACGTTTACACCTCTGGCGAGTGTCTGGAGATCTGCATCTGGACCTGCAGCCTTTCTGAACTCGTCCATCATGTCGAAGGCAGACTCGTTACCGTAGAAGAAGGGAGCCTGGAATCTTGCGCCGCCTCCTGCTTCGAAATGGTCAATTCCTGCTTTGGAAGCTGCTTCAACGGCAGGCAGGAAGTCTTTTGTCAGGACACGTGCTCCGTATACGGACTGGAAACCGTCACGGAAGGCTGTACACATAAATTTTACGCGCTTTTTACTCATGGGAAACTAACCTCTTTTTATGATTCTGTTTGAGCTTTTACTGCGGCAATTGCCACGGCAATTTCTGCGTCTGCGGATGATTTTCTGACGGCGGGAGCAGCCGGTTTTTCCTGCTCAGGGAAAAACTTCAGAACAGTTTTGGACATGACTGTTGTTGTCAGGACCAAAAGAGTCAGAAACAGAAACACCACGGACATTCCGACAATGGTTACTATAAGACCATTTACCATATAGATGCTCCTAAAGTGTATTTTTTGATGCCCTCCCGCCGGGGTGATTATCCCTCGGCGGGAAGATGATTGAATCGATCTTAAATTAGCGATTCAGGATAAAATATATCCTTTATCGATGGTCACTGACAAGCCCTGTCAGCTTTCTATGTGACGGCGATGTGAGCAGAGTATGGCTGGTTTGTGTATTAAAGAGGTTTCTTCGGGATTAGAATCGGACTCCCAGGCCTGCCAGAAGGTCCAAACTCATATAATGTTCCCTTCTTCTGCTGGAATCGTTCTCCCAGTTTACGGTATTAGACGACCATCCCATGTCGAATATGAAGGAAAGGCGTGTTTTTTCAGAATAATAGAAGGGGTAGTCCACTCCTCCGCCGACGGAGTAGTAGAAACCACCCCATACACCGGTTTTTCCGTCATTGAAAGCGGGGTTTCCCTGGACAAAATTGTATCCCGCGGCCAGTTTGGCGTAGAGAGGAACGTTATCAACGGGAAGATTGATCTTCAGGACTCCGTAGATGGGGATAAAAGTCAGCTTCTCACCGCTGCTGACTACACTGAATTCGTCAATGCTTCGCTCAAACATATAACGGACACCGGCACCGAAGCTCAGCAGGTCGTTGGGACTGATATAAAACTCCTGGACCAGAGACATTCCAGCTGTCATAAAGTACCTGGATTTCTCTCCGTCTGATGATTCTCTCTGGTATATGTTGTAGGGCTCAAGACCGAACAGAGTTACCGAGTGGAATGAGGGGCGCTCCGCCCAGGCGGGTATAGAGAGGAGAGCCAGCAGTGCCAGCAGAGTTATTTTCTTTTTATAGTTCATTGCGATACTCCGTGATAGTAAAAGGCTTGTCTTTCCAGCGGGTTACAGATCTATTTCTGCGACAGGTTAAAGACTCCGTCCCAGTCTTTGGGGGGCGGATCCTGGCTGAACTTGAGACAGCGCTTCATGTATATCTCAGAAGGAGCATCCTCGGGAATACTCACTCTCGCCTTTTTGAACATCTCGTTGGCCTCAGACCACTTTCTCTCTTCAAACAGCTCCATTCCCCTGTGGAAATGGCCCAGTCCCTCCAGTATGTTGTCGGGGGTCATATGCTTCTCGTCGATCAGTTCATAGAGCCGCACGGGTTCGTTGATGCCGACCACCCGGACCCTGTCCAGCTGGCGCACCGTAAAGAGGTCTCCTGTCTCACGGTAGGTTGAGTCGCTGATCAATATCCATGTTCCGTACTGTTTGTTTACACCCTCGAGACGGGCGGCCAGGTTTACGGAGTTGCCCATCATGGTGTAGTCCATCTTCTGGAGGGTTCCCATATTACCCACGACCATATCCCCTGTGTTGATACCTATTCTGGTCAGAAGGAGCCCTGGTGAGCGATCTTCCGATACTATCACTTCATTAAGGGCTTTTTCGGCCTTCTTCATCCGGATGGCGGCACGGCAGGTTCTTACCGCATGGTCTTCAAAGGGCTGGGGTGCTCCGAAGAAGGCAATGATTGCATCACCCTCGTACTTGTCTATGGTTCCCTTCTCTGCCAGGATCAGGTTGCTCATCTCCGTCAGGTATTCATTGAGGAGGCCCACCAGGTTCTGGGGGGTCAACTTTTCGGAAATGGAAGAGAAGCCCTTAATGTCGGTAAACATGGCGGTCATGTTCCTCTCTTCTCCTCCCAGAGAGAGCTTGGAGGGATCGTCCAGAAGGTCCTTGATAACCTCATCTGAGAGGTACTGGGCAAAGGCATTGCGGATAAATCCCTTCTCCCTGGATGAGAGAACCAGGTTGATGCTGACCACAGCGATGAATGTAAGGAGTACCGTCATTCCCGGCATCAGTACGGCATTGAAAACTCCGGTCAGGATAAAGATGAGGGAGAGGGAGCCCACTGTCAGAACCAGCAGACCGATTCCGGAAACAAGTGCCCAGACCGGACGGTTCAGACGTGAGACAATCAGGGAGGTGAGCACCGAAAGAAGGAGGGCAATCAGAATGGAGAGCCACATGGGACCTTCCTGCAGGAATTCACCTGAAAGTATCGTGTTGGTAACAGCGGCATAGAGGCCCATGTTCATATACTCTTCTTCAAAGGGGTTTACTCCGATATCGGTGGTGGATGTTCCCGAGTAGCCGATAATGGACAGACTGCCTTCAAGGGAGTCTTTGAGGTTCTCCCTGATCTCCAGCACTTCGGTAATAAGCTCTCTGGAAGCGGTAAAGGATTCGGGAACATAGGCCTGAAGCTGAGCTATGTAATCGGCATCATCACTGCTCAGGTTCGGGTCCTCCAGAAAGGCATTCAGAACAGCGAGGAGACGGTCCTCGCTCTCAGCCGAAAGATAGCTGTCAATCTCGCTTAAGAACATCTCTTTTACGGTCACATACTCATCCAGATCGATCTGTGAGGCACCGTCCATATGGTCCTGCTTCAGAGCCGAGGTGTAATCCCAAATATCCATGGGGTTTGTATCGCCCTCGTAGAAGGGATAGTCCATCATGCCGGCACTGTTCAGATTTTTCAGGTTGTAGATCAGATCATCCATCAGCTTGTCGTGCCAGTAGAGCTGCACAAAACTGAGGTGACGGAAGCTGTCGAGAAAGGATTTCGGCGGCCAGTTGATCAGCATTTTACCGTTCCGGTCCAGGGGGATGGCAAGGTCTTCCCTGATCTCTCCACCCCGCAGGGCTCCTTTCAGGATCAGGGTTCTTCCTCTCATCTCCAGCTCCTGTACGTCCATCCTCTGCAGAAGGGCGGAGAAACCGAGCTGGGGATAGTATTCTCCATTGTAGTCATAGATCAGATCGATTCGCCGGCGGACTCCATCGGGATCGATGTTGACTCTGGGGTATCCGGCATCAAGGGAGTTGGAAAGAACTTCATAAATAGCCGGTTTAATCTCCTGTGCCGGGGCAAAGCCCGTAACGGGTTCTGAAAAGTAGTGGTTCAGGGAGACTTTCTCCCGGGCCAGTTCCTTCAGTTCGGGAGGAGTTGTCTCATCAGGATCCTTCATCATATTGACGGTGCTGATCACATTGCCGAAGAAGGCGGCTGCCTGTCCAAGGTATTTGTCGTTGTCCCGGGCAATCCGGTTTACATCATCCAGGAGCTCATACTGTTTCTCCATGATAAATCCGTCCAGATCCGGCAGAAAGTCATCCGCCTCATCCAGAGGAATCTGACGATTCTGCAGGGCCAGGATAAAGTTGCGCTGCTGTTCTGTGAGGCTTTGGAATACAGAGTTGAAATGCTCCGGGATCTTCTCTTCCAGATACCGGTTGTTCAGACCCGCGGGGCTCTTGTCTATAAACTCGATATCCAGAACGGCATAATCGGCGCCCATCTCCCGCATCAGCATCAGGCCGTCGGCAAATATATCCCGGCTTATGGGGTACATATTGATGGTGGTAATGGTCTGGTCGTCAATATTTACCAGAACCAGATCTTCATCCTCGGTAACCCCGGGTTTGATCTGCAGAAGGAGGTCGTAGATGGAATATTCGATGGTCTGAAATTTTTCCGTTGTCAGCAGTAGGGAGAACAGGAGAGTTAACAGGACCGGTATTCCGAGAAAAAGCAGCTTTTTATTCATACAAAAATATCCCCTCTGTTTTTTATTATTATATCAATTGAAGCGGAGATTACCAGAGGAAAAGCTTCTGCTCCGGCAGGGCGGCGTGGAGTGGCGGTCCGAAGCGGCTGAGCTCTGACAGAGAAGCGGACATTTTTTTCACCGTTTTAGCCGGATTTTTATCTATTCCCTTGTGAGGGAATCGGTTATATTCTTATTCTTATGTTTTTGAATGCTCATCTTCAGGATTCTCCTGATTCCATAGATGCCCAGTCCGAGGCTTATAATCTGACAATTCACACCCTTTCCAACGGTCTTACCCTCTATCTCTCCTGCAGGAGTGATAAACCCCGGATTGAAACCCGGATTGTTATCAAGGCGGGCTCCGCTCAGGATCCCCCCGAATCCACCGGGGCTGCCCATATTCTGGAGCACCTGATGTTCAAGGGCTCCGAGTCCATCGGCGCCCTCTCCAGAGATGAGGAGAGAGAGGTTCTGAAAGAGATCAGCGATGCCTTTACGGTTCTGAGAACCCTGAAGGATGAGAAGCTGAGGGACGAGCAGTTTAAAAAGATCGATGCCCTGAACCAGAAGGCATCATCCCTGGGCCTGGCAGGGGAGTACGACCGTATTCTCTCCCATATCGGTGCCCGTGGTGTAAACGCCTATACAAGCATCAGTGAGACCGTCTACAAGTGCGACATTCCCTCCATTGAGCTGGAGCGCTGGGTGAGGCTGGAGGCCGAACGCTTCTCCCGGCCCGTGATCCGCTCCTTTCTGACAGAGATTGAGGCGATCTATGAGGAGTTCAATCAGGATCTGGATGACGATTTTTCCAGGGCAAGGGATCTTCTCCTATCGGGACTCTTCCCGGGCCATGAGTACGGCAGCCACACAATCTTAGGGGACAGGGAACATATCAAGGCTCCCTCTCTGGAGAAGATCGAGGAGTTCAGAAACATCTGGTACCGCCCCGAGAATATGGCGATCTGTCTGGCCGGCGATTTCGACCGTAAAGAGGCCCTCTCTCTTATCGAAGAGAGCTGGGGCACCTGGATGCCAGCGGCCCTGGATGTGAAGGTTCCGACCATCAGAAAGGCTCCCCGCATCAAAGGCCGCCACAGGAAGAGCCTGAAGGGAGCGGATTCGGAGTTTACCATGACGGGCTTCCGTTTCGGAGGGGTCAGAAGCGAGGACTACTCCCTTCTCTCCATGCTGGATCTGATCCTCAACAACTCACAGGCCGGACTGATCGACCTGAACCTGGTACAGAGGCAGAAGATCCTCGAGGGGGGGACCAGTCTCAGCGCCGCCGGGGACTACAGCTGGTTTGTTCTCTACGGCACTCCCGGTCCGGGACAGTCCCTGGGTTCGGTACACCGCCTGCTTATGAAGCAGCTTGACCTGATCCGCAAGGGGGACTTCGATCCCCGTCTTCTGACGGGGGCCATTAAATACCTTGAGATAGAACAGACCCAGGACCTGGAATCAAACCAGATCGTCAACGCCTTTGCCGACTGCTTTGCCGAAGGTGTCAGCTGGCGGGAGTACCTGGGACGTCTGGACAGACTGAAGAATCTGACCGCCGGGGACCTTATCTCCTTCGTAAGGGAGAAGTTTACCGATGCCTGTGTCAGAGTGGACAAGAAGGAAGGGGATGACGGCGCCCAGGAGCTGGTGGACAAACCGGAAATTTCGGCGGTCAAACTGGACCATAACAGGGATTCCGACTACTTCCGGAGCCTTAAGGAGAATAATCCCGGCTACAGGAGTCCCTCCTTCCCCGATTACAATAAGGTCCTCACTCACGGGACTCTGACCTCATCCATCGACCTCAGTTGTCTGGAAAATGAGAAGAACGACCTCTTTGAACTGACCTTTATCTTCCCCGAAGGGAAGAGTTCCTCTCCCTGGCTGCCGGTGGCGGGAGACTACTTTCCCTATCTGGGAACCGATAGACTCAGCCCCGAGGCCATTCAGAAAGAGGCCTTCCTCCTTGGTATCGAGCTCTCATTTCAGGTCGACCTGGACCGGACAGTCTTCTCTCTCTACGGAAAGAATGAGGACCTGGAGAAGGCTCTGGCCTTTGTGCAGAATCTGATCCGCCGGGGTGAGGGAGACAGGAAGAGCTACCGCAAGTATATTCAGGGACTGATCAAAAGGCGGCAGGACGCCCGACTGAGCAAGAAGGTCCTCCTCTTCGGCGGACTCTACTCCTGGGGGCTCTATGGGGAGGAATCTCCCTTCCGGGACGTCCTGTCAGAAAAAGCCCTGAAGGGAAACAGCGCCGACAGCCTGACCTATGAGCTGCGCCGTCTCTTCGATCTGCCTCACAGGATTTTTTACTATGGCGGGAGAAGCTCCGATGAGATGAAGAGTCTGCTTACCGGCTACCATCCCGGCAGCCTGGAGAATCCTGCCGAACTCAGGCAGGCGAAGGAGTATCGGGAACTGGACGGAGAAGGGAAGATCTTCTTTACCCACCACGATATGGTTCAGGCGGAACTCTTCCGCCTGGCCCCCCAGCGTACCTTTGATCCCGGACAGCTGGCATCGATCACCCTGTTCAACGAGTTTTTCGGGGCAGGACTGAACTCCCTCTTCTTTCAGGAGATCAGAGAGGCCCGGGGACTTGCCTACACGGCCTACTCCAGCATTACGGTCCCTGAACTCCCCGGAAACAGGCACATTATTCAGAGTTATCTGGGAACTCAGTCGGACAAGCTCCCCGAGGCTCTGGCCGAGATGGACCGTCTTTTCAGCAGTGTCCCCGCAGAGGGGCGTCTCTTTGATGAGGCCAGAACCGCGCTGGTGAAGAGCCAGTCTTCGGACAGAATCACCGACTCGGATATTTTCTGGAGCTGGTGGGAGGCGAAAGAGCTGGGACTGGACCCGGATTACCGCAGCAGGGTGTTCAGGGATCTGGAAGAGTACAGCTACCCGGCAATGGAGGAGTACTTCAAGGAGTCCGTTATCCCCGTAAAAAGCAATATCCTTATTCTGGGAGACCGGGATGAGCTTGATCTGAAGGCCCTTGAAAAGCGGGGCCCTGTAAGGGAACTCACCATAGACGAACTGTTTAACGACTGACTTCCCCTTTTGAAAATGAATAATCCCCTTGTGCTTGTTTTTGTTTTTATACATGCTAAAATAGGTCAAAGCAAAAATTGAGGGAGTAATATGAGTAGGAAATTCTTAGGCATTCTGATTCTTTTCTGCAGTCTTGCAGCACCATTGATGGCTAATTCGGGAGTCCTGGGACTCTGGAAAACCGTAGACGACGAAACCGGTGAGGTTAAGTCCCTGGTCAAGGTTTATGACTATCGGGGAAAGGTTTACGGAAGGATTCTTGTGATCTTCGAAGAGGGTGAGGTGGAAGATACCTATATGGACCCCTGGAAAAAAGCCGAAGAGGTGGATGGTGAACCCTATTTCTGCGGTCTGGATTTTATCTGGGATATGGAAGAGAGAAAGGGTAAGTATTCCAAAGGAAAAATTATGGATCCCGAAAACGGCAAGGTTTACTCTTCCGAAATGTGGCTGGACGGGGGCAACCTTATTGTCCGCGGAAAGATCGGTCCCTTCGGACGCAACCAGACCTGGCTGCCCGCCACCTCAAGGGATCTTCCCTCGGGTGTGAGCGAACCTTCCAGTCTGATTCCCGATATTCCCAAATGATAATCTCATAAAAAAGTAAATTGCCGGGGCCCGCAGGAGAAAACTGCAGGCCCCTCTTTTTTTCCGATTGCAGGATTAGGTCCGGAAAGCTTAGGGAAAGGCCCGGCGTGTCCGGCTCATCCGGAGAGACCGCCGGCAAAGCCGGCGGACAGCCTCAGTCCTGAACCTCCTCAGGATAGAGGATCACTTCCATGTTCGTGTCATCCGAAAAGTACCGGTTCATTCTGTCCAGAAAAACATCTGCCGTATAGTTTCCCTCCAGCTTGTTTACGGGCTGGATCTCGTCACGGGGAATGTCCAGGAAGTAGGTCCGTTCCAGCCGGGAGAGCCAGTAGCTGTTTTTCCGCAGCTGGTCCTCCATCAGTACAGTCCGTGCCTTGATGACGTCGTCGATGAATCTCTGTTCCGTCTCTTGGGACTTCAGCTCATCAATCACCGAATGCACCAGGGCTGTAAGCTCCTCTGTCCTGTCCGGTGCACAGGAGAAGGAGATCATAAAGTAGTAATCCTCATAGGGGACCCGGGCGGGCCTGACGGACACCGAGGGACTGTAGGTCCCAGCGGCGTTCTCCCTGATCTCCTCGGTGATTACCATCTGCAGGGAGTCAGCCACACCCTGAATAATCTGGGTCTCAAGATCACTCCATTCCCACTCTCCGGGATAGATAATTGTTACATAGCTTAAGGGATCCTTTCCGCTGACAAGATTTTCTCTGATCAGGCCTTCAGGATAACGCATCTCCCGGTCGATCCACTCCTCATTTTCTCCGTTATTGGGTAGTGAGGCCAGATAGGTTTCAATAAGAGGAACAATATCCTCCTCCCTGTAGCTTCCGGTAATAAAGAATGTGAAGTTTGATGCCTGGGCATATCTCTCTCTGTAGAACTCCAGGGCCCGGTCAGGATTGATCTCCTTCAGTGAGTCCGCGGTGACGGGACGGCTGCGGAGGTGGTCCTGATAGAGAAGTTTAATCAGTAGATCCGAGTACTGAGTCATGGGGCTGGAGTCCCGGTTCTTCAGGCTGTCTGCCATACGGCGGCTGTAGGAGTTCCAGACACCTCTGTCCAGACGGGGCGCGGTAAAGTAGAGATAGTTGAGCTGGAAGAGAGTTTCCATGTCCTCCCGGCTGCTCTTACCCCTTACACCTGCGGTCATTTCGGATATGGCGGGCTGAAGGCTTGCGGTGGAGCCGGCCAGAATCCTGTCCAGTTCCAGTTTCGGGAAATCTCCGGCTCCGCTGCGGATCACAATCTGGGAGGCGTAGGACGCGCTGATATAGTCTTCGTCTTCCGCAAGGGAGATACCTCCGGGTGACATGGCGGAGATGAGGATCTCGTTCTCCTTGAAATCGGTCTTCTTCAGTATGACCTTTACCCCGTTGCTGAGGGTCCACTCCTCGGCAATCCCGCCGGGAAGGGTCTTCCTTTCCACAATGCTGCCGGACTCGGGAATATCACTGAGCAGGGAGCTTGTCACTCTCTTTTCATCCAGGGCTTCGGGGGTGCTCATATTGACCCTGTAGTTGATCTCCGACAGTTTTACCGGATTGATCTCATCCCTGTCCTCTCCCGAGGGGCTCATGGTATAGACTACCCTGTTCTCTTCGCTCAGCCAGGGGAGTACAGCGGCGTGGACGTCCTCCAGGGATATGGTCTCTATAAACTCGTTGAATACATCCCATTTGTAGGCTGTTCCAGGAGCGGGAGTTCCGTTCAGGTAGTTGAGAACATAGTCCTGGGCAATGGCAACAGACTCCCTGTTGTTTCTGTTGTTGTAGGCAGTGAACATACGGGAGCTCAGCTCTTTCCTGGCCCTGTCCAGTTCGGCTTCGGTAAAACCGTGTTCCTCTATCCGTCTGGCCTCGGTCAGCAGGGCCTCATAACCCCTGTAGAATTCACCGTCGGCGGTCATTACGGTCATGGAGTGGAAGGACTTCGGCCGTGTAAGGTTTGTAAAATCTGCATAGGCGTAGGTGAAGGGGGGATCTTCACTGTTTTCAAGGTCCTCAAGTCGGTTGTTGAACATGGTCAGGTAGAGGTCTTCCATCAGTTCATTGCGGTAGTCATCCTTATGGGTGCTCTGTTTTTTGGTGAATTTGTTGAAGATAATTCCCGCAGTCCAGGTGGATTCAGGGTCGCTCTGGACGGTAAAGATGGTTTGACTGTGATCGGGGACGGCAGGTTCGGTTCTCTCTCTGGGTCTTTCGGGGTTTTTGTATCCGCTGAAGCGGTCGATAATCTCCTGCTCCATCTCCTTTGCATCGAAATCTCCCACAGCCACTATGGCCATCAGGTCAGGGCGGTACCAGTCCTCGTAGAAACGGCGGATGGAGTCAGGGGTGGAGTTCAGTATGGACTCCTCGGTCCCGATGGGAAGGCGCTGGCCATAGAGGGACTTGTACATGATCTGGGGGTATGCCGCATCCATCATCCTCCGGGAGGCTCCCAGCCCCCGGCGCCACTCCTCGTGGATAATCCCTCTCTCCTCTTCAATGTCCTTAGTTTCAAGGTTCATATGAAAGGCCCACTCCTCCAGAATATCAAGACCCGTATTCAGGTTCTCCGAACGGTCCAGAGGGATCATCAGCTTGTAGACGGTTTCGTCGAAGGATGTGTGGGCATTTATATCGGGACCGAACTGCATTCCAATGCCCTGCAGAAAGCGGACAAGGTCGTTTTCGGCATAGCTTCTTGTGCCGTTAAAGGCCATATGCTCCAGAAAGTGGGCCATTCCCAGCTGGTCGGGATCCTCCATCAGAGATCCCACATTGACCACCAGTCTGAGGATCGCCCTCTCCCTGGGGGTATCGTTATGCTGGACATAGTATTTCATTCCGTTTTCCAGGGTGCCGCTGAGGACATCGGGGTTGAGGGGAATCCTGTCGCTCTGCCCTTCTGCATAAATACCATGCTGAAGCAGCAGTATAAAAAGTACTAAAAAACTGTTCCTGAAAACTTTTCTCATTTTGTCATCCTGTAAGATTCTGTTTCTACTATGAAATACGGAATATTATCCGCAGAAAATCAGTGCGTGATCTGTCTTTTCCGTCTATAATGGGAATACCCGATGATTCATCCAGTCTATCTGATTTAATAATAATAGAATAATGTTATTTATCAATTTTGAAAAAGGTGTTCCCTATGACGATTAAAACCAAATTACTCTCTCTGGTTACAGGTTTTTTCCTTCTTATCGCTGCGATAATTGCGGTCTACTTTCTGATTATGTCTCCTATCGCAAAGATACAGCAGGAGCAGTCTGTTCTATCGGATCTGGAGGGCAGTATCCTGAACGAACAGATCCTGATCAATAAGATGCTTGGGCAGACTCCCTATGTCCGGCTTTTTGATGAGTTTATTCTTCAGACCGAAAAGACAGATGAACTTTTCGGTCATGTTGCGAATATAGAGCTTCTGCGGCAGTCCAGTGCTGAGATTGCAGAGGCTCTGGAGATTATTACCCGTCTGAATACGATGAAGGGAGAGCGGCTGAGTCAGTTCCAGGAAGCGGATCAGGAGTTCCGGGTTACCGTTGAAGATGTCTATATATTCCTCAACTCCTTTTCCTTTACAAAAATCTATACGGCCAAGAGGTTCCGGGATCTTGCGGAAACCAGTCAGGATGCCATATTCAGTCTGGCCTTTACTCATTTTATGTCCAATCACAGCATCTATACCAATGTTCTGGAAAGCTCCGCCAATGTAATAAGGGAGCAGTACTCACTGATAGAGAATGAGATAAAAAGAATTGAGTTCAGAAGTCTCCTGTTTACCGGAATCGGATTGGTTGTGGTGTTGTTTCTTGTCTTCCTGGGAGCCGTTGCCTTTACCAATCAGATAGTCAGAAACATTCAGAGTATTGAGGGAAGCATCGGGCGTCTTAAGGACGGAGATCTCAGGGAGGTCGGTCTTGTAAAATCGAAGGATGACCTGGCCCGGCTGAACAGCAACCTCACAACCTTTCAGGAGACCATCAAGGGTATTATTGAGAGGATCAAGGGAGTTTCCGATGAGAACCTCAGCATCCGGGATCAGCTGATCAGTCAGGTAGAGGATACGACCCACAACAGCCGGAGCATCGGAAACAGCGCCAGAGAGATCAGAGCCGATGTGGAACAGCTCGATGAGACGGCCCGAACCTCCTACGAGGCCGTTGAGGTTATCTCCGGCAGGATTGAGAATCTCAATCAGAGTATTCTGGAGCAGACCTCAATGATCGAGGAGTCTTCCGCCGCCATCAATCAGATGATGAGTTCCATTGCCAGTGTTGAGCAGGTTACCCTCAGGAAACTGAGCAGCCTGGAAACCATGGTCACATCCATGGATGAGGGAAACAGTCAGCTTAAGGATACCACCGATACAATTGCTAAAATCAATAACAGCATTGATGCCATCCGGAATATGATCTCCGTAATCGAGGATATCTCATCCCAGACCAACCTTCTCTCCATGAACGCCGCTATTGAGGCCGCCCATGCGGGAGAGTTCGGAAAAGGCTTTGCCGTTGTTTCCGATGAGATCAGAAAGCTGGCCGAGGCATCCAGTCTCAATTCAAGGGAGATCGGAACTTCCCTGAATGAAATTATCGAAAATATCCGTGAGGCCACAGAGGCCAGTGATACCACTCTCAGCACCTTTAAGAAGACCGTCTCGGAAGTGGAGGATCTCTTCGGTTCCATGAATGAGATCAGTCAGAGCATGCTGGAGCTGAAGGCCGGAGGAGATCAGATTCTGTCGGCCATGGACTCCCTGCAGACCATGTCTCAAGAGGTCCGTAATGACTCGTACAGCATGACAGAGCAGTCCCAGACTGTGACCCATGCGGTTGAAAATGTACAGGCCATCGCCGGCAGTGTTAACAGGGGAATCAACAGCGTGACCGAGGGAGTAGAGACCATCGGAACTGCCATCGACAAGATCCAGCGGATAACCGATTCAATCGGTTCCGTTGCCGAGCGGATCGGAGAGGAACTGGACTTCTTCAAGACCCAGGAGTCCGACGGTGCGGCAGAGGGTGAGTTTGGGGATGAAGCCATAGCCGATGCAGTGGACCCGGTTGATAAGGAGAGAAAAACCGCCGAGATGGTTGTTGATGTTCCATCCGGCGAGGCTGAAGAGCTGGAGGAGCTTTAAGACTCTTCCCGGATAATTAAAAAGAAAAAAAGCTGCTTTCCCTGAATTGACTTCCGGGAAGCAGCTTTTTTTTAAACCCGGGAATCCCCGGATTGTGTATTTCAGATATTCCGATTAGAGGGACTTCATCTCGGTCATAAAGCCGCGGAGCATCTTTCCGACCTTCTCGATGGAGTGGCTTCTTACCGCTTCATTCACGGCGATCAGGCTGACATTGTCCACCTGGTTGGAGGCTTCTCCCAGACCCTTTCCGATAATGTCGGTATCAACGGCCTTCATGTACTCCTCAAGCATGGGAACACAGGCATTGGCGAAGAGGTAGCATCCGTACTCGGCTGTGTCAGAGATAACCTTGTTCATCTCGTAGAGTTTCTTGCGGCTGATCAGATTGGCGATCAGGGGCAGCTCGTGGAGGGACTCGTAGTAGGCCGACTCCTCCTTGATTCCCGACTCGGTCATCACCTCGAAGGCGAGTTCCACACCGGCCTTAACCATGGCGATCATCAGGATACCCTTGTCGAAGTACTCCTGTTCGGAGATCTCCATGCTGCCTGCAGGTGTTTTTTCAAAGGCTGTCTGGCCGGTTGCCTCTCTCCAGCCCAGAAGGTCTTTGTCGCCGGCGGCCCAGTCTTCCATCATTGTTGAGGAGAAGGTTCCGCTCATAATATCATCCATATGCTTTTCGAAGAGGGGTCTCATGATGGACTTAAGCTCTTCGGCTTCCTCATAGGCTCTGATCTTGGCGGGGTTGGAGAGACGGTCCATCATGTTTGTGATACCGCCGTGCTTCAGGGCTTCGGTAATTGTCTCCCATCCGTACTGGATCAGCTTGGAGGCGTAGGCTGAGTCGATTCCCTTCTCAACCATCTTGTCAAAGCAGAGAATGGAACCGGCCTGGAGCATACCGCAGAGGATTGTCTGCTCACCCATAAGGTCTGATTTTACCTCGGCTGTAAAGGATGAAAGAAGAACTCCCGCCTTGTGTCCGCCTGTAGCCGCTGCATAGGCCTTGGCAATTTCAAGACCGTCGCCGGTGGGGTCGTTTTCGGGGTGTACGGCGATCAGAGTGGGAACGCCGAATCCTCTTTTATACTCTTCCCGTACTTCTGAACCGGGAGACTTGGGAGCAACCATAAGAACGGTGATGTCCTTTCTGATCTGCATACCCTCTTCAATAATGTTGAATCCGTGAGAGTAGGCCAGGGCTGATCCCTTTTTCATCAGGGGCATAACCGCATTAATAACAGGGCTGTGCTGTTTGTCGGGGGTCAGGTTCAGTACAAGGTCGGCCTGGGGAATCAGATCTTCATAGACGCCGACGGTGAATCCGTTCTCAGTGGCATTGATCCAGGACTGTCTTTTCTCCTTGATGGCTCCCTCTCTGAGAGCGTAGGAGATGTCCAGACCGCTGTCTCTCATATTGAGTCCCTGGTTCAGTCCCTGGGCACCGCAGCCGACAATAACAACTTTCTTACCTTTGAGTTTTTCAACTCCATCGAATTCGGAGCGGGATATGAGTGAACATGTTCCCAGCTGTTCCAGTTTTTTTCTTAAAGACAGTGTATTAAAATAATTCATATACTTCCTTCTTACCCGAGTGTTTATGAAAAAATAAACCCGGTTGCAGTGACTTGTCAATTGAAGCTTAGTGAATTGGTAGTGGTAAATTCGGAAGGGTTTATTGCTGCAGATGCAATAAACTTGGAGTGCCTTGATTAATCCGGGTTGCCACCCATTCCCACACCCGCCGTAAACTGCCAGATTCCTGTCTCAAGGTTCCAGGCGATGGTCATCTGAATGGCTGGAATAGCAAGATCATTGATAAAGAACTCCAAACCGCCGCCAGGTCCGTGGTAGAGCTCCCTTTCTATAAGATTCGAGGCAAAATATCCTCCTTCGTAGAAGGCTCTTGCCGATATGGTTCCGGCACTGAAGGTCCACAGGGGGGTATTCCAGGCCAGGAAGGCTGAAGCATACTCATCGGCTCCTATCTTTCCGCCGGGAAGGGTAAGGGTTCCCGGTTTTCCTCCCAGCCGGAACTGGTTCTGTACCGGAGCCTTTTCCATCATGCCCGCCTCGGCTCTCAGCTGCAGAAGCTGTCTGCCGAAGGGTCTGATTCCCCACTTCACACTGGATGTGAGTTTCTGGTAGTTCTCTGTATCCGATATACCCAGATTCCAGCCGTAATCCGCCCGGGCCATAAGGCCGTACTCATAGGGTATATCGTAGTAGATCTTCTCCCATTTCAGCCCCGTACTTACTCCTGTGCTGTTCAGATCGGGAATCGTGCTTTTCCGGGCTATGGATCGGTCATATCCCCAGCCCCCTGACAGGGAGAGCTCTTCGGTCAAGGGGTATGCAAGGCCCAGGCCCAGCCTGATTTCATCGCTCTTCCAGGATCTTAGAACTGTCTCATCGGCCTGCTGGTCTGTTGTTTCGTTGAGCCCCAGGTTTATAGATGAGGTCAGTTCGAACTGGGAACCTAGAAAGGCGTCATCGGCGTAGAAGTTGAGGAAGGACCATCCCTCGGAGCCGAAGAAGAAACCCAGCCCCAGGGTCTTGTTGAATCCAAGGATATTGCTTTCGATGGCCAGCACTCCCGCCCGCCACTCACCGTTCTGGTCAATGGAGAACACAGGAACGGGAATCAGGGTCCACCTGTCCTTCAGGATTATCTCAATATCAGCCAGGTTGCCGTCAATTTCAGTATTAACCGTTATTTCCGGATTGAAGATCTCTGCCTCTCTGAGTTTCTGGATCAGGAACTCCTCGGTCTCCGGTGTAAAGGGTGTTCCCCTGTCCACGGGCCGGATTATCTGAAAGGCCGTACTCTCTCTGGTCCGCTTGAGACCAGTGAACTGAATGGATCGGATCACTGTCTCTTCGGCAGCGGCAGTCAAAGCTGCAGAGAGAAATATAAATATTATGAAAAAGGTAACAATAAGAGGCTTCTTCATATGAAATAATTATACGCGGGTTTTCGTGAATTGCAAAACAAATAGCGGCGGCGGGAGACCGGGATGGGAATCTGAAGAAACATCAGGGCAATAAAAAACCGCCTCACTATTGAGGCGGTCATTATTAACGGATTACCGTAAATCAGTCTTCAGTGAAGAAGAGAGATCTTTCTGTTTCCAGATCGAAGAAGTGGAGCTTGTCCAGTCTGGGTGTAAAGTTGACTGTGTCGCCTACTTTAACTTCGATGGTGGGCTCGTTCTTTGTTGTGAAAGTGTGAGATCCTGTGTTGATGTGGAGCTGTGTTTCCGCACCAAGGGGCTCAATTACAACAACCTTGGCAACCATGTTGTTGTCAACGGGAGTTGTAGTGAAGTCCAGGTCTTCGGGTCTGATACCGACGAGGAGCTCTTTACCAACATAGGCTTTAAGAGTTTCTTTTCTTTCGTCAGTAATGACAACTTTCATACCTTCTTCGGTTACGACGATGTTTCCGCCTTCTTCTGTTACCTTGGCAACAGCAACGTTCATGGGAGGAGATCCGATGAATCCGGCAACGAAGCGGTTGATGGGCTCGTTGTACAGTTTCAGGGGAGATCCGATCTGCTGGATGATTCCGCCCTTCATAACAACAATCTTGTCACCCATGGTCATAGCTTCAACCTGGTCGTGTGTTACATAGATCATTGTTGCAGACAGTCTGGAGTGGAGAGCGCCGATCTCGGCTCTCATCTGTACTCTCAGCTTGGCGTCAAGGTTTGAAAGGGGCTCATCGAAGAGGAATACCTTGGGCTTACGAACGATGGCACGTCCAACAGCAACACGCTGTCTCTGTCCACCGGAGAGAGCCTTGGGCTTTCTTTCCAGAAGTTCTTCAATATCCAGGATCTGGGCTGCTTCTTTAACACGTGTATCGATGTCAGCCTTGGGATATTTTCTGATTTTGAGTCCGAATGCCATGTTGTCGTAAACAGACATGTGGGGGTAGAGGGCGTAGTTCTGGAAAACCATCGCGATGTCCCTGTCTTTGGGAGCCTCTTCATTCATTCTCTTTCCGTCGATCAGAAGTTCACCATCGCTGATGTCCTCCAGACCCGCTACCATCCTCAGAGTTGTGGACTTACCACAACCGGAAGGTCCTACCAGTACTACAAATTCCTGGTCTTTGATGTGGATATTGGCCTTATCCACTGCTTTTACACCACCATCATAAATTTTGGTGATATCTTTCAAGATTACTTCGGCCATAGAATACCTCCATGGGTTTATTTTATTACCGGTATCCTATAATGGTTTCTTTTTTCTGTCAAATTTAAATATTCAGATTTTTTCGATTTACATTTTCCAGGGGTCAGGATGGAGAAGCTGCCAGTTCCTGTAGTCCCTGCTGAAGTCACGGGTGGTATTGGGATTTCTTAAAATTTCAAGAATATAGGGCAGAAAGAGCCTGTCCCAGGCCAGGGGCCACTGAGCGCCGATCTCCGTCAGGGGGGCAAACTCTCCGCGCCGGGGAACATGGGGTTTCATCCAGGGGTAGTATTTAACAAGGTACTCATAGTTGAGATCCGCCGATGCGGAGATTCCTCCCAGAAAGCCGAAAATCTCATCTCTGTTGCGGCTGATCAGGGTCAGGTAGGAGTCCCATGTGGAGTCCTGAAGGATCCATTTCATAAAATAGAGGCCCCCTTCCTGATTTCCCGCGCTCTTGGGGACTGCCGCCGAGAGTATTCTTGTTGTTTCCAGCCCCTTTTCAAAGTTCAGAAGACGGGCATGGAGTTCTCTGGTAATGACATCGGGCAGCAGGGCCCACTCTTCCAGAGGCATTACTGTAAAGGCTATACGTCCGTTCTCTATAAGCCTGTAGTCGGGGATGTAGCGGTACTTGGTACTGAAGGCAAGACTCCGTTCAAGACTGCCGTTTGTCTCAATGACCCAGTTCTTTATTCCTTCGGAGATCTCGGTAAAGCCGCTGAACTCCTTCTCTTCCACCTCTCTGGGATAGGAGAGGGTTCTGCTGTTGTAGTAGGCGGTTATAAAGGAATCCGACCAGAGGGGGGAAAATCCTGTATTTGTCAGACTGTCCTCTTTCTCTCTGTTGAACTCTCCCGCAAGGTCGCTCATCTCGTCCCATGAGATATACTTACCCGTATCGATCTCTTCCTTTGATACCACCACCGGCAGGCTCAGGGAGAGGGGGATCAGGGTAAGGGTGGTATCCAGGATGGCCGCCTGCATCAGTTCAGGATACATCTCACGGACATATTTTTCGCTTCTCAGGCTGTTGAGGCTGGTAAAGTAGGTCTTGTACTCCTCGCTGTGGAGCCCGTTGGCTATGACAACATCGTAGTTTCCCGGGTTCCTCTCTTCCGGAGGTGCCGATTCTGAATAGACAAAGGTCGCCTGAAAGTCTGACTGGGTCTGGTTAAAAAGGTTGACCAGTTCCGCCACTGCGGCCTTGTCGGAGTAGACTGTAAAGTTTCGTTCTGTTCCGGAACAGGAGCTCAAAAGCAGAGCTGCCGATATAATAAAGGAAATCAGGGCTTTTCGGATCATGGTTATGAATGTAGGCAAGTGCCGTCGGGTTGTCAACTCCGCTATTGCCATCAGAGCACCTGAAAGGAGATAATAGTCTGTGTTATATAGAAAATACAGTCAGTATCTGAAAGAAAAATACGGGGAGACCGTTTACAGGATCGGTGTGGACGGGGGATTCTCCTGCCCCAACCGCGGTGAGGACCGCTTTAACCCGGGGTGCAGCTTCTGCGATGTCTACGGTGTCCGTTCCGCCTATATCGGTGAGAGCGCAAAGAGCCTTGAAGAGCAGATCCGCAGCTCCATTGCCCCCTTGAAAAAACGCTACAACGCCCATAAATATATTCTCTACTTTCAGGCCTACTCCAGTACCTGGGGGGCCGTCAACAAACTTAAAGAGGTCTATGACAAGGGCCTGGCCCAGGGCAACTTTGTGGAGCTTGTTGTCTCCACCCGTCCGGACTGTGTGGATGAGGAGATTGCCGCTTTTCTGGGGTCCTACATAAGAGATGATTTTGATGTCTGGGTGGAACTGGGACTCCAGACGGCCCATGACTGTACCCTTGAGAGAATCAACCGTGGCCATGACAGGGAGTGCTTTGAAAAGGCATACAATCTGCTGAAGAGGGCGGGAGTCAAAATTGCGGTGCATATGATCTTCGGCCTTCCCGGGGAGGACCGCTCTGAAATTGTGGAGAGCATCGACTATCTGGCCTCACTGAAGCCCGAGGCCGTCAAATTTCACAACCTCCATATTCCATCGGGATCCCCCCTCTATCAGGAGTACCGGGCAGGGGAACTCTCCTTTCCCGACAGCCGCCGTCATGTGCTCTATGTGGCCGATGCTCTTGAGCGCATGGCTCCCGAAACGGTTGTTATGAGGATGACTACGGATACCCCTAAGATGAGGCACAGACTCCCCGGGGCTTTTCTGAACAAGTCCTCAGTCTACAATCTTGTAGAAAATGAGCTCCGGAAGAGGGGAAGCCGGCAGGGAATGCATTATAAACCCTAGGGATCTTTGAGATTTCTTATTTTCGTATTACAATTAATCTCATGGTTCTGGAGGTAAAACGTGCCCGTTTTCGATTATGAGATCTTTGATATGCTGGATGAAGTCCGCAAGCACTACCGAAGCAATATGAGCAACACCTTTATCCGTACGGCTCTCCTCTCTATGGATATGCCCTATGATCAGAGAAATTCCATTGAGATCATTACCGATAAACTTGAGATATACAAAAGCCAGGGCTATAAATTTGAAGAGCTCTACAACGGCATCTACAGCCTGGCCGTTTTTATCTACAAGGCCCGTCTCGAAATCGTACCCAATCTGAAGGGCAGCAGCCTGCTTAGAGATGTCTCCCCCTCCGAAAAAGTTCTGGCGGATATGGCCGCCAACAATCTGAAGGCCAATCTCAGCATCCTGGCAGACCGTCTGAATGAACTCTATCTGAAGGTCGTCCGTCTGGATGTGAAATCCCACTCCGTAAAAACACCCGTCTATACCAGGATGGAGGAGCTGGACAAGCTGGGACAGCTGCTGACCTCCACAGTGCCCGGACTGGCCTGACCCGCCGGGTAATCAATTTTTTAAGGATAACCTTTCATCGGCCCACCGGGCCGCGTCTCTTATTCCCGGATCACCGGAGTCAAGGTGATTCCGTATCAGCGGGGCAAGTTCTGTGCGCCGGGCCCAGCCCGCGGAAATCAGGGCATTCCGGAGCAGGTATTCTCCCCTTATCCAGCCCATTCCCAGGGCAGTTCCCTTAAAATGTGCCTTGATCTCTTCGGGAGTGCTTGTCAGATAGAATTTCAGATCCGGCTCGGGGGCGATGACTCCCAGTGCTACCGGGCTCCAGGAGCCCCGTTTCCGGTTCCAGGGGCAGCAGTCCTGACAGATCATGCATCCGTATATTCTCTCTCCCCATACCTCTTTAAGTTCTGCGGGAATCACTCCGTCTGTGGTGGTCCAGTGCTGAAGGCAGCTCTCCCTGCTCAGGCGGCCCCCGGACAGGGCGCCTCCGGGGCAGCTCTCCTCGCACCGCCGGCAGCTTCCGCAGCTTACGGTGAGGGGAGAGGGGGACTCGGCGCCGCTAATCCTGTCGGGGAAGATCACTCCTCCCAGAAGGCCCCGGCTGCCGTGATCTTTGCTGATCAGAAGGGTGTTCCGTCCCCGGAATCCAAGGCCTGCCAGAGCGGCAATCTCCTTTTCGGGAAGCGAGGAGTTCGAGAAGAATCGGAGTTCTTTTTTTGTATATTCGGCAAAAGGAGGCCCCGCCTCCTTCAGCGCTATTCTCAGGCGCCTGATAATTTCTTTGTAATGGTTTTTTCGGGCAAAGGGAGCTATCATTCCGGTTCTGCTCTCAGATTCCGGATTTTCCAAGGGGAAGAAACAGATTAAAAGAGAACCTGCGGGCGGTATTTCACCGTATTCCGTCAGTTCTTTCCGGATTTCAGAACAGTCCAGCAGAGCCCAGCGGGAAAAACCTGCGGATTTTAATGGTTCTGTAAGTGATTTACCAATCAGTCTTTGCCTACCTTGGGGAATTTTTTCTCCGTTGACAGCTAGTTTAATTTAACCTAAATTAAGAACATGGTCAAAACCGAGTCCATTTCCGGAAAGATGGGATTATGAGCTTTTTTGAAAAAATACTGAACATTTTCGCCAATATGGGCGACGCCGACAGGGATAAGAAACGGCTTCTCAAGGAGATCCGTAAGGACCTCAAGAAGAGGAGCAGGTATTTCAGAGTCAAAGGAAATACCGCTCAGCCGGCTCTGGCAAAACTCTTTTATGAAATCTACAAGGAAGTCGGCCCGGCTCAGGTACTTCTGGAGTCTTTGAAGGACTCCGATGCCATCAAGGGAATCGTTGTTGAGGGATTCCTTTCGGAGACTCAGATCAAGCTTCTTGAAAACCTGAGTGAAGACAACATCCGGGAGCGCTGTAAAAACCAGAAAAGCCTGAAAGAGGTCAAGGAGAAGATTAAACAGGAACTGATTGAAATTTACAGTTTCTTTGACCTGCCTCTGGCCAGAAAGATCAACAGCCTCTATAGCTCATTGATGACTCTTCAGGACTTTATCCGTTTTGACTACTACTTCCTTCTGAAGAAATTCGACTCCATGCTCCCCGAGCGGGACTTTACCTACATTACCCGTTTTGACGGCATCAACGGAGAGTATATTACCGACGACCTGAGAGACTTTGACGCCATTCTTCCCTCAATTGACCTGGATGCCGACTGGGACACCCTTCTCAATATCCTGGCTCTCTACAGAGACATGGAAGTGATCTCCAAGGATGGGTGGAAAAAGGTTCTGAACATTGTCCGGGAGTTCAGAAAGACGAAGATCGTCAAGCTGATGATTATGTATCTTGAGGAGGACATCTCCTACAAGGTCATCCCCGAGACAAACAGCTATGAGATAGTGGAAGACTATCTGAGCAAGATCAAGAGAACCGCCGAAACCACACTGAATTCCATAGTGGGGGAGAGGAAGAAGAACCAGCAGGATCAGCTGCTGATGGCTGTCTTCGGCACAACCTCGGTTCTCCGTATGAAGTACTACACTGAAAAGAGCAATATGGCCTTCTCCAAGAAGATCAATTCCGGCTATCGCTATGTGGAGCCCATGAACTTTCTGAAGGCCTTCTATCTGGACTACTACAAGGGGCCCATCCGGCAGGTTGTGGACAAGCTGCTGATTACGGGAAAGTGGACCACAAGCCTTGCATCCCAGCAGTTTTCCGAGTCCTATCATCAGCTTATGTCCCTGTCTGATGACCTTCTGAAATTTGACAACTCTCTGGCCGAAGAGACCGAGCTGGGAGGGAAGCTGAAGCGCCTGACCAAGGCCGCCGACAGGGACCGCAACGCCCTGGACGCCATGAGCAACGTTCTGAAACAGATTAACTCCCAGGGACTGACCATACTGAATGACTCCATTCAGAACCTCTTTGCCATCGGCAAGAACCTGAAGCGCTGTATAGATGACTACAAGGCCCCGAAACACGAGCTGATCGTCAACTGGAAAGAGATTGAGATGATGAGTGAGCTTCCAATCGTGGAAGAAATGTCAGATATCTATAAGAAGATCTATTATTTTCTGCAGCTCATGCAGTATTATCTGAAAGAGGAATCATAAAACCGTGAATCCGGACAGGTCCCCTGACTGTCTGAAGTGCGAATACTTCTTTGTGACCTGGGATACCGCCTTTCCCCGGGGCTGCAGAATTTTCGGCATCAAGTCCAGACAGCTCCCCTCCCTCGAGGTGAAGAAAGCTATGGGGCGGCACTGTCCCGGCTTCAAAGAGGCCGAGGCGGTGAAGAAACGGATTGAAGACGACCACAGTACGGATATTACGGTCTGATTTTCCCGGTTCCGGATGTTCCGGGCCTGATTAATTATAGAAAAAAAATGTTTCCGGAGTCCGGCGGCTTAAGCCCGGATTTTCGGGATGAGAAGAATAAGAGGAATTTTATGAGTTTGAATTGCGGTATCGTAGGTCTTCCCAATGTCGGTAAGTCTACAATCTTTTCCGCCCTTACCGCTGCTCCCGCAGAAGCGGCCAACAACCCCTTCTGTACCATTGATCCCAATGTGGGAATCGTCAGTGTTCCCGACAAGCGTCTGGACAAAATAGCAAAGCTGGTTCCCGCCAAGAAGATTGTCCCCACGGTGGTGGAGTTCGTGGATATCGCGGGGCTTGTAAAGGGTGCTTCTAAAGGGGAGGGCCTTGGAAACAAATTCCTGGCCAATATCCGTGAAGTGGGCATGATCGTTCATGTTGTCCGCTGTTTTGAAAACGATGATATCGTTCATGTTGAAAACCGGATTAACCCCACAGATGATGTTGAGGTGATCAATATCGAGCTGGCCCTGGCAGATATGAGCAGCATAGAGAACCGTCTTGCCAAGAACGACCGCTTTACAAGGGCCGGTGACAAACAGGTCCGGGAGAAGGCCCTGGCCCTCAAGCCCCTGATGGAGCGTCTGAGAGACCATCTGGGTGACGGAAAACCCGCCCGGAGCATGGAGATGACCGATGACGAGAGAGCCCTTGCGTCGGAGCTTCAGCTGATTACCATGAAGAAACAGATCTATCTCTGCAATGTGGACGAGGACGGCCTGGACGGCTCCTCCGAGTACGTGCAGCAGGTAAAGAAGATTGCCGATGAAGAGGGAACAGAGATTGTTGTTCTCTGCGGCAAGCTGGAAGCGGATATCGCCGCCCTGGAAGATCCAGAAGACCGGGCCATGTTCCTGGAGGAAGCGGGTCTTGAAGAGTCCGGCCTCAGCCGTCTGATTCAGATGACCTACAAGACCCTGGGACTGCGTACCTACTTTACTGTGGGTGAAACAGAGAACAGGGCCTGGACCTTCCACGAAGGGATGAAGGCTCCCCAGACTGCCGGTGTTATCCATACGGACTTTGAAAGAGGCTTTATCAAGGCCGATGTCTATCACTGCGACGATCTCTTTGAGCTCGGCAGCGAGGCGGCCATCAAGGCGGCTGGTAAACTGCGGATGGAAGGAAAGGAGTATGTGGTTCAGGACGGTGACGTCATGTTCTTCAAGTTCAATGTCTGATATCTGAACGGGGCCTTCGGCCTGTGAAAAGGGGAGTTCCTTCGGGGACTCCTTTTTTTTCGGGCGGGATCAGTGGAAAGACTGCGAAGTGAGCTACTGTCCCGGTGCGGGAGGGGTGATAAAGTAGCTGTCATTCATCATGAAATCATCCATCAGATCCGATGAGGGCATAAGGCTGTGGCCAGAGGCCTGTTTGTCGATTTCAAGGAAAATCCGGTAGTAGTACCGGGCCTGGGTCAGTTTCTCGGAAAATTCATCCTGCCTCTTGTGGTAGATCAGAAGGGTTCGTTTGGCGGTGTCTGAAAGTTCATCCAGATCTTCAGCTTCCATAATTCTGGTCAGGTCGAAGAGTGTGTAGAAGACATGTTCCATCACAGGCAGTCTGCTGCGCAGTCTGATAATACCGTTGCTCAGGACAATTTTGTCTCTGGTGGCCTCTCCCATGGACATGGTCTTTCCATCGGCCATAATCCCTTCCCACTTCCGGAATATCTCCTGTTTGCTGCTCAGTTCAGACCAGGACTCCAGAAATCCAGGAGCCGACTGCAGATATAGGTTGGCATAGTTTTCAAGAAGAACGACTCCCTCCTGGCTCAGAAGATCTCTCTTCTCCTGCTGCCACTGCACGGTATACCAGCTGATGTCCTGTATCGGCAGCGGTTTCAGACGGTACTGTCCGTTGGGGGTCCGCTCAAAGACTCTTCCGGGCTCTATAGAACTGTCTTCATCGTCTGTGGTACAGATGACCTGTCCTTCACTGCAGCTTATGAGCACTGAGCCGTCCACTCCGATACTCACTTCAAAGCTGGTTCCCATAACCCTCATAGAAGCGGAGCTTGTATTCACCTTGAATGATGCTCCCGGCACAAGGGGGGCGCTTTCACTTCTTATGGCTCCCCGGTGGAGGGTAATGGCTGTTTCGGGGTTCTGCTTGTTAAGGGTGTGTTCCAGAAAGAGTGTTGTCTGTTCAAGGACTTCTACCGAGATCTCAGGAGATACGGGAGTATTGATACTGAGCTCCACCCGGCCGCCGGCTCCGGTCTGTAGAATATCGTGGGGCTGAATCTGCATACCTTCGGCCAGGAGGGATGAGTTCAGAAATTCTCCCTGACGCGATACTGCTACATCTCCGGTAAAGGAGACAACAGTCGCATTTATCTCTGCCCAGAGAGGGGACCGGATAAATAAGAGAAGGTTCAGGTAAAGCAGAATTCGAGTAGTTTTTATCATTTTCTCCCCGGGTGAATCCACTATTACTATAAACCTGATGGGAGGCTTTATCAATTTCCCCGGGGGGGAATAATATTTTTTTTAGAACTCAGTCCTATGGGGAAAGGGGTGTCAGAAGGGGCTTTCCAGAAGAAAGTCGTCCATAAGTCCGCTGCCGGAGCCTTCGCCGAAGGGATCGGTCCGGCGGTCCACTTCCAGATAAATCCTGAAGTAGTAGAGGGCCTTTGAGATCTTTTCCTGATTTTCCTGGCGGCTTCTGCTGTAAAGGTCCATTGTTTTTGCTGCTGTATCCGAAAGATCCTGCCATCCTGCTGATTCCATGATCCCGGACAGGTCATAGAGGGTGTAGAAGACATGCTGCATCAGGGGAAGGCTGGCTCTAAGGGACATTATCCCCCTGGAGAGGGTCGCCTTGTCCTTGACGGCATCGCCGATGCTGACATTTATGTCCTCTTCAATGATTTTTTCCCACTTCTCAAAGAGCCCTCTCTGGGACTCCACCTCTTCAAAGGCCTTCTGAAAGACAGGGGCACGGCGCAGATACTGGTCGGCATAGTACTCCACCGAGGCGGCTCCGTTTATGGCAAGAGCGTCCAGGCGGGCCTGTTTCCACTGGGCTGTGTAGGATTCGATATCGTCGGGATCAAGATCCTTCAGTCTGAACTGCCCCGAGGTGTTAGTCTCGTAGATCCGTCCGGGATAGATGCCGGACTCCCTGCCCTCTGTGGTACAGGCAACCGCACCCTCACGGCAGCTGACAAGTATGGATGTGTCCGGTGAGCGGTTGACTGTGAAGGTGGTTCCGCGTATTCCCATGACCGAGGACTCTGTCTTGACGGTAAAGTTACCTCCTCTTAAGAGGGCAGCCGCCCTGGTCTGAATGGAGCCGCGGTTGAGATTGACAGAGGTCTCGCTTCCGCCGCTTTTAAGGGTATGTTCAAGGAACAGAGTGGTGTCTGCCATGACCTTTACAGATAATTCCGGGGATACAGGGGATTCAATGCTTAGTTCCACATAGCCGTCGGGGCCGGTGTGAAGTACATCGTAGGGACCCAGTTCCGTACCGAAGTCTATGTCCCTGTTATCGAGATAGACACCGTTGCGGGAGACCTCTACCTCCCCTGCGATATCCACAATGGCAGCGCTTACCTGAGCCTGCAGTACAGCGGCTGTCAGGGCTGTCATAAGGATGACTATTAACAGGGTTTTTGTCTTCATTTCGAACCTCCGGGAGAATCTCCCACTATTTGGAAAATATACTTCAATAATCGTAAAAATCAAACCTGAGGAGCCCTCCGTCCGGCTGTTTATCCGGGAAGCCGGTACAGATATATCGGGGCTTCGGCAGGGGGCTCTCCGCGAAAAAAAACCGCTCCCTGCAGCGAGGGTGCGGTTTTCCGTACCTTATAATATCCGGCTGTTATTCAGCAGTGGCAGAAGACTTGAGAGGATCGTTTGCGATACTTGTCTCAAGCATTTCCAGGGCCTGGTCAGCCTTGAACTCCGCAAAGGCGGCATCTTCATTTCTACTGAAGATATCAGCAACCTCTTCGGCCATATTGGATTTTTCGTAGGAAACCATGGCAAACCAGTTTCCGTCCACAGCGGCATAGACCTTCTCGGTAATGGAGCCCTTGATCTCTACATCGGCCACCTGCTTTGTGATGGATTCAACAAAGTTGATGGTCTGAGTATTGCCTTCGGCACCGGCTTCCTGAGCATAGTCAGTCATCATGGACTGAACTCTTGTACTGACCTGGGTGGCCACGTCTCTTCTTGCTCTCGCAATGGCTGTGTCTCTTGAAAGGCTGTCAGAGGACATTTTTGCCATTCCGAGGCCGTAGATTACTTCATCAGAAACGGGGGGATTCAGAAACCAGTCGGGGAGGTCTCTTCTGGCCATGGGATCCTCTTTTACCTCTTCTACTGCAACGGGCTCAGATGAGGCGCAACCGGCCAGTATTACCAGAGCCATTAGAGCGCTGAGTAAGAAAACAGTTTTCTTCATTGAAATACTCCTTGTCATTCCGTTCTTCCCCTATTTCGGGGGGACGGATATGGTTTGCATTAGTTAAACACTTTAGTTTCGATGTTCTGTTCTTTCAATATAAACAATTTTGACTAAAATCACACAAATCAGGCGCTTTTTTTTAATACCTCAACTAATCCTCTGAAGTCGGGAGTCTCCAGTGGCAGCTCAAAAGCCCTCTGTCCCACATTCTCAGGATAGTGAGCGTCGGAGCCGGTCATTTCAAAATAACGTCCCCCGTTCAGGGAGCAGGGCTGCGTCATAACCTCCACCGCATCGTAGTCTCCATCGGGAAGAAATCCAAGCTGACTTCTGATACTGAAGGTGGGCCGGTCAATGTGTGCCGGGATAAATATTCCCTCCCTCTCATGGACCATGGCCGCCAGTTCATCGATGGAGTATTCAACAGCGCCCCCGGCCAGATGCTTGTCCAGTTCCCCGAGAATATTCTCATCCTCATCAACGATAATCTGGTCTCCCATCAGATCGGGGTTGTTGAGGACAGACTGGAGGTTTTCATATATTTCATAACCGAAGCGCACCGCTGTTTTCAGTTCTCCGAAGAGGCAAAGCAGGTGGGCTTCCTCCCGTCCCGTTACCTCCAGGCCGAAAACGGGGACAATACCCTTCCGGCGGCAGCAGATTTCAAAGGCCGGCAGGTTGTCACCGGCATTGTGGTCTGTAAGGGCCAGCATGCCTATTCCCCGGGATGCCGCCTCTTCCGCAAGACGGGAGGGGGACATTTCCAGACTGCCGCAGGGACTGAGACAGGAGTGATTGTGGAGATCGACAAGCATCAGAGAAGCTCGTGCACCTTCCAGGAGGCTGTAAACTGGTTCTCCCTTGTCCTGTAAACGGAGATCCCCTCTTCCTTTGCTGTTTCCAGCATGTCGTCGGGTGCGGGGCGGTTGTTACAGATCAGAAGGCAGTTTATTCCCGCCAGTGTTGCAACGGCGATTGTATTTTTATGTGCCTGAATTGTTATGAGGACCGAGTCCTCAGGGGCATTCCCCATAACATCACTCAAGAGGTCCGAGGTATATCCGTTTTTGATTTCAAGCTCATTTCCCTCGGATACAAGGCACTCGTAGTCCAGTTTTTCCGCAAGATCCTTTACCTTCATTTCCTGTCTCCTTATACCGGATGGTCTCCAAATTTCCCGGGATGTACCGGCTTTTCAGTCGCTGCACCCTTGCCGCGGGGCATCGGGGTGGGTGTAGATGACTGCTTTTACTGTTGTTCCTGTTCCGGGTTTTGACTCAATGGTAAACTCGTCGGAAACCCGTTTTACATTGGGCAGTCCCATACCGGCACCGAAGCCCAGGGATCTGATCCAGTCGTTAGCGGTGGAAAATCCCTCTGTCATGGCATCTTCCACATTCTCGATTCCCGGTCCCCTGTCCTGGGCGGTAATCTTCACACATTCGGGGTTGATCACGAAATTCATGCCTCCTCCCAGGGAGTGGACCACCAGATTGATCTCCAGCTCATAGGAGGCCACGGCGATGCGCCTGATAATCTTCCGGTCGATATTCCTCAGTTTCAGTGCCTTCTTTATCTCTGTTGAAGCATGGCCGGCGTTCTCGAAGTCAAAGCGGTGACAGACAAAACTCATCTCCCGGGAGCCGCTGTCTACGGCCTCGGATTCGGGGACAAGCTCCTCAAGACGGGTCATCTCCTTGTTCATTTCCAGAAGAAGGTGGTTGACGATATCCCGGCTGGTGATGATTCCCACAAGCTCCTTGTTCATATTGAGGACGGGAAAGCGGCCGTAGTGATACTTGTCCATATAGTTGATGGCAAAGGAGAGGGGCATGTCCTCCTCAAGGACAATGACATTCCGGGTCATATGCTTCGAGGACTCCTCCTCGATCCGTCCCTGGTCCATGGTGGATAGAACGTCCTCCATGCTGACAATACCGCAGAGTCTTGAGCCCTCGGTGATGGGGACTCCGGTGATCCTCTCTTCCTTCATAATCTTCTGGATCTCTCTCATGGAGCAGCTCTTACAGGCTGTTTTGACATTCCTGGTCATAACGTCCTTGATTTTGAGTCGGAAGATCATCTCCAGGATGACCGACGGGGAGTTGTCTGTGTTAAGTGGTATGCCCTGCATATCCTAAAAGTTTAACCGTTTTCCCGAGTATTTCAATCTGTTTCTGAAGCTTCTGACCCCTTCATTGAGTGTCTGCCTGTCTGCCGGAAGGGTTCCATGGTACAGGTTTTTTCGTGTACCATCCCCTTAAAAAATTGAGAAGGATGAAAAGATGCCCGTTATTGAAGGAATCATTGATGCTGAAGATATCAGACTGCTCAGGGAGGCGGCCCTTCTGGGACGCCAGGCAAGGGAGAAGGGAAACCACCCCTTCGGCGCCCTGCTGGCGGACAAAAAAGGAAAGGTGCTGCTCCGTGGGGAAAATACAGTAAATACCGAGCACAATGACTGCGGCCATGCGGAAACCAATCTGATGATCGCCGCCTCTAAGAAGCTGAGCCGGGAGATTCTGGCTGAGTGTACCCTCTATACCTCGGTGGAGCCCTGCGCCATGTGCGCCGGTGCCATGTACTGGGGAAATCTGGGCCGGGTTGTATTCGGAATTTCCGAACACCAGCTTCTGGAGATGACAGGAGACGACCCTGAGAACCAGACCTTTGACCTGCCCTGCCGGGAGGTTTTCGCCCGGGGACAGAAGGATGTTATTGTTGCCGGCCCCGCCGAAGACAGTGAGCTTCTGGAGGAAATTGTGAAGGACCATAAGGGCTTCTGGAACCCTAATTGATAAACACTGGAAGATCAATAAACGACATTAATGTATTTTTATGCATGTTTTATTTGATCAATCAGTCAAATTTTACCTAAAAGCTTGTATTTAGTAGAAATTATATCCATCTCCTGAGATAATGTCAGACAACTCAGTTTGACTGGGTGCTCAATCAATACCAAAGGACGATGGAAATGAAAAAACTATTAGCAATCCTTATTCTTTCCCTGACCCTGGTTCCCCTCTTTGCAGCGGGAAGCCAGGAGGAAAGCAGTGATCAGGTCAAGGTGGCCATGATCTTCCCCAGTACCGTAGATGACAAGGGCTGGAGCCAGGCCATGTATGAGTCCGGTAAGCGCGTTGCCGATGCCAACACAGACATCATGGTTCTCGAAAAGAGTGAAAACATGCAGCCCGTTGATGCCGGTTCTGCTGCACGTCAGTACATTGCACAGGGATTCCAGTACCTGGTATTCCACGGAACCCAGTACAACAACACCGTAGTTGAACTGGCCGAAGAGTTCCCTCAGGTCGTATTCGTATTCGGTACATCTGCCGAAGTTCTGGCTGAGAATGTAATCTCCTATCAGCCTGCCACAGAACAGCCCGGTTACCTCTCCGGAATCATTGCCGGTCTGACAACACAGACAAACAAGATCGGTATTGTCGGTCCCGTAGACGGTGGTGATGCCGCTCAGTACAACAGAGGATTCTGGCTTGGAATCAAGTCTGTTAACCCCACTGCCGAGATCGGTGTAGCCCACACAGGAAGCTACGGCGACTATGTTAAGGCCGGTGAGCTTGCACAGACATTTATCAATGACGGTTATGATATTCTTGCGGGTTCCGCACAGCAGGGTCTTGGTGCCCTTCAGGCTGTGGCTCAGTTCCCCGACAAGGACGTTTACTGGATGGGAACTTCTGAGATGCAGTTTGATATGCCCGAAGGCTACAAGCTGATGGCTGCCTGTTCCTACTGGTACGATCCCATTTTCCAGCAGATGGTTGACTCCTTCAAAGCCGGAGAGATGATGGAAGCCGGTGAAGTATTCTGGCTGACCATCCCCAATGGCGGATTCACCTTCAGCATGTCTGAATCAAACCCTCTGCTGACTGCGGAAGTACGTGATGCCGTTGAGGCTGCCCGTGTTGAGCTGGAAGCAGGAAATCTTGATATCGACTGGCAGAGCGTAAGCTACTAAAAAAACCGCCTCCGGGCGGAGTCGTGGTATACTTTTTATACCTATGGGAGGGCTCTCCGGTCCTCCCTTCACAGGGGGGCCAAGGGCCCTCCTTTCTGAATGGGGATCTTCCCCGATGTAAATATTAAATTAAAAGAGGTGTCTGCAATGGAACGTTCAGAGGGTAGGATACACTCTCTCCGTGTGGAAGGGATTACCAAGCGCTTTCCCGGTGTTCTGGCCTGTGATGATATATCTATGGCCATCGGCGAGCATGAGATCCTGGCCCTGGTGGGTGAGAACGGAGCCGGAAAAACGACTCTGATGAATATTCTTATGGGACTGTATCAGCCCGATGAAGGAAGTATTCTTATCAATAATGAGCCGGTCCATTTCAAATCTCCCCGGGATGCGTTTGAAGCGGGAATCGGAATGGTTCACCAGCGCTATATGCTGATCCCCAACCTGACGGTTGTTGAAAATATTGCTCTGGGGATGAAAGAGGCCCATAAGAAAGGGGTCATGAAGCTGGGAGAAGTCCGCAGAAAGATGCAGGAAGTCTCCGATAACTACGGTCTTCATGTGGACCCCGAGGCCTATGTCTGGCAGCTTTCCGTTGGTGAGCAGCAGCGGGTCGAGCTGGTTAAAACTCTCTGCTATGGTGCCCGTTTTCTTATTCTTGATGAGCCCACATCGGCTCTGACTCCCCAGGAAACAGACGAGCTTCTTGTTCTTCTGAAGAATATGTCAAAACAGCTCTCTATTATCTTTATAAGCCACAAGCTGCAGGAGGTTAAGACTCTCAGTCACAAGGTCTCTGTTCTCAGACATGGACGGATGACCTTCAGCGGTGATACCGAGAAGTATACCCCTGCAGAGCTGGCCTCCTTTATGACCGGTACCAAGGTGGAACTTCCCGTTAATGAGAGAATTGATATGAAGGGAGAGGCGGTTCTGGAGCTGAAGAACCTCAAGGCCCGCAGTGACAGGGGCTTTTTTGCCCTGGACGATCTGAATCTGACTGTCAGGGCCGGTGAGATCGTCGGTCTGGCGGGTGTTTCGGGGAACGGTCAGAAGGAGCTGGCCGAGGTTATCAACGGCATCCGGAGGCTTGAGGGCGGTGAAATCCGTTTCTTCGGTGAGAATATTGCCAATCTGACTCCCGGAAAGGTCATTGAAAAGGGTATGGGGTATATTCCCGAAGATAGAAATACAGAAGGGATCGTTCCCTCCTTTTCCATCCGGGAGAATATAATCCTCAAAGACAATACCACCGGGAAATACAGTAAGAAACGCTTTCTGAAGCTTGGTACCATTGCAGAGGTTTCCGACAGATTGAAGGAGCAATTCGATATCCGCTGTCCCAATACGACCACTGCGGCGGGATCTCTTTCGGGGGGGAATATCCAGAAGGTTATTCTGGCCCGGGAGATCGACAGGTCTCCCCGTTTCCTTGTGGCTGTCTATCCAACAAGAGGACTGGATATGGGAGCTGCAGAATTTATCCATCAGCAGCTTCTTGAACTGAGAAACAAGGGAATCGGGATTCTGCTTGTTTCAGAGGAACTGGAAGAGATAATGAACCTCTCCGACAGGATCGGAATTATATATAAAGGTAAAATCATGGATGTTCTCGACGGCAACACTGCCGAGATAAAGACCCTCGGTCTTCTGATGGCGGGGGTAAAAAATGACTAAGCAACAGTTTTCACTGGTCTATAAAACGACAGTTCTGCTGATAGCCATTGCTGCGGCGGCACTCCTGGGGGCAATGGTTCTCTGGGCCATCGGCGCTCCGGTGCTTAAGACCTTTCTGGTTATTTTTCTGGAGCCTTTAAAGAGCTTCTATATTACCACGGAGGTTCTGATCCGTCTGATTCCCCTGGTGTTGATTGCCCTGGGGATTGCCGTTGCCTTCAGGAGCGGTATTCTCAATATCGGAGCTGAGGGGCAGATGCTTATGGGAATCCTGGGTGCTACCATCGTAGCAACACAGATGCCCGGACTGCCACGGTTTGCCATCATTCCCCTTTCCATGATAGCTGGAGTCATCTTCGGTGGAGCTTACGGTTTTATACCGGGCTTTCTGAAGGCCAAGCTCGGAGTCAGCGAGCTGCTTTCAACGGTAATGCTCAACTACATCGCTGCGCAGACATACATTCTCTGTCTGAGAGGCCCCCTGATTGATCCGGCAGAGCTGGTGACCGGCTCCGGCACCCCTCAGTCAATCCGTTTTCCCAGGCAGGCCTGGCTCACCAGGATGGTTCCGGGAACCCGGCTTCATACGGGTATTATCATTGCCCTGGTTCTGGCGGTGGTGATCTACTTCTTCCTCTGGAGGACCTCCTGGGGGTACAAGATGAGGGCCGCCGGTGCCGAGGCCAAGGCTGCCCGGTACGGCGGGATCAATGTATCCGCATGGCTGATTATTGCCATGGTCATCTCCGGTGCCTTTGCCGGACTGGCCGGGGCTGTTGAGGTTCTGGGACTTCACCGCAGAGCCATCGAGGGGATCTCCATGGGCTACGGTTTCACCGGCATTGTGGTAGCCCTCTTCGGAGGACTTCATCCGGCAGGTATCGTTCCCTCGGCCTTCCTCTTCGGCCTTATTCTGGTGGGTGGGGATATGACCCAGAGAATGGTGGGTGTACCGGTGAATATGGTGCAGGTTCTTCAGGGAATCATTATTCTCACCATTGTCTCGGTAAAGATGGTTATCAACAACCCCTATATTATGGAAAGGGCCGAAAGGCGCTTTAACAAATCGGAACACAAGAAATCAGAGGAGGCTCAGGCATGATCGATTTTCTCTACAGTATACTTGTTCTGGGAATTCCCTTCTCGGTTTCTCTTCTTCTGGCCTCACTGGGAGAGATGTACAACCAGAGGGCGGGAATCTTCAACCTCGGCTGCGAGGGTGTGATGTCCATGGGAGCCTTTGTGGGCTTTGTTATTCCCTACTTCCTGATCCGTGCGGGTGTGGAGTCAGGGATCATCTATGTCCTTGGAATCGCCGGTTCTCTGGCAGCTGGCGCCCTTCTGGGGCTCTTCTTCGGTGTGGTGGTTATCACCTTCAAGGCACCCCAGGGAATTGCGGGTATCGGACTGCAGATGTTCGGTGTCGGTGTTGCGGGAACTCTCTTCCGTCACTTTATCGGCGGAATTGCATCTGTTCCCGGCATCAAGCCCATGCCCGTTCCCCTGCTGTCGAAGATCCCCCTGGTGGGAAATATCTTTTTCAACCACAGCCTGATTGTTTATCTGGCCCTGATTCTGGTGCCCGTATCAGCCTGGGTCATGAACAGAAGTTCCTGGGGACTCAGGGTCCGTGCCTGCGGTACTGCACCCCGGGCGGTGGACTCGGTGGGAATCTCGGTAGACCGGGTCCGGTATCAGTCTCTTGCCGTGGGCGGTGCCCTGGCGGGTCTGGCGGGAGCCTATCTCTCTCTCTGTCAGGTAAAGATGTTTGCAGACACATTGATCTCGGGGCGCGGTTTTATTGCGGTGGCACTGGTCTACTTCGGCCGCTGGAATCCCTGGGGAATCCTCTGGGGGGCTCTGCTCTTCTCTGTGACCCAGGTGCTGCAGCTGAAGATACAGACCATGGGAATCAATGTTCCCTACGAATTTGCGGTAATGCTTCCCTATGTCCTGGTTATTATTGTTCTGACCTTCAGTAACAAAAACTTTCAGTTGGGACCCAGCTCCCTTGGAAAGGCCTTCGACAGAGAGAATCGCCTCTAGTTCTTTGGAGTCAGTCCTCCTCCGTCTCAGGCGGGCGGGGGAGAGTCCTGTTGCTCCCGGGACTGGTCTGGGCCCTGGAAGCATCAGTCCGGCTCGGGATCAGCGTCTTATCTTCAGGCGCCGTCTCTCATCGCTTATCTGAAAAAAGAGGTTCTCAATCTCCAGACATATATTCACATTCTGAACCCGCAGTTCATCGGTGCTCTTCAGCTCTACGGGAGTGAAGTTAAGAACTCCCATAATGCCGGCCTCCAGCAGAAGGTCTCTGGTATGGGAGGCGGCTCCGGCAGGAACACAGAGAACCGCCACCTTGATCTGGTGCTGGGTAACATAGTTGAAGAGAACCTCCATGGGGTAGATGGGGGTGCCGTTGATCTCCGCATCTCTGGGGTTGATATCGAAGCCGGCGGAGATATTAATTCCCTCTTTATAAAAGGATTCATGCTTGATCAGAGCCTTTCCCAGGTTTCCCGCGCCGATGACAATCACATCCTGGAGCTCGCTTGTTCCCAGAATCCTGTTCAGGGAATCCAGGAGCTCGGAGATGTTATAGCCTCCCTTTCCGTTGCCCTGTGTCAGATTCATCCTGGAAAAGTCCTTTCTTACAAGGGCCTGAGAGATGCCTACGGCGTCTCCGAGATTGCTTGAAAAAACTTTTTCCAAACCCAATGATTTGAGTTGAATCAGTATTCTTTTATACTTAATAAGTCTTGTGGTGTAGTCGTTACTGGTTTTCATAGTTGTTTATTGTGACACAGTTCACAATAAATGTAAAGTTAGGCACGACTAATCGTGGTTTAATCACAAAAAAGCTATAAAAAACATTGAAAATCTTTTACTTTCTCCCTATAATGGCACAATCAGTATTTTTATATAGATTAGATAGGGAGGTTCCATGCCTGTTGAAACAGAAGAGCTGAAGATGACCGAAGGTCTGCTCAGTTTTATTGAAGAATGGAAAGACAAACCCGGCAACCTTATTATGGTTCTGCACAGGGTTCAGGAAGAGTACGGCTATATTCCCAGAAACATCGCTTTCGAACTGGGAAAGATGCTTGACGTACCTCTTGCCAAAATTTATGGAGTTGTCACCTTTTACCACTTTTTCAAAACAGAAAAACCCGGTAAGCACAAGATCTCCGTTTGTATGGGAACGGCCTGTTACCTCAAGGGTGGACAGGACCTGATTGATGAGCTGGAAAATCTTCTTGGTGTCGGCTGCGGCGGAACAACAGAAGACAAGCAGTTCTCACTGGAAGCCGTACGCTGCATCGGCTGCTGCGGACTCGCCCCCGTTCTGACCGTGGGCAATGAGGTTTTCGGAAAACTCACTACAGACATGCTCCCTGAGGTCATCGCGAAGTTCAAGTAAGACGCAGGCAGCGCCGATGCACTATTCACTGAGCGATATGATCCTTGATCTGCTGCAGAACTCCGTTGAAGCCGGAGCCCGGGAGATTAACCTGGAACTGCTGCGGGAGCAAAAGAATCTGACCGTCCGCCTGACTGACAATGGATGCGGGATGACGGAAGGAGAGCTGGAAAAAGCAAAGGAGCCCTTCTTTACCGATGGAATCAAGCATAAACATCGTAGAGTCGGACTTGGAATCCCCTTTCTGATACAGACGGTAGAACAGACCGGCGGTCTTTTCGACATACAATCTGAGAAGAACATGGGAACCTCTTTAAACATTCAGTTTGACCTGGGGAATGTGGACACACCCCCCGAGGGAGACTGGCCGGGACTGTTTCTTCAGGCCCTCTGTTTTGAAGGGGATTACGAACTGATCATCCGGCGGATGATCATCAGTGAAAATGGTGAGGAGACGGGATACGAACTGAGGCGTACAGAGCTTCAGGACATCCTGGGAGACTTTACCGAATCAGGCGCCATGCTGCTTTTACGGGACTATCTGCGGTCACAGGAAGAGGAACTTTCCTGATGCAGGAAGGTTTCGAAGAAGGAGAAAAAAATGGCAAAAATGACACTTGAAGAACTGCGTAAGCTCAGAAGCTCTCAGAAATCGGAGATGGAGCGCAGGGACGTAGAAGGTAAAGAAACACATATTATTGTCGGGATGGGTACATGCGGTATCGCCGCCGGAGCCAAAGGCGCTCTGGACGGATTCCTCGACACAATCAAAAAGAACAATCTGGACGATGTTGTGGTCAAACAGACCGGATGCATGGGACTCTGTTACGCCGAACCCACCGTGGAAGTAAAGGTTCCGGGAATGCCCGATACCATCTACGGCAATGTGGATGCAAAGGTAGCTGCGGAAATCGTTGAGAAGCACATCATGCACAAAGAGCTGGTTCAGGATCATATCCAGGACAAGCCCGCCGGCGACATCATCAAATAAGGAAGAGAGGAAATCATGGCAGTAAAGAACTATATACTGGTTTGCGGTGGTACCGCCTGTGAATCGTCCAAGGGAGATGATATTTTCAACAACCTCCTGAAGGAAGCCGAAGCACAGGGTGTCGCCGACGACGTACAGATTGTAAAAACAGGATGTTTCGGATTCTGTGAGAAGGGACCCATTGTAAAGGTTCTTCCCGAACAGGCCTTCTATGTTGAGGTTAAACCCGAAGACGCCGGAGAGATCATCTCCGAAACCGTAATCAAGGGTAGAATGGTAGACCGCATCCTCTATAAGCCCGAGAAGGGAGCCAAGGGTGATGCTTTTGACATCGACAATATCGAGTTCTACCAGAAGCAGTACAGAATCGTTCTGAGAAACTGCGGTCTTATCAACCCCGAGGATATCGACGAGTACATCGCCCGGGACGGATACGCCGCCCTGGAAAAGTGTCTCTTCGACATTACCCCCGATCAGATCATCGAGGAACTGAAGGTTTCCGGTCTCCGCGGCCGGGGTGGTGCGGGATTCCCCACCTGGATGAAGTGGAACTTTACAAAACAGGTTGAGAGCGACCAGAAATACATCGTATGTAACGCCGACGAGGGAGACCCCGGTGCCTACATGGACCGATCCACCCTTGAGGGTGACCCCCACTCCATCCTTGAGGCGATGACCATCGCCGGTATCTGTGTGGGTGCCAATATGGGAGCCATCTATATCAGAGCCGAGTATCCCCTGGCCATCGAAAGACTGGAAACAGCCATGGCCCAGGCCAGAGAGTACGGACTCCTCGGAAAGGACATCCTCGGTTCGGGATTCGACTTCGACATCGAACTGAGACTCGGTGCCGGTGCCTTCGTCTGCGGTGAGGAGACAGCTCTTCTTGCATCAATCGAAGGAAAGCGCGGTATGCCCATTCCCAAACCCCCATTCCCTGCTGTAAAGGGTCTCTTCGCCGAGCCCACTGTTATCAACAATGTTGAAACCTATGCCAACATCCCCGCCATCCTTACCAAGGGAGGGGAGTGGTTCGCCAAGATTGGTACCGAGAAGTCCAAGGGTACCAAGGTATTCGCCCTGACCGGTAAGATCAAAAACTCCGGACTTGTAGAGGTTCCCATGGGAACTACCTTAAGAGAGATCGTCTTCGAGATCGGAGGCGGCATCCCCAACGGCAAGAAGTTCAAGGCCGTACAGACCGGTGGACCCTCGGGAGGTGTAATCACCGACAAGTACCTGGATACTCCCATCGACTTCGACAACCTGATCTCCATCGGTTCCATGATGGGCTCCGGCGGTATGATCGTTATGGATGAGGATGACTGTATTGTCGATGTAAACCGCTTCTACATGGATTTCTGTGTGGAAGAGTCCTGCGGAAAGTGTGCTCCCTGCCGTATCGGAACCAAGAAGCTCATGGGCTACCTGGACCGCTTTACACAGGGTAAGGGTGAAGTTGAAGATATTCAGAAGATGAAGGATATCGGCGAAGCCATGAAGAAGGCCGCCCTCTGCGGATTGGGACAGACCGCTCCCAACCCCATCCTCTCCTCCCTGGAGCACTTCGGTCATGAGTATATGGAGCATATCGAAGAGGGCAAGTGCGCCGCCGGTAAGTGTAAGGATCTGGTTCACTACAAGATCATTGCCGAGAAGTGTATCGGATGTACCGTCTGTGCCCGTAAGTGTCCTGTAAACTGCATCGAGGGTGAGCGCAAGAAGCCCCATGTGATCGATCAGGAAAAGTGTATCAAGTGCGGTGCCTGTTTCGAAGGCTGTAAGTTCGACGCCATCATCGTATCCTAAAGGAGTTATTCAGTGGAAACTGTAGAAATAAAAATCAATGGTCAGCCCTATGAGGTTGAAAAAGATACAACCATTTTAAAGGCCGCCAAAAAGGCCGGGATTAAGATTCCCACACTCTGTACACACTCTGACCTGGAGCCCTGGGCTGCCTGCGGTATCTGTGTTGTCAAGGTTGAGGGATCTCCCAGAATGGTCAGAGCCTGTGCTACTTCCGTAGTGCCCGGTCAGAACTATATCACCCATGACCCCGAGCTGAAGAAGGTCAGAAAGACCGTTGTCGAGATGACACTCTCCAACCATCCCCAGGAGTGTCTCTCCTGTGCCAGAAACCAGACCTGTGAACTTCAGGAAGTGGCTGCTGAATTCGGTATCCGTGAGATTCCCTTCCCCATGGAGGTCAAACGGCTTCCCAAGGACGAGTCCACCGTATCACTGGTCTTCGATCCCACCAAGTGTATCCAGTGCGGCCGCTGTGCACAGGTCTGCCAGCAGCTCCAGGACGTATGGGCTCTTGAGTTCCTCCACAGAGGATATGACACAAAGATCGCTCCCGCAGCGGGAGTCCTTCTGAACGAAAGCCCCTGTATTAAATGCGGTCAGTGTTCCGCTCACTGTCCCGTGGGTGCCATCTACGAGAATGACCAGACCGAAGAGTTCTGTGCCGCTGTTGAGGATGAAACCAAACACGTAGCCGTACAGATCGCTCCCGCCGTCCGCGTTGCCGTGGGTGAGGCATTCGGAATGGAGCCCGGTTCCATTACAACAGGAAAGATCTACAAGGCCCTGAGAATGCTCGGCAGCGATGCCGTATTCGATACAAACTTTGCCGCTGACCTTACCATTATGGAAGAGGGAACAGAGCTGGTTCAGAGAATCACCAAGGGTACAGGGGTTCTGCCCCAGATCACATCCTGCTGTCCTGCATGGACAGACTATATGGAGAAGTACTACCCCGATATGATTCCCCACTTCTCCACCGCAAAGTCTCCCATGATGATGCAGGGCGCAGTGACCAAGACCTACTATGCCGACAAGGCGGGCATCGACAAGAAGAATATCTACTCCGTTGCCATCATGCCCTGTACCGCCAAGAAGTATGAGATCGGCCGTGACGACAACATGCAGGCCTCCGGTGTCAACGATGTGGACCTGGTTCTCACCACAAGAGAGCTGGCCCGTATGATCAAGACCGCCGGTATCGACTTTGCCAACCTCCCCGACGAGGAAGCAGACAGTCCCATCGGAGCCTACTCCGGTGCCGGTACCATCTTCGGTGTAACCGGGGGTGTTATGGAAGCCGCCGTCAGAACCGCCTACAAGCTGGTGACCGACGATGAGCTGGGTGATGTGAATGTCAATGCCGTCCGCGGTATGGAAGGGGTCAAGAAGGGAGCCGTTGATTTCAAGGGCACCGAGGTGAAGGTTGCTATTGCCCACGGAATGGCCAATGTCAAATCCATTATGGATGAGATCCGCGATGCCCGTGAGAAGGGCAGCGAGCCCCCCTACCACTTTATTGAAGTCATGGCCTGCCGCGGCGGTTGTATCGCCGGTGGCGGTCAGCCCTACGGAACCGAGGACGATATTCGGGACAAGAGAATTGCCGGTATCTACACCGATGACGAGAAGTCTGTTGTCAGAAAATCCCATGAGAACCCCGAGATCGTTCAGATCTACAAGGATTTCCTGGGTGAGCCCCTGAGCCACAAGGCTCATGAGCTTCTGCACACAAAGTATATCGAAAGACCCCTTTATCAGAAGTAATCGGGTTTCGTGCCGGACTCCCTCAGGGAGTACGGCTCAGAAAAATGGGCTCCCCTGGTGGGCCCGGTGATAATAGAGGCTCCCTTCGGGGAGTCTTTTTTTATCACCTCTTGTGGCGGGAAGCAAAGAAAAAGGCTATTCTGGAACAGCTATGAAATCCCTGGTCAGCTACTCCCTGCAGATCCGCATGGTCTACAGCTTTATTCTTGTTGCTCTTGTCTCCATTCTCCTTGTGGGTGCTCTTATACTTGGTATCTCCATCAGGATCTTCAATAACAGGGAAGAGGAGCATCTGAACAGCATCGCCCTGGAGACCTCCTATGAGCTGAAGAACTTCTTTGAAGACGGCGGTCAGATGCGGGATCTGAACTACTCCCTGAGCCGTTACGGCCTGAGGAACAATGTGGCCCTGCAGGTTACAGGTCCCGACGGGGGTGTCATTGGCGAGTCCTACGCCCTGACTGACAATCCGGAGATCAGCCTGAGCTCATCCACGGCACTGCCCCTGCTGCCGGTGGCACGGATTCCCCTGGATTTTCCGCCCCTTGAGAATCACTCCCTTTCGGTCCTCAGGTTTGATGAGTACTTTTTTCATCCCGTGTCTCTTCTTCTGGAAGGTTTTCTCTTTGCCGCACTGGTTGCGGTCATTGCCGCTGTAATGCTGGGCCGTTTCTTCGGACGCCGTATTGCCAGACCCATTATCAGGCTGTCGGAGTTCGCTTCGGCCCTGAGCAGGGAGAACTGGGACGAACCTCTTCCCGACTCCAACAGCACAGAAATGACAACTCTCTCGGAGAGCCTGGACAGCATGAGACGGCAGCTGTCGGTCAGTTTTCATGATCTTGAGTCCGAGCGGGATGTGATGAAACGCTTTCTTCAGGATGCCTCCCATCAGCTCAGAACACCAGTGACAGCTCTCAATACCTTCCTGGAACTCCTGGGGAGTGATCTGCCCGCAATGGTGGAGAGACGGGATGAACTTCTGGATGACAGCCGTCAGCAGGTTGAAAAACTTTCACGGATAATCGGCGACCTTGTGGAACTGACCCGGATAGAGAGCGGAGACAGAGGGGATCTCCGAAGATCCTGCTCTCTGAAGGAGATCTGCCGCAGGGCCTGGAAGGGACTGGGAGGAGAGCCTGAAGAGAGGGGGCTCTTTCTGGATCTATCGGGTCCGGCGGGGGAGGTTGTGGCCGATGAACACCGTCTGGAGATGGCCCTGTCCAATATTCTGGATAATGCGGTAAAATGGTCCCCCCCGGGAGGGCGGATCTCAGTGAGAATCACCGAACACCCCGGTGGTCCGGTTGTCAGAATATCCGATCAGGGTCCCGGAATCCCTCCGGAAGACAGGGAAAGGGTATTTGAGCGCTTCTACCAGACCCGTCACAGCCGGGGCGGATCCGGTCTGGGACTTGCCGTTGTAAAGCGGATAACTGAGGATGAAGGCGGAACCGTCAGGGCAGGAAACAATGGGGACCGGGGGGCCTGGTTTACCATCTCCCTTCCGGCGGTTACAGGAAAAGGAACACTCGATGATATTTAAGATGATGTTTAAAAAGACAATGATACCGGCGCTGCTGGTCTTTATTCTCTCTCCCCTCACAGCTGAGCTGAGGATCTCTCCCGAATCTCTGAATCTGCCTGAGGCCGGGGGCAGCTCCTTTGATGAAACCGTGATCTTCTTTAACGATGATGAGCGTTCCCTGAGCATAGATATCATCTCCTCCGCAGAGGGGTGGAGCACCGAACCCGCCATACTTGATCTTGAGGCCGGAGAAACAGGGGAGCTCCGCATCAGGGGGGTGGTGAACCATCCGGAGGATACGGTGGCCCTGCTGATGCTCTCAGACCGTGAGGATGTTCCCTATATCTACTCCATTCTTCCCTATGAAGAGGACCAGGGGGCAGAGGCTGCAGTGAAGGGCATTGCATCGGAGGATGGCGGCAGCGGCTTCGCAGAACCGGCCGGGGTCTCCGGTATGAACCCCTTTCTGTTCTTCCACTCCCCGGGCTGCGAGATCTGCGAACTATTCTACAGCCGGGATCTTCCCGCTCTGGAGGAGGAGCTGGGCCTCACCCTGAATCCCGAAAGGAAAAACGTATTTGAGTCCGGAAACTTCGAGCTTCTGGAGTCCCTGGCCGCCGAAAGATCTCTGGCGGTGAAAAGCTTTCCCCTGCTGGTAGTGGGAGACCGCTTTTTCAGCGGAGAGAGGGGAATCCGTAAGGAATTCCCCGAATACCTGAGAGAGGCCGTGGATAACGGCGGCGTCCCCAGGGCCGAATCCGAAGGGAACGGCAGCGCTGCTGAAGCCGGCGGCAGTGAGGGTGAAGCCGGCGGTGTTCTTCCGGACCTTCGGTGGCTCCCTGTCTTTCTGGCGGGACTGCTGGACGGCATCAACCCCTGCGCCTTTACCTCTCTGATCTTTCTGATCTCCTACCTGAGGCTTCTGGGAAAGAGGGGGAAGGAGATCATCAAAATCGGCAGCAGCTTTACCCTGGCTGTATTGCTCACCTACTTTCTTGTGGGTCTGGGAGCCTTTCGTTTTATCAGGATGGCCGACTCATTCTCCCTCATATCGGTGCTTATCAAGTATATTCTGGGAGGGGTTCTGCTGGTACTGGCCGCAGTGAGTCTGGTGGACTGGCTGAGAGTCAGAAGGGGGAGGGCAAATGAGTCCATACTGCAGCTTTCTGCAAAGACTAAGAAGAGGATACACAGGGTTGTCAGAACAAGCAGCCGCTCCTCTCTTGTCTACCTGAGCAGTTTCGGGGCGGGGTTTCTGATCTCTCTCTATGAGCTGGGATGCACGGGGCAGATCTACCTGCCCATGCTGGTGTATATGGTGAAACAGGAACAGTGGTCGGCCCTTGCGCCTTTGACCCTCTACAACGTTGCCTTTATCCTTCCCCTGGTTCTGGTCTTTGTCCTCTTCTACAAGGGCAGCGACTCAGAGAAGATCGGCAGGGTTTTTGAAAGACATCTTGGAAAGATCAAACTGGCAGGAGCCCTGCTCTTTCTGGTAATGGGAATCTTTATTCTTCTGGTGTAGACTGAAGTTCTTCCAGCTTCTCCCCAATCTCATCATAGCCGTTGGTAAACTCATTGCCGAAGATCAGAATGGGCAGGGAGCGGGAGATGTCGGGGAGTCCCTTTTCCTGGAGAACTTTCTTCAATTCCTTCCCGTTGGCCGGGTTGGCAAGATTGTAGGATGCGCCTTTCCAGCTGTTCATCATCTCTATCTGCTCCGAATACTCATCGGCCATTATGTACTGCTCACAGGAGGGGCAGGTTTCAAAATAGAAGAACAGAAGATCCTCTTTATCCGCTGCAGACAGTGTCCCTGCAAGAAATATTATAACAGAAATAATCGTTTTTACTTTCATGGTAATGAGCTTACCGGCTGGTGAATAAGATGTAAAGATGTGATTCTTTTTATATCCTGTGATATAGTGAACAAACTATGAGCCAGAAAGATAAAGACAGCAGTTCAGATAAGATTATGCAGGCGGCCCTTGATGTGATTGCCAGAGAGAAGATCAGCGGGGTCCGGATGAGACATATATCCGAAGAAGCAGGCATGAGTCAGGGAATTCTTCACTACTATTTTCATACAAAGAAGGAGCTGCTCTCAAAGCTGCTTGACTTTATTCTGAAACAGTTCCAGGCGGAACGTGACAGGGACTTTGCGGAGTCCGATGGAACGCCTGAAGGGAAGATCCACGCTTTTTTTGTTGAGAAGAAGCGATCCATAAAATCCAGAAAACTGGAGTATATTCAGTTCGATTTCTGGGTCCAGGGAACCTCTGAGCCCGAATTAAGGGAAAAAATTCAGAAATCCTATATGAATTGGCGATATAATTTATATGAGGTGATTCAGGAAGGCGTTGAGCAGAAGATTTTTAACCCTGACAGAGCCGAAAGAGTCCCGTCCATGATAGTGTCCCTGCTGATGGGCGCTTCCGTACAGTATCTTATTGATGAGTCAGCATTTGATCTTGACGACTATCTGACCGGGGCTGAGGATATGGTGTTGAAATACCTGAAGGGAAGCTGACAGGCTCATCCCTGAAAAGGGGCTTCTTTTTTTGAGTAACGAATCGGTAATCTATGACAGCGAAGATCTTCTCTGCCGTTTCCAGGCTGATGGACCCATAGAGGTTTCTAAGTCGGGGCCTCTTTATGTTTTCAGGGTCCTCTCGGGTTCCCATATCGGTATTATGAAACTGGAAGCCGAGATCAGGAATCCTGACACCCCCTGGTTTTTCTGGCCCAACCATGAGGGTGAGAGGGGAACATTGGCCGAGGTTCACAGCAGACTGGAAAGTCTTGAGAACCAGACCAGGGGCATCTCGGTTCTCTATCCCGTAAGCGCCTACTGCCGTACCATCATTATTGGAGATGACAGGGGCGGTATTATTCTCAGTGCCATGCCCGATGAGAAGGGGCGAATATCCCAGATATCCGTTAAGGGCAGAACCTCCGAACGTGTCGAGTTTACGGTCAAGACGGGCCGTTCTGTCTGGATACTGACCCAGTATCAGGGAGGCCGTGAGGAGGCTCTCTCCTGGATGACCAGAATCCTTGAGAAGGTGAAGTGGCCCTTTCCGGATATCCCTGAGAACCCGGGACACTTCCTTCTGCAGCTCGGACTGATCGGTCCCGACTATGACTGTATGGTTCCCGTGGATAAGGGATTTATGGTAATGGAGGAGGTTGCCGCCGTTCTCAGGAAGCATCTGGGTTCGGGTAACTGGCTCCATGTATTCGGCTATGCCCATGGTCATGATATTCTCTATCCCGATTACAAACCCTCTCTCTTTCTGGGGGGGGCAGAAAAGCTGAAAGAGGCCATTAAAGGGGTTCACAGGAAGGGGCAGAAGGTCAGCTTCTATCTGAACCTGCGTCTTGCGGACCAGAGCCTGGTGGAGAACGATTTCAGCCTTCAGAAGGCCGTGTTTCTGGACTCCCTGGGTAAGAGGGTCCAGGAGAAGGCCCATGAGAGAAACTTCTTCGTAATGAATCCCGAGAGCAGGGAGTGGCAGGACCGCCTGATTCAGGAGGCCCGGCACCTGGTCGATCTCGGTGCCGATGCTCTGGAGCTGAACTTCCGGGGAGACAACGCCCTGATGGTTCCCCTGGGTGAGCAGTGGGGAGACGGAATCCGCAAGATCATCACCCGGATCAGGGAGATGGGAGTAAAGGTCTGGTTCCGGGGAGGAACGGACATCTACCCCTCGGACTGGCTTGAGATCAGTCAGGAGGAGCTCCGGATTGAGGAGGACGGTCATATCTTTTCGGGCTGTGTTCTGGGTGAGTTTGATCCCCGCCTCTTTCTGACAATGGTTCCCGGACGTTCCTTCCTCCTTCCTCTGTCCCGTGATATCCCGGCCCTGAAGGACTCTCCCGTTATGAGGGATCTGGAGAATATTATGGGCGGCCTTTTTATCTATGATGATGAGTATATGGAACAGATCGAGATGATTCTGAGAAGGGCCGCGGCGGAGTTTTCTCCCCCCGAAGAGAAATCTGTTCCCGGCTCTGAGAATCTTCAGGGTGCCGAAAGCCTTGAGGAGGAGTTTGCCGCTGCCAGAAGCGTGATCGACTCCCTGAATAAATCCGAAGAGAACTGATCCCGGTAGACCGGCACTGGATTTTTTGGAATAAATATTATATATTAAAAAACATATATAAACCAAGGAGATCCGGAATATGAAGACCATATATATCAGCCTTGTGCTGTTTTTTGCGGCAGTCTTTACGGCGGCCGCCGATATCTATCCCCCCGAAGGATGGACTGACAATCTGCTGGAGGCTCTGGCGGAGTCAGAGAAGACCGGAAAGAATATTCTTCTTGATTTTACAGGTTCCGACTGGTGTGTCTGGTGCCACAGACTGACCGATGAGGTTTTCAGTCAGCAGGAGTTCAAGGACTATGCCGAAGAGAACCTGGTTCTTGTCTATCTTGACTTCCCCCGGAATATCGAACTTCCCGAGGAAACAGTGATGCAGAATCAGCTGATGATGCAGCTTTTCGGTGTACAGGGATTTCCCACCATCTGGATGATGGATTCCGAGCAGGTTCCCCTGCTTCAGGTCGGCTACCAGGAGGGCGGTGCCGCCAACTATGTGGAGATCCTGAAAAACAGCCGTGTTGAACTGACCGATGAACAGAAAGAGCAGAATCAGCTGATCATCCGCAGCGCCATTGAACAGTATCTGGGAAGCTGGTAGGCTTCGGACCCTGAATGTACCCCGGCAGGCCGAAGGCTTCAGCCGGGAAGCATCTTCTCCCTGATCACGTCCCGCCACTCACCTGGCATGGCCGTAGGCCTTCCGGTAGTCAGGGACACACATCCCGCCTTGAGTGAAATATCGCAGAGAACTTCATCCTTCCGGCAGATCTCCTGCAGGAATACCAGGGTGAAGGTTTCACACTTTTTCAGGGTCGTTCTGATGAATAGAGTATCATCCAGAAAGGCTGGCCTGTGATAGTTTGCCGTAAGGGAGCGGACAACGAATCCAATTCCTTCATCCTTCAGCAGTCTGTGCTGTTCTCCACCAAGAAGGCGGATCAGTTCGCTTCTGGCATGTTCGGCCATATCGATATACCGGCTGTGGTATACAACCCCGCCTGCGTCAGTGTCGCTGTAGTAGACTCGCTTATCGAGTATGTGGCTGTGTCCTTCCAGCCGTCCTGATAAAGTATCTTCCATCTGCCCATTTTACAAAAAAGTGAACAGGGTTGAAAGGCTTTCCAATTTTTCCCTTCTTTATTAAAATAAACCTCATGATTCTGACAATAAAAAAGTTTATCGTAAACAAAGATAACGACTATGAAAATATGACCTCCCGGGTCGGGCAGATGAGGATCTTTCTGGACCATATCCTGGCCGGGAGTGTTCCCAATGAGAACTACACCGCCGACTCCCTGCTTGCCTACTGCCGTTCCCTGATCGAGGGGCAGAGAGGGGCCGAGGAGGGACTTCATGCCGGTTCCTGGAGCGTCTCACCCGCCCCGGCAGAGATAGACGAGGATGACAGGGTGGACTATCACTTCTTCCCCACCTATCTGGCACTCTCCCTTCTGGTACTCTGCGGAGAGAAGGACCACCGGATCCGCGAAATCCCCGGTTATGAAGAGGCCCTGGCAAAGGGTTTTTCCTTTGCGGTTTCCAGAAACCTTGAGGGCTACGGATTCAACAGCTTCTTTCAGCAGGTGGAGGCGGTGCTGATCCTCGGTTCCGGCGGCTGTGCCCGGTGGCTGAAGGATCATCCTGAAAGCTCCCCCGAGATGGTTTCCTGCCTGAAGGATCTTGCCGCAGACTATGCGGAACGCCTGGAAACCAACAAAACAGTGCTGGCCTTCGGCGGAGACTACAGAGAGCAGCTGACCCTGGCCTGCCGCTATATGGAGCCTCTGGCCTGAGATCTGCTTCGCCGGCTCCGGCAGGGCAGACAGACCCTTTGTAAAATAAATGATTGATTTCCCCTTTCCTCTGATGACATAATAAATTATGCCTCAGAAAACAAAGAGAAGGAAAAAGAAAAAGCCGCCGGTTCATCGGGCTCTGACTCTGGTGCTTCTTGCTGCAGTGCTCGGACTTCTTCCGGCGGGAGCCTACTGCCTTGTTCGCTCCAGGGAGGAGAAAACATCCCTCGAGATCAGGGGGCAGATCGAGAAACTGGGTGAGCTGACCACCATTACCGAGACATACCGCTCAGTGTTCTATACCAGGGAGAAGAAAAATTTCATCCAGGACAAGTCCCTCCTTTTTACCGCGGAATTTACGGTTCAGGCGGGGGTGGATCTCTCAGAGGGCTTTGAGCTCTCCTATAAAGGGGGGATGGTTAGACTGGATCTGCCCCCCGGCAGAATCTTTCTTGTGGATGCCGACGATACAAGCTTTAATCAAATTCAGATAAAGGAACAGTTCTCCTCCATTAATACGGGAGACTACCTTCCCCTGGTCAGCAGCGAGGCCGAAGTGATCCGGGAACAGGCCCTGGACGGAGGAATTCTCCGGAGTGCCGAGGAGAGGGCGGCACTTCTTCTCGAGGGTATTCTCAGGTCCGCCGGTGCCGAAGAGGTAAGCATCCGTTTCAGGGAGGTTCCGGGCATATGAAAAAGCCGGCAGTCTTTCTTGTCTTCCTCTGTCTTGCACTACTTCTGACCGCGGCAGTTCTCGTGATGACCGGTGCCTATAAACTTCCCTGGAGTCCTGTAAGAATTAATCAGGTCTACTCGCAGCTGGTAAAGAGCAGCGAGAGTTCCCTTATCGAGACCGCCCGGTACCGGATGAAACTGATCTTTCCCTATGACTTTATCGACCGGGAGGATGATGTGAACTGGCCTCTTCTCCAGTGGTACTACAACAGGCTGCCTCTTGAGTTTGCCGCCCGTTCTGAGGCCGAGTACTATCCCGACAGAACACTTCCGGCGGAGTGGAAGTACGGCCGCCTCTACAGGGTCTGCAGGGAGGCGGGTATTGATCCCGCCGCCAGGAGCTCGGATTTTGTGGTGATCTCCGTGACCGCCAGGGCGGGATTTGATTTCCGGGGGACATCAATCTCCCTTGAGGGGAATGAAGAGAAAAAAACCGTGACACTTATTCTGCCGGAGCCCGAAATTACCGCTATAATTGTAGAAGACAGATCTTCCGGGGGCGAGGGATTTCCCGAGGTGACCATATCTCCCGCCCAGTGGAGTCTCTTCATTTCGGAGATCTCTCCGAGAATTGGAGAGCTGGCCGTGGAAGAGGGCATTCTGGACAGTGCCGCGGAATCGGCGGAACTGCTTTTGGCGAGTCTGTTTCATGGGGCAGGCCTTTATGTTGAGGAAATTGTGTATGCCGGTAAATAGAACGGTTCTTTTATTATTGCTTATTATCATCGGTGGGGCTGTTTCGGCTCAGACCATTCAGGATAAGGCCTGGCAGGATACGGCCGGACAGGACAAAACCGCACAGATGCGCTTTCGGGACGAGGTCCATGTGAGTATCTATGATGATTTTGATGACGGCTCCTTCGGCCGCTCCGAGTACCGTTCTGTTCTCAGGTCCGTAAAGCTCTCGGCCTTCGGCAGGACAAAAACCCATCCCGTGGCATCACCCGCATGGGAGTTAACCAGTCATCTTACGGCTGTTGTTCTTACGGCGGAAAGAGAAGAGGAGATCCGAAGCGGCGTCTATGACAGTGTCATCAGCAGTGACGGAGAGATCTATACCTACAGCAGCGGGGGCCTGGAGTTTTCCTTCTCCCTTGAGAAGCCGGGAGCTGAGATCAGGGCTCTTCTGGAGAGTTACTACAAAGACGAATATGCATCCTGGCTGGAGCCGGTCTGGGAGCACTACAGCAGCAGCTATATTATCAGAATTCACAGTGCTGAAAATATCTTTGAACCATGGCGGGAGTTTATCCAGTACAGGGAGGCTCTGCTGATGGCTACGATCCTGGGCGACAGGGATCAGTGGCTCTGGGGAATCCATGACGGACTGGATATTCTTCATCACTCCTTTTAAGAGAAGGGACTAAGTGTTGATTTTTTATATACATCGGCGTTATATTTCTAGGCGGTTTTTTAAGTGAGGTAGATTATGAAAAGCACAGACTTGGCCCGGAAAGACCGGGATCTGAAAAAAGCCAGAAAGAAACAGGAAGTTCTGGAACGCAAAATGGACAAAGCGGAACGTTCTGTAGGCGATTTTATTAATGAACTGGAGGAGCTTTTCTTTTACGATGCACAGAAAATTTACAACATCAGCTCCAGTGAAGACATTATGATGCTCCTTGAGGAACTCAAGGAAGAGCAGCCTGAAAAGCAGTGGAACAACATCCTGAGAAAGGCTGTCAAAAAGACCAAGATCAAGGAAAAAGATCTGGCTCTGAAAGAACTCAGAGAGATGGGAGATATTCCGGAAGATTGATTTCGGAGAATTGATTCCCCGTGAGAAGCCGTCCCCGGGATTATATCCTAGGGGTAGAGCTCCTCGTCACGGCGGTCGGGTATGGAACTCAGTTCCTTTCCCCGGCTGTCATCGGAAACGAAGAGTCCGCAGTAGCACTGACCGTACTCTTCCACATCAGCTTTACAGTAGGAACAGGGACAGGTAATGTCCCTGTCTTTTTTTCTGTCACCCCAGGCCTCCCGGCAGGGGCAGCAGAAGTAGCCGAAACTGTTATACATCTCCATGAGCCCCTCTGCCACCGAGTCCACATGGTCTGTGTCGGGGTTGAGAATGAGATTCTGCTTCTTCTCTACGGCCTCAAGAAAGGCCCTGACCTGTTCCAGTGTCTTTTCCGCCATTCCTATGCCTCGTCAAGGAGTTCCTTCTCCCAGGCAATGCGGATAAATCCTGTCAGAATTTCCTTTTCGTCCACAATGAGTGTGGGATAGCTGAGTCGTCTGTCAAAGGTGTCGGTAAAGTCGGCCTTCATCCTCTTTTTGATGTCCGGATCGATCTTGTCCAGATAGAGGTAGCGGTAGCTGAAGCCGTTCTGGTCCAGAAACTCCTTGCCCTTTCTGCAGAAGCTGCAGGTTGTCAGGCCCAGGAGTATGATGTCTTTCTCTTTTTTTTCGCCGTCGGCAGATTCAAACTCTATATAATCAAACATTTTCCGGTCCCTTTTCAGATATTCTGTGGTTCAGTACAGCAGGTTCAGCTGGAACTCGACTGTACCGATCATGTATAAATATATTGTAAGCAATTTATTCCGAAAGTACATATGGAATTTTAAAAGACCCGATTTATTGGAGATATTTATGAAAGTACTTGAAACCAGAGAAGAATTTGATGCCCTGGTGAATTCCGATGGAAATACATGTTTCCTCTTTACCGCCGACTGGTGTCCTGACTGCCATGCGGTCAAGCCTGTGATGCCTGTTCTGGAAGAGGAGTTTAAGGGCAGTTTTGATTTTGTGACCGTTGACCGGGACAGGTTTATCGAGATCTGTCAGGAGAAGAATGTTTTCGGCATTCCCAGTTTTCTGACCTATTCAAAGGGTGAGGAGACGGGTCGTTTTGTGAGCAAGGATGCCAAGACCAAAGAGGAAATTGACGAGTTTCTCAGGAAAGCAGCAGCTTCCTGAACTCCTCCACCGATTCAAGATAACAGCTGCAGTGGGCCTTCATATACTCCCTGATCTCGGGAATTGAGTGGCCCCATCCTGCCGCGGCAATGGGTACGGAGCTGCGGCGGCTCATCTCCACGGCGGGTTTCAGATCATCCAGAATCAGGGCCTCTTCGGGCTTCAGGCTGTAGTGCTTCAGGATTTCAAGAACAGGGTAGGGGTTGGGTTTTCTCTTTTCGGGATCGAAATCCCATCCGAAGACAAGCTCGGGAAGCTCTCCGGCTCCGGCATGTCGGTAGTCCCGTCTGATAAGATCCTCTTCCGAGTGGGAGACCACCGTGATAATCCCGCCGAGGTCCTTGTACTCCTTCAGTATTTCCAGATAGCCGGGAAAGAAGGGGGGAATCCGGCTGCTTGTGAACTCCCTCCAGATATGATACTCCTTCCGGACCTCCTCCTCGGAGAACCCCAGTTCTCCGGTCATATACTCCATTATCCCCGGAGAGAAGTTCTTCAGCAGCCACTCATCCAGCCCAGCCGGTTCGACTCCCGGCCTCAGCTGCCTCATCACCTCCAGGTGGGCGGGGTAGTGGATATGGGGTGTGCTGTTCACCGAGGTATCGTCATGGTCCAGAATCAGGCATTTAAACTTCAATTCTATGTCTCCTCTCCCTGCTGCGGCTTGCCCTCTTCAGGGCTATCTCCGGCGGGAATCTCATCGGGCAGGTCGGCATTTTCCAGTAGCCCCTGATCGGTGCTGCTGTTGTGCTCAAAGAGTCCCGTAAACCGGGCTCCGTCACTCCAGGTAAAGGCTCCCAGTCCGTGCATCTCTCCCCTGGCGAACTGTCCCCGATAGCGGCTTCCGTCGGGCCAGAGGCACTCTCCCTTTCCATGGGGGAAGCCGTTTTTAAATTCTCCCGTGTAGCTGCTTCCGTTTTTATGAAGAAGGTTGCCCCTGCCGTCCATCCTTCCATTAGAGAAGGTACCGCTGTAGCGGCTGCCGTCCCGTCCCCAGAACTCACCCTTTCCGTGGGGGAGACCTTCGGCATTGATGCTGCCCTTGTAGTGTCCGTTTCTGTAGCGTTTCTCAACGGGTGCATTTTCTTCGGCCCCTCCCCCTGCAGGACCTGCCGGGGTTTCCGGAGCTTTCTCCCGGGGGTCCGGAGCCGGGGCAGAATCAACGGATGATTCCTTCTGGTAGCGGCCGCCGGGCAGGGCAATGCTTGTATCCTCGGGCAGAGTCGAGGTGATGGACTCTTCCTCCGTGGGTTCCGGCGGGGCAGTTGCTTCAGCAGCCGAAGGCTCCATGGTTATGTTTCTGTAGAGAATCTCCGAAAGCCGGGGTTCCTTTCCCTCCCGGATGATCCAGCTCTCTCTTTTCAGCCAGTTCTCCTTATGGAAAACGGGATACTTGTAGGCGGTATGTTCCAGAATCATATTGTCCTGATTCACAAGAAGTTCCGAAGTAACCAGTCCCCGGGGATCTCTCTCCAGGGTCAGACTCCTTAAGAGCACTCCCTCGGGGTCCCTGATCTCCTTGAGAACTGTCCGCCCGTTCTGATCGTATCCGAAGGTACAGATTGATTCCTGCTGCCCCGAGATCCATGTGGTGGTGTAGCCCAGAACATCACGGCTGTTGTAGTGGTATGTGATTTTCTCTCTGCCGCAGACTTCTGAGAGAAGACGGTCCGCCGAGTAGTGGTAGATTCTCTCCCTGCTGATATTCTCCGCAGATCTGACCTCAACCTCCCTCTCCAGAAGACCCTCGTCGTTGTGGTGATAGTAGGTGATCTTTCGGGGTTCCTGTTTCCGGATAAGCAGTCCGCTGCCGTCATAAAAGAGTTTGGCCTTGAACAGCCTCTGTTCCTCATGGTGTATTCCAGGCTCGGAATGCACCGTTTCAAGAGTCATGGAGCTGACCTTACCCCTGCAGTTAAACTCTTCCATAAGAGGATTATGATTTGAAAAGCTGAAAGATTCAATCTATTCTTTTTAGTAGCAAATTAACAAAAAAAAACTGCTTTTAATTAATCCCGTAAATAAGCCGTTAATTTAGGTGTATATTAAGTACAGGATAGAAGGGATCTCTGATGAAAAAAGTACTTATAATAGATGATGCGTCCATGTACAGAGAGTTTATGCAGACTCAGCTGACCAACTACGGCTTTGATGTGAATTCAGCCATTAATGGCTTAGACGGTGTCTCCAAGATCCGCAGCTTTATGCCGGATGTTATTATCATGGACTACATGCTCTCCCGGAAAAGCAGCATCGATGTTCTCAAGGACAAGATGAGAGATCCCAATGCCAGGGATGTTCCGGTAATCATGTGCTCGGCCAATGTTGACCGTCAGAAGATCCTTGAAGTGGCACCCTTCGGTGTAAAGAAATTCCTGAATAAACCCATCAAGATTGATGCCCTGCTGTCGGCTCTGTCTGAGCTTCTCGGTGTGGATATCGCCGTTGATGAAACCCCCTGTCTTCTTGACGCCCATCTCAATGACCAGATCCTCTTCGTGGAGATTGCCAGAGGATTCAATAATGAGAAGATCAGCCTTCTTCAGTACAAGATCGCCGAGCTTCTGAAGCTCTATAAGGTGCAGTATCCCCGAATCCTGATTCTTATGACGGATATTCAGCTGCGGGAGGAGGACAAACCAAAACTGGAACGTCTGCTTGAGGAGGTGGAGAAGTTTGTCGACTCCCTCAGACAGGTGACAATCCTCACCCTGGATGATGAGATAAAGAACTTTATCAAGTACCATATTCAGTACAAGAATATTGAGATTGCTCCCTCCCTGGAGAAGGCTGTAAGCGGTCTGCTCGGCATCAGGGGGATGGAGTCGATGACCTCGGAACAGGACGGGGTACAGGATGTTCTACTCTCCTCCAAGGATGACCATCGGGGCAGCGAAGCCTTTCAGCTGAACTTTCAGGACGAAACCAGAAATATCTCAGAAGGACTTAAAAGCAGAAATCTCAAGATTGCGGTTGTGGATGATGATTTTGTGGTCCACAAGATCATCGGTAAGGCTTCGGAGAAAACGGGATGGGCCATGAGCTACTACTCGGGAGGTTCGGCCTTTATTCAGGATCTGGAGCAGAAAGTTTTTGATTTCCTTCTTCTGGATCTGATGATGCCGGATATGGACGGCTTTCAGGTGATGGAGTTTTTAAAGTCAAAGAGTATCAGGATTCCGACAATCATTCTTTCCGCCCTGACAAAGAAGGAGTCAGTTCTCAAGGCAAGGGAGCTGGGGGTGAACAGCTATCTGAGTAAACCCCTGAAACCGGATATGGTTATTGAGAAAGTTGTGGAAGTGCTTATGAAGGAGCAGGCGGAGTAGGAGATGGCAAAAAAGGGGATTAACTGGCTTGAGCTTTTTCATCAATTTCCCAAGGCCATCGCGGTACTGGCCAATGACGGTCGGATTGTCTACGGAAACGACCGCCTTAAATTTCACTTCAGAAAATGGGGAGACAGTCTTACCCTCAGATATGAAAAGGGAAGGGGAGAGTGGCAGAGTTTTCTCACCGCCTTTCTCAAGGGGAAAGAACCCCATGCGCAGATTGTGGTTGTTATTCCCGATAGTACGGGCAGCGAAAGGTGGTTCTCCATCAAGCTGACCAGAAGCAGCAGAGATTCTCAGATCTTCCTGCTGGAAGAGGATATTACCGACCAGCATCTCTATGAGCTTAATCTGAAAAAGGCCCGGGATGCAGCCGAACAGGCTACCAGAACAAAGAGTGAATTCCTTGCCAATATGAGTCATGAGATCAGGACACCCATTCATACGATCATCGGAATGTCCGAGCTTATGAACCTGACCCAACTGGACCAGGAACAGGACGAGTACAGCTCACAGATCCGCTTTTCCGCGGATGTTCTTCTATCTCTGATTAACGATATTCTCGACTTCTCCAAGATTGAAGCAGGGCAGATGGAGCTGGAGTATACAAGCTGCAACCTCTACGAGCTTCTTGAGGAGTCGGTGGAGCTGATTGCCCTGGAAGCCCATAAGAAGGGTGTTGATGTAGGGCTCTATGCGGAACCGGGAACGGACTTCCAGGTGGAGGGCGATCCCACAAGACTGAGGCAGGTGGCGGTTAATCTTACCAACAATGCCGTTAAGTTCACCTCCCGGGGCGCCGTTATGATCTATCTGACCAGAGTGGATCAGGATGCCCGCTCGGTCACTCTGAAGATCTCGGTCAAAGACAGCGGCATAGGTATTGCCGAAGAGAAGAAGCAGAATCTCTTTGAAGCCTTTACCCAGGCCGACTCATCCACCACACGCCGTTACGGCGGAACCGGGCTGGGATTGACCATCTCCAAAAATCTGGTTGCCCAAATGGGTGGAGAGCTCAAGGTGGACAGTGTTGAGGGGGAGGGATCGGAGTTCTTCTTTCAGCTGACATTTCCCCGGGCCGTTCCCTACCGCACCGTACCCGAAACTCTGGAGTTCGGTGAGGATCTGAAGGGCAAAACGGTTCTCCTTGTGGATGATAATGCCGATATCCGTCTGAGCCTGAAGCTCTATCTGGAGAACTGGGGCTGTTCGGTTACCGAGGCCGGAGGCGGCAAGCAGGCCATGGGAATTCTGAAAGAGATGGCAGAGAAGGCAAAAAAGAACTATGATTTATGTATAAGTGATCAGATGATGCCTGATATGGACGGCTGGCAGCTTGCCAGCGAAGTGCGGGCTAATCCGGACTTGGCCGATACAAAGATGATTCTGATGTCCCTGAAGGGACGGGGCACCGAAGAGGCCAAGATGAAACTGCTGGGCTGGTTCTCAGCCTATATTACAAAGCCGGTCAGAAAGAAGGATCTCTGGGACAAATGTATGATCGCCCTCTATCCGGAACGTTCGGAGCTGGGTGACCTTGAGGAGTTGGAAGAGTTGGATAATCTTGAGGAACTGGACAAAGCCGGGAACTCTGCAAAAACATTTGATAAGAAGGACGGTCTTATATTGATAGCCGAAGACCATCCGGTGAACCGTAAGCTCTTCGAATCAATACTGGTGAAACAGGGGTACAATGTAATTCTTGCCGAGAACGGCAGAGAAGCTCTTGAAATGGCTGTTCAGAAGCAGCCGGATCTTATCTTTATGGACTGTCAGATGCCCGTAATGAACGGATATGAGTCCACCAGGCTGATGCGTGAGAAGGGACTGAAGATACCCATAATTGCGGTCACCGCCAATGCAATGAGAGGGGAGCAGGAGAAGTGTTTCAAGGCGGGAATGAACGACTTTCTTCCCAAGCCATTCAAAAACAGGGACCTTCAGCCGGTTCTGAAAAACTGGTACAAACCGGCGGGAGCCGAAGATATCGAGGATCTTGATGTCCTTGAGGATCTTCCCGAAGAGTCCGAAGAGGAGAAGGCACCGGTATTTGATTTCAATCAGGCCATGGACACCTTTTTGGACGACCGGGAGCTTCTTGTTTCTCTGCTGGAACCCTATATGGTACAGGTTGAAGAGCAGCTGGCCTCCCTTTCCGCCGAAGGAGCTCTTGAAAATTTTGAAGAGGTCAGAGGGACGGCTCACTCCATTAAAGGAAGCTCACGGAATCTCTCCATGCTTGAGCTGGGAAATGAGGCTGAGGTTCTTGAACACGCCGGCCGGGACGGTGATCTTGAAACGGCACGTGAAGCCCTCCCCCGGGTGGCCGAGGCCTTCAGCCGGGTCAGGAAGGTCGTAATGCGTATTCTGGAAAAAGAGGCTCAGGAGTCCTGATCAATCAGATCTGAAACTCCAGACCTGAGCCTTCATATTTGATAAAAGAGTGCAGAGGGAGCCCGGAAAGGCTCCCTTTTTTGGATCAGACGCCCTCAAGAAAGTCATTAACAGCGGCCAGAAGGTCTTTATACTCCTCCACAGCCTTGATCTCGGGGTTCTCCGCCTTGATGGAATCGGGAGAGCGGAAGAAGAGTCCCTTATCTGCGGTTTTGATCATGGAGAGATCGTTGTATGAGTCTCCCGCTGCCATGGTTCTGACGCCGGCCGAGCGGAACGCCTCGATGGCCTTTCTCTTTCCGTCCTGCTGACGCAGCCTGTATCCGGTGATTCTGTCCTTCTCATCCACCTCAAGGGTGTTGCAGAAGAGGGTGGGCCAGTCCAGCTTCTTCATCAGGGGAGAGGCAAACTGGTCGAAGGTGTCCGACAGGATAATCAGCTGGGTCCGGGAACGGAGTGCCATGCTGAACTCATAGGCTCCCGGCAGAGGGTCCATGGTGGCGATTACCTCCTGGATATCCTTAAGGGTCAGGTTGTGCTCCTTCAGGATGCCCAGACGCTTATTCATCAGAATATCGTAATCGGGAATGTCCCGAGTAGTCAGTTTCAGCTCTTCGATGCCTGTTTTCAGAGCAACATTGATCCAGATTTCAGGAACAAGTACTCCCTCCAGATCCAGACAGACTAAATTCATTTTATAATTCCTCCAGGCCCAAATCGGGTCCAGGGAACATTGTATCGGTACGGAAGGTACAGGACAAGTGGAAGATTTGCATTCATATCCCCATAGGTAATGAACTTGTCAGACTTTTCCTTGACCGAATTCAGTTTTAGATGATAGATTCTACATTAATGAAAAAAACGCAGCCCTTGAAATCAGACACAACCTGTTTGCCGCTGTGTATTTATAATCTGTTACTTCAGCCCTGATATTTTTATCAGGGCTTTTTTTTGGAATCTACAGTTCGGAGGATTCGGCCCGGCCGGAAGCAGTTCTTCCGGGGAGAGAAACCGGACTGATAATAAATATCAAGGAGGCTTTATGTCTGAAGTCAGAATCGATGTTCAGGAAAAACCTGAACTGAAAGAGTGGATACCCCTGAGTATCCAGCATGTATTCGCCATGTTTGGCGCCACCGTACTGGTTCCCATGCTTACAGGGCTCAATCCCTCGGTTGCTCTCTTTACATCAGGAGTGGGAACACTCCTCTATATTCTTATTACAAAGGGAAAGGTTCCTGCCTATCTGGGATCTTCCTTTGCCTTTATCGCACCCCTTATCGCCATAAGCAGCTCCGCCGACTTCGGTCTGGCCTATGCTCTGGGAGGCGCCTTCTGTGTGGGGCTTTTCTACTGTCTGGTGTCCTTTATAATCAGCCGGATCGGTCTGGGCTGGATGGATAGAATCCTTCCTCCTGTTGTTGTGGGTTCCATCATCATCGTTATCGGTCTGACTCTGGCTCCCACCGCCATGGATATGGCCATGACAGGCGGAAGCGGTGACTATCACCTGGCTTACCTGAGCATTGCCGTTGTGACCCTGACTATCGCCGTGGTTTCCTCCATTGTCCTTAAGGGCTTTTTCAACGTCATTCCCATTCTGATCGGAATCGCGGGGGGATATCTTTTTACCCTGATTATGGGATTCTTCTTTCCCGCCTACGAACTGATCAATTTTGCTCCCGTAAAAGAAGCAGCCTGGTTCGGTCTGATCAAGCCTGTAATGCCGAAGTTCCACTGGGTTCCCGTTCTGACCTTCCTTATTGTTTCCCTGGCCACCATTGCCGAGCACCTGGGTGACACCCTGGTTCTGAGTAAGGTTGCAGGCAAGGACTTCTACAAGGACCCCGGTCTTCACAGAACCCTGGCAGGCGACGGTATCGCCACCTCCTTTGCAGCCCTCTTCGGCGGACCTCCCAACACAACCTACGGTGAGAACATCGGTGTAATGGCCATTACCCGGGTCTACTCTGTATGGGTCATCGGCGGTGCGGCGGTTATTGCTCTGGCTCTCTCTTTTATCCAGAAGTTCGGTGCCCTGATCCAGACAATTCCCGTTCCCGTAATGGGAGGAGTCAGCATGATGCTATTCGGAATCATCGCCTCTGCGGGTATCAGAACCGTTGTGGAAAGCGGTGTGAACTACGGCGAGAAGCGTCACCTGACAATCTCTTCTGTTATTCTGGTAGTTGGTATCGGCGGCGGACTGGTGAAGTTTCCCATTGCCGAAGGTCTGAACTTTGAACTCGGCGGTGTAGCCCTGGCGGCACTGGTGGGTATCATTCTCAACCTGGTTCTTCCCAGATCCCTGGATGATATTCCCGAAGAGACTGCGGAGCAGATGATTCAGGACGAACTGAACAGGTAATTTTCCTGATCCGGCGGGGTGGATGCTTTCCGGCTCACCGGACTCGGCCTCGCCCGACAGTCCGGCCTAGGGGCGGGATGCCTCCCTGCCGGCAATTCTGCCGAAGACAACGGCATCGGTCAGGGAGTTCCCTCCCAGTCTGTCCAGACCGTGAATGCCTCCGGTCGCCTCTCCGGCGGCATAGAGTCCGGGGATGATATTTCCGCTCCTGTCCAGCACTCTTGCCCTCTCATCAATCTCAAGCCCCCCCATACAGTAGTGGATTCCCGGTGCTGTTTTGATGGCGTAGTAGGGAGGAGTGTTCAGACTGGCAATCAGATCCCGTCTGCCGAAGTCCTCGTCCATTCCGGTGTCGATAAACCGGTTCCACCGTTCAAGGGTTTCGATGAATTCTCTCTCCGGCAGTGAGAGCTTCTCAGCCAGTGTCTCGAGACTTTCAGCCTGGATAACAAATTTCTGTCTGAAATAGTACTCTGATGAGTAGAGACTCTCCCGGACTCCCTGGTCGAAGATAAGCCAGGCTTCTCCTCCCCGCTGCTCCAGCATCTTCTGTGTCAGGGCATCCCGGAAGGCCATTTCATCGGTGAAGCGCAGGCCCCTCTGATTGACCAGTATGGCACCGTTGCCCCTCAGGGCCTCTGTGATCAGGGTTCCGAAGTCCGGTTCCACCGTGGGGTGGGTCTGAATATCCGGCAGATTGATTATACTGGCATTCAGTTTCTCAGTAAGAGTGATATAGTCTCCTGTTGCACCGGGGCTGTTGGTGGTATTAAAACCCTTCAGAGAGGGGTTGAACCGGGTTATCTGTTCGGGGCTGCCGCCGAATCCCCCCGAGGCGATGATCAGTCTGCCCGTCCTGATTCTGTAGACCCGGCCGCTTCTGTTCTCAACGGTAACAGTAAATCCTCTGCGGATTTTCTCTACAGAGAGGGCCTTGTTGTCGGTGCGCAGCTCTATCTCCTGCCTTCGGAGCTCACTGTAGAGGATATTGACCACCTCCTGTCCCACGGGAGAGCCCTTATAGGGCCGGAAGCTTCTGTTTCTGCTGTGTCCTGCCAGACGGCCGAGGTCCGAAAGATCCGCTCCCATGGAAGTCAGCCAGCTGACGGCATCCCTGCTGCCGTCGACCATCTGCTTTACCAGGCCGGGGGTACCCTTGTACATTCCTGCTCTCAGGGTCTCACGGTAGAAGATCTCTCTGTCGTCAATGTTCAGAGCCGCGTTCATTCCGCCGGTTGCCCGGCTGCTGTTTCCTCCGGGGTAGGGCATTTTTTCAAGGATAATGACTTTCTGAGCGGAGCTGCCCGCCTCAAGGGCTGCACTCATTCCTGCGGCTCCGGCTCCGATAATCAGCACATCGCAGCGCTGTGACAGGTGTCCCGGGAGTGCAAATACCGCAAAGAGTGTCAGGACTATCAGAAGGAGTACAGTCAGGGGTTTCATTGTCCCTTCCTGTAGCGGTAGAAGTGCTGTGGCCGTCCAATCTTTCCATACTCCAGATCAACCTCCAGCTTGCCCTCCCGAACCATAAAGTCCAGATAGCGCCGGATGGTTACACGGGCCATACCCAGTTTCTCGGCCATCTGTTCTGCCGTAAAGGGTTCGGACCAGTTTCTGACCTCCCGGCTTACTGTGTCGTAGGACTTGTAGCTCAGCCCCTTGTCCAGATTTTCGGGGCCCTTGGGTAGCGAAGGCTTCTGAAAGACCTTGTCCAGGTCCTCCTGGGAGAACTCTCCGCCCTCACTTAGTCCGGATATCCTGCTGTTGGCACTGTCCAGGGCATCGGAGAAGCGTTCAAAGGTAAAGGGTTTGACCAGGTAGTCCAGGGCTCCCAGGTGCAGAGCCCTCTCCACAGTTCCCTGACTGTTGTCGGCGGTAATGAAGATGACCTCACAGGGAATCTTCTTCTCCCTGACCCATTGAAGCAGTTCCGGTCCCCGGCCTTCGGGAAAGTACACATCCAGTAGCATCAGATGGATCTTCTCCTTCTGCAGAATCTCTTTGGCCTTGCCGGGTGAGTCGGCCATAAAGATGTTTTTAACATATCCCAGGCGTCCTGCAAATTTCTTGTTTATCAGCCCTACCATGGGATCGTCTTCCACTATAAGCAGATTCATATGCACTCCTTCTCTCCGGCGGGCAGGGTTATCCGGAAAACTGTGACGCCCTCAGCCGAGTCCAGGCTGATTCCGCCGCCCATATCCTTTACCTTCTCATGGATCAGAAAGAGCCCCAGGCCCCGGTCTGCCCCTTTGGAACTGACCCCCTTGCGGAAGACTTTTTCTCCCTCGGGGATACCTCCGCCGTTGTCTTCGATCATTATCTCTATGCTGTCCTTCTCCTCTTTCAGAAGGGTTCTTATCCGGCCTCCGGACTTTCCCGCCAGCTCTTCAAGGGCATTTTCCAGCAGGTTTCCCAGGATCAGGTTTATGGTGTCCGAACATCCCGTTTCCTCGGATATGTAGCTGGCATTGTCCAGGATAAAAGCGATCTTCATCTCCTGGGCCTTGTTGTACTTGCCCAGAATAAGTCCGGCCACCGAGGGGTCCTTGATGCAGCAGTTCAGCTTACCGATCATCTGCTGCCGGGTGCTGCTGACCCGGCTTATAAACTGCAGGGCCTCCTGATACTCTTCCAGCTGTATAAGCCCTGAAATAGTGTGGAGCTTGTTCATAAACTCATGGTTCTGGCTTCTCAGTCCCTCGTTGAGCTGTTTGATACCCGTAAGCTCCTCTGCTCTGGCTCGGACTTCTGAAAGGTCCTCCATCAGGGCTGTTACCCCCAGGATCTGAGAGCTCTGGCTGTCGGTCATTGGTTCCATGCGGCACTGCAGTACGCTGCCTCCGGGGATCTTCAGCTCCAGGATCATGGTGCTGCGGCTGTCCAGACAGCTGTGAAAGGCATCGCTGAAAAAGTAGAGTCCGCAGGGTCTGTTCAGATCAATTTCGTGAAGCCCCAGCATCTCCCGGGATGACTTGTTGAAGTATATTATTTTACCGAACTGATCGATTGTTACAATGGCTGCCTTCAGGTTTTCCAGAATCATCTGCTTCTCACCCAGAAGCCGGGCGATCTCTTCGGGCTCAAGGTTGTACATGGACCTCTTGATGCTGGAGGCGAGAAAACCGGCTGAATAGAGTCCTGCAAAAACGGCGATAATAATAAAAAAGATGAAGATCTGAATATGGGTGTAGATCTCCTGAAAGATCCGGCCGTGGAGAAAACCGCAGACAACAATTCCCGCGAACTCTCCTCCCGTATAGACCGGTGCAATTCCTTCCACAGTGGGATGGGCAAGGGATCTGGCCTTCCGTATACTGGTTTCCCTCAGCTCCCTGTTCAAAAGCTCAAGCAGAAAGGTATCGTCCACGGGTCTGTTCAGCAGGGAGGGACTGCTGTGGGAGTAGTAGATTCCCTCCAGGTTGATTACATGGATGTACTGAACCCTTGTGTTGAGCCGCAGATTCTCCATCTCTCTCTGAATGGGAATGCTTCCATTTGGTTTTATGATGTTTTCCCGGATTATGGACATCCTTGATACTGTAACCGCCATATCCCGGCTCTCCAGCTCCTGCTGATTCCTCAGGGTGGTGAACCACTGGAGCAGTATGACCAGTGTTATAAGGAGGATGATGCCGGAGGTGAAAAAACCTGTAAGAAGAGAGATCTTTCTGTTCAGTTTCATATTTTTTCCAAGTATAAACTGCCCGGGGGGGATAAAAAAAGCGGTTCCCCCGTCTAAACGGGAGAACCGCTTGTAAATTATCTGACTATATCAGTTCTCAAGCATGCAGCTTACTTTGTAAAAGCGGCAGCCTGTGTTCCGGCAATTCTACCAAAGGTAGTGATGTCGGACAGAGCGTTTCCACCCAGTCTGTTACTTCCGTGAACACCGCCTGTAACCTCACCGGCGGCGAAGAGACCGGCAACGATGTTTCCGTCATTGTCGATAACCTGAGCTTCGGTGTTGATCTTAACACCACCCATTGTGTGGTGAACAGCGGGTCCTACCTCTACAGCGTAGAAGGGTCCGTTCTCAAGAGTACGGGGCATATCGGCGCGGCCGAAGTCGGCATCAGCACCGGAGGCTACGTAACCGTTGTAGGTTGTAAAGGTCTCGGCCAGTGTCGCTGCATCAAGGTCAAGGGCGGCAGCCAGCTCTTCAATTGTGGCGGCTTCAGTCAGAAGTCCGGCCTTGGCATAGCTTTCGATGGCTTTGAGAGACTCTCTTACACCCTGGTCGAACATCAGGAAGGATGTCTTACCAGCCTGAGCCAGAGTTGCTTCGGATACAACGTCTCTTGTTTCCAGCTCGGATACAAAGCGCTTGGCATCTCTGTTGATCAGGATGGCACCGTTACCGCGGACAGCTTCAGTGATCATCTTGTTCTTTACAGGTACTACTGTGGGGTGAGTCTGGATCTGCTCCATATCCACCATTGCTACGTTGAGGGGTTTTACCAGTTCGATGGCGTCACCTGTTGCACCGGGAGCGTTGGTAGTTCCGAATCCGGCCAGTTCGGGTTTGAACTGTACAACAACATCGTTGTCTGCTCCGAATCCGCCGGAGGCAAGTACAACGGCCTTGGCCGCGATGCTGTAGCTTCCGTCGGCAGTTTCAACCTTAACACCTGTTACACCATTGGCGTCGAAGGTAATTTCGGTAACGCGGCTGTCAGTTCTGACATCGGCTACGGATTCTGCAGCCTTGTCCAGTACGGATACGAGGTGAGCCCCTGCAGCGGCGCCTCCGGCAGGTCTGTGACATCTGTTGAAAGAGGCTCCACCCATTCTTCCTACATCAGTCAGGTCAGCACCAAGGGAGATAAGCCAGTTAACAGTTTCAGAACTGTTTTCAGCCAGAACGCGAACCAGTTCGGGGTTGTTCAGGTTGTGACCGCCCTTCATGGTGTCATCGATAAATGTTTCAATAGTATCTTCGATTCCCAGAGCTTCCTGAGGAGCTGTTTCAGCAGCGTTAAGACCACCTGTGGCGTAGTTTGTGTTACCGCCGACGAAGGGCATCTTTTCAAGAACGATAACCTTGGCACCTGCCTGAGCAGCAGCCTTGGCAGCGGAGAGTCCCGCACCGCCGGCACCGATTACAACAACATCGGCAGAGTCGTCTTTAAGTTCTGCAGCTGCGCTTTCTGTAGAAGATACTGCAGCGGCATTTCCTGTAGCTGCCTGTGCAAGAGCGCCCTGGATGGCGGCGATCAGACCGGTAGAGGTCTCAGTAGCACCTGTTACACCGTCGATATCACCGGAGTTGGCCTTGAGGGCTCTGTCCAGAATGGTTTTCATGGCGTTGATGGTGAAGTCGGATTCGGGGTTTTTAACAACCTCGATATTTTTAATAGCCTTTGAATCAACAGTTACGGCTACCTTGATGGTACCGCCGTGTCCCTGTCCCTCTCCGGTGTATGTACCGGCAGTGTAGACAGCCTTTCCTGAACAGCTCGCAAATATGAGAGCGGTCAGTACCAGTAGTGAAGCAATAATCTTTTTCACTTGAATCTCCTAAATAGAATCTCTAGATATTTATAGATAAAAATATATTGATAAATATATAGCCTTTATTTTCAGGAGGGACAATAGATTTGGTGGTTCAGGTTTTTATGGTCTTATTGGTCTGAGGGTGGAGCGCTGATCCCGGAAGATCTTTGAACGGATGAGCAGTTTAAGTAAAGACAGGATTTCTTTTTATCGATACTCTAACAGTATATAACAATTCTATTAATAAGAAATTTCTGGAGAAACTATGGCTCTGATAATTGTGAGTGTTCTGTTGGCAGTAAGCCTTGTTCTGCTGGTTCTGACTATATTCAACAGAGAGAGGTCAATTCAGCACCTGATAAATCGGATTGATGCCTTGAGGAGAGGTTCCGAAATACCCGAGGATAAAATTTCTGTATCCTTTGTGGAACTTAAGGACTCTCTGGACGGCATCTTCAATTCAGTTGATGTCATGATGGACAGACAGGAGCAGAGCATCGGGCTCTGTGAGCGTGCGGGGATGAGACTCTCCAGAAATATTGAAAAGGCGGTGATCTCAGCCTCCCAGATCTCGGTGCATACGGAAAAGAACAGAAAGAGTGCTTTTAATCTATTTGAGAGCGTAACAGAGGGGTCTGCTGCCATTGAGGAGATCCATGCCTCTCTGGGAAGCTTCAGGAAGCAGAACGACCGGCAGAACAGATCGATTGAAGAGACAGCGGCTTCCATTTCGGCTATGGACAAGTCCATTCAGGATGTGGCGGGGATTGCGTCATCCCGGCAGGAACGGGTCAGCCATCTGATCCAGGTAACCTCTGAAGGAAGCGAAAAGATCCGGGAAAATGAGGATGTTATCCGCAATATTCAGAAACAGGTGGATGATGTTCTCTCCCTTATAACCGTCATTAATGATATTGCCTCCCAGACAAACCTCCTTTCCATGAACGCCGCCATTGAGGCCGCCCACGCGGGAGAAGCCGGTAAGGGGTTTGCCGTTGTTGCCGAGGAGATTCGTTCTCTTGCAGAGTCAACGGCCCAGAATTCCTTAAGTATTTCCGACACCCTGAATAAGCTTGTGGAGCAGATAAACCGGGCTGGAATGATCAGCCGTGAAAGCGGTGAATCTTTCCTTGAAATTGAAAAAGGCTCACAAAATGTTTCCGATGCATTTTCAGAGATATATAGAAACACCGAAACCCTGGTAAGCAGTTCTCAGCAGCTCTATCAGGCTACCAGAGATCTTCAGGAAATAGCCGCGGAGTCCACAGAAAGTGTTCATGAAATTGAACTCGGTTCAGAGGACATTAATAAGGTGCTTCTGGATTCTAAACGTATCGCATCCAGTCTCAGGGATGATATGGAGAAGCTTACCGATGAATCAAGAATTTCCAATTTCAATCTGACAAAAGTCTCCGATTCCTATCTTAAAAACAACGAGGCTATTATCGATATAATGAAGGCCAGGAATGAGTATCAGGAGGGCGAAAACCTTCTTGAAAACAAGCTCTTTATTTCAAACCTTATGGTGGCCCATGTAAACTGGATGGGCATTGCCCGGTCTATTCTGGACGGAAAAGTTGATGAAAAGGAGATTACTGATCTTGATGAAAAAAACTGCCGTCTCGGGAAATGGATATACAGCCGGGGTGAAGCCTATATCAATGATAGGGCTAAATTCTCCAGACTGAAGGATATTCACAGTGCCCTTCACAAAAAGATCCGTGAGATTATCACTCTGAAGAATGGTGGTGAAGACTCCGTGGCTGAGAGGGAGTTCGGTAAACTGACTGAACTGTCAGAAGAGATCATTCAGATAATTATGACCCTCGGTTATAACGACCTTATCAGCTGGAGTGACGCGTTCAGTGTGAGTATCGATGAGTTTGACTCCCACCACAAGAAACTGCTTAAGCTGATATCAAATCTCTATGGGAAAATGGAGACCGGTGCCGGTAACGAGGTTCTGGCTGCGACTCTCGGCGAACTGATTGACTATACCGAGTACCACTTCGGAGCCGAAGAGAAGAACTTCCATAAATATGGTTATCCCGATAGAGAGGCCCATATCAATCAGCATAATCAGCTTGTTAAAAAAGCAAAGGAACTCCACCAGGGAATCCTTAACGAAGAGGGGGTTCTGAGTATTGAGGTGCTTGATTTCCTTCAGGATTGGGTAGTTAATCATATAAACAGGGTCGATAAACAGTACTCTGATTTCTTTAAGGGGAAATCAATTGTTGTCTGACATGTAATTGATTTTTAAGCTCCTTATTTACGATTGAATTAAGAAAAGACCGGCCTGATTAATTGGCCGGTTTTATTTTATTCCAGGGGCTTGAAAGGGTTCGCACTTTTATAGTAGAACCTTCTGAGCATGTTTTCAGGCTTAAAAAAACAGAAGAAATGGAGATTTTTTCACATATAATTGAAAAATTATTGATTAATAATAAAATACATATTGAATTTGAATTTATTTTTTTGATTAATAAATATCTATGCTTCTATAATGATTGAAGAAGCCGAAAATAATGTAAGGAGAAACATAAAATGGCAAGAGCTAAAAAGACAGATAAATATGTAGATATTTACAGCGGTATGAGCTTGGATGAAATGAGATTCCTTAGAACCGAACTCGACTATGCAATTAAAGCGGAAGAGAGAGAGGCTGTAAAGAAAGCCAAAGAAGAGGGTGCCCGCAAAATGCGCGACAGACTCAAAATTCATGACAAGATCAAATTCAATGCCAGAAAGGGTGAAGTTAAATCCGGTGAAATCATCACCATTTCAATTGATAAGGTTCAGGTTCTTCTGGACAGCGGAGAAAAGAGAACCGTACCATACCAGAAAATTGTAAAATAGTTTCAGTTAATTCTGAACCCATAGAAACCGGCTGTTTTTGACACGCTGGTTTTTTTTTTTGTAAATTCTCAAAAATAAGGGCTTGTCCGTTTTTAATACGTGCCGTTAAAATTATACGTATATAATTTCCAGCACGTACACTCACAGATAGACAGGAGACAGTTATGGCCCGTAAAATCACTCTGACCGTTCCCGATGCCCTCTACAGCAAGATCAACCTCTGGAGAGATGCATTCAATCTTTCCCGCATATTTCAGGATGCCGTTACAGAGGCAATCAGAAAAAAAGAAGAGTTTCAAAACCGGATGACCACGGACCACTCCCTTACGGATATCATCTCCAGACTTAAGAAGGAGAAGGAGGGGATGGAGAAGTCCCTTGCCGAAACGGCGGAGAAGGCCGGAGAGATCTGGGCTTCCCGGGCTCACTATGAGGAACTGATTCTGGCAGTCAACTCAGGGGGAGATACTCTATTCAAACTGCCACAGATTCAGGAAGAGCTGAAGAAGGTTATTGATCAGTTCAGTACCCTGCCCGATGCCGCGGTCAAACTGGTGCAGGACTCCTGGCTTGAGGGAGTCCGGGAGTTCTGGGGGAAAGTGAGGGACAGGTTATGAATTCTATGATTCTTGGAATTGATGCGGGCTCTGTCTCCCTCAGCGCTGTTCTTGTCGATGAAACAGGAGATATCCATGAGAGCTTTACCACGGCCCATGAAGGGAATATCCGTGATGCCCTGAAGAGGATGGAAGATACCCTGGACCTTTCAAATGCAGGGGCAGTCGCCCTGACGGGGCGGTCCGGAGGAAGAATCAGGCACAGCCGGGTTGTGGATTCCAGAATGGCCTGCATACGCTCTGCCAGAGAGAGGTTCCCCGATATCAGGTCAATCCTTCTGGTGGGGGCCGAGCAGTTTTCACTGATCCGTTTTGATTCCGACGGGAACTACAGTTCCATCCGATCCAATACATCCTGTGCCGCCGGTACGGGAAGCTTTCTGGATCAGCAGTCTGGAAGGCTGAAGCTGTCGGGGAGTGCCGAGCTCAGCAGGGTGGCCCTGGAGAACAGGGACGAACCGCCTCTGGTGGCTACCCGCTGTGCGGTCTTTGCAAAAACAGACCTTATTCATGCACAGCAGGAGGGCTACTCCCTTTCTGCCATCAGCGACGGACTCTGCCGGGGGCTGGCAAAAAATCTGGCTGATACCCTCTTCAAGGAGGATGAAGTTATTCCACCTGTCCTCTTTACCGGAGGAGTTTCGGCCAACGGGGCAGTGGCAGAGCATCTGCAGGAGATTCTGAAGATTCCCTTTGTCATTGATCCTCTGGGAAAGCTGCAGGGGGCCTATGGCGCCGCATTGACCCTTTTCGATGAGGGAGTGCCTCAGGAGAGGGGCTCCGGGACTCTGCAGGAGTCTCTCTATTTGGAGGAGGGGAGGGACAACAGTGATTTCTATCCCCCTCTGAAGCTGGAGCTGTCGGACTACCCCGACTTCAGCAGCTACAGAAGCTGGGAGCAGCCCACTCCGGGCCGCAAGGGACAGCCCTTTGTGGAGGTGGATCTCTACAAGCCCCTCCCCCCGTCACTGAAGGCCTACCTGGGTATCGATATCGGTTCAACCAGCACCAAGGCCGTTGTCTGCTCAACTGACGGCGAGGTCTACGGTGGGTTCTACACCCGCACCTCAGGCCGTCCCCTTGAGGCGGTGCAGGCTCTCTTTGAGGCCCTGGAGGCGGCGGCTGAGTCCGAGAACTGCTCCCTGGAGATCAGGGGGAGCGGAACAACCGGTTCGGGGCGGAAGTTTATCGGCAAGCTGATTTCGGCGGATGTGATTCTTGATGAGATCAGCGCCCACGCCCGGGCGGCGGCGGAACTGGACCCCGAGGTGGACACCATACTGGAGATTGGCGGTCAGGATGCCAAGTTTACGGCCCTTAAGAACGGCCGGGTAACCCTCTCAGTAATGAACAATGTCTGCGCCGCGGGAACGGGAAGCTTCCTTGAGGAGCAGGCCTCCCGTCTGGGACTCTCGGTCCGAGACTATGCTCCCATGACCGAGGGGCAGAGGGCCCCCCTTGTGAGTGACCGCTGTACGGTCTTTATGGAACGGGATATCAACCATCTGCTCTCAGAGGGGTGTACGGTTCCCGAGGTTCTGACGGCGGCCCTTCATGGAGTACGGGAGAACTACCTGAGGAAGGTGGCGGTTACAGGCAGTATAGGAAAGAGAATTTTCTTTCAGGGAGCCACCGCAAAAAACAGGTCCCTTGTGGCCGCCTTTGAGCAGAAGCTGGAGCAGGAGATCCTGGTCTCCCCCTTCTGCCATCTGACCGGAGCCCTCGGTGCCGCCCTTACCCTGAGAGACGGGAGTATCGACTCCTCTGTCTTTCCGGGGCTGGAGCTCTGCAGGAAGAGTATTCCCCTGCGTCAGGAGGTCTGCACCATCTGCGGCAATCACTGCAAGCTCACAGTGGCCGATCTTGACGGACGCTCCGTGGCCTTCGGCTTTCTCTGCGGCAGGGACTATGAGAGTGAAGGTTATGTAAACAGAAACTCCAGCGGCTGGAACCTGCTGAAGGAGAGAAACGGATTGGAAAGATCTCTTAAGAGGGAATTTGTCTCCGAAGGGACCCCGAAGGGCGGGGCGGAAGCCCTCTCCGGTCCTGTTGTGGGTATTCCCGATGCCCTCTTCCTTGTTGAGGACAGGGCCTGGTGGGAGGTCTTCTTCAGGGAGCTGGGCATCAGAACCATCACAACCTTCGGGATGAAGGACTCCATAGCCCGGGGCAAACCCCTGACGGGCTCCGAGTTCTGCGCCCCAATCAGTTCCCTCTTCGGTCATGCCCATGAGCTTCTGGACAGGGGCGCGGACTATATCTTTCTGCCCCACTATCTGGAACGGAAGCAGGGGAAGGACGGAGAGCGGAGAAAGTTCTGCTACTTCACCCAGTTTTCCTCGGCCCTTGTGAGTCAGGGGATCGATCCCGGCAGGATCATATCTCCTCTGGGAGCCACCAGGTACTCCCTCTTTCAGCTCAAAGGGGAACTTCACAAGTCCCTTTCGGCCCTGCCTGATCTGAAACGGGGCTATCTTCAGGTTTCCAATGCCCTGGACCGGGCACAGGAGTTCCGCCGGAGCTATGAAAAAGGTCTGCACTCCCTCTTTGAAAAGGGAAGCAGCCGGGAGGAGGAGAGGACCGATGTGGTCCTTCTGGGACGTCCCTACTCTGTCCTTCCCGAGGGGATGAACAAGGGCATCCCTGAGATCTTCGGCACCCTGGGCATCCGGGTCTTCTATCAGGATATGCTGGACTTCGACGGAGTAGACTTTGAATCCATTGACGGACTCCTGAAGGAGATCAACTGGAACTTCGGTGAGAAGATCCTCAAGGCCGCTGAGCTGATTGTCAGAACAGAGGGACTCTACCCCGTGCTTCTTACCTCCTTCAAATGCGGACCCGACTCCTTTCTCCAGGACTACTTCAGAAAGATCATGGAGGCCAACGACAAACCCTATCTGATTCTGGAACTGGATGAACATGATTCGGCCGTGGGCTATGAGACCCGCATCGAAGCGGCGGTGAGGGCCTTTAAGAATCACAGGGACTCCGAGCTCCACCCCGCCGGACGGAAGGGGCTGTCAGACTACAGGGGGATCAATCCCCGGTATGCAAAGAAGTTTGATAGAAGAAAGACTCTGGTTCTTCCCAACTGGGATGACTACGCCATTCCCCTGCTGGCGGATCTCTTCCGCTCACAGGGCTTCAAGGCGGTTCTTATGGAGGAGACAGACCAGAGCATCCGCAGAAGCCTGAAGTGGAACAGCGGAATGTGCATTCCCATGAATGCCGTTGTGGAGGGCTTCGTCGACACCCTGAAGAAACACAATCTGAAGCCCGAACACTCTCTGCTCTGGATTCCCGAGGCCCACTTTTCCTGCAATATAAAGATGTTTCCCCATCAGATACAGGAGATCCTTAAGGTCTACGGTGAGGGAATGGAGAAGGCGAAGGTCTTCCCGGGGATTATAGCCTTTTCGGATATTTCGCCCTTCCTGCCCATGGCGGCCTACCAGGTCTATATGTTCTCAGGTCTGATCCGGCGGATCTCCTGCCGTATCCGTCCCTATGAGCATGTTAAGGGGCAGACCGATGAGGCCGTGGACAAGGCCCTGTCCCTGCTGTCGGATCTCTTTTCGGGCAGGAGAAAGAACACCGGCCAGACGGTGCAGGAGATTATTGCCCTCTTTGAGTGGATCTCCTATGACAGGGAGGCGCGGAAGCCTCTGGTGGGTCTTTTCGGTGATGTCTATGTCAGGGAGAATCCCGTATTCAATCAGAATGTGATCTCCTATATAGAGGAGAACGGCGGTGAAGTGGTGACCATGCCCTACCATGAGTACACCCGGATGACCGCCGAGATGTACTTCAAACGCTGGGGAAGGGAGCTGAAGCTGAAAAACCTGATCTCCCTGAAGCCGATGCTGGCTGCCATGGAGCAGATGGAGAGGTGGTACTACCGCTACTTCGAGAGAGTTCTGGATCAGCCCCTGGCCCGGTATGGAGAGGACCCCTCGGAAATTCTGGAGCCCTATCATATTCTGCTGGATCATGAAGGGGAGTCTCAGGACAACCTGCTGAAGACCTGGTATATCAGCCATCAGTATCCCGAGCTGACCCTCTTTGTTCAGCTGAACCCCGGATTCTGCTGTGCCGGAAATGTAACCGAGGCCATGAGTACGAGAATTCAGGAGCAGACCGGGGTACCGGTGCTCTCCATTACCTATGACGGTACCGGCGGATTCAAGAACGATGCGATTCTGCCCTACCTGAAGTACTCGGCTGCGGGGCAGGCAGGAGCCGCCGGGTCGGATGAATCGGCTCTGCCGGGTTAGGATTCGGGCGAAAAAAAACCGGAGCGGCTGCTCCGGTGTTTTTCAGGCATTTGGCCTAAGGGCCATGCGGTCCTGTTCTTCTGTATCATCGGCATCCCAGGGGTAGCAGATCCAGGGATCTTCGAAGTTCTCTCCCACAAAGTAGTGTTTGATGTACGAGGGGATTTCGTGCTTCTTGTCCTTGTTCTTGTTGTGGATGACCAGAACGGCGATCTCGGCTGGTTCGTGCTTCATCAGCTCGTCCAGACAGAAACCGATGGTGGCACGAGTATCGTCCACTTCGTCCACCAGAAGGATCTTCTTTCCTTTGATCTGTTTCTCGGGATTGTCCACCCACTGCGTCACCACGGGATGATCCATCAGGTTGTCATCCAGGTCGTAGTAGGCGATACCTACTGTGAAAATGGGCATATTCATAAAGGTCTTGAACATTCTGGCGGGAATGAATCCGCCTGTTCCAATTGCGACCATCTGATCGGGTTCAAAACCGGAGTCTTTCACCTGCTGCGCAAGGTCTTTAATTGTATTGTGAATCTGATTATATGTGATGTAGATTTTATCCATGTGCAACAATAAAACAGAATCCCGCAGTTTGCCAAGCATTACTGCAGAAAGTGAACAAAATTGCCGATAGAAACTGTATGAAAATCCGGATTTTACCGCTGCTTTTACTGACATCTCTTCTTCTGACTGCCTGTTCCAGCGAACTGGCCGAGCATGCCTACTATAAAAATCTGCCGGAAGTCTCCGGTACCACCCGGGATGATCCCCCCCTCTTCTTTATTATCAAGGTGGATCTTGGCTATAAATGGGGAGACAAGAAGACTCAGTACAGCCTGGCTGAACTGACTCCGGTGATCAATGACGGAATGAGGAATCTTTTCAGCAGCAAGAGCGCTGTGGACTATGAGATTGAGAACGAGGAGATTCTGAAGCAGGAGATTCTGGATATGGTAAACAGAACGATCCGCCGCTACGACTCATTCAAAGGTGTTCCGGGAATCACCACCGTCGCCATCGTCAAGAAACAGGTCTTCGAATTCCGCTGATATCCCTCTCCAATATAAATTTATTACTCGAAACATCTGTCAAGAGTCGCCGTAATATGGTTATACCCAAATTACCGATGACTTTTGTGTTGAAATATGTTTATACTTGGATTGCCGGCGAATATACGGCCCTCACAAGGAGGGCTGTAATTAAATGGTTCCGGGAATATCGAAGTCGTTCTTGAACCTTATGTATTTAAAGGGATGGATGTCCAGAACATTGGGGTACCATCCATCCAGAAAGCGCAGGTCGATCAGATTCAGGGCCGGAGAGTGGCTGATGGGCAGAACCTGTGCGGTCATCAGAAGCAGCTTCTCCGCCTGACTCATCTTCTCATAGCGGTCATCACCAACCGCCTCATCCAGGAGTCTGTTGAACTCCTCGGAGTAGTAGCCCGCATCGTTGAGACTGCTTCCCTCCTCCCACATCTGCAGAAAGGTCATGGGATCCGCATAGTCTCCGATCCAGGTAAGCTGACCAAGGGTATAGCCCTCTTCCTTAAGGGAACCGAAGTAGCCTGGGAAGGGAACTTCATCAATCACAACCTCGGTTTTGAGGTTCTTCTCCCAGGCCTCCTTCATCAGAGCAACCCCCACGGAATCCGCATAGGGTACTCTTATTGTGATGGCCGGCAGTCCCTCGCCTTCGGGGTAGCCTGCCTCTTCCAGAAGGGCCAGTCCCTGCTCAATGTTCTCCTGCTCGATACCGCTGAAGCTGGGGTAATCGGGGATGCTGGGGACCAGGCGGCTGGAGGGGAGGTATGAGGTGGCGCGGATCTTCTCCCAGGGGAGGATCAGTGCCAGACCCGTTCTTACACGGGGATCGCTCCAGGGGCCTTCGTTATTGTTGAAGTAGTAGTAGCTTGTTGCAAAGAGGGGATGAAGGACCAGCCTGTCGGGATCAAGGGACTCGCTGCCCCATCCCGAAGCAACCCAGTCCACCTCATAGAGGCGGAACTGCTGCATCACTGTCTCCGAGTCATCGCTGAACTGTATCCTCAGATTGGAGATGCCCACGGTCTCTCTGTCCCAGTAGAGGGGGTTCTTTTCCAGTGAGAAAACGGCCCCCGACGGGCTCTCTGCAAAACGGTAGGGGCCGTTGACGATGATCTCATCGGACTCCCACCAGCTTGTGCTGTCGTTCATGGAGGGGTGGACGGGCACAAAGCTGTAGTGGCAGAGGATCTGGAGAAAGTAGGGGGTCTCTTTGTTCAGCTCCACCACAAATGTTCTGTTGTCAGGGGTCCTCAGGGCCACGTTGTCCGCCGGGCCTCTGCCGGTGCGGTAGGCTCTGGCTCCTTTTATAATGTCCAGCAGGGAGGCGTAGTCCGCTCCCTTGCCGGGGGTAAGCAGTTTAATCCAGGAGTCTTTGATATCTCCGGCGGTCAGGGCATCGCCGTTACTCCATAAGAGGTCTTCTCTCAGATGAAAGGTGTAGGTCTTCCCGTCCTCCGAGATATCCCAGGATTCGGCCATGGCCGCTTCGGGATGGAGGGTGATCGGGTTGTAGCTGACCAGCCCCTCATAGAGAGCCGTATAGATCTGTGCTTCCGAGGTGGTGTAGCCCAGCTGGGGGTTGAGAGAGAGTTTGGATGGTGAGAAATTCACCGTAAACCGGTCCTGGGCACCTAGAAATGAGAGGGCTGCCAGGGAGAGAACTATTAGAAGGAAATTTTTCTTTTTAAGCACTATTTACTCCAGAAAGCTGTTGAGCAGTGATTCGTAGTCCCTGTTTTTCACAGGTTTTACGAGTATTCTGTCGAAGCCGGCCTGTTTCAGCTGAGATACGGCCTCATCATCACTGGTGATGGCCACGAGGGGAGTGGACTGATCGGTCTCCCTGATCTTCTCGGCCACTATGTCACCGTTGAAACCGGGCATATACTGATCAAGAACAACGAGGTCGGGAGACTCTTTGCGGTAGAGCTCAAGAGCCTGAAGGCCGTCTTCCGCCAGTATGCACTGGTAGTTCAGTTTACGGCAGACCACTTCCAGAATCTTCCTGTTGGTAAACTCATCTTCAGCGTACAGGACTTTCTTCGTCATAGTTCAAACCTCTCAGTATTATCCCACGTTACAGGATCATCTTCAACTTTATATTTATTATTCAGCTTATATGATTAAACAGATTGGGAGAACCGGGTACCAGGGATGCTCCCTCTCTGGTTATCCTGTCCATCAGTCCGGTCAGTGCCTTCGGCAGTGATGATGCCCCTCTGTCAAAGTTCAGTTCCGCCTGTTTTCTGTTTCTCACACCCAGAAGAACCGTGGCCGCACCGGTTCTTCTGCGGCTGTACTCACTCACCGCCTGTTCCACCGTAAAACCTGCCTCTCTGCAGGCCTTCAGAAGTTCATCCACAAGGGATTTTACCCTCTCTCTGATCTCAGGTGAGTAGAGGACCATCTTGTGCCTGAATCCCTGATGCTCTTTCTCCAGATGCTCCAGTCCCCTGTCTGTCAGAATCCCCTGGGCCAGAACACCGTAGGGTATAAAGGCGATTCCACGCTCCTGCAGGAAGGGGAGGAGCTCCTTTTCCAGTTCCGGGAACAGGATGTTGTATCCTCCCTGAAAGACATCCGCCTCGCCGGCTTCCTGGACCATCTCAATCTGATCTGATGAAAAATTGCTGAGTCCCAGGGCACGGATTCTTCCCTCTTCCTTCAGTTTCATCAGTGTCTCCATTCCCGGACGCATATCACAGCCCGAAAGAGGCCAGTGGATATAGAATATATCTATATAGTCGGTCATAAGCCGTTTAAGACTGGAGTGAAAACTTTCCACCATCTTTTCGGGGGTGGAGTAGAAGACCTTGGTGGCCAGGGTCACCTCGGATCGGATCTTGCGGAGCTGCTGTCCCAGGATCTGCTCTGACCGTCCCTTGCCGTAGACGGGAGCCGTATCGAAATGGGTCACTCCAAGGGCCAGGGCCCGGTGGACGGCACGGACCGAATCGCTGTGGGCCTGGTCTCCCCAGTACTCACCGCCAAGGGCCCATGCTCCGAAACTGAAGGGGGGCATATCACCCAGGGCCGCCCTTAATCTGTTCTCCACATTTTCCATATATAGTCTTCAATATACCCGTCCGAAGGCTTTTACTCTATAAAAAAGTTCATTTTTCTTTAAACATCGCCTGTTTCATCTCTTGAGTAAGAGGTCTATTTCAATGAGTATTTTGGCATGTTTTGAGGCCTTTCTCACTGTAAAGGCTTGACTTGAAAGAATTTCAGAAGTCCTGTCGCATATTCGGGACTTTTTTTATTAGTTGGGAGACAAATGAAACAACTCAATCTTGCTCTGCTTATTGCGGCAGTCCTTTTTTTGTCAGGATGCCTGAGCCAGAGCAACTACGAAGACGAGGCCGTTGAACTGAGTCAGACTCAGTACGAGACCTATTTAAAGAGTGCACTTTATGGATCAAGCAAGATGGAAACCGAAGATCCTGTGCAGACAAGAAAAAGAAACCTTGAGTACTTTGCCACCGTTACCGGAGACTATGAAATTGCACGCCTGATCTACGATGAGTCTGTAAAGTATAATATTCAGCCCGAGCTGTCCTTTGCTCTGGTATTCAATGAAAGCAGCTTCAACCCCAATGCGGTAAACCAGAACAGGAACTCCATTGACCGGGGACTGTTTCAGCTGAACTCAAATTCCTTCCCCAATCTGAAGGAAGCGGACTTTTTCAAGCCCGAGATCAATGTTCCCCTGGGAGTCGCCTATCTCAGATACTGTCTGGATATAGGTGGAAACGAGGTGACTGCCCTGGCCATGTACAATGCCGGCCCCAACCGGGTCAAGGACAGCCGTACCCCCCGGATGACCCTGGATTATATACATAAAATTCAGAGCTACCGGGAGAACCTGGAGCAGGGGATTATCCCCGAAGAGTTCAATCCCGCGGCAATTGCTGTACCCGACAGTAAATCGGTCAAGAACATTACTCTCCTTATGGAACAAAGCCAAAAAATAAACTAAGCTGTTCCCCATGATTATTGTTCTGCATAACATGGTTAAAGATGCTGAAAAACAGCATATAAAAGAGTACTTGGAATCCAAGGGCCTTAAGGTCCGTGAGATTGTCGGCGAAAAAGAAACGGTTCTTGGAGCCGTGGGACCCGTATCCATTGATATCCGGCAGGTGGAGCTCCTCCCGGGAGTGGCCCAGGTTATCCCCATCTCCAAGCCCTATAAGCTGGCTTCCAGAGAGCTGAAGAAGGAAGACACCGTTTTCGATGTGGGGCCTGTGACCGTTGGAGGAAACAGAGTCTGTGTTATCGCCGGTCCCTGTGCCGTTGAGTCCAGGGAGCAGATCATCGAGACTGCTCTGGCCGTTAAAAAGGCCGGTGCCGTTATGCTCCGGGGAGGGGCCTTCAAGCCCCGCACCTCTCCCTACTCCTTTCAGGGCCTGGGAGAAGAGGGATGCAGGTACCTGAAAGAGGCCGGTGAACTGACGGGAATGCCCGTTGTTACCGAGATCGTCTCTCCTGCCGATGCGGAAATGATGAAAGAGTACATCGATGTCTATCAGATCGGCGCCAGAAATATGCAGAACTTTGAGCTTCTGAAGAAGGTCGGTTCCATGGGAATGCCGGTCCTCTTAAAGCGCGGACTGTCGGCAACCATCGAAGAGTGGCTCATGGCCGCCGAGTACCTGATGGCCTCGGGTACCGACAAGGTTATTCTCTGTGAGCGGGGAATCAGAACCTACGAAACAATGACCAGAAACACCCTGGACCTCTCTGCGGTTCCCGTGGTGCAGAAGCTGAGTCACCTTCCCGTTATTGTCGACCCCTCCCACGCGACGGGTCTCAGAAACAAGGTCCTCCCCATGGCCCTGGCAGGCATCGCCGCCGGCGCCCACGGACTGACCATTGAGGTTCACCCCAATCCCGAACAGGCCAGCAGCGACGGTCCCCAGTCCCTCTATCCCGAACAGTTTGAAAAACTGATGGGAGACCTGGAAACCCTGAGCTCAGTTGTGGGCAAGGAGCTTACACGGCTCCCCGACAAGAGACATCTTGAACTGGCCGCCAAAGTCAAAGAGGCTGCTGATATTAAGGGCTCCACCGGCTCTTCAAAGGCCGCCTTTCAGGGAATGCACGGAGCCTACAGCGAACAGGCCGCACTGACCTACTTCAACGGCAGTGATGTAGAAGCCGTATCGGTTTCCCACTTTTCCAATATATTCAAAGACGTACTTTCCGGTGACGCCGACTGGGGTGTGGTTCCCCTTGAAAACTCAGTGGCCGGTTCCATTCTTGAGAACTACGACCTTCTCTACAGATATCCCGATCTTCAGATTATCGGTGAGGTAAAGATCAGAGTCAGACACAATCTGCTGGCTGCCTCCGGAACAAAACTGGAGGATATCAAGAAGGTCTACTCCCATCCCCAGGCCCTCTCCCAGTGTGCTGACTGGCTCGAAAAACGGGGTATTGAAGCGGTGAGCTTCTACGATACCGCGGGAGCCGCCGCCTGGGTTTCTAATGAGAAGAACCCCGCCATCGCCGCCATTGCCAGCGCCGATGCCGCCGGCTACTACGGCCTGGATGTTCTGGCCGAGGGGATTGAGACCAACCCCCATAACTACACCCGTTTCGCCATTATCGCCAGACAGGATATGATCAGCCCCGACAGTTCCGTGGACAAGGCCTCCCTGGTCTTCTCGGTAGCCGATGAGGCGGGTTCACTCTCCTCCTGCCTCTCTGTGTTTTCAGAGTACGGACTGAATATGAAGAAGCTCGAGTCCAGGCCCATCCATGGAAAACCCTGGTCCTATATGTTCTATATTGATCTGGATATTCCTTCAGACCGTACTGTATTCGACAAGGCTGTTGAGAAGATCAAGACCCTTTCAGAGGACTTCAGAATCCTTGGTCTCTATCAGGGCTGATCTGTCCGGAGCGGCCGATTCGGGCCGCTCCACCAGTTCCTCGGAACCGTCCATTTGAACACGGTTCCGGCCCATCTCTTTTGCCCTGTAGAGCTGCCTGTCGGATTTCTGTATCAACTCTTTCACCGATGAATTCATATCCGGTACCATTGAGGCAATGCCTATGCTGACTGTGGCTGCGGCGGATTTCCCGTCGATGATGCTGTCCCGGAAGGACTCCTCAACCGCCGAGCGGATCTTCTCTGCCAGGGAGAAGGCGGCATTCAGGGGAGTCTCCGGCAGGACACAGCAGAACTCCTCTCCGCCGTAGCGGGCAACCAGGTCCGCCGGCCTGTGAATACAGTTCGATATGGTGCTGACTGTGTTTTTAAGGCACTCATCCCCCTGCTGATGACCGAAGCTGTCGTTATACTTTTTAAACCGGTCCACATCAATCATACAGAGGGAGAGGGGCTGCATATTCCGGCGGGCCCGGAGAAATTCTATTTCCAGATACTGGTCCAGGTAGCGTCTGTTGGCCGCCCCCGTCAGACCATCCTGATTCACCAGTCGCCCAAGCTTCCTGTTGCTTTCGGCCAGCCTGTTCCGCAGGGCCGATATTCGTCCCATGGCATTGATCTTTGCTTTAAGTATCGTTCTGGTAATCGGTTTGAAGAGGTAGTCGTCTCCTCCGGCATCGATCCCTGCTGCCAGATCCTCATCTCCGGTTTTTCCGCTGAGGAAAATAAGGGGGAGCCACTCTTCCCCCTCGTGGGCACGGATACGGCGGGCAAACTCGTGGCCGTCCATAACAGGCATCAGCACATCTATAATCATAAGATCATATGAGCAGTAATTATTCAGGATCTCTTCAAGAGCCTCTTCTCCGTTTGCCGTCTCCACCACCTGGTGGTTCATCTTTTTCAGGTACGATTTCAGTACAATTCTGTCACTGGCAGTATCATCGGCTATCAGTACTTTCACAGACTCTCTCCCTGCTGCAGCAGAAACTGCCGGAACCGGTTGAATTCGGCCTGCATGGCTTCGATCATTACAGGCAGATCACTTATCTCCTCCTCCGGATATTCCACCGCTTTTGCCATTGCGGAAAGCTGGATGGCTCCGGCATTGAGGCTAGAGGATTTAATGCTGTGGGCCAGTCTTTTCACCACTTCCAGGCCCTCCTCGTTTCGGCGCATCCGGTCCAGGGAGTCCTGGGTTCCTTCAAGATAGGCCTTTAGAAACTCCTGAAAATCCTCCCCCAGATCCAGCTTCATCCTGTTCAGCTGTTCGGTATCCACGGCGGCGGGATTTGAGGCGGAGGGCTCCGGAGCGGAAGCGTGATCCGGAGCGGAGGAATCCGTGGATGCCCCACCGGCGGAATTGTCCGATGCAGCCGAAGCAACGCCCGCAGGTTCCGGATTTATCCAGACCTTGAGCTCCCGTATAATATCCTCCTGCCTGAAGGGTTTGGTGACAAAGCTGCTGATACCGGCTTCCAGAGTTCTTGCCCTTGTCTGGGGAACCACATCCGCCGTCAGGGCTATAATGGGCAGGTTTCTGTACTCTTTCCGGATAATCCTGCTTGCCTCAAAGCCGTCCATCCGGGGCATGCGGAGATCCATAAAAACCAGATCAAAGTGCCGCATCCGGCACAGGTCAACCGCCTCCTCACCGTTTGAAGCCACGGAGACTTCCAGGCCGAGTCTTTCAAGGAGGGTCTGGATCACAACCACATTGGCCGGGGTATCCTCGGCCACCAGAACAGAGCCGGAAAACTTCAGATGCCGGGACTCCCTTCTATCTCTTGAATCTTCCGCCAGCTGGTGGAGGGTAATAAAGGGCGGGTTCTCCTCTTCCTTCTCTCCCAGAACGCTTGTGAGAAGCTCATTGAGGGTCCCCCTGCTCACCGGTTTCACAAGGTAGCCCGAAGCACCTGCGCTTCTGAAGGCATTCCCGTCCCCTCTGTGTCCCGAAGAGGTGACCACAACCACCGCTGCCGAAAACTCCCTCCTTGATTTGATCTCCCTGGTCAGAGTCAGTCCGTCCATCCCCGGCATATTCTGGTCAGTCAGAATAATATCGTAGGGCAGTCCTCTTTTCAGGGCCCCCTCCATCTGTGCAAGGGCCTCCCCGGCTCCAGTTGCAGTATCAACCTTCATTCCGAAGGCATGCAGCTGACCCTCAAAGACCCGCCTGTTAGGCTCGTAGTCATCCACAATCAGGACCCTGACTCCCTCAAGAGCGGCCCTGCGCAGAGGGGCCTGTCTCTCGGCTGTAAGAACAGGAATCTCTACTGTGAACAGGGTTCCGCCGCCATGCCTGCTCTCCAGTTTGATCTCTCCTTTAAACAGATTAATCAGCCTGCTGGTGATGGCCAGTCCCAGACCTGTTCCTCCGTAGCGGCGGGAGGTTCCACTGTCCCCCTGTACAAAGGCGTCAAAGAGACTCTCCTGCTTTTCAGGAGGGATGCCGATCCCCGTATCCTCCACTTCAAAATGGAGTATCCAACTGTTGTCCTGGAGGGGTTTAAACCGAACCCGCAGCATGACATGACCTTTTTCTGTAAATTTGACCGCATTTCCAATCAGGTTGATCAGGATCTGACGAATCCGTCCGGGATCGCTGTTAATAAACTGGGGACACTCCGGGCAGTAGTCGGCGATAAGCATCACCCCCTTGTCCAGGGCCTTACGGTCCAGAAGGGTGATTACGCTGTTTACAAGATTCTCCAGATCAAAATCGATATTCTCCAGCTCCATCCGGTTTGATTCCACCTTGGAGAAATCCAGAATGTCGTTTATCAGATCCAGAAGAGCGATGCCCGAGGACTGTATCGTATCAAGGTAGCTGCGCTGTTCCGGCGACAGATCACTGTCCTGCAGCAGGTCCGTCATACCAAGAATCCCGTTCATGGGGGTTCTGATTTCATGACTCATTGTGGCAATAAATGTGGATTTCGCACTGTTTGCCTCACGCTCCGAATCTGCAGCTTTTACCAGAGCAAGGCGCTCATTCTTCAGGGCTCTGCCTATACCCCTGATAATTTTCCGGCTGATGGCAAGACCCGTGCCCAGGGCAAGGATCAGGATAATCAGAATCATGTAGTTAACAATCTTCATTACCAGCCTGGATGCGGCAATGACCATCAGTGAAAAATCTTTTTCCATTCCGGAAAACTCGGTATTCAGAAACATCAGGCGGTTTCTGAGTATTTCAAATTCTGATTCCTGAGCACCCCCGGTGAAGATCCGCCGGCTCTCATCGGCCAGCCGGGCGAGTTCCTTAACACTGCTGTCGGTGATCTGCCAGAGGGTCAGAGCATCTCTGAGGTAGGGCAGGGTGTGGAGGTGATGAATGGTGGGATTCAGGAAGACCAGATCAGCCCTGTCCATTCCGCCGGCAGTAAAGGCTGTCTCGGCAGCGGCATAATCGGCTTTTTCTGCCAGCAGCGCCTCTCTGCCCAGCTTGTAATTGCTCAGAATTTCGAAGGATTGCCTGAAACTTTCAAAGTCTCCATCATCCCCGGTGTGGGTGTAGCGGTAGAGACTGATAAAGGCATCTTTCTGGGCCTTGGCCCAGAGGGCTTCTCCGTGGACAAAGGCTCTGGCGGTATTCAGAACTATCGATGAGAGGAGACCCAGGCAGAAAACAGCGATGCAGATGGATGTAAAGATAGCGATAACAAGGAGAAACTGTCTGTTCAGATTCGGACTTTTTCCGGTTGACGGCATAAAATCTTCCCCATTGGTGTATAGGTGTATACTATTGGGTTTATTTTAACGCCTCCTCTCCCTCTTCGCAAGAGAATTACCTTAGTTAGTAATCACTGTTCCGGGTCAATTCCCAGAGCCTTGAGCTGTTCGATCTCCTCCAGCTGAACCTGATACTCCTTGAGACCGCTCATCACATTGCCCACAATCATCTTCATCTGCTGCAGTTCCGCCTTATACCCCTTCACCTTTTTACGGATCTCAGGGTCCGGGGCATGTTTGAAGAACTTCTCCAGAGCGCTCAGGCGGTTTATGATCTTTTTCAGCTCCAGCTGGTTCTTCTCAAGAAACTCTTCCAGATGGGGGAGGTCCGACTCCACTGCCCGCATGTAGCTTGTGCTCTGGGGATTGTTGAGGCTCTTGTAGAAGTTGGCCTTCATTCGAATCCAGTTGAGATAGGAGGTGAAGTTAAGCTTCTCCCTGCCGCCTCTGGCGTCGGCTGAGGTGCTGCCGATATCGTAGAATATCTCACTCTTCTGCCGCATGACCCGGTTGAACCAGCGGGAGAGTTTCTGGGCAAAGGACTTTGCGTTTTCATCCAGGATGTGGGAGTTGTCGTCCAGACGGATTATGATGGTTTCCATGGGAATGTAGATCTTGGCCAGTTCTCCAACCATCTTCAGAAGATCCTTTTTCATCTCTGCGGACTTGTCGACCTTCTTCTTTTTGACAACCTTCTCTTCCACCTTCAGGACGGATAGTGATTTCTCCTGAAGCTCCGTGCTGGACGGTGAGAAGTCCTCATCCAGTATCTCCTGCACCAGTTCCCGGAAGAAGGGGTTCCCTTCCCATTTAACGGGAAACTCGAATTTGATGGCCTGGAGGGTTCCCGAGATATCCCTGTTTATTCTGGCGGGGTCCAGGGTCATCTGGCTGATTACATTGACCCTGCACTGTAACTTGTAGTTCTGCTTTGCGTAGAGTGTGATGCCCTTCAGAGAGTTCTTGATGGACTTCTGAAGTTCCTTGAGGACCTTCAGGGAGTTGGCCATGATATTGATGGCCAGGCTGTCACCGGTCTGCTTGACCTTCTCCAGGTAGATGGCCAGAGAGCGGGTCATAAGGTGGGCAGAGTTCGGAGTCATCTCACTCCAGTGAAAGTAGTCGATGAGAGCCAGGAAATTCTTGATGCCTTTCAGGTTCAGAGACTCTATGCTGATGTAGAAGAAGTTGTTCAGAAAATCCAGCTGATTCAGATACTCCTGGAGTCTGATATTTATCTGATTCTGCAGATCCGATTCGGGAAAGGGATCTGACGGGGGTGCCTTGATATTTGAAATCTTCTGTTCGTAGTCATACTGATCCTCCTGGATCAGTCCCTTCTCCAGAAATACCTTGTAAAGTCCGGAAAAGGCGGCCTGAAAGGTACGGCAGTTCTCTTTGATTACAGGAATTTCATTCTTAGTGAGAACGGCGGCCTTGGCAACAAGGGCATCGTCGAGTTTAGCAATAAATAATTGAGTGTCTCCCATACTGGTTATTATCACCGAATATGAATAAAGTAACAACTGAAAAACATCATTGGACCGGAGTGAGGTGATCAATCATGGCTGAAATCAGGGCATATGCTCCCGAAAAGCTTGTAATTGGAATTCTGATATCGGACCTGTCCCTTCTGGAGGAGCTTAAAAGGGAACTTGTCGGGCACTGGGGAGAACTGGACAGCTTTACGGAGCCCGAGGAGTTCACCTGGAGTGATTACTATCACAGTGAGATGGGGAAGCCTCTCTACAGGATATACTGCTCCTTTGATACCCTGATTGATCCGTCGGGACTGGCTGGAATAAAGCTAGAGAGTAACGGCCTGGAGGACACCTTCCGCCAGGGAGAGGACCGTAGGATCAATCTGGACCCGGGGATTCTCTGCCAGAGCAAATTCATTCTGGCCACCACAAAGAACAATGCCCACCGTATTCCCATAAGTCATGGAATTTACGAGGAGCTTACCCTGCAGTACCGGCAGGGAGAATTTCACCACCTTGAATGGACCTACCCCGACTACAGGGGGGAGAGGGCCAGGGACTATCTGAAAGAGATCAGAAGAATCTATGTAAATCAGCTGAAATCACTTAAATAAAATGCGTATACCTTGAAGCACCGGCGGAGCTTCAGCCCTTAAGAGAGCATGTTCCGGTTTGCTTCTATTCCGTTCATTTGTATGTTTCTAACCGGCTGCACCCTCTTTTCTCCCACAAGAGAGGTCCGGTTGAAGGTGGAAGACCCGCCCGGTGAGCTGAATGGCTTCCTTGAAGGGGTCTGGACCCTCGAGTGGTCCGCCCTCTCCGGGGAGTCCGGTTCCCGGCAGATGGACTGGAGCTCAGGTATCCGCCGAAGCATCTCCCTTAATCTCCCTCTGGAGGAGGATCTTCTGATCCTCCTCTATCCTCCCTTACTGACCGACTCCTGCCTTCCCCGTCCCCGGGGAGCCTGGATTCCCTGGTATGAATCTTCAGGAGAACTTAATCTGAAGGACGGCGCCGCCGTCAGCATTCTGATGACCCTGACAGAAAGGGGCTGCTCCATGGAGAATTTCAACTGCTCCCGTTTTCTTGCGGAGATGGCCGCTCTGGAGGACCCCTGGCTGACGGACAGGGAGCTTCTGGTCAGACAGCTGGCAAGGCAGGAGATGCGAAGCTGGTATATCAGAGAGAGAACCCTCTTTGAGACTGTACTGGATCTGGATGCGGGAATCTGGTACGGCCCTTCACTGGAGCGTGCGGCGGAAGTAGCAGAAGGTGATGAAGGAAGCGGAACATCCCATAATCTGCCCGAGGGCTGGGGATTTCTGTTCAGCCCCGGAAGGGGTGAGGTTCTGGAGTATCAGGTGGACGAATACGGACTGGCCGTCCTGTTCAGAGAACCCCTTCTTCAGGGAGTTTCCAGTCGATAGGAGTCTGGCCGGTCTGCTGAAGGTAGTCATTGCTGCGGGTGAAGGGTCTGCTTCCGAAAAATCCCCTGTACGATGAGAGGGGCGAGGGGTGGGGGCTCTCGATTACAAGATGCCGGTCCCGGCGGATAAAACTGCCCTTCTTGCGGGCGTATCCGCCCCAGAGGATAAAGACAAGGTGTTCCCGGCGGTTTTCCAGCTCCCTGATGATCCTGTCTGTAAACTGCTCCCATCCCCGTCCCTGATGGGACGCGGCCCTGTGAGCCTCAACGGTAAGAACCGAGTTCAGAAGAAGCACTCCCTGATCAGCCCAGCTGGAAAGACAGCCGTGAGGGGGAGGCTGAAGACCCAGGTCGCTCTCCATCTCCTTGTAGATGTTGATCAGGCTGGGAGGGGGGGCTACACCGGGCTGTACGGAAAAACATAGACCGTGGGCCTGGCCCGGGCCGTGGTAGGGGTCCTGTCCCAGAATAACCACTTTTACCCTGTGGAAGGGAGTCCGGTCCAGGGCGTAGAAGATCTGCTGACCCGGGGGGAAGAGGGTCTTGCCGTTCTGCTTCTCCTGAAGGAGAAAGCTCCGCAATTCTTCCATATAGGGTTTTTCAAATTCATCGCCCATAACATCAAGCCAGCTGGCTTCCAGTTTTACTTCGCGGGTCATATGTTCTCCCTCTTATCCGGTATGGTCTACATAATAGAAAAGTTCCTCCCTCCCGGCAATCCCCTTTCAATTATGGTGATTTGTTTGAGAATCCTGTATTTCAGAAGCAAAATATTATAAAAATAATCGGATATGTTTCATCGGGCTGTTTTTCTGTTATTATTCCTACCCTGAACGGAACTGCCGGTTTTTCGTTTGTATTTAATAAAATGATGGAGTTTCAATATGTCTCTTCGCGCTCTTAAGAGGACAAAGTCCTATCTGATCAAATATCCATTCAGTATCCTTTTAAGCACTTTTCAGGTAGTGATTGTCGCCATGATCACCGGGCTTGTTCCTCCAGCTGTCTGGGCCGGTTTCAGCCCCTCTGCCGCCGCCCTGACGGTCAGCATCATATTAATGCTTATGATGCTGATGGTAATTCACTGGTTAACCATCCATATCCTGCGCCTTTCACGGAAGCCCGATAAACATTATCAGAACTGCTGCGGGCTTCTGCTTTATATAAATGTAGGAGCTCTTATATTAATTAATGTGGTTCATAATCAGGCTGCCGCCTGGTTTCTGATGGACGGCCTCCCTGAGGGGTACAGAACTGCGGCTCCGGCCTTCAGAATGCTTGCCCTGGCTGCGGGTTTTCAGGCGGGCCTTCCTATATGTGTCAATCTCTCGCTGCAGTGGGACAGGGAGAGTTCCCTCTATCCCATCGACGGAACCTATATGAGTATGGGAATCCGTCACAGTCTGACTAATATAATGATTCTTACGGGAATCATCTCAATGAATATAGCCATGGAGTTTGCCCGCCTGTACCGCCCCGGCGGATGGGTCTACGGCAGTGCTGAAAATCTGATTCAGATTATCAGTCTTGGACTGATCAGCCTGGTCTGCGCCATGATCAGCAATAATACCCTAAGGAATATGGTTACCCGTCCCATTAAGGAGCTGATGCTCTATCTGGACAGGGTCACAGAGGGGGACCTCTCCATCCGGCTCAAGAGAACCTCCTGGGATGAACTGGGCAAGATGGCCGATGGTCTCAACCGTTTTCTGGACTCCCTGGAAGACTTTATGGTTCAGAGACGGGCAGGGGACTCCACACTGACCGATAGCGGTGAAAAACTGAAGGCCAGTGTCGGTCTGACCAGCGGAGAACTGGGTTCTATGGAGGAGTCCATGAACAGCGCCGGCGGGGATATCAGACGACAGGAGGATGCAGTAAATGAGACGGCCCGTACCGTCGGCGAGATTGGTGAGGGAATCCATGAGCTGGACAGGATTATTCAGGATCAGGCGGGACACCTTGAGGAATCTTCTGCATCGGTTCGGCAGATGACCGACACAATCGATTCTATATACACCATAGTTGCCGAGTCGGTTTTATCCATTGATCAGCTTACCGAAACTTCCCGGACCGGCCGGAGGGAAATTGAAGATCTGAAAAAGAGCATCGAGAGTATCTCCGACAGCTCATCATCCCTTCAGGAGGCCAATGCCCTGATTTCTTCGGTAGCAGGCCGGACCAATCTTCTGGCAATGAACGCTGCCATCGAGGCGGCCCATGCCGGTGAAGCAGGACGGGGATTTGCTGTTGTTGCCGACGAGATCCGCAAGCTTGCCGAAGCCGCGGCCGAGCAGTCCAGGGTCATTACCGGAACTATGAATGGAGTAACCGAAAGAATCTCCGATGTTGTGAAGCGTTCTGATTATGCGGCACAGCGATTTGATTCGGTTCTTGAGAGCATCGAAAAGGTGCGGGAGGTTAATGGCAGTATTAACCGCTCTATGGATGAACACAAACAGGGGGGAAATGAACTGCTGACCGCTCTGTCCAGCCTGTTGGGTATAACTGCCGAGGTTCAGGCGGGCTCTCTTCAGATGAAGGAGGGCAGCCGGCAGATTCATGAGCAGCTTGATGAGCTGAGCAGACACTCCGAGGCCATCAGAACTCAGGTGATGAGAGTTCAGACCGGAACCAGGAAGATCCGGGAGAACGTTGTGGTTCTGGAGCAGGACGAACTGAAGACCTCCCATTTGATACAGGAGAACCGGAAGTCCATGGAGCGCTACAAACTGCGCAGGGAGGCATAATCATTGGAGTGATGGAGGATTTGTAAAGAAAATTGACAGCTAATGTGAACGCTGTTGCATTAATGTGTTCTTTCGCTGTTGTTGGCCCATAAAAGATTTAATAATCAACCGATGTAATGTTATATTGCCGCCGGGCAAAAATCCTGTCCAAACTTTAAAAAAACTGGAGAGCATCCATGCCAATAGTAACATTCCGGAACTCACGGACCGTAATTCTGAAATATCTGGGCGGTATCGCTGCGAGTCTGCTGCAGCTTATACTCTATGCCGTTCTGCTGCACCTTTTTACCCTGGAATCCTTCCTTTCTCTAAAAGCGGATTTCCTGTTGATCCTTATGGGGCTGGTCCTGACAGCTGGTGCCGTTGTTATGCTGGACAGGATGACAGACAGACTCTACTCTCTGGCAGAAAATCCGGATACGGAAAGTCAGGAAAAGTGCGGCAGATATTACAACAATGGAAACGGGCTTATCGCATTTATGGCCATAATCCAGAACCAGTTTGCTGCATTTGTCATTCTGAAGGGACTTGGACTTGATTACCAGGGCCTGGGTCTTCCTCTTCACATTCTTGCTCTGGCTACCACCTTTCAGGCAGCCATGCCCCTGTGTGTCGCGGCGGCGAACGAGTGGGAAAGAGGGGCTTCCCGTCATCCGGTGCCGGGTGAGTCTCCCAATCCCGTTAAGAACCGGATTCATGTGATGGTTACTCTGCTGGTTCTCAGCCTCTTTCTTCTTGAGACCGCAGTTGAGCTGGGCCGGGCAAGGAGCGTTCTCGTATCAGGTACAACCGGTTTTTTCAGCCTCATTGTGATTCTGATTATCAGTCTCGGACTTACAATGATCAATAACGGAATGCTGATAAAGGTTCTCACCAGGCCTGTACATCTGATTCAGGAATTTCTGACAAAGGTCAGTACCGGCGATATGACCACACGTGTTCAGCGTATCTCCTGGGATGAAATCGGTATAACCTCGGATCATGTAAATGTTTTTCTTGATAAACTGGATACTTTTTTCCATCAGAGAAAAGAGTCGGATCTCCATCTGCTGAACAGCAGCCGGGAGCTTAGAAAAAGCGTTGACGGCACGATAACAGAACTGGGCAGAATTGAATCGTCCATGACCACAGCTCTTGAGGGGGTAACAGAACAGGAGAGTTTCGTCTCCGAAACAGCCGCAGCCATCGGTCAGATCTCCCGGGGAATTGAGGGGCTTGATCTGGTTATTCAGGAGCAGTCCAGCCACCTTGAGGAGTCATCGGCATCAATCGAACAGATGGTGGGCAATGTGGCCAATATTAATACTGTCGTAAACCGGGCCGTTGAAACCGTAGAAGGCCTCAAGGACTCTTCCTCCAGAGGACGCTCTGAAATGGATGAGCTGAAAAACAGCATCGGAAATATCGCCGGAAGTTCAAGGGCTCTGAAGGAAGCAAACAGTCTGATTGCCGATATTGCCGCCAGTACCAACCTTCTGGCCATGAACGCCGCCATTGAAGCAGCCCATGCGGGGAATGCGGGACGGGGATTTGCCGTTGTTGCCGATGAGATCAGGAAGCTGGCCGAGATGGCCGCTGCCCAGTCAAGAAATATCTCCACCAACCTGGGTTCCGTTGGGGACTCCATCGGAGAAATTGTGGACCAGGCCGGCAGAACAAGCGAACGGTTTACACTCTTTCAGAGTGATGTTGAAACAGTGGGAAGCATCGCCTTTGAGATCAGCCGTTCCATGCAGGAACAGAATCAGGGTGGAACCGAACTCCTTGAAGCCATAACCAGTCTGAAGGAGATTACCTCTTCGGTCCGGGGGGGCTCTGTAGAGATGAAGGAGAGCAGCCGGGTGATTCTGGATCAGACAGAGCGCCTTGCCCGGCAGTCGGGAACCCTCCGTGACCAGATATCCCTGGTCAATGAAGGAACCAGAGAGATCCGTTCCAGTGTCGAGGTTATTGTGGATGATGAGCAGAAGACTGCCGAACTGATTGAAGAAAACAGAAGGTCCATGGAACACTTCAAACTGCGGGACCTTGCCTGATGCCATTCCGCTGCGGCAGAACAGTCCGCAGCGGGATTGGTTTATCTCAGGCCGCGGCCGCCTTCGGTGGAAAGACCAGTGGGAAGAGGAAAAACCGTACCAGGGGTGATACGATAAAGAGGTTCAGAGGCAGGGCGGCGACAAAGTTCAGCACAACTGCCATGGGGTAGTGGTCCAGAGCCGCCCCGGTAAAACCGAATACCTTGATCATCCCGAACATGGACATGCAGAGAACCATCATACCCACCATGGGAAGACAGATGGAGAGAACCCTCTGCATAAGATGCTTCTCGGTACCCGCCGGAATAAGGCTGAATGAGAATTTTTTGGCCAGAGGTCCCACAATAAAAAGATCGAGAACCAGAGCCACCGCAAAGACCGGTAGAAAGCTTACCGCCAGATGCAGAAAGAGGGTCGATTTGAAGCCCTCCTGCAGAATGATATTGTAGATGCTCATTCCCAGTACCATAAAGAAGCACATAAAGACGGTGAACATCACCTTTTGAAACTTATTTTCACCCATTTGAGTTTTTTCCTTTGTTAAGAGTATACGTCAGTGTATTGATAAATGGTGTTTAATGTCAACAATGTTGACGATTGACAGAGGAAGAAAACGGGGAAATAATGGTCCTGAAGGAGCTGGCAGTGGACGGAAATCTTATAGATCTTATCAGTGACAATCATCTTATCTTAAGAAAAACAGTAATGGAGAGGATGGCCGATGGCCCCTTTGCGGATGTCACCATGGCCGAGGGACATCTGCTGAACAGAATCCACGGAACCCGCCTCAGTGTCTCCGCTGCAGCAAGAGTGATGGATATGTCCCGGCAGGCTGTTCACCGCTGCGCCCTGGAACTGGAGAAACGGGGCTATCTGATCCTGGAACCCGGTGAGAACCGCCGGGAGAAGGCCCTTGTGATGACAGAGAAGGGCAAGGCCTTCTACAGGGATAATAATGCCCTGAAAAGGAAGATGGAAGAGGAGATCACCCGGCAGCTTGGCCCCAGGGAAACAGCGTTTTTAAAGGAGACCCTGGACCGTCTGGAGATCCGGAGCAAAGAGCAATATTGACATTTGATGAAAGCCTTATCCGTGAACTATTATTTAAATATAGTGAAAGGGTTTTCTCATAAGGAAAACCCCGTAAAAGGAGAATATCTATGAAAGGGAAATTTTCTTTTGACGGAAAGGGCGGGGAGTACTTCCTCATTCTTCTTATTCAGGGGCTTCTGACCATTATCACCCTGGGAATCTACTACCCCTGGGCTCTGGCCAGGATCAACCGCTATCTTTTGGCCCACAGTTATCTGGATGGCAGACCCTTCTCCTTCAAGGGTGAGGGAGGGGAGATGTTCATCCTCTTTCTTGTTCAGGGGCTTCTGACCATTCTTACCCTGGGGATTTACGGCGCCTGGGCCTGGACGAAGATTGCCTCCTACTTTGCACAGAAGACCGAGTATGACGGCGAGACCTTTTCCTACAACGGAAAGGGAGGCGCCCTCTTTATTCTGCTTCTGGTGCAGGGCCTGCTGACCCTTATCACCCTGGGGATCTACGGCGCCTGGGCCTATGTAAAGATTGCCCGCTACCTCTGCTCTCAGACCGGGTTCAAGTCCGAATCCTTCAGCTTCGCCGGAAACGGCGGCTACTTTTTCACCCTCCTCCTTGTCAATATCCTGCTGTCCGCCATTACCCTCTGCATCTACGCTCCCTGGGCCGTAGCGAAGATCTACCGCTACCTTGCTGCCGAGACCAGCTACGGAGGCCACAGCTTTGTCTTTGAGGGCCAGGGAAAGGATCTCTTCTTTATCTACCTGAAGGGCTATCTGCTTACTGCCATAACTCTGGGCATCTATGAGGCATGGTATGAGATGAGGCTCTACAACTACATATGCGGGCACCTTTCCATCGGCGAAGAGGCTGCCTGATCAGGTGCTGCCGCCCAGTTCGGGTTAGATCCTCTTCCTGAACTCCCTGGGCGGGATTCCCGTGTACTTTTTAAAAATCCGGGAGTAGTAGAACTCGTCACTGTATCCCGCCGCCTCGGCGCTCTCCCTCAGGCTTCCTCCCTTTAATAGAACCCCTTTGGAGGCCTCCAGACGCCGCTCGATAATAAAGGACTTCAGGGAACGTCCTGTGTACTCCTTGAAGGTGTTGACGGTGTGACTGTAGCCGTAGCTGGACTCTGCAATCAGCTTCTCCAGCAGATCCGGATCCCGGTACTCCTCCTCTATGGTTTGTATCATCGTCAGTACAAGGGAACTCATCCTCTCCTCCCGGAAGTCCTCCTCCAGATAGGCTTCCTCAATAAAGGCATTCAGAAGAACCCTGAAAAGGGGTGATGTATCCAGAGGACTCCACTCCTCCCGGACCCTGCCGCAGATCCTGGCGATCTCGCTGTAGATCCCCGACAGAAAGCCCCAGTCCGGCAGTTCCACCAGGGGACTGTAGCGGATAAGTGAGAAGAAATCACTGCGGTTGAAGATGTAGAACATAAAGTGCTGGGCCAGCATCCGCACCGGCTCTTCGCTGGTCTTCCGGGCGTTGATCAGCCTGCCCGGGGGCACAAGTAGGGCCCTTCCCGGCTGCAGAAGATATTCGGTTTCATCCATGGTAAAGAGGGCGGCCCCTTCCAGGCAGATAAACAGGTCATAGTCATTCATGGTCATATTGTGGATGGACCACTCATCGCCGTTGACCTGAGGATAGGGAGCCGAGGTCAGATCCAGAATAAAGTACCTGTAGGGAATGCTCCGGTAGAAAGCCGGCTTTTTCATGGAAAACCTCCCTGGTTCGAACCGTTCTATCACTCCATTCTACCAGATATTAGTCGGGAATCGGTCAGAAAAAGTCCATGTTTTATCAGAAACAGAACATTCATTTATCAGAAAACCCGGTTTATTTTGATAAGAGATCAAAAAAGCAGGAGATCAAATGGAGAAGACAAGACTGGCCGTTATCGGCCTGGGAAATATGGGAGCTCCCCACTGCCGGGACATCGCCAACCTGGACTGCGCCGAACTGACGGCGGTCTGCGATATCGACGGAGAGAAGAGTAAAGAGACCGCAGCCCTCTACGGCTGCCGCAGCTTCACAAGTGCCGAAGAGCTTCTGGATTCAGGGCTTGCCGAGGGCGTGATCCTCGCCATGCCCCACTACGGCCATACCACCGCAGCCCTCCAGGCCTTTGCCCGGGGCATTCATGTGCTTACCGAAAAGCCCGTGGGGGTCCATGTCAAAGACATCAGAAAAATGATCACCGCATGGGAAGAGGGAAAGAAAAAGAAGAGTGATCTTGTCTTTTCCGCCATGTTCCAGCAGAGAACCCGGGGGGCCGCCAGGAAGATCAAGGATCTTATCGATTCCGGGGAACTGGGAAGACTGATCAGAACCACCTGGATCATCACCGACTGGTACAGGACCCAGGCCTACTACAACTCCGGGGGCTGGCGGGCCACCTGGGCCGGCGAGGGCGGCGGTGTGCTTATAAATCAGTGCCCCCACCAGCTGGACATGTACCAGTGGTTTACAGGCTGCCCCTCCCGTGTTACAGGATTCGCCTCCTTCGGCAAGTACCACGATATCGAGGTGGAGGACGAGGTAACCGCCTACTTTGAGCATGAAAACGGCATGGTGGGGCAGTTTATCACCTCCACCGGTGAGGCGCCGGGAACCAACCGCCTGGAGATTGTCGGGGAGAACGGAAAGCTGGTCTGGGAGGATGACAAGCTGAGTTTCCAGCGGAACAGAGTCTCCCTTCTGGATCATCTTAAGAACTCTGACCAGGGCTTTGAAAAACCTGAAAACTGGAGCTGCACCGTTCCCTTTTTGAGTGAGGGAGGGGAGCACCGCATCATCATAGAAAACTTCTGCGACGCCATCACAGGCCGGGCCGGGCTGATCGCCGATGCATCCGAGGGACTCAACTCCATAGCCATCGACAATGCCATCAGACTCTCCAGCCTGGAGGGACGGACCGTGGAGATCCCCTTTGACGAGGATGCCTATGAGACCCGGCTCAAAGAGCTTATTGCCGGTTCTGCCAGATGACCATTCCCGATACAAAGATCGCCGTTACCCTCTTTAATCTGAGGGAGCACTGCAGAAGCGAGGATGATCTGGACAGCACCCTGAAGCGGCTGAAGGATATGGGCTACCGGGCCATTCAGATCTCGGCGGTGGCTCTGGACCCCCGGGCCGTTATGGAGAAGGTTGAAAAGTACGGATTCTATGTCTGTGCCAGCCACGAAAGCCTGGAGGGACTGAGAGAAGACTTCGACTCGGTTGTAGAAAAGCTTAAGATCTGGAACTGCGATTTTACCGCCCTTGGTTCCGCAGGCTCCTCCTTTACAACCGAGCCCGAAGAGGCTGGCCGGCTGATTGCCGAGCTGGATGAATACGGCCGCCGCTTTGCATCAGAGGGTATCCGCTTCGGCTACCACAACCACCACTGGGAGTTTGCCCGGGCCGGGGAGTCCCTCTTTATCGAACGCCTCTATAAGGAGACCTCCCGGGAGACCTTCCATGCAGAGATCGACGTCCACTGGGTCCAGCGGGGCGGCCAGTCTCCACAGGAGTGGATTCGGAAGACCGCAGGCAGGATGCCGGTCTGTCACTTCAAGGACTTTAAGATTGCAGGGAACGAGCCCAGGTTCTGCGAGGTGGGCGAGGGAAATCTGGACTGGGAGGCCATTATCAGGGCCTGCGAGGAGACCGGTGTCCGCTGGTACTCGGTTGAACAGGATGATCCCGTGGAGGAGAGGGATATCTTCGCCTCCATGGAGCTGTCTTACAATAATCTGATAAAAATGGGAGTGAAGTAGATGTACTATACAGGATTTGCAGACGAAGCGGGAACGGGCATCGAGGCCCAGATCAAGGCGACAAAGGCCCTGGGATGGACCAGGATAGAGTCACGGAATATAGACGGCACAAATATACATGACCTGAGTGACGCCGACTTCGACAGGGTCGCCGGCATTCTAAAGGACGAAGGGGTCATTATAAACTGCTTCGGCAGCACCGTGGCCAACTGGAGCCGGGACCCCCGGTCCGAAGAGGACTACCTGAGGAGTGTGGACGAGCTGAAGAGGGCCATCCCCCGGATGGAGAGACTGGGCTGCACCATGATCAGGGGGATGAGCTTTACCCGCCTCAGGGATGCCTCCCTCTACACAGGGGAGCTGGAGGAGTCCATCTTTAAGAAGGTCAATGCTCTGGTCAGTATCTGTGAGGATGCGGGCATCTACTATATGCATGAAAACTGCGCCAACTACGGGGGCATGTCCTCTGATCACACCCTCCGGCTACTGGACCATATAAACTCCCCCAACTTCAAGCTGGTCTTTGACACAGGGAACCCTCTGAACTCCATCGACTATAGGGAGGGGCATCAGAAATCCATGCAGAGCGCCTGGCAGTTCTACAGCGCCGTAAAGGAGTTTGTGGCCTATGTTCATATCAAGGACGGGCGCTTTGTTGAGCTCCAGCCCGATGAGATCTTCAACAAGGCCGAGTGGACCTTTCCCGGCGAGGGCGAGGGATATGTAAAGGAGATCGTCAGGGACCTTCTGGCCTCGGGCTATGACGGAGGATTCTCTATAGAACCCCATATGCAGCTGGTCTATCACGAGGATAGCGGCAGTGCCCCGGAGGAGCTGAAGTTCAACAATTACGTGGAGTACGGCCGCCGCTTTATGAAGATCGTGGAGGAGGCAAAGGCGGAGCTGACAGCAGCTCAGGCCTGAATATCTTCACACTCTCTTATCTGTAAACAAGGAATTTATACGGGAAGCTCACAAAAGGTTCAGAAATGAATCATATACGGATGTTAAATTATGCTCACATCAGGGAACGATACCCGATCAACCCTGAGGTGAGCATGTACGTCCAGGCACATCTGCTCCGCCTGTCCTTTTCAAAAGGGGAGTGAACAGAGGTGCTGATAATTTATATAGATAAGAGCTTCAAAGGATTTGAAGACATTCCCACTGGGAGTCCCCCTCCCTTACAAGCCGGAGACCTGAAGGCTCGCCTCCGGAAAGGGAAATGCTTGAATCGAATATACCCCCGCCGGCCATGATGGTCTGCGGGGGCTTTTTGTTTATATCGCCCTCAGGATCGGAAAAGCAACCAATACCACTCCCCAGTCCTGGCTGAATATGCAGTCCAGGCTTGATCTCTGGAAAGAGGAAAACTCAATGGGTTTCAATATCATCCCCTTCCCTCAGGCAGAAGAGCATCTAAAGGAAATGTGATGACTGACTCTGAGCAGTCCAAACAGAATGAAATCGATGCCCTGTGAGCCGAAGAAGCAGAGTCCAGGCTGAAAGCCATAGACACTGGAGAGATGGATACCATTCCCATGGAAGAAGTATTCAGCAGCCTCATAAATCTTGGATTAGACTCCAAAAATACTCTCTGATTATTGGAGTGTATTCCAATACTTTGCCTTTTTAGAGATGTTTTACCAAAATAGGTTGCTGATTTGGTAAAATCAGACCAAAACAGGTTGCTGATTTGGTAAATTAGACATATCCTTTAATATATGAAGCGATATGCTCTGAACTATCTTGAACAATGGTATAAGAAAGAGAACTCAAAGCCCTTGATTCTACGGGGGGCCAGGCAGGTTGGTAAATCCACACTTGTTCGCCTCTTTTGCAGTCAGCAGAACATCAATCTTGTAGAACTTAATTTTGAAACAACAAAACTGAAACAGATCGAAGATGATACTTCTTTCTCAATAGAGAAAGTTATCAGGGAAATTGAACTCCTGACAGGAAAAAGAGTAGGGAAAGGTTCTCTTCTTTTTCTTGATGAGGTACAGATTCAGCCGAAAGTAATTAACCGTCTTCGATATTTCTATGAGGAAAGACCGGATCTGAGAATTATCGCAGCCGGATCTCTTCTTGAAGTTACCCTGGATGCAGCCAGTTTTTCCATGCCTGTCGGACGTGTCCAATACTACCAGCTGGGTCCCATGAGCTTCAGTGAATTTCTTATGGCAAAGGGAGAAGACATTTTTCTGGAGCGGCTTAATGAGATAAGCCTTCAGGAAGAAAGTGATACCGCCTGGATTGAACAGGGAGCTCAGCTTTTGAAGGAGTTTTACTATACAGGAGGCATGCCTGAAGCCGTAAGATGCTGGACAGAAGGTGGAGATCACGAAGAAGTAAGAGATGTACAGAACTCTATTATTCAAACATACCGTGATGATATTCCAAAGTATGCATCAAATAGTAGTGAGTATTCCCGTGTTAGCGATGTCTTTGAATATGCGGCGGGAAGTCTGGGGGAGAAGGTAGTCTTCTCAGATGTATCAAAGGCTCACTCTAATGCAGTAAAGGAGTCTATCGATCTTCTTGCCAGAGCAGGGGTTATAACTAAAACAACCTTCAATTACTGTAATGGCCTTCCGCTGCAGGCCGGAACCAATCCCTCGGTAATAAAGCTATTTTTTCTGGATATAGGCTTATATCATGCCATGCTTGGTATAGAGTGGGCCCATCTGTTCAGTCTATCTTCTGACAAGCTGTTAACTAAGGGCCGTATGGCAGAACAGTTTATTGCCCAGCATCTGAAGTTTTTGAATCCCAGGAATCCAGTGCCGGAGTTATACTACTGGTTGAACAACAAGAGGAAGGGCGCCGCTGAAATAGATTTTGTTCATGCCCATGGTGGCGAAATCGTTCCTATAGAAGTTAAGGCCGGTAAGACAGGTAAAATCAAATCTTTATGGCAATATATTGAGCTGAAAAAACCGGCTCATGTTGTTAAATTTGATCTGATGGAAAGAAGAGAGAGGGTGTCGGAAATCAGTCACAACCTGCCAAATTCTGATTCAGGAAGCCCCTTGAAGAGTCGGTTGATCGGACTTCCTCTGTTCGAAGTTGAAAAACTGAACAGTTATCTCAGCACCCTGTGGTGAGAGGTGCTTACAAAAAAGCTCCCCCCTTCGGCCTAAGGGAAAAAAATACCGGTGATGTAAACCATCACCGGTAGTATGATCAAAATGTCAGAAGGCCTCTCGGCCCTCAGCCGAAGAGTCACCAACGATGTAAATCATCGTTGGTAGGATGTTACCCTTTAACTACAATATTCACCAGCTTGTCGGGAATGGCAATCTCTTTCACGATGGTCTTTCCATCGGTCCACTCCTTCACCTTCTCCTGAGCGTGGGCCGCAGCCTTCATCTCATCGGGGGAGGTACCGGCGGGGAGCATCATCTTGCAGCGGACCTTGCCGTTAATCTGCACAACGATCTCTTTCTCATCGTCCTTGGTGAGCTCTTCGATAAACTCAGGCCATGTTTCATATGCCAGGGTATCTTCGTGACCCAGCATTCTCCACATCTCCTCGGCCAGGTGGGGCGCGTAGGGAGCGATCAGCAGGACAAAGGGTTCCCACAGTCCGCGGTAGCACTCATCCAGCTTGTAGGCCTCGTTGATAAAGATCATCATCTGGGCGATACCGGTGTTGAACTCGAGGTCCCTGGTATCGTCGTTTACCTTCTTGATGGTCTTGTGGAGAACTTTCAGCATCTCTTTACTGGGCTCTTCGTCTGTAATCTCACGCTCGGCAATATCCCAGACTCTGTTCAGGAAGCGGTTAACACCTACAAGTCCCTTGGTCTGCCAGGGCTTTGACACCTGCAGGGGACCCATAAACATCTCATACATTCTCATGGAGTCGGAACCGTAGTCCCGGATAATGTCATCGGGGTTGATTACGTTCTTGAGGGACTTACTCATCTTGGCGATAACCTGAGTCACTTCCTCACCGGTTTCAATCTCGATGTACTTGTCGTCTTTCTCCTCAACCTGGTCGGTGGGAACAAGGGACTTGTCCTTTCTCTGGTATGCGAAGGAGGTAATCATTCCCTGGTTGATCAGTCTCTGGAAGGGCTCTTTGTCCTTAACCAGTCCCAGATCAAAGAGGACTTTATGCCAGAATCTTGAATAAAGCAGGTGAAGTACCGCGTGCTCCGCACCACCCACATAGAGGTCTACGGGCATCCAGTAGTCTTCGGCTTCCTTGCTGATAAAGCGGCCTGTGTTCTTGGGATCGATATAGCGCAGGTAGTACCAGCAGCTTCCCGCCCACTGGGGCATGGTGTTGGTCTCTCTTCTACCCTTGCCTCCGCACTCGGGACACTCGCAGTTCACCCACTCCTCGATATTCGCAAGGGGGCTCTCTCCGGTGTTGGAGGGGTGGAAGTTGTCTGTGGGGGGCAGTTCCAGGGGAAGCTGATCCTCGGGTACGGGCACAATGCCGCACTTTTCACAGTGAACGAGGGGAATGGGCTCTCCCCAGTATCTCTGGCGGCTGAAGATCCAGTCACGGAGCTTATAGTTCACAGCACCTGTGCCGATCTTTTTCTCTTCCAGATGCTTAATTACGGCGGAAATTGCCTCTTCCTTGCCAAGACCGTCCAGGAACCCTGAGTTCACATGGGGACCGTCGCCGGTAAAGGCCTCTTCTTCCACATTGCCGCCGGAAAGTACTTCGATAATGGGCAGCTTGAATTTCTTTGCAAACTCCCAGTCACGTTCATCATGGGCGGGAACCGCCATAATCGCACCGTGACCGTAGGAGATAAGGACGTAGTCCGCTACCCACACGGGGATCTTCTCCCCGTTTAAGGGGTTGATGGCATAAGCTCCGGTAAAGACACCGGTCTTGTCCTTGGCAAGCTCTGTCCGCTCCAGGTCGCTCTTCAGGTTGGCCTGGCGTACATACTCTTCCACTTCAGCCTTCTGACCGGCGGTGGTAATCTTCTCAACAAGGGCATGCTCGGGAGCCAGAACCATATAGGTGGCGCCGAAGAGGGTATCGGGACGTGTGGTGTAGACCTCAATAGGGTCGCCGCCCTCAGTGTGGAACACAACATTGGCCCCTTCTGATCTTCCGATCCAGTTTCTCTGCATCGCTTTTACAGAGTCGGGCCAGTCCAGGGTGTCCAGGTCCTCAAGGAGTTTGTCGGCGTACTCAGTGATCTTGAATACCCACTGCCTCAGGTTCTTTCTTTCAACCTGCTGACCGCATCTCTCGCAGCGGCCGTCAAGGACTTCCTCGTTGGCAAGACCTGTCATACAGTCGGGACACCAGTTGATGGGCATGTCGGATTCGTATGCCAGTCCCGCCTTGTACAGCTGCAGGAAGATCCACTGGGTCCAGTGGTAGTACTCACTTGTATGGGTGGAAATCTCTCTGTCCCAGTCGTAGCTGAAACCAAGGGATTTAATCTGTTTCAGGAAGTTATTGATATTCTCCTGAGTGGTAATGCTCGGGTGTGTCCCTGTCTTCAGGGCGTAGTTTTCCGCGGGGAGACCAAAGGAGTCGAACCCCATGGGGTGGAGAACGTTGTAACCGTTCATTCTCAGGTACCGGCAGTAGATGTCGGTAGCGGTATATCCTTCGGGGTGGCCGACGTGCAGACCGGCGCCGGAAGGATAGGGGAACATGTCCAGGACGTAGGCTCTCTTATCCCGGGGGAAGGCCGGATCTTCAGAGACCTTGAATGTTTTATTCTCTTCCCAGTATTTCTGCCATCTGGCTTCTATGTCTTTAAAAGGATATTTACTCATGGTGAAAGATCATACCAGAGACCCCGCATTTAGTCATTAATTCTGTTCCCCAATAGCGGATTTTCTTGGGGGTGTTCATATAAGTGAGAATTATTCTGCTACCAAGGCTAGTTTGCAGCCTTGGTGTTCTCTTCGGAAGGGCCTAAGGGGGCCCATAGGGAAGGCGCAGGAGGGCGGAAGCGACAGGTCGCTTCCCTGGGGTTTCAGGCTATGGGAGTGGGGCAGGGGGTGTCGGGCTGTCCGCTAAATCCGCTTGTCCCGGGGCTTTGTCTGCGGCTCCGCTAGAGCGCTCTGCCGCAGGATAACGTATAATTTCTTTCGC
>DHQL01000013.1:0-89060 GCA_002408085.1 Spirochaeta sp. UBA5339
GTTATTAAACAATCGTCAGATTGAGGACTTATTTTTTTATTTTTTTGAAATTGCGAAAGAAATTATACGTTATCTAAAGATGGCACGAGCCAAAGACAGGCGATATCACGGATCGTGGGAACCTGTCGTTGTGATGTTAAGGGAAGAGCCCGGCCCCGCCGGCAGGTGGGGAGAGCTCCAGGTCATAAAGTAGATAGCTGGTCAGAACCCCGCAAAGGATAATCCCTTTATGATTGAGAAATTGGAGTATCAATAATGAAACGTGTGCTTGTAATTCTTGTGTTATTCTTATTTTCTGCAGTGTCGCTGTTTTCAGACGGGTCCCTATGGAATTATGTGGGGAGTAACGATCTTGATGGGGCTGTTGAGGCTGCTGAAAGAGGGGATGATCCTCTGGATGTTCTCTACCTTGCCAATCTCTACCTTCTGAAGGGAGACATGTTAAGGTATACCACCTTAAACTTCGATTATTACAAAGACATCAGCAATAATCATGATCTTTATGCAACCGCTCTTAAAATATGCGAAGAATATCCATTCAGTTATGTCTACTCCTTTTTCGGAGTCCTTTTGTGGGAGAACAATAGAAAGAGTGAGAGTATCTCTTTTTTTGAGGAGGCTCTGAAGCTGGATGGAAACAATCCTTTTGCCAATAACTACTACTCAATGGTCTTTTATGACAGTGATGACCGTAAGTATCTGGAGTATGCCTTAAAAGCGATTGATGAGAAGAGCGATTTCTCTGAAGCCTATAACAATGCTTCATTGGCCTACTACAAACTGGGAATGAGACAGGAGGCTGTGACCACCCTGGTAGAGGGCATCATTCAGTCATCTAATCCCCATCCCAACAGCTACTACAATCTTCTGTATCTTATCGGGGAAGATGGCATTGCCATAAAGTACAGGGATGGATCGCACACACTGGAAGCCAATCTAGCTGTGAATGAGGAGGGGCTTAAGCAGATTCATGGGATTCTGAAACCCTATCCTTTAAAGTACAAAAGGATGATCAGTACCCTTGTGAATCTGGCCGACTACTATGAGGCGGATTACCTTTTGGGACTTGCTGAAAAAGAGGGGATGGATCTTTCAGGAAACTACTTCAGGTCTCAGATCGCTATGCTCAACAGCAACTATCCTCTGGCTCAGGAGATGGCTTATGCCTCCTTTGATGAAACCGAGGATTCTCAGGAGCTCTATGAGATGGGGAATATGCTGCTCAATATGAATCTTATTGAGGAGAGTACCCGGTTCTACATTAAAGCCCTGGAACATCTTGATCCTTTAAACCACCTTGCAGGCATGCAGATTAACTGTAACCTGGGTACCGCGTACATGAGGGCTGAAGATTTTGAAAAAGGTATTTTCTATCTGGAAAAGGGACTGGAGCACAATCCATTTGATACCATTTCACTCTCCAATCTGGGGTATAATTATAAGATGAAGGGTGATCTTGAAAAATCTCAGATCTACTTTGAACGGGCTCTTAACTCCACGAATGATGAGGATCATAAGGCCCATATCAGAGAGATCATGAATATGGAGTGATACTCTTTCTATTCTCTCAAAAAGCCACCTGAGCGATGGGTCTGAAAAGACTCTCGCACTATAACGGCTCTCTAGAACCCGTAGAGATCCCCGATTTCATCTGTTATATCTTCAATGAAGTATTTATTCCGTCTGCGTCCCTGTATTTCCGTTTTATTAAGATCAATATAAGCATTATCTCCCAGAATAAGCATTGGTTTAAGCCCCTGTCGAAGGGGGGGCTCATTGTATTCATGGAGGTAGAAATAGCTTTTCTGATCCTTGTTGTATAAATGGCCCGGCCGGATGCATGAGACGATAGCTCCGGTCTGTGCATCAATACTTAGTAAATCATGGGCGTTTGTAGGGCTGCCAGGCACCGGAAGAGCCAGGTGATAATAGGAGTTCTGGTAATAGTTGAGAATAAACCTTTGAGGGATGCCCTGACTCTCAAGACAGATGGTTCCATCTTCCAGGTTGATCAATACATATTTGACTGGAGGAGCATCCGATTCTACTTCGCTCTTATCCTCCAGAGGCAATAGAAGATATGGATCTTCAATATGGGGAAGGCCGGAAAACTCCGGAGCAGCCATACGGTCTTTTGAGTGCCACATCTCCCGATCAAAATCGATTAAGAAGTTCGGCAGAGAGGTCATCCAGAGTACTGTACCAGATTCCAGATTCCGGCAGATGAGGGTCGCAGCGCCCTGGATGTTATGAATGGCAATCAGATGGTCTCTGTAGAGCCAGATATTTGATATGGAATATCCTCTGTCGTCTGAAAAGGGCTGGGGAGGGGGACTCATTTCATAGAGGGTTTCTGACTCACCGTTTATCAGATTGATTTTCATCAAATCTGCCGATTTGAACTCCGGATTGTTCTGTCGATAAGAGGGATAGTAATAGGCATCGTCTTTCAGGACTCCAGGTGAATCCAGCGGGAAAAGCCGGGCTTCCCCGGTTTTCTTGTCTATCACGTAGATTTTCTGAGGTTCAGGTACATAATCAGACTTATGAAGAACAATCCAGTTTTCATTCTGATAGGGAGCATGATAGCTGTGAATCGACTCCCCGTTATCAGGAAGGGGAATTGACCAGATGATTTCAAAGCTGTCAAAAGAGATGGCGTTCAGTACAAGATTGTCCACCCCGCCGGACAGGCAGTATAGATTCTCAGAATCCTGAAGTGAGGACCAGAATCCATAATAGCCATTTAAGCTCGGAAGATCGAGCCGGCTTATCAGCTTGCCTCTCTGCAGATCAAACTTGTAGAGCTCCTGGGGATTCTCATCTCTATCGAGCAAAATGGAAATGAACCCGTCTTTCTCCATCACATCCCGCCGGTAGCGCTGTTCATACATCGTCGCATTGATGCTGAAAGAATCCCTATCCAGCTTATGCTTCCAGAGCATGCCCTTATCTATATCCATAAGAGCGATATAAGCCTTTGAATCACCAATGATTGGATTACTAATAGTCTGAACCAGCATCCTGCTCTCATCAATGGGGATACGGGTCCGTGAATCATATTCAACACCAAAAACAAAGAGATAAAGGAGGAGGGCTGTTATGATTAAGGCAACGAGGGAGAGGGTCAGGGCAGGTTTCATAGCAAGTCTCATGGCCTGAATGATGTTCATTATATTCCTGCTGTGTCAAGGTTAAATTTTCAGCGAACCCTGTTTAACTTTATATGAACTCTGTTCTATTATTAAACGGATTTTTGAACGAGGTGATACATCAATGGAAAGTCAACATACAATTATTCAAGAACAAGAACTGGCTCAAATGATAGTAGAGCATAAAAAGTTTATCAATTCCGGTGGCTATGGTGGTGACTTTGAGCTTAGGGTAGTAGAGGGACAGCTGGAGATATCCTATTCAAAGCAGGGTACTGAGGGGAAGTTATTCGATATCCGCAACAGGATCATTCCCGAAGGAACCGTAATAGAAGACGCAGAACTGTCCTATGGTATTTTCACCGGCTCCATCTGCAGAGGGGTTACTTTTAAAGATCTGAGTCTGCAGGGCTGTTTAATGAATTACGCGGATTTTGAGGGGAGTACTTTTTATCAGGGATATTCTTCGAAACTCGATTTCCGTTTTTCGAATCTAAGAAACTGCAGCTTTACGGACATCAGTCTCTTTGATGCCGATTTTACCCATACCAACTATCTGGACGCCCATTTCATCTGTATCAAAAAAGAATATATCAAGAGCGTCCCGTTTCCCCCTGAAACTCATGCCCAAATCATTGCTGGTGCTAAAGGTTTTATAAACAGTGATGTAGAAGTTCAGAAGGCAAAAACAGATATTATCAACTTGCTTCATGATCATATAGAAGAGGATGAGGTCTTTGAATCCATAATTCTTGTGACCGATCATGGAACTTCCGGCGGTGGTGTTATGGAGAAGGTCAACGGAATTACTCAGCGATCAGACAAGGCTAAAAAGATTGGAGACATTTTCAAATCAAGCGATAAGACAAAGCAACTTTATAAATCTGTTCCCAGGGGAACAAGGGTAAAATTCACCTTCGAAAAGAGTTTGCTTAGGGTCCTCCCCATGGATATTCTTGATTTGATCGAGGGGATGAAAGAATTCCTGGGATACGGGAAAATTACCTTATCCAAAACCATCGACCCGGCCAAAAGGCATTTTGAAAGTATCATTGAATACAACAAACAGGGAGATCGACTCAAATGGGAAGCGCATACCACTGAGTTCTTTCCGGAGGAGAAGAGCAGTGAAAAGGTTCCCTTTAGATTATATGATGATATCATTTCCCTGTATTACTGTCTGGATGAAAGGGTAGAACAGATCCATCTGGAGTATAAGGACAATGCACTGACCGTCAAAACATTTCCTCCCTTTCCGGAATACGGTCTAGAGGAATATGAAGAAAGCTATAACCTGGAAACTATTGACCCAAGTGATAAAACAGCCTTGGTTAGCCTGATAGAATCAGGACATAAAGGGAAAATCGCCCATGCCCTTTCTCTGGCAGAAAACCATGATGAGATGAAAGACTTTATTTCCAGCCGTTATCTTCCCATTGCTTCAGGAAGGCTCAATAAAGAGGACGCTGTGTTTTCTGATTTATCCGGGGGTCTGCTGAACAAGCAGGACTTTCGATTTCTCCTGTCTGAGCAGCCTGGCTTTACGAAAATTGCCAAAAGCTTTCTGAGTTTCAGCTATTGCAATGACTACCAAAGTAAGCTGATGGTGGATGTGATAGGAGCCATAGTCTGTAAACACATAGATCTGGAAGAGCTGAAACGGAAAGCCCGTGATCTGAAGGATGAAACAAAGTTAATCGCATTATTTAAGCGCTACTGCACGGCCGTAAGAAAGGGGATGAAGGCAGAATGCGGTATACATCCCGAGGGCTGGTACGAACATCTGATTACACGCTTGCTGAAACAGAAACTGGAAGAGCTGCGTTTCGATAAAACTTCCTTTCGTGAGGCCAATAACGCTCTCTATTTTCAGGGTTTTGAGTTTTATCTGGGCATGATGAGTCCGGACCATCTGACTGTGGACTTATTTCAATCGGAGACCATTGAATTTTCTGAAATGTATTGGATGCTGAAAACCCTCCCCCATGTCAGAGCGACGGATACGGAATTTGCGCTGCCTGAAAGCAGCTTGCCATTTACTCGATAGATATGGAATCAAAGATGAGCTGGAAAAATGTTTACACAATAGATCTTAAAAATGGTGTCAAAGACATCACTGAGAATGATGAATACTATATTGTCCGGGAGACCAATGGAATTCTGTTTATAGATAAGAGGGATTATAGCCTTCAAAAGCGTGTTGATATACCCGTAGACCATGAACTGGGGCATGGCCGTATTCAGGCCAACAATGCTGTCTGTGTGACTGTTGTCTTTGCTGAAAGCAGATCCTCCGGTGAAGAGTTCCTCGCTGGTAATCCTCATAAAGGCTTTTTAAAGGCATTTGATATTCATGGTGAAAAGTGGTCTTATGAGCTTAGCAGTTGGACCATTAGGGCAAACTACGGCGGCTTTTATCTTTATAAGGATACTCTGCTGATTCAGGATTCAGGCCCGGAAGGTCCGGTTACGATCCTTCTGGATGCCGTTACCGGCAACACAATCAGCAGGAAAGCCTCTTCAACTTTTCAGAATATTAACTCTCTGCAGCTGGGAGTGAAGAATGCTGTTCATTACTCTGATAAAGTCATCTTTTCAGTTTTTGAAAACAGTTATGTTTTAAAAGGAATCTCTGACAGTAATTCCGGTGAGCAGGTCATACTGGAACAGAACCCCATACTATTAACACAGAACAGCAGGGATGTGTATTTTCATAGCTGGTGGGATGATGGATTAAACATTTATACCTACAACAAGGATCAGGGCAAAATAACCCATACAGTGGGCGTCGACGAGAGCATTTACATTTCTCTGATGGAGTCTTCGAATGATGGCAGCAGAATTATAATCGCCGACGATAAAAAAAGAAATGTCACCTGTTTTAACTCTTTGGATATGGAAACAGTCTGGGAGAAGGATATTGACGTTTTTGATATGAAGTTGGACCGCCAGGATCATCTGTTTATATTTTCCAAAAATCCTGATCCCAGAGTCCTTGTCCTGGATCTGAAAACCGGAGAAATACTCTTTCAGATAACTGAGAAGGAGCATTCCATAGGAGCGCCCCTTTTTGTTCTGGATGACATCCTTTTTGTTTCGAACTCATCTCAGCTCTACATGTATGAGAGATAAAACCTAATCAAAAAAATATAAAGGTTCTATATGGAAAAGATCAGACGTTTTGTTTTGGAAGTATTAGAAAAAGAAGCCGCGGCATGGACGGCAAAGGGATCAAATGATTTAAATCATATCAACAGTACAATTGATGAGCTTTACTCCTATGCCATTCCTGAAGCGAGAAAGTGCTTTGGTATTAATAAGCAAAAAAGATTAAGGTCAGGAACCTCTTCCTGCACTGGAGATGTCAGGAAGCCGAGAACCTTATTCAAGATAAGCAGATACCAAAATGATGAACTGGGTGATATTTATGCCGCGTACCTGTCAATCAATGATCCTCGAGGGGATAAGCCAGGGATAACAGAGGCATACTATATTTCATGTCAGGATGAAAATATGCGCATTATCGGCTCTAAAATGGTTGTGATTGATGATCTCACCCTGGAACCATCAGGGTGGAAGGCTTCGGTCTACAATCATCCGGGACTGGACATATCACAATTAGATTCTCCGGTTGAGGTGGATAGATATATCGAACCAGATGATGATGGATTTTCCAGGGAAGAATACTATGCCAACAGTTAAGGTTGATTTATAGTACAGAACCTTTGCAAAAAATCCCCCTGGCGAAGCGCAAGATGAAATACAAAGAACCCCGCTGGATGCCTCACTGGGTTATGGACCCGGAATACGCTCATGGAGGAGGACTGTCCTTCAGTTAAGAAAGGATGAAATTTATGAAGTACTATAGAATAGAAAGAGCTATCGGCATCAATCAGTCCGGGCTCAATGGTAAAAATGTGCAGGGTAAAGAGGAGCTCTTTAAGAGAGCCTGCGGCCCCAACTCCTTTTTTAAGGGGAATCCTGTTTTTGATTATCTGGAACCAGTAAAGTTCCATGAAAAGGATGAGGATAAGGTTCCCGAAATGATCTACGATTACAACTTCTGGTGGGGAGAGTCTCCCCTGGGAGGATGGTTAAAACCTGTGTCGGATAAGTTTAAGAATATCCTGGATACATTTACCCTGACAGAACATAGATTTTATCCTGCCTGGGTCCTCTTTCAGGGAGAAAAACATCCCTATCATGTCCTCCAGATTTTCAGGAAATCCTATTTGGACTACCTGGATTTCGATAAGTCCAGTTTTAACAATCTATATAACTTTGAGACCCTTAACCACCATAAGAAGGTTGTCAAATCCTTTGCTTCAATGCCTGAAGTGGAGTCTTATTTCGGTGAACATTATAACTACGACTGGAGCTATGAAAGACTTGTCATGGACCCCTCATTCCTGGATATCGATTTTATTACTGTTAAGAACCTGGGGGATCTGGTCAGTGATCGTTTGAAGCTGGCCATCGAAGAGGCGGGCTTAACAGGGCTTGAGTTTCATGAATTGCCTGTAGCTGTTGAGTTCAGCGATTGGTCATAAATGTAAGGGAACCGGCTCAGGGATCGCAGGGGCCCGCAGGGGTCTCAGGGCGAAGCCGAGACGGACACCCCCGCAGAGCCCGGCCCCGCCTGCAGGCGGGGAGAGCTCCAGGTTATAAATATTAATCAAAAAGTGAATACAGGTTCTTTCTTTTCCCGTTATAGTTTTAGATAATGAGGGTTATCAGAATCAGGACAAATCTGCCTCTTTGAACCTGGCTACCAGGTATGAGGGCTTTGATGTGAAGACCAGTTTCAGTATATACGATTTGAATCCCGAATCCGGAGAGTACAGGGTACTCAGGAGAGGGGAGCTGGATCAGAAGTGATTTTTGATAAAGAGGCAATCGATTGGAAGCGCAAAGAAGAGAAAGACCGTCCATATTCTATATTGACTTACTTCGCAGTTTAGCGGCTTTTGCCGTTGTCAATATCCATGTTCTGGGTCCTTTCCGGCAATTGTATGGGGAAGTCTCAGGATCAGACTGGCTGGCCGCCGCTGCCTATAACAGCATTTACCGCTGGGCGGTCCCCGTTTTCATGATGATTAGCGGGGCGCTTCTGCTCTCATCAACCAGAGACTTTCACTGTAAGGAGTATTTGAGAAAACGGGTGAGCAAAGTGCTTGTTCCTTTTGTCATATGGACCATTCTGTATGCCTTACTCACGGCCTGGACCAACGGTGACTGGGGTCTTTTAAAGCAAATTCTAATTGATGCAAAATCAGAACCGACCTGGTATCACTTATGGTTCTTTTATGATTTTATCCCTCTTTATTTTGTGATTCCCTTTCTTGCTTTATTGCTAAAGAGGCTCAGTGCTGAACATGTGAAGCTGCTTCTTGTGGTATTTTTCTTCTTATTCCTGATGAAGTGGCTGAAAATGGAGAGCTTTTTACTGGAAAACCTGATCCTTTATACGGGCTATCTGGTTCTGGGGTGGTTTCTGTTTAATCGTGATAACAGTAAAGACCTGCCTTACTGGCTGATTGCCGGTGTCATTATGTTAATACTCAATATTTTCGGTACCTGGTATCTGACAAGAACTAACGGGAAATATTCTAGTGTCTTTATGGGCTATAAAACCTTGAATACCGCCGTTATCGGGGGCATGATCTTTGTTCTTGCCCAGACTTATGGGAACAGGATACCCGGAAGAGCCAGAGCATTTATTTCACTCCTATCAAGATACAGTTTGGGGGTCTATCTTGTTCACCCTTTAATTTTACTTCCTGTTCGTAATCTTGATAACTCATTCTACTCGTTCTGGGGAAGCAACTGGCTTGCCATCCCTGTCCTGAGCATCGGCACCATTGTTGTTTCTCTGATCATCACTGTTATCCTTGCCGGAATTCCTGTAGTAAAGAGAATCGTTCCTTAGGACCGCAGATCCGGGTTAAACAGAGGGCCCACACAGACTGCTTCACAGTTTCTATCGGGAGGATCAATAACCCGGTTTTCCTTTCTTCTCACAAATCCCCATGGGATATCACAGACTCATACTCAAAGGAGAGGTCACCCCCCTGCGCTGACTATATTGGGTTTTCAGCCCGCTGGAGTGTTGGAAGTTGATAAAATCAACTAATAACCAGTGTGAAATTAATATAATTAATATATTGGTAGATATTACTTGCATTAATTAATTTTTAGGTGTATGTTGAATTCAGGAGTCAAGGGATGATACACAGCTGGAAAAAACTGATGACTATGACCGGAGGGAAGGACTTTGTCATTAAAAAAGTCTCTGTTCCCTCAGAGAGTATCGATATTGAGGGGGAGTTCGAGCTACCCCCTCTGGGGCAGCTGGATATGGATGAACAGATCTTTGTGGCCGCCTTTATCAAGACACATGGTTCCATCAAGCAGATGGAGAAGATTTTCGGCATCTCCTATCCCACAGTGAAAAACAGGCTCAACCAGATTGCCTCTAAAATCGGGCTGATCGATGTGTCTGTGGATGTGAAATCCAGCGTTTCGAGTGTTATTGACAAGCTGGAGAGGGGAGAGATTGAGGTGGAAAGCGCCCTGAAGGAGCTCGAGTGATGCTGCCCATGCTGCTCAGGATAAGAATCCGGGATGATAAGACCTCCTTCGGGCTCTTTATCCCCCTTATCTTTGTCTACCTCCTGATGCTGCCCCTGTATCTGCTCTTTTCCCTGGTGTATGGGGTGGTACTCCTTTGTACCTCCCCGAAGGCCCAAACACGGTTGTATATGGGATTGGTTTTCAAGCTTCCTCTTCTATTGGCTGCAGCCAGAGGAACTGAAATCAATGTCCATTCTGATAAATCGAAGGTGATTCTTTATATCAAATAGAAAGGGAGTTTAGTATGGTTGATGATAAAATGAAGATTTTGAATATGCTTGCCGAGGGTAAGATTTCTGCCCAGGAGGCGGAGAAGCTGCTGAGCGCCGTGGATAAGGCCCGGGAGCCTGAGGGTTCAGGGGGGACGGATCTGATCAGTTCCCTGGAGAGTAAATTCCTCTATGTGCAGGTCGAACCCAAGGGGGATGAGTCTTCCGAGCGGGTCTCTGTAAAGATCCCCTTTGCCCTTTTGAAGGCCGGGTTGAACATTATGGGGCTGATCCCTGAGGATGTTCAGGAAACCATTCAAAATACCATGAACGAGAAGGGGATGAGTTTTAATCTGAAGGATATAAAGCCGGAAAATGCCCAGTCCTTTCTGACGGCTCTGGAACAGCTCAGCATCGATGTGGACGCAGATGATTCCACCGTGAAGGTGTACTGCCGGTAAACTGTGATTCTGTCTCAGATTCCAGTTAAAGAGCTCAAAAATATCAAACAGTTCTGATTGTCTGTCAAAGGTCATTGCCAGTCTTTTGGAACTGCATTCCTACACCCATGAGTCCGGGACGACTGACACCCTGGAGGACCGATTCTGGAGGAGGGGGGGACTACACTCGATTCAGTGAAAAGAAGCTCTATTCTCCAGCCTGGCACATCTGGCACTCCGCGAGGATTGAGGATATCGGCTGTTCCTATTTTATTTGCGGTTCTGCGGAGGTTTTCGATGGTTTGGCCTACATAGACAGAATCGGTTTACCCTTCAGACATACGGGAAACAGTATGAATTATCAGGAGATGGATGTGTTTAACAGAAGCATCGATCTTCAGGAGCTCAGAAACTATCGCAGGGAGGTGGGGGCAAGATCACGGGAATGCATCAGACTGTAGACAGCCGAAAAGCTGCAGGAGAAGGTTCATCCTGATACTCTGGTGAAGATAAGTGAGGTCGGTTCCATTGTCCCTGAAGATGCCTGGCTGCTTGATTACTGGGGTAAAAAGCGTGTTTCGGGAATCCTGCTGATGCCTCTTTCAAGACATCTTCTGGTTCATCTGAATAGCGGTATGAGAATGCTTTAAAACAGGGCGGGCTGATGAAGCTTCTCTGTGGATCGAGAACTTTGTATAATTACTTTGAAGTCCAGTCATTTCTGACTCAGCCTGATAATCAACAGCCCTGTAATGCTGGTATTCTCGAATATATTCATGTATTCTGTAACCCTAAGGCCTTCCTCTATTGGTCATCAGAGTCCAGTGCAATTTGAAGAGGCAATGGCTTTAAGTGTAGTCAGGTTCCCCTTTAGGGGGCCCACCAACATCATTAAGAGAAAAGAGGAAAAATGATCTCTACTAAAAAAGTTATTGAATCCCTTAGCAAGCATGGAACTTGTAAACAACAAATTTCAGAAGACTGGAATGGTAATTTCGAACTACCAGATAAACTACATGATTTTTATTGTTCCGTAGGACCAATCAATATTAATATTAATGGGTATGGAAACCCATATCATTTGCCTTCTTTGAAAGAATTATGGAATCAACAGGCTGGTTATCGATATAATGGTATTACTAATGAGCGCATTCCGCATTGGCAGGATAATTGGATTGTCGTTGCCTCGGAAGGAGCTGATCCTTTTATCTATAATTGTGATGACTCAAAAATCTATTATGCACAACATGGTGCAGGAAATTGGAACGTTACAGAACTGTTTGCATCTATAGAAGAAATGGTCGTTTGTTTATCTGTTATAGGTGAAGTTGTAAACTTGGCGGATGATGACTTTCTGGATGACGATTTTTTGATTAATAGACAATGGGTAGAAAAATGTTCTGAGAAATTGAATACGTTTATATCTTCAAAAGAAAAAGTTGAGTTTATTCTTGATCAATTAGGCTGGGGAGAGGCATCTATCAGTCAATAGCAGGGCATACCTGGATCACCTCGTCCCTCCTAAATTGATCCCTTTGAGGAATTCCGGAAAAGTAAGATATCCCTGTCCCGAAATTGTTCAAGCCAAAAAGGGGCGGGGGGTACGACAGGTATGCCGGGGCTAATAGGTTGTATCTTTTCGAAATAAATCAGCTCTGAGTACAGACTCTGTTATCCCAATTGCATCCTTATTTATCTCTAAATCAGATCCTACTAAATACAGATTAGAAGCAATATTAGCCATTTCAATAGTTAAACTTGACTTCGGCTGCTTTGGCATTGGAAAATTGGTGATGATCAGGATTGAAAAAGCATAATATACATGGGAGATAACAGGTGATAAGAACAGTAGAGGGATCAAGACTGAGAGAATTGGAAAAACCATTGGAAAGTTGTAAATACGATAGAGTTATTATCGACAGTGTACTGGAAGGTAAGTTTGGAAAGGCAAATGCGAACTCATTGGATAATAGCGATATAGTCAGGCTTGATTCCCGCGCATTCACTATATTAGCTGGCGATCCAGACAGTAGCAGCATAAAAGAAATACTGAATCTCTCCCCCATACATTACATTCATGATTGAGAATTAAGATAAAAAATGGCATGAAGTTAAGTTCGTGACATAGGAAATTATATAATTACAACAAGAGGTGCTCTATCGATAAATAAGAAAGGGATAATATGGAAAAGAAAATAGAGAAACAAATAGGATTAAACAGAAATATAAACTTGTTTTCATCTAATCTAAATAAAAATTTCCAGATTGATAACGATTTTATAGCGGAATTATTGAACTTAAAAATTCAGAATAAGGGCATATCTCGTGAATCTCTTAGAAAAACTAGAAATATTGTATTAGAAACATTATATGGAATAAACCAATATATAAATGTCCAGCAAAAAGATATGATAGAGCTAGAAGAAATTTATAAAGTTACATTTGATAAATTATCAACAGTAAATGTTAGTGAAGTCATGATAGATCACTATCAACGATTATCAACATGGCTTTCCCGGTTTTATCCAAATCACTTTATAAACCAGCTTAGGGAACAGGAAACGATAGGATCTGTATTGAATGAAGAGTATTCTGCAGATTTTCAAATATATATTCTAGATTTAGTAGTAGCGAATCTAGATGAGCCTATTATTGATATTGGTTGTGGAAAAACAGGGAATCTGCCATGCAAATTAAAAGAAATGGGAAAGGACGCAGTAGGGATCGATCGAATAATAGAAGAAGAAAAGGATTATTTAATAGAAAAAAACTGGTTTGATTTTTATTTTGAGAATGAAAAATGGGGAACAATAATCTCAAATATGAGTTTTGTAAATCATTTGCTTTATACATATGAAAATGATAATCTAAATCTTGAAAAATATTTGATTAAGTTCAAAGAGATTTTGGATGCATTGAAGCCTTGTGGAAGATTTATTTACACACCGTCAATTCCATTTCTGGAAAATTACCTTGATGGGAAAAAATATAGAATTTCAAGAGATTTGATCATAAACGGCATCAGTCGAACTTTGATAGAAAGGACGACATAAGCAAATACAGCATCCCTACTGACATGGCGTCTGCATTCGTATAAAATAAACCAGATTAAACGTATTCCCATTCTTAATGCATGAAGGGCCTCTGGCCATCGACTCAGGTATCGTTCTTCAAATGGAAATGAGACAGATATACCGGGATGGGGGTGTGGCTGTGAGTGATTGCAGAGGTAAATGATGATTGAAGAGCTGATTAAATACCTGGATATTCCCGATAACGATTACTGGAGTGATGAAGGTTGTGAACTGGCCAGAAATGTACTGGATCAGAACTCAGAGCTTCTATTTAAAGAGTTAATGACCCTATGGGCTGACTGGCCCGAAATGCGGCAGGAACATCTTGCCTATATTCTGGGTGAAGGGAGTACTGAAACGGAGCTGCTTTTGATCAAAGAGATGCTTACTTCCCCTTTCTCTGAAGTGGCGTATCGAGCAAAGGAATCATTAAGGGAATTCCAGGACCGTTGAGTACTAAAGAGTTATTGAAATAAACAGGATCGAATGAATGGGCCCAGCCAGTTCTGGCCGGACCTGATGGAAAAAACTATGGGTTATGATTTAAATAATGTAAACGGAGAAAGCACCGGTTTCAATTCTCCCATGTGGAATGAATTACTTTGGATAGGAAAGAACTGGGGCTGGGAGCCGGAAGGCACATATAAACTAAAAGATGAGGATGCCTACTGGGATCATGGAATACTTGAGGCTGGCACTCCCTTTGGTGTGTATACCGGTAATGATGCAAAGGTTGTGACAGCTGAGGATGCCGGCGCATGGGCAGCAGCATTGGAGTCTGCCATTGGGGACAGGAATTTCTCAGCAACTCTTACGTCCCGGCATAAAGAGGTCAAATCCTCATACCAGAAGGCAGCAGACGGCTTGACTGAAGTGGTATTACGGGATTTCAACGAAGACGAATACCGCTCAGCTATTATGGATTTCATTTCTTTCTTGAGAAAAGGCTCTTTTGTAATAACTTGAGAAGCTATTTCACATACGGATATAGGCTTTTTAAGTAAACAATCAGATCAGGTTCATTCTCAAATGATTTGACCCTGTCGATAATGGCTTCCAGCGCAAGAAACCCCACCTCAAACTCAAACCGCTCCAGTTCGCTGTTCACCGATTGAGTTTGTAAATCACTCTGCAGCACCAATTGAAGCTGTTCTTTCAGGTTTGGCATCTGTTCCCCCGAATATTATATAGAGACCGTATGTCGGATAAATTGACCCTGGAAATCTTTCACCAGGCCCCGGGATCTTGGAACCGGAGCCTGATGAATACTATTTCACAGGAAGGAAATCCTTGATAAAGGAAGGAAGGTGCCAGAGAATCTCAGACTTCAGATCCTCCCAGGCAGGGCCAATCATCTGAATGATTTCCTCCTGAAAAGGAAAAGCCATAATCTTTATGAAAATGTACTGAATCATCAGAACATAAAGACTGATAAAAAAGAACCTTGTGAACCCAGAGAACCCTGATTTAACATTCTTGTCTCTCTTTCTTCTCTTATAGGGGAACCGGTTAAAGAGAATATTGATCATATCAATGGTAACCCCGATTCCGAAGAAACCAAATGTAAACAAGTACAGAATTCCGGTTCCGATTTTTTTAACAGCAAATCGATGAAAACCGAAAACGCCGGTGAAGGCACACAGAAGATATACGATCAACCAGCGGGAACTTGACTTTATTCTGTCACCAAGGGCCCTGAATGTGCCCTGAATGATATTGCTGAAAGTATGAGGGGCATAGACAGAATTTTTCATGACAGACCTCCCAGATATTTAATTCCGTTAACCACAGGTATGATGACGGCGCCTACAGTATGAATGACGCCGATTACAAACTGGGTCAGGAGCAGTCCCAGACCGGAACTGTTGATGACACAACAGGCAAGCCAGGTGACAGCCGTTGTGATGATTCCAATGAGAACCGGAAAGGTCCAGCGAACCCATTCATGACGGATCTTGTTGTTGTAGTAGGTCTTCATGAATTTGAACATCTTGCCCTGATTGGTTAGCACTGCAAGTCCGAAAAATACGGTCATAACAATACTGTGGGACAGCTGCAGCTTCCAGTTCTTGTAGAAGAGATCTTTGAACCAGGAGCCAATAAAATGATCCTCACGGAAGTACTGCAGAGAGTACCATCCAAGGCCCAGGGCAGGTAGGATGCTGCCGATGAATAATCCGAAACGGTACTGGCGGTACATTTTCTTTTCAACAGCAGCCTTCATAGTATAGATTTCTTCCTGTTCATTATGAACATCCAGATCATCCGCTTTATCCAGATTATTAAAACACATACCCCATCTGCGCCATTTATAGGATTTCTGGGCTTTTTCAAGGAAGGTATCTCTCAGCTCAGAGAAGTGGCTGACCTGAGCATAGACCTGTACTTCATCCTCATATCCCCAGACCAGCAGAATGTAGTCCTTTCCCTTGAAGCTGTAATGCACATCATAAACTTCATGGCGCTTCAGGTTCACCTTCTGCCGTATGCTGCGGGTTGAACCTTTCTTTCCGTCAAAGGGTGTGGAGCTGCGCGCTTTTTCAAGGTATTTGTTGTATGTGTTTTTAAATGGCGTTGCATCAAAGAGACCCTGATCCAGATTTTCTTTTTCATCCTGAATTTTTGACAGTCCCTTGTGGTTCGAGGGATTAATCGTAAACAGGGGATACTCTTCCATAACATTCTTTTCAAGGAAACAATGATTCAGAAACCGGGGTTTCACTGTCTGGTTCAGAGTGTAATAGTTATACAGTTTTTTATGTCCCTCACAGGTCGGGCAGGTTATTGAACCGGAACCGCCGCAATGGGAACAAACTACATGACCACGTCCACCGCATCGGGAACAGGTTTTGGAACCGGAACCGTTGCAGGAATTACAGCGGACTCTTCCTCCTGAGCAGGAACATGTAACAGTGCGGACAGCTGACTGGTGACTGTAGACTCCTTTGCTGTCAACAAAGGTTTTATAGTACTGTTCTTGTCTGTTCCCGGTCCCGCCGCAGCTGGGACACGCTCTGTCCCCGCTCCCGTTACAGCTGTAACAGGTTTCTGAACCATTGCCGTTACAGCTGCTACAGACCGTTTCTCCCTGACCGGAACAGCTGGGACAGGTAATGTTTCCATGACCATGGCATGTATGACATTCAGTTACATACTGAGATCCTGTTACGGTATAACGGTCAAAGGCATTGGAATAATTTTCAGGATGCCGGAGCGTAAAATCCCATACATCAACATCAGAAACAGAATGGAATTTCCTCTGGGGCAGTTCCTGCCCCGTATAGGGTACATAGTGTTCCGACACCGTTCTGTTATCGTATAAGGTGGAAAGGGCCATTGTATAAGCAGGTCTGTAATACACCTTCTTTATATCGATCTGCTCGCCCATCTTCCTGATGCCATGGTGAGGAATGGTATCCGCCCATTGGGTAATGGTTGTCCGCAGCTTTTTTATTGTGTCCTGATCATTGCTGATATCACGGTTGATAAGATATTCATCTTCCGCTGCTCCGCCTGATTCAATGACCGTTGACTGATCCTGATCCTCTGTTGATTCCTCATAAAGGCTTAAATCGGAGGGGTCAACTTTTTTGTATTTATCCCTGAAGGACTCCAGGACAGTGATGATCCCGGTGTTCTTGATTTCTTCAGCCATGTCAAAGGCTGTTTCATCTTTGGTGGTTGGAATATAGGGATTGGAACCTTTATCCAGAAGCAGTTCAATATAGGATAATTTGTTCTGATAAATGGCAACATGGAGGGGAGTCCATCCATAAATATCCCGGAAGTTGGGATCAACTCCCTTTTCAAACAAATAAGAAGCGACTTCATTGGGAAAGTCATTGAAAGCGCAAAGATGAAGAAGGTTCTGGCCCGTCCTGGTGGTACAGTTTCTGTCCGCACCTTTTTCGATGAAGAGCTTAACCACATTAAGGGAACCTGTCTTCAGGGCCTCCTGCAGCGGAACCGTACCTTCATCACCCAGGGATTTGTTAAGATCAGCACCCTGGTCTATCAAATCCGTTAGCGTCTTAATGTTTTTATGCTTTATAGCCTCAATAAAAACATCATCCTGAGTTTGCATATTATCATTCCTAATATTGGTTTTTACTGACTTTTTACAATGAATTATTTTTAAAAATGTAAACTTAATCTGAAAACAGCTGTTATGGCAATCGTGAACAGTGCTTATATGTGAATTATTATTCGGGGAACACTGTTTGTTTTTTGATTCTTCCCAAAAAATAGTTTTTTCAGTAGAATTCACAAATTACCGGAATGAGAGGAGTCCTTTTTGAAATTCAGTAAATATTACTCATTGATCAAATCTGCCTTTTCAATAAAAGGGATACAATCTCAGAATGCCCCGGACTGGAAGCAATTTGTGTTCAATGCATCAATCCGGTCCAATGGGGATAAGATTACAGAAGAGAGCCTGGTATACTTTGGCGCTGTTAAAAAGAGGGCAGGTAACATCATCCTTATCGATAAATCCGATGAGGCGATGCTGATCATCATCAGGCTTCACAAAATATATCATTCAAAAGTATCACCAGCCATTGAACAGGATGAAATCAGATTGATTCCCTCCAAGACCGCTGTCCCCGGATACAGGTATATCTGCCTGGTTGTTGAGAATGGGACAGAGAAAAATCTATAGCATTCAGCCCTCCGCCTTCAAAAATTAAATTGAAAACATCATTGCCCATGACTCATTCCTGGTGTAGCATGTTCACTATTAGTAAACACCCATGCCCTCTATCTGCCGTCAGCTCTCAAACCTGCCGGCCCCGTATAGTTCAAGCAGCCGGAAAGGCTCAGAACAAACTTGTATCATACTGGAGTCATTATGAAAAAAATCATACCGCTTCTTGTATTGTTGATGACTGCCCGGATGCTATTCTGTTCCGGCCAGCAGGAAGGCGCAGCCTCATCGACCCACGGAAAATATCTTGCCGGCAACGGTATAATTATCCCTCCCGGTGATATACATGTAAACGGCTATATCGCTCAGCTTGATTACAGTTACAGGCTGCCTGAATCAGGTGATTTTGCCGTATACACCTACAAGGGACACAATCAGATCTCAAATTCAGGTCAGAACGAAACAATTCAGATAGGAATCAAAGCGGACAAAACCCCCTTTGAAGATCTGCCTCCCCTGAATCTCTCCTTTGTCATAGACAAAAGCGGCTCCATGACATCAGATGAAAAGCTGGACTGGGTAAAAGAATCCTTTGACATCTTTATACAGAGGGTCAGGGATATTGATTATGTCTCATTGATCGTCTTCGACAATGAATCAGAGACAATCTTCACCTCAACCAGAATGGACTCACAGGAAAAACGAAGCCGCTTCAGTGCGGCGGTTCATTCCATTGAAGCCGGTGGAGGAACGAATCTGATAGCCGGACTGGAAGACGGATATACCCAGGTCATGGCAAATTACCGCTCTGAGTACAATAACAGGGTCTTGTTTCTGACCGATGGCGTAGGAAAGAGCGAAGGCATTATTGATCTTGCCGAAACCTTTAGCCGGCGGGGAATAAATGTCTCCACCATAGGCGTCGGCACCAATTTTGATGTCAATCTGATGATCGATCTTGCAAAAGCAGGCGGAGGAAGCAGCAGGTTTATTTCCGACAGAGATGAAATGAGAGAAACTTTCGGTGATGAACTGGACCGCATGATTGTCCCTGCCGCCCGGAATCTTGAAATTGCCCTGGAGCTCCCGCAGTACATCACTCTTGATAAGACCTGGGGATACAGAAACAGAGAAAGCCGGAACGGGGTAAGCTATACCATCCCCACTCTCCATAACGGTGACTATGAAACCATACTGGCAGATCTTACAGTTCAGCCAAATAACAGAACCGGACAGAACATGGTGGCGAAGATCCGTGTTGAGTATGATGATGTCCATGGAAACCATATCATCCTGCCGGACATTGAGATTTCCTCTGATTTTATTGACGGCCCCCAGCCAGTATTCGGGATATCAAATTACACAGTAATAAGGTCATCAACCATGAAGTTTATTGGAGAGAGGCTCATTGAAGTGGGGCAGATATACTACAGCATCAAAGATATAAATGATGAAGTTAATGCCAAACGGTATGAAGTATTCAACAAGAGAGAGGATATCGAGCTGCTCTCTGAAGAAGAGCAGCAGAAGGTGTTTGATGAAATTACCTCGGATACGATATCAGAACTGGAAGACCGGATTAAAAACGATCTGAACGAGGCGATCCATATTGTAAAAGACACAAAACGGATTGTCCTGAACAACAAGATGAAGCTGGACAACATCGGTTTTGAAGATGAATTGACTATTCTGGACCAGTATATTGAAATACTGGGGAAAGAGCTTGAATTTACTGCGGAGGAGATTTCCAGGTCTCTGACAGTTGAACCTGTAACGCCTGCCCCGATTGACCTGCCCCTGGACTCATATATCGCGGCCATGCTGAATGAACTGATTTCCTCTATCACATACAGGGAATCAGCAATTGCCGTATCCCCTTTCAATCAGGAGGGAAACCCCGAATCCCCCTTTTCAGAATACCTGAATCAGTCCGCTCAAATGGAGTTTGTTTCAAAGGGATTTACAGTGATTGAGCGGGGTAAGCTGAATGAAATACTTAAAGAGCAGAAACTGAGCCTGTCGGGCCTGGTTGATACAGACAGGGCTCTGGATGTAGGAAAACTGCTGTCGGTGGATTACTTTATTACAGGAACCATCATTCCAACTGAAACGTCGGTAATTGTATTCTCAAGGCTGATGGATGTCCAAACGAGTGAAATTCTCTCAGTGGCCCAGGTTGTGATTCCCATGAACTCTGAAATAAGGAGTCTTATGGATCTCAATAAGGGAGACATCTAGACACAGTCCCTCCTCTTCGGGGGGGGGCTAACCTAATAGCAGAAGTAGCGCTCATAGAGCGAGGAAGGCTGATTCTGCTTATTTTTCAGATAGAGAATCCAGCCCAGAGCTGACTCTTCGTCGGGCATAAAATTCAGGTGAATATTTGATTCTTCAATTATATTGATCACCGAAAGACGGTTTATGACCGGAAGACCTGAAACAAGAACGATTCGCTGGCATCCCAGATACTTCAGCATTTTATAATAATTGGCGGTAACTTCAGTTGGACGGTTTTCCGGTCCCCTGAGATTCTCATCAAAAATTTCAATTAAATACCATGACTTCAGCTCTCTCGATAGTACTGATTCGATGACCGCCGTGAATCCGTCAATCTCTCTGGATCTGGTGAACTTGTTCTGAGGATGATTTATAACTATATCATCTATAATCTGGAACTCATTATAGCTGCTGCATAATTCAGTTGTAGGGCACATGTGATACTTTCCTATAATAGAGTAATAGGGTCAGCAAAATAACGGGAAGACGGAATCAAAGAGCCGGTAATCCCGTAGGGAGAGTAAAAGACCCAAAGAGATATCTAATCTGTAGTATATGATATAGCTCTTATATAAAAGGAACAACATGAAAATTGACCGCATGCTTACGACTAACGTCATGCTTCTTAACAGAAACCGCATCTCTGCCCATGAACTGGCAGAGAAAATTGAAGTGTCTGTCCGAAGAGTATACAGAGACATTGAAGCAATTAATATGGCCGGTATCCCTGTTATTTCCTACCCCGGCAAGAACGGCGGATTCGGGATTATAAAAAATTACAAACTGGAGGAGGATCTGAATGCAGGAAGCTGTTTTTTTTAACAATCGGAATGAGTTCTGCTGCTGGCTGGAAGAGAACTATAAAACAGCCGATGAAATCTGGCTGGGATATTACAAAAAAAGTTCCGGCCGAAGAAATCTCAGCTGGTCTGGATCATCAGAGGCTATGGAGCGATTGCCTACCTGGCTGTTTTGACACAGAGCCGTGCCGGAATCATCGATTCTTAAAAGCAGTATTAATTTCAGCCTTTTCTATCTTCATGGTATAGACTCGCCTATTTGATTTTAATTGTCAGGATTTTCGGGGTGAAATTCCGCTTAAGCAGACATCTGTCGTATCTTGACCCATAAACGGAGCACTTTTTTGCATCAGTTGTGAGTATGTTTCATGCACAGTCTGCACAGTTTATTTTTTGGAAACTCGTTTCAGTTGCTCATCAATGATCGTTGGAACAGGATTCCCTTTACTTTTCTCATATAGTCCCCGATTATTATGGGGAGCAGGATAGGCTGGCTCAGGGATAGTATTGTTTTCAGAACAAAAGCAGTAAGAGTCAAAGAAACATGCAGGCCTTTTGTATAATCATCAAGCTGTTTGATATGCTGCTGAATGATAGTGTTGCCTTCTCCTTCAAAAATATTGACGGGATCACAATCAAAGTCAAATCGAGTTGCCAATCTACTGTTACTATCCTCTGTTACTATCGTGCGCTTTCCAAAAAGGAAGGTCAGTCCCTTTCCCAGCAGTTTAAGCCCCTCACGGATTTCCCTGAACATCGCTTTGGTAAAGGATTTCATGGCATCAACAAAATCCTCCACCATCCTTCCGATCTCCTTGAAGATTTTTTTTATCCCTCTCCATATTCTTCTGAACAGAGATTTTACACCAAAATAGACCCTTCTTAAAAAGTTAGTTTTTCCCCGGAGAGCCCCGGATGCATCGCTGTTTCCTTCTTCCCATTCTATTTTTAGCTTTTCCTGGAAGGTTTTCAGGTATTCTGGTCCTTTGTTCTTCTCTATCTCTTTCTGCAGATTGTTGTACTCATCTGAGAGGGAATAATGTGAGATCTGGTTTTCGTCACTGTCAAAGATAAAATTGAGTATGCCGTGAACATCAATCTCCCACCATTTGCTTCCAATAAATCGGATCAGTTCTCCGTATTCAGGAAGCAGTATTTCATTTGAAAGCTCAATCTCAGTATTGAAATTGTAGAATTTCTCCAGTGACTTCAGGGTCATTATTCCGATGTCGCCGTCAATCCGTCCGCTGTAGAATCCGTACTGCCACATACGAATTTGGATGAGACGCAAAAGGAAGCGTGATTTTCGGCCCTTGAAGGCGGCAAGTGCCTTTTCCTGTTTCTTTTTTACCAGATACTGGGCAACTCCCTGGGTTTGCTGATAGGTCTTTTCTCCCACCAGATTTCTGATCTCTGAATTCTTCAGATTAATTTGGAGGTAAAGCTTTTCAGGAAGATTGGCTCTTTTATCAGTAGACAGCAGTTTGATCAGGTTGTTGGTGTTATCAAATAGCTCCAGAGTCCCTTCGGGAGGGTTATCAAAAAAATTATGAAGTGGACGTTCCATTGCCCTGATAATAGCACCTGAATCAAATTGGCCATTGCGGGAGTAGAGGCCGTAGACAGAAGCCCTGTATCTGAGTATCCGTAGTTCCAGTATCGAGAATCCATCATCGGGATTGACTGAAACGGGATTTTCCCCTTCCAGCTCCACAAGTTGATGTAGTTTTGAAAGTTCCTCTGCAGAAACAGCTTCAACTGCCTGTTTGAAATTTTTGTCACAGGCTTCCACTTCAAACGGAAGTTCCTGGCCAATCTCTGTTCTGACCAGAAACCCTGACTCTATTGCTTCATTTCTATACTGGCTGATGGCATTTCTAAAGTCGGAATAATCTACAATAGAGTTTTCACTCTCTGATATGTTCAGATATCCCAGGTCATCAAGAGGCTGCACTATGTCGGTAAATCTTCCATGGTTATATTGTGTGTAATCTTCAGTTTTATCAAAGAGTCGGCATAGAATGGTGTTTTCTTCCGAAATCATTTGGTCAGAAATGCGGCAATGAAATTGATCATTTCATTTCTGGTTTTGATGGCAGTTTCAACACTTTTCTGATGGAGCAGGTAGAGGTCACTGGATGAGGTTACACCTTCTCCTACATATTGAACCGTGTCCTGATCAAAATCGATGTGAGTCAGGCAGACTATCTTAAGCTCACCTTTTAAAGGGCCTCCGTCAGTTTCTGCTGACAGATCTTTGAGAATATCGGTAATCTTCTTAACTGATGGTGTTTTGCTGGACTCAGAATCAATCAGTTGTGATAGTGAACCTGTAGCTGTAATTACATCTATGGTTGTAAGATCCTGTCCTGTTGACTTTAATGAGTCAGCCATCTTATTGAAAAAATCATCAATTTTTCCCATTTGTATCCCCTTAAGAAGAATCCTTTAATGAAAATACAGAAGGTTTGTATCTCTTCACAACGTGATCTTTGGTTGAGACTTCTGTATTTAACAAACAACGCATTATGTAAGGCTGCAGGATCAGGTTTATCTGGAAAAATGAACTGGTGAATATTTAATGATATCTGCTATATGTAAAATATGCAATTAAAGTTTTCTGTATGATGTAAATTTAAAGCAGGATAGTGGGGTATCAATTGCTTCCAGACTCCATCTCTCAACATGGTAAGCGCGACTTTTCAAGGAGTTCCGATTCAAAACCTCAAGGTGCCAACACTGGTGATGATGGGCATCATGGGAGATGTAGATCGGCCCCTGTTCGGCCTGATGTTAGTGAAAGTTCATCTATGGTTGAACAGCGCAGGTCAGGCTCTCGCTGATCACATTGCGCCCACAAAACGTGATTGAGCTCTTTATAGTTTCCCATGTTCCAGCTGATCCAGTTTTCCACCTTGTCGATGTTGAAAGGAGCAGGGTAGAACCTCATTGATTCAGAATCACAGAGGACCTTTGCAAGTTCATCTCAGTCTTCCGGTACAAGCTCCCTGAGAAAGAGCCGTTTGGTCTCAAGAATGCCATCCATATATCTCTCCTGAGTTCCTTTCGCTTCGGCAAAATTTAAGAATCAGCATTTTTATTCAGCCCTTCTGCTCCTGTTCAGTGTATTTCAATAATATCAGGATTCTGTTCTGTGAAGTAGAGTCTGTCAAGCTGGAGGCGGAGGCTTGTTTCATCGATTGTGTCCCTGACCGTGAATTGGCCCATTCCTGCAAAGTCAAGAGAGCCGATATTATCATTCTCTTAATGCCTGGTGATGAGACATAAGAAGCCCATGATCTATTCTCTTGACGGAATTGATCTGTTTATATAAAGTTGTACGTACAACTATATATAAGGGTGGAAGAAAAATGAAAATTAAGGCAGAGTATTCAACCATGATTGTAAAAAACCTGGAGGAATCGGTTCGGTTCTACAGGGATGTATTGGGCTTCACAGAAGGGTATCATGTTGATCTTCCCGAAGGAATCGGCGCCATTACCATCATGAACAGCGAGGGCGGATCCAGCGTGGAGCTCATTGAGTGTTCCCGGTATGAGACCGGACTATATTCAGTGGGAACGGATGTGGATGATCTTGATCAGGCCATCATACATCTGAAAGAGAATGGTTATGAAATAACAGGACCTGTCATAATGACGACAGTGGGGCGGGAAGCCTTTGTACTGGACCCAAACGGAGTCAGGATCTGTTTGATTGAGCATACTCCTGAGTATAGAGAAAAATACATGTAACAAAGTATAATCAGGTATGGAAGAAGATAAATCAATAGGCTCCTACGTAGCCCGTCTGTTTAATCAGAGTCACTCTTACATGAAAAAAGAGCTGAAACCGTATAATCTTGGTCCAATGCAGCTGAGAATTATTCAAGTTCTTTCGGGGGATGATAACATCAAGCAGCAGGAGCTGGCCGATAGACTGAATGTTGACAAGACAAGCCTTGCCAGAACCATTCGCAAACTGGAAGAAAACGGGTATATTCTCCGGTTGAAAAATGAGAGCGATACACGGGCCTACCGGATTAGCCTGACCGGAAAGGCAAAGGCAATTGAAGAAGAGATATATCCCGTTTTATCGGGATGGACAGAGGCGTTGCTTGAGGGGTTTTCCGGGGAGGAGCGGGATCAGTTTTTCGCCTATCTCGAGAGAGCCCTGAGCAATGCGATAAAGAAAACCACCTTGTGAATCGGCCTCTCCAGGCTGCCTTTAGAGGCCGTATCTCTTCAGGATACCGTCGATGGTGCCGTCCTGCTGCATCTCTTCGAGCACCCGGTTCAGGTCGTAGATCATGACTGCATGGGGTGAGCGTTTACTTATCAGAAGATGGAAATAGCTTTCAGAGGCAATGCCATTGGTTTTGATAATTTTCTCTTCAAGATTCAGTTTCTGGAGGTTGGATTCAGCAATGCTCTCCTCCTCAATGATCAGATCGGCCCTCCCGGCAGCCAGCATCTGATACATGCCCTCCACCGAGCTGGCATAGATGACGGGAATATCCAGCGCCTCAACCTCATCTCTGATTCCCTGATTACCCCTATAGCTTACGATGGTGTAGCCCGACCCTTTGATGTCATCCAGTCCGTTCAGGCCGTTTATGATCTGCACATCGGGATGGTCTTTATAGGTGTAAATCACTCTGACCTTTCTCCACACTGGAATATCGGTGGCAATGCTGTAGTTCAGCCTCTCATCGGTGGGAATGGTCAGCATCATGTCATAGATCCCGCTTTTGACCAGTTCCTGGCACCGGGGCCAGGGCAGGACCGATATCTCCAGGGGGATATTCAGACGTTTTTCAAAGGCCTCACAGGTAATGTCATAGAGAAAGCCTGTATAGTTTCCCTGCTCGTCAACATAGTTGGCCGGGGGGTAGTCGGTAAATACAAATTTTATGGAATCCGCTCCTGCGAAGGTTGAACATATAAGCAGGGGTATCAGGAGAAAGGCTTTTTTTATTTTTATCATAGGTTTCTCTCTACAGATCATTCTTATTCCAGAATCAATAATAATCAATATGTTTTTGTTTGCTTGTCAACTTTAATTTTTCAAGTTTGACACAGAGTTGTGAAATCACTGATAATTAAAATAAAATAGATTTAAAGGTTCCAGCTATGAACAAGGCGTTGGCACTCTGTTTTCCGAACAACAGCTTTACAATACATTCAGAATTCCCGATTCCTGCAGCAGGCCTTCCGGGGCTTCTTCGGATACACGGATAACGCGATATGAAGGATAAAACAGACGGCCGCAGGCTTCTCAGTGAGGTGCAGGTCACATTCATTCTCATCACGGCCCTGACCATTGCCGTTGTCGAAATCTTTCTTATCCTGGCAGTGTACCGGAAGATGGACCGGGAATACAGGGAGAATGCCCTGGCCGCATCTGAAGAGATCAAGGAGCTGATGCTGATCCCCCTGTACAATGTGGACGATGAGCAGGCCGGACATATCGGGGAGGCACTGCTTTCATCTGGCCGAATCAGCGGTATTGTACTGGAGTCCGATGTATCCGGGATCATCCTGGATAAACACCTTGACCCGGACCACCTGAATACTATGGTGATAAAGAAAAAACTCCGGTACAGGGGCTTCGATTTGGGGAACCTTGAGCTTCATTTCAGCAATCATACAGTGATGGAAACCATACAAAGCCTGATCACTCTATCCATAGCGGTCATCGTTACGGTTGTGTTCATTGTTCTTGTATTATACCGGATCATTCTAAAATGGAGAATTCAGGACTCTCTCAAGAGCATTATGAGCGGTTTTGAGGCGATCCGGATGGGCGATTGGAATATCACTCTGGATCATACGGTGTATAGGGATGTGAACCAGTTGGTCGAACTGGTAAACGGTATGGCTGCCAGCATCCGTGAAAAAAACAGGGCATTGGTCCGTATCAATCGTAATCTGGAAGATCTGGTTTCTGAACGTACCAGAGAGCTGGAGAAGTCTTTGAGTGAATTGAAAAGAGCTCAGGCCCATCTTGTTGAATCTGAAAAACTCGGACTCCTGGGACAGCTGTCTGCCGGAATAGCCCATGAGCTGAATACCCCCCTGGGAGCCATTCAGTCCTCAACCGGATCTGTCCTCCACTATCTTGAGCACCAGGCGGCCGTGGACCAGGCGCTTTTAATGGATCTGACGGGTCCTGAGAAGAGGGCCTTTCTCTCACTGCAGGAGTACTGCCAAAAGACTCATCCCCGTAACGAGTTCCATTGGAAGAAAAAGAGGGAGATCAGAAAAACACTGGAAGACAGGGGCATCGCCGGAGCCAAGGTTCTTTCGGGGCTGTTGGTGGAACTGAGGATCGAGCCGGATCATTCCGCGGTTCTTCCCATCCTCGGTGGTGACAGGGCCGAGGAAATTCTCCGTCTTCTGGAGGGGAATTATCTGATGGCCAGGATGATTTCCATCGTAGATATGGCGGTTAAAAGAGCCGGGAGAGTCGTTTCCGCCCTCCGGTCCTATCTCTCACAGGAGTCTCAGCGGGAGAATGTGGAGGTAAATGTAAACGATGACCTTGAACAGGTCCTTATGCTGATGCACAACCAGCTGAAACACGGCGTTACCGTTGAAAAAGAATATTCAGAAGCCAGGCTGATCGGTACATCCGATGAGTTGTCCCGGGTATGGATCAACCTGATTCGTAATGGTATACAGGCCATGGACTATCGGGGCACATTGAAGATAAAGACAGAAACCAGGGATCACAGAGTCTATGTGAGCATCGTTGACAGCGGACACGGTATCCCTGCGGAGATCCGGGATAGGGTGTTTGATCCCTTTTTTACGACGAAAATCAGCGGAGAAGGGATGGGCCTGGGGCTCGACATCTGTAAAAAGACCATAGAGTCCCTGGGCGGAACTATAACCTTTGAATCACGACCCGGAAGAACCGAATTTCTGGTGATCCTTCCTGTGGAAGGCGGAGGGAAGAATTGAGTCAGGAATATTTGATTTGCGTGGATGATGAGATAATGCTGCTGGACAGTCTGAAGCAGGAGCTGAGACAGGAGCAGTTCTTCCATGAACTGGAAATCGAGACCGTTGACAGCGGGGAAAAAGCCCTTGCCATAATCCATGAAATTGAGTCGGATGGAGATGAGGTACCCATTGTGATCTCCGACCAGCGTATGCCCAATATGACTGGAGATGCCCTTTTTCTGGAGCTCCAGAAAGATCGTCCCCATATCAATAAAATTCTGCTCACAGGATATTCGGATCTGGAAGCGGTGGTCCGCCTGGTCAATCAAAACGCCCTCTACCGCTACATAGAAAAACCCTGGGACAGTCATGATCTGAGGCTGACCATCAGGGAAGCCGTCCTCTCCTACCGTCACCGCAAGCTGATTCAGCTGCAGAACCAGAAGATTGAAAAGATAACTCAGGCAATGGTTTCCTGTCTGGAGAACGCAAACTTCTACTATGACGAGGACACGGGACATCATATTCAAAGAATGGCAGTCCTCTCTGAATACATAGCCGGACTGGCGGGCTGCGATGAGTATTTCTGTGAGCAGATCCGGCTCTACGCGCCGCTCCATGATGTGGGAAAGGTCGGCATAGACAAGAGTATCCTGACCAAGCCCGGCAAGCTGACGGAGCAGGAGTACAAGAAGATACAGGAGCATGTTTCCATAGGCGCCCGTATCCTTGGAGACTCCGCCATCGATCAGGTGGCTAAGAACATCGTGCTCTATCATCATGAAAAGTGGAACGGGACAGGTTACCAGAATGGACTTTCCGGGGAAGATATTCCCATAGAAGCCCGCATTGTGTCTCTCGCCGATGTTTTTGATGCCCTGACCAGCCGCCGGGTTTATAAACCGGCTTATACAGTTGAAGATGCCCTGAGAATTGTTGAAAAAGAGAGAGGGGAAAGCTTTGATCCCCGGCTGGCGGACCTGTTTCTGAGGGAGATCCGCTGCCAGGATGATCTAAAGAGAAAAATTTTTGACATGAGCGACCTATAGAAGGCCCGGCCTTCAGCATCTTTTGTATGGAGTGGAACACCCCTTTTCCGGGCATCCTACACAAGGGAAATGACCTGGAAGTTATGAAGGAGTTTTATCAGAAATACTTCAACATGAAGTCCATGAAAAATACGTATATCTGAAAACGGATTGAGATAAGTGCATAGTAGGGACATACGCATGAGTAAGAGTATTAAGGAATTTCTGACCGATGTTTTCAATGAGTATGCAGATATACCTGAAGAGCAGATAAATCTGATCGTACCAAAGGCGAAGCTTCTGGATATTGGTAAAAACAGCTTATTCCTTAGGCAGGGTGATGAAGTAAACCGTTTCGGGCTGATAAAAGAGGGATTGTTCAGGATATACTGCAATGATCTGTCTGGAGATGAGAAAACCCTGGCATTCAGAGGCACGGGGCAGTTCCTTGCCGGATTTTCACCTTATCTTGAAAACCGGGATATCTGGTATTCCATGCAGGCATTGGAGGACAGCCGGGTTATAACTTTCGGTTTTTCAGATTATCAGCAGCTGACAGAACACTGCTGGAATGAACTGATCAAAAACTATGTTACCAGGCTTTTTATTGAGAAGGAAGAAAGAGAACGTTCTCTGCTTCTTGATGATGCTTCCACACGGTACCTGAATTTCATTGAAGCTCACCCCGGGTACGAGAGTCGAATCTCTCAGTATCACATAGCCTCGTACATAGGAATTACTCCTGTCTCACTAAGCAGAATCAGATCCAGAATGAAAAAGACAAGACATTAACATAGGATAATTACATGTCCTGAACTGTCCTGTATTGTTCTTCCAATAACAGTTTTGGAGGACAGTATGTCTAAAGCATTTGTAACAGGAGCTGCCGGTTTTCTGGGAGCTAATCTGGTAAGAGAACTTCTTGAGCAGGGCTGGGAGGTTACGGCGTTTCATCTTCCCTCAGAGAATCTGGCAAATTTAAAAGGATTGAATATCCGTCTCGCCGAAGGAGATATCCTGGACTATGAATCCCTTCTCAGGGCCATTCCCGAAGACCGGGATCTAGTGGTCTTCCATATTGCCGGAGACACCAGCATGTGGAAGAAAAATGCAGAACGGCAGTACAGGATCAATGTACTGGGTACCGCAAATGCAGCCGAAGCTGCCCTTGAACGGGGAGTGAAGAGGCTTGTTTTTACCTCTTCTATATCTGCCTATGGATACCACAGTGAACGGATTGATGAGGATACCCCTTCCAATGCCCTTACATGCAAAATGAACTACAACAGAACGAAATACCTGGCAGAGCAGGAAATCCGCAAGCAGGTGAAACGGGGGCTGGATGCCGTGATATTGAATCCCTGCAATATGATGGGACCCTTTGACAGCAAGGGATGGTCAACTCTTATCAAAAGTGTCATTGACGAGAGAGTTCCTGCAGTTACTCTGGGAGTCGGCACCTTTGCTCATGTACGGTATGTGGCTCAGGCTCATATAAAGGCTGCTGAAGCGGGACGCTGTGGTGAGAACTATTTAATTGGCGGCGAAGAGATCGTATTCAGGGATATCTACAGAGAGATTAATAAGATGCTGGGTAAAAACATGAACCTGAGAACCGTGCCTGCTCCTGTCTTCCGAATGGCAATGTACATGATAAGGATCAAGGCCTTTCTTAATAGAGAAGAACCGATTTTAACATACCCCAGGTTCAAAAGGCTTACAGGGCATATCCGCTGCAATGATGCTAAAGCACGGAAGGAGCTCTTATTCCGGACATCCGGCATAGAAGAGATGCTCCATGACTCCTGGAGATGGCTTGAAAAGGAAGGCCTTGTTTGAGAATTATGGATAGGAAGATTGGTTATGTCGAAGTAGATGAAGAGCCTCTTCATCAGGAAATATTCAGAAACAGGGAATTCCGAGTTTACCGGGCAGTACTGAAACCGGGTGTAGCAACAGATTATCACAGGCATTCAAAGAATACAGTATATGCCGCCCTTCAGGGGGGCAGGATCACTACAGAGAAAATGAAGGGAACGCCGGCCTGCCCGACGGTTCTGTCGAAGAGTTTATCATTATCAAAACGTTTGAAACTTATTGTTCAAAAGATATTTCAAAACTCCATAGAGATTGAAAACGGCTTTGTGTTCTATATGCCCAGCAGGGATTTTCCAGTTATTCACAGGGCTGTCGCCTCTGTATCAAACAGTAGAAATATGGAGCTGCTGGGTATTGAAATTCTATGCTCAAACAGCCCGGTTAAAGGGGACAAAGAGTGTTCCGGAAAGATCGAAATTGAAACCGATGAAATCCGGATCAGCCGTTTGGTTATTAAGACAGAGAATGGACTTGATGGGGGGGATATTTATGGAAAGGGGGTGATTCTGGTTTTATCCGGCACTCTGGAAGTCAGGGCAAATGGTAATTCAAAATCAAAAAATACCGGTGATATAGTTGAAATTGACTGGCCCTTCTCAGGGGGGATTGAAAATACCGGAGAACAGGATGCTGAACTATTGTATATCTCCGGGAAATGATCCATCCGCCCTGACGGGACTTTGCAGAACTTATATGGGTTTCCGGGCTATGATAATCATATTAGTGGGGGGATAGCTTAAGGGCGTCAGGTCCTCAGTGTAGAGGGAGGCCTTTCCCATAAACCGGTTCTCCATAATCCAGGGGTTTGTAAAGACCGAAGACCTGCTGTCCACAGTAAACCCCGCCTCTTCCAGGGCCTCTTTCCACTCGGAGAAACTCCAGAAACAGAAACGCTCATGCATCTCGCTGAGCCAGTTGTCTTTATAGTCCTTGGTCAGAAGGAACTCCGAGGCGTCTTCCATTTTTAATTCAACATAGTCGCGGTCCTTCCGGGTGATGATCTTATGGGGGACCTTATAGCCTTCTTCCTTTCTGAAGTCCTGGGCAAACTGCCTGAAAAGGTCAAAGGTACTGAGGCTGTGAAGTCCCTCCCTGTCCGGTCTGCCGTCATTTTTGTTCAGGTCCATCAGAACCCTTCGGTCCTTCTCTTCGGGGCCGATCACATCCCGGTTGATCCAGATGCCACCGGGAAGAAGCTCATCATAGCGGTTTCTGATAAACTGCAGCAGGTCTTTATGGGAGCTGTAGGACTCAATCTCATGGGTCAGAGAACTTGAGTGGATGGTATTCATTGAGGCGGGCGGAAAGACCAGTCCCGTAACCGCATTCTTCTGGGAGAACCAGATGTTCGGGTTCTTGAATTCCCCGTTGCTCTTTCTCTGATTACATATGTCATGGAGCTGCCTGGTCAGTTCGATGCCGAAAAAGTCCGACTCGCTCAGCTGTGGGGATTCTGAGGCAAACTTCAGCCAGCTTCCCGTGGCGCATCCGATGTCGCCGACTCTTCCGGCCTGAACATAGGGAGCCACATCCCTCCATTTGATATGGGTATTTTCATCCATCTGCCTGACATAGCTGGCATAATCCCTGGTATCGGTGATATCTCCGTCGTCCGAGGCGATGGGATCGGCAAAGAGGAAGCGGATTTTCTTTCCCAGGCTGTACCGGGTCAGAATTCTGTAGGATGAGGGATGGATGGCATCAAGGAGTTTTTTGCTGGAGGACCAGTTCTCATCTGCGGCGATCATCTCGATCATCTCCCAGGGGGATATTACCGGGGGCTGCTCCGTCCGCTCAGCCCCGTAGACCTGGTATCCCAGCTCTTCATAGAGGCTGCCTACTTCCGTTGAACAGGCTACGATGCAGTTCTCCGGGGAGAGGGAGATATTCCCGTCTGCCTGATGGATAATGCTCTTGATAGTAAAGGAGGCAAAGTCCCTGCGGACTCCCACATCGGTTACAGGGAAGCAGTACACAGGAACCGAAAGGTCATGGGAAAACTCCTGAATTGCCATGGCCCTGTGGGCATAGGAGAGGGGATTGCGCCGGGTTCCTTCATGGTTGGCGGAGGTGACTGCAAAGATGATTCCCTGGATCTTCCCTGAGGGGAGGGGAATGCCCTTTCTGTCGGTTTCCGATTCCAGGCTGGAGTGGATGAAACGGAAGAGATACTGAAACTGGAAGTTGCTTACAATATGGTGACGGCCGGGGATAAGAATATACATGGGTCGATTATAGAACGAACCCCCGGATTTGCCTATACCGGCTGAAGCACTACCGCCTTGTGGGGCGCAATTCCGATCCGTGCGGTGCTGCCGCTGGTGAACTCCAGGTAATCCTCCTCCATGCCGTCGCTGAAGATAACACCTGTGTCGCTCATTCCCGATACAATGGTCAGGGGCTGATCTTTCTCCACCCGGCCGAAGACGATATCCGCACCGGACGAGGGGCTTATGTAGGGTTCCCTCACAGCAAAGCTCAGGTATTCGGCATCCCACTCCCAGGAGGCATCGTCCACCGCTGCTTCAGACCCGCTGATCCGGGAGCTGATCCTTGTGGCCCCGGAGATAACACTTTTAAGCCATCCTGTGGACCCCAGTCCCGTGGAGACGATTATCCCGCTGGAAGACTGCCTCTCATTCCTGCCTTTGTAGCAAATCTCGTAACGGCTTGAAATATGGCTGCGCTGACCGATGTAAAAATCGTTGACCGCCAGAAGCTCCTGACCGTCACTGAGGGTCACCCTTCCCAGGGTTATGGTCTTTCTTTTGGACCGGGTGATGATCTGCTCTGTAGAAAGGGATGCCGCCTTATCGGCGGAGAAGGGTAGGAGGAGGCCGATCCACCTCTCGGGATCGGGGTTGATCCCGATCACAGGCTGATCCTTCAGGTACTTGATGGTGTTGGCCACCAGACCGTCCTGCCCCAGCACATAGACAATGTCCGAGGGAGAGAAGACAAAGGTGCTCAAATAGGAGCGCTCCACCTGAATCCAGTTTGCCGAAGAAGACAGGTTGCGGAGTATTCCGTCCTGAATCCTTTTATAGTTGTCATGCTCAGAGAGGTAATCCGAGAAGTCCTGGCCCAGGTGCTCTATATAGAACTTTGCCTGACCCTGTGTGTTGTATTTTTCCACCAGCTCTTCAAGCCGTGTCTTTCTTGTTACCAGTACAATTCTCGGATCACTCACTCTCTGCCTCCTGTCTTCTACTTTCCCGCTCCGATGGACCCCAGGGCCTGCATCAGCTCGGGGGTTACATTCAGCTGACCGATGCTGCCGTCATTTTTGGCAAGCTCCCTGAATCCGTCGGCCAGGATCTGCACAGGGTTCATGCCGCTGTACTTGACTGTTTCCAGAATGGAGGGATCGATGTCATTGTAGGCCTTCATAAAGGCTGAGATCCTGAAGGCTTCGGCCTCCCCCTCCTTGCGGATGTTGCTGCTCTTCATGTCCACCACCTTCTGGTTCATCTCTTCCAGGGTAATCTCATTTTCCTTCATCTTCTGCTTCATCTGGGAGTCGGCCTTGAGCTTCTCCTCCTTTGTCCTGATCTGGCGGGCCTGAATCTCAAGTTCCTTCTCTTCCACCGCAATCCGGGTGTTCAGTTCATTTTCCTGGATAAGACGTTCCTGTTCTACCGCGGAGTTTCTGCGGCGGTAGATCGCTTCGTCCGCCTCCTGCAGGATCTTTTCTCTGATTCCAGCCTCCAGAGCCCTGGCTGTTTCGGGATTCGGCTTGAGTGATGTAATCCTCAAGCCCAGAACCTGAAGCCCCATGCGTCCGGCTTCCCCATCCTCCTTCATGGCCGATAGGAGGGCGTCACTGAGGCTCTTGCCCGAGGCGATAACCTCTTCCATTATCTTGCCGCTAATCTCATTGCGGACCTTGTCCTGGATGATATTTACAAGACGTTCGGGAAGCTTCAGAAGGTCATCGCTGATATAGCCCTTGCTGTCCACCGAAAGGTTCAGCAGCTCCGCAGTCTTGCGGGGATCACTGATCTGCCAGGTTACCTGACCCTGAATGCTGATCTCCTGAAAGTCGCTGCTCAGTTCCTTGAAGATAAAGGACTGCTCCCTGCTCTCCAGAGGGACGACCACAATGGAGGTCCTTGATGTGATGTAGTAGAAAGAGAGTCCTCTCCCCTCTGTGATCCTTTCCCCCTTTCTGTACTTCATTATGTACTGGTTGGGTTGTCCCTTGAAAAATCTGATACCCATCATGGTATACCTCCTGGTTTAAAGTTCGAAGTAAAATCCCCTGCTTTCCAGATCCCTGTATTTATCCCGGTCAAAGCGGTAAAGCCTCGCCGCTCTGTGACTGACATCCTTCTGTATCTCATCTGTCTCAATAAGCACATCCAGCTTCTGCAGCTTTTTCCGGAAGTTCCTTTTGTCAAAACTGGTATCCAGTATGATCTCGTAGAGCCTCTGAAGCTGGGAGAGGGTGAAGAGCTCGGGAAGCAGTTCAAAACCTACGGGTTTGTACTTCAGTTTTCCCCGCAGACGCTCAGTGGCCTCAGAAAGAATCCTACCGTGGTCAAAGGCCAGTGACGGCAGTTCGTCCAGACTGAACCAGGCTGCATCGACCGCATCGGTCCGGGCCTCAAGAAGTCTCCCCTCAAGGTTGACCAGGGCAAACCATGCCACCGATATGACCCTTTCCCTGGGATCTCTGTCCACATTGCCGTATGTGTAGAGCTGTTCCAGGTAGATGGATGTGAGCCCTGTCTCCTCCTGCAGCTCCCTGTGCGCTGCCTCAATGAGGGACTCATCGGTATGGACGAACCCTCCCGGCAGTGCCCAGTGATTCAGAAAGGGCTCTTCTCCCCTCCTGATGAGCAGTACCTTGAGATTCTCTTTTTCAAAATCGATGGCAAAAACGGCACAGTCAACGGTAACCGCCGGTCTTGCATACTTGTATGTAAAACTCATTTTCACCCCTTGGTGTATAATGTACACTTATATAATTGTGTATTAATTACACTAAGTCAATAGGGAAAAGTAAATTTATGTACTTATATGGGGATCGGGCATACAATAGGGATTCAGGAGGAGCTATGGCCTTTATCAACTTTACCGGTTCCGGTGACTACAGCGAGTATCGTTTCCACCAAACCCGAGAACGCCGCATCATTATGGTAGACGGTTCTCTTCTCGCCAATGATAACTCACAGAAGCAGGGATCATCCTCCCGAGTCTCCTCGGGCGGGTACTGGGGCTTTGCCTCAAGCACCGGCAGTTCGGCTCCCGGAGAACTGAGCAACAGGGCCCTGACCAATGCCCGGTCCATGGGTGCCTTTGGAAAGAAGAACCGCTCTCTTGCCGGGGACGGGTATCAGGGGGAGCACGGGTTTTCTGGCAAGCCCGGGATGAGTGCCAGAGAGATTATCCAGCTGATGGAGAGTATCGACTCCCTGGCACGGAAAAAATACAGCGACATAAGCGCCATTACTCTTGTGGCCATGGATGAATTTCATGACAAGTACGTCCAGAACAGCCTTGGCAGCAGGGCCTACAACAACATCTCCCGGGCCGCATTCTCTGTTCTTATGACACTGAAGGATTCGGAGGGAAAGCCTGTTGAACTGCGGGAGTCGGTCTGCGGCAAGGGGGGAGTGGGAGATCTTGATCTCTCCCTTCTGGAAGAGAAGATGGACGGGCTCTATCAGCACCTTCTGGCAAAGAGGGAGGCCCTTCCCGCCGCCGGAGGAGTGCAGACCGTTGTTCTGGCGCCGGAGCTGGCGGGGATGCTGGCTCATGAAGCCATGGGCCATCCCTGTGAGGCGGATCTTGTTATGGGAGGCGCGGTGACCGGAGACCTCCGGGGAAAGCGAATTGCCAGCGATCTTGTCACCATGGTCGATTTTGCCCACAGCTATAAGGGCCGGGAGCTGCTGATGCCGGTCTATGCGGATGATGAGGGAACTCCCGGTGAGGATGTTCTTATGATCAAAGAGGGAATCCTTACGGACTTTATGCACAGCAGGGAGTCCGGTGGACACTTCAGGGACAAACCTACGGGAAATGCCCGGGCTTATGCCCCCGATGATGAGCCTCTTATCAGGATGCGTAACACCGCCATTCTGCCGGGTGAGTCCAATCTTGATGAGATGATTGCCGGTGTGGAAGACGGTTACTATCTGATGAAGACCGGAAACGGCCAGGCCGATATGACAACTGAGTTTATGTTCGGCATCAACCTGGGTTACAGGATTATAGATGGGGAGCTTGGACCGGCCATCAGGGACACAACCCTCTCAGGTTCGGCCCTGAAGATGCTGGGATCTGTGGATGCGGTATCAAAGGACATGGTCTGGGTCAATTCGGGGTACTGCGGAAAGAAGCAGCCCATGGTGGTTTCCATGGGAGGCCCCGCGATTCGCGGCAGAGCTCAACTGGGGGGTGAATGATGAAAGATAGTGCAAAGAAGATACTCTCACAGCTTATGGATTCCGGTTTCGATGAGGCCCGGGTCACCCTGATGAATACTCAGAAGGATGAACTCTTTCTGGCCCACAACAAGGCAAGCCACATGCGGAGTACCGAATCCGGGTCACTGGGGATTCTGGCCATCCGGGATAACAGGAAGGTCACAGGTTCCATCACATCATCGGAGCCCGAGGCTGTGAGGAATCTGATATCCCGGCTTAAAGAGGATGTGGCAACATCTCCAGTGGACAAGGCAAACGCTGTGTGCTCCGGCCAGATCGGAAGTTTTGTGAAGGGTCCCCGGGAAATGGACCGGGACAGCATGATCCAGGGGGCAAAGGAGCTTTTAAGCTATCGGGAAAAGAACTATCCAGGCTTTCAGATAGAAGGTGCCCAGGTGCAGTATGATCTGCAGAAGCAGGCCATTGTCAGCTCCAGGGGAAGTGAACTGGAGTTAAGCCACGGTTTCTATACCATAGTCCTCGAAGGGGCCAGCAAGGACGAGCACGGCAGTAGCTCCTTTAACTACACCTACGGCATGACAGAGAGCATCCCACATGATATTCAGAATCATCTGAATATCTCAGAAATGATGGCAAACAGCGCCCTTGAAACCAGAGCATCGAAGATCGACGGGAAGTTCACAGGAGATATCATTCTGATGCCCCTGGCCGCAGGCGGTCTTTTTGAGTGGCTCTTCGGCCAGCTTGAGGACTTCGCCCTGCTCAATGACTCTTCCCTCTTCAAGAACTCTGTGGGAGAGACCATTGCATCGGATCTGCTCTCCATCACTCATACCCTGGAGGGTGCGGGAGTCCCCCCCTTTAACAGGGAGGGATTCCTTCTTAAGCCCTTTCCCCAGATTGAAAAAGGCCGGCTCAACCATCTGATTCCAGGCTACTACGGCAGCAGAAAGCTGAACCTTCCCCACTATCCTACGGGATGGGGATGGGATATGGCCCCCGGCGGCACTTCCCGGGAACAGATGATCTCTTCGGTGAAGAGAGGGGCTCTTGTGGGCAGGCTCTCCATGGGCTCCCCCGCCTCCAACGGAGACTTTTCCGGGGTCATTAAGAACAGCTTCCTTATTGAGGACGGTAGACGAACCAGAGCTCTTAGTGAGACAATGATCTCCGGTAATGCAGCCCAAATGCTGAAGGACATAACAGCCGTCAGCAGGGAGGTCACTAATTTCGGTACAGGCAACTTCCCCTGGGTGCAGATCAAGGGAGTTCAGTTCTCCTGAGCAGGATCTAAAAAGGATTTGAGATAATTATGGACTTGAAGACATTAACTGAAAAGATTGAACTGCCTGGAAGTGTGAAGGACTTCGTTCTTTCCTATACTCCCGAGATAGACCGGGAGAAGTATGAATCCCTTTCTAAGGCTCTTTTTCAGCAGTCATCCTGGGAGAAGGGCTGTGATGAGGTCAAAGCTTATCTGGGTGATGATCCTGAGGGCCTGAAGATACTCTCTTTTATGCTTCTCTGCGCCCTGGAGTCCTATAGGCTCTATCAGGTAAAGGGAATCGGAGAGGAAATCTATATTGATACCATGAAGTACTGCACCCGTACCCTGAATGAGTACCATCGGGTTTACGGGCGCTACGGCTATGATTCTGCCTGGTGGTTTCCCCGGCAGATCTCCCTCTACCTCTTCAGACTGGGGTCCCTTGAGTATGAGATGTACATCAAGGACGGGGAGAAGCTCTTGAGCATCCATATCCCTTCCGATGCGGATATGAACGCGAGTGCCCTGAGAAAGTCCTGGCTCCAGGCCAGAAGCTTCTTCAGAGAGTTCTACCCCGACTATGGCAGTGTTCCGATGTTCTGCAGCTCCTGGCTTCTGTACCCCGAACTTCAGGATATCCTCCCCGGGAGTTCCAAGATCATTGGATTCCTGAGGGAGTTTTCAATCAGGAGTGTTGATAAGGAGAGCAGGGAGTGCATGAAGTGGATCTTCGGAAGAGAGGATATTCCCCTGGACCAGCTGCCCGAGAAAAGCTCCCTTCAGAGAAGCGTGAAGGCTCTTATGCTGAAGGGTGAGAATATCGGGGAAGCCTACGGCATTCTGAAGGATGATCCCTGGACAGAATGATTACGCTGATCATATTTCTTTATTTTTATTAATTATTAGACATTTATTATTGAGTTCACTTTGCCTTGCCTATGTTTTTTGATAATCTGTATCAAAGATATATAAAAATATAATATGGAGAAACATAGTGAAAACCTACGGCAAAGTTCTTCCCTTTTTCCTTCTGTCACTGGCGGCGATTGTTGCTGCTACAGCTCTTTCGGTTTATTTTCCGATCTGGGGGAATATTCCTCTGAATATCATACTCCCCATATATCTTCTTATTACCACAAAGATGGTGTCCTTTGAGAAGATTAAACTCTCCACCCTGATTATCGGACGGGCATTGACCGCCTTAACGGCATTTACGCTTCTTCCCCCCAGGGCACTGATTATTACCCTGGCAATTCTCATGTATATCAATATATCCGAAGCAACAGTTTCGGATTTCAAGAAAAAACGCTACTGGAACGGTATTGCAGGACTGGCCATGCTGGCCTCCACTCATCTGCTGTTCAACTCCCAGTGGACCTCTGTTCTGACAGGGGATAATATGGGGTTAGTACATATCGGATACTATATGATCCAGGCAAAGGGCATACTCCTGTGGGCCGTAGCCTACACCCTTTGGAACTGGAACTTTGTAACAGGAGAGTTTTCGCCCTCTGTGAGTCTCTATCACCTGGCCATACTGGCAACCCCGGCCCTGATCAGTGCGGCCTTTCTCAACCCCGGAATATGGGTTCTGGCAAGGGCAACAAGCCTTACCTCCGGGGGAGTATTCCAGATAGCCTGCAAAGAAAGGGTTGAAAAGGAACTCCAGTCTCCGGGTTTTACAGCTTTTGTTTCATACTTTCAGAAATCTGTTGTACAGATTCCCCTGATGATCGCTGTCATCATCTTAAGCGTTCTCTCAATAGTCGTTTCTTAACAAGGAAAAAAAATGCAACGTATTACGGACATTTACAAAGATATGGACTTTGAAATACGTCTTAAGGCCACCATGTTCTCAAAGGTGCTTCTGGCCATTATGGGACTGTCCATGCTGATCATTGTCAGCGATTTTCTGAGCAGTGTCGAACTCTCCAGATATATATCCCATTTTGTATTGATTGCCATCATTTTCGCCTCCTGGTTGATTGTCAGAAAGGGATACTACAGGCAGGTTAGTACGTCCTTCTTTTTTATTCTGACCATCGGGTTTATTGCCCTCCGTTTCTCCAGGGGAAACTGCGGTGATGCGACACTTCCCGTGCTGACCGCCATTGTGGGAGCCTTTATCATATTCAGTTCCGTATTCATCGACAAAATGCTCTTTCTTCTGATTCAGGCGGGAATCTATGTTTTCAGCTATATCGCCATGATTGGAATGCTGCAGTTTAGGTGGGGATGGGACACAGAGGGATCAATCAGTGTACCTGAACAGATATTATTTACCATGGTTGCGGTGGTCTCCGTATGCATCAGTATTCTTATGATCCGCAAAATCGTGAATACAGTTCTTGCCAATATGAATGAGAAGATGGAACAGCTCGAAGAGTTTTCCCGCAAAAACAAGAGCCTCATTCGCGATTCGGCCCGGCAGCTCAACAAGGCTTCTGAACTGCAGAATGATGCTCAGCGAACCCTGAGGGTCAGCGATAGAATCAAGGATCATACGGAGCTATTGAAAGAGGATACCGAAAAGCTCAACCGGCGCCTTGAAAACTCCGGAGAAGCCCTTCAGGTAGTGGATCGATCCATTGAAAAACTCAGGGTTATCTCCCAGGATCAGTCTTCCCAGGTAACCGAGTCAAGCGCGTCCATTGAAGAGATGGCCGCCTCCATCAATAACGTCTCTGCAATCATTCAGACCAAGAGCGAGTCGGTGGAGAACCTGAAGAAAGAGGCTGACAATGGAGAAAGGACTATGACTCAGACCCGGGGCGCCTTCGACAGGGCCAATGCCCTACTGGATGAGATAAGAAACATTACTGTAATGATTTCAGGCATAGCCGCTCAGACAAATCTTCTGGCAATGAACGCCGCCATCGAAGCGGCCCATGCCGGGGATGCTGGCCGGGGATTCGCCGTTGTTTCCTCGGAGATCCGGAAGCTTGCTGAATCGAGCTCACATAATGCCAAACGCATTGAAGACACGATCAAAGAGATGGTTACGGCCATTGAACAGACCGGTCAGCATGTGGATGCCTCCGGCCAGGCGTTTCAAACAATAGCCAGAGGAATCGATAATGTGGGTATGTCCATGACCGAGATATCCCGCAGTACAAGTGAATTGAATGCAGGCAGTCAGGAAATTCTTGTGTCCGTAGAACACCTGAACAGCATTACACAGGAAGTCGTTGAGCAGGTAGACAGCGTTGCACAGGCCGCGGAAAAGGTGAACTCAGATCTGGAAGATATCCGGAAAATATCCGTGAATACGGCTTCCATCTCCCGCTCTTCTTCAGAGGAGACTCTGGAGCTGAAGGATGCCTCGGAAACCATGGAGAAACTCTGCCAGGATCTGCTGGAACAGAGCAAAAAACTGAATACCGCAATGCTTTAAAGAGTGTCCAAAAGACTGTTGATTCTCTAGTTTCTTGAATCAACAGTCAAATCATAGCCCTTTCTTATTGAAGTTCAAAAAGAGACATGGCTGCAGGGATGAAAAAATCAAGTTCAAGGTATGTGCCCAAATATGTTGGTGTTTGAGGTATCAACAATCTTTTGGGCACTGTTAAATCTTTATATTGGACTTCCTGGAAATCTCCAGAAATCGATTCCGTTAATTAGCGGTGATTGATCTTGATTCCCGCTCTCTGGATATTTCTTCTATGGTCTTGTCTTTTATACGGACAGCTCCGCGGTAATTGTCACGAGTCTTGATCAGGTTACCCTTTTTAAAGCTCTCCTTTGCTTTCACAATGGCGCTGTGATATTGGGGAAGCCACTTTTCCTGAGCAATAAGCATCTCATCAACCATCTGCCAGACTTCGGGAGGATTACAAACAGCTCCAGTTAGGGGATCCATCAGGACAGCCTGTTTTAAAAGAGATTCGTCTCCTTTCACAGCTGCTTCAACAGACATCTTCTGAACCCATATTGACTGAGAGCACACTGCTGCGCATCCAAGGGGAAGATCTCCCACCTGGGGTACAGAAATCCCGCTGCCGTCAACATAACAGGGAACCTCAACAACTGATTCATCCGGCAGATTTGTGATGCATCCTTTGTTCATCACATTGAAGTGACCCCTGTAGGTACGTCCTGTTTCCAGGGCTTCAATAATGTAAGAGCAATGCTCCCTTCCTCTGTCAGATCCATCAAACTTTTTAGGAGCCTCCTGGAGGAGTTTGGGGTATTCCGTATCAAACCAGTTTCTTTCTTCGCGGGTTACCCGCAGATAACCTCCTGTTTCTCCATTGATCCAGCTATCCAGATTTATCCATTTCTCAATTTCTTCAGGACGTTTTCTATACCACGCAACGTACTCTGACAGATGGCCGTTTGACTCGGTGGAGTAGTAACCGAAACGCTTTAGAATATCGATACGGACCTTTTCCTCTTCACTGAATTTTTCATGGGATTCAAATCCGGGGAGAATCTTGTCCAGTAATTCAACGCCATTGTGCTTAACAGAAACATACCAGGTCTGGTGATTGATTCCAGCACAGATAATATCCAGTTCTTCCCTCGGGAGCCCAAGCACTTCGGCAATCTGATCCTCTCCATGGATTTCTCCATGACAGAGGCCGATGGTTTTTACTCTGCCGTATTTGTTGCAGGCCCATGTTGCCATGGCATTGGGATTGGAGTAGTTCAGCAGTATAGCTCCTGGAGCTGATACCTCCCTAATGTCTTTGCAGAACATCAGCATCTCATAGATGACTCTTTGACCGTACATTATGCCACCGGTACAGAGGGTGTCTCCCACGCACTGATCTACACCATACTTTAAAGGGATATCAATATCTGTTTCGAAGGCTTCCAGCCCGCCGATTCTTACGCAGTTGACAATATAATCAGCATCCTTGAATGCTGTACGCCGATCGGTAGTCGCTTCAATTTGAATATTGATTCTGCCGGCATCCAGATCGCGCTGGCACAGGTCGGCAACTTTTTGCAGGTTTTCCTCATTGATGTCAGTAAAGGAAATTTCGGCATTCTGAAATTCGGGGACTGATACAATATCAGTAAAGAGGGTCCTTGTAAAAACAAGGCTCCCGGCTCCAATAAAAGCCACTTTGATCTTTTTGCTCATTTTTCGTTCTCCTGTTTCTATTTAGTAACCGGAAGCATTTATTGCTAAGATTTTGTTCCGGTAAGAGCTATACCCTCAATGAACTGTCTCTGGAAGATAAGATAGATAATGATCATAGGGATCATTGCCAATACTGATCCGGCCATAAGGTTGGGATAGTTCACAGAAAACTGTCCGCGCAGGGTCGATAATCCTGATGAGAGAGTAAGCATATTGGTTTTCGTATTAACGATTAGAGGCCACATAAGGTCTCCGTAGGCAAAGAGAGCCGTGAAAACAGACAGGGCCGCCATGGGAGTTTTCGTTAAGGGGGCTGCAACACTCAAGAATGCACGGAAGTGATTGCACCCGTCTATCTTGGTTGCCGCGATCAAGTCATCGGGTATTCCCATGTAGGCCTGTCTGAGAAAGAATGTACCGAAGGCACTGACCAGACCAGGAAAGACCAGGGCAAAAATTGTATCTGCCATACCCAGTCTGGCGATCATTTCATACTGAGGGAGAATATAGATCTGCGCCGGGAACATAAGCTGAGAAACTACCAGTGCAAAGAGTATTTTCTTGAAGGGAAAGTTAATCTTTGCAAAAGCATACCCCGCCATAGACGAAAAGAGCAGTGCTGTCACAATCCTCCAGAAGATCATTGATATGGTATTAAAGTAAAGACTGAGAAAGGGCAGACTGGCCGTTGCCTGATTATAGGCTGCCATATTACTAAAGTCATTGGGCAGCAGGGTAGGAGGTATCATTGTTGTTTCGGGAACAGTTTTGAAACTTGTAAAAAGCATCCACAGGAATGGAAAGAGCATCATTATGCTTCCGAAAATCAGTAATATATATGCTGTAAGGTTTAATTTTTTTTCACGATTCATGGTAAACACTCCACTATTAGACATCATAAACAACCCATTTTTTCTGACCGATAAACTGGATGAATGTTACTACCGCAATTATGAAAACCATCCAGAGAGCCAGGGCTGAACCATAGCCTTTGTTGTTCATTACAAAGGACTCTCTGTAAAAGTGATACATAAGGCTCTGAGCATTTTTTATAGCCGGGTTGGTGGGCTCAATCATCATATAGATGATGTCGAATATCTTTATGGCCGCCATGATCCGCATGATCACAACGAAAAACATGGTGGGAGACACCAGGGGAAGTGTTATTTTAAAAAACTTCTTGAAGCTGGACGCCCCGTCAATGGTCGCTGCTTCATAGTAGGTGGTCGAGATTGACTGCAAACCCGATAGAAGCAGGATTGCGTCATATCCTATTGAGCTCCAAATGACTACAACTGAGCATGACAGCATTACTGTGTTTGGATTTGTAATCCAGTTCATCTTTACAGGTGCGCCAAGAGAAGTCAGAACAATATTAATAATTCCAAAATCTGTGTTGAACATCCATTTCCAGACCATGGCGATGGCTGCAGGTGCAACTACCATGGGCAGGAAATAGATCGCTCTGAATATGCCCTTTCCCTGAATCTTCTGATTCAAAAGCTGGGCAATCAGCAGAGCAATTATAATAGTCAAGGGAACAGTCATTGCTGCAAACAGGAGAGTATTCCCTGTTACCTTCCAGAATCCTTCTGAACTGAACATATCGGTATAGTTTTTCAAACCGATGAATGTCCACTTTCCGAAAGATCCCGACTTGTGAAAACTCATCCAAATATTCCTGAAGAAGGGATATATATTCAGGATGATCAGTCCGATGATTGTTGGAGCAACCATACCAAGGCCGGCTGCAGAATCAAATATCTTTTGCTTATATCTTCCAAATGTACTTAAACTCATTTTAAAATCCTCAATATGTTGCTCCGTGAACAATTCGGCTATTCTGTCATCAAGTAGTCATCTACCAGTTTGGCGCATGCCTGGCTCATTTCCATAAGGGTTTTCGAACCTGTGTACACATCAAGAATCAGACTTTCTGTTTTGGGGAACCATTCGTTTTTAGTCTTGGAATAGGGAAACTGAACTCCGTAGTCCATCATATCAACGAAGGCTTTTACATTCTTTCCTTCATAGTTGTTAATCCAGGAATCACCTGTTCCGTTATAAGCGGGGATGGCAGCACCGTTTGCTCCGTGGATAATAGCGGCCTCTTCGGTACCAAGGAATTTCAGGAAGTCTTTTACAACATCAAGGTTTTTATTTCCGGAACCTGTTGCATAGCTCAGACCATTGTAAATACTTGCCCGGCCGTCACCTGAAACAGGATCGGGACAGCGGGGAAGAACGGCAATGTCCCAGTTAAGATCGGGATAGTTGATGTACATGTTGTTGATACCCCAGCTGCCCATATAAAGCATTGCACCTGTTTCCGCGAAAAATCTTTCAAAGGTGTAGAGCTCGGAAAGTTCAGCCTGGGTGGGTGAAAAATCATAATCTGTATTCCAGCTGATCCATTCGCCCATGCCTTTGATAGTGCCGGCTTCCATAAATCCGGATTTGGTGATGTCTTCGTTCAGGTAGTATCCGCCGGCCTGATAGATAAGGTTCAGGTATCCTTCCTGCTCGTTCTGGGGTGCCATCATTCCGTATTTACCGGTTTTTTCTTTGATTGTAATAGAGGCTTCCTTTAGCGTGTCCCATGTCCATGTTTCATCAGGGTACTCCAGTCCGGCTTCATCAAAAATATCCTTGTTATAGGCAAGGCCGATTGTGTCCCAGTCTTTTGGAACCCCGTAAATTTTGCCCTCATAGGTCGCATTCAATACAAGGTTTGAAGGGAAGTGATTGTAGTAATAGTTATCTTCAACATCGTCATACAGGTCAGTTATGTCTGCAAGAAGACCTGCTTCAGCGTATCTTTCAAACTCATTTGTATGCATCCAGAAAATATCAGGAAGGGTATTGGTGTTGGCCATGGCTTCCAGCTTTGTCCAATACTCACCCCATGCAGAAATATCTACATTTATCTTAACATTCGGGTTCTGTCTCATATACTCTTCAGCAAGAGCAACCATTCCTGGTTTCTGGTAAATCTCCCATCCCAGCATCGTGAGAGTTACCACCCCATCCTGGCCGCCTTTCGCGGATGCTGAACTATCCTTTTTTGAACATCCTGAAAGAACTATGGCAGAAATTGCCAGCAGTAAAACGATTTTTTTTAAACAACTCATATTCCTTTACCATCCTTTTTTGATCGATAAAAAATGATAGATCTGATTTATTTTGCTGACAAGAATTATTCTTTGGTTCACGATAAGGTGGTTTAGAGGGGGAGATATTTGTGACTTTAAATCTATCTCCGTTGCTGTTTTTACTTGTAAATATTTTTATAGTAAGGACATATGGATATTGACGTACTTTGGGATAAACCAGGTGAGAATAAAAAATAACTTTATTTTTTTGAAATAAAGTGTAACATAATTACATGCTGAGATGGATGATTCTCTGCAAAAACTAACATGATTCCATACCTGTTTTGCGGTTTAATACAGGAATTTCACCGATAGATGTTAGAGGGACATATTGAAACGATATAATGTGTTTGACAGCTTTGATAATGAAAGCGAACTTAATGTATTTTTCGCGGGACATCAGCAGTGTGATCCCTACTACTCTTTCAAAGGCAGGAGGGATCACTTTATTATCCACTACATAGTTTCGGGCAGCGGCTACCTGTGGATAAACGGTTCAAGATATAAATTGGGCAAAGGTTGTTCCTTCATCATTACTCCAATGCAGAAAAATAAGTATCAAGCTTCATCCAAGGATCCATGGAAATATCGTTGGGTTGGTTTTTCCGGTACTAAAGCCAGAGAAATAATGAGTACTGCCGGTGAAATCGGTAATAACAATATTTTCCGGCAGCAGTATACAGAAGAAAAAGAAAGGAACTATATAGATCTGTACAATATTATGGAAAGGAAAGAGAACGGTTATCGTATGAAAGTTAAGAGCCTTTTCTATGATATACTGTGGCTTTTACTGGAGGATAAGAGAACTCAGCCGACCATCGTCGGTAAAAGGGTTGATTACGTCCAGACCTGTAAAGACTACATTGAAAGAAGTTTTGATCAGAAAATATCAATTTCAAATATTGCTGAATTGCTTGGTGTAAACAGATCTTATCTTACCCAGAAGTTTAAGAAGGAAACTGGAGTGTCTGTACAGCAGTTTCTAATTTCAATAAGGATGGAAAAGGCGAAGGATTATCTGACCAATAGCGGTTATCTGATCGGAGAGATCGCGAATTCTGTAGGATACTCTAATTATAACGCCTTCGTTAAGACATTTAAAATCTTTACAGGCTATTCGCCTTCAGATTACAGGGAACTTTTTGCAGTACGGGCAGATCATTATTATTTTGATGAAGTTAATTGAAGAGTGAGTCTGTATCATTCATATTTTTGAACCAGTGACGTATTCAATCAGCCCATACTTTCCGTTATACATCCACTGTGTATTTTTTCTGTCGGGGGTTGTGTCCGGTGTAAGGCCGACAACCACCTCCGATTTCAGGATACGGCTTATCAGAATGTCTGCGGGAAGCCAGGTCAGGATTGATGCCGTCTCTGTGTCACAGGGATGGTAGTTGTCTCCCACAAGGCGGCGGTAGTTGAGGTCTCCCTTGAAGATAATCAGGCTTGATTGAGAAAGATCCGCTGTCAGGTCTGCGGGCATCCCGGAGTAGAGCCTTCCCCCTGAGATAAAGGGATGGGCGGAGAGTTCAAGCCGGCCCTCATTCTCAAAGCTCTTCATATCCTCTGTAAACCAGGGAGCCCTCTGTTTAAGGATATTAAGTAGGAGCCTGTAGTCGGCAGTCAGGGCATCCGAGACAAAGTAGGGCAGATCTTTAAAGTGGAGTTTCACCTTTTTCACTCCGCCTTTGGTCAGCATCCACCAGGCCAGAAGCAGATCGAAAAACAGCTCCTCTCCCGCATTGTCCAGAACAATATCAACCCGGGAACAGCCTCCGATTTTCTCAGCTGCCCTGTCACGGTGGTCAATCAGCAGCTCCGAGGAGGAAGCTGATGAGTAGTAGGAGGAACTCTGGCTCAGGTCGGCCTTGTTTCCCATCAGGTTCAGCAGGCAGATCTCTGAAAAGGAGTCTATAGTTTTGATCTTCTCAAGGTTTTCGGAAAAAATGTCCACTCCCTTTCGGGCTTCCGCCTCCTTCTTGTACTGGAAGTAGTCATGGCCGTTGGAGTAATACCCGCAGATCTCGGCAATTTTATGGTAGAGGTAGTTTTCCAGAAAGAGAAAGGGGCCGTTCAGCCAGTTCCATGAGGGATTTTCAGCAAGCGTCTTATTTATACTGGCGGCAAAGGGGTAGGCGGTCTTCAGCGGTTTGAGAGTTCCCGCAGGAACTGAGTTCAGCAGGAAGTTAAGCCCTTCAACAGTTTCAGGTGGAAAATCATTATTGCTGATCAGATCCTGCAGGATCATGGGGACCCTGTCGGTTATTGTAAAGCGGGCGAAGGAGCCCTCCTTTGATGTCATGATCTGTTCGCTCAAAATCTTCTCCTCTTTGATCTGTTTTTGCGGGTGGACGGATGTTTAATATAATATTGGGGACAGGCTTTAGGGAACACCTTCTCAAATGGTTTTATACATGAGAAGATCTGCCAGGTTATATTAACGGGAGTATTGAGAATTGGATATCAGACAAATTCACTGGAAAGACACCATTGTCCTCAGACACAGGGTTCTCTGGCCGGAAAAACCGGTGGAGTTCTGCCATGTTGACGGGGATGAACAGGGGATTCATTTCGGAGCCTTTGTGGATGAGGCGCTGGTCTGTGTGGCTTCGGTCTTTGTAGATGGCAGTTCTGCGCGGCTTCGGAAGTTTGCCACAGAAGAGAGCCTTCAGGGCCGGGGAATCGGGACCCGGGTCTTAAATGAAGTAATTGCATACCTGAAAGAACGGGATATCGAGTATTTCTGGTGTGATGCCAGAGAGTCCGCCATGGGCTACTACAGGCGGTTCGGGATGGAGCCCCGGGGAGAGCGTTTCTACAAGGCTGAGGTTCCCTACTTCAGGATGGGCAGAACACTCTCCAGTCCGGTCTGATTCGGACTGCTACCTGCAGAAACCGTCAACAATCACAGCCAGATCTTTCCGCAGTTTTCTGCCAAGATCATAGCTCCCCTCCATTAGACACCAGTCAAAAAGGATGCCCCGTCCGCAGGTAATCAGCAGCTCAATCAGGTGTTCCAGGTCCGCTTCCGGATAAAATTCATCCTTTTTAACCCCTGCATCAATAACTTCTTTCAGGTGTGTATAGATGGGTCTGTCCCTCTGGACGGCATATTTCTTGTCGCTTGTGAGAAGATGGACATAGCTGTGGGCGGTCATCTCCCAGCCCAGTTCCAGCATGACCCGACCCGCCTCATCAAAGAGGGAGAGTATATTCTCCCTTACGCTTCTGGTCAGATCCAGTCCGGGGAGGGTGCTTTCCCACAGCAGGTCCAGCTGTTGATGGACCGTATTGATAATTTCTTCCCTGGACTTGAAATGGTGGTAGAAGTTTCCGATGGAGATGGACGCTTCCCTGCATATATCACGTACAGTCACATTGCTCATGCCCTGCTCCTTGAACAGGGCGATGGAGACCCGGGTGATCTTCAGTCTGGTCTCAATGGACTGGAGCTGTCTTTTGTTTTTCTCGGCCATATTGAATCCGATAGTAGTTCACATACTGAGTTTTGTGCAAGGAATAATCGTGTGTTTTGTATTGATATATTTTTATTGATTAATCATTGAAGTCATGTAATAATAATACCGAACAATGTTCGGTGAGGAGGACCGTTGATGGATGAGTTCAAGGTGATCGAGATTAAAAAGAGCATCTTTGAAGGTAATGACAGAAAGGCTGAGGAGCTGCGGGAAGACCTGAAAAAGAGGGGAGTCTTTCTGATGAATCTGATGTCCTCTCCGGGTTCCGGGAAGACCACGACAGTGATGAGAACCATTGAGGCCTTGAAGGATGACTTCAGAATCGGAGTTATGGAGGCTGATATCGATTCCGATGTGGATGCAAAAACTGTTTCCACTTCCGGAGCCAAGGTGATTCAGCTCCATACGGGAGGGATGTGTCATCTGGATGCCACCATGACCGAACAGGGACTGACATCTCTGGGGACTGAGGATCTGGACTTCGTTGTACTTGAGAATATAGGCAATCTGATCTGTACGGCGGATTTTGACACCGGATCTGCCATGAACACCATGATTCTCAGTGTTCCCGAAGGGGATGACAAACCCCTGAAGTACCCGAATATGTTTGCAATGGTTGATGTACTGATCATCAACAAGATGGATGCGGCGGAGTTCTTCGATTTTGATCTGGAGGCCGTTAAGGAGAGAGTATTCAAACTCAATCCGGATATTAAAGTGTTCCCTGTTTCCGCAAAAACCGGAGAGGGGATTTCTGAATGGACAATGTATTTAAAAAATGAAGTTAAAAACTGGAAGGAGATCTAAATATGGATGTGTTTGCTGATCTGAATGTCGACAAGAGCAGTCTCAACGGGATGTGGTTCCCCGAGGGATACAAGTGTCAGTACAAGGAGGATGTTCTTGCACTGGCCAACATTATCGGAAACAAGAAGAAGCCCAAGGACTTCTACAAGTGGGAAGATCCCGAGTATGTGATTCTGGAAGCCGGAATCGATGATGATATGGCCAAGGTAGGTCTGGGACTTGAACTGTACAATCACCTGAGTGCAGCACAGGTAGCCGAGAAGCTGAACCTGGATGAGAAGTTCTGCCACGAGCAGCTGATGAAGCTGGCCGTGTATGGAGCCTGCTTTGTTATTGAAGAGGATGGAACCGATATCTTCTGGCTGGAAACTTGGATTCCCGGAGCCATGGAAGTTATCGTAAACAACCTGGAAAACGTAAAGAAATACCCCATCGTATCCTATGCCATGGAGGCCTACGGCCGTGTCCGCGGACCCAAGAGTGCCGGTGTCTTCAAACCCGGTATTGGACTGATGCGTGTAATTCCCATTGAAACCGCCATCGACGGAGAGAGCCGCAGCGCTTCCTACGAGGAAGTTTCAAAATACCTGAACGAAAACGACGTCTTCACCGTAACAGACTGTTCCTGCCGCACCAACAGGGAAGCCATGGGTGAGGGCTGCGGCCACCTGAAGGAAGAGATGTGTATCCAGATGGGTCATGCCGCCGAGTTCTATATCAAGACCGGCCGTGGACGTGAGATCACAAGAGAAGAGGCCTTTGAAATAATCGCCAAGGCCGAAGAGAACGGTCTGATGCACCAGATTCCCAACCTCGACGGAAGCGGAAAAACCCACGCCATCTGTAACTGCTGCGGATGCGGCTGTCTCTCACTCCGTACGGCAACCATGTTCAAGAACAACGACATGGTCCGCTCCAACTACGTGGCCAAGGTAGACAAGGACAACTGTGTGGCCTGTGGTCAGTGTGTTGAGTACTGTCCTGTTAACGCCCTGCAGATGGGACAGAAGCTCTGCTCCTCAAACAAGGTTGTGGAAGATATTACAACCAAGGATACTCCCCGTGACCTCAAGTGGACTCCCGAGTACTGGAACCCCGAGTACCGGACCAACCGCAAGAATGTTGTTGAGACCGGAACAGCTCCCTGTAAAACAGCCTGTCCCGCTCACATCGGTGTTCAGGGATATATCAAGCTGGCGGCTCAGGGCAAGTACAAGGAAGCCCTTGAACTGATCAAGCACGAAAACCCCCTTCCCGCGGTCTGCGGACGTATCTGTAACAGAAGATGTGAAGATGCCTGTACCCGCGGTGATATCGATGCTCCCATCGCCATCGATGAGATCAAGAAGTTTATCTCCGAGATGGAGCTGGACAAGAACAAGCGTTTCATTCCTACAAAACGTCATGACTACAGCGACAAGAAGATCGCCATTATCGGTTCCGGTCCTGCCGGTCTCTCCTGTGCCTACTACCTGGCTCTGGACGGATATACCATTACCGTATTTGAAAAAGAGCAGCGTCTGGGTGGAATGCTGACACTGGGACTCCCCAACTTCCGTCTTGAAAAGGACGTTGTTGAGGCTGAGATCGACATCATCAAAGAGATGGGTGTCGAGTTCAAAACCGGTGTGGAAGTCGGAAAAGACATAACCCTCGATGAGCTGAGATCCCAGGGGTACGATGCCTTCTATCTGGCAGTCGGCGCCCAGGGCGGAAGGATGATCGGAGTAGAGGGCGAGGATGCCGAAGGTGTTCAGTCCGGAATCGAGTTCCTGAGAGTGATCAACCAGGATCAGAACAAGAAGCTCGAAGGAAACACCATCGTTATCGGTGGCGGTAACGTAGCCATCGACGTTTCCCGTACAGCCGTAAGGGCAGGTGAGGGAAGTGTATCCCAGTTCTGTCTCGAATCCCGTGAGCAGATGCCTGCTCTTGAGGAGGAGATTGAAGAGGCTGAGGAAGAGGGAATCTCCATCAACAACAGCTGGGGTCCCAAACGGATTATCACCGAGAACGGAAAGGTTAAGGGCGTTGAGTTCAAGAAGTGTCTCTCCGTATTCGACGATCAGGGTCGGTTCAGTCCCAGCTACGACGAGAAGGACTGCATCACAGTGGAAGCGGACAATATCCTTCTCTCTGTAGGTCAGTCCATTGTTATGGGAGATCTTCTGAAAGGTTCTGCGGTGGAAACAAGACCCAACGGCGCCGTTATTGCCGATGAGTTTACCTACCAGACAGCCCAGGAGGATATCTTTACAGGTGGTGATGTCTACACCGGTCCCAGCTTTGCCATCGACGCTATTGCCGCCGGTAAGCAGGCCGCCATCTCTCTGCACCGTTTTGTACAGCCCGGTACCAGCCTGGTTCTCGGCCGTGACCGCCGTGAATACTCCGAGCTGGATAAGAGTGCTGCAGTTTTCGAAAACTACGACAACACAGCAAGACAGCAGCCAGCCAATCTTGAGTCCTCATCGGATCACAAGAAGAGCTACGCTGACTTCCGGGGTATGTTCACAGAAGAGCAGCTGAAGAAAGAGACAGAGCGCTGTCTTGGATGCGGTGCCACCATTGTGGACAGCTATATGTGTGTCGGATGCGGTCAGTGTACCACCAAGTGTAAGTTTGACGCCATCAGCCTTGAGCGTGTTTATGACGGAGAGGGAGTCGAGTATTTCGATCTCAAACCTGCCGTTGTAAAACAGGTCTTAAAGCGTCAGGGCAAGATCGCCATCAGAAAGGTGAAAGACTCATTTAGAGGGGGAAGAGCCTAGTCTCTTAAGACTACGTGATTCCTTCTTCGGGAGCCTTCGGGCTCCCGTGGAGGCTTATAGATTATGCATGAACTTGGAATAGTAATGAATATCGCCGGAACCGTTCTGGATGTGATGAAGGAGCAGAACCTTACCACCGTGCAGAAGATCGTTCTTCAGGTGGGAGAGCTCTCCTCTGTTATCCCCAGCTATCTGCATGAGTGTTATCCCGCCGCTGTTGACGGAACGGAACTGGCAGACACGGTCCTGGAAATCGAGGTTATCCCCGGCAATGCCCGGTGCAAAGAGTGCGGTGAGGTCTACAATCTGCTGAAACAGAAGCGGATCTGCCCATCATGCGGGGTTGATAACTGGGATCTTGTAAGCGGAAAGGAATTCAACCTCAAGGAAATTGCGGCCTGCTGACTTCCGGTCAGCCTCTTTCGGCTGCCGTATAAAACCAGTCCCCATTGAAGGTTTGTCCTTCTCCGAATCCATGCTTGCTGAACATCCTGTGAAAGAAGTCCTTATCGGGGAGGATATCATCGGCTACGGCATGGTGCTTCCTTCTGTGAAGCGCATTCAGAGCGTCCCTGCCAAGGGAGTGGGCGATGATCAGTTTTCCCCCGGGTTTCAGGTACTCCGCAGAGCGCCGGAAGACCTCTTCGAAGTCATCAAAATGAGGAAAGGTGTTGTAGATTACAATCTTGTCCACAGAAGCTCTGAACTTCAGTGGCTCCAGATAGGACTGATGAAAGATTCTGAGATCGGGAAATTTATTTCTTAAGATTTCGACCATACCCGGGCTCAGTTCCACCGAGTAGAGATCCCTGATGCCGGCCCTCCGGTAGTAGGGAATTGATATGCCCGTACCGCTTCCCACATCGATAATCCTCTCATTTTCTGAGAGGGGGAATATCCTGAAAAGTTTATCCAGAACAGAGTGATCATTGGCCTTGATTTTCCTGTCCCACCCCCCGGCGGCACTGTTGAAAAAGTCTGTTTTCAGGCTGACAGGTCCGGGGCATATCTGCAGATTGGTCATAGGAGTCCTTGGTTTGTTTAATTTATTTTGATAAAAAGAAATAAATGTGGTTTATGATACTCTGGAAACAGCTTTTTTGCAATGAAAAAGTGATTCTGAATCAGGTTGAATATTTAAAACAGGCAGAAAAACCCGCCCCGGAAGAAGGGCGGGCAGGACAGGATAAACTTAAGCTTCGGCAGTCTTTCTTTTGGCAATTCCGGCCTTTACCAGGGGGTAGAGGATGGAGATCACTGTCAGGGAGAAGAGGATCAGGCAGATGGGTGAGGCAAAGAAGATGCCCAGGCTTCCGTCTGAAATCTTATAGGCCCTGCGGAAGGACTGCTCCATATTGTTTCCGACAATAACCGCCAGAATCATCGGCGTGGAGGGGAACTTGCTTCTGCTCATAAAGTATCCCAGAAGTCCGAAGCCGATCAGGAGGAAGAAGTCCATAACGCTGTAGCTGATGGCATAGGCTCCCACAAAGGAGAGACCCAGAACGATGGGGTAGAGAATCTTGGGGGGAACCGAAAGAACCCGCACAAGAAGTCCCGCAAGGGGGATGTTCATTACAGCCAGAATTATGTTTCCGATAAACATTGAGGCTATGAGTCCCCATACGATAAGAGGCTGCTGCTGGAAGAGCATGGGACCGGGCTGAAGGCCCAGAAGCAGGAGGGCTCCCATCATTACAGCTGTGGTTCCGGAACCGGGTATACCCAGGGTGAGCATGGGGATCATGGCTCCTACAGAGGCTGCGTTGTTGGCCGATTCGGGGGCCGCAAGACCTTCGATGGCACCGTCACCGAACTCCTCGGAGTGCTTGGAGAGCTGTTTCTCGTTATTGTAGGACATAAGGGAGGCCATGGTACCGCCCGCGCCGGGAAGAGCTCCCACAAAGAATCCCAGGGGGGCTGAGCGGAGTATGGGCCAGACTGAGCGTTTCCACTCTTCCCGGCTGATCCAGATCTTGCCGAAGCTCTTTTGAACCGTGGCCTGACCGGAGTCGATGTTCTTAAAGCTCTTGAATACCTCGCCCAGGGCGTAGACAGCGATGATAACAATCAGGAAGTCGATACCGCTCTGGAGTTCCAGAATACCCATGGTAAAGCGGCTGACACCGGACTGACCGTCGATACCGATTGTGGCGATCATAAGTCCCAGAATGGTGGCGATAAATCCTCTGAGCCTGTTGCCCTCTGTCATTGAGGCAGTGGCGGAAAGGGCAAAGAGGAAGAGCATAAAGTACTCGGCGGGGCCGAATCTCAGGGCGAAACGGGCCACGGGGATGGCAATGGCGACCATACAGAAGGTGGCAAAGATACCGCCGATAAAGGAGGCGATTGCCGAGATGGCCAGGGCCGATTCAGCCCGCCCCTGCTTCGTCATGGGGTATCCGTCAAAGGTGGCTGCAACGGCTGCGCCGTCACCGGGGGTGTTGATCAGAATGGAGGCTCTTGATCCTCCGTACATGGCTCCGTAGTAGACTCCGCCCATGGTGATCAGGGCGGCGGTGGGGCCCATTGAAAAGGTGAGGGGCAGAAGCACCGCAACACCTGTGGCAGGTCCCAGTCCCGGGAGCATGCCGATTATGGTTCCAAGTAGACCTCCGATGGAGACCCACATCAGGTTCATCGGGGTCAGGGCAACCATAAATCCGTCAAGTAAAAAGGCTAATGTATCCATCAGATCCCCCTATATCCAGATTCCGGGAGTCATGGGAAGGTAGACTCCCAGGAGTTTGGAAAAGACAATATAGATAAACAGGCTGAATGCCAGAGACACAGCCGTATTGATCTTCCAGTTTTTAACTCCGTTGAACAGGATCAGTTCCAGTTCAAGGAAGATGATTGTGCTGATCACGTATCCGACCTTGTCGAAGAGCAGTGCGTAGAGTACGGAAAAGACGCAGGTCAGTGCGATTTTTTTGAATCCCGCCTCCTTGTAGAAGGGCAGGTGTTCCTGTATTTCTTCATTGCCCTTAAGGGCCTTTATCTCGCGGATCATAAGAGCCAGGGACATGACAAGCATCAGGCCGCCCAGCATAAAGGGAAAGATTTTGGGTTCAAATGGCCGGCCAACCGCAGCTTCCGGGAGAAGGGCGGTTGAAACTGTGTAAACCAGACCCAGAACAAAAAATAACAGGGATGGAATAATTGAAAAACTCACGGTTTCCTCCAGAGGGACAGCCCCTGCGGCTGTCCCCATTTCTAATTTATTTGATCATTCCGATGTCGGTCAGAATCTCTGTATACTCCTGGTTTACCTGGGCAAGAAACTCGGCAAACTCGGGGGCATCCTGATAGGCGTCGTCCCAGCCGTTTGTGATTCTTGCCTGCTCCCACTCGGGTGTTTCCACCAGCTTGGCCAGGGTTTCTCTCCAGTAGGTAACTGCATATTCGGGCATGCCGGGTGCGCCGAATAGGCCTCTCCAGTTTACGAAGGTTGCATTGATTCCCTGCTCTACACAGGTGGGGATATCGGCTACAACTCCCTCTCCGACTCTGTGGTCGGCGGTCTGGGCCAGGGCTCTCAGGTCGCCGCTCTCGATAAGACCGAGAACCTCGGAAAGACCGGTGGAGTAGACATCAATGTGTCCGCCGAGCACCTGTGCTGTGGCGGAGTCGTCAAAGCTGACATAATCGATCTGGTTCAGGTCCTTGATTCCGGCAGCCTTGGCCATCATCAGGAACTGGATGTGGTCCATGGAACCTACTGAGGAGATACCTCCGATCTTTACACTCTTGATATCTGATTTCAGGGCATCCATTACATCGTTCATTGTCTTGTATTCGGAACCTGCTGCTACAACAAACACGGCGTAGTCTGCAATCAGACGGGCCAGGGGAGTAACATCTTCATATCCCAGGTCTGTTGTTCCGTTGAGTTTTGTAAGGATAAGGGGAGAGGAGTAGACACAGACGATCTTGTCGGAGCCTTCTTTCTCCTGCAGGCTGGCCAGGTTGACCGAACCGCCGGCACCGGGATTGTTTCTGACAGGCATGGGAACCTTGACGAGTCCTGTATCCTTAAGGACCTTGGCTGTTGTTCTGATGGTAAGGTCCCATCCTCCACCGGCTCCTCCGGGTGCAACAAAGTCCAGAACTCCCTTGGGATACTGGGGATTTCCACCGGCTCCATCGGTCTGGCCTTCAGCGGCAAGTCCCATTGTGAAAACTGCCATAAGAATGAGCAGTAAGGATAAGGTTCTTTTAAACATCATAAACTCCTTTGGCCCCGGTCATGCCGGGTCTTCGTTTTACGTATCAGACCCCTCGGGGTCCTGCTGAGAATTATTGTAAGGTTTGAATTAAGAATCCGGATGTAGGAGAGAAAAGGAATCGGATGTAGGAATCGTCCTACAAGAGAGGGTCAGCTGTCGCTGATTAGATTATGTTTTACAGCATAATAAGTTAGCTGGGCATTGTTCTTCAGGTTCATCTTCTGGAGAAGCCTGGTTCTGTAGGTGCTGACGGTCTTGATGCTCAGGTTCAGTTTGTCTGAAATCTCACCGCTGGAGAGCCCCGAAACCAGCAGCATCATTACCTGATACTCCCTTTCCGAGAGCTGTTTATGGGGCAGTTCGGAGTGGTCTCCCTGGTACTCTTCCAGAAGAAGCTGGCTCACCTTGGGAGTCAGATAGCGGTTTCCCCTGATCACCTCACGTACCGCATCCACCAGCTCCTCCGGTGCACTTGCCTTGTTCAGACAGCCCGAAGCACCCATCTTCAGTGCCCTCAGGGCATACTGGCTTTCGGGCTGGATGCTGAGGATCAGTACCGCCGTATCGGGATGCTGAATTTTTATGTCCTTGAGTATATCCAAACCGTCTCTTCCGGGGAGAGATATATCCAGAATAACCACGTCGTAGTTCTCCCGGCTCAGGGATTCGAGAACCATGTCCCCGTCGGAGAGTTCGTCCAGAACTCTGTAGGGAATGGACTCCTTCAGTATTTCACAGAGCCCCTTGCGTACCAGGGGATGGTCATCGACAATCAGTATTTTATGCATGGGAGCTCCTTTCCTGTTTTCTGTCCCGCAGGGGGAGTGTTATCTTTATAAGAGTTCCCCCGTCGGGGTGGTTCTCTATGGTAAAAGTTCCGTTGAAGTGGCGGCACCGTTCCCTCATGCCGATCAGACCGAAGGAGTCCTCCCTGCGTTTGGCATTTTTGGGAATACCCTTTCCGTTGTCCCTGACCCTCAGGTAGATCTTTGAATCCTCAAGATAGACATTTACCGTCACCCTGGAGGCTTCGGAGTGGCGAATGATATTGGTAAGAATTTCCTGGTACATCCGGAAGAGTGCGGTCTTTCTGTCGATATCCTCTTCGGTAAAGACCTTGCCCTTGATCTTGATATCCAGATCCAGTTCAATTCCCGTTCTCTTGCGGAAGCGGCGGCTCTGCCACTCGAGGGCTTCGGTGAGAGTCAGGTTGTCCAGGGCCTTGGGGCGTATATTGGTGGAGAGGACTCTTACAGAGCTGATGGCATCGTTGACTATCTCCAGGAGGCTGGAGATCTTCTCCTTCCGGACGGTTTCATCGCTGTCGGGATGACTGTTGAGCCAGAAGAGGTCGAATTTCATGGCCGTCAGAAGCTGTCCCAGTTCGTCATGATAGTCTCTGGCGGCGGCCTTTCTCTCCTCCTCACGGGCCTTTTCCATATGCATTGTAAAGCTTCTGAGCTGGTCATTGCTTCTGGCAAGGTTTCTGAGCCGGTAGAAGATGATTATTGAGAGCAGAAGGAGGAAGACCAGCACCGAGAGGACATAGAACCAGATATGCATCCAGAAGGGAGTCTCTACAACGACACCCAGCCAGGCTTCCGCATACAGACCGTTATTATCGGTCCCGGTTATCTTCAGCCTGTACTCTCCCGGGGGCAGGGAGGCGTAGCTGACCTCGTTGCTGTTTCCCAGAAACCGCGGTCTCTCTTCGATTCCCTCAAGCTGAGCCGTGTACTGGTGTTTGGACGGGTCAATGTAGGAGAGAATGGAGAACCTGATGGTCAGGTTGTTTCCCTCATAGGGGAGGTGAATCCCCTGCTTCAGGGAGAGATCCCTGTCCAGAATCAGTTCATCGTAGAAGCTCTGGCCGATCCGGACGGGAAGGTTGTGAATCCAGAGGCCCGTAAAGCGGATGGTCCCCTGTGGTTTTTCATCAAAGTTCAGGTCCTGGGGATTAAAGGCGCTGATACCGTGATTCCCGCCCCAGAAGAGTCTGCCCTGTGAGGTTTTCAGGTAGGCGTTCTGGGAGAACTCATTTCCCGCAAGGCCGTCGGCCCGGCTGAAGTTGCGGATCTTCTCCTCATAGAGAGAGATCCGGGAGAGACCCTTGTCTGTGGAGGCCCAGATATTGCCTTCCTCATCGTCCAGAATACCGTAGATATTATCCCCTGCCAGACCGTCCCGGGAGCTTATGGTTCTGAAGATTCCCTCCTGAGGATGGAATATGCTGATTCCTCCGCCCCCGGTTCCGACCCACAGGCGACCCCTCCGGTCCTCGAAGATGGTGTTCACCGAGGTGTCGCTGAGACTGCCGGTCAGGTTGGGTGAGCGGGTAAAGCTTCTGAACAGGTCCTTCTCCTTATCATAGAGGTTGAGACCTCCGTCCCATGTTCCCACCCAGATCTGCTGCCGGGAGTCCTCGAAGATACAGCGCACCGCATTGCCGTTCAGCCCTTCAAGGTTCCCCGGTTTATGGGTATACCGGGTGATGCCGCCGTCATCGCCATTGATACGGTAGAGCCCCAGACCTTCGGTGCCTATCCAGATACTGCTGTCGCTGCTCTCTGAGATAAACCAGATGGTTTCCCGGCCCTGTCCGGCCTCTGCGGGTGATTCCAGAGAGAAGGGGAGGGCATCATCGATTGATCCTCCCGGAAGGATGGTGTAGAGACCCGCTCCGTCGGTTCCGATCCACAGCCTCCCCGAGGAGTCCTCCAGAAGGGAGTAGACCTGATCATGTTCTCCTGACGCCTCTTCTGCAGGAAGGCTGACCTGTCTGACTGTTCCGTCTGTCCGGATGATAGAGATGCTTCCTCCGTCGGTGGCCGTCCAGATGCTGCCATCGAAGCGCTCCTCCATCTGCCTTATATAGGGGCTGCTCAGATCGCGTTCATCCCCTGTTCCCGCCATCCATGTGGTGATCAGGGTCGTTTCCGGGTTGAACAGATTAATACCTCCCCCTCGGGTGCCGATCCAGATCAGACCTTTTTCATCCCTGTAGAGACTTCTTATCTTGTCGTAGGAGAGGGTGCTGTTTGTCTCATTCAGAATCTCCCAGGTTTCGTTTATAAACTGATATATATAGAGTCCCGACCGTTCGGTGCCGACCCAGAGATAATCCCCGTTCGGGAGGACTGCACGTACCCCTGCTTCCCCAGGAAGGGGGAACCCGGTGACAGTGGAAAAATCATAGAGATAGAGGCCTTTGCTGGTGCCGATCCAGATTCCTCTCTTTTCATCGTATGAGATACTCCGGATCAGGCTGCCTGTTAAGAGATTCATGCCGGGGATCTCCAGAAACAGACCGCTGCGGCTGTCATAGACAGAGAGTCCTCCCTCTGTTCCGATCCACAGTCTGTCCTCCTTATCGCAGTAAAGGGCCCTTATCCTGTTGTTTACAAGTCTTGAATTGGTAGTGTTAAGGGTCAGGAAATTTCCCTCTTCCCGGTAAAGTGCCAGACCGCCCCCGGCTGTACCGATCCAGAGGCGTCCCTGATTGTCTTCGGCCAGGGAGAATACCTGGTTCCCCGGAATGCTTGCCGGATTTTCCGGGTCGTTGGAAAAGGTCTGGAAGTCCATGGTCTCCTTGTTGTAGAGATTAAGACCTCCTCCATCGGTACCCACCCAGAGCCGTCCATGGGAGTCCTCCAGAAGGCTGAAGATAACAGATCCGCTGATGCTGTTCTTGTCAGCCGGACCGGGTCTGAAGATCCGGTTGTCCCTGCCGTCATAGCGGTTCAGGCCGCTGAAGGTTCCAAACCACATAAAGCCCTGGGAGTCCCTGGTTACGCAGTAGACCGAGTTGCTGGACAGTCCGTCATCCAGGGTCAGATAACTGAAACGGACCTCTGAATAGAGGGCCGTGGTGAGTGAGACAAGGAACATAAGGAGTGTCAGTCTGCGGATCATCAGTATATTATAACTCGTTTTTATAAATTGGTGTTCTGTGCTCCCTGTAGAGTTTGCCGATCTTTTCCAGAAGCTCCTGGATGCTGTGGGTTCTGCCGCGTCCGCACTGGTGTGCGGGATTTTCGCAAATCAGGCATTTTCGCGGAGCCAGTCCCGACCCGCTGCGGGAGAGGGCCCGGTCGTCTCCGTCATAGACATCAAGATCCCAGAGCCGGCCCCAGGGGTGTTCCTCCTCAAGGCGGCAGCAGGTTTTCTTGATATTTTCGGGATCACCAGTCAGGGACAGGAAGGCAGAGGGACCTGCGGGAGAGGTGGAGTCGGCCCGGAGATCATCTATCTGACCGGCAAACTCCCTCCGCAGCAGGCTGAGACCCTCCTGAAAGATATTCTGAATCATAAGGCTGTTTTTCCGGGGGCCCGGAGTGTTGAGGGTAAGCTGGATAACGGCTCTATTCCGGTTCTTCCGGACTTCTGTCCTGTGAAGGCTTCTCTCCTCCCGGCTCTTCAGTACCTCATCCAGAGTGACATCCCTGAACATCATAGATACCCCCGGGACTCTTCTGTAAGGATCAGAAACCGGGTCAGTGCCAGAAGATCGGCGCAGCCTCCCGGAGATATATTGAGAGAAACAAATCTGCGGTTTATCCGGAGCAGCCTTTCACGGCTGCCGGAGGCTCTGATTCCCCCCCTGTCCAGAAAACGGTGAGCAAGGGTCTTCATGGTATTCAGGCCCTCCCGGCCCCGGCGGTAGAGGACGGTGCTGTCATCGACCCGGGTCATGAGAACCATCAGGGTCTCCAGGGCGGCTTCCTCCATGGTGCAGTCCTTATCAAGGAGCTCCTTCCATCGGGGGAGGGCGGCAAAACGGACCGAGGGAAATCCCGCCTCAGCCTCACCGCGGATGCCTTTGGAGCCGTAGAGGCGGAAAATCTCTTCGCCGTGGGTTCCTTTTTCCTTCCGGTCTGTCAGCTCATCGCAGATTCCACGGCAGATCTCGCCTGCCTCCCGGAGCAGGGCCTGACCATCCCCCAGGGACTTTCGTCTGGACGCTGCCAGTGCGACTCCCAGAATGAAGATCTGCCCCTTATGGGTATTGATCCCGCCGGTGGCAGTGAGCATGGCCTTTTCCGCCTCCAGTCCCACTCTTCTGATCGCCGGCAGTACCTCCGAGGTCTCTCCATCGGCGGGGGCGGCATCATAGATCCGGTGAAACCACGGCTTCAGGGCTTCGGCGCTCCGGTGAAAGAGCTGCCGGTCCATATCCCCGTGGGCCCCGGTGTCCAGGGAGTCCACCAGCCCCGGCTTGGGACTCAGGTCCACCTCAAAGACCATGGATGAGTACACAGCCGCTGCGGGGGATATCTTAAGGGGAATCATTCCAGACCCTTCACCTGCCTGACCACATCGATAATGGTTCCGTCCCTGTACTCTATCAGACCGACGACCTTGTCGGTAAATTCGATGGGATCGGGACGGCCCACAAGGCGTTCGGCCTTATCAAGCAGCTCCTCCATGGTGTGGAAGGGCAGGCGGACATCGCAGAAATGCTCGATCAGGTCCTTCCGCCTGGGGTTGATGGCAATTCCCCTGTCCGAGACAAAGACATCCACCGACTCTCCGGGAGTAACCACCGAAAGGGCCCTCTTGGTGACCGTCGAGGTCCGGCCCCGGATCAGGGGGGCCACTATAACAGAGAGTCCCGAGCCAACCGCCGTATCCGAGTGTCCTCCGGAGGCGCCCATAATGACACCGTCTGATCCGGTGAGAACATTGACGTTGAAGTCCAGGTCGATTTCAAGGGCGCTGAGGATAACCACATTCAGCTTGTTTACGGCGCAGCCCTTGTTCAAAGGATTGGCGTAGTAGGATGCATCTATCTCCGTATGAAGACGGTTCTCTCCGATGGAGCGGATCGCCTCCCTGTCGAAGCTCTGTACATCAAGCAGTTTCTTTATCAGCCCCGCCTCATGCATCTTTACAATCTGACCGGTTATGCCACCCAGGGCCCAGCTGGCCTTGATGTTTCTGGCCTCCATATACTCGGTCAGGTATCGTGTGGTTGCCAGTGAGGCGCCGCCGGAGCCGGTCTGAAGGGAGAAGCCGTCCTCGAAGTAGGGGGAGGCGGCAATAAAGTCGGCGGCATTCTGGGCGATCAGAAGGTCCCGGGGGTTCCGGGTGATTCTAGTGGCCCCGGTGCTGATCTTTTCGGGGTCCCCCACCGCGTCCACCTTGACGATGTAGTCCACCATATCCTGGTCGATGCTGAAGGGGGTGTTGGGGTACTCCGCAAGATAGTCCGTAAGAAGGACTACCTTGTCCGCATACTTGGCGTCCACCTTGGCGTATCCAAGGGAGCCGCAGGCCGAGGGGCCTGTGTAGCCGTTGGCATTGCCGTAAACATCGCAGGAGGGAACTCCCAGGAAGGCGACGTCGATCTTGATCTCCCCCTCTTCCACAGCTCTGGCCCTTCCGCCGTGACTGTGGAAAAGAACGGGTTCTTCCATATGCCCCGCAGAGATAAACTCCGCCAGTTTTCCTCTCATACCACTGGTGATGATATGGGTGACGGTCCCCTTTTTTATATGGGGGATCAGCTCGTCATGGACGGTGGTCAGGGAGCTGGAGGCCAGGGTGATATCCTTGATCCCCAGGTTGGAGATCACATCCATCACCATATTGAGAACATAGTCTCCCGCCCGGAAGTGGTGGTGGAAGCTGATTGTCATTCCGTCTTTGAGTTCCGACTTCAGGACAGCCTGTTCAATTGTATCAACCAGCTTGTTCAGCCGGGGAAGACGGCGGTTTCCCTTGTCCTGACGAACCAGGGGGGTATGGGCAAAGGCTCCTTCAAAGGGGGAGAGCTTCAGTTTACCGATTTTTTCGGGAATCTCCCGGCCGATTGAATTCTTATTCATCTTCATCGCAGTATGCCTCCAGTTCGTTGATGCGGATTCCTGTTGCCCGGGCCATCTCAAGAACCCGTTTGGCACGGTCGACAATGGGCTTGTCCACCATCTTGCCGTTCAGTGAAATAACACCCGAGTTATTGGCCTCGGCCTCTTCAATGGCCTGTACCACACGGAGGGCATGGTCAATCTCTTTGTCATCAGGGCAGTAGACCCGGTGTACCGGCTGGATTTGCCTGGGAGAGATAACGGATTTTCCGTCGAACCCAAGCTGCTTGATATGCCTGACTTCATCCAGGAATCCCTCTTCATTGTTCACATCCGAGTAAACCGTATCCAGGGCATAGATCCCCGCGGCCCTGGCGGCGTTGAGGATCTGGGAGCGGGCAAAAAGGAGTTCGATTCCCCCGGGGGAGCGGCTTGTTTTCATGCTGGTTACATAGTCTTCGGCTCCCAGGGCAATTCCGATCAGCCTTTTGGAGGCTGTAGCTATTTCATAGGCGTTGAGAACACCCAGGGGGCCTTCGATGGCAGCCATCATTCTGATGCTTCCCTCCGGCAGTCCGCAGGCCTTCTCCTCCTCTGCCAGAATTGCCTCCACATCGTGAACGTCCTGTGCTGTTTCAGTCTTTGGCAGACGGATCACATCGGGTCTGGCCCGGACCATGGCCTTAAGGTCCTCCCTTCCGTAGGGGGTGTCCAGACCGTTGATGCGGACCACCGTTTCAATCCCTTCGTAGTCCAGGGTGGTAAGGGCGTTGAATACCAGAAAGCGGGCGGTGTCCTTCTCGTTGAGGGAAACAGAGTCCTCCAGGTCAAACATAACCGAGTCGGAGCGGTAGATATGGGCATCCTTCATCATTCCCGCGTTGTTTCCGGGAACATAGAGCATTGTTCTTCGTAATTTCATGTGAGTGACTCCCAGGGGTAGGTTTCACTGCCCGCAGCCCTGTATACGGCGGCTTCCAGGCGGGACCTGATGGTACAGTCCAGAGCGCCCTTGTCCTCAAGGCGGACAGTGACATCAGATATCTCCAGAAGATCCAGGGTGTGTTCCACAACCTTCAGAATCTGCTTCCCGTACTGACGCTTAACAGTACTCTCAAGACTGATGTTCCGTCCCTTTCCCGTATTGCTATCCACGGTGATCAGGACATCGCTGGATTCAAGGGAACCAGCCATTCCGGTTTTGATGATTTTCATATCTTCTTCTCCCTTAACTTTTGAACAATTTTCATTCCTGCCTCTGACTTGAGGTAGGCAAGGGTGGCAGGGGGAACCTGTTTTTCCAGATCCTCCCACTCCTCTTTCACAAGAGCCTCTCTTATCCGTGAGGCGCTGACGGCTGTGCCTTCCACCTCTTTCCGGGGTATCTCAACCACCTCTATTCCCTTGTCGGGAAGGATGGATTTCATCAGTCTGTTGTAGGAGGCCGTGACCGGGCAGAAGGGTTCCTCACCCACATAGCGTCTGGTAATTCCCAGGGCCGGGGCAATCCGGGAGCCGAAGAGGTCCAGATCCAGTCTGCTGTGAACCTCGTCTACGATTTTTTTGTCCTTTATAAAGTAGGTGGGGAATGTGGCCCGGGAGATTATGTACCCACCCCCGGCATGTATCCGGAGGTTCTCAAGGTCTTCACAGCCCATTCGGACAAGCTCGATTCTCTCTTCAAAGGGAAAGACCGACAGGTCCTCCTCCACAACAAAGAGGTGGACAAGAGCATTCTCACTGCAGGCCTTTTCTATAAGGTAGCGGTGGCCCAGGGAAAAGGGGTTGCAGTTCATCACTATAGCGGCGGTGCTCCCTTTTAAAGTCTTACTCTCTTCCTGAAAGGCTCCGAGGTAGTTCTCTATTCCGTCTTTTCTGTTTTCCAGAAGGAGAGCCTCATCACTTAGGGCAATGGTGAAGAATCCGAGGTCCTCAAATATCTTCCTGTTCTCCGGTTTGGTATAGATAAACAGGGAAGAAAATCCCCTGTGATATCCCCTGAGGCGCAGGTAGGATATAATCTTGTTGGTCAGAGCCATCCCCTGATATTCGGGATCTACGGCAATGCACTTCAGAATATTGGAGGAGGCACATCCCGAGGCGATTATCTTCTCCCTGTCCATCAGACATACTGCATAATCCACATCCTCTTCCAGAGTGAGGTCACTGGCGTTCAGGAAGTATTCAAGGGCGCTTCGCTCTTTTTCTCTCTTCAAATTCAGGGTTCTAATCTCAAACATATCTTCAGACATGTACATATTGTCTCCCCCGCAGGCAGCTCTGTAAGTAGGAAGAGGGCCTTACTTTTTGTAGGACTGATCCTACAACCCCGGTAAACATATGTTCCCGGGCGGGTCACTTTTCTTCCTTATATCCGGGAGCCGAAATCAAAGTGAACCTTCTGTAAAAATCCACTTGCTCAAGGGCAGCTAAAGTACTATTATCCCCGCCATGCACAGTGATACATCTTTTGAAAGGGAAGCTCAGAGTTTCCTGTTTACCGCCTTTCTTGCTGCCATGACCAATCAGTTCTTGAATGGTCTGATCTATACAGGGTTTATTCCCTATCAGCTGTTTCCCCTGGTCTCTCTTTTCTCCTTTGCGGTCCTGATCCTTGTCAGAGCTCATTCGAACTTTTTTCTTGCTCTGGTGACCGCCCTTGCCGCAAGGCTTCCCCTTATTCCCCTGTTAAATAAGGGTGAAATTCCATTTGAGGATATTCCTGTAATTGCACATGCCTCTCTGGAGTGTCTGCTGATTGTTCTGGTGATCTCATGGGGACTGAAGAGGAATAAGCTTACCGATTCCGAGTCTATCGGGCCGCTTTCTGCAGGACTCGCGCTGGTGAAAGCCTTCAGCGAATACTTTCTGGGCTATCTGGTCTTCGGCCTCTGGTCGGCATTCAAAATTTGGGAACGGCGCATCAGGTTCGGTCTCGATATTGATGCCGATATGCTGATTGAGGAAGTGATTCACTATCTGCAAGGCTCCCTCTATCTCTTCAGTTCCGGCAGAGCTGCGGATCTGCGCTTCCCGGTTCTCCATATGGTTCTACCCGCGGTAGGAGCGGCATTGCTTGCCCGTTGGATCGAAAGGAAGTATTTTACAGCCTCCCGGGATGAGAGGGATTATCCCCGCAGGTAGGAGCTGGTATACTCAGTCAGGAAGATGCCATGAATATTGAGAAGATCAAGTATTTTATCGATCTGGTTGAGTGCCGGAACTTTACGGAGACGGCGAAGAAGAACCATGTCTCCCAGACCACCATCAGTCAGCATATGGCCTCCCTTGAGAGGGAGTTTGACAATAAACTCTTTGACCGGAAGCAGATCCCCATTCAGCCCACTCCCGCGGGATGGATCTTCTATAAGGAAGCCCTGATCATATACAAACAGTTTCAGTCCATGAAGCAGAAGATGGAGGCTCACAGGGAGAACACAACAGAGCTGCTGAGTATCGTGTATGCCAGCCCCGTGGATGTGAAGATCCTGAATGAGATTATGCCCGATTTTCTAAGGCAGAACCGAAGGGTGAAGGTGGAGATAAGCAGGGAGAAGCTGGGAGAGATCTCCATGGCTCTGAAGCGGGGGATCTATGATCTGGCTGTCTGCTTCGACTCGGAGTTTGAGGGGCAGGAGGGGATTGAAACCGGAACCCTGACCCAGGGCCGCTACTGCGCGGTGGTCGGCAGGGATCATCCCCTTTACGACACAGAAGAGCTGGACAATGAAAACCTCTACTCCCATCCCCTGGTTATGCTGAATCCGAAGATTATAGGCCTCTCCTATGATCTGATGGTGGAGCATGTACACAGGGACGGCTATAAACCCGATATTGTCCGATATACCGATGATGTGGAGTCGGAGCTCTTCTATATTATCAACGAGCAGCTTATCGGCTTCTTTCCCGAGCACTACGAACTGGGAGAGTACGGCACCCGGGTCCGGAAGATCCCCATTGCCAGTACCCGTCACCTCTATCAAATCCAGATGGCCTGGATTTCTGACAACAGTAACCCCGCCCTGAAGAAACTCCTGCGATATAAGAATTTAACCTGAGCTATTCGATTTCCCAATGACCCATCAAAACTTTGTATTGGACATATTTTTATAGATATATAATTATAGATACAAAACAATCTATTGCCAAAACGAGGTGAATATAAATGGGAAAATTACTGCTTACAGGTGTCGACGGAAATCTTGGAAAGATGGCTGCTGAATACCTGCTTGAACTTAAAGATAAAGAGGAGCTTATCTTCTGCGCTTACTCCGAAGACTCCCTTAAGGAGTATAAAGATATGGGCATCGAAACCCATGTAACCAACTTCAACAGCATCGACGGTCTGAAAGAAAAATTTGCCAATGCCGACAGACTGGCCCTGATCTCCATGCCCTTTGTGGGAGCAAAGAGACAGAACGCCCACAAAAACTGTGTGGATGCTGCAAAAGCGGCGGGAGTAAAGAAGGTTATCTACACCTCTCTTGTTAATGCGGCGGATGAATCCAACCCCAGTGTCGAGAAGATCGATCATGCCTATACGGAAAAGTACGTAGCTGAACAGGGACTGGACTATATCTTCCTGAGAAACTCCCAGTACGCCGAAGCGATGATCACAAACTACTTCACCTTTGTAAAAATGGGAGGTGTCATGCAGAACTCCCAGGGTGAGGGAAAGATGGCCTACATCTCACGTAAGGACTGCGCCAGGGCCGTTGCCTGCGCTCTGGCCTCCGATGAATACCCCGAGGCAATCCTGAATATCAACGGCCCCGAGCTGATGACCATGAGCGACTTTGTTGAGTATGGAAACAAGGCCACCGGAAACTCTGTTGTATTCCAGTCCATCAGTGATGAAGAGAACTACGCCATCTTCGATGCTATGGGTGTTCCCAGAACAACCGACGGCATCTTCAAGGATGGCTCCGAGGCTCCCTTCTCATCAGAGGGAATGGTTACCTTTGCCCAGGCCATCAGAGAGGGAAAGATGGACTCCTTTACCGATGACTTCAAGAAGCTGACCGGTCAGGATGCTCTGACAGTATCCCACATGTTTGAAAACGCCGACGACTTCCAGGTCGGCGAGCGCCACTCAAAGGACGACTGAGAATCTCCGGAACATTCTGGCAATTAAGGGCCTTCTGAATAAAGATTTAAGAGGGAGCCGGGACAAGATCCCGGTGCCCCTTTTAAAAGGAGAGCCCTTAATGACCGACCGGAGAAGGAGAATAGCCTTCAAAGCAGGGTACAAGTATCAGCTTGTGGAGGACTATATGGATGAACTGTCCATCTGCCCGCTTCCTTTGCGGATAAGAAAAAGTCCAGGGAAATCCGGTATGCTCCTTAAGCCCGGAGGTAAAGGGGCTGGTCTGCTTCTTCTGCTGGCCCTTCTTTCCCTTTCCGGCTGCACCCGCTATGCCGGGGACCGTTACACCACTACCCGCCGGAGCGGGATCACCCTCTACGATGGCAGCAGCCTGAACACCAGAGTTGTCAGAAACAATATCTGGAGCAGTTCCAGTTTTCTGAAGGGTGTTCTGCCTGCCCCGAAGAACCGCCTTGAAGTCTATATTACCGACAGAGCCATTCCCGAACTCCTGGGGGACAGGGATTTTCTTGAGCATATCTTCAGCAGAATTGAAGAGAACAGGGTTTATGATGAGAAGGAGAGGGAGAAGGCCCGTCTTCTGGCCACCACGGACTTGAGGGAGCAGCTGGAGAATCCCGCGCTGTTTGATAGCAGGTCCATCCATATAATTCCTGTGGCCAATATCATCATTTTAAGGTATGACGAAAACTACGGCAGTCGGCATTTTCTCTACGGCTGTGTGAGCCTGATGCTCTATGATTCCAATCCCTCCTACTATCTGAATCCCTCATTAAGCCGGGACGAAGTGACGGACCATCTGCTATTCCGTTTTATGCTTACAGGATTCCCCAGCTTCTACTCCAGGTATTTTTCTAAATTTCCAGGCAGAAAGCCCACGGCTTCACTCTACAGCTTACTGGCCGAAACAGATATTCAGTATCTTGATAGTATCTATGATCTTGATCTGGAGAAGTTCGCCTCACTGCCCGATGAGATCCTCTACGATAATAGGGAGGCGGCTCTCTACTATGCCTGGTTTTTTGAATATCTTTTCAGAACGGCCGGAGAGAGGGCCGTCCTTGAACTGATAGACACCCTGTTTACGGCATCTGAAGAGAGATCCGCTGAGCTGAGAAGGATCTATAAAGAGTGGAAGGCAGCTCTATAAGACGGACGGGAAATTCAGATCAGCCCGATCAGTTCATCAAGGAGCTCATTATGGTTCTTTTTGCTGCAGGAAAGGGTCAGCTCCCCATACTTTCTGTAGAGGGGCAGGCGTTCGGCATAGAGGTCTGAAAGGGTCATGCCGTCCCCCATTACCACACCCCGGGCGGCTGGATCGCCGATTCTGGTCTCAATCTCGTTCAGGGGGAGATCCAGAAAGACAATCTTACCGATGCTCATCAAGTGTTCCATTGCCCCGGCGCAGTAGACCGCGCTGCCCCCCGTGGCAATAACGGTGTTTTCGCACTCCACCTTCTCAATAACGGAGCCTTCCAGGCGGCGGAAGGCATCCATTCCGATCCGGTTCTGAATCTTCTGCAGACGCTCTCCCGCCTCGGCCTGGATCAGCAGGTCCGTATCCATAAAGGACATGGAGAGGGCTTTTGCAAGAAGAACACCAAGGGTACTCTTCCCGCTGGAGGGCATTCCGATGAGGATAATATTGCTTTTCATGGAGTCAGTCGGTGTCAGGAGGCCGCTTTCAGCATGCTCTGATAGGAGACCTTGGCCATCTTTACCCGGAATTTGGTAATCGGGTTTCTGCTTCTCTTCAGAATAATATCAAAGGTGGATAGGTTCAGTTTGAGAACGCTTTTCTGCACATTGGGCTTCAGAGCCTTGTAGGCCTTGCTGCCGGGAGCCTGTCCCGATCTCAGGAACTCTGTGAGGCTCTTTCTGTCAGATCCGGAAAGCTGTTTGAAAATGACTTTCAGCTGCTTTTCCTGTCGGCGTGATATTTCTTTCTGTACTTCAGGTTTTAATTTCATATCTGATAAACTCCCTGTTTTTTACATTTGTATCAAGTCGGGATTTTACTATATAGGAGTGAGAAAGAAAAGGCCGCTCCCCGAAGGAAGCGGCCCTATTATTGTGTTTCTAAATCAGAGACTTCAGCTGGCAGCGCCTGCCCTGGTCTCTTTTTTAACCGCATGAAGCTGACCGTAGTAGGCGTTGATGTACATCTGCTTGATCTCCTTCATCAGAGGGTAGCGGGGGTTGCCGCCGGTACACTGATCGTCAAAGGCCTGTTCAGACAGAAGATCCAGCGAATCCATAAACTCCTTCTCGTCGATGCCGTACTCCCTGATGGAGGCGGGGATTTTCAGCTCGGCCTTGAGCTCATCCAGCTTGACTGTCAGGGCTTCCACCTTGTCCATATCGCTGTTTCCCTTAAGTCCCAGGTAGTCGGCCACACGGGCATAACGGGAGATGGCGGTGGGGTACTCGTACTGGGGAAAGGCCGCCTGCTTCAGGGGGGTGTCGGTGGCATTGAAGCGGATTACCTCGTTGATCATCAGGGCGTTGGCCACACCGTGGGGGATGTGGAAGGCCGCTCCCAGTTTGTGGGCCATGGAGTGGCAGACTCCCAGGAAGGCGTTGGCAAAGGCCATTCCCGCGATGCTGGAGGCGTTGTGCACCTTCTCCTTGGCTCTCTTGTCCTCACCGCCGTTTTTATAGGAGAGGGGGAGGTATTTGAAGAGCAGTCTCAGGGACTCCAGGGCCAGACCGTTGGTGTAGTCCGATGCCATGATGGAGACAAAGGCCTCCAGTGAGTGGGTAATGGCGTCTATACCCGAGGCGGCAGTCAGACCGGCGGGCATGGACATAACCAGTTCGGGGTCCACAATGGCCATGCTGGGGGTCAGGGCGTAGTCGGCGATGGGGTACTTCAGGTTCGTTCTGTCGTCTGTTACTACAGAGAAGGGGGTCACCTCGCTTCCGGTACCGGAGGTTGTGGGGATGGCCACAAGCTCGGCTTTTTTGCCCATGTCGGGGAAGGCGTAGATTCTCTTTTCGATGTCCATAAAGCGCATGGCCAGACCCTCGAAGTGCACCTCGGGGTGTTCGTAGAGGAGCCACATGATCTTGGCAGCGTCCATGGGAGAACCACCACCCAGTCCGATGATCACGTCGGGGTTGAAGTTGTTCATTATGGCCAGACCCTCGTTGATGGTGCTCAGGGTGGGGTCGGGTTTGACCTGGTGGAAGCACTCTACCTCGATATTCAGCCCCTTCAGGACCTTTGCCACCTTGTCCACGCAGCCGCTGTTGTAGAGATAGGAGTCGGTGACGATAAAGGCTCTCTTCTTGTCAGCCAGCTCCTTCAGGGCGATGGGCAGGCAGCCGTACTTGTGGTAGACCTTGGGGGGAATCCGGAACCAGAGCATGTTCTCCCGTCTTTTGGCAACTGTTTTGATATTCATAAGGTGTTTTACTCCTACGTTTTCACTGACAGAGTTTCCTCCCCAGCTTCCGCATCCCAGGGTAAGGGAGGGCTCAAGGCGGAAGTTGTAAAGGTCTCCGATGGCTCCATGGGAGGATGGCATATTTACAAGAACCCGTCCTGTTTTGATAACATCGCCGAACTCTTTGATCCGGTCACTGTTATTTTCATCGGTGTAGAGGACGGAGGTATGGCCGATTCCGCCCAGTTCCACAAGGATTCTCGCCTTTTCCAGGCCGTCGGAGAAGTCATTACACTTGTACATGGCCAGACAGGGGCTGAGCTTTTCATGGGCAAAGGGCTCTTCCACTGTGGTGTCTGTCACCTCGCCGATAAGGACCTTAACATCGGGATCAACGGTTATGCCCGCCATGGCGGCGATGTCCGCGGCCTTCTGGCCAACGATCTTCGGATTGATGGTTCCCCGTTCGGGATCGATGATCAGGGCGCCGACTTTCTTCTTTTCGCTCTCGCTGAGAATGTAGGCTCCCCGCAGGAGAAACTCCTTTTTTACATCTCTGTAGAGGGACTTGTGAACAATGACAGACTGTTCGGAGGCGCAGATCACGCCGTTGTCGAAGGTTTTGCTCATGAGCACTGAGCTGACAGCCATTCTGATATCGGCTGTTTCGTCCATCAGGGCGGGGGTGTTTCCCGCTCCAACTCCGACGGCGGGTTTTCCCGAGGAGTAGGCTGCCTTGACCATTCCGGGGCCTCCTGTGGCCAGGATCATATTGATATCGTTATGGGCCAGCAGGTGCTGGGAGAGCTCCATGGTAGGTTCTTCCACCCATCCTATAATGCCCTCGGGGGCTCCGGCCTTTACCGCCGCGTCATGAACAATCTTTGCCGCTTCGACGGTACACTTTGCCGCCCGGGGGTGGGGGGAGAAGATGATGGCGTTTCTGGTCTTCAGGGCGATCAGGGCCTTGAAGATGGCGGTGGAGGTGGGGTTGGTAGTGGGGACGATACCGCAGAGCAGGCCGATGGGTTCGGCCACCTTCTGGATACCAAAGGTCTCATCATCTTCAAGGACGCCGCAGGTTTTTGTGTCTTTATACTTGTTGAATATGAACTCTGAAGCAAAGTGGTTCTTGATCACCTTGTCTTCAACAATTCCCATACCCGTTTCTTTTACGGCATTTTTGGCCAGGCTGATCCGCGCGTCGTTGGCGGCAATGGCAGACTGTCTGAAAATCTCATCCACCTGCTCCTGGGAATAGGAGGCATATCTCTTCTGGGCTTCTTTGATATTCCGGATCTTAAGATCCAGATCCGCTTTCATCTTAACAGCTGTTTTCTCATCCTTGGGCATCCTGTGACTCCTCGAAAATAAAAAGTATATTTATATCGATATTAATTTATAGAAATTTGGAAAGTGTCAATAGAATGGATAAATAAATATCGAAAAAATAGAAAGTCACGGTAGATTATTGGGTTTGTCATTCATCTGGCAGGATATTCGGAAGCCGGTCTAATTTTATGTTTTAAATGCAGATATCATTGTATTAATGGTATGGGTGTATATTATTAAATATAGAGGGTTGAAAATGTCTGAAAAGCCCGGTGCAGAAGATTTAAAGAATGCAATGAGAGAACTCGAGGCTCTGAATCCGGATCTGGGAGAGGTCCGAAGGTCTCTTGAAACCGAATTCAACTACCACCGCCTGCTGTTCGATGTGACCAGAGACGGTGTCCTTGTCTATAATCTCAGTGATGGAACTATCAGGGACATTAATCAGACAATGCTCTATATGTTCGGCTATGAGGAGGATGAGATCCTCTCCCGGGGACTGGATTTTCCCGATATAAAAGAGCTGAAAAATCTATGTGAAAAAGCTTGTACCATGGAGAAACAGCTTCACCGGAAAGACGGCTCTCTGATATGGACCGAGATCACTGCCAAACATATTGAGATGGAAGGGGAGTCCCTCCTTTTTGTTCTGATCAGTGATATAGATTCCCATAAGAAGATTGAAGAGGTTCTGGAATCCCGCAGGAACAGGCTCAGGTATATTCTTGAAGGAACCAATCTGGGAACCTGGGAGTGGAACGTACAGACCGGAGAGACCATCTTCAATGAGTACTGGGCCAATATTCTCGGCTACACACTGGATGAGATATCTCCCACCGACGTAAATACCTGGAAGAATCTGGTCTATACGGAGGATCTGGAACGCAGTGTAAATGAGCTTATGGCCTATACACGGGGGGAATCGGAGTTCTACGACAACGAGTACCGGATGGTTCACAAGGATGGCCATCTTGTGTGGATTCAGGACCGTGGTAAGGTAATCTCCAGAACTTCCGACGGCCAGGCACTCTGGATGTATGGCAGCCACCAGGATATCAGCGACAGAAAGAGAAACGAAGAGGCTCTGCTCAGAGAGGAGAGGAAGTATAAATCAATCCTTCAGACATCGGTGGACGGTTTCTGGCTGACTGATCTGAGCGGCAGAATCCTTGAAGTGAATGATGCCTACTGCCGAATGAGCGGATACAGCAGAGAGGAACTGGTGGGAATGGAGGTTCATCAGCTGGAAGGCGTAATGAGCCCCGGAGAAGTCGCTTTGAAGATTGATGAGGTTCTGAACCATAACCTGAAACGCTTCAACACAAAACATATGAAAAAAGACGGAACCCTCTATGATGTGGAGGTGAGTGTTCAGTTTCTCGAAGTGGATCGGGGGAGTATGGTCATCTTTCTGAGAGACCTGTCGGTTCAGACCGAAGCGGCGGCCCGGAACAGGCTGCTCCAGGATCAGCTTCTTCAGGCACAGAGGCTTGAGTCCGTGGGCAGACTGGCCGGGGGAGTGGCTCATGACTTTAACAACATGCTTACGGTTATTCTGGGAAATGCCGAATTTGCTTTGTCTCAAACCACCAGTGACGAAGTGACTCAGGTCAATCTGAAAGAAATTACCCGTGCGGCACAGCGGTCTGCCGACATTACCCGGCAGCTTCTGGCCTTTGCCCGTAAACAGACTATCGACCCGAAAAAACTTGATCTCAATGATACTCTGGCCCAGATGCTGAAAATGATTCAGCGGCTGATTGGAGAGAATATTTCACTCACCTGGCTGCCCGGTGAAAATCTTGATCCCATCAGAATAGATCCCTCTCAACTCGACCAGATACTGGTCAATCTCTGCATCAATTCAAGGGATGCTATACCCAATGTCGGGCGTATTACCATTGAAACCGGCATGGAGTACTTTGACCGGAATTTCATCAAAAGGCATCCCGGCTTTCAGGAGGGATCTTATATCCGTCTGACAGTCAGCGATGACGGCAGCGGCATGGACAGGGAGACCCTTGAAAAGATCTTTGAGCCCTTCTTTACAACAAAGGGGCTGGAGAAGGGGACCGGCCTCGGCCTTGCCACAGTATACGGAATCGTCAAGCAGAACGGCGGTTTTATCAATGTTTACAGTGAACCGGGTGTCGGGACAACCTTTAAGATCTACTTTGTAAGCGACCTGAAAAATGAGATAGTATCCCCGAAACACAAAGACTCTGATATTGATGCCCCGGGTAACGAGCTTATTCTGCTTGTGGAGGATGAGCCCTCCATTCTGAAGACTACGGCCCATATGCTTGAAGCCCTGGGATACCGGGTCCTCAGCGCCGGAACTCCTTCGGAGGCCGTAATGAAGGCAAGGCAGTATCAGAGACAGATTGATCTGCTTCTCACCGATGTTATTATGCCCGAGATGAACGGTCTTGAACTGAGCCGTCAGCTGCAGTCCATACAGCCCGGTATAAGACAGCTCTATATGTCGGGGTATACGGCTAATGTTATTGCCCATCACGGTATTCTGGACGAGGGCATTCACTTTATGCCCAAGCCCTTCAGCAGGGATGAGCTTGCCACCAGGGTGCGGGAGGCTCTGAAGTATCCCTGAAAAAGAGCTGCCCGCCGGACCCGTTGAGAATCCGGCAGACAGCTCTTTAAGCATCCGTTCCGCCTACCAGTTCCAGTAGAAGAGGAGGCAGAGGGCGTAGGTCAGAGAGGCAACAATCGAAGTGATAACTCCGATCTTCGGAAAGTCCACCGCCTGAACCTCCCCTGTGTCGTAGCACAGGATGTTGGGGGTGGTGTTGAAGAACATCAGAAGAGGGTAGCCCCCGATCATAAAGGCTGTTGGAAGGATTGTCATGATGGGATCGATTCCGCTGACATTGGCAATTCCCAAAACTATGGGAAAGAACACGTTTGCCATTGTCGCGGTACCGGCGAAGGCAAGATGCAGAAACTGAACAATCACAATAAGAGCAATAATAATAACGGTGCTGGAGTACTGTACCAGATGAAGTCCCGAGAACAGTGACTCCGCCACCCAGGAGGCGGCTCCGGTGCTGCTCATGGCCGCACCCAGACTGATTCCGCCGCTGCAGATAAACACAACGCTCAATGAGATGCTGTGTTTTACATCATCCCAGGTCAGAACATTGATAAAGGGGAAGAAGAGGAGGCTGGCCCCCAGCAGGCAGGCCGTGGTGCTGTCGATGCCGAAACGGTCGCCGAAGACCCAGAGCAGTATGGTCAGAATAAAGACTCCCAGAGCCTTCTTCTCCATGGTGCTCACGGAACCGATCTCATCAAGCTGCTTTTCAACAAAGCTTAAGCCCCCGGGAAGTTCCTTTGTCTCCGACTTGAAGATCAGCTGGATCAGTCCCCACACAAAGAAGGTCATCAGCAGGGCCGGGGGAAATCCCAGCTTGAACCACTGGGAAAAGCTTACCACATGTCCCGTGGCCTCCCTGATGTACTCCACGGCCATGGGGTTTGTTATGGTTGCAGTCAGTATCCCGGCGCTGATGGTTGAGTTGGTACAGCAGAGGGTCAGCAGCAGGTTGGTACCGAACTTAGTCTTCTCTCTGATACCGCCGTTGAACTCCTTGATGATGTTCAGGCAGATCGGCAGAAGCATCGCCGTTCTGGCGGTGGAGGAGGGGACCATAAAGGCCATCACTATATTCACCAGAACAATGCTCAGGGAGATCCGTCTGGCGGTGATCCCCACCTTCTTGAAGATAAAGTAGGTGATCCGGTTTCCAAGCCTCGACTTGATCATGGCCTCGGCGATGATAAAGGAGCCCACAATAAGGTAGGTGGAGGTGGATGAGAATCCCGAGAGCGCCGGTTTGATGGGCACGATATTCATAACCACCAGAAGGGGCACAATGGCAAGACTCACCACCGCCGCCGAAATGGACTCAAAGAGGTAGAGGAAGAACACCGCCGCGAAGAGGGCCAGACAGCGCTGACCTTCCGCCGGAAGTCCGGGGATCTCCCCCATAAAGAGTATAAGGACCATGGAAAGGAGGGCCAGAAACCAGCCCGTTCCGTTTCTTAAGGTCTCAATAGACAGTTTCTTTTCAAGGAAGGGAGAGTTTCCCTTCCTGATCATATTCAGCATTACAGGTACTTCCCTCCCTGTACATCCGGGATCATCTCAGACCGTCCTCACCCTTGATCTCTTCAACCTGAAGGCCGCCGATACGGGGATGGGGTCTTCCGCCGTCAGTAAAAACAAGGGATACAACTATCTCGTCCGCTCTGGGCGCGTCTGGGATTCTCACCTCCATGGCATCGTAGTGGGTTCTGACAAAGGCCGCATCCTTGTAGTGGAGGGGAACATCCAGAGAGGTTCCGGGACCGCCGGCCTTTTTGGAGGAGGGGATGATGGACTTTCCGCCGCCGATGGACTCTCTCATGGGTTTACCCAGCTTTGGATGGAGAATCGCTGCACCGTGCTCAAGCTCTCCGCTCATGCCGATAATGGCACCCTTGCCGTAGTTGTGGATATTTCCTTCTCCCAGCTGCTCCACCGCAATGTCCGAGAGTTTCTTGCCCAGTTCCGCTCCGATATCCGAGAGGGCTTCCAGGTTGCCCTCGAATCTGCCGGCATAGGGGTTTTTGATTACCGCCGATACCGAGCATTTGCGCAGGGGCTTTTTAAGATCAGCGAATCCTTCGCTGTAGACTGTCTCAACTGCTGTAACGATTTTTCTGATTTCCGCACTCATATTATTTCTCCTGTTTTCCGGTTTTTATTTTGCTTTGCGTTTGGCGGGAGGTGTGTTCCGGCTGGTCTTTACCTTAACCTCTCCGCCTATCATAACCATGGATATTCCGGGAATATCTCCGGCGGCAAAGGCGCCCAGGGCGTCATCGGCCACGGAGCCCATGGGGGCGTCCATAATCACAAGGTCCGCCTTCTTTCCGGCTTCAATAACTCCCGTATCCAGCCCGTAGACCCGGGCCGTGTTTCCTGTGGCGCAGCAGACTGCCTTTTCAGGGGCCACTCCCGAAAGGGAGGCCATAAAGCAGATGTTTCTAAGGATTCCCAGGGCCATGATTCCCGAGCCCGAGGGGGAGTCGTTTCCGAATATCACCCTGTGGAGCTGTCCCTTTTCAAGAGCTTTTTTCGCCACATAGTCCGCCACCCTGGGGTTTCCGCACTGGACGATTTCGATGGTCAGATCGCTTTCGTCCATAATGCGGTCTACCTCTTTCAGGTCTACCGCGGTGGGGCCGCCGTTGATATGGGAGACCACATCGGGTTTCACGGTCATCACATCCGACGCGCTTACGGTGGAGCTTCCGGGAATGGAGGTCCCCCCAGTGTGCATCTGGGACTTGAAGCCCAGTGCCCGTGCCCAGCGTACCATCTCTGCCGCCTCTTCGGGGTCCTTGACGCTTCCCAGACCGATCTCACCGATCAGCCAGACTCCCTGCTCCTTCAGATAGCTGAAGTCCTCCTCTTTCAGGCCCTTTTCCAGAATCAGGGCGCCGCCGTGGACCCTAACTCCCGAGGGAGGGGCGTTGTAGAAGCTCTTGGAGGTGAACACCGCCAGGGCCTTGGCTCCTTCGGGGTCCTTTGGACGGCCCGGAGTGTGGGCCTCTCCTGCGGAGATCATGGTTGTTACTCCGCCGTGGAGGGCACTGTCGATAAAGCCCAGGGTCTTCTGACGGGGGGCGTAGTCCCCGGAGGTCACATGGACATGGGAGTCGAAGAGCCCCGGCGTCACGGTGGAACCCGCGGCGTCGATGATCTCAGCGCCGTTGTATTTCTTAAGAAGATCCGCTGATCCTGTTTCCAGAATGCTGTCGCCTTCGATAACGACGGTGTCTTCTTTGAGTACCGGATTCTCAATGCTTCCTGTTACCAGGGTGCCGATATTGGTAATGATTTTTACTGCCATAATACTCTCTCCTCTGTTTTACTTTTTAAGTGTGGTTACCACTGACATATCCTTTGCCCCCAGTCCCGCCTCTGAGGCATCGGCAAAGAGATCTCTCGCCTTTTCTGTAATTTCCAGACTCATGCCGGCCTGCTTTGCCGTATCCAGGGCCAGGTTAAGGTCCTTCTTCTGAAGGTCCACGGCGAAGCCTCCGTCAAAGGCGGCGGGAATGATAAACTTCTCCATCTTGGCGTTGAGCACATAGCTGGCGCCCGAGCTCTCACGGATAATTTCAAACATCTTCTCCTTGGTGAGTCCGCAGGACTCGCCCAGTTTCAGGGCTTCAGAGAGAGCGGCCATATGGCAGCCAAGAAGAAGGTTGTTGACTATCTTTACGGCGTCACCGGAGCCGACACCGCCGATGCGGTTGATCTTCTTCCCGATAATTTCCAGAACAGGCAGGGCCTTGCTGAAGTCCGTCTCTTCGCCTCCGGCCATAATTGTCAGGGTTCCGGCAACGGCGCCGGCCACTCCTCCGCTGACAGGTGAGTCCAGATAGCCGACCTCTTTTGCCTTTGCTTCTCCGGCCATTTCTATGGCGGTGGCAGGAGATACACTGCTCAGGTCGACAATAACGCTTCCGGCGGAGCATGTCTGTATGACGCCGTTTTCTCCGGAAAGGACAGACTTGAGGATGGCGTCATTGGGCAGGGAGGTGAGGATGATATCAGCCGTCTCTGCTGCCTCCGCCGCCGTTGCAAATCCTTCGGCTCCCTTCTCTTCAAGGCTCTTAACCTTTTCCCGGTCAAGATCAAATATCCTGAGACTGTGGTCTCCGGATTTCAGAAGATTTTCAGCCATCGGGGTACCCATGGCACCCAGACCGATCACCGCAATTTTCATAGTTGATTCTCCTTACGCAGTTAATTCTATTTTTCTGCCCTGTATAGAGGCGTATACTTTTCTGATGTGATTGTTTTTCAGGGCTTCTTCCGCCGCCCGGCTGAGCTGATCAAAGGCCTGGCTCACAACGGAATCCCTGAGTCTCCCTACACGGCGGACAACCCTCAGGCCGGGAATGTCGGTTCCCGGTTCAAGTTCCTCCGCAACGGCTGTAGCCACTTCCGGACAGGATACAAAGGTTGAGTTGGCCAGGTAGGTAGCAAAGGCATCTGCTGTCCGGCAGCTCTCTGCCGCCACTGTCACCGAGTCGGCAATCCCTCTTGTGAGGCTTCTGCCCCCGAGTCCGCTGGTGGCTACACCGCCGATGCCGTCTCCGGCTTCGATCTCAAGAATTTCCATGGCACCCTGATACAGACTGCGGGACACTCCGATCCGGAGATTTTTATTCTCTTTAAGCCGGACGGCAATATCCCCTCCGTTGTTGACGGTAACCCTTGTGGCTCCTTCACCGATCAGCCAGTCTGCTGTAAGATCCGACAGGGTTCCGGCTACTGCGGCAAGGGGTGTCATGGTTCCGTCTCCTGTCAGGGAGACAGCCTGAATCATCCGGCCCGGTAGTGAGGGCAGTTCATCCGCAGCCAGAGCCGCAAGAGGTGTTCTTAAGAGTTTCATATTCAGGGAGAGTTCCTGGAGGAGCTCTTTAATGCGGTTCACCGACTGGATGCACTCATCTGTAAGAGCTGTGGTTCCGCGAAATGCGCTTATAACCGCAGAGACAGGACCATACTCAATATGGACTGTTCCCGGTTTAATAATCTGAATATCAGCACTGTTCACTGTTTTAACTGACCTCGACTTCAAAAACAATTACCTTGCCCCGGTTTATCTTGCCTATCCATCCAAGCAGTTCTGCTGATTTTTTATTTTTTTCAAAACTCACCGGCAGATCCGGGGAGCCTTGGATAGTGAGATCCTACAGAAAAAAATAAACAGTGTAAAATACAAGTTTTTTATGGTCATATATAAAAAAAATATATGAGTGGAAGAGCAGCGAACCTGAACTGGATTGCAATAATACTTGAGTGATGTACTATAATTGGTTTTGTAAGGGGACGTGATTTGACTTTTAAACAGCTGGAATACTTTATAACCATCGCCGATCTGCAGAATATCACGGCGGCTTCAAAAATACTTAATATCGCCCAGCCTGCACTAAGCTACCAGCTCAAGACCCTGGAGGATGAACTGGGGGTGAATCTGTTTATCAGAAGCGGAAGAAACCTTGAGATCACACAGGATGGTATGATCCTCCACAGCAAGGGTGTGGAGATTCTGTCCCTCCTGAATTCCACCATTGAGGATATACAGAATTCGGGAAAGGATATTCACCACACCATCAATATCGGGACCGTTACATCTGTGAGTAACCGTATACTGCCGAAGAAGATAATCGATTTCAGGAAGACCAACCCCAATGTGGACTACCAGATATGGGAGGGGAACAGTATCCGGATAATGGAGATGCTGGATAAGGGGATTGTTGAGATCGGGCTGATCAGGGAACCCTTTGATTCCTCACGGTATAACTCTAAGACCATTAATGATGAAGCCCTGGGGGCGGACCATTCCGACTTCTTTGTGGCCATGGGACAGGAATCTTTCTTCGGGTCCTGCAAGGGGGAGTCCATAACAATGATCAGCCTCAAGGACACCCCTCTGATTATTCACCGGCGCTTTGAAACAATCCTGGTCAATGCCTGCAGGCAGAAGGGTTTTTTTCCTGAGATTATCTGCCGTAACGATGATATCACATCCTCCATCAGCTGGGCCGAGTCGGGAATTGGAGTTGCCATTGTACCCTATACCTCATCCAAGGTAGCCGTTTCAAATGACCTTATTGTGAAGAAGATTACAGAGCCCTCAATCGATTCCAAGGTCCTCCTGGTCTGGCGGAAGGATACCCAGATTTCCAATACCACCGCGGAGTTTATTAAGATCCTCTGATTATTTACATTTAAGTATATAACACTTTTTTAACATACAAAAATGTTGGTAATTTTGTGGTAAAGAAAATCTCTGATTTGTTATCAGTAGGCATTTATCGAAATTTTGTACAATTTTAAATAGTTATACAGTATATAATTAGAATCTTATATGAGACTGCGGTTTATTGATTTGGCACGGATGATGCAAATTGGATAACTGCCTCAGTTTATCTGCCTATCCATTTCAGTTCTGCTTTTGTCAGGAGTGATGGATATGTATCAGACCAGTGATAAGTGCATCGGTTGCACGGTCTGTATCAGCGACTGCCCTGCCGGCGCCATTTCCATGGACGGCAGAAAAGCGGTCATCAATTCCCTTTGCGTCGAGTGCGGAGTCTGTCTCAGAGTCTGTCCGGCCGGGGCCATAGAACAATCTCAAACACAGGATAACAGTCTTGTCTGCTCATCGTGTCCTATCCAGTGCCGTATTGCGCCCGGATTAAGCGGAGCCTGCAAGCGCTATATCAATGACGGTACTGCCCTTGTGCGCGGCAGACCTCCCGTCTTCGATACAGAAATCAGTCAGAACACTCCCTCAGCGGTAATTACAACTCCCCTGATGACGGCGGTGGGCGCCGGAACAAACTATCCCTGTTCCAGACCGGCCCCCTTTATAGTGAGCCAGTGCCGCGACGGCATCGATGTTGTCACCGTTGTCACCGAGGCCCCCTTAAGCTACAGCTCCGTGATTCTGAAAATCGATACCAACGCCTATCTGGGCGAGGAGGGGGACAGGGTCTACCGGGGCAGAACTCAGGTGGGAATGGTTAATCCCGAGGAGTACGGTTCCAAGATGATCTCTGTCGGCGGAGCCAACCAGCTTACAGGAAAGAAGGGCTTCACAGTGGCCAGGACCATTACAGAACTGGCAAACGGCGAGGCTGTCGAGCTGACTGTGGGAAAGGAAAAGAAGACAAAGATTACTGTGCAGGCCGGCAAGGCCCCGTTTATCGGCGGTGTGGAAGAGCGGAAGATGAGAATCGGCTGCGGCAGCGCCACCATCGGCCTCTTCGCCGCAAAGATGAAAGAGGCGGTGGATGAGTGCATCGTTCTGGACCACCATGTTATCGGCCTCCTGACAGAGCATCTGGCGGGTGAGGCGGTGGGCCTCAGCTGGAGCGGAGTCGTTCCCAATGCCAGAAAGAGCTCCCGGGGAAGATACTTCGGAGACCACGGTGACGGCATCGGCGGAACCTCCCTGGAGACTCCCGCACAGGCCATCGGGTCTGTGGATATGTCCATTGCCCGTGAGGGGCAGACCATTCTTGTCATCAATACAACAGGCGAGATTTTCGCCCTCTTCAGAATCAACAAAGACGGCACAGTCACAGAAATAGAGGCTGACAGAGCCGTTCTGGCCCTTGTCCGGGATATTCAGAGCAACTGCGAAGACGCCCTGGTTTCGGTTCTCTACAACGGTGGCACAGGCGGCAGCGCAAGGGGCGGCGTGTGCAGAGCCCCTCTGGCCCTGTCTAAGGCGGTTCACAGCGGAAAGGCGGCGCTCTCCATCGGAGGGGCTCCTGCCTTTGTCTATCCAGGCGGAGGAATCAACTTTCTCGTAGACACCGGCAAGGTGGTGAACAAGGCCTTTACATGGGTTCCCACACCCGCCACCGTCGCTCCTGTGGAGTACACCATGGAGAGATCAGATTATGAGAAGATGGAGGGCCATATGGACTCCATCCGCCCCGTGGACGAGGTAAAGAAGGAGTGGGAGTCGTAATGAAGGAATTTGAATTTATCTACCCCGAAACCCTCGAGGGTGCTCTGGATGAACTGAACAGACTGGGCTCATCGGCAAAGCTGATAGCCGGCGGTACGGACCTGCTCCTGGATATCGAAGAGGAGCGCTGCTCTCCCGATTCGGTTCTCTGCATATCCCATCTGGATGAGCTGCGTTTTATCAGGCAGGAGCGGGACCTTATTCATATCGGTCCTCTGACAACCTTCCGGGATCTGGAAGAGAGTGTACTGATAAAAGAGAAGGTCCCCGTTCTCTATGACGCGGCATGGACCATGGGATCACCCCAGATCCGTAACCTGGCAACCCTTGGGGGGAATGTGGGTAAGAGCTCTGTGGCAGCCGACGGTGTGACCGCTCTGACGGTTCTGGGAGCTTCCGTATATCTCAGATCAAGGCAGGGTGACAGGGTCCTGACTCTGGATGAACTCTTTGAAGGTCCTGGGGATAACTGCATCCGCTCCGATGAGATCATTACAGACATCTTTTTCAGGATTCCCGAGGGAGCCCATATCTCGGCCTTCTACAAGCTGGCCAAACGGAAGGCCCTGGGGATCGTGGATATCGGCGGGGCCGTGTCCATCGCCTCCGACTCCTGCGGAGTCTGCACCGAAGTCTCTCTCAGGGGGGGAGCCCTCTCCCGCTATCCCCTGAGGTTCCATAAGGCGGAGGAGTTTCTCATCGGAAAGGTTCCGGACCGGGAGACCCTCCATTTGACCTTTCCCATGCTTAGTGAGGCGGTCTGCGAGAGTCTGGCCCATCGCCCATGGGAGATTCCCTATAAAAAGAGAGCCGTAGTGGGGGTCTTCAGAAAGGTATTTGAACAGGTTCTGGAACGGAACGAAGGAGTTGTACTCTAGATGAATGAGATAGAGATAAGATTCACCCTGAATCATAAGGATATTACAGCAAAAACCCAGGGCAACAGACTTCTGGTGGACTTCCTGAGGGAGGATCTCGGACTGACCAGTGTCAAGAAGGGATGCGCAGAAGGGGAGTGCGGAGCCTGTACGGTTATCTGTAACGGCGATACTGTCACCTCCTGCACCATGCTGGCGGGACAGGTTCAGGGAAAGAGTGTTCTGACCCTTGAGGGACTGAGCCTGGGCGGTGAACTGGATATCCTTCAGGAGACCTATATGGAGGCCGGCGCCGTACAGTGCGGTTACTGCACCCCCGGTATGATCCTCTCCTCCAAGGCCCTGCTGATGAAAAATCCCTCACCAAGTGAGGATGAGATCAGAAGAGCTCTTTCGGGGAACCTCTGCCGCTGCACGGGATATACAAAGATAATCAAGGCTGTGCAGATGGCCGCCGAATGTCTTTCGGAAAAGATCTCGGAAAAACTTCCGGAAAAAGAGGAGGCCGCCTCATGAACTCACCTGTAATGGAGCGCAGCGACCAGCGTTCAGATGCCCCTGCAAAATCCCGGTCTGAAGGACAGGGCAGGGGATACTCTGTTGTGGGAAAGGACTGCATCAAGAAAGACGCCCTGGACAAGGTTCTGGGCAAGGCCATGTTCTCCGCGGACTACTCCATGGACGGCATGCTCTACGGCGGGGTCTTCAGAAGCACAATTCCCCATGGAACCATCAAAAGTCTGGATCTGAACGGGGCTCTTGAGATGGACGGCGTTGCGGCAGTTCTCACCTCAAAGGACATCCCCGGCAAGAACAGATTCGGGATCATCATCAAGGATGAGCCCTCCCTGGTGGACGACAAGATCAGGAGAATCGGCGATCCCATCGCCCTGGTGGCCGCAGAATCCGAGGAGATTGCGGAGCGGGCCCTGGCCGCCATCAAGGTGGAGTATGAGGTTATCGAACCGGTTCTGACCATCGAAGAGGCCCTCCATGAGGACTCTCCCAAGGTTCATGGAACTACCAATGTTCATATCAGCAAGAAGCTGATTCACGGGGATGCCGATGAGGCCTTCAAGGCCTGCGATGTGATTGTGGAAAACACCTACAACACCCCCTCTCTGACCCATATGTTTATTGAGCCCGATGCGGGAATCAGCTTCTTTGAGAACGGCATTCTCACGATTCTGGCTTCCACCCAGAACGCCCACTACGACCGCAATGAGGTGTCCGATCTTCTCGGTATTCCCCGGAGCAAGGTCCGGGTGAAGCAGGCTGTGACCGGCGGCGCCTTCGGAGGAAAGCTGGATATCTCTGTTCAGTGCCATCTGGCCCTTCTGACATGGCATACCAGGCGTCCCGTTAAGATGGTCCGCTCCAGAAAGGAGTCCACCCTGGTCTCCTCAAAGAGACACCCCATGACCATCCACGCAAGGACCGGGGCCACCAGTGAGGGAAAGCTCCTGGCCATGGAGGTCTTTATGACCGCCGACACCGGCGCCTATGCCTCCTACGGACCCGCCGTGGCCACAAGGGCCATGGTCCACTGCTCCGGCCCCTATGTCATCCCCAACGTGAAGGTGGAAGCCCTCTTTGTCTACTCCAATAATCCCATGTGCGGGGCCTTCCGGGGCTTTGGCGTTCCCCAGGTCTCCATCTGTCATGAGGGGCAGATGAACGCCCTGGCCAGGGAGCTGGGGATGGACCCCATTGAGATCAGACGGATCAACGCCCACAGGGTGGGCAGTCAAATCATTACCGGACAGATCCTCAAGGAGAGCGTCGGTTTTCTGGATACCATCGATGAAGCCCTGGAAGGGGCCGGGCAGGTAATGAAGTCGGGGAGGGCTGTATGAAAAAGTATGGAAGAGGCGTCGGCTGTATGTGGTACGGCATCGGAAATACGGGGCTTCCCAACCCGGCAGCCGCCTTTATCGAGGTCCTGGGGGACTGCTCGGTAAACCTGAGCATCGGAGCGGCGGATATCGGTCAGGGCTCAACCACCGTAATGGCCCAGATCGCCGCCGAGGAGCTCTGCCTCCCCTATGAGAGTATTAATGTTACCTTTGCCGATACAATGACCACCCCCGAGGGGGGGGCCACATCGGCGAGCCGGCAGACCTTTGTCACCGGCAACGCGGTGATCAATGCCGCCCGGCAGGCCAGGGATGTTCTTGCGGAAGTGGCCGCCGCCAGCTTCGGCTGCTCGAAGGAGAGTGTGGAGTTCACCACATCGGGGATTCTCAACAGGGAGGACTCAAGTGAAATCCTCTCCTTCCCCGAGCTGATGCTCGAGGCAAAGGGTATGGGACGCCTGGCCATCGGGGCGGGCTCCTACAATCCGAAGACCACCTATCTTGATCCCGACACCATGGCGGGAGATCCCTATGAGATCTACTCCTACGCCACCACTGTGGCCGAGGTTGAGGTGGATACGGAAACCGGAGAGGTGGATGTTCTGAATATTGTCTCGGCCCACGATGTGGGGCAGCCCATCAACTCCGTGGGTGTCGAGGGACAGATTGAGGGGGGCGTCGTAATGGGTGAGGGGTTCGCCCTGATGGAGGAGTGCGTTATCGACGGCGGTCAGCTGATGAACACCACTTTTTCAAAGTACCTGATCCCCACCTCCATGGATACTCCCCGAATCAGTTCCATTGCGGTCTGCAGCGAGGGAGAGGCGGGGCCCTTCGGCGCCAAGT
>DHQL01000013.1:89272-169698 GCA_002408085.1 Spirochaeta sp. UBA5339
CCCTCCCCTTATCCCCACTACCCCCGCCATAACGGCGGCGGTGGAGGACGCCCTGGGAGTCACCTTTACCCGGCTACCTCTGACGCCCCAGAGAATTCTTGAGGCCCTTGAGGACCTGGAGTAGAGATCTTGTACACACACTGGCGGGTTTTCGCGAGGCCCGGCGGATAACGGATAAATTATTTTGAAAGTTTTTAGGAGACAGGAGAGTGAAGAAATTAGTAACAGTGATGGCTCGGATAGAAACCGGAGAAAAAGGATAGCCATGGTTGGAAGTGTAAAAATGAAGGTAATTGACCAGGAAAGAACACGGAATGATGAAAAAACGGCCCGAACAAATCCTGTCGGAAAGGGTTCGTCAGTTTTTTTGCAAAGAGGGGTGGCCTATGGCTAAATAACGATTAGATTGTTTATAGGTCAATGTGTCTATCGGTAAACCGGTACCGGGTTAATATAATTACCGGTTTTAGTCTGTTTATTTATATTTTTTTAAGAGGTAAATTGTGAATAGTTTTATTGTTTTAATCATCCTTTATGCTATTGCTGGTACATTGATCAGTATCATGGTTATGAGGAAAAATCAGTCCCAGGAGGATTATTTTGTAGGAGGACGCGGTATCGGCTGGGTCACTTCGGCTCTTACTTACGCGGCCACGACCTACTCGGCTTTTATGATGGTCGGTCTTGTGGGACTGACCTATAAAACGGGTATCGGTGCTTTTATTTTTGAAATCGTCTATCTTGTGGCCACTCTGATTCTGCTTTCAATATACGGGCGGAAGATTTGGAAGATGGGTAAGGAGAAAAAGTATGTTTCTCCCATGGAGTTATTCACCGACCGTTTCGGGCCCATCACAGGTGGGCTGGGTGCTGTTATTTCTTTGATTGCACTTGTTCCTTACACAGCTGTACAGGTCATCGGACTCGCCCTTATCCTGCAGAACTACGGCATCAGCTTTAACCATGGTGTTGCCGTTGCTGTTATTGTCATTGCACTCTGGTCATTTCTCGGTGGTCTCAGAGGCGTTGCTATTACAGATGCTATCCAGGGACTGTTGATGATGACAGTAGCCATTGCTGCAGTTATCTGGGCAGGGAATCACTTCAAAGGTGTTGAGCTTTCAACCTTCCCCAGTAAAGTCTGGACCCCTCTGTTCTTTATCAATATAACACTGCCCTGGGCCTTTTTCGCTCTTACGAATCCTCAGGTTGTACAGAGACTGTTTATCATTAAGGATAAGAGCGACTTCCGAAAGATGCTTATATTCTTCGGCGTATTCGGACTCCTCTATACCACAATCGTTTCCGGAATCGGTATGTCTGCAAAATTCGGTACTCTCCAGGGAATCTTTCCCGAGATTGCCGACCAGGACGGCGTTATTGTGGGAGTTATGTCCCAGATGAAGGACTGGCTTGCCCTCCCCCTGGCCCTCGGTATTGTCTTCGCTTCCGTTTCTACGGCTAACTCAATCATTCTTACCCTTTCCTCAATGCTGACACGGGATGTATTCAATCAGAAAAACAACGATAATGCCTGGTTGGGACGCGGACTTATCATCGGTCTCGCCATCGCAGTAGGCTTGTTTTCTTTGACTCGTCCCAACTATCTGGTACAGCTTTCGGTTGCAGCTTCAAGAATACTTATGTGTTTCCTTCCTCTTATGTTCGCACTGTTCCACAGTAAGAAAGGGGGAGAGATTACCGGTATCTTAACTCTTGCAGGAGGTGCTGTCTCAGCTATTCTCTTTGGCAATATTACTCCCGCATACAGTTCATTAATGACTTTGGGTGCCACTATCGTGTTCTTTCTGATCGGACTGGCAATTGACCAAAGTAAGAGTGCCGGCAGCAATCCTGCTGATAAGGAGCTCCTCGCCTGAGTCTGATTTTATTTTAACTTTTCAGGCCTGTCCTTTTCGGGGCAGGCCTTTTCCATTTTTCAGGCGGTCCGTGCTTTCAGGTCTGTCAGGACTTTTTCAGTTCTTACAAGAGCCTTCATCCTTTTTCCGTCCCTCCCCTCCATATCTCCCCATTGAAGAAATTTTACCTTCTTAATTCCCACAAAGTTAAAGAGCGCCTTCCGCATCAGCATCTTATGGGCGTTCCCGAGCCACAGGGCAGGGTAGAGTGATGGGCCCTTCATAGTGGATATACAGATAACCTGTTTTCCCTTCAGAAGGCCCTCGGGCATTATTTTACCCGGATGATAGCGGTAGGCGAACTCTGTAGCCATCAGACGGTCGAAGTAGCCAAGAAGGATAGCAGGCGGCCGGCCCCACCAGATGGGGTAGATATAGATTATAAGGTCTGCCCTGGTCAGCTGATTCCTGTAGGAGGCCATATACGGATCCCTGTGCATATCCCGGCGGCGTCTGTTCTCATCAAAGCGCAGTGCAAAATCGAAATTTTCCTTATAAAGATCCAGTATCTCAACCTCCGATATATCCGGGTTGGCTTCCAGTCCCTTCAGGGTCTTCTCCAGAAATGCCCCATTCAGGCTCTTCCTGTTGGGGTGGGCAAATACAATCAGGGCTCTCATCTGTCTCTCCTGTTATCATTTGATAATTAAAACCTAGTAAATAGGATTATGGTTGTCAAGTGATAATTATTAAAAGATAATTGTAATTAGACAACAAACAGGAGATAATAGGCATATGAACAGGGATATTGCCTTCCGAAAACTCGTAGAAATGATCTCCAGTCTCCATCAGATGGAGGACAGTCTACTTTCCATGGTCAAGAGACCGGAGCTGACAGATCTTCAGCAGAGTATGATGACTATCCTCTACCTTTCAGGTCCGAAAAACCTGAGTTCTCTGAGCAGCTGTCTGAATATCAACCTTCCCAATTGCAGCAGGGAGGTGAAAAAGCTTTCAGAGAGCGGACTTGTTAAAAAAGAGCCCTCCAGAGAGGACCGAAGGGTCACCCATCTCTCCCTGTCTGATGACGGCAGAAGGGAAGTAGAAGCACTCTTTGCAGAGATGAAGGAGCTTTTTTTCAGGAGTGCCGGTGACTGGAATGAAGAACGTTCAGCCCGCCTTATTCAGGCTCTTGATGTGATTCATCAGGAGCTGCAGGGTATCTCCTGACATTGTAATCAGATCTTATTTTTCATAAATCCAAACAGTTTCAGTCCGGTCGTTATTGACTTAAATGTTTGAAACCCATATTGTTTGAATATCAAACAATATGGGTTTCAAAGGAAAATGAAAAATGGTTGGTAGATTTAGTGACTTGACTGTATACAGGGAGATTTTCAGTTCCGGTGAGTTTTTGAAGATTGCTGCGGGAGGAATCCTCATCCCCCTGACCCTGGTTTTAGGCAGCAGCGGGATTCTGGAAGAGTTCGTATCAAGGCCGGATCTGATCTTTCAGGCAGTTCTGCTTGTTTCCATGGCAATAAACGGTCTTCCCATAATAATAGAGGCTGTTAAGGGGCTGATAGAAAGAAAGGTCAATGTGGATGAACTTGTCAGTATTGCCCTGATCGGCTGTATTGCCACAGGAAACTTTATGGAGGGAGCCATTGTCAGCTTTATTATGATGGCCGGCTCCTTTATTGAGGAGGCGGTAAGCAACCGTGCCCGCTCCTCCATTGAGTCTCTTCTTGAGATGAATCCGGCAAAGGCTGTGGTTCTCAGAAAGGGCAAAGAGATTGAAATGGATATCGACTGCGTGGAAATCGATGAGACTGTGGTTGTCAAGGCAGGAGAGACAATTCCCCTGGATGGAATACTGATAGAGGGAAGTGCCTCAGTGGATGAGTCCCTCCTTACAGGAGAGTCCTTTCCCGTTGCCAGAAATGCCGGAGACTCCCTGGCTGCCGGGGCAATCAATACCGACGGGCTTATAAAAATGAGGGTTACCTCAAAAGGCGAGAACTCAACCATCAGCAGGCTTATCGAGCTGGTCCGCTCTGCGGAGAGTGAAAAGATCCCCAGTACCAGAATTGTGGACAAGTATGCCGGTTTCTTTACGCCGGTGATCCTTTCCATCGCCCTGATTGTCCTTGTTGTCACCAGAGATGCCAACAGGGCCATTACAGTCCTTATTGTAGGCTGTCCCTGCTCATTTCTTCTGGCCGGTCCGGTGTCGACCATTGCAGCAGTCGGCCGGGCCGCCAAAGCCGGAATCATGGTGCGAGGCGGAAATGCCCTGGAGCAGACCGCAGGGGCCAGTTCAATCTATTTTGATAAGACCGGAACTCTGACAGAGGGAAAACCGGTGATAGTCGAGATTATTCCGGCTCAGGGCTATTCCGAAGATCAGCTCCTCTCCATTGCCTGGGGGCTTGAGAAGGGCAGCACACATCCCATTGCCAGAGCCGTTATCGATCTGGCCGGCGAGAGAGGGGTGACTCCCGGGGCTGCGGAAGATCTTAAGGTCATTCCCGGATTTGGAATTTCTGCCCTTATGGACGGTAAGCAGGCTGTAATCGCGGCCTCGGAGCATCCCGAGGGAGGTACTGTATCTGAAATCACTCTGGATGGCAAATCCATGGGAAAAATCAGGCTCTCTGATCCCCTGAAAAAGGATGTTCCCGCTGCCGTGGCAGCTCTTAAGAACCAGGGAATCGATTCCATAGCACTTCTGTCTGGTGATTCTGCCTCTTCGGTTGCTAAAGCGGCATTCCAGGCGGGGATCAGTGATTTCTGCAGTTCCATGAAGCCCGAAGAGAAGCTTGAAAGAATCAAAAATGACAGGGCCTCCACTCTTTTTGTCGGTGACGGGATGAATGACTCTCCCTCTCTGGCCGCTGCCACTGTCGGAGTCTGTATGGGGATGAAGGGTACGGATATGGCCATTGAGGCTTCGGATATCATTCTGATGAAGGACAGTATCTCGGCCCTCCCTTTCCTTATCCGTTTGAGCAGAAGGATGGTCAGGATCATTAAAATTGATCTTATCCTGAGTCTGGTCATCAATCTTGTCTCCATTATCCTCAGTGCTCAGGGGATTCTGAACCCCATACTGGGAGCCCTGTCTCATAATATTGGATCAATTCTGGTTGTTATGCTATCATCGTCTCTAGTCTTTACCAGAGAGAAGTAAATGGGTGAAAAAGAGAAGATTCACAATCTGTCGGATCTTATTATAGAATTCTATGAGAAGCTCTCCTCCTGGGAGCACTCCATAGTGGCAAGCTCAGGCATTACCCTTCAGCAGATGCATACCATCGAGATACTGGGGGTTCACAATCCGGTTAAGATGAAGGATCTGGCCGGTAAGATGGGGATCACAACGGGAACTCTTACGGTTCTGATTGATAATCTTGAAAAGAAAGATCTGGTGAATAGAATTCCCAATCCCGATGACCGCCGGTCAATCGTTATTGTTCTGACAGAGAAGGGCAGGGAACACTACAGGCTCCACAGCCAGTATCACAGGGATCTGACCGCAGAGTGCGTTGCCGGTTTTTCCGCCTCGGATATCGACAGTTTCTCCAAGTACCTGAAAAAAGTAGTAGATACAATCTAGGCAGCAGGACTCCGGTCCACGGGACAGGAGTCCTGCATGTCTTTTCCCTGTCAGCTTCCCTGGAGGGCCCGGTCTGTCAGAGTCTGATGGAGACAGTTTTTATCTCATAGGGGCTAAATTCAAGCTCTATCCTGTCAGAATCATTTTCCCTTCCAGCAGGGTGCTCCAGAATATTGACCTCCTGCCAGGATGACACGGTCAGGGATGTCTTCAGAGCCGCATCGCTCTTCATTCCGGCGTACTCATGCATACGGACCACCGCAGACTTACCGTCCTGAGAGAGTTTTACGGCGTCCACAACAACATTCTTTGCATCCACCGACACAAGAGAGTCTGCAGAGAGGGAACTTCCCTCAAAAACCTGGAAGGGGTTGTTCAGCATCAGTGATTCCCGTTCCACATCGGCTTCATAGAAGTCTCCCGAGTGGGGGAGGATGGAGTAGGACATTTTGTGCTCACCCTGATCGGCTGTGCTGTCTGGGACAACAGGGGACTTCAGCAGGGAGAGACCAATAACCCCCTCTTTGACATTGTAGCCGTACTTGCAGTCGTTCATCAGCGCCAGACCCTTTCCTCTCTGGGAGAAGTCGGCCCATTTCTGGGCGGGAACCTCAAAGCGGGCGAAGTCCCAGGAGGTATTGCTGTGGGTGCTGCGTTCCACATTGCCGAACTGAATATCATAGCGGGCCTTTGAGCTGAGAATATCGGTTTCGAAGTAGGTCCGCAGAAGGGTCTTTCTCTCATGCCAGTGGACGGATGTTTCGAAGTCTATTCTTCTGCTGTGGGCGTACATCTTCATATTCTGGGTAATGGTGGACTGTCCGATCTCCCATTTGAACTCAACAATCTGGATAAGGGGGCCGTCTTCAATAATTCTGGCAGAACTCAGGACTCCGATCTCTCTGCGCTTTTCCTCATAGTAGGGTTCCAGCTCCCATGCGTCGAAGTGCCGGGGGCTGTCCTCAAAGAGGCTGAGACGATTGTATCTCTTTCCCTCTGCTATCAGCTCGCTCTCTTCGGTTCTGTCATAGAGGGATACGATGGAGCCGTTTTCATCCCATTTGATGTTGTAGAAGAAACTCTGAATCTCAGAGACCTCTCGGGATTTCCCGGGGCTCATGGTGGGGGCGCCGGCTGCAAAGGTGAGGGATCTTATGGACATGGCGTCACCAGTTATCTGCAGATAGTAGCCCGAAGCATCGGCGGCTTTTTGTGCGGGAACTGTCTTTCCATCCATGGTAAACTCACCATCCCCGACTTCAGGGACATAGACCACCTCGGCAGCATTAAAGGACTGGGGGTTGAAGACGGCGAAACTGCCTTCGGTGTCCTGAGCGTAAAGCTCCTTCCGGCGTCCCTCAAGGTCAGCTTCGATCCGTGCATATGCCGCCTCGGCTTCCTCATAGACCTCGGTGATGCTGGAACCGGGCAGGATGTCATGGAACTGTCTGGTAAGAAGCTCCTTCCACAGGACTTCCAGATCCTTCTGATGATCCGCTGCCTTTCCGGTGATAAGACTGAGGATCTCGGTGTTTCGCAGGGCAAACTCCAGCTTTCTGTTGTACCGTTTTGTACGGGACTGGGAGGTGTAGGTTCCCCGGTGAAACTCGAGATAGAGCTCACCCTCCCAGGTATTCAGACCCTTCTTCTCCTGAAGGCTGTCCAGCTTCCTGAAGAATTCGCTTGCGGTGCCTGTTTTCAGCTTCGGGTTTCCGGGAATCTTATCCAGGGCGGGGATAGTTTCCAGCATGCCCCTGGTTACACCGCCGCCTCCGTCACCGTAGCCGTAGCTGATCAGGAGTTCGTTGCTGAAGTCCTTGTTCTGGTAGCTCTTCCAGATTCCGTTCACCGAGTTGGCGTTGACCATGCCGTTGTAGGTGTAGAAATTCAGATCCTCCAGATCCTGATCATCATTGACACCGGGAGTATTGATAAAGTGGGTCAGTACCTCGGAGCCGTCGATTCCCCGCCAGGTGAAGGTGTCGTTGGGAATGCGGTTGTACTGGTTCCAGCTGATCTTGGTGGTCATAAAGTAGGGAACTTCAGAAAGTCTCATAACCTGGGGGAGTGAGGCTGTGTAGCCGAATACATCGGGGAGCCAGAGGATATCACTCTCCACACCCAGTTCGTCCCTGAAGTACTCCTTACCGTAGAGGAACTGTCTGGCCAGGGATTCTCCCCCGGTGAGAAGACAGTCTGCCTCTACCCACATCCCTCCGTTGGGTTCCCAGCGGCCCTCATCGATTCTGGCCTTGATCTGCTTATAAAGATCGGGAGCGTCTTCCTTCAGCCTTGCATAGAGGTAGGGTTGGGACTGAAAGAAGACATAGTCCGGGTAGCGTTCCATCAGGCGCAGGACAGTTGCAAAGGATCTCTGGGCCTTCTCTCTTGTATGATCCAGGGTCCAGAGCCAGGCAATGTCTATATGTGTATGTCCCAGGCAGCGCACCGAGTGCTGTACATCATCCCGGAGCTCCTTGAGTCCCTCTCTGAGGCAGGCTGAGGCTGCAGAAATATCAGAAGGAAAGAGTTCAGTCCCTGTCAGTGAGATCATGCCGTAAACTGTGTCGGCAAGGTTCAGGAGCTGATAGTAGACCGCTGAGTCACTGTCCATCTGTTTCAGGGTCATGATCAGGCTGCGAAGGAGGTAGTAGAACTCATCAGCTTCTCTGTCCAGAACCGCAAACTCGCAGCGTTTGATTTCATGGTAGAGGTCGATGTCCCGCTCATTTCCTCCGCCGTCCAGGCCGGCCCAGAGCATAAAGCGCATTTCGAATACCTTTGTTTCCTCAGGCAGAAGCACCTCCTGGTGGTTCTGATCCACACCCTGATAGATTCCGCCGTTCAGGTAGCAGAGGGCTTCAAAGCCGCTGTTGCCACCCTCGCCGGTTCTGCCGAAGTCAAAGAGTCCTGCAGCCTGTTTGCCATCAAAGGATTCGGGAAGGGTTACCTGAAGACGAAGCCATCCGTAGCCGTTGTAGCCACCCCATCGATGGCGCAGGTCAACGGGGCTCAGGGCTGATTCGTTATACTCCCTGCCTTCGCAGAAGGAGAGTTCGAAGTCCTTGAAACTGGCTGAATATCTGGCTCCATCCATATAGGCAAGAAGCTTCTCGCATTTTTCTAAAGTAAATCTAAGTTTATGGTTCATGTTGATGACCCCTGTGTTTATCTTATTTTATTGTTTAAGAGCTTATTTTATGGCTCCGCCCAGGGTAAATCCGTTGGACAGGAAGCGCTGTGAAATAATATACAGACCCGCGATGGGCAGAGTATAAAGCAGAGAGAATGCCGCGAGCTGACCAAACTGAACAGAGCCGTAGGCTCCGAAGAACTGGTAGATTGCCACAGCAGCGGGCATCTTCTCAGCCGAGTTGATCAGGATAAAGGGAACGAAAAAGTTACCCCAGCTTCCTGAAAAGGTGAAGATAAAGACGACCATAATCCCCGGCAGTATTGAGGGGAAAATGATGTGTCTTATGGTCTGCAGTGCACCGGCACCGTCGATCCAGGCCGCCTCCTCCAGGGTGATTGGAACGTCATCGAGAAAGTTCTTCATCATCCAGATGCTGTAGGGCAGGGCCGTGGCAGCGAGAAAGAGGGTGGTCGACAGCAGAGAGTTGATGATTTTCAGCTGAAAGAAAACCATGTACACCGGAACCATGATCGCCGTAATGGGCAGGCCCGTCAGGAAGAGGAGGCTGTACATAATGGTTCCCTTCCTCTTTATCCTGTACCGGGACAGGGGGTAGGCCGCCAGTATAGAGAGAATCACAACAAGGGTAGACTGCAGAAAGGCTATAATAAAGCTGTTCAGAAAGGATCGGTAGTTTGATCCTTTTGAGAGAACCTGGCTGAAGTTGTCCAGTGTGAATCTGTCGGGAATTTTAACCGTAAGAGGGGCATTGGCATCCAGAGAGGCGAAGATCAGCCAGAGCCAGGGCCATATAAAAAGCGCAGCCACCATTAAAAGGATAATTTTAGCGCTGTTTTTTTTCAGATAAAGTCGGATTTGTGTTCTATCCATTATTTTCTCCATTCTTATTTTTCTTTAAGGGTGCCCGTCAAAGCTCGTGTTTAAGGCTTTTCATATAGATCAGACTGAGGCAGATTCCGAAAAGAAGGAGGATGATTGCCATGGCTGTTCCGTAACCCAGCTGATAGGCAACAAAGGATTTCTGGTACATATAGATGGGAACAGTTGTTGTATCGTATCCAGGTCCCCCTCCGGTAAGGGCATAGATCAGGCCGAAGAGGCCGATGGTCTGAAGGGTAACCAGGGTGGTATTCGTAACTATACTCCCCTTGATAATGGGGATGATGATTTTTGTGAGCATCTGAAACCGGCCCACGCCGTCCAGCCATGCCGCTTCTCTGGCTTCCTGAGGGATTCCTGCCAGGGCCGATTGAAACATCAGCATGGAGAAGGCAGTACCTCTCCAGATATTGGCCAGAATAATGGCCACCATGGCGTAGTCGAAAAGCCAGGCCTTGGGAGCGACGCCGAAGAGTCCGAGAAAGGAGTTTAGAGATCCTGTGGTATTGAAAAAGGCAAAGAATACAAAAGAGACTACGACTTCAGGTGTTACCCATCCCAGCAGAACTGCGAGGCCTACAATACTCTGAATGAATTTACTCTGCTTCTGCATCAGTTGAGCCAGAATAAAGCCCAGAACCTGCTGTCCGATTACAGCGGAAAAGAGCAGAAAAACGATGGTATTGATCAGTGATTCAATAAACCGGGGGTCCTTGAACATCTTCACATAGTTCTGTATCCCTGTGAAGTGGTAGTTTTTGGATGTAATTCCCACCAGGGCTTTATCCGTAAAGGAGTAAAGGAAGGCCATGATAGCAGGAGCAAAGTAAAACAGAACTATCAGGATCATAGCCGGAGCCATAAAGGCAATTATTTTTGTTTTTTGATTTGTATTATTCAAAAGATATCTCCCTGGGTGATAATGAAATACCGGCTCCCGGGGCGGGAGCCGGCAGATGGATTCCTACTTTTCAATCCAGTTGCCGTCTCCGACAAGGTCTTTGATATTGGAAGCGTACTGTGCGGCAGCTTCTTCAGCAGTCATCTGTCCTGTGATAACAGACTCTACAGCCGCCTGGATCTCGATGGATACGCTGGGGTATGCATCAACACCGGGTCTGAAGTTTGTAAACTCCGCAAAGGGTGTCATCTTGGCACGGTAGAGACCGTCGGCAATATAGCCTTCATCGGCAGCAACGTCCTTTCGTGTGGACATGTCTCCGGAAATACCGACGAACTTCAGGATGTTCTCCTTGTTACAGGCAACGCTGATAAACTCAAGAGCCAGTTCCTTGTTCTCAGACATTTCAGAAATACCCATGGTCCATCCTCCACTCATAGAGGTGAAACCATTACCCTTTTCTCTGGGCATGGGGGTTATATCCAGAATATCCTCGTATCCCTTGAAGTCTCCTCCCTTCCAGTTTCCATCAAGAAGAATTCCGACTTCTTTGGTTTTGGGGAACTTTTCGTTAAGAACCTGCCAGGACTGGGCATCCAGCATGGTGGCCAGCTCGGTGTTAGAATAAATACCCATGTCATGGAGGGTCTGGAGGAATTCCAGGGAAGATGTGATTCCGGGAGCCGAGGCAACCCATTTTTCGTCTTCGTAGATCCAGTCTCCGGTACCGCTGATCAGCATTTCGAAGGTCTGCATGGTGGTACCTTCACCCTGTGCCTTGGAGCCGTTAAGCCACATGGGGTATTCGATGCCTGCGGCATTCAGTTTTTCAACAGCCTCAAGAACATCGTCCCAGGTTTCGGGAGCGAAGGGAACGGGAAGTCCTGCTTTTTCGAATACGGGGATGTTGTAGTAGAGACCTCGTGTATCGGTTGTAAAGGAGATGGCATAGGTGGAGCCGTTCATCAGCATACCATCTTTTACACCCTGAACGAACTGCTCATCGTATTCAGACCAGTTTTCTGTGGGGATGGCAGCAAGAAGTCCTGAAGAAACCAGTGCGGGAACCAGGAAGCTGTCCACATGAACCACATCGATGGAGCTGTCGGACTGGAGCATCAGAGCAGACTTTGTATTATAGTCCGCTTCGTTACTCAGGTTGGCAGAAAGTTCAACAGTTACTTCGGGGTGAAGGGCTTCAAAGTCGGCCTTGGCCTGTGTCATCCATTTTGTCATGGCTTCGTTTCCGCCGGGTTCTTTGTAGACAACCTTCAGGGTTGTTCCACCGTTTTCATCTGTCTGGCCGTTGCCGAAGACAGAGAAAGATACCAGGGCTATCAAAGCCGCCAGAATTATTTTCTTCATAATTCTTCCTCTCTTTATTCTTTAAGGTTTTTTAGACAATAAATGTGAAATGTATCTTTTGTCAATTAAAAAGTTTTAAAAGTTTTATGTAGGTATACAATAATACATTTATCTTGAAACTGATCGGATGGATTCACCCTCTATCAGCTGTACAGGGAGGATCTTTCTGATGGATTCCCTGCTGCCGTCGATGATTTTGTGAAGGCTCTTCATTGCGGAGCTTCCGATAAGCCTTTCATCCTGTTCCAGGTGAGTATAGACATATCTGTGGAAGTGATCTGACGGGCTGTCGAAACAGATGATCGATACCTCTTCAGGGACCCGCTTACCGATTTCCTCCAGGGTTTTTGAGGCCACAAGGGCAAGGTTGTATTCACTGGCAAAAACTGCGGTAGTTTCCGGATGTGATTCAAGAAAAGCCTTCAGAAGAGTCTTGTCTTTTTCAATGTTTTCCAGGGAGTTTTTCTCCGGCATGGTACTCTGGAAGTCTTTCTGTATATACTCTTCAGGCAAGGAGATATCCTTCTGCTTCAGGGCGTCTCTAACTCCCTCGAGTCTGTCTTCCAGGGTGGACGTATGAGCAACCGGCGGTGACATATAGAGTATGTTTCTATGACCCCGGTCAAAGAGGTAATTCATGCCTATTCTGGCACCGTTTCTGTTGTCTGATCCCACATAGGAGCACTTGAGCCCCTTCATCTCAAGGTCAATCAGTACAAAGGGGAACTCCTTCAGGGTAAGCTCCATTATTGCGGGGTTGTAATACTCTCCGTGCTGCGGGAGGATTATCAATCCTGTTGCCCCCAGTGCAAGCAGGTCCCGGACAGCTTTTTCCTCATTCTTCTGCTCCCCTTTGGTCAGCTTCATAACAAGGTAGAAGCCCATCTGTTCCGCCTGATGTTCAATGCCCTCCAGGAGCTTCATTCCATAACTGGAAGAAATTTCAGGCATAATCAGACCGATCAGGCGGTTATATGTATTAGATGGGGTCATGGAGGATTCTCTGATCGGCTCTACCCCTCTCTTATAAGTTACAAAGCTTCCCTTTCCTCTCTGACGGCTGATAAGACCCTGGTTGACCAGGAGTTCAAGGGCCTTGCGGATTGTTACACGGCTGACCTGATACAGTCTGGCTAAATCGAGTTCAGGTTCGAGAAGAGAGCCGTCCTGCAGCTCTCCCGATTTAATTTTGTTGAATAGTGTCTCATAGATCTGGTAATACTGTGGGTTTTCCATATGCTGTCCTTATTTGTATTATTGTATAATACAAATAAAAACATTAAGAGGCAATAAGGGGATAATATTCTTTACATCAATAACTTCTGCCGGTTCAGAGGCACCGGCCTTTCAGGAAAAAATATCCTTCATCAGCAGGGCCAACTCATCCATTGTGAATGGTTTCTGGATAAAACTGTTTATACCCTGATGCTTCAGCTCTTCAAGGTCGTCCTCTTTGGTAAACCCGGAAGATACAACAATTTTGAGACCGGGACTGAGTTTTCTGAGCTCACAGACCAGTTCCCGACCACCCATTCGGGGCATTATCATATCTGTAATAACCAGATCAATATTGTTGTCCCTGAATACTTTCAGGGCATCCATCCCGTCAACTGCGGTCAGAACGGTCATTCCCATCTCATTCAGAATCATGGTCGCGGTCTTTCTTATAATTTCTTCATCATCCACCAGAAGAACTACAGCATCTCCGCTCCAGGTAAGGTCTCTTGTTTCGGAATTATTTTCCATCTCCTTCTCTTCACAGGGAAGATAGACATGAAACACTGTGCCTGTGCCCGGCTCACTGTAAACTGATATGGCTCCATTATGTTCCTGTACTGTTCCGAACACAGAAGAGAGACCCAATCCGGTTCCCTTTCCGGTCTTCTTGGTAGTGAAGAAAGGTTCAAAAATTCTGTCCAGTATTTCAGGATCTATTCCTGATCCTGTATCTCTTATCTGCATCTCAATATACCGGCCGGCTTTTATATTAAAGGGACTCTGAGAGCAGTAGTACTCATCGAGAAACGTGTTTTTTGTCCTGATTGTAAGCAGTCCTCCTGTGGGCATGGCATGGGATGCATTGATAGCCATATTCATTATAAGGTTCTCAATTTTTGCTTCTGCACCACTGAACACTGTGTGTTCTGCTTCATCAACAATGGAAATCCCGATTTTTCTGTCCAGAGTCCGTTTCAGGATTGATACTGTCCTGTAGATAATGCTGTGGAGATCGGCCGGTTCAAACTCCTTAACCGTCTTCCGGCTGAAGGACATCAGATTGGACACCAGATCCGAGGCCCTGCCCGAGGCATCCAGGATCAGATCCACAAGCTGACGGTTCTGATCATTTTCTGAGAGTCCGCTTTTCAGAAGGTCTGCCGCTGCAATGACCCCCCCCAGCATATTGTTGAAATCATGGGCTACTCCTCCCACAAGCTGTCCCAGGGCATCCATCTTCTGAAACTGGGTCATCTGTTCTTCCATTTTTTTCTTCTGGGAGACATCATCTATTCTCAATACAGCCCCGCTGCTGTTCTCCAGAGGATAGATGACCGTCTCATAATAACTTGATGGTCCCTTAAACTGTATGGAACTGATCTCCTGGATTATGTTTTCGGTAAGGGATTTGATTATGGTATTTCTTTCCCCTTCAAAAACAGAAAAGGCCTCCCACAGGAGAGTCTCATCCGGAATATCTCCATGGGTATTGAGCAGTTCACGGGCTGTCTCGTTCATCATGGTGATCCGCCCGAGGCTGTCAAGACTGATGATGGCCGAGGGCATGGAGTCGATAATGTCTGAGATAAAGCTGCGGGCCCTGGTCAGGTCTTCCATTTTTTCATGGATTGAGTTCTGCATGGCATTGAAGCTTCCCGCCAGAATCCCCAGTTCATCCTGTCTGTTGATGGAAATACCGGGACTCCATTCTCCTTCAGCCATAGCTATTGATGCTGCGGTCAGCTCCTTGACAGGCTTGAGAATCCTGATCAGAAGCAGTGTAATCAGGAAGATCAGAATACATGAAAAGATAAGGACAATGGCTATCTGAATTTGTCTGAAAGAGTAGAGGTCTCCATATTTTTCCCTGAGGGGAACTCCGTAGCAGATGACCCAGTCCCAGGGCTCAAACCGTTTGTAGACATACCATTTCTCAATACCTTCATAGCTGGCATTGAAGTCACCCGAACTGTTTTCCAGGACCCTCCCGATCTGTGACATCAGTTCTTCAGAGGCCTTTGTTCCCGAAAGGTTGGGGTGGAGAAGGATATTCTGATCTGTATCAATGATAAAAGGATAGATTCCCTTTAGAATATCCCTGTAAAAGGTATTCCTCAGTTCTTTCAGGGCCGAGTTCTGAAAATCCTTCTCATAAGCTTCTCTGAGTCCAGTTATCTCCAAACGGCTCTCATCGATCATCAGTTCCAGCCAGATCATATCAAGCTTGTCCCTGTAGAGCTGGTTCTGGCTTTCATCAATAATGACCCTGAGTCTTCTGTCAGATATAAACAGAATGGCTGACATTGTTACGGCAAGAGAAAAGACAAAGGTTAACAGGAGTCTTTGGATTATCGATTTTCGCAACCGTCCGGCTCCCTACTCATCCAGCCAGTCACCGATCAGATGACTCCTCTCGATCAGTTCCATGGGGAAGATGATTCCCAGTTTTTTGGCCATTCCCATATTAAGATAAACCATGGATATTTTATTCCTCACCACAGGAATATTTCCGGGGGACTCTCCATTCAGAATCCGCAGGGCTGTGGACGCGGCATACTCTCCCTGTTCTTCCGCCACCAGGGCAAAGGACATAAGAACCCAGCTGGATGTCCACAGGTCCCAGGATCCTGTGGGAACTTCTGTTTTTTCCCTCAGAAAGTCCTGGTAGACATCGGTACTGCCGTCCCAGTCCTCAAGAGCGTTGGGGTAACCCACCAGGATTATGTCAGTCTCCTCCTGAAGGGTGAGGAAATCCTCTTTCCACTGGCTGATGGTTGTGGGAAATCTCTTGACGATGGCTGTACCCAGAAGTTTCTCGTAGTTCTCCGATTCCTTCCGGGATGTGATCGTATTGTCCCTGATATAACCTATTCTGTCCCCTTTGCTGTACTTCTTCAGTTCTTCCACCATACTGTCTATCAGATTGATCTCTACCATGCCGGTGATATTTTCTGTGGGAAATCCGTATACCGAGGCATCCCAGTTGATTCCGCAGAACACAATGGGAATTTCAGAGTCCATAAGATGGGGGACAACCAGATATTTTGCCGCATTGTCATCGCTGATTATAATTGCATCGGGATTCCACTGATCAATCAGAGCCAGAACCTCTTTGACCGCGCCATGGATGGCCTCTTCCGAGGGATTTCTTTTGGTCTTCATATGATAGATCTTCATTTCATAGGAACTGCGGCTGTTGTCGAGGTTCTCTTCTGAGTCCATTGAGATCTCCAGGGTATCCAGAATACCGCGGGTTATGCCCTGAACCCAGGGAAAATCCAGGTTGTAGGAGTCAATATAGAGTATCTTTTCTTTGGCAGAGGAGGCGGAAGGAAGGCTTTCATTAACTCTGGCTTCTTCTTTTTCAGAGCAGCCTGTAAAGAGGATAATGGTCAGGATAAATAGAAATACCGGTTTACGGACAGTGGAACTGTTCATTAATGCCCTTCCTTAGTAATAATATTAATTGAGCATCAGCTCCTATTCCAGTTTAATTGACAAAAATAAAGGTTCCCGTCACCCGCATACAGGATACCCCTCCAAAGCAGATTCAGCAGTCAGTCAGGATAATTCGTGATTATTATTGTAAGGATATGGTAAGACGTGCAATCTTTTGTGGTATCTGTTTTATCTGGGATGTGAATCAGGAGAAATTGTTTAATGGATAAAAGAAATGTTTTTGCCACAAGGTGGGGTATTATTGGTGTTGGAGCCGTTATCGGTATACTGGGTCTGAAGGATCGGTTTCGTGTGCTCCGGGAGATCTCTCCTGACACCTAACCGGCAATCAGAGCGGGAATAAAGCCTGTCAGCAGACCCAAAACAACCATTGTCACGCATACCTGTATCATTGCAGCCCTGTCCAGTCTGTAGACAAGAAAGGAGAGGGGTGCAAAGACCAGAAGAGCAAAGAGCAGGCTGTTAAGAGCGGGAATCTTTACCAGAGTCAGATTCCAGGAGAGAATGCCCACGCTGACCCACATTGAAAAGGCCGAAAGTATAAAGAGTCTGTCCAGTTTTTTAATAATCATCGGAATGATATCGACAAGTCCGGCTGCCGAGCCGATCAGTATAGAAATAAACACATTGTTCATAAGTACTCCTTCGGGGTGTTAGACGGCGGCATCCCGGATGTGTAACAGAAAATATTATTTTTTTGCTTCTTCAGCAGCCTTTTCCGATGCCTCGATGACCCTGTCACACCACAAGTCAAACTCGGGGTCCTCTGTCTGGAGCTCCTTGTGGGCCAGAACATGTTCTATGGTCTGCCGGATGCCCTGATCAAAGCGGACGGTTGCTGTAAAACCGGGAACAAGGCGCTTCAGTTTGCTGTTGTCAAAGACGACGCTGTTGGCCTTGTCGCCGATCAGGGAACCTGTAAAGTCATAGCTGCTTGAGGCTGCCAGAAACTCACTTGACACATAGGACGCCATCAGTTCCCTTCCCAGGGCCGATGCAATGGACTGGTAGATCTGGTTCCAGGTCAGGGTCTCATCACTTGTAATCTGCACAGCCTCTCCCAGGGCGTGGATATTGCCCATCAGACCGATAAAACCGCGGGCAAAATCGCTGCTGTGGGTCATGGTCCACAGGGAAGTTCCGTCTCCATGGATGATAACCTTCTTTCCCTCCAGTATACGTTTCGCCACCTGCCAGCTGCCGTTATTTCCATGAACCCCCAGAGGGATGGAGCGTTCGCAGTATGTGTGACTGGGCCGGACTATGGTCACCGGATATCCTGTCTCCCTGTACTGTTTCATAAGGTATTCTTCGCAGGCTATCTTGTTCCGGGAGTACTCCCAGTATGGATTCGCCAGAGGAGTTCCCTCATTGACTACATAGTGAGAGAGGGGTTTCTGGTAGGCTGAGGCGGAGCTGATAAAGATGTATTGATCCGTTCTGCCGGCGAAGAGTTTATAATCCCTTTCCACCTGGTCCGGAGTAAAGGCAATAAAGTCGGCAACCGCATCAAATTTCATGTCGCCCAGCAGTTCTTTTACTTTGGATGTGTCATTGATGTCGGCAGTAAGGTAATGACAGTCCTTGTCATTAAAGAGTTTGCGGGTTCCTCTGTTGATCAGATAGAGTTCGTGTCCCTCTCTGATAAGCAGTCTTGATATTGCGGTGCTGATGGTTCCGGTACCGCCGATAAATAGTATGCGCATTATGTTTCTCCTTAGGACAGTGTATTGTAGCATGTTCACCTGCTTTTTGAATCGGGTTTTTTCTGATTTACAGTTCCTTGAAGGAGGCCGGTTCCGGGGAGGAAGGATATTGTATAAAAAACTTCAATATACTAATATCCCGGGAGATACAGATTTCAGGGAGCATTTATGATCATTTGGGGATTCAAAAAAAGAATCTATGACCAGACATTTTCCGGTACTGCGGAGTGTCCTTCCTGCAGGCAGAGAGATTTCCGGGTTCAAGGGGTGCTAAGGTATGTGCATCTCTTCTGGATACCCCTCTTCTCTTTTTCAAAGAAGCTGACTGCAGAGTGCCTGAAGTGCGGTTCTGTCTCCGGGAAAAAGGAATTGAATGACGCCGGGTACAGTGAGATCAGAAAGGAGCTCTTTCCTCTTAAAAGAACCCTTGGGAAGAACTTCGGCATTCTCACAGCCGCTCTGGTATTTATCCTTTTCGGATTGATGGTTCTTGTTGTTGCAGTAATCTCCTGATTCAGGGCAGACCATCTGTATTTGGTTTAGAATTAAAGTACAGGGATTCAGGGAAGTATCTACTTTCTTTTGTCCCCATAACCGGAAAGAGTCACGTCAAGGAGCTGGATAATGATTAGCCGAACAAACAGATCTGCACCGGACACAGACAATAAGGACACAGGTAAAAGGGACATTACCCCCAGGGAAGTCGCCGCAATGCTGAAAGAGGGTCTCTCCAAGGAGGAGGTTTATAAGGATCTCCATGAGCGAGTTGACCCGGAGACACTGGCCCGCATTCTTGCCAGCATTCCGGATAAGGGGCTATACAGAAAATATGGAAAACTGAACGGCCTGCTGGTTGCTCTTCTATGTCTGTCAGCTGCAGGTAAATTTCTTGAACTTCTGTTATATTTGATCAACAGGGATCTAAATCTTCTGCATCTGTTCTGGACGGCCCCTCTTGGACTTCTTTTCAATATGGTTCTTTTCTATATAGCCCTTAAAAGAATCGGAATAGCCTACAGGTTCCTGGGGGGCTTCGTTTTTCTGTCCATTCTTCCCTTGTTTGAGAGTGTCCGCAGGCTGACCTCTCCGGAGGATTTAGTTCTATTTGCTTCGGTTGTAGGTATGAACCTTGTAATCGGAGCTCTCTTTCTCTTTCTGGGCAGGAAGATGTTCCCCTATTTCCGTTTTATAAAAGTCAGCCGTGACAGTGAAGGGCTGATCATCTATACTGCCGGAAAAGAGTAATCCTGAAAGGGTAGTATTTTGAACAGAATCAACTTCTTTGCACCCCAGTGGCAGGGCTCCGGCCTTACCAGAGAACTGTATGACGGCGCTCTGGCCTTGAAAGACTTTATTTCACAAAACTATGATTTCAAGGTTCTTGAAATTCCTGTCCGACTTGATGGAACTCCCTTTGTGGAGAATGGAATTCTGGGATTCCGGGAGATAACCGCCCAGCTTATGGCTCTTCAGGAGGTTCTTGAGAGGGAAGAGGCGGAGAAAACTCTTCTTCTGGGTGGGGGCTGCGGTCTGGAAATCCCCTTTGTTTCCAGACATCTCTTTCATGACAGAGACCTGGCTCTCTACTGGTTTGATGCCCATGGAGATCTCAACAGCCCGGAAACATCAACAAGCCATCACTTTCACGGCATGCCCCTTCGGTATCTGACACAGAATCTGCCCCTTCATGATTCAATTAATATTCTTCGGGCGGATCCCTCAAGGGTTATTTTAATGGGGTCCAGAGATTTAGACACTCCTGAGGAACATTTTATCCGGGAAAACAGTATCCGGGTGATGGGACCCGAGTGCTTTCCTCTTCACAGAGCCCTTGAAAATGAGGTACTTCCTTCTTCAGAAAGGGCCTATATTCACATTGACCTGGATGTTTTGGATCCTGCTGAGTTCCGGAATGTGAAATGTCCGGTGAGGGAGGGAATCACCCTGGAGGATCTGTGTGCTTCGGTAGAAAAAATCAGTGAATTACATGAGGTTGCAGGCATCAGCATCCTTGAAAATACCGAGACCCGGCCGGCAGAGCTGGAATTGCTCCGGGATCTGCTGGATTCCTGTATGAGAATTCTGGACAACAAACATTCCTGCTGATTCCGGTAGATATTCCTGAATTATGATATTTTGAATCTATAATCGATTAAGGGGCCTTTTATGAAGATCACCGTTCCTCGTTTCTTTTTCCTTCTGTTCATATTTCTTCTGTTTTCCTGCGAAAAAGCGAAGGAGCCTGAACAGACCGCTCTTCCTGTTTCCGCAGAGGTTCCGGTGCGGGAGACCGGCCCCCTTATTACTCCCCTTGATATTGACTTTCTGCCTACCGAACCTATTCTTACCGACAGTGAAGTCCTGTCGGAGAGTCCTGTCTCCGAAGTGGATTTAAGTGCCCTTCTGGAGGCGGAGGACAGGGAGATGGGAGACCGGGAAGAAGAACTCCGTGCATCCATTGATTATTCCAGCCTGACTACAAATTACTTTGATGCCGATGCGGTTGATACGGGTGCACTCAGGGCCCCTGAATCTGTTGGGGCTCTTAAAATTGTTGACTTCGGTCCTGTGGGGCAGCTGCCTATTGAAATGCGAAGGCCCTCTATCTATGTCCAGTTTAATCAGCCCATGGTACCGGTCTCCAAACTCGGGGAGCCCATGAGAAGCCATGATATCCTCAAGATCAGCCCTGAAGTGGAGGGAACCTACCGCTGGTATGGTACCAAGACTCTCAGCTTCGAGCCCGATGCTCCCATTCACCGACAAAGCCGTTACAGGGTTTCCATCAGTTCCGGAGCCAGCTCCATCTATGGCAGGGTTCTGGGACAGTCCTTTGACTTTACCATCGAAAGCGAGGCTCCGGAGATCCTCTCCCTCTCATTCGGTCCCGGGGATGATCTTTATGATGCCTCCCTGGAGGTGCCCCCTGGTCACAGTTCCCGTATACTCCTTACCTTCAACCAGACCATTGATGCAGATGGGCTGGCTGATTTTCTGATCCTTCAGGACGGAGAGGGCAGAGAGTATCCGGTGAAGGTCTCTTCACCGGATACAGATGAGTACTATCTCGATGAGAACTTTCTCAGACGGTCGGCTCTGGTGGAGCCGGAGGAGACTCTTCCTCTGGAAAGTTCATTTACCCTCTCTGTGCTTGAGGGATTCAGGACGAAGGAGGGGGCAAGCCCGACAGCGGAAGTCATGAGCCGGGATTTTTCCACGGTTTCGGCTTTCAGATTTTCCAGGCAGTCAGACAGAAGCTGGTCCTTTCCCTATGATCCTGAGGGGGTGATGAACCCTCTCTATCTGAGTTTCACTCATCCAGTGGATCCCGACTCTCTTGACGGAAAAATCTCTGTGAGCTTTGAGGGTATCCAAATGGCTGATCATCTGAAGGTCTGGGGTGATACGGTTCGTATCGCCAATCTTCCAGTGGAGTACGAGAGTTCCTACCAGGTGACCCTGATGCCCGGAATACGGGATATCTACGGACGTGAAGCAGACCTGGACAGTGACAATGAGCATGGGACCAGGGTGATTCAGGTAGAGGTGCCGGCTGCCATCAGCTACTCCTACTTTCCGGGCTGGGAGGGGCTTGCGGCCCTTGAGGCACAGTTTGACCCTGCGGTTGTTTATGAATTTCAGAATATCGATCAGGGAAGTTTCAGGATAAATGGTGAAGAACAGGACCTGGCACTGGATCAGGCACCCCGGAATCAGGCCGTCTACAATCTGGTGGATCTGAAGCCCTATATGAATGAAGAGGGCTATGGAAGGGTTAATCTGAACTGGAATTTCACCGAAAGGCGGCGGACCTGGAACAACGAGATCCGGGAATATGAAAAAAAGAGAAATATGGATGTCCAGGTGACGGATATGGGAATCACAACCCGCTTTGCCTACAATAAAATTCTCGTCTGGGTAAACAGCCTCTCAACAGGCGATTCAGTCAGCGGAGCCCGGATCAATATTGAAGGGCCTGGAGGTTTCAGTAGTGCCGTTACCAATGCCGATGGATTGGCCCTTGTTTCCCTTGCTCCGGGCGAGTTCCGTCAGAAATTCTACAGCACCCGCAGAAATCGTTATGATTTTTCCATCTCCGCCGAGAAGGGCATGGACCGTGCTGATCTCAATGTGACCAACACCCACTACACTGGCCGCTTCGGCATCAGCAGCAGCCGTCCCGAGTTTGCTCTGGACAGTATCCCGAGGGTCTTTCTTTTTTCAGACAGAGGAATCTACCGACCTGGAGAGACTCTTACCTTTCGGGGAGTGGACTGGAACCAGAGACTGGGTGAATTTTCTCCCTATCAGGGGGATTTTACACTCTCTATTATGAAGCGGGAGGGCTACCGGAAAAAAGCCATTACATCCTGGCGGGGGACAACGACCTCCTCGGGCGGATTTTTCGATACCTGGACCATTACCGATGATATGGATCCCGGTGACTACTACATCCGTTATGAGCGGGGAGGGCGAAGTGTGGACGAACCCTTTCAGGTGGCCAATTTCAGACGCCTGAACTTTCAGGTTCAGCTGCGTGCTCCCGAAAGAACTTTTTTCCTGGGGGATACCATTGCGGTACCCCTTGAGGCAAGTTATCTTGCCGGCGGTCCTCTGGCGGGGGGGGAGGTCTCCTCTTTCTGGACGAGAAAACCCCTTGAGTTCCGTCCCTCGGGAGAGAAGTGGAAGTATTGGACCTTCGGGCCCCGGGGATGGGAGCAGGAGAAAAATCTGAGTTCCGACAGTTCGAAGCTCTCCCTTCAGGGAAAGGCAGGTCTTGAGATCGAGACAACAGAGCAGAGCCTCAAGGGCAAGGCCTACCGCTATGTGGTGGAGGCCACTGTGGAGGATGTTGACCGTCAGGCCATCTCCGCCTCTACTTCGGCGGTGGTTCATCCGGCCTCATGGTATATTGCCGCCCGTACCGGATCTGCTTCTGCCTCTCGCCGGGGCAGCCGTTATGTCGCCGTAGACGATGACCTTCAGTTTTCTCTGGCCCAGGTCGGTCCCGGTGGAGAATCCCTCACCCATGAGGGGGTTCTGACCCTTGAGATGATAAAGGGCTCCTGGCAGGCGGCCCAGCAGAAAAATGTCGGCAGCCGTATCAACACCCGTTACGAGTGGGTGGAAGAGAGCCTCTTTACCCGGGAGATACCCTGGGAAGAGGGCATGGCAGAATATCATTATACCCCCGAAAGTTCAGGCAGCTACCGCCTCAGGATCAAAGCCGAGGACTCCCGGGGGCGGGAAATCCTGACGGATATCAGCTTCTATGCTTCCGGTGGTTCTTGGGTCAGATGGGCCGGGGGGAACCGGGAGGACATCACCCTGGAACCTGAGCAGGACCTTTACTTTCCCGGAGATACAGCCCGTATCCTGGTCAAGTCTCCCCTGGAGAGAGGCCGCTACCTTCTGACAATTGAACGGGAGGGTATCCTTGAGGAGCGTTTTATCGACCTTGATCCCTCGAATCCAATCATCGAAATCCCCGTTAAGGAGGAGTGGATTCCTGTGATGCATATCACCCTGGCAGGATTTCTGCCCCGTGGGGATCTGCCTGAATCCTATCACGATCCCGACTTCGGGAAACCCAGGGGGATTTTCGGTGCCGCGGCCCTTAATATCTCCACTCAAACCAGGGAGCTGGACCTGGAAATCCTGCCGGACAAGGCGGTTTACCGTCCCGGTGAAGAGGCGGAAATTACAATCCGGGTAACCGAAAACGGACGTCCTGTGGAAGGCGCCGAGGTCAGCTATCTGGCAGTGGACCGGGGAATTCTTGATCTGATCAACTATCATATTCCCAACCCCTTGAGTTACTTCTACAGCAGAACCAACTTTCTGAGCTACACAGCCGGAGACGACTCCCGGCGACTGCTTCTCAATCCCGTCACCTATGAGACCAGCAATCTCAGGGGCGGTGATGGAGAGGAGAGCAAACTCCAGAGAAGGGATGATTTTACCCCTCTGGCGGTATTTGAACCCTACCTGCTTACCGATTCCACGGGAACCGTCAGGGTCAATCTCCAGTGGCCCGATACCCTGACCACCTACCGTTCCACGGCCATTGTCCTTAAGGATCAGAAGATCGGTTACTCCGAGGATGAGCTCTTTGTCCGTAATCCCCTCAATGTCAGGGCGGCTCTGCCCCGGCAGATGCGTGTCAGGGACACAAGTTTTGCGGGAGTGGTAATCAGCAATATCGATTCTTCGGACCATGAGGTTACGGTGAAGATCAGCAGTGAAGGTCTCGGACTTCCCGGAGAGACGGAGAAGACCGTTACGGTTCCTGCGGGACGGGCTTATGAAGTTCCCTTTGTGATAGAAGCCCGCAGCGAGGGAGAGAGTGAGGTTCTTTTTACCATTCTCAGTGATGTACTCAAGGAGGAACTCCTTCAGACCATGACCGTTTCTGCTCCTCTGATTGTCGAGACCATGACCACCATGGGGATTGTCGAGGCCGATGAGGCCGTTGCAGAGGAGGCTCTGCTTGTCCCGATGAACATCGGCAGGGGCTACGGCTCTCTCCAGGTCGTCCTTGACTCATCTCAGGCTCCTTTTCTGATGACCCAGCTCAGAACCCTCACGGACCATCGGGTCTATGATTTTACCTTCGACTATCTCTACGCCGCTGCACCGGGGATCATCGCACCGGATCTGATGGAGCTGATGGACCCGGTTCTGGCGGAGAGGGCAAAAGCAAACCGGGACAGCTTCTGGGCCATCGCGGCAAACCGTCAGAACAGTGACGGCGGTATCCGCTCCAGCGGCTCTGTGTACAACACCCAGAGCAGTCCCTACCTCTCTCTTGTCACCTATCATATGCTCCAGTTAATGAACGCCCGGGGACAGACTACTGATATAAAGGAACTCTCATTGAACCAGTATCTGAGCAGGTTTGCACGGGAGGAGGGAAGTCTCTACTTCAGGCTCTATCTCCACTACCTGACGTCCATGGCAGGCCATCCGGACGAGGATCAGACGGATCTCTTTCTTGAAATGGGAGATGAACTGGGTATCAGCGGATACGCCCTTATGGGGGCGGTCTGCACCATGGAAGGAAGAAGTAAAAAGGCCGCTGAACTCTATCAGAAGGTCAGAAACTTTGTTTCCATCGGTACAAAGGGTGTAGATATCAGAGACAGTTATGAGACCAGATTCTACTTTGACTCGGGGTATCAGCAGCTCTCCCATCTTCTGCATCTTGCACTGCTGACCGGTGAGGAACCGGAAATGCTCAGGCGTTACTCCTGGTCCCTGGATCTTCAGAAGGGTGAGAGAAACTGGATCAATGCCCAGGACCGTATATGGATGGCCCTTGCCCTGAGCAGTCTCCTCTCTTCCGAGAACCCGGGTGAGGTAAACTATCAGGGTTCTGCAGTTCTCAACGATACGGCCCTGATCTCCGACCGGTTTGAGGGATTCTCCAGGGGGCCCAGGGAGTCGGAGTTCGATCTCTTTGATAAAGTCATTCCCCTGAGTCCCCAGAATGAGGTGGGAAGCCTCCAGTTCCGGAAGGAGGGGGAGGGAACGCTCTACTATACGGCCACTCTCAACTACGCCCTTCCCGGAGAGGTCGCTCCCGCCCGGGATGAGGGTTTGGCGGTCTTTACACAGATTGAAACTCTTGATGGCAGGATTGTGGAATCGGACAGCCTGGAACTTGGAGGCAGCTACCGGATGAGAGTCTTCCTGAATACCTCGAAAAACAGAGGCTACGTCAACCTCTCTGTACCCGTTCCTTCCGGTGCGGAAATCGTGGATCCCAGCCTCTCGGTCTCCTCCTCCTACTTCAACAGTGGCGGGGTCCAGTCGGAAAAGTGGACCCGTGAGGAACAATACGGCGATGAGACTGCCTATCTGGAAGAGGGATATATCTGGAGGGGACTGCGTTTTCCAAACAGGCCCAATCAGCTGATCTTCGATAATGAGATCCGCTACTCCTGGGACTACCTCTACTACGGTCAGAGGGAGGTTTCCTTTATCTTCCGGTGTACCACTCCGGGGGTCTATCCCACACCCCCAGCGTCTGCAAGCCTCCTCTTTGAGCCCGAGGTCTTCGGAAGGGGCAGGGGTAGACTGATTGTTGTCAGGTAGAACAATCCGGGTTCGGCGAATCCTGATCCGGAGAATCCTGGTCGGAGCTGTTCTGGCCGGGGCCGGGATCTTTCTCTGGCTCCGCTTTTCTCCCTACGGGGATTTTGAGCGTTTCAAAGTCCGCTTTTACAGTCCTGTTCTTTACAGCAGGGAAGGAACCCTTCTGGCAGTTCTGCCCCTGGAAGAGGGACTGCGGAGGCAGCATCTTGATGCATCTGCTTTAAGCAAAGAGCAGGTTGATCTGATCCTGGCTTCCGAGGACAGAAGGTTCTACAGACACCCCGGGGTGGATGTTCCAGCCCTATTGCGTTCATCACTCCTTTATCTGAAGACTGGTGAGATAGTCTCCGGCGGTTCCACTATCACCATGCAGCTTGCCAGAATCATCTCTTCAAGACCTCCGGGGATCAGAGGGAAACTCCTGGAGATCTACAACGCCCTTCGGCTGGAAACCCGTCTGGAAAAAGATGATATTCTGACTCTCTACCTCAGTAATCTCCCCTTCGGCAGCAACCTGGAGGGACTGGAATCGGCGTCATACCATTTTTTTCTGAAGTCCGCTTCGGAGCTGAGCCGGGAGGAACTTCTGGTTCTGATGATGATTCCAAGGCGGCCGGGGAGTTTCAATCCCCTGGTTTCTCCTGAAGGAAACAGTATGGCTGTGGAACGGACTCTTTCCCGTCTGCCCTTTGTTCCCGCTCCGGGTGATCTTGAGGATGTCTATGGCCGCTTGAGGGACCACAGGCCTTCCTGGCCCCGGAGGGTTCCTCACTTTACGGCCTATGTAAAAGAGAGACTGAGCCGGGAGGAGTGGATTCGGGGAGCCCAGGTCTATACCTCTTTGAATCTGGATTTTCAGGAGGCGGCCTCCGAGGGACTGAAGGAGGTTGTTGAGTCGGCCTCGGAGTTCAGAATCAGCAACGGCGCCGTGATCATCCTGGACAACTCTACCGGGGAAATCCTGGCCTATCAGGGATCTGTGGACTTCTATGACACAGAGAATCAGGGGCAGATTGACGGGGTCCGAATACTCAGGCAGCCCGGAAGTACCCTGAAGCCCTTTCTCTATGCCATGGCTCTGGAACAGGGATTTACAGCCTCTTCGATTCTTCCGGATATTCCCATGGACTTCGGCAGGGATGAGATATACGTTCCCGAAAACTACAACCGAAGATTTAACGGACCTGTCCGCCTTTCAGTGGCCCTGGGGTCCTCCCTCAATGTGCCTGCTGTCTATATGGCCGAGCGTCTGGGAGTGGAAGCCTTCCGGGAGCGTCTTGTCCGGGCGGGGTTCGCCTCTCTGGAGGGACAGAAGAGCACCGGGGTCGGTCTGGCACTGGGAAACGGAGAGGTCAGGCTCCTGGAGCTGGCCCGGGGATTTTCTGTTTTTACCAGGGAGGGCATGCTTATACCTCTTGAGTTCAGACGCGGAGGGGGACAGGAGCCGAATGGGATCACTTCCGGAGAAGACGTCCTGGAGGAATCGGGGCAGCCTGTTTTTACCCCTGAAGCCGCCGGAACCATAAGGAACATCCTTTCAAGCAAGCAGAACCGGGTCCTCGGCTTCGGAAGGGTCAGTCCCCTGGATGTAGAATTTGACGCACTGTTCAAGACGGGCACCTCCAATCAGTTTAATAATATCTGGGCAGTTGGTTCCACTCAGGACATCACCTGCGCCGTTTGGATGGGAAACTTTTCCGGAGAGACAGTAATAGGTGCTCCCGGAAGCTCCTTCCCGGCCAGATTGACCGCATCTCTCTTGAAGACCCTTCACAGAAGAGAGCAATTTGAGACAGGTGTGTCCTTTCAACAGGAGAGGATCTGCACCCTCAGCGGAGCAAAAGCCGGCCCCCGGTGTCCCTACACTGTTACAGAGTTATTTCCTGAGGGAACCCTGCTCTCCGAGTGCAGCTGGCACAAAGGCTCTCAGGTGTTTCTTCCTGTGGAGTACAGTCCCTGGATTGAGTCCCGGATGCTGGATTATCGGGTGGACGATTCTCCCTCTCCTGTCAGGTTTCTCCAGCCCGGGGACGGGTCCGTTTTCTATTTTGATCCTACGATTCCCGCTGAGGGACAGTCCATTCCAGTTCATGTATCCGGAACCGGTTCGGCGGAGCTTTATATCAACGGAGAACTGGTATACCAGGGTGAGGCTCCCTTTTCCCGGTTCCATCCCTTAAGCAGAGGAAGCTTTACTCTGGAACTGAAAAGTTCCCGTACAGAAGAGACTATCCGTATTCTTGTGAAATAATTTTCAAAAACAGCTGTAAAGGTACAATCGGAAAAAATCCTATATTACATTTGCCGGATTAGAAATATTATAAAATCGAAAACATTTAAAAATCTGGAGAATATAGTGGGCAGGCAAAGTTTATCCGGAAGCAGTTCCGGTTTCAGAAACAATTTCAACAGGAAGAGAGAAGAGAAAGACGGCTGTCTTGTGGCAATAAGCACCTTTACCGCCCTGTCCCTTATAATCTGGCTTTATGGAAAGGCTGGAACTGCGGGTTTTATCTATATTCTGTTCCTTACAGCAGCCTTTGCTTTTTTATACGGGCTTTTTCTCTTTTATAAGACAAAGACGAATGCCAGGAAAGCCGGTGAAGCAGTTTCTCTTTATCAGAAAGGAGAATACAGGGAGGCTTATGCCGTAGCCCTTTCCATCTCGGGTCAGAACTGTGATGCGGCTCTGATTGCCGGTCTCTGTCTGCGCAGCGGCAAAGGCTGTGATCAGGATCATGATAAGGCCTTCCGCTGTTTTAAATTTGCCCGCAGCAGAAGTATGGAGGCCAGGGCCTACTATGGTGAGATGCTGACCATTGGGACAGGCTGTGCAAGGGATGTGGTGACGGGTTTTAAGGAACTGGAAGTTGCAGCGGCCAACGACATTCCCTATGCGAACCTCTGTATGGGAAGGCTCCTGTTCAACGGCACCTTAATGAAGAAAAATATCAGCAGTGCCATGCGTAACCTCAGGATTGCGGCCGAGGCCGGACTGCCCGGAGCTCAGTATATTGTAGGGTATATTCTTTACAATGGACTGGAAGGCATTCCGCAAAACAGCTCCAAGGGCCTTCAGTACCTGAACTGTGCCGCTTCGGCGGGGAATCTGAGAGCGAAAAGGATGCTTCAGAAGATGGGTTGATCAGGCTGCGGGGATTCGGCTCCTGCACTGTTTAAATTTTTTGTAAAATAGTTTACCTTAAGGTCATAAGTATCGGAGGGTAAAAGATTGAGTGATGAAAAACTTCAGGGAAACGAAGAGGACTTCGCATCCCTTTTTGAAAATAGCATAAGCGGAATGGACTCCATGGAACCCGGACAGATGATTGAAACAGAAATTGTGACCATCTCGGGGGACTCCATCTTTCTCCAGCTCAGCGGCAAGAGTGAGGGTATTCTTGACAAGGCGGAGATGGAAGATAAAGAGGGGAATCTTACCGTTAAAGAGGGAGATACCATACAGGTCTACTTCCTCAAAAGCAAAAACGGCGAGATGCACTTCACCACAAGAATCAGCTCCAGTGAAGCGGGGCAGGCTGTACTTGAGAATGCCTATTCCAATGGCATTCCCGTAGAAGGAGTGGTTGAGAAAGAGATCAAGGGCGGATTTGAGGTTAAAATAGGCGAAGCCCGTGCCTTCTGTCCCTACTCACAGATGGGTGAAAGACGTGTTGAGAACGCTTCCGAGTATGTGGGTAAGCATCTGAGCTTCAAGATTATCGAGCACAGCGAGAACGGCCGGAATATCCTTGTTTCCAACAGGGCCATTATTGAAGAAGAGCGGCAGAAGCAGATGGATGAACTCAAAAAGGTCATCAAGGTTGGACAGACCGTTACCGGTACCGTTCTGCAGATCCGTGATTTCGGCGCCTTTGTAGACATCGGCGGCATTCAGGCTCTGCTGCCTGTTTCCGAGATCAGCCGGACCCGTGTGGACAATGTCAATCAGGTCCTGGAGATCGGACAGGAAGTGGAAGCATCCATCCTGAAGCTGGACTGGCAGAACGAGCGTTTCTCCATCAGTATGAAGGCCCTTGAGAAGGACCCCTGGGATACGGCTGCAGAAACCTACAAGGCCGGCAGTACACACAAGGGTAAGGTTGCCCGGATCATGAATTTCGGCGCCTTTGTTACTCTTGAGCCCGGTATGGACGGTCTGATCCACATCTCGGATATGAAGTTTGAAGACAGAGACCATAATCCTGCAGATCTTTATGAGAGCGGTGAAGAGGTGGAGGTTATCGTCAACAGTGTTGATCTGGAGAAGAAGAGAATCTCTCTGAAACCCGCCTCCTCCTTTAAAAAGGATGCGGCGGCAAAGAAGTATATGGACTCTGAAACTGAGACCTACAACCCCTTTGCAGCCCTTCTGAAAGACAGGGTCGAAAAGAAAAAATAATTGGATTCCAGGTATTCCCTTAGGGGGAAGCCATAATCCCGCCTCCCCTGACCGGGAGGCTGAGAAACCCGGTACCAAAGCTTTTTTGAAGTTTCAGGTCCGGGTTTTTTTATCAGTTCTGCCTCCGGCTCTATCCGGATTTCAGGGGAACTGTTAAAATGAGTGATGACTCACTGATCTGATATGAATCGCGGTAAGAAATATAATTGGAATTCAGTTTACCCATAACCAGGAGTTCACTACCTTATGTGCAGGAGAAGAAAAATGGAAGAGACCCGGAATGAAGATATTGCTGAACTTTGCAGAAGACAGAAAGAGTACTTTGCCGCTCATAGTACCCGAGACTATAATTTCAGAGTCCGTCAGCTGAAAAAGCTGAGGGATGTTATTATTAAATACGACCCAGCCATCAAAGATGCCCTTCGTAAAGACCTGCACAAGTCGCCGGAAGAGGTCTATCTGACGGAGATCAGTATTGTACTGCAGGAGCTGAACTACCATATAAGGCATCTGAAAAAGTGGATGAGAACGGAGAAGGTGAAGACCCCTGTCCACCTCTGGCCCTCAAAGAGCAGGATTGTGTCCGAACCCCTGGGCAGCTCTTTGATTATCGCTCCCTGGAACTATCCCTTCCAGCTTCTGATCAATCCTCTGGTGGGAGCTCTTTCTGCCGGTTGTACCGCCGTTCTCAAACCCTCTCCCTATGTTCCCAATATTTCAGGGCTAATGGAGAAGATGATTGCCGAAGCCTTCCCGCCGGAACTGGTAACCCTTGTACAGGGAGGCAGGAATGTGAATTCTGCCCTCCTGGAGCAGCCCTTTGATATTATATTTTTCACAGGCAGTCCCGATCTGGGCCGGCTTGTGATGCATGCAGCAGCGGACAAGCTGATCCCGGTGGTTCTGGAGCTGGGGGGGAAGAGTCCCTGTATTGTGGACAGAGATGCGGATATAACCATTGCCGCCCGCAGGATCGCCTGGGGCAAGACCGTCAATGCCGGGCAGACCTGTATTGCACCTGACTATCTCTTTGTACATAAGGATGTGAAGGATGAACTGATTGCGGGAATCAGGGACAATATCAACTCCATGTATGGTAAGGATACCCGGTCCAGTGATCACTTTCCCCGGATCGTCAATGAGAAGGCCTTTACCCGCCTTGAAAAACTGATGGACCACGGCAGTATATTCAGCGGCGGAGAGAGGGACCGTGAGGCGAGGTATATCGCACCCACCATAATCGACGGTGTAAAACCCGAGTATCCCATTATGGGTGAGGAGATCTTCGGCCCTCTGCTCCCAGTAATGACCTTCTCGAAACTCAGGGAGGTTGAGGATTATGTGAACTCCCGTGAGAAGCCTCTGGCCCTCTACTTTTTCGGAGATGAGAAAAAGGGAAGGCAGCTGATGGAGAGGGTTCCCTTCGGCGGAGGGTGCATCAATGAAATCTTACTGCACATTGCCAACCACCATATGCCCTTCGGGGGTGTAGGGGGAAGCGGTCAGGGGCGTTACCACGGAAAGGAGAGTTTTACCGCCTTCAGTCACCGGAAGTCTGTTGTGATTGGTACCACTCTTCTGGATCTGCCCTTCAGGTATGCTCCCTTCAGGCAGTTTAAGCTGATCAGAAAGATCCTCTAGGCGTCTTCGCTGTACTCTTCGTCCATGTCCTGGGGAACAATCTCAACATACTGGTATTCCAGTTCCGGGTCCAGGGAGAGGGAGAAGGAGTAGCTGTTGTCATCCTCATCCCATGCCTGAATATCAAAATCGGTCTCTGTATCGTTACTGAAGAGAAGAACAGAGACCGAATCATCGGGCATAACGGTGGTCATACTGTCCAGAAAGTCTATGCCGTACATCTGTGAGTCTGCGGGTGATATAAAGAGAAAGTATATCTCCTTTCCTGTAGAGTTTACGATCTCAAGTCCTAATAGCATTTCTCCCAGGATATCCAGGTCAATTTCATCGGTTTTTGATGACTTGTTAATCACAATTACAGCAGCTTCACCATCGGTGATGGGTTCATCGTATATTTCATAGATATTTCCGAACTCATCAATACCCATAAAGTCGAAGCTGTTGGTCTCATCGGGGTAGGATATATAAAACTCCACGCTCTGTTTCGACATCAGTGTTCTTGAATCTCCCAGAACATCGGGACCCCAGTAACCGCTGTCTGAGGGGGAAAAGAAGAGGTAGAGGATCTCACCGGAGGTGTTATTACGGAACTCAATTGTATTGTAATACTCACTCTGTCCCCAGAGGGAGAATGCTGCCAGTATAAAAAGAGGTATCAGTATTGCTTTTCTCATAATTCGGAACTCCTTACCTCTTAAGAATAGTTCATTCTTCCGGGAACTCCAAAGATTTCTTAATCTTCCGGAAGAGAGGTCCGGAGGACTCAGCCCATCATCTCTTCCGAATTATCCTCTTCAATTGTAGCGATAAGATAGTTTTCAGAGAGCTGGAAGAACTCTATCATCTGCCTCAGGCTGACAGCCTGACCGGTCAGTTCCTCGGATATGGAGGCCAGCTCCTCTGAGGATGAGGCGTTACTCTGAATGACCGAATCCAGCTGACTGATGGCCCGGGACACCTGTTCTGTTCCCTGTTCCTGCTCCCTGGTGGCCGCATTGATCTCCTGCACAAGAGAGGCGGTCCTCTGAATATCGGGAACAATCCGGGTAAAGAGTTCTCCCGCCTCTTCCGCCTTGATCAGACTGGACCTGCTGAGTTCATGGATTGACAGGGCTGCCTCCTGGCTCCTCTCGGCCAGCTTTCTTACTTCAAGGGCAACCACCGCAAAGCCCTTGCCCTGTTCACCGGCCCGAGCGGCTTCAATGGAGGCGTTCAGTGCCAGCAGGTTTGTGTTCCGGGCAATCTCTTCAATAATCGATATCTTCTCGGAGATCTCCCGCATCGCCTGCACTGTGTCTCTGACGGCGCTTCCCCCGTTTTCCACCTCTTTTGCCGTATTGACGGCTATCTCTTCGGTGGCTCTGGCGTTCTCTGCATTCTGGGCGATATTGGCCCCGATCTCTTCAATGGATGCGGAAACCTCTTCAACATTGGATGCCTGCATCTGGGCTCCCTGAGAGAGCTGCTGTGCCGCTATGGTCATCTGCTGGCTTCCCGATTCCACATGCCGTGATGATGTGTTGATCTCCTCAATAATATGTATCAGGTTTTCAACCATCTTTCGGATTGAGGCAAAGACACCGACAACCTTCTGTTTTTCACCGGCTTTTTGAATATCCAGTTTTCCGTTGGCAACACTCTCGGCTATTTCGGCAATGACCGAAGGATCATCTCCCAGCTGGAAGAATATAAAGCGGCTGATAATAAGCGAGGCGGCCACCGCAAGCAGAAAGGTCAGCAGAACAACTATGCAATAGGTAATCAGCAGTCCCCTGAGGCTGTCTGCAATATCTTCTGTGAAGGAGAGGGTTCTCTCATCCTGCAGTTCTCCAAGGCTGTCGATGACCTCCCTCATGCTGTCGAAGGAGGCCCTTCCTTTTTCTCTTTCTTCTTCAATAAGACGCAGGGTCGTGAAGTTTGATCCGGCCAGTTCAATGCTGTTCTGTGCATCCGAATACCAGCTGTTGTAGTACTCCTCAAACTCCCCGTAAAGGTCTTCAATCACAGTTCCTGAAAGTTCAACTCCCCGGCGGATTCGGTCTTCGGTCTGGGCTGCGTTTTCCGAGAAAGATCCGCTGTAAAGCTCAAGATCATCCTCAGTTTCTGCTGAATCAAGCAGAAGCAGGGAGGTATAGGCCTGATAGGCATCCCTGTCTGCACTCAGAATATACTGAAGGGCGCTGCTCAGTGTCAGGCGCCTGTTAACCGATACTCCCTGCTGTTCTCCTTCCAGGACTTCTGACATCCTGTCTATTACATCCCTCATCATACCGAATCCTTCCAGGGAACTGTTCAGCAGCTTCTGTCTGCGAAGCTCGTTTTCGGCAATGGCCAGGGTGTTGGTCTTTATCGCTTCGTTATGGGCGGTCCAGTCATTGTAGTAGTTCAGAAAGTCTTCGGATTCTAAGATCATCTTTTCAGAGTTCCGCAAGGCGGGGCCGGCAACCCTCTCCCTGGTCTGGATCTGGTTTTCTTCCATTGACTGGAAAATCGACTGCAGTTCAGATCTGTCGAAGTTCTGTATTGAGTTGTTCTCTGCAAGAAGTGCCTGATAGGCGTCTCTGTCCCCGTTGAGAATCAGGGCCCGGTCAGCCTGCATTTCGTTGAGCCGGGGAAGACTCTCTCCAATATTGCTGAATCCTCTGACTCCCAGTATAAACACAATGGACAGACCCAATACCGGTATAAGTACCAGAATAAATAGATTTGTTTTCAGTTTCATACAGCCTCCTTTAAACGGCATGTACAGTAAACTAATGTAGATTAATAGTTTAAGAGTGATCTGTTTTAAATGCAAGATTTACTATGTATAATTGAATGGACAGCCGGAAAATCGATTCAAGTGAGGAAGTGGAGGTATAAACTTCTCTGTCTCTATGGGAAATTGAATATCATATAACTTGATCTAGACCAGTTTTTGTAATATGTTAGAGCCGTCAATAAAATAAAACTTCCACAGGAATGGTATATGAACGAATCAGAAAAGAAAGCAACGCCCCTCATTCTGCAGAGGGCGGATCCCTGGATTCACAAACACAGCGATGGTTTTTATTACTTTATCGCATCAGTTCCCGAGTTTGACAGAATTGAACTCCGCCGTGCCGAATCAATCGAAGCCCTTGATGCTGCCGAAACAAAGGTTCTCTGGACCAAAAGAGAGAGCGGTCCCATGAGCGCAAACATCTGGGCTCCCGAAATCCACTACCTTGAAGGAAAGTGGTATATCTACTTTGCGGCCACTTGGTCTGCCGAGCCCATAGGTGGAATCTTTGACCACAGAATATACGTTCTGGAGAACGAGTCCGCCAATCCCATGGAAGGGGAGTGGGTTGAAAAGGGACAGCTTAAGACCCATGCGGAGACATTCTGTCTTGACGCTACTACTCTGACACACAAGGGCAGGACATACCTGGTATGGGCACAAAAGGATATGGAGATCGAAGGAAACTCAAACCTCTATATCTGTCCCATGGCCAATCCCTGGACCCTGGAAGGGGAGCCTGTGATGCTGACCAAGCCCGAACTGGACTGGGAGATTATCGGCTTCAAGGTAAACGAGGGACCCGCCTGTATCGTAAGAAACGGAAAGGTTATCATCGTATACTCAGCAAGCGCCACAGACTACAACTACTGTATGGGTCTGATCTGGGCCGATGCGGATGCGGACCTCATGGACCCTGCCAGCTGGACCAAGAGTGAGAAACCCTGCATGACTACCAATGCGGACCTTGAGGTTTACGGACCCGGTCACAACTCCTTTACCACCGATAAGGATGGCAAGGACATCCTGGTCTACCATGCCAGACCCTACAGAGACGTTGATCTGGACAAGGCCCTGAGTGATCCCAACAGACACTGCTATGTGGCTCCCTTTGACTGGGATGACAACGGTCTGCCCCATTTCAGACACAAATAATTTCTTTTTATCCGTGATCCCGACGGTCTTGGAAACCAGCTGGTGGAGCAGGCTGGCCGGTAAAGTTCCGGCCCTGGCAGAGAATCAGATCCCCGCCAGGGTGCAGATGGTTTTCCACACCTCATCATTGACAGGGATACCCTTCTCTATATTCTCTTTGCGGGTCAGGGCCGTCCGTTCTCCCGGATAGAAGACCTGTCCGCCTTCCCTGTCGGGCTCGCTGTTGTGGATCTGGTCGATTGTCTCTTCTACCGCAGAGGCCATCATGCCGCCGCTGCCGAGCTTTTCGGGATCAAAGGCGATGAATATCTGGGAACATCCCCCGCAGTTGCCCGCCTTCTTTCTGTCAATTCCAGCTGTGGTAAGGCCGCCGGTCAGAATTGAGGCCACAAGATCCAGGAGGACCGCAAAGCCCGATCCCTTCCAGTATCCTGTGGGGAGAAGCCTGCGGCTCTCTTCGATGGGGCCGGGGTCGTCGGTGAGCTTTCCGTTTTTATCAAATCCTCCGGGGAAGGGGAGCTTCTCTCCCGCCTGCCGGGTCACTTCCAGTTTCCCGTAGGAGTACTGGCTCATGGCCATATCAAGAACCACAGGGGCATCACCGTTGGGAACCGCCATGATCAGGGGATTGTTGCCGACACCGCCGGTAACAGCACCCCATGCGGGCATGCAGGTTTCGGTATTTGTCCAGCAGATGCCTATATAACCTTTTGAGGCGGCCAGGTGACCGTAGCTGCCGCCGCGCATCCAGTGAGTCGTATTTTTCAGAGCCACTATACCCATCCCCTGCTGAGAGGCCAGTTCCATGGCCCTCTCCATACAGAACAGAGCATTCAGAACTCCCGGTCCCATACGGCCGTCATAGTTTTCCATTACCCCCATCTGTCCGCAGAGTACAGGTTCCGCATCGGGATCGATCAGTTTGTCATTCAGATGGCGGGCAAAGTTGGCCACTCTGTTGGTTCCATGGGAGTAGACTCCGTCCCGGGAGGACTCCGTATGTATCCGTGCACAGGTTTCCGCCTTCTGTTCACTAAGCCCTGCCCTGATAAAGGCCTTTTTTATTGTATTTTTCATTTCATCAAACTGAACTCTCACATTTCCTCCGATGTTATTTCATCAGCCGTTTCCCTTTTCGGAAAGGCGTTTTGTATCTTTGTACAATCGGCAAATTTCCCGTCACTGTCAATGCAGCTGCAGCGGTTTCGTCCCATGGCCTTGGAGTGATACATCGCCCTGTCAGCCTCCTTGAGTCCGTCTTCAAGAGCAGAGCCGGAACTGCCCAGTTCAGCGACTCCGATACTGATTGTCATTGTGACTTTTCCACTCGAAGATTCCATTTCAAGGTTTTCAATGGATTCCCGGAGCCTTTCGGCTGCCTCAGCCGCTTCGGCAAGCCCCGTTTCCGGCAGAAGGACAACGAACTCCTCACCTCCCCAGCGGGCAAAAAGATCGGCCTCTCTCAAGCTTTTTCGGCAGATCTTTACCATCTCTCTCATGATTCTGTCACCCATATCATGGCCGAAGTTATCATTGATCTGCTTAAAATGATCAATATCAATCATAAAGAGACTCAAGGGGCTGCCGTAGCGGATGCCCCGATGAAGTTCCATCTCCGCCAGATGGCTGAAGTGTCTGCGGTTGTACAGGCCCGTAAGGGAGTCTGTGGAGGCAAAGTACTCCAGCTGATCCTCCAGCTGTTTCTGCCTGGTAACATCACGGAATGAGAGGATTCTGCCCACATAGGCTCCCTTTCCGGAAACAATGGGAGATGTTCTGACATCATAGTAGAAACTCTCATCTCTTTTTTTCAGGTGAAGGGGATTCCTGCTGTCTCCTTCCAGGAGCCTGTCAGCCAGTTCCACCTCACAGAGTTCTGCAAATCCTTCACCTATCATATCCGGGCTGAGAAAATCAAATATCTCCTCTGCCGCCGGATTGAAGTCAGTGACCCTCTGCTTTTCATCAAGCACCACAATTCCGTCACTCATATTCATAAAAGCCTGACCCCGGGCTATGGGCTGAAGGTTAAAGAGATGGTTTCTGTAGAAGGCCCAGATAAAACAGATAACTGTAACCGTATAGGCCAGAGTGGTGGGATCAAAATGCTTAACCGGGAAGGTCCCACTGATATAAAAGGCATTGAAAATCCACGGGACAAGGAGACCTGTCAGAATGGCCCAGTACTGGTTTTTGTAGTGGGACCTGGAGCTTTTCAGGGCCATAATGACCATGGACAGTCCTGCCAGCATCAATAGATAGGCATAAACTGACCAGGTTACAAAGAGGGGGCCGTAGGTTATGGAGAGAATTTTAATACTTCCTGAATCTACCAGTGAAACGGAACTGTAAAAATTGTAGTGGTAAGGATTGGTCCAGACGGCAGTCACCGTCAGTACCGGTAGGATACTCAGCCATATATAGCGCCTGCGGTTGAACCTTCCGGAAATTCCAAGGTGTTCCAGAACAAAGATCAGAAAGAATGTGGGAACCTGAACAATAAAAGGATACTGCAGGTAACAGAGGACCACCCGGGTCTCAAGTTCGTACCCCATCCAGATCATTGCCTCCAGAAGTGCCCATGATGCGTTACTGGCCACAATAAAAAAGAGCGGCAGGGCTCCCCGGGATATCCTGTGTCGCAGAATATAGACTGCAAGAGCTGCATTAAGAAGAAATGTAATAAAGAAAGGGGACCAGTAGTGTAAATACATTCTTCTGCCATTTTAATAGAGAAGCTTGTGTTCAATAAAGGGGCTCCTCCGGCCTTTTTACGGTGGATGATAAAAGTTAATCCATTTTTGCATTCTCCTGATCTGCCGGATTATAATGATTATATGAAAAACAAACGAACTATTGCTCTTGCTGCTTTGGCAGCAATTCTGATGGTATCCTGCAGTTCTGCAGAGTCCTTCAACCTCTTTACTCTTAATGATGATATTACCTTCGGCAAACAGATGCATGAGGAAATCCTGGCCAATCCCGGGGAGTATCCTCTTCTTGACCGGACTGCCAGTGCGGAGAATGAAGCGGTCTATGCCTATGTGGAAGATATAATGTACCGCATCCTGGACTCCGGGAAAATTGAGAACAGGGATGCCTTTGAGTGGAAGCTGACCATCATCGATGATGATGTGCTCAATGCCTTCGCGGCCCCGGGCGGATACCTCTACTTCTATACGGGGTTCCTGAAGTTTGCAGAGAGCGAAGCCGAGCTGGCGGGTGTTATGGCCCATGAGATTGCCCATGCCGACAGGCGGCACTCCACCCAGAAACTGACCAAGGTCTACGGCATTCAGGTCCTCTTGAGTCTGCTTGTGGATGAGAACTCCTCCACAATGAGTCAGATCCTGGCTCAGATGGCTTCAGGCGGTGGAAATCTTGCCTTTACCCGGGAGAACGAGTATGAGGCGGATGAGTACGCCATGAGGTATATGTACAGCATCTACGGCAGTTCCGACCGGAATTACAACCTTCTGTCCATGCAGGATTTCTTTAACCGTATGGAGGATGAGCTTGGAGTGGACGGTTCTGGAGACAGCCTTTCGGTCTTTCTGAGAACCCACCCCTATAATGATGACCGTGAGGATGCCATGACCGCCCTCTGGGAGAGCTTCGGCAGTCCCGATGGCGAGCGCTATGCCGAAAACCATAAGGCTTTCAAGGAGCTCCTTTAGTTTCCGCTTATGGCGGCAGATACTGCCCGGTTTCAGGCTGAAACTGCAATTTTCTACAATCCACAGTGCCCCTCTCTCCTGTATAAGTTGATCAGATGCTGCTTTGAAGGAGAAAATTATGAAGTTTGTTATGATTGTAAACAGTGATCTGGGTCCGGGGCTTGCGGCCAACAGCTGTACGGTTCTGGGGATCTCTCTGGGAAAGGCTTTTCCCGGGATGGTAGGTCCATCCTGCTCTGATGCAGACGGAACGGTCCATGAGGGAATTACAGAACACAATATTCCGGTTCTCTCTGCAGACTCAGAGAGGATCAGTCAGATTCATCGGCAGAGCAGACTGAATGAGAATCTGCAGATTATAGCATTTAACAGAACCGCCCAGAGCTGCAGGAGTTATGATGAATACAGGGACAGGCTGTCGGTTCTGGGGACGGATAACCTGGATTTTTCGGGTATCTGTCTGGCCGGTAAACGAAAGCAGATAGACAGTCTGTGTGCTTCTCTTCCTCTCTACAGATAGATATTTCACTTTTAACCACTGTAGATCAGGATGAAATACTTTGACTATAGATTTAATAAGTAGTATATTCAAGAAAATATATATTAAAGAGGTTTCGATTTGAATATACTGTCTTTTCTGATTATTGCGGTTCTCGGATTCTTTGGCCTTCAGTACTTTATGATCTTCAAGACCCGGTTTAAAAAGGGTAAACCCGCACCCGAGCTGCCGGGGAAATACGGCAAGGCTGTAAATAACAGTAAAGCATCCCTCTTTTATTTCTACAGTCCCTCATGCGGCGCCTGCCGCAGCATGACTCCTCTGGTGGAGGGGTATACCAAGAACAATCCCCGGTGCTTCAAGGTTGATATCTCAAAAGATATGGATACTGCCCGGGCCTTCGGCGTGATGGGAACTCCCTCGACTGTGGTTGTTGAAAACGGAATTATCAAAGACTTTATTGTCGGACCCAGGCCCGCCGGAGAGTTTACTCAGCTTCTTGAAATGACAAAATCCTGATTGACATTTACCCGTTCTTCCCTGACTCTTGATAGAGGATTGCCGTTTTCCGGATAACGGCAGGGGAGGAGAGCTGTGAACAGTACAATCGATCTTATCAACAGGAGAAAATCTCTCAGATCCTACGGGTCTGAACAAGTCAGCCGGCAGACAAAGGATCTTATCCTTGACACCGCCCTAAGAGCTCCTACTGCCGGAAACATGATGCTCTACTCCATGCTGGAGATAGATGATCCTGTTCTTAAGGAGAAGCTTGCCGTCAGCTGCGACAACCAGCCCTTTATTGCCAGATCTCCCTTTGCGGTGATCTTTCTGGCGGACTATCAGCGCACCTGGGACTACTTCAAAACCTGTGATGTGGAGGGCTACTGCCGGGAGCAGGGGAGGAGCCTCCGCCGGCCCGGTGAGGGGGACTTTCTTCTTGCCTGCAACGATGCCCTGATCGCCGCCCAGACTGCGGTGATTGCCGCCGAATCCCTGGGGCTGGGTTCCTGTTATATCGGCGATATTATGGAGAACTACGAGTATCACCGGGAGCTGCTGAAGCTTCCGGACTATGTCTTTCCCGTCACAATGGTCTGCTTCGGTCCTCCCGATGGAGCCCACAGCCGCAGGAGAGCGGTATCCCGCTTTGAACGTGAGTTTATCCATCACACAGACAGTTACAGTTCTCTTGATTCCGATGACTTTGACAGGATGTACGCTCCCTGGCTGAGGGAGTGCGGCCCGGAGGGAGGATTCCGCTACGGAGCGGCAAATTTCGGCCAGCATATGTATGCCCGTAAATTCGACAGCGAGTTCAGCAGGGAGATGAGCCGTTCCGTCCGGGAGGCCCTGAAGCTATGGGAGTCGTAATGGTTGAAACTGAACGTCTGGATCTGCTTGCGCCCTCACTGGACCTGGCCCCCCTTGCTCTGGATTACTATCTCAGGAACAAAGACTTTCTCAGGCCCTGGTCACCTCTTCCTACAGAGAACTTCTATACTCTGGAGCATCATCAGAAGATGATGAATGCGGGAATGGATCATCTCCGGAATCAGGAGGAGATTAAACTCTGGATGCGTTGCCGGGGAGAGGAGGAGCTGATCGGACAGTTCTGTTTCTCCCAGATTGTCCGCGGGCCCTTTCAGTCCTGCTATCTGGGTTATAGCCTGGATGAAAAGCGGGCGGGTCGAGGGTATATGACCGAAGCCCTTAAAGAGGGAATCTCAATGATCTTTGATGACATGGAGCTCCACAGAATCGAGGCCAATATCATGCCCCGGAATACCGCGTCTCTGCGTGTGACGGAGAAGCTTGGTTTCCGGTCCGAAGGAACCGCCCGGGATTACCTGAAGATTAATGGACGCTGGGAGGACCATATTCATATGGTTCTACTCAATCCCGCTGTATAGATCCTGCCGGGGCCCTGCAGAAGCCCTCGATCCGGCCGCAGTCCGGCCGCAGTCCGGCCGCCAAAGCCGCTTCTCCCTTAAATCCTCCTGTTCAGGGGTTGAATTTCCTCAAATTTCCTGTTTTCACACTTTACAAAGGCCTATGGGCGTCCTATTCTTATATTGTACTATAACTATAGTACAATGGAGCAATGAGACATGGCAGTAAAAGAAGCGGATATAAAAAAGCTCGACTTTACGCTGGACCCGAAGAGCGGTGTGCCCTACTACAAGCAGATTATTCTGCAGGTGGAGCTGGCCATCGCCGACGGCAGGCTGGAGAAGGGGGAGCAGCTCCCCACGGTCCGGGGCCTGGCCGTCGACCTGAGGATCAATCCCAACACCGTGGGCAAGGCCTACAATGAAATGGAGATCCGGGGGATCGTCACCACCCAGCAGGGGACGGGGACTTTTATCAGCGGCCGGAAGGTGAAACTGGACGATCTGGAACGGGAAAAGGTTCTGGAGCAGATCATCAGGCCCTTTCTGGTCAAGGCAGGGTCCTACGGTTTTACAACCAGGGAGATCATCAGGGCTCTAGAAAGTATGAGTGAGAATCCGGAGGAGACAAAGGAATGAACGTATTTCAGCAGAAACTCGATGGAGTTAAAAACCAGAAGAAGGCGATCCTTAAGAAGGATTACAGCTATAACGCCTTCTCCTTTATGATTCTCGGAGTTTTTCTGGCTCTGGGAGCAGCGGCCCAGTATTTTCTGGGAGATCTTTTCGACCTTGAGGAGATTGTCTACTACGCCATGGGTATTCTGGGTGCCGGCATTGTACTGACCATACTCCCCCTGTGGATTATGAACGTGCTGATGATAATCTGCTCATGGCTTTACCTGCCTGTCGGCATGGATACTGCCTACTACCTGATGGCCATCGCCGCTTCACTGGGAATTCTCTTTTCCGCCTCCCTGGAGCTGATCTATCAGTGGGACAAGGTTGTAGTACTGAGGATGGGGAAGTTCCGCTCCGTACACGGCCCCGGTCTCTTCTTTCTGATGCCCCTGGTCGACCGGGTGGCGGCCTATGTGGATACCCGTATCAGGGTCACCGACTTCAGTGCCGAACGTACCATCACTAAGGATACCGTTCCTGTACATGTGGATGCCCTCTGTTTCTGGATGGTCTGGGATGCAAAGCAGGCGGTCCTGGAGGTTGAGAACTTCGAGGAAGCCATAAGCCTCTCCGCACAGACCGCCCTCAGGGATGCCATCGGAAAGCACGATCTTTCTGTGCTTCTGTCGGGGCGTGAAGAGCTGGGCCACGAGATCCAGCAGGTCCTGGACGCCAAGACCAATCCCTGGGGTGTTACGATCATGTCCATCGAGTTTACCGATGTGATTATTCCCCGGGAGCTTGAGGATGCCATGAGCAAGAAGGCCCAGGCCGAGCGGGAGAAGCAGTCCCGTATTATCCTGGGTGAGGCGGAAGTCGAGGTGGCCAAGCAGTTCCGTGAGGCTTCCACCAGTTATGAGGGAAGTCCCGAGGCCCTGCAGCTGCGGGCGATGAATATGGTCTACGAGGGAATCCGCCACAAGGGTTCCATGATGATACTGCCGTCCTCCGCACTGGACAGCATGAACCTGGGGGGAACCCTGGGGATGGCGGCAATGCAGAAAAACGTACTTGATTCAGCCGGCAGTGACGGCAGCGATGAAGGAGATGACAAATGATAACTATTAAAGGCGTAAGAAAAACATACAAGGCCGGTGATACAGAAGTGAAGGCCCTCAGGGGAATCGATCTTGAAATCCATAAGGGAGAGTTTATCTCCATCGCCGGACCCTCTGGTTCCGGGAAGACCACTCTGCTGAACCTAATTGGCTGCATCGATACCGTGGACGAGGGTAAGATCACCATCGACGAAGAGGTCGTTACGGAACTGGACAAGGAAGCCAAGACAAGCTACCGCCGGAACAAGCTAGGCTTTATCTTCCAGAGCTACAACCTGATTCCCGTCCTCACGGCCTATGAAAATGTGGCCCTCTCCCTCCAACTTCTGGGCCTGAAGGAGAAGGAGATCAAAGAAAGGACTATGACCATCCTGAAGGAGGTGGGCCTTGAAGGGATGGAGGACCGCCGTCCCGCCAAGCTTTCGGGAGGACAGCAGCAGCGTGTTGCCGTGGCCCGGGCCCTGGTAAAGAACCCCCTGATCGTGCTGGCCGATGAACCCACGGCAAACCTGGACTCCCACACCGGTGAGGAGATTCTGAAGCTGATGAAGAAGATGAACGAGAAGCACGGCACCACCTTTATCTTTTCCACCCATGACAAGATGGTTATGGAGTATGCGAGCCGCCTGGTGTCCATTCACGACGGTGAGTTTACCTCCGACGAGAGGAGATAGTCATGAACTTTGTATTCAAGATGGCTGTAAAGAACCTCTTCCGCTACGGAAGACGGACCATAATTACCGCCTCGGCCATTGCCCTTGGGATTATGTGCTTTATCCTGATGGACTCCCTTCTAAAAGGGCTGGACGAGGACTCCCAGCGGAACCTGATCTGGTACGAGACCGGGTCCGCCGGATTCTTTGACCCCGAGTACTGGGGCGATCGTGAGATGCTCCCCCTGGACCGGCCCGTTGCTGACTCCGGGGAGCTTGTGGCGGAACTGAGAGACCGGAACATTGATGCGGTCTCACGGATTGACTTTGCCGGTGACCTGATTATCTACAAGGACCCCTTTCCCGAGGACGGGAACCTCCAGGTCAAGGTTACGGGAATCGATGTGGAGCACGACTCCGATGTCTTCCGCCTGAAGGACAATGTGGCCCAGGGCCGCTATCTGAAGGCCGGAGAAGAGGGAGTTCTTATGGGACAGTGGCTGGCCCGTGACCTGGGCGCCGAGGTGGGGTACCCCCTGACCATTGTCACCAAGACCATGGACGGCTACTTTCAGACACTGGACCTTGAGATTGTCGGAATTCTTGAGAGTGAGAACCCCGTTGTAAACCGCTACGGCATGTATGTCCCTCTGGATACCGTGCGCTACGCCCTGGATATGGATGACTACGCCACCGGCGTCTATGTCTCCCTTCCCCGGGGTGACCGGGAGGCCGCCGCCCTGCAGAGTCTTGAGCCTCTTGCAGCGGAACGGGGACTGGACCTGCTGGACTGGCGGGTTCTGGGAGCCGACTATGTGGCTCTTGCAGAGACAAAGCGCTCGGGCAGTTCGTCCATTCTCTTTCTGGTCTTCCTGATTGCCGCCGTAGGTATCTCCAACACCATCCTGATGTCTATCTTCGAGAGAATCAGGGAGCTGGGGATGATGCGTGCAATGGGTATGAGAAACCGCTCCATTCTGGGGATGTTTGTTATAGAGGCCTCGGGAATCGGTTTTCTCGGTTCCCTGGGAGGCGTAATTCTGGGAGCTCTGGTAAATCTCTATCTGGTTAATACGGGAATTGATTACAGTGAGATGTTCGAATCGGGTGATATGGGATACAGAATCTCGGCCATCGGCTACGGAACATGGGACCCTAACACCTTTATTCTGGCCTTTGTCCTGGGTACCGTGATGGCCCTGGTTGTGGCCTTTCTGCCCACCCGCCGTGCCCTGAAGCTGGAGATACCCGTCTGCCTCAGGTACAACTGACGCGGACAAAGGAGTTATGATGAAACTGGGATCTATTGCCTATAGAAATATATACAGAAACAAGCGGAGAAGCATTCTCTCGGCCACCGCCATTATGGTGGCGTCCATGAGTATCGTCCTTCTCTTCTCCCTTCTGACGGGGATGCAGGGAGACCTCTCCTACAATCTGCAGACCTATGCCACCGGAGCCGTCAGGATCAGGGATGCCGAGTTCAGCCGCAACGAGCGCCTCAACCCGATGCATCTGACCATTGAGAATGTGGACCGACTGACCGAAGAGCTTCTGGCTACACCCGGGGTGTCCGTTGTCAGCCCCCGGATCAGTTTTCCCGCACGAATCTACCGGGGGGATGAGACCTACACCTCCCAGGGAGTGGGGCTGAATTTCGATACCGAAGCCCTCTATCAGGACCTGGGACCCGAAGTCCTGCAGAAAGGCAGGCTCCCCGAGGCCGGAAAGAACGAGGCCCTTCTGGGTTACAAACTGGCCGGGAAGGCGGGAGTTGACATCGGTGACCGGATCACTCTTATGTCCACCACAGCCAGCCGCGGTACCAACGCCATTACCTTTGAAGTAGTGGGACTGGCGGTCTTCCCCATGACGGCCACCAACGAGACCACCTTCTACGCCCCTCTGGATCGGGTTCAGTACTTTCTGAAAATGGACGATCAGGTGAAGGAGGTCCTTGTAAAAACAGATGTCGGCGTGGATACGAAGATGATGGCCGAAACTCTGAAGACCACTCTCACCGATGTGGATGAACTTGAAATCATCGACTGGACCTCCATCAGCACCAGCTACTCCTTTATAGAGCTGGCCGCTGCGGTCTACAACATTGTAGCCCTGTTCTTCTTCTTCCTGGCTTCTACGGTTATTCTGAACACTACCATTATGGTGATCTTCGAGAGGATGAAGGAGATCGGGACCCTGAACGCCATGGGAATGAGCGGAAAGGATCTTGTGCGCCTCTTCTTCCTTGAGTCCCTCTATATTGCCGTCATCGGATCGGTAATCGGCGTTGTCCTTGGAATTATTATTACTCAGATTCTGACCAGAACCGGAATCAATCTGGGCGCCGCAATGGACGGTGTGGACTTTGATATCTCATCGGTCCTCTATCCCCGGCTCAGTCTGAAGTCAACAGTGCTGGTTTTCTTCTACTCGGTTGTTGTGGCATCAGTTGTATCGATATTCCCCTCCCGCAGGGCCAGCCGGATCGAACCGGTTGAGGCGCTCCGGGCGGTTTAAGGAGTTCTTATATGAATAAAAAAATGATTGCAGTTGCAGGAGCTTTCCTCCTGTTTATGACGGCTCTTCTGCCTGCACAGACGGCGGATGAGATTATCAGGGAGATGGACAATCTTCAGTCCTTTGATTCCCTCAAGGTGACAGGGTCCATGATCACCACTGACCGCTTCGGCACCAAGAAGATTGACTATATCAGCTGGTCCGAGGGGGATGACCAGTTTATCATCGAGTTCACCTCCGCCGCCGAGCTGGGGCAGAAGATCCTCCGTACAAGTGAAGAACTTTTTCTCTACTACCCAGACGCCGAGGAGATTATCCGCCTTCAGGGTGCGGCCCTGAGGCAGTCCATGATGGGCACCGATATCTCCTACGAGGATATGACCGAGGGCAATGACACCCTGGCCAAGTACAACGCGGAGCTTATGGGCTCAGAAGTGGTAAATGGACATGACTGCTGGGTCATCGAGCTTGTGGCAAAGACACGGAAGGTTCCCTATCCCATGCAGAAGGTGTGGGTGGCCAAGGATACCTATATCCCCGAGAAGGGACAGTACTTCTCCAAGTCCGGCAAGCTCCTGAAGGAGATGCAGGTTCTTGAAGTGCAGGAAGTGAAGGGGAGAATCTTGATCTCCCGGATGGTACTGGAGGACAAGCTGAAGAAGAACTCCAGCACCGAGATGATTATGGACGAGGTTGAGACCAATCCCGTACTGGGACGGGACTTCTTCAGCCTGGATCAGCTGGCCTGGTAGAGGCCGCAGGGCCCCAGGCTGACAGCTCGGAGCTGCACCTTTGAGCGGTCGGCCCTGAGCTGCCAGCCCGAATCCTCCCCGCAGAACCTTACGTATCAAGGAGAATGTAAATGAAAAAAATCTTTGCCCTGGCCCTTCTGCTTTTTCCCCTGGCCGCCCTGAGCGCCGAGGTGCAGACCGTTTCCAGTCTGGAGTTCTACAATACCGTCTACCGGGGAATTGATGAATTTTACTATGTTCCCAGCGGCAAGGCGTCTCTCTCCTTCCGGGCTCCCCGGAGCAGCAATGTCTACGGCCATACGGAGCTGGAGTTCTATCCCATGGACCTCTACGGCGGCAACCCTGCCGATGTGCCGGTTCTGGATGTGAAGCGCGCCTATGTGAGGGCCCGGTTTCCCGGCTTTCGTATGACCCTGGGGAAGACACGCCTTGCCTGGGGGCAGGGCTCAGTTTTCAATGCCGGAGACATCCTCTTCGGCAGCCTCAATCCCGTACTGGACCTGACCCAGAGCGAACTGCGCTCGGACACCGCATGGCTGACTTCGGTCAATGTGCCCCTGGGGAACTTCTCCTTTGTAGAAGCCGTGATTCTGCCTCCCGCCTTTGTAATGGGGGAAGACAAGGACGGCAATACCACGGTTAGTGCTGAGGGCCTGGACAAGACCTCCATCGGAGGGCGGTTCTACTTTCTGGCGGGAGGAATCAAGTTCGAAGGGGGCTATCTCTACAAGGGGCAGAACACCGTGGATGAGGGTGTTGTAGGACACCGTCCCTATATCAGTCTTCAGGGGAATATCGGTCCCGACTGGTATCTCTCCAGCTCACTGGCCATCCCCACGGAAAAGCAGAGGGCCGATAATCCGACTCTGGCAGACTGGAAGGAGAGCTGGATCATCTCTCTGGGGCTCTTTCATATGCAGGAGATCAATAGGAACAACACCCTCAATATGAGGCTGGAGACCCTCTTTCTTCCCTACCAGAACTGGGAGAATCAGGGCACCATGGACGCGGTCTACGGATTTTATCTCTATCCGGAGCTCTCCTGGGTAACAGGGAGCGGTACCTACTACTCCCTGCAGTCTGTTATCTCTCCCCTGGACGCCTCAGCCATGATCACCGGCGGGGCGGGGTGGAATATCTTTCAGGGCTTCTACCTGATCGCCTACGCCACCTTTATGGTGGGGGACGATGCGGCCACATTTGCCTGGGACCGCTCGGATGTATGGGACACCGATATCATGGGTGATACGGTGAACGGCATGTCCTTTATGGCTGGTATCAGATACACCTTCTGATGCGGGCGATTTCACTGCAGGATAGCTTATGGAGTTGACTATATGGCCTGAAAGGCTGATAATATATGTGTTCGGGTCGAGGCCCGAGCAGCCCGGCCCCGGTACTACTGGGGCTTTGATTTTTTATAAAGCCTCCATGAGTGGAGTTTTCTTTCAAAGATAAAAATCAAATGGTTTGGTTTCCGCTTTTCAAAGACTGCGGAAAGTGCCGCTGCCGGTCATACGGATCTCCCTCAGGCGGACGCCGTCCCTGAGCAGAACATCACCGCTGCCGCTGATTCTAATCCATGCCTCATGGGAATCAAGCCTGTCCCCCAGGATTTTCCCGGACCCCGTTGTTTGAAGATTTGCCCTGCCGCAGCGGCCGCTGACCCTCAGGTCTCCCGAGCCGCTCAGGGAGGCTGACAATTTCTCCACGGAAATACCGCTTCTTAGGGATCCTGAACCTGTCTGTTTGATAACCAGTTCATCGGTTCTGATATTTGAGCCCAGATAATCTCCTGATCCGCTGATATGAATTTCTGTACTGAGTTCCGTTGCGAGTTCCTCTATCCTGATCCTGCCTGAACCGCTTGCTCTGCACTCCATCTTCATTGCATTCAAACCCTGAATATTGATCTCACCGGAGCCGGTGTTTCTGATAAGGGCATAGTCAAGATTCCAGTAGTCTGTGGAGGAAAGTATCCCTGAAGAATTCAGCTTTATGGTTTCCCAGCGGGGCATGGTGATACGGATTGATATCTCATCGGACTTTCTGATCCACCCGCCACGGGAGCGGATAATCAGGGTTCCTCTATCTGTATAGACATCCAGTTGTGAGGTATGACCCTCACTCATGGTAATATCCACAGTGCATCTGCTCCCTCTGACTAGTTCAGTTTTCGCAGGAACTTCAATAGAGAGGGAGTGAAAATCTCCCAGACTGTCCTGTGAAGAGTCCGGATGTCCTGTTCCCTGAACCGAAATCAGGGCTGTCAGACTCAGTATCAGAATCAAAGCACTCTTTTTCATATCCACCTCTTTTATCTTTATTACTTGAACCCCTCAGTGGTGGGAATCTGTTACATATTCAGACAATTTCACTATTGCATAATCCTGCAAATGGTATACAATATACAATCAATGAAGATATCCGGATTATTGAGGTGGGGTCTCCTGTCTCTTCTTTCACTCACCATTACGTTAGTTCTGCTGGCCCTGAGACTGCCTGCCGCTCTTCTTCTCGGCCCGATGATTGCCGCAGTTCTGCTGGCTTCCCGGGGTATCCCGTATCAGATTAACAAAAGGGTCTTTCTAACGGCCCAGGGGATTGTGGGACTGATGATTGCCGGACAGCTGCCTACCGAGGCTCTCGGCGGTGTAGTCGGTAATCTACCTGTGTTTGTTCTGGGGACTCTTTTTACAATTGCCGCTTCGGCGCTGCTGGGGAAAGTTCTTTCGGCCCACGCCCTTCTTCCGGGAAGCACTGCTGTCTGGGGAACCTCTCCCGGCGCGGCATCGGTTATGACTATTATGTCCGAGTCCTTCGGCGGAGATATCCGTCTTGTCGCTTTTATGCAGTACCTCCGGGTTGTCTGCTGTGCTCTCTGGGCTTCGGTTCTGGGACGGTTTATCGGAGGCGTCGGCAGCAGGGGTGGCAGTATTCTGCCGGATCTGTTTTCTTCCCCCATGACGGTGCAGATCTTTATTCTGATTGTACTGATTGTTGCAGTGACACAGTATCTGGGAAAGGCTTTGAAGATACCCGGTGGAGCCCTTATCCTTCCCATAATTGCAGGTCTGGTTCTGAAGGCCTCAGGGGTCAGCACCATGGAGATCCCTCTCTGGTTTCTTCTTCCCTCCTATATCTTTCTGGGCTGGGCCATCGGATCACGGTTTACAAAAGAGGTATTTCATCATGCCGCAAAACTCTTTCCCTATATACTGGGTTCCATTCTTCTGCTCATAGGAATCAACTCTCTCTTCGGACTGCTGATTATGAAATGGGCTGGTGTGGATCTTCTGACGGCCCTGCTGGCAACGAGCCCCGGGGGAGCCGATTCGGTAGCCATAATAGCAGCATCCACTGAGGTGGATGTCGCCTTTGTCATGTCCATGCAGATCACCCGGTTCTTTCTGGTTCTTATGCTGAGTCCGGTACTGGCCAGAAAGCTCTCCGGGAAAATATCTGAAAAAAAAGGGCAGGAAGCGCAGTAACACTGCAGCCTCCTGCCCCAAAGGGTGGCTTTACTTTCTCGTCCCGATCGGAAAAGCTCCCGATCCGGTCTGTTTTTCAATTCATTTCAGTGAGATCTGAATAATATTCTCAATTCCCCTGATTTTCCCGAGAACCTCATCCGAGGGCTGATCATCCAGCTTCAGGGTACACACCGCGGCCCGTCCTCCTGAGAAGATGGAGTTCTCCATCTCTTCAATATTGATGCTGGCGGCTTTAAGCTCATCAAGGACTCCCGCCAGAACGCCCACCTTGTTGTAGTGTCGTACCACAAGGTTGTAGGGGGCCGTGCTCTTGTCCTGATGGTTGACCTGGTGGAGAGGCTTTCCGCTCTGCATATAGGCATCCACAATTCTGACCACCTCAAGGGCTATGGCCTCGGCGGCCTGGTCAGTTGAGGCGCCGATATGGTGGGTTCCGGTGATCATGGCAGCCAGCTCGCTGTCGGGAAAGCTGCTGTCTCCGGCACCGGGCTCGTTTTCATAGACATCCAGAGCGGCCTTTATGCCCCGGTTTTTTACGGCATCCTTCAGAGCGGCAGTATCCACAACCTCGCCCCGGGATGTGTTGACCAGAATGGCACCGTCTTTCAGGGCCGAGATAATCTCTTTATTGATAAAATGGACCGTATCCTTGCCTGCAGCCAGATGGACTGTAAGGACATCGGCTTTGGAGGCTGCTTCGGCGGGGCTGGCGCAGTACTCAACGCCCCATTTCTCAGCCTTTTCGGGGGTCAGACTTCTGGACCACGCGGCCACATGCATACCGAAGGCCTTTGCCCTGTCAGCGGTACCCCGCCCGATGGAGCCCATTCCGATAACCGAAAGGGTTCTGCCCTTGAGTCCAGCAGCCTTTCCGTAGAGCTTCTTGTTCCAGACACCGTTTCTGAGGTCCATGGTGCCGTCGGCGATTCTTCTGTCGGCGGCTATGATCAGACCCATGGCCAGTTCCGCCACAGCGTCGGCGTTTTTGCCGGGACAGTTGGCCACGTGGATTCCCCGGGTGGAGGCCGTTTCAAGGTCGATGGTGTTTACACCGGCCCCTGCGCGGATAATCAGGGAGAGGTTTTCCCCACGCTCGATGGTCTCGCCGCTTACCTTTGTGGAACGGACCACAAGAATCTCCGCATCCTGAATGGCTTCAGGAAGGTCATCGGCTCCAAGGGCCGCATCGATTCGCAGAGTGGCTCCAAGAGCTTCCAGCTCCTTAACTGCAGATTCGGACAATTTATCGGCTATCAGTATTTTCATAACTACAGAATAGGTCCGAAAAATCAATCTGTAAAGAAAAAATTGATCAAATGGTCAAACATGAGTTCCGGTGCTGAGCTATCCCTGAACAAGGTAGGGTCTCAGGCGTCAACGGTCTCCCTGAAAATCATCAGGGCCGCCATCATTCTGGGGAAGCCGGCGCTTGGTGCGGTAAGCAGAATGGTGTGCTCGATCTCTTCGGCGGTACACCCCGCTTTAAGGGCCTTCTCAATATGGGTCTGCAGGGCAAAGTCGAACTGCGAGGCCGCGGAGACGGCGATTTTGATCAGCCACCTTGTCTTATCATCCAGAGGGCCGCCCTTCTCATGGAGGGCATGTCCGAACTCCTGGTAGGACTTGTAGAGATCCGGATGCTTTGCCATCAGGTAGTCCAGATTCTCTTTTCTCTTCTTTTTCATGTTCATATGGTCCCTTCCTTAACTATTCCAGATCTATCTCATATGGTAACATGCTGGTGAAATATGAACAGGTATGATTTTATTAAAAACACACTTCTGTTTATTCTCTTCTTTCTTTTCCAGTGGTTTGCTCAGTATGCAGCCGCAAGGCTCTCCGACGGAGGGAGCAAACTTTTTCATATCCTGATGTACGGCGGATTCTTCCTCAGAGCCCTTGTATGGATTGAGATCCTGAGGGACATGAAGCTGATCTCGGCATTCAGCATCAGCAGCCTCAGCTACCTTATCATTCCACTCTTATCCTGGAGATTTACGGGAGAGGAGTATAAAAGCTCCTATCTTCTTGGCGGCCTTCTGATTCTGGCCGGAATACTTATCTTTTCGGTGGGTGAGCAGAGAGAGCAGAGTCCTGAACCTGCGGGAGAGAGCCTGTGATCGCCTATCTGCTGATGGTTGCCATACTTTTGATGGTATCGGGAGGACAGACCCTTCTGAAGAAGGGAATACAGTCGGGTAAGGAGAGGGGAAGGAGCCGTCTGGTCTCTCTGTTTCATCCCTATGTTCTTCTGGCGGGTGTTCTTGCCGCCATTTCTCCCTTTCTCTACATCCGGGTCGTAGCCATGCTGGGACTCTCATCGGCCTTCGGCCTCAATGCCCTGGGCTATCCTCTGATCTTCCTTCTCTCATGGATCTTTCTCAAGGAAAGATCCAACCCCTGGCACTGGACCGGGCTGATTCTGATCAGTGCCGGCGTCTTTACCTGGTCTCTATAGATCCGAAAAAGGCCGCTCCCGGAAGAGCGGCCCTGTTCAAATCAGATCCCTTTCACCAGGGAAGTCTTTATGCCTTACTTTGTGCTCAGACTGAAGCTGAAGCGGTAGACACCGGGAGCAAGCTCGTACTCGGGTCTTGTCTGGGGACCGCAGCTTCCTGTACCCAGTCCGCGCTGTGCCAGATCAAGGGTCAGCCAGGTCTCTTTCCGCTCGGGAAGGTCTGTGACATGGCGTGAACCGTAAAGATCGGCAGCGCTGTGGTGGAGGGCGGAGAACTCAAAGGCTCTGTCTCCCTCTACTCTGATGGTCCGCTCACCGTCACCGATCTCCATCCATCTTGTGGAGCAGTGGTTTCCGCACTCCTGGGGCAGGATGTAGGGAACAAACTGCTCTGTTACACTCTGATCCCAGATACCGTAGAAGGCGGAGACATCACGGTCGATGTAGCTCTCGTGGGGACCTCTTCCGTACCAGCTGAGTTCCTCGAATCCCTCTTTCAGGGGGAGGATAAGTCCCACTCTGGGAAGGCTTGGGTATTCGGCGGGGATATTGATCTCCGTATCGATCTTCAGGCTGCCGCTGAACTTCTGGGTCATGGTTATCTCGGGCATGCCCTCTGCCGCCTTGTAGGTCTTCAGTACAGTCAGGCTCTCCTCTGTATCAGAGATAACTTCAGTGTTCACCAGAGTCAGTCTGTCCAGGCCCGCTTTTGTCCACTGTCCCAGGGGTTTTTCCTCCTGTCCGGACCACTCGCGGATACCGTCGTTGTCGGTGGCGGCACGCCAGAGATTCAGTTCCAGCCCCTCTGCCAACAATGCTGCTTCTCCGTCCTTAAGCTGGATCTTTCCATCTTCCAGAACCGCCTTCAGGCTGCTTTCAGAGGTTTCATCATCCCACTCTGTGCTGAAGATATAGTCCCCTGACAGCTTAAGCTGCTCCGAGGCAATCACATGTCCGGCCTTACACCATCTCTGTGCTTCTTTTACGGAAACATTAATGTTCAGGAAGAACTCCTCACCGGACGCCGCGGGGGGCAGGGATACGGGGAGGGCAAGCTCCGCCTCTTCTCCCGCCTTCAGGGCAGGGAGATTCAGATCACCCGAGGCAACGGGTTCACCGTTTTTCAGCAGCTCCCAGGAGGCTTCCATCCAGCCTAGATCTGTAAAGTCCTGCTTGTTCTTCAGTACAATAGTGGTCAGTCGGCCTTCTCCTGACTTCAGGGTAAAGCTGACGGGCTGCTTCAGGTACTTGCACTCCTCCATGGCGGGGTGGGGTGTTCTGTCGGGCCAGATCAGGCCGTTGATACAGAAGTCGGAGTCATGGACGGGCTCTTCGTAGTCGCCTCCGTAGGCCCAGTACTCTCTTCCGTCTTCGGTCTTTTTGGTAAGTCCCTGGTCGACCCAGTCCCAGATAAAACCACCCTGCAGGCCGTGAACATTCTCGAAGATATTCCAGTAGTCCTTAAGGCTTCCGTTGCTGTTTCCCATGGCGTGGGAGTATTCACAGGCGATGTAGGGACGGTGGTCCTCTGTTTCCTGTGCAAAGTGGAGCATATCCTCCACGGTTTCGTACATGGGACAGTAGACATCGGTAGCGAAGGCACCCCAGCCGGTCTTGTGAACATTGGCTGACTGTCCCCACTCACCTCGGCAGGCACCCTCGTAGTGGAGGACTCTGGTATCGTCGAACTTTCTGATCCATCCGGCACAGGCGTCGTGGTTGGGACCGTATCCGGACTCATTACCCAGGGACCACATGATGATGGAGGGGTGGTTCTTGTCTCTGTGAACCATTCTCTGGACCCGGTTCAGCATGGCACCGCAGAAGCGGATATCACGGCACACCTGGTCGTAGTAGTCGTGGGTCTCGATATTCGCCTCATCTACCAGATAGATACCCCACTCGTCGCAGAGATCGTACCACTCGGGGGTGTTGGGGTAGTGAGCCGTTCTTACGGCGTTGAAGTTGTACTGTTTCAGAAGTTCCAGGTCTTTGATCATTCCCTCGCGGGTAACGGTCTTCCCTGTTTCGGGCTCATGTTCATGGCGGTTTACACCCTTGATCATCACGGCCTTGCCGTTGATCAGAAGCTCCCGGTTTTTAATTTCAACCTTACGGAAACCGGTTCGGCAGCTGACCGCCTCCACAACCGAGCCGTCGGGGGCATTGAGGCTGACAACCATGGTATAGAGAACGGGATCTTCCGAGGACCAGAGGCTGATGTCCTCAACTTTAACGGTCTTGCGGATCTGCCGTTCTCCTGTTTTATCCTCTTCGGTCAGGCGGACATCCTTGAACCGGGTCTCTCCCAGGTCCTTATCCTCCCATTTCAGACTGCCTTCACTGTCGTAAAGTGCCGCAGATACGGTGTAGGTCTTGTCCGTAGCTGTCAGGGCATCGGTCTGGATGGCGATCCTCATCTCTCCGGCGCCGTCGGCCGCGGGCTCGGACTGTACAAAGAGGTCGGCGATTCGCTCTTCGGCGGTGGAGTAGATATAAACATCCCGGTAGATACCGGCCATCCACCAGTGGTCCTGGTCTTCCATAAAACTGCCGTCGGACCAGCGGAGGACTACGGCACAGAGGCTGTTTCCACCCTCTTTTACATAGGGGGTGATATCAAAGGCTGCGGGGGTTCTGGAATCCTTGCTGAATCCCACTTCCTCTCCGTTGATAAAGAGGAAGAATGCGGACTCAACACCGTCAAAGTGAATGACCGTGCGGCGCTCCTTCCAGCCTTCGGGGAGGGTGAATGCTGTGTGGTAGATACCGGTGGGGTTCTCCTCGGGCACATGGGGCGCCTTGACGGTAAAGGGCATCTGAACATTGGTGTACCAGGGGTAGTCTCCGGTATCCTCCATGGTCCAGTTGGCGGGAACGGTGATCTTCCGGCTTCCCGCGGGCACAGCCTTTGTGTCGGCGGCAGTTACCTCTTCGGGTTTGTTTTTAAGAAGGAAATCCCACTGGCCGTTGAGCTTTTTATACCAGGGGGACGCCTCGGGATTCCGCTGGAGCGCGGTTTCGGTGTCCGCGAAGGGAAAGAGGGTCGCTCTGGGTGAGATTGCTGAAATGGACGGCAGCTCGGGCTGAATCCACGGTTTTGATGCTGATAGAGGTGAAAAGGACATGCTTAACTCCTTGATATTTGTTTAATGGTATGGTTTCCGAATTTTATATCTGTGTTTTAACACAAGAATTAGGGTGGTAAAATGGGGCTTATGGTATATATAATGTGTTAAATGGTATTTCCCGGCAACGACAAAATAAAGGATCAGCTCATCTTCCGGTCTCTGGGAGAATCCTCCCGCCGTCAGAGAATCGGATGCGGCTTTATGAACAAGAGGGGGATAACCTTTGATGAGCACAACAGTCTCTTTACAACCTATGCCCTGATCTATGTGATCCGGGGGCAGGGGACCTATGTGGATGAAGAGGGGCAGGAGACTCCTCTGACCGCAGGCTCCCTCTTTCAGCGGCATCCCGGCATGATTCACTCAACAATTATTGATCCCGAAAGCGGATGGCAGGAGTGTTTTCTCGATCTGGGAGAGGATCTCTACAGGGCACTGGTGACAATGCGTCTTGTTCTGCCCGAGGAGAAGGTATGCTGGCTGCCTCCCGGCAGCGGTATCGAGGAGGAGTTCTACAGAATGATGATCAGTCTGAAGGAGTCAACCGAGCGAGAGCTTCCTCACTACAGCATGAGCATTATGCAGTTCTGCGCCTCTCTGCTGGAGAGGGCCCGCAAGGGGGATGAGCCTGAGTGGGTCAGAATCGAACAGAGCTGCCAGGATTTTAACCGCCGACTTGATGAACGGCTTGATCTTAAAGAGTACTGCCGGGACAGAGGCTGGGGGTATGAATCTTTCAGAAAGGACTTTACCAGGAAAATGGGACTTTCCCCGGGGCAGTATATTATTCAGCGCCGGATGGATGAGGCTTGCCGGCTGCTTAGAACCGGACATCTCTCTGTTAAGGAAACTGCACAGAAGCTGGGCTATAGGAGTCCCTATGAGTTCTCCGCACAGTTCAGACGGTTTACGGGCTGGTCTCCCAGGGACTACCGTGGAGCCCAGCCTTCCGGGGAAGATCAGAGCTCCGAGGAAGATCAGCCTCTGGCTGCCAGATAGTCTCTGACAATCTTGGTGATAAGAAGGGCTGTGGGAATCAGGTGGTAGAACACATCAAAAATATCGATGGGTTTCTTCAGGGTCCCTTCCCTGAGCATATGGAATTTTTCAACCAGATGGGGCTGAGGGGTAAAGGGTGCCAGCAACATAAGCACCGAAAATAGAATCAGCATTGAATAGTCAATTTTGTCCAGAAATGAAAACACTCTGTTCTCCTTGGTTTATCTTAAGAGGCAATTTTAGATTACGAGGCCCGGACAGCCGGGAAGACTTCATTCAGATAAAGGCCGGACTTTTCAACACAGCCTTCGCAGCTGAGCCTTTTGGCCTTGCGGATCTTTTTGCATACAAGGTCTCCAGCTTCTTCAGCAAACCATCTCTCAAAGTCTTCCACTTTATCGGGATGATACTTATTCAGAAGATAAGAGGCTGCATAGTAGGCACCGCATACTTTGCCTGGAGCCTTTCCATAGCCGTTTTTTCTGAATTCAATAAAGAGTTCGCTGTCCTTGTCGATCCCCTCGGGATCATAGATCATCAGGATGGCCTGGGCACAGTTGACGAGTTTTCTGTCGATTTTTGTTTTAAATATGTCCAGTGCTTCCTGTTCTCTGTTCATTGCTCTTTCCTGATAAATATAGATTATGCTTAATGTATATATGGAAAACCATATGTTGTCAAGGAGAAATCAAGTTCCCGGTTTTCTCAAAGGGAATATCCTTAATAAAGAAAACGGGGCTGTTAACTATTAATATCACTCACAGCGCAGGGGGTAAACAGGGTGTTATCTGTGATCCCGGTGAAAATCCGTAGCAAACTGGAAAAAGAGTTCTTTCCATACTTCTATGTTGAAGCTTGTATCCCGGGGATGGGGTAGCCTGGCAATCCGGCACTCTGCTTTTCCGGGATTCAGTAACCAGGTTTTCATTCTGCCCCCCTGCCAGCTGTACTCTCTGCCCTGTCTACCTCCCAGGGTGGGCATATTGTCATAAACGTCTTCACCGGTCATTACAACCAGTTCGGGACGGAGGGTTAGAATTACTTCCTTGTAGATTTCCTGGGACTCCTTCCACATCTGCCGACTTACGGGTGAGTAGCCGTCGGGGAGAATCCCCTGTATATATTGGTGAAAGCAGAGGCTGTTCCAGAATTTCTTCCGGTCCAGTTTGAGTTTCCCTCCCAGCCCCGACTTCCAGTGTCTTTTCCCGGAGAGAACCTGTTCCAGAGTCGTAAAGAAGATATCATCTACCCGGTCTCTGCTGAGGTCTGAAATATAGTCCGTAATGGTTCTGTCTCTATACCGGGCGTCGTAATAGCTTCTGCCGATAACAAGAAGGCGCAGATCATCCTTTGAGCCGTAGGTACTTCCGATCCAGGGAGGATAATTCATTGCTTGAAAGGAATGAGTTCTGCTCATACTATTACTCTTGTCAGGCTTTCTGCCTGTTGAAATTTGAAGAAAGGATTCTCTCCCTCCATAGTTTGGAGGGAGACAGACTGATTAATTAGTCCTGATAGCCAACGATCCAGATTGCCAGCAGGATTACAACCTGGGGCAGAAGAGCTCCGAGCCAGCGGACCAGGTCGGGCTCAATAAAGTTGGAGAGGAAAAAGTTCAGAACGATGCTGATCAGGAAGAACACGCAGATAACAATATGAACAATTCTGTAGATTCCGTCGTCAATGGGTACAAACAGGGCCAGAGCCAGGACGATACCCGCAACCAGCTGAACGATACCAAATGTTATAGGGAAGATGTTGTTGGACTTGCCGAACATCTTGTTCAGACCGCGGACAGCTTCCTGTCCGGCGGAGTTATAGCCGTTGATAGCCATAATCCCGAATACGATCAGGGCGGCGCCCAGTACAAGCTGTAGGACAAAATAGACATTGATTTCTCTTCTCATAAATTACTCCTGTAAGTGAATTCACCTGTATTTAAGAGTAAAACATCGCTCAGTTATGTACAAATTATAAATAGTTTTTTAATGTTTTTAAGAGGCTGATATTTCAGTTTTTAATAGATTTCTGATTGTCAGATTGTTATATTTGGTACGGAGGTATTATTGTGTCCAATAAAATTAAACCGGTATGGATCGTACTAGGGGTCCTGGTTCTGGCAGTTGTAATGATCTTCTCCTCTTTCAAGGGGACATACAACAATATGGTGGCCCTTGATGAAAACGTAACATCATCCTGGAGTCAGGTGGAAAATGTCTATCAGAGACGGATGGACCTGATTCCCAATCTGGTAAGTACCGTCAAGGCCTATGCGGCCCATGAATCCGAAACATTTACTCAGCTCGCCGAAGCAAGATCCAAAGCCGGGGGAACCATTCAGGTATCCGATGAAGTTCTGAATGATCCCGAGAGCTTTCAGAGATTTCAGCAGGCACAGAACGAGCTTGGCTCCGCACTGCAGAGGTTGATGGTTATCTCTGAAAACTACCCGGAACTGAAGGCAAATCAGAACTTTCTGGCCCTGCAGGATCAGCTTGAAGGGACGGAAAACCGTATTGCCGTGGAACGAAAGCGTTTCAATGACGCCGTACAGACCTACAATATGTATATCCGTCAGTTCCCAAGGGTTTTTATAGCCGGAGCCATGGGCTTCGACCAGAAGCAGTACTTTCAGGCTGCCCAGGGCGCCGATCAGGCTCCCGTTGTCTCCTTTGAATAGGAGCCCGTTATGAAAAAAGTCATTCTAAGTGAAGAAGAGCAGAGCGCCATTGCCCAGGCTGTAAAGAAGGCCGAATCCCGGACTTCTGGAGAGATCTCCACTGCTGTGATTGCCGAGAGTTCGGACTATGCCTTTTTTGAGGTGCGGGCGGCAGTTGTGTTTGCGGTGCTCCTCTATATTCTGCAGCTCCAGATCTTCCACGGCCTCGAGGCATTTGTCTCCTCTCTGGTCTGGAACTCTCCGGCCTGGCTGGTCCCCCTCTTTATGGGGGCAGTCAGTCTGATCGGGGGAGGGCTGTTCTATTTTTTCAGCAATCTTCCTGCCGTTGACAGAGTCATTATCCCCAAAAATATCATGGCAAAAAGGGTGAGGGCCCGGGCCCTGATGCACTTTACCGAATCCGGTGTTTATCAGACAAAGGACGGCACCGGGATTCTGATCTTCATTTCCCTCCTTGAAAAACGTGTTGAGATCCTTGCCGATGAGGGAATCAGCAGTAAGATGCCCGAGGGTGAGTGGGAGAGCATTGTCAGCGAGATGACCGCCAGCTTTGGGGATAAGAAGATTTCGGAAGGTCTGATCGGGGCCATTGAGCGTTGCGGCAGACGCCTTGAGGAGTTCTTTCCAAAGCCCGAGGGCAATGAAAATGAACTCTCCGACAATATTGTGATTCTGGAGGAGTGAAGATGAACAGTATAATCAAACCCTTAGCGGTACTTCTTCTTCTCTTTCTTCCCCTTTCCCTGATGGCACTGGATGTGCCGAAACTGGATGGACGGGTCAACGACAGGGCAGGAGTCTTCTCCCTCTCCCAGAAGCAGCAGCTGGAGCAGTATCTGGCAGCCCTGGAAAGCGAGACATCCGCTCAAATGGCGGTACTTACGGTGAAAAGCCTTAAGGGAGACAGTCTGGAATCCTACTCCATCCGTGTTGTGGATGAGTGGAAGCTGGGACAGGCGGGAGAGGACAACGGCGTTCTCCTTCTGCTGGTTCTCGATGAGAGGAAGGTCCGCCTTGAGGTGGGTTACGGTCTGGAAGGAACCCTGACCGACGCCAAATCAGGCTACATCGTCAGAGAGGTGATGATTCCCTACTTTTCAAAGGGGGATTATGCCGGCGGTATCATGGCGGCGTCCAGCGCCGTAGCCGGTGTGATTACCGGAGGAAAGGATATCTCAGCCGCTGCCCTGCAGAAATCCCAGAAGAGCAGTCAGAGCTCCTCGGGAGGTTCGGGTATCGGCTTTCTGGTGATCCTCTTTGTGATTATCTTCAACTCCTTCGGACGGGTCGGCCGCAGGGGCAGGGGCGGAATCTTCCAGCTCCTTCTTCTTAACTCCCTGCTGAGCGGTTCAAGACGCTCCTACAGATCCGGAGGCTTCGGCGGAGGCCGGGGCGGCGGATTTGGAGGGGGAAGCTTCGGCGGAGGCGGCTTTGGCGGTGGAGGAGGCGGCTTCGGCGGAGGCGGTGCCTCGGGAAGCTGGTAATCTCAGTGCCGGGAGGGCCTGCCAGCCCTCCTCGCTGTAGAATCTCTTATCCAGCATATAGGTCACAACCCTTCTTATATAGGGAATCGTGCACTCCGGGAGACTGTCCATGGGGAACCAGCTGAGGTCCGAGCACTTCTCGGGTTCCCTGTTTACGGGTACTCCCTCCCATTTTTCAGTCATAAAAAACATATCCACCCTGACAGAGTCATCTGAGTTGCGGTGCATAAAGTGGACCGGCACCAGATCCTCCTCACGGACTGTTATCCCCGCCTCTTCAAAAGCCTCACGGATAATAGCGGCGGTAAAGGACTCTTCATCCTCCACGTGTCCTGCTATAAAGCTGTACTGACCGTCGCAGAAACCGGTGTTGGCCCTCTGCAGGAGCATTATTTCATTCCCCCTCTTCAGAATCAGGTAAGACGCCGGAGTATTGGAACAGCCGCTCACAGCAGCACCATCCCGGCAACAGCGGCCGCGGCAATATAGACAATGGGATGGAACTTCCACTTCAGAAAGCCGAATCCGATAATCACAAATATAAGGATATTCACAGGCGGAATGAGGTCCGCCCAGTTTCCGCTCTCCTGAAAGACTCTCCAGGGGATAACGGCTACGGTAATTACATTGAAGGCCGCAGTGGCGATCAGTCCGGTTACCGCAGGTCTCAGACCCTTCAGTATCGACTGCACAAGGGGCTTTTCGTTGAAGTGGAGAAAGTACCGGGCCACCAGAACGATAATGATCAGGGATGGGCTGACCAGTCCCAGAGTTGCCGCCAGGGATCCGCCGATTCCCGCCTGCTCCAGCCCCACATAGGTTGCCATATTGACCCCGATGGGACCGGGGGTTGATTCGGAAACCGCCACCATATGGAAGAAGCGGTCCAGTGTGAACCAGCCCCGCTCAAGGGCCTCGCTCTGGAGAAGGGGAAGGGCGGCCAGACCGCCGCCGATGGTAAAAAGCCCGATTTTAAAGAAGATCAGGTAGAGGGAAATATATGTCATTTTCTCTCCCTCCCTTTCAGGAAGAACGCTGCTCCGCCCAGGGAGGCAGAAATCAGGACGGCAATAATCGGAGAGATACCGGCAAATCCGACGGCTGCGAAGGCTCCCAGGCAGATCAGGAGTCCCCATATATTTTTGACGGTCTTCTGTGCAAACTTCCAGACCGATGAGATCAGCAGAACCGCGACGGCAATATTTACCCCCTTAAGAGCCTTTTGTACGAGAGGATACTCGTCAAAACGGTCCAGAAAACTGGCAATCAGTATGATAATAATCAGTGAGGGAGTGATCATGCCCAGTGTGGCGGCCACGGCGCCGGGGATACCGGCAGTCTTGTATCCGGTAAAGGTGGCCACATTGATTGCGATGATTCCCGGGGTGGACTGGCCAATGGCGTAGTAGTCGAGGAGCTCCTCCTCGCTGACCCATGCCTTCTTTTCGGAGAGCTCCTTCTCCAGAAGGGGAAGCATGGCATAGCCTCCGCCGAAGCTGACGGAGCCAATTTTGAAAAACGTTACATAGAGTTCTCTCAGTACAGAGATCCGCATGGTTTCCTCGTTACTCATCTGTTGATTGTCCTGATAGTGGATTGTCCGCATTGTAACCTCATATCCCCGGTAGGGTTCAATCCCCTGTGAGAATTTTCGATACAGTGGTTGTGCCGGTACGGGTGGAATCCGGGCAAAAGAAAAGCCGCCGGAAGACCGGCAGCTGCATGTTAGATCATTTTCAGATCAAAGCTTTTACCAGAGAATATGCTTATATGAAAGTGCCAGTCTGTGAATCCTGATATAGTCATCTTCATACTCTCTGTTTCTGAAGTAGTTGTAGTAGATGGTATCTTCGGTGTACTTCTTCTGGTTCTCCAACTGAAGCAGGATGGTCAGGCTGTTCTTCTCGTTGAAGGACAGATTGACCACAGGACCGAATTTGACATGAACCCATGCGGAGTTCCAGTCGGCTGTATCATCCTTGGATATATCCGCGGCACGGCCGACACGCTGTGTTGTCTCAACCAGAAATCCCACGGTGTCCACCATCTTGGGCATCTGGTATCCCAGAAGGTAGGTTCCCTGATAGAGAAGGCCGTTGAAGTTCTCTCCCTTGTCGGCCTTCCACTGCCAGGCGTCATCGTTGCCGGCGGCGGTAAAGTTGATGTAGTTGAACTTTGCGTCGGCCACCATTACAACATGGTTCCACTCACCGGGCCAGATGGCGGCAAAGTCAAACTGAAAGGTACCGCTGGCCCAGGTTTCCATGGCTACACCGGGGAAGGCCTTCTGTTCGGGTTTTCCTGTACCGTCGTTGTTCAGACCGATACCGTTGAATCCCAGACCATACCATCCTGTTCCGATGGAGTAGCCGGCGCTGAAGTTCAGAAAGGCGATGGGCTCAATGGTGGCGCTTGTTTCAATATACGCAACAACAGGAGCGATGTATCCCTTCATCTGAAAGCTTACATTATTGTTGCTTGTGAGAGGACCTGATCCCTGAAGAAAGGGGAGGGTTACCTTGTGTCCCGCATAGAGCTGCAGCTCTATGGCGCCCCATCCGGAACCTAGCTCGCGGCCGGGGTCGTCACCGATGGCTGTGTAATCGGAAGGCAGAGAAGTAGGACTGTAGGTGGGGAGCTCGAATTTATCACCATTCTGCCCCTCATTGCTGTCGAGGTAGTAGGCGAACTCTGCGCCCCAGAATGTCTGGTGGGTGATTCCATCAACTGCGGAAACCGCAGAGATGCTGAAGACGGCAAGAAGCAGGGCTATTAAATACTTTTTCAAAATCACTCTCTCTTGTGTGTAAAATATGTGTAGGTTAAGTGTAGAAAAGTTGTGTTTATGATATACCGAAAGAGCAGAGAGGTAAATCGAATTTCATGAAATAGATGTTAAAGAGGACCGCCCGGGCGGTCCGGAGAGTCAGTCTTTCCAGTCTACAAGGATCTTTTCACTGCCCATCTTCTCCCTGGCCAGTGCCGCCAGGTTCAGCAGTTCCTTCTTGCAGCAGTCAATGGTTTTGCCCTCATTAAGACGTTTTGTCAGTTCATCGGCGAATTCCCTGACGGTGATCAATTTCTCAGACATAGGTTTCCATCCTTTATTGAAATCTGGTTTAATTTTAACACATGCTGTTCACCCCTTCCAAATTTTATTATCATGGAACCATGCTTTGTCCTCAATGCCTCTCGGATAAGGGCTGTTCCTGTCTGACTGATGAACGCTCGCCTCTCAAAAATGAGAGAACAAGAATGATCTCAAACTACTATGAACCCCTTCTTGAAGAGGGACATGAAGAGTTCGAGAGGCTGGGATGGGAAAGTGCTGCGGCTCAAAACCGCCGCTATGATATTATGCTGGAGACAGTCGGCTTTGACGGCATGTCCCTCCTTGATGTGGGCTGCGGTTTGGGAAGTCTGATGACGGCGGTAAAAAACAGGGGATGGAAGACCGAATACCGGGGGATCGACCTTATGCCTGAGATGGTGGAAGAGGCCAGGGAGAAACATCCGGAACAGGAGTGGCACTGCGGTGATCTCTTCTCGGAAAACCCCTTTAATCAGGAAAGCTTCGATATTGTCTATGCCTCGGGAATCTTCAATCTGGACCTCGGCAACAATCTGGATTTTCTGGATAAAGCCCTCGGATGTTTTAGCTCTCTGGCGAAGTCTCATATCTGTTTTAATCTGCTCAGTGAGCATTCCATGGACAAGGAAGATGGGTATTTCTACTACAGAGAAGTTGATGTCCGCAGGGTTATAGCCCGAAATCCGGAGCTGGAGCAGGGGAGGCTCAGAATTGAACACTCCTACCTGCCCAACGATATGACGGTTATTATTTCACTGTAAAATATCTATCTGAAACGGTTCATAATATAGTCGGTAACCTCTTTCAGGCTGCTGATCTGCCGTGAGGAATTTCCCGACCGGACAAAGAATTTCTCGGTTTTGCCGCTTCCCTTCTCATTGCTGACAAGATAGAGAGGCTCTTCTCCCTTTCTTATCTGGATTCTGCAGATCTCTTTACCATTTATCTCGGGGAAATCCACCTTGATATTGCTTACAGGATAGGCCACTCCGAACATATTCGACAACAGGGTTCTCAGGTGCAGCTCGTAATAGTCCTTTCCCGGTTCCTTGAGACAGTCGTAGTCTTTATCAAGACCAAGTATTTCACCGTCATCCTTAACTCCGATCAGCAGAGTTCCGCCGTCGCTGTTGCTGAAGGCGGAGATGGATTTCATGATCACCTGCTCCATCACCTTACTGGGAGTCTCCTCCCGGTAGTCCCAGCGCATGGATGACTTGAACTCGCAGTAGAGGTTCTCCCCCAGCAGGATCTGCTGCTTTACCTTCTCCTCCTCCGAGATGATAAGCTGCTTCTGAATTACCTTTCTGTAGTCGTTGAACAGGAGAAAAAAGTATCCTGTTATCAGGGCGGATACCAGGGCGAAGATGACCAGCAGGGGACTCTGGAGCCGGGAAAGAATCATACTGGACTCTGGAGTATATCCGCCCATTATAATGGAAGAGTCCAACAGATTTACCTTTGAGTACTGGATCCACCAGGAGCTGTTTTCAAGCATAATCCGGGTCACATCGCCGGGAGGATTCGAGGGATCGCTTCCCAGATCATAGATGTTTTTGATAATTGCAGCGTCCAGAGGATCCTTGTTGGGCTCAAGCTCTTCGGGAATCTCACCGGGGCTTCTTCTTACATTCATCAGATCCTTGATGGCGTAGGAGACGTAGTCTTCCTCATTTAGAATGACAAAAACCACTGTGTCCTCGTTCACCGAGTACTCGGAAACAGTCTCCGCCAGCTGCTGCAGGGAGTAGTCAATCCACATTTCCAGATAGTTCTCACTGTTGCTGTAGAGGCGGTAATAGATGGTTATGCCTTCCTGGTTCTGATTGGGGAGTGTGTAGCTCTCACTAAGCCTCAGAGGGCTGAACTGCCTTGACAGGGCGGGATTAATATAATCCTGTAGGCTTGCATAGTTCATGCCGGCCTCCTCTCGGAGGGTTGTCAGAGAGTCTTCAGACTCACTGTCAGTTAAATAGACATCTACCGTATTGTCTTCTTCTCTGACAACATTCAGTTCCCTCCCGCTGCTGTCCTTCAGTGTCAGGGAGCTGACCATATTTTCGTTTCTTACAAGAAACCCGAGGTTCTCTCTATAGCTTTCCGGGTCTCCCAGACTGTCAATGCCGCCAAGCTGGACCCAGAGGGCGGAGATCTTATATGTGGTAAGGATGGGCTCGTATATTCTGTTGATTGCCTGAATGGTCATTCGGGAATCGTTGGTGAATATCTGCTGAGCCAGAGACCTCTGCATTTGACTGCTGCTGATATAGACAATAAGGCTGATCATCAAAAGGAGAAATACTCCCGGTACGCTGCTCTTCCAGATAAGCTGACGGTGGGTGGGACCTTTTCTCCAGTTGAATCTGATTCTGCTGTTCAAATAGTTCTCCTGTCTTCTATTATGCTTCTTAAATCAATCTCGGGATACGGGGGATACAGAAAATCATGCTGTGTAGCTTTCCGGTTTCGCCAGGTGGGCTTCGGGGTGGATCACCTCTTTCAGGACTTTCTTTTCATACTTCAGAAGGGTTCCAGGGTGGAGATAGGGTTCGTCCCATAGCTTTTCGATGGGTCTGGATTCCAGAATCTTTGTAATCATTTTGATAATCACCGTATGGGTCACAAGAAGGACGGGACCCTGGTCTTTTGAAATCCGGTCAAGGAATTCTCTTACCCGTTTCTCCAGGTTATCCATGGACTCGGCACCCTCCAGGGTAAACTCCCCGGGATTGTTCCAGAAACGGTTCTGTGCTTCCGTTTCCTCCTCGTTCAGGTCGCTGTGGGTCTTGCCCTGCAGAAGTCCCAGGGATACCTCTTTGAGACCGTCATCATAAACAGTCTTGTCCGTTGAGGGATTCAGTATTTCAAGGGTCTGTCTGGTCCTTCCCAGAGGGCTGCAGTAGACCGCCGAGAAGTGCAGGTCTTTGAGTCTCTCTCTCTGGATTTCGGTTCGCCGGATTCCGGTTTCTGTTAAAGGAGAGTCCAGCTGTCCCTGATAGCGTTTCTCGCTGTTCCAGATGGTCTCTCCATGTCTCATAATGTACAGATTGCTCATGGAGACCATTCTGACAAATTCCGTGATAAAAAAATAGACTCTTTTTCTTGTACTGTGAATATTCAGAAACTAATATTAAATGTATGTTTTTCAGAACGAATAAGCAGAGCCTCCGTGAAGAGTATCTGGATAAACTGCTGGCAGATCAGAATGTTCATAACTATAAGCATATGAATGATGTCTCCCTGCTGATGGTGTTCCTTTCCGCCCTTATGCTGCTGCAGCATGTTTATTTTCCACAGAAGGGTGAGCTTCCCGAGTATGCCAGATCCTACATCTTTATCTATGGATCTCTGATCGTTCTGGGAATTGTTTTTATTATATCCAAAGCAGTAATCGGCAGAACGAAGATCAGATTCCCTGAAATAGTGAAAAAGAGGATGATGCTCCTCTATCTCTATCTGCTTTCGGTCTTTTTTGTTGGTCTAACTTATGTTGACCTTCACTTCACAATGGATCTTTCGGGCTTTATTATTGTCATCCTCTTTCTCAGTACCATGATCTGGCAGGGAGCCCTTGAATTTTCACTGGTATCGGGATTTGCCCTTCTGATGCTTTATCTCTCTTTTCAGCTTATTGCGCCCTATAAACAGATGCAGTTTCAGCACTATGTTCAGGGCCTTGTCTATTATGCACTGAGTATGGTCCTCTTCAGAAGCCTTTCGGGCATTAGAATGGAGAACTTCCTTAACAGAATCAATCTTGAGGGACAGTACCGGATGCTGGAAACAGAGAGCGCCACTGACCCTCTGACAGGACTCTACAACAGAAGGTATATGAAAGAGGAGCTTCAGAAGGAGCTCTCCCGCAGCGAACGTTCGGGACACTGTTTCAGTATAGTTCTTCTTGATATGGATCATTTTAAGAAAATCAACGACAGTTACGGCCATGTAACGGGAGATGAAGTTCTCAGAGAACTGGCCCGGATTTTGAGAGAGGCTGTCAGACTTTCAGACAAGGTCTTTCGATTCGGAGGAGAGGAATTCCTGATTCTCCTTCCCGACAGCAAAGGGGAGGACGCCTTCACCCAGGCAGAGAGAATCAGAGAGAAGGTTGAGAACTTCCCCTTTACAGGTCTCCGCCGAAAAACCACCATAAGCATCGGCATCGCTCAGAGCGGAGAGGACTGCACCCTTGAATATCTGATCCATCAGGCCGACAAGGGGCTCTATACGGCCAAGAAGAAGGGCCGGAACCGGGTCGTCTGGCTTGGTGAAACCGGAGTGAAAGGCTCCTGTGATGAGGACTAGAGTCTCTCTTTCATCTCATTTATCACCTGAAAAACCTGATGATCCTCGGGGAATACTCTGGCATACTCCGCTTCAGCCTCAGTAAATGACTTTCTCGAGGCTTCTCTGTCTTCCAGATAGAACTCTGTCAGCCCCTGATGGAATAAGATGTTTCCCAAAATTTCAGGTCTGCCTCTGTATACGGCCTTTACAGTTTCGAAGAAGGGGAGGAGCTGTTCCAGTTTTCCGAAATCGTAGAAGTATTGCACAATGGTTCTGAAGTTTTCGGGATTGTCCGGGTACAGGTCAAGGAGCCTGGACGAGGCGGCTCTGGCGCCGTCGTAGTCCTCCATACTGAGTGAAAGGCGGATCAGGCGGTCCGGGAAGCGGTAATCTTCAGGTGATACTTCCATTCCCCTGATCAGGCTGGTTACGGCACCGTCGGCATTCTGCATATAGAGCAGAATTGAGGATTTCAGAAAGACGGCATTGGCCATCTCAGGTCCCTCATTAAGAAGCCCCAGGGTCTTTTCTGTATAATCCAGAGCATCAGCATAGAGCTGCAGGTTGAGACTGGCCAGACCCAGGTTGTAGTAGTACTCGGGATTGCTTTCATCGTATGCAAGGGCCTTTTTCAGGTCCTCCACGGCTCCGTTCCACTCGCCGGCCATCAGTTCGCAGTAGGCTTTTCTGGCAAGCACAGCCTCAGATTCCATCCCCAGGGAGAGGGCCTTTTCATAGGCTTCAATAGCCAGTGCGCTGCTTTCGGAGGCTGGCTTTGCCCACTGATCCCCGTAGATGGTCAAGACCTGGTAGTAGTACTCCCCAAGCCACTTCCATGCTTCACCGTTTTCCGGATTGTTCTCCAGAATCATATTCAGGGCACCGGCTGGGTCATAGAGCTTCAGGTCAGGGGTTTCGTCGGTTCCCTGCCGTATATCCAGAAGAGTCTCTCCCTCTTTAAGGTCATCGAAGGAGAAGAGCTGGTGACCGCTTGTCTTTGAGTAATAAAGGAGGGCCAGTCTGGTCTTCTTGATTATAAAGTCTTCCAGTTCCACCTCGTCGGCCCTGTCATGAAGGAGGGTCCAGGCCGACAGGTACTGCCCATCTGAAGTCAGACGGTCTACCTCTTTCAGAACACTGTCCGAAGCAACAGTGTCCGGTGTGTCTGCCGGCAGGGAGATCAGAACGGTAAGGAGAAGGATAAGAGCTGAGATGAGAGACTTGCGGTTTTTCATGGAGAACCTCGGTGATATAAAATCGGCCGTCCCTTCCGGAGAACAGGAGCAGCGGGCTTACAGTATAGCCCTTCCGGCTTGACAAGTCATCAGGTATACTGTTCTGATAAGCTTCAATTTAAGGGATCAGGCGGCAAACAGTATGGCAGGAAAATCAGGTGATTTTGATTCACTGGAACCATCTTCAGTTATCGATGCGGTGGAAAGGGAGAGCGGACTCTCTCTGAGTCCGATGGTTCAGCCCCTTCCCAGCTACATCAACAGAGTCTATGAACTGCGGGATGATGAGGATAGGCGCTATGTGGTGAAATTCTACCGCCCTGGACGCTGGAGCGAGGAGGGTATCCGTCAGGAGCATGACTATATGGAGGAGTGCCATGAAATGGATATTCCTCTTGCCCTCCCTGAAATACTGAAAGGTGACGACACTCTTGGACAGACTCCTGAAGGCATCTACTTTGCCCTCTATCCCCATATGAGCGGCCGTCTCTGGGAGTTTCTTGATGATGAGGAGCAGTGGTACCGCCTGGGACAGCTTCTCGGACGCCTTCATACCGCCGGCAGACGGGACGAGGCCCCCGACAGACCGGTGATTCATCCTGAAAAGAGTTTTCTTAAGGACTGCAGTGAGATTCTGGAGTCCGGATGGCTCCCTGCCGGAAGAAGCAGTGATTTTGAGAAGCTCTTTGACTCAATCAGCAGCCGGATCACTCCTTTGTTCAGGGATGTTCCTCTTCATAGAATCCACGGAGACTTTCACAGCGGTAATATTCTGGATCGTATGGATCAGGGGCTGATGGTAATCGACTTCGACGATATGGCCATGGGGCCGGCGGTGCAGGATTTCTGGCTTCTTCTTCCCGGTCATGCATCGTCCTGTAGAAGAGAATTCTTTCTGCTTCTCGATGGATACAGTGAGTTCTGCCCTCTCTCTTCCGATGCCATTGCCCTGATCGAACCCCTGCGGGCCATGCGCATGGTCTATTTTCTGGCCTGGTGCGGAAGGCAGAAGGATGACTACGGATTCCGCCGGAACTTTCCCGACTGGGGGAGCGATGCCTTCTGGGAGAGCGAGCTCAGGGATCTGCAGAACCAGTTTCAGGAAATCCTGGATTTTGAATAAAACGGGATGGGATTCTCTGTTTCCTTAAAAAGGAAGCTCCCGTTTCTTGACTTTTCCCCCTTCATTGATCATATTTGGTACAAAGCCATGACGGAGACGAGTAACCGGTCTCCCGGGTCAACAGAGAAGCGGTCCTTTGGCTGGAAGACCGCCGTCCCGGAATCGGAGAAAACCCCTCCTGAGCTGCTTCCCGAACCCTGTGTTCCGCCATACGGCCTGAGCTCTAGGAAGTAGACGAAGCCGTTATCCCGCGACAAGGGAGAGCTGAGAGCGCCGCCACGCACAGACACTGGCAGCGGCGAAGTAAGGTGGAACCGCGGAGAACCCTTTTGTTCTTCGTCCTTATGCTGAAATTTTTAGATTTTGGTAGCAGGACGGAGCATGAAAGGGTTTTTTTTCGTCCTGTGACGGAGGTTAATACTTATGAATGCCAAGGAACAGAAGAAGCTTGAGAAGCTTCAGAAAATGCGCCACTCCATGGCCCACGTTATGGCCGGAGCTGTTCTGAAACTGATGCCCGAGGCGAAATTCGCCATCGGACCCGCCATCGACAATGGATTTTACTACGATTTCGATCTTCCCCGTAAACTGACCAATGAAGATCTTGCAACCATCGAAGAGCTGATGAAGGAGATCATCAAGGAGAACCTTCCCTTTGAGAAGGAAGTCCTCAGCCGCGCCGAGGCCCTTGAGATGTTCAAGGACCAGCCCTACAAGGTTGAGCTGATCCAGGAGCTCCCCGAGGATGAGGAGATCTCCATCTTCAGGATGGGAGACGCCTTTGTGGACCTCTGCCGGGGACCCCATGTGGAAGATACCAGCCGCCTCAATGCCCAGGGCTTCAAGCTCCTGTCCATCGCCGGCGCCTACTGGAGAGGCGATGAGAAGCGCCCCATGCTCCAGAGAATCTACGCCACCGCTTTCGGTGATCCCAAGGCCCTGAAGGCCCATCTGGAATTTCTTGAAGAGATGGAAAAGCGTGACCACCGCCGTGTGGGCAAGGAGCAGGACCTCTTCAGCCTTCACGAGGAAGCGGGACCCGGTCTTGTCTACTGGCACCCCAAGGGAGCACGGATGCGTGTAACCATCGAGGACTTCTGGAGAAAAGAGCACTACAAGAACGGCTACGATATGGTCTTCACTCCCCATGTTGGAAAATCCTGGCTCTGGGAAACTTCCGGACACCTGGACTTCTACAAAGAGGGAATGTACCCCAATATGGTTATGGACGATGTGAACTACTACGCCAAGCCCATGAACTGTCCCTTCCATATTATGATCTACAAGAACGGAAAGCACTCCTACCGTGACCTTCCCTACCGCTGGGCCGAGCTGGGAACCGTATACCGCTATGAGCGCTCTGGAACTCTCCACGGCCTTCTGAGAGTCCGCGGATTTACCCAGGACGATGCCCACCTGATCTGTACTCCCGATCAGATGCAGAGCGAGATCTCTGAAGTTCTCCGATTCAGCCTCTTTATGCTCCGGTCCTTCGGATTCTCCGATATCTCCGCATACCTCTCCACCATGCCCGAGAAGAGTGTAGGGGAGAAGGAGAGATGGGACGCGGCAACCGAGTCTCTGAGAAAGGCCATCGAGGATGAGGGTCTCGAGTACAAGGTGGACGAGGGCGGCGGAGCCTTCTACGGACCCAAGATCGACCTGAAGGTGAAGGACACCATGGGAAGAGAGTGGCAGCTCTCAACCGTTCAGTTCGACTTCAACCTGCCTGACCGCTTCGACATGACCTTTACCGACAATGACGGACAGGAGAAACGGCCCTATGTAATTCACAGAGCCCTTCTCGGTTCCATCGAACGTTTCTTCGGTGTTCTTATTGAAAACTACGGCGGAGCCTTCCCCGTATGGCTGGCACCCACTCAGGTGCGTGTTATCCCTGTAAGTGAGAAGTTCGAGGACTACGCCAAAAAGGTTGAGCGCAGCCTGAGAGCCGAGGATATTCTTGTAGACGGCGATTACTCCGATGACCGTATGAACGCGAAGATCAGAAACGCCCAGAATGAGAAGATTCCCTATATGGTAGTTGTGGGTGAGAAAGAGATGAACGACAGTGCCGTCAGCATCCGTGTCAGAACCGGTGAGCAGCTTAACGGCATGCCTCTGGATGATGCCATCTCTATGATCAATGAGAAGATCGCTAAGAAGGAAATGCCATAGTTCCGGTCTCGGATCTTAAGATTTTAAAGACCAAAACTCAAAGAGTGCCTTGTCGGGCACTCTTTTTTTATTGATAATACTTTAGCGATTGACATACAATGGTTATATTTGTTTATCTATCGTTAAGATAAATGTTTAAATAAAGAATACAGGGGAAAACTATGACAAAGATAGTTATTCTTGGCGGTGGTTATGCCGGTGTTCATGCAGGGAAGCTTTTACATAAAGCCTACAAAAAGAACGATGACGTTCAGGTAACCCTCATTGACGCGAACCCTTACCACACGCTGATGACAGAACTGCATGAAGTGGCCGGCGGCCGCGTGGATAATGCGTGTGTAAAAATCTCATTTGACAGAATTTTCGGTGGAAAGTCCGTAGAAGTTGTACAGGACAAGATTACCGGTTTTGATTTTGACAACAAGAAGCTCTCATCCGAATCTGCCGAATACGAGTACGACTACCTCGTAATGGGTACAGGCGCCGAGGCTACAGACTTCGGGATTCCCGGCGTTAAGGAGCACTCTTTTTCACTATGGAGCTACCAGGACGCCTTGATCATCAAGGATCACGTACGTGAAATGTTCCGTCAGGCTTCTTATGAGAAGGACCCTGAAGTTCGCAAGAAACTGATGACATTTGTTGTTGCGGGAGCCGGATTTACCGGTGTTGAGATGATCGGTGAGTTGATCGAAAAAGTTCCCCAGATGTGCCGCGACTACAAGATCGATCCCTCTGAAATTCAGCTGATCAATGTAGAAGGTCTTGACAGCATCCTGAAGATGCTTCCAGAAGGACCCCGTGCCAAGGCTCACAAATATATGGAGAAGAAGGGTGTAAAAATTATGCTCAACTCTCTTATTACAAAGGCTGAAGAAGGTTCCTTTACACTCAAGGACGGAACAGTTATTGAATGCGGTACACTGATCTGGACCTGCGGTATCAAAGGCGGTTCCTTCGCTGCTGAGTCCGGACTGACAGTAGGTCACGTTGACAGACTGAAGGTTAACCCCACCATGCAGAGCGTAGACCACGAGAACGTATACGTTGTCGGTGATGCCCAATGGCTCCTCGAGAACGAGCGTCCCATTCCCCAGATTGTAGAAGCTGCCGAGCAGACTGCTGCCACAGCTGTTAAAAATATCAAGGCACAGATTGCCGGTGGAAAGGCTGAAGCCACCTTCAAATCCAACTTCCACGGATTTATGGTCTCCATCGGGGGACGCTACGCCGTATCCCATACAGCAGGAATGTCTCTTTCAGGAATTCCCGCTATGGCGATCAAGCACCTGGTTAACTGCTACTACCTCCACACCGTCTGCGGTGTTAACGGATGGTGGAAATATCTGAAACACGAAATCTTCGACATGAAGGATAAGAGAACCCTTCTTGGCGGTTTCATATCCAATCATATCCAGACTCTCTGGGCCCTTCCCCTGAGACTGTGGCTTGGTCTTATGTGGTTCTTCGAAGGTTTTAACAAGATCGGCGAAGGCTGGCTCAGTTTCGGTCTTGGTTCAAAGTCAGGCTGGATGTTCAGCCCCGGTGTCGTTCAGGCGGGAGTTCCCGTGGCTGATGCTGGCAGCGCTGCGACAGACGCCGCAGCTGAAACTGTTGCAGCGGCCAGTGATTGGGCAGAACCTGTTGTTGAAACCGTATCTGCTGCCACCGATGCTGTTGTTGAAACTGTTGCCGCTGCCAGCGATGCCGTTGCAGGCGCAGCTACAGCAACTCTCAGCGCCAGCGCCAGCACACTCGGCAAGTACTGGGACCTCAGCGGTCTGGTTCTTAGTGGAAATAACGGATTTGTTACATGGTTCCGGGAGCTTTTTATGGACAGCATGGCTGCCTATATTCCCTACCAGGTTTTCCAGACAATGGTTGTTTCAGTTGAGATGCTGATTGGTCTGGCTCTGATTGGTGGACTCTTTGTATTCCCCGCAGCCGGTGTTTCAATCATCATGTGTTTCGTATTTATCTTCACAGGTTTCTTCAGCTGGGAACAGGTATGGTTTATCTTTGCCGGATTCCTGATGCTCGGCGGAGCCGGAAGAGTTTGCGGTCTTGACTACTGGGTACAGCCCTGGCTGAAAAGATGGTGGAACGGAACTTCTCTGGCCAAGAGATCCTACCTCTTCTTTGATGAGCCCCTGAAGCTGAAAAAGAAGAACAGGAAATCCTGATTGTCTTCCCTTCTTGCGAATCTTAATGATGAGCTGGCTGAATCGCTGCAGAAGGTCCGCAGAAGGATTGAAGATCTTGTAGCTGAGAGTCCCGGTATGATCCGTAAGGATCTTGAGACTCTCACTGCCCGTCCCGGAAAGATGCTGAGACCCCTGTTTGTCTTTCTTTCCGCCCGGGGCGGGGAAGCGGTGGAAGAGGAGCTTGTCTCCATCGCCGCTTCCATGGAGCTTCTGCATATTGCCTCTCTGGCTCATGACGATGTTATAGATAATGCCGCCCGGCGGCGTGGAGAGCTGACCCTCCATCAGACCAGCGGTGCAAAACGCGCCATTCTGGCGGGAGACTATCTTCTGGCCATGTCCATGAAGCTTGCTTCGGGACGGTTTGAACAGTCTCTTGTTGCCCGTATGACTGAAGGTGTTGAACGGCTCTGTCTCAGTGAGATTGAGCAGGACGAGAATATCGGCCGGTTCAATGTCTCAAGAGAACAGTACTACAGCCGGATACAGGGCAAGACCGCCGAGCTTTTCGGCCTCTCCTGTTTTGCAGGAGCACTGCTCAGCGGTAAAAATGAAGAGGGCTGTGAGCAGCTCTATCAGGCAGGACTCAATTTCGGAATGGCTTTTCAGATTCAGGACGATGTCCTTGACTATCTGGGCGACTCCGGAGTTATGGGGAAGAATGGAAATACCGATATCAAAAACGGGATTCCCACACTCCCTCTGATTCTGGCCATGGAAGACAAACTCCCCGGAGTTGAGGCTCTTCTTGTGAAGGGACTCCGTTTTCTGTTTGCTCCTCTTGTTATCAGAAAGATTGTCAAAGGCGGTTACCATATCAAGGCCGAAGAGATTGCATCAGACTTTCTGGGCAAATCTCTCGAGTCTGCTGAGAGTTCCCTTGATAAAGAGGGCTTTGCTCAATTCAGCAGAGTTCTTGATTTTTTGAAAGACCGTATTCACTAGATCTTCTTTTCAAAAATCCCTTTCTGTTCGATAATGATGTATCTCCGCTGCAGGCGGAAAACTACTTTGTGAGGACCCGTGTGGGCGAGAACATCATTAACTTAATTAAAGAAAAAGAGCAGGTCATTAAAGACCTGCAGCATATACAGAGTCTTCTGGGCTGGGACCAGGAGACCGGTATGCCTGCTGCCGCCTCAGGTGACAGGGCAAGGCAGGAAGGCCTGATTCAGTCCATTTTGAGTTCCCATCTTGAAGATGAATCCTGGGAAGAATGGCTGCCGGAACTCGCCGGTCATGAGAACACCGATTTCCGCAGCTGGCACAGAATCCTCGGAAAACGCTACAGGCAGAACAAGGTTCTCCCTCCCGGCTTTATGAGCCGTTTTGTAGAAACTTCATCCCTTTCAAGAAACCGCTGGCTTGAAGCCAGAGAAGCCGATGACTTCTCACTCTTTGCCCCGGCCCTTGAGCAGGTTGTGGAACTGCTTCGGGAGATGTGTGTCTATCAGGGGTATGAAGACGAACCCTACAATGCTCTTCTGGACCGCTATGAACCGGGTATTACCGCTGCATCCCTGGATACTCTTTTCAGTAATCTTCAGAGCGAGCTTACTGTATTGATGGATAAGGCTCTTTCAGGACCGAAGCCTGAGTCAAAGCTCAGGGAAATCTCTTTTCCTGCAGATTTTCAAAGAAAGGTCAGTCTCAGAATTCTGGAGGATATGGGATACGACTTTGACGCCGGCCGTCTGGACGAGTCGGTTCATCCCTTTACCACAACCCTTGGTTCCAGGGACATAAGACTGACAACGGCATTTCATGAGAATGATTTTATATCAGGACTTTCCAGTACAATACATGAGGGAGGCCATGGCCTTTATGAGCAAAATCTTCCCCTCGAGTGGTTCGGAACCGCCGCCGCGGAGGCCTCCTCCTTTGGTTTTCATGAGTCCCAGTCAAGGCTCTGGGAGAATATAGTGGGCCGATCAAGGCCTTTCAGCAGATATCTCTCACGGATCATGAAAGAGATAGATCCGGCATTCGATTTTGAACCCGAACTGCTATATTCAGAACTCAACAGGGTGGAGAGGAGCCTGATCAGGGTGGATGCCGATGAAGTCAGTTACAATCTTCATATAATCCTCCGATTTCGTCTTGAACGGGACCTTGTAAACGGCTCTATTGAGGTTAAGGATCTTCCCGGCCTCTGGAACTCCCTGACGGAAGTGCTGCTTGGTGTGAAGAACAGCAGTGACCGTCTCGGTATACTGCAGGACATCCACTGGACCGGCGGTGATATGGGGTATTTTCCAACATATACATTGGGAAATCTCTATGCCTCACAGATATGGGACGCACTTGTCCGGGAACTGCCTGACACAGACGGCCGTGTTGAGAAGGGTAATTTCACCGGTATCCGTGACTGGCTCAGGGAGAGGGTTCACTCTAAGGGAGCTCTACTGGAGCCGAATGAGCTTATGGAGTCTGTAACGGGGCGGAAGCCCGATGCCTCATTTTTTATAGAATATCTGAAGGAAAAGTACGGGCAATGAGTTCAAATCCGTATTTCTGGCTGGCTCTGATCCTCTATTTCTTCGGTTCCGCTGCCGGCCGTCTCTTCTATGTTCTTAGAAAGAAGAGGTCCCCTTCGCTGCTTATACTGGCCTACCTGATTCTTGCTGCTCTTTCATCCCTCGGATTATGGCTTAATTACCGGCCTTTGGGGATTTCTGAGATCATAAGTCTCGTCATGCTTTTTTTTCCGGTATCCGGATTTTTGTCGGGTTATATTATTTTTCTTCACCCGTTGGTGCTTGCCGTTCCTTTTGCCCTTTCAATGGCTCTTCATATTCCTCTTTCCCCACTCGTTGAGGTGAACAGTTACAGAGTGGGGACCCTTCTTTTCTACCCCTCAAATGAAGATTCCCTCCGGCTGGGCTGGACATCAGAGGGTGGGGATGAGGAACTGGTTGCCCTTCAGGGAGATTCTGCGGGAGTCCTTTTTATCAGAAAGGAGTTGCCGGAACAGCTTTTCTTTCTCAAAGAGGAGTTGGCTCCTGTGGCTCTCCTATCCCGTTCCGTACCGGTAAGTGAACTTTCGAATGCAGATCCATCATGGTTTTATCCGCTGGATGAGTCGGAGCAGGAAGTGTCAGGTCTCTATACTGTCAGCTATCCGGCGGTGTACTTTCATACTCCCGGATTCTTCAATCGGCAGGAATACAGTATTGATCAGGACCGAATCGTAATAGAACGGCGTTAAGGCACGGTTTATTCCTCCTTAAACAGTAAAATTCTGTATTGAAATATTCTCTACATGAAAATAGACTGTTGTGCATGACATTACCAAATAAATTAACCACCGGCCGTCTTATTCTGACGCCCGTATTTTTCGGACTCTTTGTATTTACAGTTATGGGCGAATCGATCCTCTTTCCCGGAATGATTGCTCTCTGGGTTATCCAGCTTGTAAGTGAGATCTCCGATGTACTGGACGGCCATATCGCCCGCTCCAGAAATCTTGTTTCCGATATGGGGAAGATAATGGACCCCTTTGCGGACGTTATCAGCAGGGTAACCTACTTTGTCTGCTTTACCTATGTGGGGATGATGCCCCTGTGGGCTCTGATGATAATCCTCTGGCGGGAGTTCTGCATAATGTTCATCCGTATGGTTATGGCCAAAGAAGGAACAGCTCTTGCTGCCAAATGGGGCGGTAAGGCCAAGGCAGTATTCTACTTTGTTTCCGGCATTTTCGGTCTGATTGTACTGACAATGCAGTCCCTGGGAGCAGTGAACGGTATTCAGATTATGAGTGTAATTGCAAGATGGCTCTTTATCCTGGCGGCTTTCAGCTCTCTTCTCTCCTTTATGGAGTACCTGATTCTGTTTCTTAAAACAGACAGTATGAAACAATTTATTTCAGAGTAGAGTTTTAGAAGAAAACTGCGGTTTTTCCGACTTTTTCTGTTGACAAGAAAGAGGGATTAGCTGTATATTCACGGAGCGTTCGGGCAACACGCCACGGACGCACAGCGAACAACGGATGAGCGGTTCACTTTGAACCTGATTCCAAAATGTTCTTTTACAAGGAATTAGAGAAGGGGAATTGAAGTATTTGACGAGAGTCAAGCACTGGTAGTACGAACGTTAGTTTTCTTTAGAG
>DHQL01000011.1 GCA_002408085.1 Spirochaeta sp. UBA5339
TTGTTCAGGTGCAGCTTGTACTCTCCTGTGGCGCTTGTAAGCTGGTAGAGTCCGTCGTAGGTGTAGTTCTGGACGGTGGAGTGATGGTAGGTGTCACTGTTGTCGGTCTGGAGGATGTTTCCTACGTCGTCAAAGGTGTATTTTATGTTCTGGTAGGTTTGACTGGTGTCGGTTCGGGTGGTGATTAAGCTGTCCAGCCATCTTCTATTTTCGTCGTAGGTGTAGTGGGTTTCGGTTTCGTCGCCGTATTTTATGTAAACTCTTTGGCCGTATTCGTCGTAGCCGATGTCTTGTATGTATTCGAAGGGTTCACTGCCGGATTTGACGCCGGTGGCTGAGATGATTTGACCGCCTTCGTCGTAGGTATAGGTGAGTTCTTCTTTGTCGGGATAGGTTATCTTTTCCATGCGGCCGAGGTAGTCGCTCTGGTAGGTAAATTCTCTTGATTCTGAGGAGGTTCCCGGTTTGAGGCGGTTTATTGTACGGGTGAGCTTGGTGACTTCACCGAGGCTGCCGTATTCGTACTCTGTGGTGCCGGAGCCGTTGGTAACGCTGGCCAGACGGCCCTTATTATTCAGATCTTCATCGGTTCCGTATTCGTACTCCACATCGTCGCTGTAGGGGTAGTCAACTTTAATCAGGCGGTTGTGGTGGTCGTACTCGTAACTGATGGACTTTCCCTGGGTGATAAGGTTGCTGTCCCGTTTCTGGATCAGCTGGCCTTCCCTGTTGTAGGTAAACTTCTGGATACCTGCATCGGGGCTCTGCTGGAGAACGGTGCGTCCCATAAGGTCATACTCAAAGAGAACGTTGTTTCCCGTGTAGTCAGAGGTCTTAAGGAGTTCTCCCAGGAGGTTGTACTTGTAGCTGACTTCGGTAAGGATCTGGCTGCTGTCATCTCTTTTGACAATGGCATTGATGTAGCCGCGGCCGTTCTTCCATACTTCCGTTACGTTTCCAAGAGGATCGGTTTGAATGGTTCCCTGATGGTATTCGGAGGAGCCGGATGCGGGAGAGGACCCGGACAGATTCAGTTTCTGGATCGTATAGTCTGTGGTCATAAAAACTTCTTCGCCATCATCAGCAGGCAGATCCACCCTTACCACACGGTCAAGGGAGTCGTAGGTGTTGACGGTTGCATTGATCATCTCCGTTGTTTCCGGATATTCGGACTCATCCAGAGGCAGGGTATAGTCGATTGCCTGGAATCTGGTCTGTCCCTGCTCTATGGTTCTCGCCTTGTCATCGTAGTAGATGGCACCGGAACAGTTCCAGCCCCGGGATTTATCACCATAGGAGTCTGTTACGACGCCTTCTTTAGCGGTTTGAGTGATCCGGCCCAGTCCGTCAATGGTAACCAGAGTTTCGATTGTTTCTTCATTGTCATCATCAAAGCTGACCTTATTACTGGTCAGAGCACGCCAGGGGAAGTCCTCTTTATCAGTTAAATAGGTGTAGCTGACAGAAGGAAGATCTCCCGTATCATAGGAGGTTCTTATCTCCATCAGGCGGCCGAAACTGTCATACTCCTTTGTCATTGTGTTGCCGTTAATCTCGGTCTGTTCTGTTTCAACTCCAAGCACGGGGTCCCAGTCCATAAAAGAAGTGTAGGAGTCTGAGGGGTTGCTTGTGTTAAATGAGGTAATTTCCGTTACAAAGCGGTCATCGTAGCCATAGTCATAAGCCAGACGGTAGCCCAGAGGATCTGTCACAGTCTTGATATTGCCGTAATCGTCATAGGTCAGTTCGGTGGTATTGTAATCAGATGATCCTGTTCCATAGTACTGCTCAAAGCTGATCAGGTTTCCCATGGAGTCATATTCGGCTTCCCGTTTCCGTATCAGACTGGTGCTGACTTCGGTGGTTCCCGTATAGGCTTCCATGGTTTTAGGGAGGCTGATAATATAGTTGTCCCAGTCTTTGTAATAGCCGATCTTCAGAAGGAAGTTCTGTTCTTCGGGAGCTCCATCGATAACACTGATGAGCTGTGTGATATTTCCTGTGTCGTCATAAGTGAAGTTCTCGGTTTTTACCACGGTATTACCCGTTTCAGGATCGGTGGTGGTTGTGCACTGCTCTATCATGCGGTAGTGGGTGGAACCGGAAATAACAGGATAATCCTGAAATGTTCTTTCTACGCGATTAACTTCATTGCCGTCGTTGTCTTTTGTTATGGTCAGATACTCCACACCCTTATTGCTGTAGTCCTGATTGTAAAAGTACTTTTCGGTTGTGCTTCCGTTGCCGTCGTTACTGGTGGACTCGGTATTGATTACAACCTTGTCAAAGCCGTAAAAGTCCCGTCTTTCACGGTCATACTTACCGTCTCCATAGGAAAATTCGGTTCTGTAGGTATGAATACTCTCATCACTGTCTTCATAGCCGTCATTCTTTTCAACGGCGCTGAGATACCAGCGGGAGTTGGGATCATTGGTGGAATTGGTGGACCGCCCGTATTCCAGGGCATAAGAGCCGCCCTGGGGCATTTTAATAGAGGTCAGGTGACCAACGCTTGCCATTTTATTAACACGAATCTGTAGCGAAGTTGCCCCTGGTGCCTTAAGGACATGGTCCGGAGCTCCGCTGCCGTTCATATCGGCCATTCTGATATTGGAGGAAGAGGAGGCGTAAGCACCGTTAACCCCTGGGGTTATGGTCAGAACAACAAGCCATATGGGGATAATAAAACTATAGGACGCTCCAAGAGAGAAAGAGACTCCGTTTGAAGATGTAATCGTATCGGTAATGCCGGCAATATCAAAACTGCCACTGAAGGGATTTTTTGATGAACTGAAAATCTCTGATGTATCAATTCCGCTGACTTTTCCCTGATCTATCCCCATTCCGCCAAGGGCTCCTGAATCCTTAAGAGTGTTCATATCGGAGCGGAGCTGCTCCTGATACAGCTCATCACTGTAACCCCAATCAGGGCAGTAGATATTTACGATTGAATCGGTAAATCGGTCCCCACGATTAAACCTGACTCTGAAGTAGTTTGTATTGTCTTTTTTTTCCACCTGGTCCGGCAGACCGTCGCCATTGATGTCCATCAGCTGGTATTCTGTTTTATTATTGGAACCGGAAATACTGCCGGAGAGTCCCACGGTTCCCACTCCAACACTGAGAGAACATCCAAAAGAACCTGAAAGGCTTTGAGACAGGCCTTCGTTGAAGGTAGTGGGAAATCTGTTGTTTGAAGTAAACTTGCCTCCATAGTTATAGCGGACATACAGGTCTCCATCACCTGATCTTGTGATATGGTCAGCCAGACCGTCACCATTAATATCAGCCAGATCAATTACAGTATTGGTGGTTGAATATCCCCCGTTAATTCCGGGAGAGAAACTTGCATTAAGACCTTTAGGAGGTTCCGGGTCAACGATTTCAAACAGTTTTTTTCCAGATGGGTCCTGAACACTCTTCTGACCGCCAGCGGATAAGGAAGCACCGCAGTTATATGATTTTGAAACGCTTCTGCTTAAATAGGAAAAGCTGTTATCAATATTGAAAGAGTATCCAAACCCTGCTCCCGTCCCCTTTACGACCGAGATATGGCCGCTGTCATCAGCGCTGATCAGGTCGGGGATTCTGTCCCCGTCCATATCTCTTAAGTCCCTTGTTGTATAGGTCTTTGATTTTCCTTTCCCTCCTGTGAAATTTGCCACGACATTGATTCCACCGGTAACGGATGTTCCTTCTGATCTGCTATAACGGAAATCTTCCAAACTGGAACCACCGCCGGAGGTACTCGTCTGGGCGACTGGAGAGGTATAGTATTTCAATCCCCCCTTTCTCATGGGATGCATCCTGTCAGATGAATCAAAATAGGGAGTGAAATAATTCTCCTCATAAACTGGTTCAGCTCCCGTATCACTTAGCTCCACATAACTCGTGCTGTAGGTTGAAGAAGTCCCTAACCAAGTATTTTTGCTTAGTACTATCTCGTCAATTCCTTCATAATAGGGATCATCATCCTCCTTTGTATTCAGAGAAGCTCCCACTAGAAAGGGAGGGGTTGCTGTTTCAACTGAGTCCAGCGAGGATTCATCGTAGCTGGGATCGTCGGTATAGTAATCACTGCCGATTCGAGACGGATTCCAGTCATGAACAGCGCTCCAGAAGCCATAGTACCAGTTCCTGTTTCCTCCGCTGAAATACTCCCCATCAGGAGTAGTTTTCTTTTCTACATAATCTTCCATCTCATCTTCAAAATCATCTGAGAATACAAGTATGTAATCATCTTCAAAGTTATATTCTTCAACATCAATACCGGATAACTCCTCCGCTTTAAAATCTGACAGAGAGTTAAACATGGGGAAATATATTTTCTCAATAACACTGTTGCTGCCTTCAAAACAAAGATAGTTGATATAACTGTATGTATCCCCTGCCTGGGCTTCAATTGAGGTTCCATCCAACTGGTTTATGGAAAGAGCATCCTGAGACTCTGAAATGGTTTCTTTATAGACCGGATATATATCGGAACCGGTATAGAAGTAACTTCTTTTAATTGACGAGAGAGCCTTCAGGTTCGCTGTGGACATCCTGGAGGCAACCGTACTCTTCTCCGCTTCTGTCAATTCATTGACCGTGTATACTCCCTCCCCCTTTGTATAGTAGGGAAAGAGCTCGACTGTTGCTCTGTAGTATTCCAGATCAGCCAGTAATGAGGAATCTGCCGCTGCAGCGGGATTGGGTGTTTTACTGCCGTCTACAAGAGTAAGGAGGTCTGAAACGGTTATTCCGCAATAGCTTTCAAAGAGAGCCTGATTTTCATCGCTTATGAATGCCAGGTAGAGAGCCTCATCGTCATTGGAGCCGGAAAAGGTATAGAGTTCACTGTCAGCCTGCTGTGCAAAATCATCCTGAAAGGATTCAATAAGGGAGAGATAGTCATCATCGCTGACGGAATCTGAAAGGAGATAGGTACCGGAAGCAGAGAGGGTGTAGTTATCAGTGTAAAGAGTTCTCAAGGCTACAAGAGGCACTTTTTCCGCCTCAAGACTTAACAGTTCATCTTCTCCCGGAGGAGGATCGGCGCCTATCTGTTCGTCAATTAAAGCTATTGCATTATCAATATCTGTGATCAGGGCATCCAGGTAGTCTGCCTTTAACTCTGCCAATGGAGCAATACCGATATTTTCATCTGCCAGTACCAGAGGCAGTACTACATTCTCATAGGATTCAGAGGGGATCTGTTCAGGGTAGGTATTATAGGTCAGATTATACTTCCGTTTAATCCCTTCGTAGGTGAAGCTGTAGCTGTTTCCTGAGACGGTAAGATCCGGAGAATCAATAGTGCTGCCGGAATAGAGGTATACAGTTTTATTGATACGATCAAGTACTGTATAGATAGTGCCGTCGTCACTGGCTGTTTTGTCAACAAGATACAGGCCATCAGCACTACCCCGCCCCAGAGAGGCAGTGGTTTTATCGAGGTTTGAGTACAGGATACTGTCACTCATATTTGACTTGCGGGTGTACTCATTAACGGGATTCGATGTTTCTGTCCATACAAGCTGACGGTCAAGCAGGTAGTAGTGGCCGATACGGCTCTTCTCTTCACTGCTCAGAGCCGATGAACCCGCAGGCATAATTTTCTTTAGTGAATTCAAAAACAGGCTGTTAGAGAGGGTATCATCATCCAGCCGAAAGCTGTCGGTCTCATTCTGGTAGTCGTAAAGCATCACCAGACTCAGGAGGGCGGTGTGATCCTTGTCCTCATCATCTTTCAGGTCCTCGATGTTTTTAAGGGATTCGTACAGTTTGTCGTAGATAGAACGGGGGATGTTCCTGGGAATAAAAAGATTATTATCCACCTGCCAGTTTCGGACCAGAGTTCTATCTGACGGAGTCTGATTATTGAAAATAGTCTTAATATCGCCCAGTTTATAGGAATATATATAAGAACCATCCTCTAAATCTTTATTTTCTATATAGTAGGTTTTTATATAATCGGGAAGGTCGTCAAAATCCCATAGAATTAAATCATCCTGGAGATAGTAATAGGGCTCCAGATCCTTTACATCATCAAAAAGATTGATGCTGTCATAGGAAATTCTGGTATTCCAGATCAGGTCATCGGCAAAACAGTTCTCGTTCTCCCCGGCGCCCGAATCCTTGATTTCCCCCAGTGTATCCAGAGCAAAGTAGAGAGGGTCATCTTTGGAAACCTCTACCTGGTGCTCGGTCTCTTCGGCTGTGGTACTGTCTGAAATAATCAGGGGAATAGCTTCACGATCGGGATAGTCAAGGATGGCCTGCACACCGTCATCTGACCTAAGCTCATCCTGGGCAAGGCGGATCGTATTTTCAACGGTTACAGAACCGGCTTTCCATGCCTTCCACTTTCTGACAGGCTCTTCTATGTAGTATCCGTTTTCAAAATCAGCAATAACACTTGGATCAACCGCTGCGGTTTCTTGGGTGCTGACAGAACCCCAGCTTTCAGAGCCGAATCCGGTTCCTGAATTCAGAAGAAAGGAGCTTTTGTTCCGCTTCACCATATCAATAAAACCGTCTCCATTTATGTCGGAAAAGGTAGAAATGCCATAGGACCAGGAGTAGTCTTTGGATGCTGAAACGGATACGCCGCCGGCGCCGCCGGAAGCTCCTATATTAAAACTGGTCTGCTCTCCCTCATTCATCACATAGGAGGCACCGGAGAATGAACTGGAAGAGGAATTGAGGTCTGTTCCTGTATTGGGATAGTAGTACAGACTACTGCCTTTCTGCCAGGTCACATCGGGAAGACCGTTGCCGTCCACATCCATCAAAGATGAGCTGTCCCACATCCTGTTGTAACCGCCGCCGGTAGAAATTCCGAAACTGGCAACATTTACTTGTTTTAATCCAAAAATTTTCGGTACAATGATACTGATGCTCACACCCGTGTAGAGACTGACTCCTGCGGAGAGTGTACTGTTCTTTGAAAGGGGCCTGGAGACTCCGGCTCCCCAGATCTCAAGGTCTTTTTCAAAGCCCTGGTATCCTCCATCAACCTCTTCCAGTTCCTCATAGGCAAACTCAAACCGGTAGGCACTTTCATCGATGTTGCCGCTGCCGTCGCACTCGTCATAGGCGGTAAGCTCGCTCTGACCGAATAGATTGTAGCGGTAACTGAACTCATAGATCCGGAAAGTTTCACCGTAGTACTGAATTTCCAGAGAGTTCAGACGGTCCGTCAGGCGGCTCATATAACCGCCCCGGGCATCGCTTCTTATATCATCCCTGGAACCTCTGTTGAAGATCAGGGTATAGGGGGCCTCTTCCCCCTCGTATCCTGTCCAGGAGATGCTTTCGGGATAGGTGTATCCCTGACTCTGCTGGTAACTGTAATCGACCCTGTTGCCGTTTCTGTCTACTGTGGCTTTGATATACCAGGTAAAGACCTCTGATGCTGACTTTCCGGTCCAGGCATTCCCAGTACCGTATATGGTGAGAGTTCCGTCTTTGGATGTGACCTCCCACCAATCCTCATCGTCTTCGATTTTCCGGGCGATTCTCTGAAAGCTGCCCTCCTGCTCCAGCACATACTCTTTATAGACATCCGTGTTCATGGAGGGATCAAGAACAAGCTTCTGACCTGCCAGCATGTAGGTGTCGTTACCGTCATATTCGGGTAAGCCGAAACGGGTATCAGTTGTAATGGAGGGAACAGAGACATCAAAGCCCTTACCCATCCAGCTGTTAGCGCTGTTTATATTGTAGCTCAGGGCCAGCTGCGGTGTGGCCTGGCCCCTGCCGGGGGGTAGACGGAAGGGAAGAGAGAAGGAGGCGCCTCCCATGCTGCCTGGTTCCAGACCTTTTACCTGGGGAACAATGGAGCCGGGGTCAGCCGCTTCCAGCTCCTTGATGCTGTTGGGGTCGAAGTTGATGGGCCCCGGAGATTCAGGGAGTGTCAGGGTGGAGGTGATCATATCGGTAAAGTGATTGGTAAGACTTGTAATAACAGAGCGTTCCGTATCGACACTGTCGGCGGGGAGCCCTTCCCAGGAACTGTGATTATCATTGAAAAACCACATTTTCAGATCGGCCAGAGAAGTGTCCGACTCATTTACGCTTTGATCATAGGGCAGAGTGACCCGAATATTTTTGTTGAAGGTGATGGGATGGGGACCGAAGCGGTATCCCGCCGCATCCCGGGTTACATTGTTCATGCCGTCATTGAGTCTTCTTACGCCGTCCAGTTTCTCGATGGTCAGGGTTACGTTCTTATCTACGGCTCCCGCGGGGATTTCCAGCTCCACATCACCATAAACAATCAGGGCATCCTCATAGGGAGTCAGTTCATAGGTGAAAACCTCATTCTGTTCCTGAATAAGTTCAAATTGGGGAGAGGGAATGCTTTGAGACTCCCCCGGAAGAGCATAGGCCATGGGACTGATGGAAAAGAGATAAAATATCAGGGTAAAATAGGCTAATCTGCGGTTCTTTGATTCTACCGTTCTGTAACTCTTTTTCATTTGCTATTCCTCAAAATAAACTGTTACCGGGACAGAGGGAAAATTCTCAATGGGGGTAACCACCGCCAGGTATCCGTAGGTTCCGCCGTCATGCACTTCCGTGCCGGGGTCTTCAAAATCTTCAGTTTCCGTATTGTTTATATAGAGCTTGTACCTTCCGGCAGAATCATACTCTTCGATTCTCAGGGTGTTGTACTGACTGTAGCCGCCTTTTATACAGTCGGCATCGGTCCATTCACAGATGTAGTCGAAGCTGTTTTCCTCAACCAGCCCCACGCAGTACTCCCCCAGAATATTGATCATCACCACCAGGGCGCTCAGATCATTTCCAGAGCCCTCAAGAGCAAAGATCACTCCGAAACCGCCGACATTGCTGCCGGATGTTTTTCTTAAGGAAACTTCGATTGTTGAAAAACTCTCACCACTGGCGACGGTTGCCCAGTAGGTCGAACCGCTGGAGGTCAGAAGATCCTCGGAATTCAGGGATAACACCGTTTCTCCGGAATCCGTGTCTTCCACAAAATAGTCCGAGACCTCCTGTACCGTTGTAGCAGAGGCATCGGATGCGGTGGTGTCATTTGAGGATGAAACCGGAGAGGGACAGGAGACCAGCAGAATAAATGAGATACTGCACAGTATCAGACAGACAATCTTTTTCATTATCAGTCTCCCGTTCCGCTGGGAACTTCGCCTATGTACTCCAGTTCATAGCCGAGAAAGCTCCCACCCCCATTAGTGATATCCGAAGCAATGGCATTTTCATCCAGGTATATGGCGAAATAGAAGGTGACTGTATCGGAAGTTGGGTTGTCGAAGGCTATCTCATCGTAGTTTGTTATGTCTTCGGAGTCGTAGTAGCGCCGCTGCAGTTTCAGGTCCGTATTGTCTCCGCTGGGGGCACTTGTGATCCCCACCGTATAGGAGGCAGTCATATGGGGTTTGACGGTAACACAGTAGTAATCCCGGTCAATAATGGTATGATCAAAACCTATGCTCTTATAACCGTAGACATTGGCATAGAGGTCATAGGTGAAAAGTGTTGCATCTTCATAGGAGTCGTTGGGTTCATAGGCATCCTGTATGGTCGAGGAGCCAACCCCCATAACCGAAGGAGAGGGGCCGAACTCGCTGTTTCCCCGGATTTTATACAGTACATAGAGGTAACGGGTCTCAGCCAGTACAGATTCATCCCTGAAAGAAAGATCCGTTCCCTGATAGATAAGGCTGTAGTTTCTGTCGCTGTCGAGAGCCCTGTACAGGGCATATTCATCGGCGCATTCATCCTCATCCCATTGGATGATAACTGTATTGGCCTCGGTAAAGGAGGATACCCTGGGAGCTACAATGGTAGGATCTGAACCGGATCGGCTCATATAGTCATTGAGTCCGGCGGTACAGCTTGTGACCAGTATCAGAACAGGAAGCAGAGTACTAATTCTCATCTTTTTTCTCCAGACGGTAATGAACCGTTATAGACGGTTTGTATGAAATCATCAGATCTTCATAGAGAGTAAAGTCCACCCTCTGGTTTATCCCGAAAGACCATGATGAGCCGGGGGGAGTAAACTGATAGCTCAGGCCGGTTCCAATAAAGAAGGCCTGACTGACGGCATGTTCCAGTTCACCGTAAAGTCGGGACTGAGCCAGCCAGTCGATCTGGTCGCCCGGATAGAGCTGCAGGCTGAAGAAGTGTTCTTTCCGCCACTGGGCACAGAACTCCAGAAGAAGGGATATCTGGAAGGAGTTGTAGATAAAACTCTCATAACCCGGTTTATTTATCCCCGTCTGGTAGGCAACAGAAAACCCCAGTTTGGGATAGAAGATAAAGTGATCATATGAGAAGGAAGGTTTGCCAAAGGCACGGGAAGCGGAGAACTCAAGACTCGTCAGCCCCGTAAGAGTCCTGTTCCAACCGGGAAGGACTCCCCAGTATCCGAGGGAGGTGCCGAAGTCCCAGTATCCGGTCCATTCATCAATAACAAGTGCGGGTTCAATGCTGTAGGCGTTATAGAAGAAGAGAACTATTTTCTCTGCCAGGCCGCGGACCAGGTCATCGTATCTGCTGATCTCTGCTTTTTCATAGAATATTGTTCTTATGCTGTCGCTTTCAAGTTCATAGAGTGAAACCCTTGCTTCAATCCAGTGTTCTTCTACAAATAGAGTCCCGTAGAGCATATAGTAGGCATTACTGTTAAATGCAGCGATACCGGCATCCAGAAGGGATTCTATAACAATATCTTCTTTTCTTATATGAATACTGTTTATGGTGTCGGCGTCATTAATGGCCTGTGAAAGGTCTCCGGAAAAATTATCCGGAAGCAAAAAATCTGTGCTCTCGTACCGCTCAAACAAGGGCTCCACCTTAATTTCGCTCATTGTCAGCTCGAGAGAAGAAAGCGGAATACCTAAAAGGAGAATAACCAAGAAGAAAAGTACATTATTAAGTTTCATTTATACACCTTTTGCCCAGTCTTTTATTGTTTTAACTTCTTCTATATAGGAGCTTGCGGGATAGTTTGCCTCAAACAATTCAATAGATTTTAAAACTTTTCTTGTCTGATTCAATTCTTTGAGCCGGCGCAGCATGAGTATATGGATCTCCTCATCCCCACCTAAAAGTTCAGCATCCCGGTAGTAGCTGTCCATTCTAGAATCACTGCCATGGCCATAAGCCACAGCCATCATCGTCCGAAGCAGTTCTACCTGAATCTCCTGCTGAGAAAGGGTCTCTAGGGGATTGGCTTTGTAAGCTTCCTCATAAACCTCAAGGGAGAGTTCTTCCTGTCCCGTTTCCCTGTAAAAATTTCCGAGACTGATTAAGTTGTCAAAGGACCTGTTTCTTTCAAGAATCTGCAGCAGAGCCTCTTCGGCTTCATCGTTTCGTCCCAGTGCTAAGGAAACGTCCTTTTTCAGTTCCAGTGCTGGATGATAATCACTGTTCAAAGAGAGGGCATCCATAGCTTGTTCATATGCTTTGCCGTAGTCTTTTGTCATATAAAAGCAGCGTCCTAAACCGGTCAGAGAGTTCGGGTTTCTGTTAAGGGAGACCAGACGTTTGTAATAAGTGATGCTTTCCGGGTAACGGCCGCTGCGATATGTTATCCTGCTTAGAATCTGAAAAGATTCTTCATCCGCCGTATCAAAATCAATTACCTTCAGATAATAGGATTCCGCCGAATAGAGATCTCCTTCCTCATAGGCAATACGTCCGAGAGTTTTGAGTGCGGATATATTGTTAGGATTGTTTTCCAGTAACTGCAAAGCACCGTCTCTGCTTCCTTCGGCATCCCATGCAACAAGTTCAAGGTCTGGATTTTCCTGCTCCGTGTGGGATAATCCTTCCAGCTCGGAAAAACGCTCTTCCAGTATCGATTCAAACTGAACCCGTGAAACTGTACGGCTCCTTAATATGGACAGAGAGCTGCTGGTAGAATCCCTGTAGCTATTGAATCTCGTATCAAAATCGGACTGTTCCAGTGCCAGGCCGTCAATCCGCTGACGGATGTTATCCAAGTTTGCTTCCACATCATTGAATCTGTCATTAGAATCCTGGATGGAGTTCTCAAGTTCATTCAACTCCAATGCCAGATCAGTCAGAATTGAAATGTTTCTTCGTGACTGAAACGAGAATAGTGAGATTGCCACCATAATTGATGTAAGTATGAGAATCATTAATATATTGGATTTCATCGAATTCCTCATTAATGAACATATCACCACTTTAGAGATTCATACAATATATTTAAGTTTATTATTAAGTTTTTTTAACAAAGTACACTTACTGTTTAAGTATTATTTTTACAACTTTACTTTGATTCCTTTTCTGACTATCATGTGATCATGTATAATAAACTTTCGGATCTTATACAGGACGATTCGGGATGGACCTTTATTGAGACGCTGATTGTCATCGGAATAGTCATAATTCTCACCGGCTCCGTCAGTTTTATGGGGATCAAATATCTGGAAAAGGCAAAGGTTGTTTCGGCCCGGTCTGAGATCCAGGCCCTATCAATTGCTCTGGAGAGCTACTATCTGGATACGGGAGCCTACCCTACCGAGGAGCAGGGTCTGGCCGCCTTATGGGAGGCCCCGACACTCTCCCCTGTTCCAGAAGAGTGGGACGGCCCCTATGTCAGCAAAAATGACTTTTCAGATCCCTGGAAGAATCCCTATATCTATAAGAATCCGGGAGAGAACCAACTTCCCTTTACGTTGAGTTCCCTTGGTGCCGACGGATATGAAGGCGGTGAAGACAATGCCGGGGACATAAACTCTTGGGAGGGCTGATATTTCTTACGATACTTATTCCCGTAACGGTCCTTGTTTTCTATTTTGATATCCGCTTCTATAGGATTCCCAACTGGCTGACCATGGGGGCCTGGATATCAGGAGCCGCGCTTGCTCTTCTCGTATGTCCTGCCGATTTAATCAGCTACCTTACTGGATCATTTATCTCCTTTACCAGCTATGTTTTAATCAATTTCATCAGCAAAGGAAAACTGGGATGGGGGGACATAAAGCTGTCCCTCTTTCTCGGGGGAGTGACAGGAATCAGAGGATGGTATCTGACCAACCTGTTCGCGACTCTCCTTGCTCTTCTTTTTCTGATTCTATTGGCTCTGATAAAAGTGAGAGACATAAGGGAAAAAATCCCCTTCGGTCCCTTTCTCTGTTCCGGAGCCCTTCTCTATCTATTGGTTATCAACGGAATACTTTTCCGGGAGGGACTGAATAATCTGGTAGACAGCTTTCCGGCTTAATGTCTTGACCCGGTCGTCTTCAACGGGGATTCTGGCAATTACCATGGTATGGCTCCTGTTATTTTTTGCAGCCCTGATTTTCCAGAACCAGGTTGTGACTCCCAGATAACTCAGGTAGTAATCCTTTTTATCATCTTCCAGATCCAGAGCTTCCTCCAGACTCTCATCGGTAAGGGAAAAACTGTCTCTGAGACTGATTATCCTGCTGAGTTTGTTTTCCCGGTCATCCAGGACCTCTCCTTCATATTCTTGAGACAGTATGGCCTCAAGAATCTCCTCATCTGTGAAATAGATATTGAAAAGAGGCATGGTATTGGCTACGGGATAGGTGTAATCAGTGTCATTCAGAGTGGTGTTGATCCAGCCGTAGTCAGAATATAACTCTTCAGGCCACTCCACCGAATCAAATAGTGAGGGATGGATATCCCGGCCGATTCTGCTGGAGACATCTTCCATGGTCAAAGAGAACCCGTTCTTTTCAAGCCCCCTGATATATGACCAGACGCCGTCATCGGAGGTGTCAGTTTCGGGGTCTCCATTTTTCTGAAGGTAATCAACGACCCTGCGGCACTTAAGATCCAGCTCCCGTTCCAGGGCGGTTGCGGCTTCGACTTTTTCCAGCAACCGGGAGGACCGGGTTATCTCAAAACTGATCCCCACAGCCAGAACCGAGAGAAAAAGAAGAACTGTCAATACCTGAACAGATCCGCTCCCGGAATCTCCCCGGTTCATTATACTTCTCCCTTTACAGGAATAACGGACAGAGGCAGTACAAAAATCTCCTCTCTCTTGCCCGACAAGACCCGTACCTGCAGAGCATGAAGAAGGCCCGAAGTGTAGAGGGGGGTTATTTTAAGGATGTTCACCCCTTCAAGCCTGTGAATTACAGACTCTTCTCCATTGGACTGCTCAAGGATTCTGAGTTCCTCATCTGTATTTCTAAGTATCAGAACCCTTCCTTTCTCTCCCCGGAACCGGAAGAACCGGTACTCATTTCCGCTTTTAATATAGGGGAGATTACTATCCCTCCAGTCCGGTCGTACTCTTCCGACTTCCTCTTTCAGGTAGTAGTAACTTAAGAGGGTCTGCCGGGAGTTCCGGCTGCTCTCTCCGCTTCGGACCATAAAGGTAGAGAAAGAGAAAAATGTTCCCATCAGCAGGAAGGAGATTATACCGGTAATTGCCAGTGAAACAAGAAGCTCGGGATAGGTAAAACCTTCATCATTCATACAGAGGGTCCTGAGAACTGTAGTAGGAGTTTCCCGCGGAGATCAGACTTTCTACCGACTTCTCTTCCCTGTTCACTGCTTCACCGGCAGGCTTTACGGCCAGGTAGAGGGAGCCTGTGAGCACCACCACAAGGAGGATGGAAAAAAGGACTTCCATATAGATATAACCGTCATTCCACTTCAGCCTGCTCACCGACTATCCTGTCCTTCAGTTTCAGGATGTAGAAGTCATCCTCACCTTCTTTGATAAGGGCGTCCAGCAGGGAGAGGGCGGTCCCGCTGTCTCCTGACTTCCATGCCAGAATCGACTTAATATAAAGTCCATAGGGATTGCTTCCAGAAATGCTCTCAAGGTCATCCAGATAGTCCCTGACAAGGGGGTAGTTTTCACTTTCCATTGCCCCGACTGCTCTGTCGATCAGCTGGTCCTCATTGAGCATATTGAGATAGAGGGACTGTTCGGGCAGCTCCAGAGTAAGATGAAACGAGATGTCAAGGTACCCCGTTTTTTCCGCCTTTATAACATACTCCCCGAAGTCCACCGGCGGAAAATAGACGCTTCCGGTTACATCGGAGGTCTCTGTAAACAGGGGTTCGTCATCTGATTCTTTATAGAGTGAGACCTTTACCCGGGAACAGCTGCTGTTGTCACCGTCATATATCTTACCCACCAGATAGGTTTGTGTTTTTTCATTGCGTTTGGTCAGCATTCCGTCTGTTTTGCAGGAGAGCAGCAACAGCAGACCCGACAGAAGAATAAAAAGTCTTTTCATAACAGGGGTACCTCATAGACCGATTCATCATATCCAAAACGGATTGATGTTCCCTTTTGCTCAAGCAGGGTCCATCCTTCGGAGGGGACCGTTATAATTCTGTTTGAGTTCAACTCTTTCATATAGTACTTTACTCCCTCAGGGGTACCGACTTTCCCCACATACTGAAACCGGAACCTGTCGGGAGAAGGGGGAATGACTTCAAGCACCGGCTCTTCACGGACAACCGGTACGGCTTCGGGCTTCTTCGGAATATAGAAGATACGGGCAAGAGATTCAGGGTTCATCCGTTCCTTCAGGTTTGCGCTATCGGACCACTCGATTCCCTCTGTCAAAGGAAGGTCTGAAACCAGTTCCTCATTGATGCTGTCAAATCCGATAAGAAAGGTGATCTGCGCTCCTTTGTCCCGCAGATCAATGGTGAAATAGGGAATTTTAAAAGCCCGGGACTCCTGATAGAAACTCTTCAGGAAGCGGAAATAATACTTCACATCCCCTTCCAGGGTAAATTCAATATAGGTCTCATCCTTCTGAACCCGCCGTGAGTACCGCAGAACCGACAAGCCCTTATCTTCCAGGGCATCCTTCACAGACTGACTGAAGAGATACAGATTTCTCTCCCTGCCGTACTTTGAAAGAGACCAGAGATACCGTGTTTTAAGATCATCCAGATCTTCAGGGCTGATTGTTTCAATATTCATCAGCTCCTCCAAACGGCGTGTTCTGTCGTCACAGGCTCTCTGCAGCCTCTGATTGTTCCTGTAAAGAATAAAGGAGACCGGTACCAGAATGACCGTAAGAAGCACCGGAAACAGAAGTAATCCCCTTATCCCCCTAATCACTGAAATCCCCCTTCCATGAAAAGACTTCATAGCCCTGCAGCGAATCGACATCGGTATTCTCAATTTCGATATTCTGAAACCGGCTGTCGCTCCTCATTCCCTCGATAAGCAGAAGGGGATCGTCTCCCACTGCCCTGCCCTGCAAGGAGTCGTCACCTATGGTCAGGGAGAGGATTTTGAACTCTCCGTTAAAGTAGGGAGTAAACCAGGAAACCCGTTCATAAAGATCCGGAGGAGCCGACTGTTCCAGAAGAGCCATTTTTGAACTGATCTCTTTATAGAGATCCTCTCTTTCCAGGCTTTCGGCGGACAGAAGCTCCCTGGATGCGACTTCACTGTCCAGTTGCCGGATACGTTCTTCCAGGGATGCCCGACGGACAAGGGGCAGAACAATCAACAGAGTGAACAAAATAGCTGCAGCGGCGGCGGTACCGAGAATCTGAAAAAACTTCTGAATTCTGCCGGAGTTTTTGAATATTTCTCTCTTGTCTCCACCGTACCGGATGCGGCATTTTCCCCGGCTGCCGCGGATACCTGCCAACTGATCCCTATTCATATAGTAGAGAACCAGTTCCCTCTTATTCAGCCTGAAATCCCAAACCAGATCTTCAATACTGCCGGGATAAAGAACAGCAAGCTGCTCCCGTATCCAGAGTGAACGGGCGCTTCTGCCCAATCCGGGATCAGTCAGCACGACACGGGTGCATTGAGATGAATCAAGGATATATGATTTCAAATCAGGCCTCCGTATACGGTAATTAGAGGAACAATAAGGGTAATTACCACCACAAGCAGAACAACACCTATCAGCAGACTGGTTACAGGCTCCACCAGGGTCATTATCCGCTCCGTAATCTTCTCCATCTCCTGCTTGTAATAAGTCTCCAACTGAAGAAATACCTCAGACATCTTGCCTATTCTCTCCCCAACCCCTATCCACTGGGAGATGATTTTTGGAAAGACTTTCTCTCTGCCGAAAAGTCTGGATAGGGCCTCACCCTTTAGCAGGGATTGACGCAGCCTGTAGATCCTCTCCTTGAGATAGCTGTTCTCCAGAACAAGGAGGGAGAGGCTCAAAGACTCTTCCAGAGGAATCCGGCAGTGCGTCAGCAGAGACAGAGAGAAGAACAGGTTATACATGTCTCTTTTTACAAGAACAGCCCCCAGGAGGGGTAGCGAAAGAGACAGTCTGTGGAACAGTACCGTCAGAGGCGATGAGGGGCGGAGAAAGATCCGGGAGAAGAGAACAAGCACCAGCAGACCGGCAAGAAAAAGCAGATACATAAGAAGCACCGTCTTCCCTGTGGAAAGTGAACGGGCAAGATCCTCGGCAATCTCCGCGTTAAAGGAGAGGCTCTCCTGAAGGCGGGGAATAAACCAGAAAACAAGAGCCCCTGTGCCTGCGGAAATTAAAATCAGCAGGAGAGCCGGATAGATCAGAGCGGAATGGATCTTATCCCTGATTTTTCTGCTGTCCTCCAGATAGATGGTCAGCTGCCGGAATACCAGGGAGAGGTCTCCGACCTTCTCACCGATTACAATCAGCTCGGTAAATAGGGAAGAGAACTTCTTTTCGTCCCTCAGGCATTGTGACAGGGGCAGTCCCTTTGTAATTTTATCCTCAATCCTCGACAGGGGAACCGACAGGGATGATCCGCTTTGAAGGGAGCGGGTCAATGACACTGCTTCCTGCACATTGAGTCCGGAAGAGAGGAGGAGGGTCATCGAGCCTGTCCATTCAAGAATGTCCTTTGAACTGCTCATCAGCTTTTTACAACCCTTTCCACTTCAAGAAGTGTGGTAATCCCTGCTGCGGCTTTGGTCAACCCGTCGGCAAGAAGGGACTCGATGCCTTTCTCCCGGGCATTTCGCCTTAGTGCATCCCGCCCGTCTCCCCGGCTTATCAGATCTTCCCACTCCTCGGTTACCGAAATAATCTCATTGATAAGGGTTCTGCCCGAATATCCCGAATTATCGCATTGTGGACAGCCTATGCCCTCGGAAAGCCTGTCGGGAGCAGCCATGCCTGCAGATTTGAAGATCTCCCGCTCCCGTTCTGTCAGCTCTCTTTTTTTACCACAGACCGGGCAGACTTTCCTGACCAGCCGCTGGGCGGTTATACCCTTTAAAACCGAGGCAAGCAGATAGGGTTCCACCCCCATATTCATCAGCCGGGGTACTGCCGAAAGAGCGTCATTGGTATGGAGGGTGGAAAACACAAGATGTCCCGTTAGGGCCGATCTAATGGCAAGATCGGCGGTTTCCCTGTCCCGGATCTCTCCGATCATTATCACATTGGGGTCCTGTCGGAGTACCCGGCGCAGAATCGAGCTGAAGGAGAGCCCTATCTCATCATTTGTCTGAATCTGATCAATACCATCCACCACATACTCCACCGGATCCTCAATGGATATGAACTTTTTTCCGGGAGTGTAAATATGACGGAGAAGAGAGTTCAGGGTTGTCGATTTTCCGCAGCCCGTAGGTCCTGTAACCAGGACCAGTCCATGGGACTTTTCAGCCAGTTCCAGTAACTCCCTTAAGTGGGACTCGGAATAGCCCAGCTGATCGACTCCCATGGGAGCCATGGTTCTGTGAAGTATACGCAGTACAATGGATTCACCCTCTCCGGTCAGAGGAACGATGGAGACTCTCAGGTCCGCTTCATCACTGCCCAGTTGAACCGTGATCCTTCCGTCCTGGGGTAGTCTGGTTTCCATAATATTCAGATGGGCCATGATTTTAATCCGTGACGAGATATAGGAAAAAACCGAAGGTTCCAGCTCCCGTCCGACATGGAGGATTCCGTCCACCCGGTACCGGACGACCAGACGGTTTCTGAACTTTTCCAGATGGATATCCGAAGCACCCTGCTCAATCCCCTCCATTATAATGGAGTTGACAAGATTGATTACCGGAGCATCTCCCGCCAGATGGTCCAGACTCAGTGAGCGCTGATCCTCTTCCAGGGTTCCCTTGGAAAGCCCCTGATCCGAAACAAGCCTGGCCAGAAGCAGGGAGAGGTCCCGGCTCTCTATAAGAACAAATTTTACGTTTTTTTCAGCCCCCTGATGGTATCGGATAAGGATATCCTCCAGATCAGGATCTCTCTTCTCTACTCCCACAAGGATCTCATCCTGATCCTCCCTGAGTACCAGGGTCCGGTTTTTCTCCATAAAGGGAATGGAATATTGATTCTCAGCTGCAGGGACTGGCTGGTAGTTCTTAATCTTATGAATCATAGTCGCTCACCAGCCGTCTGAAGATATCTTCATATCTGTTTTTCCCGGCTTCCCGGCCCGTATATTCCAGATGGGGCACTATGGTGATATAGAAGTCGGTGTCTTCAATAATCTCCTGTCTTTTCTGAAAGAGCAGGCCCAACAGAGGGATGTCGCCCAGAAAGGGGACCTTGGATACCGAGAAGCCTGTGTCCTGCTGTTTCAGACCGGTTATGATAATCGGCTTGCCTGAAGGAGTTCGTACACTGGTGCTGACGATTTTCTCTGTAGTGGACGGGAGGGCATAGGTTGATGTTGAATCAACTGTGTTCTCCTTGGAAATGGTTGAGTTGACAGTCATGGTGATCATGCCGTCGCCCGAGACCCACCCTTCAATCTCAATAGTCAGGCCCGAAGAAATCTCGTTTATGGTTCCGTAGTCCTGCAGCTCTCCATCGGAGTTGTATTCCGCTTCATAATAGCGGGAGGTTCCGGTATTTTTAAATTCTATGGTTTCACCGGAGAGGGCATAGAGGGTGGTATCGGCCATAACCCTGGCTTCGGACTGATCCAGCGCTGTATTGAGCTGAGCAGCAAAAAGATAACCGAACTGTGAGACAATATCAAAATTCAGGCTGAGAATGCTTCCGAGAGTACCGGTAACCGCCGTTTGAGAGTCATCAGAGAGTATTTCATTGGACAGGGAGGACTCCCAGTCCAGCTGATTGGTGTCCTGAACCTGCAGAACAAGAACATCGTAGCGGATCTGCGGCGTAGGTCTGTCCATTGCAGAGATCGTATCCTTAAAATGCTCCAGCTGAACCGCGTTCCCCCGGAAGAACACAAGGTTTTCGTCACTGGACAGAGAGACCCGTTCCTCGTCAATTGAGGGGGGAATATTGTCCATAAGATCTTCGGCGCTTATATAGTCCAGATAGACAGGGGTCACCTTTACCGGAACATCAACAAGCCGAAGGAATTCTCTCAGGGCATCGGCCTTCTCCTTGGACATATACATAAGAAAGGCATTCCCCTCTTCAAGATTTATACTTGTATGACTGGAGTAGGTGTCAGGCAGGAAAGAGGCTATTTCTCCGGATACCAGGAAGTTCAGGTCAAACCGGTTCCAGGAGTAACCGGGCAGATCATTCTCCAGCCCGATAATATAGCTCTCTAGAGGTACAAGGGATGCCATGGGACCGGAGATTATTACGTTGTTTGCCAGAGCATCTTTTTTGATCACAGCCTCGCCCATTATATAGTCGGGAATAAGGGAGACAATGCCGTCTGCGGAGTTCTTGATCAGAGGTATCCTGACAGTTGAAACAAACTTGTTCAGAATATCCTGACGGTCCTTATCAAAAAAATAGTAGATGCCGTTGGAGATCTCGTATCCCGAGTTGGCCTGCTCCAGCAGAAGATCCAGAATTTCCGTAAAGGTCTTGTCTTTAAAGGAGAACCGTTCGATTATGCTGTCGTTCTGCCCCAGCATGGAGTATTCATAGCCCCCCTTGATCATCAGATCGGCCAGAACATCCCGGAACCGGACCTTCTTTAAATCTGCCGAAAAAAGATTGTCTTCCAGGGTAAAGTAGTTTCCTCCATACTGATTGACAGTATTCCTACCGCTTGTATTCCTTCGGATATAATAGTAATCCTCTCCCGTCTCAATGGAGTAGTCCGAGTAGCGGCGGATTATGATATTCAGAAGAGACTCTACGGTTCCGTTCTCAAACTGCAGGGTGATCTCCTCACGGGGCAGGGCGTCGTAGAGAATAGTGGTTCCGATGGTTTGAGATATTTTCTTTATGATTTTTTGAATATCCGTTCCCTCGGTCTGCAGGGAGAGGTTCTCAAGGGCGGGATCATAGTCTATATGAATTCTGCTGATGTAGTAGACATCGTTTTTTTTTACAAAGTAGAGATCCTGATTCTCAAGGAAACGGGCCAGAGCCTCCTCAAAAGGCATATTATGAAACAGGTATGTCGCATTTCCTTCGACCGTATCATCAGGGATTATGGATTGACGGCTTACCTCGGCAAGAACCAGAAGAATATCGGTCACCGGCTGATTACGGAATTCCATCTCTGTTATATTCTGCGCCGAGACTGTTAGAGAAATGAAAATAAGGAGTATTACCAAAAATATTTTTTTAAACATTTACCAAGCCCGATTAAAAGAATAGGTGTTCACCATAATATCATCATACAATTAATAATGGAATATAAACCTGATAAAAGAACTCCTCCATTATTTTATTTTAATAATTTGATCTTTATATAAATTCAGTGTGCCTTGAATCATTAATTCCGAATTGAGCCTGTAGTAAAGCATGGAAGAACCCAGCAGTGATCTGCTCACCAGGACAGCATCAGAACGCTTTGGAATATCCTACCTCTTTCCCTACCAGCGCCTTGTGATCACCAACATTCTGCGCAGGGCAGGGCATTTTGGAGAGGAGGAGCAGGCCGAAGCTCCGCCCCACCAGGTGGTACTTCTGCCCACGGGAGCGGGAAAGAGTCTCTGCTTTATGCTCCCCGCCTGTATCCTTGAGGGGCTTACCATCGTTGTCTTTCCCCTCCTGGGCCTGATGGCCGATCAGCTGCGCCGTGTGGAGGAGGCGGGGATGACAGGGGCCGTCCTGAAAGGGGGGATGAGCCGGCAGGAGAAGGAGGAGCTCTGGCAGAGGGCGGAAGCCGGAGAACTTGATATGCTCTTAACAGGCCCAGAGATGCTGATCCTTCCGGATGTCAGGAAGAGGCTTGAGGGAATCAGAGTCAGCCATATGGTACTGGACGAGGCCCACACCGTTCCCGAGTGGGGTGAGAGCTTCCGCCCCGCCTGTCTGGAAATGGGAAGGATACTCCCGAAACTGGGAGTGGAGCAGATCACCGCCTTTACCGCCACCGCCAGTCCTCTTATTCTGGGCAAGATCAAGTCGATCCTCTTTTCCGGTCTCAGCTTCAATCTGGTTATGGCCAACCCGGACCGGGTGAATATCCACTATGAGGTCCGCCCTGTTCTCTCACGGATGGGGACACTTACCGAACTGATTCCCCGGATTGAGCGGCCTGCCATAATATTCTGTTCCACAAGGCGCCAGACCGAGCAGACCGCCCTCTACCTCCGCCAGAGGCTCCGGGATGAGGAGATCCGCTACTACCATGCGGGGCTGGCCAAGGAGCTTCGGACGGAGCTGGAGAAGTGGTTCTTTGACTCTGATAAGGGCATACTGGCTGCGACCTGTGCCTACGGCCTTGGTATGGACAAGTCCGGGATCCGTACGGTTATCCACTACTCCCTCCCCTCTTCAGTGGAGGCCTATCTGCAGGAGTCGGGCCGTGCGGGACGGGACCGACAGCCCTGCCGGGCCATACTCCTCTACCATCCCGAGGACAGGGAACGGGAGAAGAACAATCCCAGTGCCGAACTGAGGGACCGCTATGAGAAGCTTCTGGCCTTTGCTGATGACAGTTCGACCTGCCGTCGGGAATCCCTTCTGGCCATCCTCGATGCGGAACCCGAGGACTGCGACAGCTGCGATGTCTGCCGGAATGAGGTAATTACGGAAGACCCGCTGATGCCTCTACTTCAGGAGATTCTTCACCGCTACAGCAGGAAGTTCACGGCTCCCCTGCTGACACAGTTTCTACTGGGCAGGCACAGCCGGGAGATCAGGCAGGACTTCTACCACCGGTGCAGAGAGTTCGGCATTCTGAAAGAGAAAGATCCCGATGATGTAAAGGAGATGATCAGGGGGATGGAAGCTCTGAAAATAATTAAAAAAACAAAGTCCGGGATAATTCTTCCAGCAGGAGGAAGAATCAGAAAACAGGCAGCCTCCCGGAACTCAAGGACTGGAGTCAGAGAGGCTGCTGAAGGGTTATCCGTCAGCCGGTGACGGACTGCTTTTCTTCATTCTCATGGAGGTGACCAGAGAGAATACGGAAAGAACTATAAAGGCAATGGTAATGGGACGGGTATAGAGAAAGCTCCAGCTGCCCTCATACATGAGGATTGACTTTCTCAGATTGCTCTCTGCCATGGGCCCGAGGATCAGAGCCAGTACAATGGGGGATTGGGGAATTTCCGCCTTCACCAGGAAGTAGCCGATAACGCCGAACACCAGAGTGACAAAAACATCAAAGAGGTTGTTATTGATGGCAAAGGAACCCACCACTGAGAGAATCAGAATCATTGGAACAATCAGCTTTTTGGGGATATCCACAATACGGGAGAAAAAGCGGATACAGGTCAGACCGATCACAAGCATCAGAATATTACCGATGAGCATGGAGCTGAACAGGCCGTAAACAATCTCGGGATTCTTCTCAAAGAGCATGGGACCCGGTGCAATTCCCTGGATAATCAGGGCTCCCAGAAGGATTGCCGCAACAGCATCCCCGGGGACACCGAGAGTCAGCAAAGGAACAAGGGCTCCTCCTGTAACTCCGTTGTTTCCCGCTTCAGGAGCTGCGATTCCGGGCAAATGGCCTGAACCGAACTTCCCGGGGGTCTTTGAACTGCGCTTGGCTTCGTTGTAGGAGATAAAGGCGGCGATATCGGCACCGGCTCCGGGAATACATCCGATAAGGGTTCCCATAAAGGCCGACTTGACCATGGTGGGAGAAACCTTCAGGACATCCCTGAAGGAGACCAGTTTCCGGTTGGTTACTTTGGAACTGCTCTCCTGTTTCTTCAGAATGTCTTCAAGCTGAATCAGAGCCTCGGCAACGGCGAAAAGTCCGATAAGCACAGGAATGATGGAAAGGCCGTTGAGCATCTGGATGTTACCGAAGGTGAACCGGGGAAAACCGGTTACCGGGTCCATTCCGATGGTGGCCAGAAAGAGTCCGAAGAAACCTCCGATAAATCCCTTCACAATGTTATTAGAAGAGATGGAGGCAATGATGGTCAGACCGAAAATGGCAAGCATAAAGTACTCGGGAGCGCTGAAGCGCAGAGCAAACTTTGCCAGAAGAGGGGACAGGGTAATCAGCATGATTGTACTGACCAGACCTCCGGTAAAGCTGGCGATGGCGGACATACTGAGAGCCACTCCGGCTTTTCCGTCCCGCACTAGGGCATTCCCGTCGTTCACCGTTGCCGCGGCGGCGGGGGTTCCCGGTGTCCGCAGAAGAATCGCAGCGATGGAGCCACCGTAGATGGCACCTATATAGATTCCTACCAGCATAACAAGGGCAGCTGTCGGAGACATTCCGAAGGTAAAGGGAAGCAGAATTGCGACTCCCATTGTTGCCGTAAGACCCGGCAGTGATCCGATGATGATTCCTCCGGCGACTCCCAGTACCAGAAGGGGGAAAATCTGGATAGTAAACACGGATTGAAATCCCTGCATCAGTAAATGAAACATAACAACTCCTAAAAACCGACGATTCCCGTGGGAAGCTGAACGAGGAAGAGATAGCGGAATACTGCGTAAACAATGACCACAAAGACAGGGGCTATAACATAGAATTTCTTCTTTTCTGCCTTGATGATAAAAAGCATGGCCCAGAACAGAAGGGTTGAGGTGATGCAGAAGCCGCTCAGTCTCAGTAGAAAGTAGTAAACGGCCAGGCAGAAGATGACACTGAAGGGGCGCTTCATCCTTTCAATGGTAAAGGCAGTACTGTTGTCTCCGGCAGGTTCATCTTCAGAAGAGTTCTTCACTGCAGTAAAAGTAGACCAGAGTAGAGCAATGGACAGAAGCATCATAACAACAGAGATGATTCTGGGAAAAAAAGTGGCTCCCAGAAAGTTATCGGTGATCAGGGTCTGTTTAAAAGTAAAGGTCACTGAAAAAACAAAGATCCCCAGCAAAAGAGAGATCAACCCTACCCAGAAATCTGTTTTTTTCAAAATATTTTTCATAATGGAAATCCCTAAAAAAACCCGGCAGCTTATGCCGGGGCAGCAGATAAATTACAGTTTAGAAACTATGTCGGTAATGACAGCTGTATCAGAATTGATATACTCGCGGAAATCCTCACTGCTCAGATCGTAGATACCGAGTTTGGCATTTTCCATAAAGGATACGAATTCGGGGTCTGCAATGGCCTTGGCAAATGCATCTTCCAGCTTGGTTTTGATGGCTTCGGGAGTGCCTTTGGGAACAGCAAGACCTCTCCAGGTTCCGGAAACGACATCATATCCCTCTTCCTTGAAGGTGGGGACATCGGGAAGAGCCTTGATGCGCTCGGGAGCCATGATGGCCAGAGGGCGAAGCTGTTTACCTTCGATCTGTGCGATGAGTTCTCCGGGTCCGGCAATTGTAAAATCAGTGTGGCCGCCGATTACTGAGGGGATCGCTTCGGCAGCGCCGTTGAAGGGAATCTGGTTGAAGCTGATTCCCTGATTGTTTTCAAGGGCAAGGATGTAGAAGTTGGGTTTTGCAGTACTGGCAAAGCGGATACCGCCATCATCGGCTCTGGCTGCTTCTACAAGCTGCTGAATATTCTCATAGGGGGAGTCTTCTTTTACACAAAGAAGAGCGGGGTCCATATTGGCCAGTCTGATCAGATCAAAATCATCGGGAGTGATCTGAGCCAGTCCCATAAGGGGCAGAGATACAATCTCTCTTGTAATCATGGTTACTGTGTAACCGTCGGGTGTGGAGGTAGCACCGGCTGTCATTCCTACAGCTCCGGAACCTCCGGTCTTGTTCAGAACAACGATGGACTGACCAAGGTATTTCTCAGCGGATTTTGCCAGAGCTCTGGCAACAGCGTCGGTTCCGCCTCCCGCAGAAAAGGGAACAATCAGGTTGATACTTTTTGTGGGGTAAGCTGCGGCGTCCTGTGTTCCTTCCGCAAAAACAGCGGTTGTCAGAATAGCAAAAACAGACAGCAGGGATATGATTTTTTTCACATTATTCTCCTGTGAATTATGAATTTTAATTTATGATAGGACCCTTCAAATGAGCTGTCTATGACGCTATTTTACTTAATCAGTCAGTTTTTTACCCCGGCTCTGAACGTAGCTGCTGGGGCTCATTCCCATGATCCTCTTGAATACGCGGCAGAAGGTTTCTGGCTGTGAGATCCCGACAAGGTCGGCAAGCTCGGAAACCCTGTAGGCCGTTGAATCCATCAGTTTCACGGCAGCCCTGATCCGGACCTCTGCCAGGTACCGGGCAAAACCCGTTCCCGCCACTCTGGTGAACAGACGACTCAGGTAGGAGGGATGCACCTGAAAATGATCCGCCACTTCCGCCAGAGTAAGAGGTTCGGCGTAGTGGATATGAAGATATTCAATCACACTGCCTATAACGGGATTTTCCACTGTTTTCATGGATGAAAAGAAGCCGGCGATATCACTGAGGAAGGAGTTGAAATCCTCAAGATCCCAGTTCGCCGCATCCCCCCCTATGGCGGAAAAAAGGCATGACAGACGGGGATGATCCTGGAGATGCATCATCTCGGATGCGGTAACCAGATGGGCCAGGGTACGGCTGAAATAGAGCCGGACCAGATCAGGTGAACAGCTCCTGTACTCTGCCGGGTTCAGGGTAAGGGCCCGGATGATTCTCTCAGAATTCTCCGGAGATTTCTCCACAATATCCCTGCTCAGATTCTCCAGGACCGGGAATTCAGAGGTCTTTCCTGCATCATGGATTCTTGGAAGACTTATGATGGAGCCCTTCCCTCTGGTGGCAAAGTGCGAGAGGCAGAGGGAAGCCTCCTGCAGGGACGAGGAGAGGCTGTGAAAGGAGTCTCCGGGCAGGGCAAATCCGATGGAAACGGAACCCCAGTGCTCCTGAAGAAAGGAGTGAAAGGACGCCCAGCGGGAGTCCAGTGCCTGCCATAAGAGCGGCTTTGCCGAAACAAGAAACAAGGTCAGCTCTCTACCGTTCCGATGGACATAGATTTCCGGAAAAACAGAAGCGGCCTCCCCGGGCAGTTCTTCCATGGGCTTTGTTTTCCGTTCCGGCTCCCCACCGGCTGCGGCAGCTCCCTGACTATGGAGAATTCCTCTGGCGGCATAGATTCGTCCTCCCTCACTGTCTGAAGGAACCCCCAGGACCTCGGCGATCTGAGCCGGATTAATCAGAGTTCCCGCGGCATTCAGAAGAAAGGAGGTCATAAAGGATCTTTCCTGAAGTACCGGGTCACGCCGGTTTACCTGTTTTTCCCTGAACCTGAGGACCGAATGTTCCACAGCCTCCTGGGAGATCTGGTGCTTCAGAAGGTAGTCCACCGCCCCGAGCTTGAAGGCCTCCTTCACCAGAGCAAACTCGTTAAAGGCGCTGAGTACGATAAAGCGGCACTCCGGAACCTCAACAGCAGCCCGGCGGATCAATTCCAGACCGTTCATTCTGGGCATTTTTATATCGGTTATAACCAGATCAAAGCCGCCGGATGTGATCTTATCCAGGGCGTCACTGCCGTTAATGGCCTCTTCCGGAACAGTAAGATCCAAGGCCTGCCAGTCTATGATTCTGGAAAAGGACTGTCTGTAGAAGGGTTCGTCATCGACGATCAGTACTCTATCCATTGTTCAGGCTCTCAATGACGGGAAGACAGATCTTCACGGCGGTCCCCTCCCCCTGCCGGCTCTCAACGGTCAGTCCGTAGGAACGGCCGAAGTGGAGCTTGATCCTCTCATCAATATTTCTCAATCCCACATGGGAGCCGTCATCAACTTCCTCTCTGGAAAAGACAGCCTTTAAGGTCGGCGGATTCATGCCGCTTCCGTTATCACTAATCCGCAGCTCCAGAACATCCTCGTTAAGGAAACCTTCAATCCTGATCTCTCCCTGCCCTTCAGGTTGATTCAGCAGGTCGCTGAGCCCGTGGCCTATGGCGTTTTCCAGAAGAGGTTGGAGAATACGGCTGGGAATGTAGAGTTTCATGCTTTCCTGTGGAAGCTCTTTTACCACAGTTATCCGGTCAAAGTACCGGAATTGCATGATATTGATATAATCATCAATCATAGAGAGTTCACTGGACAGGGAGACCATCTCTCCTGTGATATTGATGGTCTTGTGGAGCAGTTCGCTCAGGCTTCTGATCACCTGTGCCAGACGGGAGTGATTCTCCATCATCGCCGCCATCTGAATGGTTCCCAGGGTGTTATAAAGGAAATGGGGGTTGATCTGATACTGCAGAGCCTTGAGCCGGGCTTCCTGCTTTTCCTTCTCAATGGCCAGATTCTGTTCGTAGAGCCCTGCCATACGGCGGCTCATCTCAAAAACACCCTTCTGGATAATGTCAATTTCATTGCGGCACTCCCCCTGCCAGAGCTCAGAGGGATCAATGTTCCTGTACTCCATCGTTCCGATGCCCCTCATGACAGTGGTAAGATCATTCATGGGCTTGGAGATCCGTCCCAGAAAGATAAGAGTGAAAAGGATAATTAGCAGATACAAAAAAACAGACATCAGTATCCGAAGAAAAATCTGCTGTTCCAAAATCCCCGGAATTTCTTCATTCACCTTGTTCATGATATCTGTAAACTCGTTTCGGGTCATATCAAAGACAGCCATATTGGAAGAGAAAAATCGGTATACCTTCTTTTCTTCAAAACTCAGGTCAGGATCTCTGCTCAGAGCCTGGATATTCTCATAGAGTGTGGGTTTCCCGCCCCTCAACAGAGTGTTGAGGATTTCATTATCCCTGATCTGGCTGGAAAGGATCCTCTGGGCATCAAGAACCCTTTCTCTTGAGAACTTCCAGATATGGGCGGCATGGATCAGTTCATCGATCTGATCCGTGGAGAGGGTGCCGATTTTAGGATGTTTCCGGAGGGTTTCGAAAGAGTGCTGCAGGGTTTCACTCTTTTCAACCCAGCTGGAGTAAAGCTCCGGAAGGGCTTCGATGGAATCGAGCTGCAGGAACATGATATCCGATGTGATCAGGGACAGGCTGTCCCAATCATTCTTAACCTTCCATACCTGGAGGGAGAGATCCTTGAATTTGAGGATAGCTACCATGGAACTCAGGGAAAAAAGAGAAGCCAGAACAAATGCGAACAGAGATGTCAGAATGATTCTGTAGAGGTTGTTGATAATTTTCAAATGAATAATCCTTTCCGGAACCGTCAGGGGCGGAAAACGTATTCAACTCTACTCCTCTGAAGGGGGAGAGTTCAAGAGCGCGTGACAGTCTGTTCAGTAATAATTATTTCTGTTGACTGCTGAAGCAGGGGAAGTTTATGGTCTTGACCAGAAAGTTATACCGGGGAATCCACTCTATTTCAGAATTAAATATTGATAAAGTTGTCAGACCTCTGTATAAAGAGAGGAAAAACAACTTCAGGGGTTCATTCATGGCACTATTCGAAAAGGCACTGGTTAAAACAGACGATCTACCTATCCGGCATGCAGGAGAGGTTCATTCGGGCAAGGTCCGCTCGGTCTACTGGCTCACAGAGGAGGACAGTAAACGTCTCTGTGCAAGGTACGGTCTGGAAGACGAGGAACTGGCTGTTATGGTCATCAGCGACAGGATCTCCGCCTATGAGTGCATCTGGCAGAGCGAAGGGGGCCTTAAGGGGATTCCCGGGAAGGGAGCGGCCCTGAACGCCATCGCCCGGTACTGGTTTACCCGCTTTGAAGAGGAAGGACTGGCGGGCAACCATATAGTCGATGTCCCCCACCCCCTGGTCTGGGTGGTCCGAAAGGCCCGCCCCGTAATGGTTGAGGCTATTGCCCGGCAGTATATCACAGGCAGTATGTGGCGGTCTTACGAAAAAGGGGACCGTGAGATCTGCGGGATCACCCTCCCCGAAGGACTGAAGAAGAACCAGAAGCTGGATGAGCTTCTGATCACTCCCTCCACCAAGGGTATTATCGAAGGAGTGGAAGGAATTCCCGAGATCGATGATGTGAATATCACTAGAGAGCAGATAATAAATAATCTGGATATCTTTAACTTCCGGAGCGCCGAAGATGTGGCCACCTACGAAAAGCTTCTCACCGAGGGATTCAGCCTTATCTCAGGAGAGCTTGAAAAGATCGGCAAGGTCTTTGTGGATACCAAGTTTGAGTTCGGTTTTATCGGCGAGGGTGAGGATGCGAAAATGATCTACATTGATGAGATCGGTACTCCCGACTCCTCCAGATACTGGGACAGCGAACTCTATGCCAAAGGGGAGATCAGAGAGGACTCCAAGGAGTTTTTCCGTGAGATGCTCCAGGCCTCTGTTCCCGACAAGGATGTGCTGCTGAACAAGAACCGTATGGACGAACGCAAGGCCCTGGCCGATAGCTTCCGCCTCAAGGACGAGCAGATGATGGAGGTCAGCCGCCTCTACATCGACCTGGCCGAGAAGATCACAGGTCAGAAACTGCCCCTCTCAGACTCTCCAAAGAAGGAGATTACCGAAGCTCTGGCTGTACTGGGCCTGATTCAATAAACGATCTCACCGAAAAGGACTCTATGAATTACCGGGAGAGGCATCAAGGGCCGGTACTTTTATGATAGGGCCGTTGCAATTTTAGGATTTGCAACGGCCCTTTTCTTTTTTTTCTCCGTTATTGAAAATGAACTTATTGTCAATTATTAAGAAATGCGATAGGAATTGAAATAATTAATAAACTATCATTTACAGAGTTAAACATATAATTAATCTATGCGGAGTAAAAGAATGAAACTGAAACTGTCTCTGAAAGGAAAGCAAATTTTATCCTTTGGAGTCCTTACCCTTGTTTTAAGCGGGTCTCTCCTGGGTCTGTCCTATTTTGTTGCTAAGAATATTATGCAGAATGAGGTTTATGACAGGCTGGAGGTGGAAGCAGACCTCCTGGCCCAGGGCTATGAAAAATGGATTGATGAACAGATCAACGAACTTAAGGCCATAAGCCGCTATATCACCATGGATTACAGCCCTGAGATGGATCAGGCCCTTGCAGAGGCCGCCGGCCGGCTTGGATTCAATTCCATGGCTCCGGCGGACATTAACGGTATTCTTCATCTTGCCGGCGGCAGAACCGTTGACCTGTCTGGAAGGGACTATCTTCAAAAGCTGCTTTCCACCGGAGAGGTCAGTATTTCAGATCCCACTTACAGTGCCGTTGAGGGAGAGGAAGACCTCTTTACTGTCCTTATGGCGGTACCTATTTGGGAAAACGATCAGCTTGCGGGTGCTCTGATTGCCCAGAGACCTGCGGAGTACCTGAGTGAATATCTGAAAGGGTCCGACAACGGTGAAGGGTCATCCAACTTTGTCATCAGCGGCAACTCCCCCACCCCTATTGCCCATTCAGATCCCCAGGTTGTAAAAGATCAGCTCAATATTGTGGAAATGGCGGAAACAAATGCCAATCTGAGACCTCTTGCGGAAGTTATTAAAAAGATGATGGCCGGTGAAAAGAATGTGGACCGCTACTTCTATAACGGCATCCATAAGCTGGTTGCCTATACTCCCATAGGTGAGTTCGGCTGGAACGTGGCCATAACAATGGATGAAGACTTTGCCATGGCTGCAATTCACAAGCTGAAGGGCTATATGTTCCTGATTATTCTTATCGGCTTTATCATAAGCATTGTAATTGCCTTCTTTCTGGGAAAGGCCCTGGCCGGGCCCATTCAGATTATCTCAGAGAGTATTGAGGGGATTGCAACAGGTGAAGCCGACTTAACCCAGAGAATCGATTTCAAGGGAAGAAACGATGAGATAGGCACTCTTGTGGAGGGATTCAACAAGTTTATCGGCAATCTTCAGAATATTATCTCGGTCCTCAAGGACTCCCAGAGCACCCTGGACTCCATCGGACTGGAGATGGCCACCAGCAGCCAGGAGTCGGCCAGTGCAATCAGCGAGATTCTTGCCAATATTCAGGGAGTAAGAAATCTCTCGTCAAAACAGGGGGAGAGTACCGGCACCGTCTCCGAAGCGGTCCAGGGAATAGTCAAAGCCATTGAAGAGCTGAAGCATCTTCTGGAGACCCAGGAAAACAGCAGCAGTCATGCCTCGGCGGCGATTCAGGAGATGATCAGCAATATCGATATGGTCACCAAGTCGGTTGTCAGCATGTCCGCAAGCTTTACAACCCTCACCGAGTCCGCAGCCAACGGCAAGACACGGCAGCAGGCCGTGGAAAAGAGCGTTATGGATATCAGCTCCCAGTCTGCCATGCTTATGGAGGCCAACAAGATTATCGCCGGCATTGCCTCCCAGACCAACCTCCTTGCCATGAATGCGGCCATCGAAGCAGCCCACGCGGGTGACGCGGGCCGGGGATTTTCGGTTGTTGCCGATGAGATAAGAAAGCTGTCGGAAACATCAACCGAACAGTCCCGATCCATCGGAGCACAGTTGACCAATATTGAACAGACCATTCTTGAAGTTGTGGACGCCTCAAAGGAGTCCAACCTGGCCTACAACTCCATTATCAGCGAGATCGAGCAGACCGACCAGCTGGTTAAAGAGGTTGAAAGTGCCATGAGTGAACAGAAGGAGGGATCAAGACAGGTTCTTGCGGCACTGAAGGATATGAAGGATGCCGGTGACAATGTACAAACCCAGTCGGTTCAGATGAACGATGCAGCCCGTAAGGTTTCCGGTTCCATGGACGACCTGACCGAGATCTCCTCCCTGATCCAGAACAGCATGGATGAGATGAGCGCCGGGGCCTCCCAGATTAACGAGTCAGCCCAGCAGGTCTCCAAACTGGCTGATGACACCCGGGCCAATATCTCTGATATGGAGAATGTGATCGGGAAATTCAAGGTCTGATAAAAACGGCCTCCCCCTCCCCCGGAAGGAAACAAATAGGGAGAGGGAGAGGCCAAATTGTATAAATTCAGTCAAATAAGGAGCGAAAATGTTATAGGATTTGCTGGAAGGGAAGAGCAAAGACTTTGATCCCCTCCCCGTCGAATCGTTCTTTTACCTCTTTGACTGCGTTTGCGTATTCGGCTGCCCGGTCGTCGTCACAGTAGATGATGAATATGAAGTTCTCTTCAGGCCATATGGCGTCCCCCTTGCGGGGGTCCGATTTTCCACGGCCGTGGACGGCGCTCAGCTTGGAGTAGTAAAACCCCTCCTCCACCGCATCCAGGGCCTCGATAATATCCTCTTCAACCGTGTTATTGGCTATAATTTCCAGTCTTGTCATGCGTATTTCCTCCTGTTAAGAACCGCAAAGAGTACGGGGGTCACAAAAAGAGTCATCAGTGAGCTGGCCAGAAGGCCCCCGATAATGGTCTGGGCAATGGGCTGAACCTGCTCGGTTCCCGCTCCTCCCATAAAGGCCAGGGGAAACATCCCCAGAATGGTGGTAAAGGTGGTCATCAGGATCGGGCGGAGTCTGTTTCCGCCTGCCTCGATACAGGCCTCCTTCAGGCCATGGCCCCTCTTCAGGAGCATATTGGTGTAGTCCACCAGAACGATACCGGTGTTAACTACCAGTCCCACAAGTACAACCAGACCGACCGCCGACATCATGCTGAAGGACTCGCCGGTAAATCTGTAGAGCCCTACGACACCGATCAGCATTAATGGAATGGTCATCAGTATGATAAAGGGGTCCTTCACCGATTCAAACTGGGCGGCCATTACACCGAATACCAGCAGAATGGCAACCACAACGATCATGGCCATATTGGAACTCTGCTCCCTTACATCACTGAAGTCTCCACTCATATCCAGGGTCACGCCGTCAGGCAGAACCAATTTGGCATCGATCATCTCCTCAAGAGCCGCCTGGGCGTCTGTCAATGAGTAGCCGTCAGCCAGACCTGCTGTAACATGAACCTGTCTCTGCTGATCCTCACGCTTGATGCTTATGGGGCTGGTGGACCGGCCCAGGGTGGCCACGTTGGATACGGCGATTCTTGTGCCTGAACTGTTGGTAACGAAGATCTTGTTCAGATCGGGAACGGAACTCTTGTCCTCGTCCCTGAGGGCAACCTTCACATCCAGTTCATCTCCCCCCAGGCTGTAGGTTGTGGCAGTAACGCCGTTGATGCTGGCGCCGATCTCTGAGGCTACTGTGTACATATCCAGCCCCATATTGTAGGCCCTGTCTCTGTCTATCTGAACCTCAATCTGGGGCAGACCGTTGTCCAGGTCAGTGGCGGGCTCGGTGATAAAGGCGATATTCTCCTCAATAAGAGTCTTCAGCTCTTCCGCAGCCTCGGTGGCCGCATCAATATCGTCGGAGGCAAGAACTACATCTACAGGGGTATCACTGGCCACACCCATTCCGAAGGATTGGAACTCCACTGTGGTTGACGGGAAATCATTGAAGTGCTCCCTGAGGAAGGCCTTCATCTCGGTGGCGGTAACCTCCTGATCCTGATAGCTGGGCAGGGCGATCCGGATACTGGCCTCATTGGAGTAACTTGTGCCTCCAAATCCTCCGCCGGAACCGACGGTGACTGAGATATTCTCATAGTGCCCGGCAAACTCGTCGTCAAACATCTCGGCAAGCTGCAGGGCGGTCTGCTCTGTCTCGTCCAGTGATGTTCCCGTGGGGAGCTCTATGGAGAGGCGGATGGAGTCCTCACTCATGGGGGGAGCCATGATGATCCCCAGATCGGTAAACTGTTTTACAGAGAAGGCAAAAAGGAGAACAACCAGCACAAGGACCTTGTACTTGTGATCCAGAAGGCGGCTCAGCACGGCCTTATATCCGTTATCCAGCTTGTCGAATCCCTTTGCCAATGCATCATCTGCTTTTTTGAATACAGCGATCTTAAGAGGCTTCTGCTTTCTGGTGTTGATCTTCAGGTAGTTCGCCGCCAGAGCGGGTACAAGGGTCAGGGCCACAACAAGGGAGACCACCAGGGCAATGATGATGGTATAGGACATATCCCCGAAGATCTGTCCCAGCATTCCCAGCTGGTCCTTGAAGATCAGGATGGGGATAAATACACAGACAGTGGTCAGGGTTGAGGCGGTGATGGACATAACCATCTCCCGGCTTCCCAGGATCGCCGAGGCGCTGAGCTTTGTGCCCCTCTCCCGGAACCTGTAGATATTCTCGATAATAACGATGGAACAGTCTACAACCATTCCAAGTCCCAGGATGACTCCAGTCAGGGTCATCAGGTTGATGGACAGATCCATAAAGTACATAAACAGGATAGTGATAAAGATGGATATGGGGATGGACAGGGCGATGATCAGGGTACTGGGCCAGCTTCTCAGAAAGAAGAAGAGCACCAGCATGGCCAGAATAATCCCCTGAATCAGGGAGTTGTAGGTCTGATTCATAATGGACCGGATGGTGGAGGAGTCGTCTGTCAGAACGATGATCTGTACACCGTCGGGGAGCTCCGCATTGATGCTGTCCAGAGAGGCAGTTACCGAGTCAGAAACAGAGATACTGTTGGCGTCTGACTCCTTCTGGATGGAGATGTTTACACCGTAGCTCCCGTTGATAAAGACACGGGTATCCTCATCATCGTTGGTGAGGGTTACATCGGCCACATCCTTCAGGCGGACCTCCTGTACATAACCGCTGTCGCTGGTAAAGGTGGCAATCACAACCTCTTCAATCTGATCAACAGACTCAAACTCTGCGCTGGTACGGATCAGGTAATCGGTATTACCCTCCTGTATGCTTCCGGCTCCCAGCTGGTAGTTCTGACTGTCCAGGGAGTTTGAAACTTCACTGAGGGTAAGGTTGTAGGCCTCCAGGCGGTTCTGGCTGACGGCTACCTTTACGATCTGGTCCTGACCACCGTTTACAGACACATTGGCCACGCCGCTGATTCTCTCCAGCTTGGGCTGTACGGTGTCCTCTCCGATAGTCCTCAGCTCATTCTGGGAGAGGTCCCCCAGGACCGCCAGGGTCATAATGGGCATATCATCGGAGTTCATCTTGAAGATGGTGGGACTGGAGGCATCATCGGGAAGCATATCCCCTACCTGCTCCAGGACATCCCGGATATCATTGGTTGCCTCGTCCAGGTCCTTGGAGAATCCGAACTCAAGACTGATCTGACTCACACCCTCGGAAGAGGTGGAGGAGATTGACTCCAGGTCGCTGACGCTGGAGAGCTGCTGCTCCAGTACTTCTGTCACATTCTGCTCAATATCCTCAGGACTCGCTCCGTCATACTGGGTGTTGATCATAATCACCGGCATTTCCATGTCAGGAAAGAGGGCTACGGGAATATTGGGAACAAGAAATCCTGCCATCCCGATAAAAAGTATAAAGATAATGACAACCGTAATCGGCCGCCTTACAACGGTTTCGGTAATATTCATAATCCAAGGCCTCCTTATTCGGCCACTTTGACTGATGATCCGTCCTGAAGCATGCTCTGACCTCTGGAAACCACGATGTCTCCCTCACTCAGGCCGCTGAGGATCTCAGTCCTGCCGTCTACTGTCAGTCCAGTCTCGATAAATCTCTGTTCTACTGTGTCATCGCCGCTTATAACATAGACATAGATTCCCGATGCGGCGCTGACAATGCTGTCGCTTGAAAGGACAAGAACGTCCTCCCTGGTTTCGGTATAGAGTTTCACGGAACCGAACATTCCGGACTTGATGCGGCTGTCGCTTTCATCCAGGGAGATCATAACCTCCAGGGTACGGGAGTCCTTGTCCAGAACGGGACTGATCTCGGTTACGGTACCGATGAAAATCTCGGAACCGTAGGGTTCGAAGGTGATGTCCGCCTTCTGTCCCAGTTCGATCTCAGCCATATTCTTTTCCGCAATATAGCTGACCAGCTGAAGGTTCGCCAGGTCACCTACGGTAGCCACAGGTACGGAGGTGGAACTGATGGTGGCTCCCACTTCATAGGGAATATCTGTTACGGTTCCGCTGATTGTGGAGCGTACGGGAGAGGCCACATAGACCTGTCCGGGAATGGAGGGGTCAACCTCAGCGATGATCTGGCCCTTGCGCACATAGCTTCCAAGGGATATCTCCAGTTTGGTAAGCTTACCGGCGGCATCGGGATAGATGTCGACGCTGGTCCCGGCTTCCACATCGCCGTTGACCTTCAGGTAATCCTTCAGGGTTGTGCTGAGGGTCTCTTCTGCCAGAACGGTGTAGACAGTGTCACCGCTGCCTGATTCCATGCCGGGCATTGCTCCGGGTGCACCGTCGGGTGCTCCTCCTGATGCCGCGGGAGCGCCGGAAGGGGCTCCGCCCGAGGCCACGGGAGGATCTCCTCCCAGAATGCTGTAGGCCAGAACGCCCAGTACCAGGACGATCAGCAGAATCAGGGTAACCCCTGTAATCGTATTTTTTCTTTTATCCGATTTATCGTTCATTGTATTCCTCCGTAGGGATTGTTTAATTGTTTTCCAAAGTGGTATTAAGTGCGTTCTCAAGCTCCAGAAGCTTGCTCAGGTAGGTGTAGCGGCTGACCAGAAGGCTCTGGTTTGCCTCAAAAAGCTTGTTCTGGGCGTCTTCCACATCAAGCAGTTCCTTGGTTCCCGCTTTGAATGAGGCCTCGGTCATCTGAAAGTTCTCCAGAGCCAGCTCCTTGCTGAGTTCGGTGATCTCCATGTTTTCCCGGGCACCATCCAGCTCCATAATAAGGGTCCTGATCTCCTCCTCGGCGGAGGCCAGGGTATCCTGGAGCTCTATATCAAGCTTCTCGGAAGTAAGCTCAGCCTGGCTTACGGCCACCTGCTCCGAGGAGCTTTTAATCAGGGAACTTAAAGGGATGCCCACATTCAGAGAGAGGGTTGCCTGATCGCTCCAGTCGTCAATGGCATCAAGGGATGCAGAGTTGTTCCAGCTGGCTCCCAGAGATACTGTTGGTGACCATGTGGACCTTTTCAGTGAGCTAAGGGTCAGATCCTGAATCTCCTGTGCCTTGACGGCAGCCTGTACATCCAGACGGCCTGCGATATAGCTGTCGATCAGCTCATCGGCATCCAGATCCACCAGTGTTACATCCAGGGAGCCATCCAGTTCAATCTCCTGATTCAGGGAGATACCAAGCAGGTTTTTAAAGGACATTAGCTGTGAAGCATATGTTGTTTTGGCATCGGTATAGTCCGGCCTGAGGGACTCGTAGGAGTTTCGGGCTTCCAGAACATCCAGCTGAGATGCCAGACCGTTGTTGAAGTTTTCCTTGACCTGCTCGTAGCGTTTCTCCGCCAGATCCAGGTTCTTTATCTGAAGGTCCAGATTTTCCTCATAGGCCAGAAGGTAGTAGAACTCCTGGCGGACACTGAGAACCAGCTGATCTTCACTGGACTCGTATGAGATATTCTGACTCTCAAGATTAAGGCGGGCGGAGTCTCTTGCCAGACCGCTTGCCGCATCAAGAGAGAGGGAGGCGCTGAGTCCCGCGGATACTCCCCAGGTCTCGCTGCCGAAGCCCGTACTTTCCAGCAGACTGTCCGAGCCGCTTATTCCCGCAGATGCGGAAAAGTCGGGCATCAGGTAGTTCCAGCTGTACTTGTCGGCCACCTCGGCGCTTGAAACATCCAGTCGGGAGGACTGGAGGGAGAGGTTCTGCTTGAGCGCCAGTTCCACAGAATCCTCTACCGTCAGGGTCATTGTCTCTTCGGCAAAAAGGGCCACTGCCGGAAGAAACAGAACCAAACATATAACTTTTCTCAAATATCTCATACCTATAACATCCTGAATAAATGATTTGATCAGGTGTTAAGCAGGAAGTGTGCCAAGTTATGAGAACAGGTTTGATTGAGGTTTCAGAGATGATTTCAGCCTCCGGAGAGAGAGGAAGGTGTGCAGAAATTGCACAGATTTCAGAATCTGCACACCCTGCGTCCGGTGCGGCAGATACCGGCAGGGAAGCCCGGGTTGAAGGCAGGCAGCGGGGCGGTAAGAGCCGGCCGGCACTTAGTCGCCGCCGTCAGGACCGTCCAGTCCATACTCCTGGATCTTGTTGATTATGGTTCTTCTGGAGATGCCCAGCTCTTTGGCTGCCCGGCTCCTGTTCCCTTCCCAGCGATGAAGTGCGGCAATGATGGAGGACTTTTCAAGTTCCTTCAAGGTGCGGCCTCCCTCGACAGCGGGGACTGCCGATTGGGGAGATGACGGAGACAAGGGGAGTTCCAGGTCCTCACCCCGGATAATCTCATCCTCCACAAAAATCATACTTCTCTCCAGAATGTTTTCCAGCTCCCGGATATTTCCCGGAAAGGAGTGGGCAGACAACTTCTCCCAGGCATCTTTGGAGAGGGTTCTCACATTAAGGCCCATCTTTCGGTTCAGCTTGTCTATGAGATGGCCTGCAAGACCCGGAAGGTCCTCCTTCCTGTCCCGTAAAGGAGGGATTTCGATGCGGGCCACATTGAGGCGGTAGTAGAGGTCTTCACGAAAGCTCCCCGCCTCCACCATTTGTTCGAGGTTGCGGTTGGTTGCGGTAATGATCCGGGCGTCGATACTCAGATTCTCGAGCCCCCCCAGGCGGCGGAACTGCCTCTCCTGGAGAACTCGGAGTAGCTTGACCTGCAGAGGAAGAGCCATCTCTCCAATCTCATCCAGAAAGAGGGTTCCTCCTGAGGCCAGCTCAAAGAGTCCTTTTTTCTGTTTCTCCGCCCCTGTAAAGGCGCCTTTCTCATATCCGAAGAGTTCGCTTTCCACAAGGTTTTCGGGAAGTCCTCCGATATTGAGGGCCATAAAGGGGCCCTCTGAAACCGCCGAACGCTTATGGATCAGACGGGCTGTCATCTCCTTGCCCACACCGCTTTCTCCGGTCAGAAGAACAATGGAACTTGAGGCGGCCACCCGGTCCAGGCGCCTGGAAAGCTTCTCCATAACAGGACTGTTCCCGAAAAAATAGCCGGGGGTCTCCGACTCCGACAGAGTCTCAATCACCTTGGCACTGGTGCTGCAGCTCTTCAGAAGACCTATTTTCTCCAGAAGTACTTCGGGATCAAAGGGTTTGATAACATAGTCATCGGCCCCGGTTTTCAGGGCCTTTACGGCGTCCTCCACCTGTCCGAAGGCGGAGATCATGATGACAGGAAAGCGTTCTTCCCGCTTCTGAAGCCACTCAAGAAGTTCCAGCCCCGAAAGGCCTGGCATCTTCAGATCAAATATACCCGCATCAAAGCTGTCCGATTCAATCAGCCTCTGAGCGGAAAGACCATTCTCAGCGGCAGAGACCTCATAACCGTCCTGCTCCAGAATAATCCTCAGACTCTCTCTGATATTTTTCTCATCATCCACCACAAGGATTTTCATGCCTCATGCCTCCAAAGGGGAAAGGTCAGCATTACATCGGTACCTTTCCCCGGCTCCGAGTCAATATGAATATCTCCACCGGCGGCCTTTACAAAGCTCAATACAATGGATAAACCGATGCCGGTTCCTCTGGACTTTGTTGTATAGTAGGGATTAAAGAGCTCCTTCAGCTGATCATCCCCGATCCCCTTTCCCCTGTCGGAAACAGTCAGATGAGCTTCATGGCCCCGCCTTTCAAGGGTGACCCCTATTTCTGAAGGACTGCTTTCACTCTCAATGGCGTTGTTGAGAAGGTTGTCCAGAATCGAGCGGAACCGGTCCGGGTCGATCCGGATCATCATTGAGGAAATCACTGTGTTTTCAATTCCCGGAATCCTATCGGAATACCTTGAAAGACAGTTCATGATCAGATCTGACAAATCATTCGGATCCGGGTTCCCCTCGGGATGTCTTAAGAAGTCACTGATCCTCTCGGTAAGGAGGGAGAGGCGTTCCACCTCCTCGTTAAGAATACGGAGGGACTCCTCATGGAGGCCGCAGCCGGAGCGTTTTATTATAGTACTCTGAAGGCGGATGCTGCTTAAGGGGTTTTTGATCTCATGGGTCAGGGTCCTTGCAGCCGCCCCGAGAAGAACGAGCCGCTCCTGTTCCTCAATCTGGTTTCTGTACTTGATATTCCACAAAAAGAGCCGTCCGATAAGAAGGACGATAAAGAGGATCACAAGGGTGAAGATAATCTGAAGAGACCGGAAAAGGACAAGAAGACTGAACATATAGTCGTCCTTGATCCCCAGAAAAAAGTAGCGGACCATCTCCTGCTTAGTCTCCTCGGCCTCCTCAAGGGCATTGGTATAGGAGCGGTTGGATATCTCATCGAAGAGAGCCTTGTCCTTGGTTTGGGGCATAAAGGGGTTCAGAAAATCCCTTGTGATAACAATGGTTCTGCTGTCCCGGTCAAAAAATGGCATAAAATCAAAGACATCCTCCTCGATATGATTCGGAGAATTGCCGTAAAGATAGAGGGATTCACCATAGAAGTTGTATAGTCCAAGGCCTGACACATCATCGGGGATCTGGTTTTTCAGATTATCGCTGTCCACTCCCCTGTAGGTGCCGTCCATATAGTCCTGATAGAAACGGTACATCAGTTTCTCATACTCCATCAGGCTGAAGCGCTGCCTTTCCCTGACCTGTGATTCAAGGATCAGGATGGTCATTACCGACAGGAGGAGAAACATGATAAAAAGAATCATAAATAGGAAATGTTTTTCTTTCATACAGGGAAAAGTATATCCGGATTTATCCGCGGGGGCAAACCAGCAGTGCTTTTCTAAAATACATGATGGTCTTCCTCTTCCGGACCGTCCAGTTCCTCCAGCAGGAGATCCTTCAGAACAATTTCAGCACTTTCTACATAGAGGCCTATCCTTTCCTGACTTATATATGCGGTTTCCACATATCGGAGAATTATCTTTCCGTTAATTGAAAGCTCAATATACCCGCCGTACACCACAGTCGAAATCTTCCACTCATCCAGTCCCCGGCAGCGGAAAGGTCCTGTCTGTACAGGGCGGTAGACAAAAGCGTGTTCAATATCATCTGCCGGGTTCTCACCCCATACCCGCCCCTGGGTCAGACCGTTAATAAGATCAATTCCGACATAGTGCCCGTTCCCCTGATCATCACAGCGAAAGGCTATGCCGCATTTCCCCTTTCCCTTCATGGTCAGAGAAAAACTGAGGCGGAAATCCCGGGCCGGCCGGGTCATAAAAAAGAGTTCATATCCGCTCAGGGTACTGAGAAGAAGACCGTCTTCCCGGCGTAGGTTACAGGCGGTGGGGTTTCCTGTCAGCCGGGAATCAGAGATCAGTTCTTCACAGCAGTGACTATCTCTGACAAGAGAGTCGAAACGGCTGTAGCTCTTCAGGTAGAGCCGCCCCTCTTCATCCACCTCCAGCTCCGTGGGTGGGGGAAGAATTGTGGTTCTTGATTCAGAGTCTCTGTTCGCGTAGAAGTTCCACACCAGATACCCCTCATCGGTCTTTGTAATTCTGCCGGCATAGTTCCCTTTGGGAAGGAGGACATTGTCGGCAAAACACTCATATGGCCCCTCCAGGGACTCACTGTACCAGTAGTGGACCTTGATATCCTCCTTGATATTCCCCAGCAGATAATAGCGGCCCTTAATCCGGTAGAGTCCGGGTACTTCAATATCATCATACATTCCCGGAAAGAAAAGGGGCTTCTCCCACTCAAACTGGTCGGGACTTACCTCCCTGGCCAGACCTATGCACCCCCGGCGGATCTTCGGCCCAGATGGTACCCTTGCATTAACCAGCAGGAGACGGTTCTCTCCGTCAAAGTAGAAGAAAGGATCACGGCAGCTGACCCAGTGCCGTCCCTCATCTACAGAGTGTTCATAATAAGGCCCCGGAACTGAGAGGGGGTAGTTTGCGGATGAGACCTTCTCCCAGTGGTAGAGATCATTGGACCTGGCCAGACCGATTCTCTGTATCCGGCCTCCCTCCTTCCGGCAGAGCCCGGTATAGAACATCCGAAAGGCCGCTGGACCGTCGGGATCGGGGCTGACATGCATGGTCCAGATCATATCATCATCCCAGTCTCCAGGCTCACCGATAAAAAGGGGATTCCTCACTCTTCTCCAGAGAAATCCATCACTGCTCACGGCATGGGCAATATAATCATGGTTAGGCAGAACCAGATGAAACAGATGAAACAAACCGTTATGCCTGATTACATCGACATCTCCCAGTTCTGACTGTACAAAACCCTTTCCCGTATACATAGACAACTCCACTGCTCTTTTTAATTACAATACTAAATATTATACTTAAATAAATCAAAACATAAATGCGACAAAAGAGAGATTCAACAGCTTAATCCCATTGATTGACCTTGGCCTAATTAATTAGTACACTAAATATATTATGTATATTATGATGATAAATATCCACGGTCTGATCCGGTCGAAAGACATTGAATTCGGAAGAGACGCAGACACAGGAGGTCAAACCAGATACATCCTTGAGCTGACTAAATGCCTGTCGGCCTATGACGATGTTGCAGAAATTGATCTGGTAACCCGCCAGATAACTGACAAAGTTGTGAGTGGAACCTACAGCAAGGAGAGTGAGGAGCTTTCACCCAAAGCGAAGATTGTCCGTCTCAGCTGCGGTGGTAAAAAGTATATCCGCAAGGAGAAACTCTGGCCCCATCTTGATGAGTTTACAGATAAGGTGATCCAGTATATCCAGAGCCAAGGCCGAATCCCCGACTACATACACGGCCACTATGCAGATTCCGCCTATGTTGCCTCCCGGATTGCCAGTCTCTTCGGAATACCACTGATCTTCACAGCTCACTCTCTGGGCAGAAATAAACTGTCCTTCCTCGAATCACAGGGGATGAGCAATGCCAAAGCGGTGCAGGAGTATGCCATAGATACCAGGATAAAAGCGGAAGAGGAAATTCTCTCACAGGCCGACCTTGTTGTAACAAGCACCAACTTCGAAAAAGATGAGCTTTTCAGTCAGTATGCCCACAGAAATCTGCCCCGGTATTCAGTTATTCCTCCTGGAGCGGAACTGGAGAAATTCTTCCCCTACTACAATTATGAGATTGCCGGGAGCGAGATAAACGAGGAGACCAAACAGGCCCATATGAGAGTCAGCCGGGAGCTGCAGCGATTCCTCTTTGAACCGAATAAACCACTTATTCTGACCCTCTGCCGTCCCGATGCCAGAAAGAACATAGATCTGCTGATAGATGTCTACGGCAACGACAAAGAGCTCCAGGCTATTGCCAACCTGGCCGTTTTCGCCGGAATCCGGGATGACATATCTACCATGGAGGAGGGAGAACAGCAGGTCCTGACAGAGATACTGCTAGCCATGGACCGTTACGACCTCTACGGAAAGATGGCGGTTCCCAAATATCACAACCCGGAAAAGGACGTTCCCGAAATGTATAGAATCGCTGCATTGAGCGGCGGAATCTTTGTCAGTACCTCCTTTCTGGAAACCTTCGGTCTCACCTTTATCGAAGCCTCAGCCTGCGGTCTGCCCTTTGTGGCTACAAATAAGGGCGGTCCGGTGGATATTGAAGAAAACTGCAGAAGCGGGAAACTGGTGAATATAGGAGACAGGGATTCCATCAGCAGTGCCATCAAGGCAATATTAACAGACAGTGAGCTGTGGAACCGGCTTTCTGAACAGGGAGTGAACAGAACCCGGGAGGTCTATACCTGGAACCACCACTGCCGCTCCTATCTGGAACAGCTGAAGAGTCTGAACATACAGAGTGCCAGCTTTACTGTTGAAAAAGAGTTCAGAAGTATTGGGAAGCGGATTCAATCCATGAAAGAGATGCTGATTGTTGATATTGACGACACCCTGCTGGGAGACCGGTCTGCGGTCAAGCCTCTTCTGGACTTCCTGAAAGAGAAGAAAGGAGAGATCGGATTTGGAGTTGCTACGGGAAGGGATATCAAGTCGGCTCTGCAGGCACTGAAGGAAAACGGCATCACCAATGTCGAGTTTATAATTGCTTCTGTGGGAACCGAGATCTATTACTTTGACGAAAAGATCTATGATACCGGCTGGTCTGCCCATATCCGGAATAAGTGGAAACCCGCGGTGATTAAGGAAACTCTGGGCGCCCTCCCCGGCCTGATGCTTCAGGACATTACCGAAGCACAGAGAGACTTCAAAATCAGCTACGATCTTCTCCCCTCAGTCGCGGCCGATGAAATAGTTCCGAAAATCCACAACGAACTGATGAAGAGAAAGCTCTCCTATAATCTGATCCACTCCCACGGTACCATGATAGATATCCTCCCCTACAGGGCTTCCAAGGGAAAGGCTATCCGCTACCTCTCCCACAAATGGAAGATCCCCATGCAGAATATCTATACTGCAGGAAATTCAGGGAATGACACTGATATGCTCACAGGAAGTATGAAAGGCATTGTTGTAGGAAACCATGAGCCGGAACTCGAAACCCTGAAAAACCGCCGGCTTATCTACTTTTCAAAAGAGAAATATGCCGCGGCCATCCTGGACGGCATCCAATACTGGAAAAAAAATAAAATTAAAATGGAGTTGTAAATAATGAGTGATAACGAGTACGTGAAGATATTTACCTGTCCCAAATGCGGGAAGCGGCTGTCCATCGACGCCTCAAAGCAATTTACTGCCGGCCGCTGTCCCAGCTGTAAAAAGCGGATAAAGATCCCCAAAGCCGATGGTCAGAAATAATCATATACGGTACAGAAGCTTCCTGCAGCAGCAAGCTTCTGTCCCGATTGCTGTAATTACCCTTTCTTATCCTTTCCGGCATTTCCGCCGTGAAAACTCTCATCGGTCCAGATCTTCCTCTTTTTCCGCTGCTCCCTGCCGTTTCTTGTGAAAAGGCTGTTCAGGTCGGCCCGGTACTCCTCGAGAATATCCCTCTCCGTATCGATTATACCGAAACGGTCGATGATCTCCTTTGAGGGGCCTATATCCGTACCGATCCAGCGCCGTCCCTTAAGCTCGGAGACAATGTAGGTGGTTCCGGAACCGCCGAAGGGATCGAAGACCAGGTCTCCCGGCCGGGAGGCCATCTCCACAATCCGGTCCAGCAGCTTGATGGAGAGTTCGTTGGAGTCCTTCCGCCTCTTATACTTTGCATGGCGCACCGGGGGAATGTCGGTCCAGATATCGGTAATATTCACACCCTTGGGGTTCATCTTGGACTTGTACCCGCCGTAGTCCTTCAGGTCACCGTAGCACTTGGGACAGATTTGCATGGGGATGCGGTCGGGAACAAAGTAGTTCGCCTTCTTCCCCTTGGTGTAGTAGAGCAGTGAGTAGTGGGAGGGATAGAGGCGGCCCTTGATGGGAAGACTGTACTTTATATCCACGGAGATCCAGTGTTTGAAGTAGAGAATCCGGTTCAGATGCCTTGTGATCTCACTGTTCCAGCGGGGAAGGTTCCAGAGAAAGAGGGAGCCCCCCTGCTTCAGTGTCCGGCAGAGCTCGTCCACCCACCCCGTCATCCAGGAGACATACTCCTCCTCTTTCAGCCTGTCGTTCATTCCCGAGGGATACTTCTTGTTCAGATTGAAGGGAGGGTCCGCGAAGATTAGGTCCAGTGAGTCGTCCTCAATTTCGGCCAGAACATCCATACAGTCGTTCTGATAGAGGGTTCCCAGCTCCGTGGACATTGTCTCATTCAGGGGTTTCTTTTTTTTGACCGAGGGGGACAGGTTCGGGACCAGATCAGCATTTTTCTGCAGCCAGGCCAGAAGCTCACTGTCCACATGACCCCAGAAAACCTTGAGCTGCTGTACAGAGTATCCCGTATAGGCGGCGATGGCCTTCAGATGTTCACCGGTGGGGAGTTTTCTGTCCCGGAACCAGGAGTGAACCACCTCCAGAGGGATGTCCAGGGCTGTAGAGAGAGACTTCAGTTCTGCAGGGCTTTTCTTGAAGAAATCGGGGGTATGGGCCATTGCTTGATTTTAGATTGAACCACTGTCTTTGTCGAGAACCGGAATCAAAAAGCTGAAAACAGAATATTAAACACTGTTTTTTTATTAAGACCTTAAGTCCATACAGGGCAGACCGATATATCGGCACTACAATATTAAGCTTTAATTTTAATTAAATTTTATGCAAAGCCCCTCCCGATAGAGATAGGGACGGCATGAAAAACCGTCAGGGCAAGGATGCCCGAAATATGTAATAAGTCATGGAGGAATTATGATTATCAATCACAACATCAGCGCGATGAGCGCCCAGAGAAACCTGAACATTGCGAGTACAAACACTGCCGGCAATATGGGTAAACTCTCTTCGGGAATGCGCATCAACAAGGCCGGAGACGATGCTTCGGGACTGGCTGTTTCAGAAAAAATGCGGTCACAGATCCGCGGTCTGAACCAGGCTTCCAGAAACGCCGCCGACGGTGTCTCTTTTATTCAGACAACAGAGGGATTTCTGCAGGAGACTACAGATATCATTCAGAGAGTAAGAGAACTGGCTGTACAGGCTTCAAACGGTATCTACACTTCTGAGGACAGAATGCAGATTCAGGTTGAGGTATCACAGCTTGTGGACGAGCTGGACAGAGTTGCTTCTCATGCCCAGTTCAACGGTATGAACATGCTGACCGGACGTTTCGCCGCCGATACAGGCAATAACGTTGTAACAGGTTCAATGCACTTTCATATCGGTGCCAACATGGACCAGAGAGAGCAGGTATTTATCGGAACAATGACAGCGAGCGCCCTGGGTCTCCGTCAGGTCGGTACCGGCGAAATCATGTCTCTGTCCACCTCTGAACAGTCCAACAGAAACATCGGAGTGCTGGACAATGCTCTGAAAACTGTGAACAAGCAGAGAGCCGACCTGGGTGCCTACCAGAACAGAATGGAAATGGCAATCAAGGGTATTGATGTGGCTGCGGAGAACCTGCAGGCATCTGAATCAAGAATCCGGGACCTGGATATGGCTAAAGAAACTGTTGACTTCACAAAGAACCAGATCCTCTCCCAGGCCAGCAACGCCATGCTGGCTCAGGCAAACCAGAGAACTCAGTCAGTTCTTCAGCTGCTGCAGTAATCTAACCTCTCTCCCGGAGCTTTCGGGAGGGGTTTTCCGGCCCCGGGGCCGGAGAAAAAGAAAGGGGCTGTCACCCGGTTTAGCCGGAGGATGCCCCTTTTTTTATTCATATCAGTATATCAACCCTCGATAACCAGAGCCTCCCAGGGCCTGAGCATCACACCGGACACATTCTGACGGACCGAAGCATAGTTGGAGATCAGAATCTGATCTTCCGTAAAATCTCCGGGCCTGTGGGCCGCGGGAGAAGAGCCGAGGTTAAGGATAACCCGAACCTTCTTTCCTTCATGGACTCTGTTATAGGCAAAGACAGAGGGTTCCGATTCAACCATCTCCATCTTTCCATAGGCCAGACACCTGTTTGCCTTTCTCAGGGCAATCATCTTTTTGTAGAAGCTGTGAATGCTCCCCGCCTTACCGGCCTGAGCCTCCACATTGATATGCTCCCAGTTCCGGGCCATCATAATCCAGGGATCAGCCTCGGAGAATCCGCCATTGGGCGTGGCATCCCACTGCATGGGGGTTCGGCTGTTGTCCCGTCCCCATTTGATAATATCGTTCATTACCCATTCCACATCATCTCCCCTCTCCCGGGCCACATGGACACGGTTGATGGTATGGGGGTCGCGGAACTGGTCGAGGGAGGTAAATCCGGCATTGATCATACCGATCTCGTCACCCTGATAGATGTAGGGAGTTCCCCACTGGGTCATAATCATGGCGGCCAGACAGGTTGATGACTCGCGCCAGTAGTTCTTCTCATCTCCTATTACAGAGGCTAGACGGGCCAGATCATGGTTCCCCAGAAAGATGGCGTCCCATCCCTCTTTGGAGAGGTCTTTGTACCACTTCTCATAGAACTTCTTGTAGTTCTGGGCGGGATTGTCCTCAAACTCATCATCCTCAAGAAATCCCAGGTGGAAGATCATATCGAACTCGCCCCGGCTCCTGTCTACATAAAGCCGTGCGCTTTCGGGAGTGGCTCCGCCGGTTTCCCCTACGGTAACGGGATCAAACTTCTTCATAACCTTTTCGTTCAGCTCCTGAAGATAGTGGTGACCCAGTTCGTGGTTACGGAAGTGACAGAACCTTGTGCTCTCTCCGGGAGCATGAATATAGTCGGGATTCCCCTCTGGTTTGCCGATCAGATGGATGGCGTCAAAACGGATTCCATCGATCCCCTTTTCCAGCCACCACTGGACCATCCGGTGGATCTCGGCTCTGAGCTCCTCGCTGCGCCAGTTCAGGTCGGGCTGCTTTACACCGAATATGTGGAGGTAGTACTGACCTGTGGTCTCATCATACTCCCAGGCCTCGGGGCAGAAGTAAGAGTCCCAGTTGTTGGGCTCATCGGCCCAGATATACCAGTCCCGCTTGGGGTTGTCTCTGCTGCTTCTGGATTCAATAAACCAGGGGTGCTCATCAGAGGAGTGGTTCAGAACCAGATCCATCATAACTCCGATGCCCCGGCTATGGGCCTCTTCGATCAGGTGGTCCAGATCTGCCATGGTTCCCATCTCGGTCATAATATTCTGATAGTCCGAGATATCGTATCCCATATCGTCATTGGGGGATGAACAGAAGGGGCTCAGCCAGATCATATCGATTCCCAGATCCGCAAGGTAATCGAGTTTTTCTGTGACTCCCGCAAGATCGCCGATACCGTCGCCGTTGCTGTCCTTGAAGCTGCGGGTATAAATCTGGTAGACCACAAGCTCTTCCAGTGGTTTATGGTGGAACATTTCATCCTCCCTGAATTTATTCAATATTGGTTTTTATTTGCAGAGCTCAAATTATCCTGAAACGGTGTTCTCATGCAATCGTCAAACCCCTCTTTAAGCATGCATCAGGGGGTGATTTTTGCAGAATTCCACAGGAAATACACAATTCGGCCTGTAGAAAACCCTCTGGTGCCCCGATTTTTTTGTTGACGGGGAGTCGGGGCAATGCTATAAATGACTCAGCACAAAATGGAAACGTTACCATTTAATGTATTTTAAAAAGATAATTTGAATTTTATACGAATAGATAAGGAGGCAGATATGAGCCGGGAAATCAAGGGAGTCCTGTTTGATCTGGACGGGGTTCTTGTAGATACAGCAAAATATCATTTTATTGCCTGGAAACAGTTAGCAGAGTCATTGGGTATTGATTTCACCGAGAGTGACAACGAGCGCCTGAAAGGGGTATCACGCCTTGCTTCACTGGAAATAATACTCTCAATTGGAAACGTTTCTCTTTCTGATACGGAAAAAGAGGCGGCCATGAAAACCAAGAACGATAACTATGTGGCCATGATCAGTCAGATGACCCCCGGGGGAATCCTTCCCGGAGCCCTGAATCTGCTGATGGAGCTGAGAGAAGCGGGCATCAAAACAGCACTGGGTTCGGCCAGTAAAAACGCCCCCATTATTCTGGAAAGAACAGGACTGGGTGAGTACCTGGATTCCGTTGTAGACGGCAACAGAACAAGCCGGGCCAAGCCCGACCCGGAAGTCTTTCTCCTGGGAGCCTCTGACCTGAAACTCAACCCCGAAGAGTGTGTTGTATTTGAAGATGCCGAAGCGGGAATCGAAGCCGGAATCGCCGGCGGCATGCTGACAGTTGGAATCGGCAGCGCGGAGCAGCTTGGAAAGGCTGACGCCCTCTATCCCGATCTGAAGGGAGTTAGCTGGGAGATGATTAAAAAGGAACTGGCAGGATGAAAGATTATATAAAGCATGATCCCTGGAAGATCATTGAAGAGGGATTTGTCCCCGAATACAACCGCATTTCAGAGAGTCTCTGCAGCCTCGGCAACGGCCATATGGGTCAGAGAGCCAACTTTGAAGAGACCTACACCGGGGACACCCTTCCCGGAAACTATATGGCTGGAGTCTATTACCCCGACAAGACCATCGTCGGCTGGTGGAAGAACGGCTACCCCGAATACTTCGCCAAGGTTCTGAACGCCCCCGACTGGATCGGACTATCCATCAGACTGGGTGGAGAAGAGATCGATCTGGCAACAGCTGAGGTTGAGGACTTCCACAGAGAGATCGATATGAAGACCGGTATCCTTTTCCGTCGGACACGGCTTCGTCTGAATAACGGCAGCCTGGTGGAACTGGAGTCCAGCCGCTTTGTCTCAATGGAACGGCCCGAAGCGGGATGTTTCCGTTATGACCTCCGCCTTCTCGAAGGTGAAGGTAAGATCGAAGTATCCAGTTTTATCGAAGGGAATGTTCACAACGAGGATGCCAACTACAACGAGTACTTTTGGGAGCAGCTGGGAGAGTACCTGGACTCTGACTCCGAAGCCATTCTGATCAAAACAAAGAAGACAGCCTTTACCCTGGCCAGCCGGATCACCACAAAGGTCAGCCTACTGGCTTCTGATGGTTCGGCCTCAGCCGTGGACAGCACCGGTTCGGAAAAAACTCCCGGAAGAGTGGCGCGCTCCTTCAGCAGCCCTCTGAAAGCCGGCGAGACTCTCAGAATCGAAAAGTACAACTCCAGCCTGACAGACCGTGATCACGATGCAGATAAGCTTCTTGAAAAGGGAGCCGCGGTTCTCTCCGATGCCGTTTCCGCAGGTTTTGATACCCTTAAAGAAGAACATATCAGGGCCTGGGCTCATATCTGGGACCAGAGCGACATTACCATCGATGGTGACGTGGCCGCCCAGCAGGGTATCCGCTTCAATATCTTTCAGCTTAAACAGACCTATACGGGAAAGGATGAGCGCCTGAATATCGGCCCCAAGGGATTCACCGGTGAAAAGTACGGTGGAGCCTCCTACTGGGACACCGAAGCCTACTGCCTCCCCTTCTTCCTGAGCACCGCCGACGCCGGCATCGCCCGGCAGCTTCTGGTCTACCGCCACAATCACCTGGAACGGGCCATAGAGAACGCCGGCAAACTGGGATTCACAGAGGGCGCGGCCCTCTACCCCATGGTGACCATGAACGGAGAGGAATGCCACAACGAGTGGGAGATCACCTTCGAGGAGATCCACCGGAACGGCGCCATCGCCTTTGGAATCTACGACTACATCCGCTGCACCGGCGACAGGGACTACCTGATGCCCATGGGTATGGAAGTGCTTACCGGAATCGCCCGGTTCTGGAAGCAGAGGGTCAACTGGTCCGAGGCAAAGAAAAAGTACGTTATGCTCGGTGTTACAGGGCCCAACGAATACGAGAACAATGTCCACAACAACTGGTATACAAACTATATCGCCGCCTGGTGTCTCCGTTATACGGCCCAGTGCGCCGAGTCTCTGGCGGCTGAGCGCTCGGAAGAGTACAGGGACCTGGCTTCCGGGCTCAGCCTGACTTCTGCAGAGCTTGCCGAATTCAAAAGCATCGCCGACCAGATGTACCTTCCCGAAGACACAGAGAAGGGTGTCTACCTGCAGCAGGACGGTTTCCTGGACAAGGAGATCAAACCCGTAGACCAGCTCGCCGCTGCGGACCGCCCCCTGAACCAGAACTGGTCATGGGACCGGATTCTGCGCTCCTGTTACATCAAGCAGGCCGATGTACTGCAGGGATTCTTCTTCTTCGAGGATGACTTCGATACAGAGACCCTGAAGAGGAACTTCGACTTCTATGAGCCCCTGACGGTTCACGAGTCCTCTCTGAGCCCCTGTGTTCACACCATTCTGGCCGAGAGCCTGGGATACAAGGAGAAGGCCTATGAGATGTACCTCAGAACCGCACGCCTCGACCTTGACGACTACAATAACGATACCGAGGACGGCTGCCATATCACAAGCATGGCAGGAACCTGGATGTCCGTAGTTATGGGATTCGGAGGACTCCGTCACAGAGAGGGAACCCTCTACCTGAACCCCGCCCTTCCCGAGCAGTGGAAGGCCTACAGCTTCAAGCTGATGAACCGGGGCACCCTGATGCGTGTGTCCGTATCGGACAGGGGAATCGAACTGGAGAATCAGGGAGAGAAGACCGTATCACTGATGCTGGGCACCAGGGATGATGCGAAAGAAGTTACCGTAGAGGCGGGTCAGACAGTCAGCTGCTGATTGCCATAGCATATAAAACTGATAAAAGGGGATGTCTCCCGGTCTGACCGGAGGACGCCCCTTTTCTTTTGAGATGGGAAATAGTTAGAGGAATACAGAGGGATTTACCCTGTACATTGCAGCCAGCTTCTTGATTTGAGCCGGGGTGGGAACCCGTTTGTCATTCAGAATATCACTGATCACCGACTGGGTGGCGACCCCGGCAAGATCCTTCTGCCTGTGACCGTGCTGATCCATAAGAAAGGCGAGCATCTGACCGGGAGTTGAATCTTCTATAGGATAGTGCTCATCCTCATAGGCTTCAATCAGCCTTGAAACATATTCAAGAAGGGGAATGGACAGATCATCTCCTCCATTTACCCGGTCCATAAGCAGCTGCACATATTCCAGTCTCTGCTCATACTCTTCTTCACTATGAATCTTAAGAGAGGCCATATATGCACTGGCAATCCTCTCATCTTTAACTGCATAACTCATTTTCGTTTCCTCTTATCCACATATTTCCTGTCATAATCTGAGTGTGTCAGAACCTCAACAACAAAGACGGTAACTCCCCATGTGATCCGTGCAATAAGACGGTACTTGTTCCCTGAAATGTTGAAGCAGTACCTGTCCCGGTCACTCATATAGTCTGCTGACCCAAAGACTGCTTTCAGTTCCGCCATGGAGAGAAACAATCCGGCTTTCATATGAGAATACCAGTCCGTCAGCCCTCTTTTTGCATCAGGATGAATACTCCAGAACTCCTTTAAACGTTTCTTTGAGATCACTGTCATAATAAAATTATCGCATATACAGATATATACAACAAGAAACAATATCGCAAATTCAGATATATTTATAAGTAAAGAAACCGGCCTCTTACAGCCGGTCTCGTTATAGTCATTGAGTTAAATTACCAGCGGTAGCCGGCAATGGGGGGATAGGCCTTCTTTACAGCCAGATAGAGGGGAAAACCGAGAACCACACCCGCCACATTCTGCAGGATGTTTCCGGGGATCTCCGTAGCCGCCGCACCGAAACCGTACATCAGTCCGCCGGTGACAAAGTAGGTACCAGCCATAATCAGAGTTCCCAGAATAAAGGAGATTACCAGAGCCATTACCATCTTACCCTTCTCCTCTGTTCCTGAGGTTTTAAAGATCAGACCGATCACAAGACCCTGAACTCCATGGGCAAAAAAGGTAATGGGGGCCCACTGGGCATATCCGCCGAGGATATCGGCAAGAGCTGTACCCAGTCCGCCGGCAGCAAGAGCCGTAAAGGGACCGAAGGTCATGGCCGTGAAAAAGATGGCCACATCCGCCAGATTGATATACCCCCGTGTGGGTGTTACGGGTACCCGGATAATCATGGTACAGACGGTGGTCAGGGCCGTTAGAACGGCGATGGCGGCAATGCGGAAGGCAAGATTCTGTTTAGACTTGTCAGTCTGATTTTCCATTATTTACTACTCCTGAAACAGCCCCCTGATTCATAAAAAAGAGCCGGCTGTCAATTTGTCAGAAATACTACCAGAGCACTAAGCATCAATACAAGGAGGACAAGAGTAAAAAACAGCTGCATCCTGATGTTAGCTGGTGATTCAAGTCTTCTGCAGCGGCTGCGGGGATTGCTTCGTCCGATCCCTTTCAGCTCCAGGGCCATGGTCAGTGTGGGAATGGTCTTCACACTCTGAATCACCAGGGAGACCAGAATCGGAAAGAGTCCTCCGATCCTCCCCCTCTTCCGGCGGCAGGGAAGCTCATCATTGATGCCGCATCTTAGGGCATGAGCAGCCTTAATCTGTCCGTAGAGTCCGGCCAGATGGGGAATGTAACGCAGGGCAATTGAGATAACCAGGGTCATATTGTATGGAAGCCGGTACCAGCTTAAGCCCAGAAGAATATTCTCCATGGCGGTGGTTCTGAAGAAGAGAAAGAAGAGGAGACTGATCCCGCTGAACCGGGCAATATAAACCAGGGTCTCTGCGGCCCCCTCATCTGTCAGCAGGACAATACCTCCTGTCTCCAGCAGGGGCTCCCCGGCTCTGTGGAAGAACGGAGTCAGTATTGTGATCAGAATCAGCAGGGGAAAGATCGCCTTAAGGGGCATCAGAACTTCCCGGAACCCGAGAACCGCCATGGTCAGAAGAATAAAGGTAAGGGTATAGGCACAGACTGCTGCAGTGCCCAGGGGCAGGAAGAAGATAATCAGCAGCAGGGGCAGGAGAAAGAGCTTGAGACGGCTGTCGTATCTGTGAAGGGCCGAGGGTGCATCCCTGTAAAGCGTATCAATCACAGGCGCTTCTCCCCGATAATCCTGCCGTTCTTCATCTCAACAACCCTGTGGGCCGCCATCTGCTGCACCTTCGGATCATGACTGATGATAATCATGGCCGTACCCTTCCTCATCAGCTCCCTGACAATACAGCCGTAGTCGCTGAAACTGAGCCCCGAATCGGCCTCATCCAGGATGTAGAGATTCTTTTCCAGAAGGTAGTAGATGGCCCCCTGCAGACGCTTTCTGGCTCCGAAACTGAGGAGAGCCGGGGGCGCTTCACCGGAGGGTAGATTGAAAAGATCCATGGCATCGGCAATTCGCCCCTTCTGCTCACTCTTCTTTAAGCCTCTGTGTTTGAGCCCCAGAGCCAGCTCCTCCTCCACTGTGGGCAGAAAAAGCTGATAGTCGGGATTCTGAAAGAGATAGGCCCCGTTTCTGTTAAGCTCCTCTTTAACGGCAGGGCTGCCCTTAAGGAGTACCTCACCTTTATCCGGAGTAAGAAGGCCGCAGAGAATCCGGGCCAGAGTACTCTTCCCGCAGCCGTTGGGACCGGCCAGAACAACAATCTCCCCCTCTTTTATACTGAAAGAGTCCAGGTGCAGAGAGAAGTCTCCCTTGCCGGGATAGGAGAAACTGATGTCCCTGAGCTCATATACACCGACCTGATCATTAGGTTCAGTGTTATCCCCAGGATGTTCACCGGCATATTTACCGGAAGAAAGAGTTTCCCGGTCTGTATGGATCAGTCCCTCACCGGCCAGAAGATCCCTGAAAGTACCGGCATCCTCTTCTTCATGGAGATGCCCCTCCCTAAGCAGGGCTTTCCGAACCCTGACCGAATCGAAAATATCTCTGTATTTTGAGGCAAAGAGGATGACCCCCTTCTGCTGTTCTGCCGCCAGGCTTACCAGATAGGTGAGCAGGAACTCCTGCCCCTCCCGGTCCAGTTCGTCCAGGGTTTCATCAAGAATCCAGAGGTCAGGGTTCTGCATCTCAAGGGCCGCCAGAAGAAGGCGTTTCTTCTCTCCCCCCGACAGGGAGAGGGGATCACGCTCCTCTTTACCCTCAATGGAAAAGCGGCTGAAAGCACAGGCTCTTTTTTTCCTGATATCCCCCGCCTCTCTGCCGATGGATTCAAGAACCATTGCCGCCTCATCGTCGCATCTGGTTGTGATAATCTGCTCCTCGGGGTCCTGAAAAACCGTTCCCACAGTCTCAATCCAGTCGCAGGCGGAGCGGGTTTGGAGGGCCTGGCCATCCAGAAGGATAGAGCCCGAAACTTCGGCTCGGGTCATACCGGGATAGACGGCGGTCAGGCAGCGGGCCAGGGTGGTCTTGCCGCTCTCGGGGGCGCCGAGAATAATACAGAGTTCCCCCCTTTTCAGGGTAAAATCCAGGGATGAGAAGAGAGGCCTGCTTTCAAGACCGGGGTATGAGGGGAACTGAAAACTGTAGTTCCTGATTTCAAGCAGATTATCCGTCATGGGGGCAGTATAGACTTCCGGGAGTTCAGAATCAACTCATTCAAAGCGGTCGATCACCGTCACCCCACGCCCCCTGAAGCTGTTCATATCACAAAGTTCGGTCAATGATTCTGTCAGGGTAATGGTCCGCTCAATCAGAAGTTCCGGCTTCAGAAGCCCGTCGGCTATCATCTGCAGCATCGCCGGATAGCGGTGGGCCTGCATACCGTGGCTTCCCAGAATCTCCAGTTCCCTGGCAATCACGATATCCATGGGGATGGCGGGCTGACTCTGTTCTGCCAGCAACAGTCCTATCTGAATATGACGGCCCCTCTTTGACAGGCAGCTTACGGAGTTGAAACAGGTTTCGGGATGTCCCAGGGCATCAATGGAGAGGTCTGCTCCTCCCCGGCTCACATCCCTTACTGCCTCTGAGACAGAGCTCACCTCTTTGCTGTTGATAGTAATGGCAGCACCCGCTTCCCGGGCCAGCTCCAGCTTGTCATCGGCGATATCTATGGCAATAACCCTGGCGCCCAGGGCGGCGGCGATCATCACTGCTGACAGCCCTACCCCGCCGCAGCCGTGAACCGCAACGGTCTCACCGGCCTTTACCCGTCCCTGATCAACAACGCCCCGGAATGAGGTAACAAAGCGGCATCCCAGGCTGGCTGCGGTCACATAGTCCATGGATTCAGGCAGGGCGACCAGGTTGATGTCGGCATGCTCCAGGGCAACATACTCTGCAAAGGAACCCCAGTGGGTAAAGCCCGGCTGGGTCTGATGGTCGCAGATTTGATGGTTTCCCGAGGCGCACTGGGGGCAGCTTCCGCAGCCGCAGACAAAGGGAACCGTCACCCGGTCTCCCTTCTTCCAGAGCTTTACACCGGGGCCGCACTCTTCGATAATCCCCGCCAGCTCATGCCCGGGGACATGGGGAAGAGAGATATCAGGATCATGTCCCATCCAGCCGTGCCAGTCGCTCCGGCAGAGCCCGGTGGCCATAACCCTGACCACAACTCCATTTTCAGAGGGTCGGGGCTTGGGGATGTCCACCATCTTCAGAGGGCCGCCGAACTGCTCAAAAAGTGCTGCTTTCATGTTTACGCTCCTGTTCACTGCTCCGGAGACCCTGCTCTGGAGTTTAAAAAATATTCAGAACTCCAGAATATCAGCACTCCTTTCTTTTTCAAAGCCCGATGGAATATTCTATTATTAATTGCAAAACAGATTTCTACAGCCGGAGAAGGCTATTATGCAAGATGAAGTGAGGGAATTATGGTTTATACGATATTTCTGAAGGGTGTAAATGTGGGGGGCCGCCACAAGGTTAAAATGGCAGAACTCAGAAAGCATCTGGAAACTCTCGGTTACAGAGATGTCAGCAGCTATATTCAAAGCGGGAATCTGCTGATCCGGTCGGAAAGTCCGCTCCCTGAAACAGCAGAGACAGAGCTGGAAGAGCAGATATCCAAGTATACTGGATTCCAGGTCCCCCTCTTCCTGAATCCGGTTCCGATTCTCGACAAGATCCTTAAGAACCTCCCCTTCGGCCCGGACCATTCCGATGAACAGGGTAACAGAACTTTCTTTACATTTATCCGCTCTCCGGATATTGCGGAAAAAGAAAATGCAGCGATGAAAGAGCTCAAAAAATTTGTCAAAGGGCAGGAGAAATTAGTATATTCAGAGAAAGGACTTTGGCTTTTCTGCCCCGAGGACTACGGAAAGACCAGACTCAGCAATTCACTGATAGAAAATAAACTGAAATGTACTGCCACAACCCGAAATCTGAAGACTCTGAAAAGGATGGCGGAAATGGCACGGGAGATAGATAATCATGGGTGATATGGAACTGATTGTAGACTTCTACAAAGATTATGAGCGCCTGGGCCCCGGAAGCCACGCTGAAACAGGGAAGGCCCTGAAACTCGGGGGAATTCTTCCCTCAAAGGATCTGCAGATTGCCGATATCGGATGCGGCTGCGGCGCCCAGACTCTGGACCTTGCCAAACTGACCCATGGCAAGGTAGTTGCGGTCGATCTCTTTCCGGAATTCCTTGATAAGGTAAAGACCCATGCAAAGGAGATGGGTGTTGAGGATCATATCAACACCCTCCAGTGCTCCATGGACAGTCTTCCCTTTGAAGAGGAGTCTCTGGATGTGATCTGGTCCGAAGGGGCCATCTACAATATGGGATTCCAGAAGGGTCTTCAGGCATGGAACCGCTTTCTCAAGCCCGGTGGTATTATCGGGGTTTCCGAGATCACCTGGCTGAAGGATGACCGCCCCGAGGAACTTGAAAAGTACTGGAACGGTGCCTATTCGGAAATGTTTACAGAGGATGTAAAGCGGGAACAGATGAAGCAGAGCGGCTTTGAACTCCTGGGAACCTTCACTCTCTCTGAAGAGAGCTGGAAGGACAATTACTACAAGCCCATCCTGAAGCACCTTCCTGATTTTATCAGCCGCCATAAGGCCGATGAGGGTGCAAAAGCCCTTGTGGATGAACAGAGACAGGAGATTGAGCTCTTTAACAAATACAAGGACTACTACGGCTACGTCTTCTACATCGGCCGGAAAATCTGATTCTGCAGCATATCTGCTCTTTCTAAAAGCCTGGCCGATTAATCTGTCAGTCAGGACATTTCCTACAAATTCGTACCTCACAACCCGATTTCACCCCTTTTTGAATGGAATTCATCCAATTTCCACAGAGTCATATTGTTCTTTTTCGTCTTTTTTTGTTAATATCCGCTTGTGGTCAGACAACTCATAAGAGAAGCCCGGCCCGAACAACTTCATAGAAAATTCCGAGCGCTGACATTGAGGACGGGAAGCCTGTTCATACCCTGAAGAATATGGGTATCGGGGTCACGCTAAGCTTGATAAACTGCCTTTTTTCAGCAGGTTTAGAATAGCGTCTGTGCCGGAATTGCATCTTCTTAGGACACCCAGACTCCAGCAGACAATTCAACCCTTTGAAACAGAACAGTTTTCAGGCACAAATATTTTTTTGTGAGGAAAACAAGCATGATCCACAACTATCTGGAAATATCCGAACGCGCCCGGACCGGCGCCCCCATGTCCAAAGAGGACTGGGACTTCCTGATCATCGAAAAAGTACAGGAGCTGGTTGAAAAATACGACCTCTCCTGGGACAAAGAGAATATCACCCCCAACGATCCCGATCTCGCCGACAGAGTCTTCAAGGCGGGAAAAGAACTTCTTCTGGAAACCGGCGTCTACGCCCTGACCACCGGAAGAATCATCAAGTTATCAGCAGAAGAGATTGAAGAGGGCATCCACAAGATGGACCGCCCCCTTGTTATGGGAGAGGGCAAGGACAGCTGCACCCTCTTCCCCCGGGACATCATGGACTCCGAAGCCCCCGCCATCTGGGCGGGAAATCCCGGATGCCCCACCCCCGAAAAGATCTTCAAGGCCTCTGTAAAGAGCTGGGCCCAGGAACCCCTGGTTGACCTGATCACCTGCGGTTCTCTCGTTGACATCGACGGAGTAAAGGTAGAGTCCGGAGAGGTCAGCGAGCTGCTGGCATCAAGACGGGAACTCTCCTACCTGAAACAGGTACGTGAAGAGGTTGGACGCCCCGGAATGGGTATGCTGGCCGCCGAGAGCTCTGTAACCGAGATCGGCGACCTGGCTGCGACCCACCCCGATCTGCTCCGCCCCTGTGACTCTCACCTTGTTGCCATGTTCAATGAGCTGATGATCGACCAGGGCAATATGCTCCGTGCCGCGAACTCCCAGTTCTACGGACAGGCCAATGCCTCCCTTGCCACCGTAATGGTGGGAGGACTGGCCGGTGACGCCCACGGTGCCGCCGTTGTTCAGGTAGCCTCCTTCCTGGCGGCCAACATTGTCTGTCTGGCAGACTACCACCTCTGTCACCCCATCCATATCCGCTACGTGGCCACATCGGCTCCCGGATGTATGTTCCTTCAGAGCATTGTCTGTCATGCCTTTGCACGGAACGCACCGGCAGTCATTGTCTGTGACGTCTACCCCAAGAGCGGCGCCCTGACAAAGGAGCTCCTCTACGAGGTAGCGGCTAACGCCATCGCCGTCACCGTCTCCGGTGGTCACCTTGAGGGATGCGGTTCCGCAGACGGAAGCGTTCCCCATGGAACTGGTCTGGAAGTAAGACTGATGGCCGAAGTTGCCCATGCCGTGGCCCGTCAAAACATCTCCATGGAAGAGGCCAACAAGCTGATCCAGACCCTCCTGGCCAAATACGAGCATGTCTTTGAGATGGAGGGAGGAAATCCCGGAAAGTCCATCGAAGAGGCCTATGATCTGGTTTCTGTAAAACCCGTTCCCGCATGGCTTGCCCTCTATGAGGAAGTAAAGACCGAAATCAAGGAAATGGGACTGAATCTGTAGTAAACAATCGGATTCCAGGGAGCAGTTCTCCAGGGAAGTTCTCCGGAGCTGCTCCCGGGTATCCGAATTTTAAATTTTATCTTTCAGGAGAAAGGAAATGGCTGTTTATACTGTTTTTAACGTGGCTGTTCTTGTTGTTCTGGGTCTGATTGCCCGGTTCACCGACAAGAATCTGGTAGAGAAAGAAGCAAGCGGATACACAACTCAGAACCTGGTAATGGTTGCAGTTCTTGCCGCTATCGCGGGTGTACTCAACACAGGAATCGGAAACCTCTGGTACCTGGCAAACACCTCCCTCGGACCCCTCGGCGGTGCTCTGATTCAGGGAATGTTTATGTGGGCATACATCCTTGCTGCTTTTATTGTACGCAAACCCGGTGTGGCTCTCGCCTTCGGTATCATTGAAGGTTCTGTAGAGGTACTCCTCGGAAATGCTGCAGGAATCGGAACTCTCGGTTGGGGAATCAGCCAGGGTCTGGCCATTGAAGCGGTTCTGCTTATCTGCGGATACTCCCGCTTCGGCCTTATCACAGCAATTCTGGCCGGTGTGGCTTCTTCACAGTTTGGAACTCTCTGGAGCTCCGTCTTCTACGGATGGGACCCCGCGTACTCAAAAGACGTATGGATTGCCGTTCCCGTAAACATGATATCCGGTGCCGTTTTCAGCGGTCTCCTGGGTTATGTTCTTGCTGAAAGACTCGCAAAAACCGGACTCCTCCGGTCTTCAAGGAAAAAATAATTATGAATGAATCTGCTGTCTTCTCTGCAGTTTTTAAAGACGTCAGCTACAGCTATCATGAAGAAGACGGAACTGTCCTCAAAAACCTCGATTTTTCACTTACAAAGGGGAGCTTCAATATACTTGTAGGCCCCGGAGGAAGCGGAAAATCGACCCTCTGCAACCTATTTAACGGCCGTACCCCCCATCTGATGGGTGGAAAGCTCGAAGGAGAGGTGCTGATTGAGGGGAAGTCCACAGCAGATTCTGAAATGAAAGACCTGGCCTGCAGAGTAGGCTATGTCTTTCAGGACCCCGAGTCGATGTTCGCCACACTGAGTGTGGAGGATGAGATTGCATTCGGTCCTGAAAACCTTCTATTTGAAAAACAGGAGATTCTCGACAGCGTTGAGGATCTTCTTGATATGACGGGGATCGAAGAGTACCGGCACAATCTGGTCTGGAACCTCTCTGGGGGACAGATCCAGAAGCTGGGACTGGCCTCGGTCCTCGCCATGAAGCCGGAGATCATCATCCTCGATGAACCCACGGCCAACCTGGACCCCACGGCAACCCGTCAGGTTCATGAGCTGATTCTGAAGCTTAAATCCGAGGGCATCACAATCCTTCTGGTAACAAGAGAGCTGGATGACTTTGTCTCACAGGCGGACCAGATCCTCGTCCTCCATAAGGGGGAACTGATCGGAAAGGGCAATCCCTACGACCTTCTTCTGGAAAAGGGAGAAGAGATCGACACTCTGGGCGTATGGCTCCCTGAGACAGTGGAGATCGGTCTGGGCCTGATGGCCGCCGGATATTCTCTTGAGAGAATGCCCATCACAATAAAAGAGACGATGGAAACCCTCTTTTCCCTCGGCCTGATTAAAGAGGGTGAGAGCATCAAGGCCCCCCACAAGGTATATGAACAGAGCAGCGGCGCCCCCCTTATCTCAGGAAAGGACATCCGCTTCAGCTACGGCAACGGACTCTACGCCCTCAAGGGGATCTCTCTGGATATCCATCCCGGAGAGATGCTGGCCATTGTGGGCCGGAACGGCGCCGGAAAGAGCACCACCGCCAAACTTCTGATCGGTCTGAACAAGTGCAAAGAGGGATCTCTGGACCTCTTCGGCAAACCCTCTGGAAAGTGGAAGGTTCCCGATCTGGCCAACCATATATCCCTGGTATTTCAGAATCCCGAGCACCAGTTCCTCACGGACACCGTGTCCGACGAGATCGACTACAGCCTTCAGTCCCACGGCATTTTTGACAAGAATAAGCTGGCCGAAGAGAGAGAAAAACTCCTTCAGATGCTGGAATTGACAGAGGTAAAGGACGATCACCCCTTCTCCCTGAGTGCAGGTAACAAGAGACGCCTTGGAGTGGCCACCATGCTGGTCGGGGACCCCAAGGTACTGATTGTGGATGAGCCCACCTACGGTCAGGACCGGGAGATGACCCGGACTCTGATGCAGATCATGTGCGCCATTCAGGAGAGAGGCGTCTCCATCGTAATGATCAGCCACGATATGAGACTGGTTGAGGAGTATGCAGACAGAGTGGCCGTATTCAGCGAAGGCCTCAAGCACTTTGACGGCGTTCCCACAGACTTGTTCAAGGAACCTGAGATACTGAAAACAGCCTATCTCCAGCAGACCCTGCTGAACCAGATGCTGGGCTGTCTGAAAGAGAAAGGAATCAATGTTGAGGGACACATCCCCGGAACTGAGTCCTTCCTTAAAATCATCCTCAAGAACAGGGAGGCCGCCTGATGTCCCAGAGCAATTTCCTTAGCTTTAAAGAGAGAAACTCCACCCTCAACGGGACCTACCCCTTTATCAAACTGATCTGGGTCTTTCTGGTTGCCATAGGTCTTTTTATATTCCAGACCCCCATCTCAGGGGGGATCATGTTCCTTCTGGTTCTGACACTGGCCCTTGGTGCGGGGAAAATAAGCCCCGTGGAGGTCTTCCGCAGCGGTATTATCGTATTCGGACTGGGATTCCTTTTGATGCTCTTCCACTTCTTTATCAATCCTGGTGAAGTGGTATGGTCCCTGGGATTTTTGACAATAACTGACTACGGTCTTGTGATCGGGCCGGTATTCTTCTTCCGTCTCTCGACAATCGTACTTTCCAGCTTTGTGCTGATCTGGACCACCGATACAAGAGACCTGATGACCTCCATGGTCAAGGCGGGTATGCCCTACCGCTACGCCTACACCATCTTTCTGGCCCTGCGCTTTCTGCCCCTGATCCAGAAAGAGGTGGAAGCGGTTCAATCGGCCCACTCCATCAGAGGACGGGCCGCAGGTTCAAGCTTCGCCCACCGCTTCAAGCTCTGGCAGCGCTATGTCTTTACCATTCTGATAAACGGACTGAGAAAGGCGGAGGTCACCGCCGATGCCCTTGAGTGCCGGGGATTCGGCTACTCCGAGAAACGGACCTACGTAAAGGACGTCCACTTCAAAACAGCCGATCTGATCCTGCCGGTCATTACCGTCCTTATTCTTGCAGGTTTGATTTATATGGAACAGACCAGCTGGAAGGCTCTTCTGGGGCTTTAGAGAATAAAGGGCTTTATCAAACCCATGGACTGATCGTGAATCAGGCCGTTGGTGGCCAGAACCTCCCGGGGCAGTCCTTCAGAACTGCCTTTGTAGTCACTGACCCTTCCTCCGGCCTCTTCCACAATAAGAATCCCCGCCGCCACATCGTAGAGCTCAATATGCTTTTCCCAGTAGCCGTCAAGCTGACCGCAGGCCACAAAGCAGAGTTCAAGAGCAGCAGAGCCGCCCCGGCGCACATCCCTTATATGCATCATCATCTCATTGAAGAGTGGAAGGTTTGTCTCTTTCATCCCGGCCCGGATACAGGGAAAGCCCGTGGCGAAGACCGCCTGGCCGATGGCTGCTGTTTTTGATACATGAATGGTTTCACCGTTCAGTTTGGCTCCCTGCCCCCAGACCGCCGTAAAAAGGTCATCCAGGGCGGGGGCATAGACCGCCGCAAGCACAGTCTCCCCGCCGTATTCAAGGGCTATGGAGATGGAGTACTGGTACTGGCCGTGAAGGAAGGCGATGGTGCCGTCTATGGGATCAATGACCCAGCGGCAGTCGCTGTGTCCGGTCTCCCCCTCCTCTTCTCCCAGCACCCCGTGGTCGGGATATTTCTTTGCAATCTCATCACGGAGAAAGGACTCCACCGCCTTATCGGCCTCTGTCACTATATCCCGGTCGGTGGCCTTGCTGTCCACCTTCAGGGAGGAGAGACGGCGGCGGTAGTCCAGGGTCAGTTCTCCAGCCCGGAGAATCATATCTTTCAGGAAATTTTCTGCTTCGTTTAAATCTATCATGGAAGCAAGTATATCAAAAATCGGGCTGTGTCAGTAATCCCTGAATATCCGGAATAAGGCTGAAACCAGAAGCATCAGAGCCGAAACAAGATAGACCATGGGGATTATCAGCAGTACACAGAATTCCTCAAGTTCAAAGGCCTCTGAAAACCCGATTCCCTCCACTCCCTCAGGATAACCCGGCCCGACAGGGGTTTCCACAAAGTACAGCCCGTTAAGAAGCCGTTCTGATCCCAGTCTCAGCAGTGCAGCATCCATCAGTTCATCAAAGTATCCGGTAAACAGAATATTCGAATCAAGGTTCGGATTATTAACGGGCCGAATAAAGCTGTATCCTGTTTTCTGAAAGAAAAGGGGATATTCATATTCATCAGGAATAACAAGTCTGCTTCTATCGGCGTAATATGCCATTGAAAAATAGAGTTCGTACTTCACTTCCCTTACAAGTGAGTCTAAAAAGTACCGGCAGTCTGAATTGTTATGGACCGTCACCTCAAGGCTCCGGGGATTCATCTGCTCGATATAGCGGATGTCCCGGGATCTTATATATTCGATAAATGCATCGGGCCGGGTACAGAGAATAGGGAGGGACTGAAAAGAATGAATACTCTTGTCCCTGAAATTCACAGAAGAGCCGTCGGCATAACGGAACATGCCCGAGATCTCCCGGATGAAGGAATCCCAGAACTCCCTTGCCTCGGCAATCTCTCCAAGCAGATCCTCCTGAAGGTATTTGTACTTATCTTCTGAGGGATCAAAGAGAACAAAATCAGAACCAGATGGTGAGGTGGAATATATTCTGAAGTTATCAAACAGAACAAACCCGGAAGTGTGAATTGACAGGGACTCTTCTGCAGAGCTGATCACCCGGGGACCTCTGGTTTTGAAGGAGTATGCGGCCTTCAGAGAGATGGTATGATATTGATCAGAGATCACAGCCAGCGAGATCAGCCCGGTGATAAGCAGTGCCATTCCAAAGACACACCATTTGACCGGTCTCTTCAGCAGCCTGTACCGCAGTGACTCATCCAGAGAAAAGCTCTCCAGTCCTGTTACATATCCCCTGACCCGGCCGGCGGTCATCCGGAAAAAAATCTCCATATCGACTCTACTCCCCTCCCGGGGGAGCTGTTTCCGGGCTTTCCGGGGCATAAAAATCGATCCGGATCTGCCGCTTATCCGGTACCTGCGGGAAAAGGGGTTGCGGGGATATACCTTCTCCAGAACCCCTCTGGTAAGGCAGACCTCTCCCCGGCCGGTTTTATATCCGGGATGCATCAGCAGCAGTACTGTGGACAGAACAGAAAAAACAGCTCCTGTAATAAGAAAAGGAAGGGCTGCCTCCAAATCATAAAAGCTCAACAGAGAATCCAGTCCCGCTATAAAAGAGAAAAAGGCGGGCAGAAGAAACACCCCCGCCATAACTCCGTAACCTCCGAAGAGAGCTCTGTGCTCCCGGCGTGTTATATCACGGAACCGCCAGCTGGTTGAGTTTTTTTGTCCCCCTTTAACTCTCTCCTCGCCAAAGAGGTCTTCAATACTTTTGTCGTCAATAGTTACAGGGTAGGCCCGTCGCTGGACATCATCGGCCATTACTGTGTATTCACAGCGAACCGAGTCTCTGCCCTGAACAAGGGCTTCTGTTTCTTCTGGAACCGACTGGATCTGAACCCCTCCGATCCATATTTCAGTGGTATTGTTTCCTCTGACTGTGATGGTCAGAACCTCTGCAGGTCCTTCTGTGAGGAAGACCTCTGAGTCCGGTGGGATGGGTATCCCGAAAAGACGCCTGACCCCGGCTGTTTCTCCTCCGCGGGCTCTTCGTACAGGAATACGTTCTTTTGCCAGTTCCCGGGCTCTTTTTTTAAGAGGCAGGCGAACACGATAGTAATGGATACTCCGGATAATAAAACCCAGAACAAACAGAAAATAAATGATGTTAAGCAGGTTGATCATTCCTGAATGAAATCATAAAACGGGAAATGAAACAATAATCCTGACCACTTCCGGGCTGTCGGCAATGGCCGGGATTATTCAAAGGGGGCCTCACCTCCGGTATTTACCAGTAGAGGGGCTCAACTTTCACCATGGAATCAAAGTCCAGACAGGAGCCGTGAATCCATCCGAAATCGGGACCCGATTCCTCCATAAAATATATCTGAACCTGAACATAGTACCAGTAGTCCTCCTGGTTGTGGGGTAATTCACCCTCCTCTTCGGCACGACCGATAATCACAACCTGACGTCCTTCGGGAAGAGAATCCCTGTCGTAACCCATGTTGAATGTGTTTGTAGAGTATCCTTCCCCCGGTCCGGTCAGGACAGGAGTTTCGGCATATACCGGTACAATGACTTTTTCCGATGTACGCACAGAGATCCCATCAATTGTTTTGAACTGATCATCAGGGGTAAAACTCTTTCTGTTCCAGAACTTTAAACCATTGGGACTCTCGATACATGCTCCGTAGATTGCCCCGTCTTCGGCATCCGCCGTAACAGTCCAGATGCTGTTTGACCGCAGGTCGTCATGAATGTATTCAAGGGTCCCCCGGTAATCCATAATGCCCTCATCGTAACTCATGTTTTTAATATCAGGCCGCATATAAAGCCTCTCTCCTGAAAGCTCATACTGCCCTGTAAAGGTATAGTCAAAAACTGTGGAGTCATGGACTTCAAAGACTCCGTCCTCCCTGAAGGAGATCCACTCTCCCCAGCGGTGGGTGATCATTTTATCACCCCAGGAGCCCTCAACCAGAAGCTCCTTCAGGTCCTGAGCGGGCAGGAGTGCCGCTGCTGTAATTAAAAGAATTAAAAGCAATAGATGTTTTTTCAATTTGTATTTCCTTTAGCTTATATAAAAAAGATAGTTCACAGCCGGTAATATATCACAGGTCATAAATTAATCACTTTCACAGCCGGATTTTCCGGTTCATGAGACTGTGAACCGGCAGCATGTACTATACTTTAAGAAGAGGCTTCTGCATGGTGCACTGAAAAATTTCAGGAGGTGTGGACTATGGGTGAAATGGCAGGTCAATGGTTTATGGTAGAGGGTCTGATGGACTACCAGGGGGTTCAGCAGGTTCTGGAATTTCAGAAACACGGTGATCACAGGAAATTCGGAGAGATAGCCCTTTCAAGACATCTGATCAGCGGCAAGGATCTGAGACGGTATATCGACTCCCTCTGGCTCTAACCCTGCATAACCGGCCTGCCCGTCAGGCCGGCTCCCCTTTGGCTCATCCTGCATTATAATGCCGGTGTAACCCGCAAAACGCACTTATCCCTTGTCAATTAATCATTTATGAACACTCCTTTTATTATTGACAGATTTATAATGCGTCCTTTATATTAACTACCATGGTAGTTAATATAATTGATCAACTGAGAGAAACAGGCTTAAGCGACTATGAGGCCAGAGCCTACATGTCCCTCCTTGAGGAGCACCCCCTCACCGCCTATGAGTGCGCCGGCCAGGCAGGAATCCCCACCTCCAAGATCTACGGGGTCATCAAAAAGCTGGAGGAGAAGGAGCTTGTTCTGGAACTTGTGGAGAAGAACAGGAAACGCTACATCCCCCAGGAGCCCGAGGAGTATATCTCATCCTATCGCTTCAAAATGGAAAAGGTCCTGAAGTGCCTGAGCAGTGAGCTCAAAACACCCCGGCAGAAGAGGGAAGTATCCTATGTGTGGAACCTGTCGGACCGGAACTCACTTCTGGAACGGGCTGAGAAGATAATCAGCCGGAGCCGGAAGACAGTTCTGATATCTCTATGGGCAGAGGAGTACTCGGTACTGGCTTCCCTTCTGAAACAGAAAAAAGAGGAGGGAGTCAAAACGGCTGTAGTCCACTTCGGACCCGCTGCTGCCGGGGAAGAGAATATCTACGAGCACCCCATCCAGGACACCCTCTATCAGGAGAAGGGAGGCCGGGGGTTTACCCTGGTCTGCGACGGGGAGGAGGCCCTGACGGCAACCTTCTCGGAGAATCATACAGACGGTGCCTGGAGCCGGAGCCGTGGCTTTGTCACCCCTGCCGAGGACTATATAAAGCACGATATCTACATTATGAAAATTGTGCAGCGCTTTGACAGAGAACTGACAGAGTGTTACGGCGAGGGCTACACCCTCCTCCGGGATATATTCTCCGACAGAACAAAGAACAAAGAGAGGTAAAATATGGAAATCTACATCGACGGCAGCTGGTATGGAAAGTATGATGCAAAGATCTCGGTCTACGACCACGGACTCCTCTACGGAGACGGCCTCTTCGAGGGCATCAGAATTTACGGCGGAAAGATCTTTAAGCTCAAAGAACATATGGACAGGCTCTTCGAGGGGGCCCATGTGATTCGTCTGGATCTGGGGCACTCAAAAGAGGAGCTAATGGAGATTGTGGAAGAGGCGGTAAAACGGAACAAAAAGGAGAACGGTTATATCCGCCTCCTGGCCACCAGGGGAGTGGGAACCATGGGGATCAGTCCCTTTACCTGCCCGAAATCCTCGCTGGTCATCATTGTTGAGGATATCCAGCTCTACCCCGCCGAGCTCTATGACACAGGGATTCCCATCGTGACCGCCGCCACCCGGCGTCTCAGCGGCAGGATCTTCGATCCCAGGATAAAGTCACTGAACTACCTGAACAATGTAATGGCCAAGATGGAGGCAGTCGATGCGGGCTGTCTGGAGGCTGTAATGCTCAACGATGAGGGGTATGTCTGCGAATGCACGGGAGACAATATCTTTATCGTGAAGAACGGCATACTGATGACACCGGGCAGCTTTCACGGCATGCTCGAGGGAATTACCCGGAATACCATTATCGACCTGGCCGGGGAGACGGGGTTCCTCTTCCAGGAGAGAACCATGACCCGCTTCGACCTTTATACGGCGGACGAGTGCTTTTTGACCGGCTCCGGGGCGGAGCTGATTCCGGTGACCGCCGTGGACAAGAGAGAGATCGGAGACGGAAAGCCCGGCCCTGTGACCCTTGCTCTCAAAGAGGCTTTTACAAAACTGATCTACAGCTGACCTGAAGATCACCCGCCGGACTGCCCTATAGGTTGGAGCGGCGGGTTCAACCGGTGACTCCTTTTCACTATAATAGCAGTGTATTATCAAGGAGTATCTTATCCAAACTGAAAAACATCATCTAATTCCCGGAACCTTTCCCTTCAATCCCCGGAAGGTTCCCTTCTATTACGGCTGGATTGCCCTGGTGGCAGGGGGTCTTGGCATTCTGTTCAGCATCCCCGGACAGACCATGGGAGTTTCGGTCTATACTGACCATCTTATTGAGGGGCTGAAACTCAGCCGTGTACAGATATCCACGGCCTATATGATCGGCACGCTGACCAGCTCTTTTATTATGACAAGGGCGGGGATCTTCTATGACCGCTTCGGCGCAAGAGTTGCCGCGGCAGGTTCCGCAGCGGGACTGGGACTCTGTCTTATGCTTCTCTCACGGTCTGTGGAAATAACTTCGAGTATCAGCAAGCTGACAGGATTGGGCGGAGTCTCTACAGCCTTCGGCTTTATGATTGTCGGTTTTTTCGGCATACGCTTTTTCGGACAGGGTGTTCTGACCCTGGTCTCCCGGGGAATGGTGATGCGCTGGTTTGAGACCCACAGAGGTTTTGCGGCTGCCATTATGGGCATCTTCACTACCTTCGGCTTCTCCTACGCTCCCCGGCTTCTGCAGACCCTGATCGATCACTCGGGGTGGAAGGGCTCCTGGTTGAACACCGGTCTTGCCCTGATTGTGCTGATCGTTCCCTTTATCATCATCGTTTTTAGAGACAGTCCCGAGGACTGCGGCATGGAAATCGAAGAGGGAGTAAAGATCCGCACCGGCAGCAAGGCCGTAAAGGGTAAGGCAGTGGAGACAAAAACCCTTCAGGAGGCGAGACGGGACCCTGCCCTCTGGTGCTACATGGCCCTCCTCTTCTTCTGGGCCCTCTACAACACGGCCTTTACCTTCCATGTCACATCCATCTTCGGATCTCTGGGCAGAACCACAGCCCAGGCGGTGGCCATTTTCTTTCCCATATCGGTTATCTCCGTGGCGGCCCGATTTCTGGGAAGCTGGCTCAGCGATATTATCGATCTGAAGTATCAGTACTATCTGATGACCATCTCCATCGCCATCGGCGGCTATGCCCTGACCCTGCCCTATAACAGCCTGTCTGCGGCACTGCTGATCATCGGTCTTGGTCTGGGAGGAGGTATCTTCGGCGTGCTGAACTCGGTCACATGGCCCAAGCTCTACGGACGGGAACATCTTGGAGCCATTTCGGGAATGGCCATGAGTTTTATAGTGGCAGGGAGCGCCCTGGGTCCCTGGAGCTTCAGCATGCTGGAGAAAATCTGGGGACACTACAGACACACCGGCTGGATGGGCGTTATCGCCGCCGCTCTGATCGGTGCAGCGGGACTGCTGTTTCTGGGCAGAGAGACCTAGTCTTCGGTCAGAGCAATCAGCCGCCGGATGGCATCACCGGTGGCATGCTCCATACCCGAGGCGTTAACAATGGCCTCAGCAAGACTGCTGCAACTGACCATCATCTTCTCTACCCGGCTGTTTACATCTTCACTCAGTTCATGAAGCTGTTTCAGGCTGCTCTCGGCTCTGATCCTGCCCTCTTTAAGTTGTGCCGACTCCTTCAGCACCTGATCCGATTCCTGCTGTACCGATTTCAGGCTGCTGCGGATATAGTCACCCAGGCGGTTCTGCTCATCAAGGACTGTCTTCATCTGACTGAGGTCGCTTCGGAATCCGGCAATGCTGCTCTGAATACCCTCGAAACTGCCCTCAACGGCTCCTGTTGCCTCAACCATCAGGGCAATCTCATTCAGAATTTCCTTAAGCTCCTTGTCTGAGTCCGTGGACTGCAGGGCGGTCTGCTCGGCGAGCTTTCTGATCTCATCCGCAACAACGGCAAAGCCCTTACCGGCCTCACCGGCATGGGCAGCCTCGATGGCGGCATTCATGGCCAGCATATTGGTCTGGCTTGAGATATCCGAGATCAGGTCGTTGATCTCGACCAGTCTTTCCGAACGTCTGCTGACCCCCTGTACCAGCTGACTCATCCGTTCCAGAACCTCCTCTCCCGATTCACTGGAGGCCGAAAGCTGGGCGAAGGAGCCTTCCATGCTGCCGAAGCGTTCCAGAAGAACAACAGTCTCTTCCAGAAGGGTTTTGATGGTATCAGTGGCCTTACCGGTCTCACCGGACTGTCTCAGGATTCCCTCATTAAGTTTTGTCAGAAAGGAGTTCAGCAGGGCCGAGGCTTCACTGTTCTCCGCCAGCCCCCTGTTCTGGCTGTTGATTCCAGTCTCTACGGCCTCAACCTGATGACCTATCTCCTTCATGGCCAGCCGGGCAGTATCCATACTGTTCCCCAGGGAGCGTCCGGACTCGTTGAGCTGGCCGCCTGCATGGCGGATCTCCCCGAAGAGTTCTTTCAGGCGGTCAGATGAGAGCTCCAGGTCCCGGCTGAAGTGGTCACTGTCTTCCTTGGCCTGTGTAAACTGTTTGGCCAGAAGAAAGGCCATGGCCAGGACAAACCCGACCATTCCGTAACTGAGAACTGCCCCGGTTTGAAGGATCAGCAGGGCATTCAGAAGATCATTGAAAAATGTAGCAAAGAGTATTGCCAGAGCGGCGATAACATATCCCACATTGGGACGTTTCCGGATTGTAAGAACAACTCCCAGATAGATCAGGTAGAGAATCTGGAGGATCATAACAATCTGCTGCGCCGTCATAAGAGAGGTAAATACCATTGACGGGCCAAAGAGGATCAGCAGACAGTAGGCTGCGGAAATTCCTATGGAAATCTTCACAGGAAGCCCTTTGACATCCTCCGGATAGAGCTGCTTCATCAGCAGGATCATGGCAGTGGCAATGGTGGCAAAGGTCAGGTACTCAATACGGATCAGAACATGCCAGCTCAGGAAGGGAAGAATTTCCTGAAGAAAAACAGACTCTGTCACCAGAGTACGAAGCACGGCAATCAGGGTGAAGATAAAAAAGAAAAGCACAGATCTTTCACGCATCAGAATATAGAGAACCAGATAGTAGAGCAGCATGGAGAGGGCCAGACCGATCATCATCATCTCCATCCCGCGCCTCAGATCCCAGCGGGACTTCATGGCACCATACTCCCCCAGAATAACATCCTGCTGAAGACCTCCGCCGGCCTGATGGAAGTTGCTGACCTGAATGGTGATATCAAGAGTTTCAGTACCGGCAGGAACGGGATAGAGCTCCTGATTATACATGGGTTTTGTAGATTCCTTATCGGTTCCCGGTATCCCCGCCTGACCCACAAGTTCCCCGTTCAAGTAAATCCTGTAGGAATTGTTGGGTCTTTTCAGATGGATTGCCAGGGCCGGCTGGTCACCGGACAGCTTGATAACTGCGGAGTAGCTGGCGTAACCCGTAGATCCGGGACTGCCGCCGCCGGGGGCCTTGTAGGTACTCCAGTAGGAGGGCACTGAAATATACCGGCCATCTGAACCCGACTCAGTCAGCTGCTGCTGCCAGGCAAAAGACCAGTTACCGCTCAGGGTGACTGAAGAAGAGTTCCAGTCATGTCCGGAAAGATCAATTCCCCCCTGCTCTACACGCTGACCCCATACACAGATGGTGATCAGTAAAAAAAGTACTATGAGGCCATATTTTTTCATCCTCCCAATACTACCAAAAATGAAGGGATTGTAAAGCTCTTTAATAAATTAATACAACCTTAATAGAAGCTTGTCGGAAAGCTGATTTTCCGATCCGAAAACCCAGCGTAGATTTCCTACATTTATGTTATAATATAAAGATATTCCTCCTCCAAAGCCCCCTTAAACAGGGGCAGAAAGTGTAGCGCTGTAAAGCAACAGATTTACTATTGCCATATTATCGACTTCCATGTTAACTTCAGTTCAAAAATACGTAATATGTATTTATTTGCATATTAAACAACACTATTCGTATTAACGATGGGGTAATTCATGTATAAAACCGGAAAAGATATTCGAAATGCTATCAGAAAGGAAGAGTGGACCAGTTCCACCTCGGGACAGGCCGGCGGCTGTGTTCAGGCCAATCTCTGCATCCTTCCGGGAGACTGGGCCTATGACTTTCTTCTTTTTGCCCAGAGAAATCCCAAACCCTGCCCCCTGGTTGAGGTGGGAGACAGAGGAGAATACCTTACAAAGCAGATAGCCGACGGCGGCGACATCAGAACAGACATTCCCCGTTACTATATCTATAAGGATGGTGTTAAGTCCGAAGAGGTCCTTAATCTGAAGGATCTCTGGCAGGATGACTTTGTCTACTTCCTTCTGGGCTGCAGCTTCTCCTTCGAACAGGCTCTGCTTTCGGCGGGACTGGAAGTCCGCAATATCACCGAAGGACGGAACGTACCCATGTATATTACCAATATCATGTGCCGGGATGCCGGACGCTTTGTCAATGTTCCCATGGTGGTCAGCATGCGTCCCTTTACTCCTGAAAATGCCAGGAAAGCCGCCGAGGTGACAAGATTCTATCCCGCGGTCCATGGAAGCCCCGTTCATATCGGCGATCCCGCAGAGATCGGTATCAAGGATATCAGCACCCCCGACTTCGGAGACCCCGTGACCATAAAAGAGGGAGAGGTTCCCGCCTTCTGGGCCTGCGGTGTTACACCCCAGATGGCCGTGATGATGGCCAGGCCCCCTCTGATGATCTCCCATGCCCCGGGACATATGTTCGTGGGAGACATTCAGGACAGGGAGTTCGGTATATGAAACTCTTTGCCTCACAGATTGAAACCCTGATCCAGCAGGATCCCGGAAAAAGAGGACTGAACACCTGGGCGGTACAGGACCAGATCCTCCCAGCCGGACTCTCCCTTCTTTCAGGGAACCATATCCTTCTGGCAACTGGATTCTATATCTTAAGTGCCGATGCCATCGAAACAGACGGCCCTCCGGGGGCTTTGATTCTGGCCCATGCCCTGGAACAGATGGGCAAGAGGGTTACTCTGCTCTTTGACAGCCACTCAGTGCAGATAATGGAAGCAGGACAGAGGGCTCTGGGCAGCAGCATTGAGATGATAAGCCTGGAGCCAGGTAGGGTTCCCGAAGCCAAAGATCTAATAAAAGAAGAGACAACCCACTTTATCGCCCTTGAACGGCCGGGGCAGGCGGTGGACGGCTCCTTCTACAACTTCAGCGGCAGGTGCATCGATGCCTATCATGCCTGTCTGGATCATATCTTTGCAGGATGCATGGACCGGGGCATAAAAACTATCGGCATAGGCGACGGCGGTAACGAGCTGGGGATGGGCACCGTTTCCACAGCAGTGGACAGTCACCACAGCCTGAACCGCCCCTTCAGCTGCCAGACCGCCGCCGATTTCTGCATCTGCGCGGGAGTGAGCAACTGGGCCGGATACGCCCTGTGTGCCCTGTTCTCGGGAATCAGGGGAGAGGATCTGATGCCCGATCCCGCAGTGCTTACGGATATTCTGGAGGCAATTGTGGAAGCGGGTGCCGTGGACGGCATCAGCGGAGAAGCACGGAATACCGTGGACGGTCTCCATGAGGACTGGGAGATGACGGTGTACAGAACCCTCTTCAATCTATCATCAAAAAGAGAAAGGGAGCTCATAAGCCAATGAACGAACCCTACCTGATCGGAGACTCCTGTCTCTGCTGGTCCTTCGGTGACAGTATCGATGAACTGACCGTAAGAAAGACCCTCCATATATATGGAACTCTGAAAAGTTACCTTAAATCAGAAGAGGGAGGAGTGCTGGATATTGTTCCCTCATACAAGAGCATTGCCCTCCACTTCGATCCCCTTTCCGAGAACCCCGAAGATCTGCAGAAGAGGGCCGGCAGCCTGATTGAGTATGAAATGAAGGCTCTGAATGAGTCCTCTGAGCTTCCCGAACTGCCCGGCAAAGAGGTCATCATCCCGGTGGTCTATGACGGAGAGGATCTGGGACTTGTTGCTGAGCACTGCGGATTCTCCAAAGAGGAAGTGATCAGAAGACACTGTGATGGTGAATACCTTGTGGCCATGGTGGGATTCAAGCCCCACTTTCCCTATCTTATGGGACTTGATCCGGCTCTGGAGACACCCAGACTGCCCAGTCCCCGGACCAGAATTCCCGCTGGGGCAGTTGCCATCGGCGGTGCCCAGACGGGAATCTATCCCCAGGAGTCTCCCGGGGGATGGAACCTGATCGGGAGCTGTGATCCCGAGATTCTAAAGCAGGTGCTTCCCGGAGACAGACTGAAAATGAAGGAGGTAAAGAGATGAAGATAAACTGCGATATAGGCGAAAGAGGCCACGACCACCCCGTGGACATGGCCCTTATGGACAGAATACAGATTGCTAATATAGCCTGTGGAGGCCATGCGGGGGATGAAAGGTCCGTTGCAGCCTTCCGTAAGCTGGCCCAGGAGAAGGGCGTGGAAGTTTCGGCTCACCTCTCCTACCCGGACAGGGAGAATTTCGGACGCACCACCATCGATATCACTCCCGAGGCCCTTCTGGCATCCCTTGATGAACAATATGCCCTGATGAATGATGTAAAAATGGTAAAGTTCCACGGCGCCCTCTACAACGACTGCGCCGCCGATGCCTCACTGGCGGCCCTCCTTGCAGGCTGGCTCGAGAAGCAGGGGATCAACCGTGTTATGACCCCCTTTGACTCTGAACTGGCTGGGATCTGCGCCGAAAAAGGAATGGAGGTAGTCCCTGAAGCCTTTGCCGAGCGCCGCTATGCATGGAGCCGGGAGAGTGGAAAGCTCTCCCTTGTAAGCCGGACCAGGGAGTTTGCCTCAATCCATGATCTGGATGAGGCCGTGGCCCACTCAAAGGCGATCTACCTGAACCAGAGTGTTCTGGCCTATGAGGATGACGCCCTGATGTCAGAGCCCACACCTCTTCAGGCACAGACCATCTGCATCCACTCGGACTCCGAAATAGCCCTGGAACTGGCGGAAGCCCTGAACAGGGAACTGGGAGAGTCATAGAAAAATGTTCAGGGAATTAAGCAAAGGGATCTATAAAGAGACCTCCGCACCGGTTTTCGGGAAGCAGGATATAGGAATCAGTCCCGCAGGAGCCATGGACCTCTTCTCCTACAGCTGCGGCAACAGCCTCCTGAACAATCCTGCAGACGCAGAGGCCCTGGAGCTGGTCTATCCTCCGAAGCTGGAAGTACTCGAGGACTGTCTGATCATCCTGACCGGAGGGGCCTTCCAGAAGGTCACCCTCAGATCGGAAACAGGAACCGCTGCCGTAGAACACGGTAAGGTTGTTATAGCTGAAAAAGGAAGCATCCTGGAGTTCGGCCCCCGGAAGTACGGTTTCCGGAGCTATCTTTGCTACCGCTCCCTGAGGGGGATCTCCAAAGGAGCGCCCTCCCCCGCCGGACGTAAGAGAGCAGCCTACAGCACGCTGAGCGGATGGAGAGATCCCGAAGGAGCCATCCGGGTTATCAGAGGTCCTGAATACGGCTACCTGAAGAATCCGGAACTCTTTCTGAATGAGGGCTGGACCCTTACTCAGGATATCAGCGATATGGGAATGCGCCTCTCCTGCGGCGGCAGGGAGCTTGATCTTGATATGCCCGGCAATATGATCAGCGAGGCCGTAAGCGACGGCACCGTGCAGCTCACACCCAAGGGTCCCATTATCCTGCTGAAACACAGACAGACCGTGGGAGGCTATCCCAGGATTTTCAATGTGATTACCGCGGATGTGGATATGCTTGCCCAGTACAGCCCCGCCCAGGTGGTTCACTTCAAAGAGGTGAGCCCTGCAGAAGCATACAGCGCCCTTAAGGCGAAAAACGAGGCCCTTGAGGGTCTGCTTTAATAAGTAAATTAGAATCCCGGAACAGGATTTTGTGATTAGGAGTATAAGATGAGTGTTTTTTACATTGACGGAGAGTACATGGACTCAAAGGATGCGGTACTGTCCGTAAGCGATATGGCCGTTTTAAGAGGATACGGTATCTTTGATTTCATGCGGACCTATAACGGCCGCCCCTTCTACTTGAAGGAGCACATCCAGCGCCTCGCCAATTCCGGAGCCCATGTGGGCCTTGATCTCCCCTGCTCTCAGGAGGAGCTCTTTGATATTGTTATGGAGACCCTGAAGCGGAACAGCTTCGAAGAGTCCAATGTCAGAATCGTCTACACCGGGGGCATCAGCCCCGACTCCGTCACACCCCAGGGCAATGGAAAACTGATGGTTATGGTCACCGAAAAACTGGACCTTCCCGAATGGTGGTACACAGACGGTGCCAAAATCATCACCAACGATGTTGAAAGGTATATGCCCGAAGCAAAAAGCACAAACTATATGAATGCCGTTCTCAGCCTCCAGAAAGCCAAGAAGGCCGATGCCATCGAATCGGTCTATGTGGACAGGGATGGAAGGGTTCTGGAAGGAACAACCACCAACATTTTTCTCTATTCAGGCGGCAAATGGGTCACTTCCGACAAGGGAATCCTCCCCGGAATCACCCGGTCTGTAGTCCTTGATCTCCTTGAAGGGGAGTTTGAGGTGGAACTGAGAGACCTGAGCCGTGAAGACATCAAAAAAGCCGAAGAGGTGATGATCTCCGCCTCCAACAAGGAGATCGTTCCTATAATTCAGGTGGATGAGTTGACCATCGCCGACGGCAAACCCGGAGAGAAGACTTTGAAGGTAATGGAGCTCTTTAAGGAGTTCACAACAGCCTACGGTCTTGGTAAGACTGATTCTGTAAAGGAAAAGACTGCCGTCTGATACCCTTAAAGGCGGCCTGCCCGAGTAAAGCAGATCCTCCCGTCAAGGGGGGATTTTTTTTACTTTCAAGACTCCCCCCTCTGAGGATCGTGTATTATAGTATTGAGAACAGATTGCTTTGACAGATGAAGGGGGACATATGGACGGATCTCAGGACAAGGATAAACTCACTACCCTGCCCTACGACCGGAATGACTCGGAGGCCGAACGTCCCAACATTTTGATTCTGATGACCGATCAGCAGCGCTGGGATACCATAAAGGCGGCAGGTGCCGAGCATATGTACACCCCGCAGCTGGACAGACTGGCTGCATCGGGAAGGCTCTACACCCATGCCTTTACTCCCGTTCCCGACGGCATGGCCGCCCGTCACAATCTGCTGACCGGACTTACAGGAAAAACCCACGGCTACACCGAATACAACAGAACCTTCGGCATGCCAGGATGGATCTATACCATTCCCCAGCTCCTCTCGGATCACGGCTACGAAACAGTATCTGTGGGAAAAAACCAGTTTGTCCCTCCCCGGCGTCACCGGGGCTACGGCCGTATACACCTGATGGAACCCCATCCCTCCTTCAGGGAAGAGGATGACTACGCAGTCTATCTGAAAAAGCAGGGTTACGGTCATATCATCAATATTCACGGATGTGAGAACCTCCTCAACCATGTTCCCCAGAGCCCTCTGCTCCCCGAGGAGCACCAGGGGGACAGCTGGGTTGCCGACAGAGGCATAGACTTTCTGGAGACCAACAGGGGGCGCCACCCCTGGCTGCTGAAGCTGAGCTGGCTCTCCCCCCGGCCTCCCCAGAACCCGGCAGAGCGGTTTACAGAACTCTACAGGGAGAGTGATCTTCCGGACCTGCTGAAATCCAGCACACCCCTCTCCCCGGCAGCAGAAGGGAATGCTGAGCTTTTCAGAAAGATTCCGTCCTCCTGGTTCCGCCGGTACAGAGAACTCTACAGCAGTGCCATATCCCAGGTGGACTACAATATAGGTCGGGTTCTCGACTGTCTGGAATCCACAGACCAGAGGCGGAACACTCTGATTATCTTTGTAAGTGATCACGGTGATATGCTGGGAGACCATGACTGCATGGAGAAGGGGCTCCCCTACGACAGCTGTACCCGTATACCCATGATCCTCAGCTATCCCGAAAGGATTGAACCCGGTGAAGTAAGCGATGACTTTACGGACCTCAGGGATATTCTGCCCACAATAATGGATGCCGCCGGCATCAGAGTATCCTATAAGTCGACCAGACTTCCCGGAGAGAGTCTTCTGAAAAAACCGGCTGTAGAAGCGGATGAAAAACCGGTCCGGGACAGAAGCCGTCAGTATATAGAGTACGGCTCGGGATTCCGCCGTTGGATCTCCCTGAGAACAAAGGATTATAAGTACAACTACTACTACCGGGACGGGAGGGAAGAGCTCTTTGATCTGGACCAGGACCCCGGTGAGAGCCGGAACCTCCTCTTCAGCTCCCAGGATGAAGAGGTCCTGAGGGTGAAGGAGGAGCTCAAGGAGGCCCTTCTGGAGCAGGAACGGCTCTGGGGCCCCGAGGGCTGCATCGATAACGACGGATTTATTGCTTTGAAGGAGGGGGCCGGTGAACCGGCCCGGCCGGGACGATTCCCCGAGTTCCACAAAAAAATCCAGGACCCCAGAGAGGCGGGTCGTATGAACAGCTTTATGGACGAACTCCTTCAGTGCATTGAGAAGGAGAGACTTGTGGATCTGGAAGAACTGGACCTCGAACAGTGGCAGAAAGAGGGGGAGTTCAGTGACAAGGAGCTCCGGGAACTGCTGATCAAGGAGAAGAAGCAGAAAGCAAAACTGAGTGCAGGAGATTCAAATGGAATTTAACAGAGATGATGCCCTGACCCTGTTCAGGGAGTACAACAAGTCCGAGAGCCTTTATACCCATGCCTTGTCGGTGGAGGCGGTTATGCGTTATGCCGCCTCACAACGCAGTCACGATCCCGATTTCTGGGGGATTGTCGGCCTTCTCCATGACATCGACTATGAGATGTATCCCGATGAGCACTGCATCAAAGCAGCTGAGATACTGAAAGAGAGAGAGTGGCCTGATGATGTGATACATGCCGTTGTCTCTCACGGCTGGGGAATATGCAGCGAAGTGGAGCCGGAGCATGAGATGGAGAAGGTCCTCTATGCCTGCGATGAGCTGACCGGCCTGATCACAGCCACCGTTCTGGTTCGCCCTTCAAAGAGCATAATGGACCTGGGAGTCAAATCGGTTAAAAAGAAGTGGAAGGCCAAGGGCTTTTCCGCCGGAGTGGACCGGAGCATTATTGAAAAGGGCGCGGGCATGCTGGGCATGGAGACAGGCGAACTGATAGCCATGACCATCGAGGCCATGAAAGAGGTGGCGCCGGAAATAGGACTGGCAGGAGAATGACCCGGAACCCCCATATCCAGCCGCTGACGGAGACCATCGAGGATCAGGTGGCTCGGAATCCCCTGCTCAATATCGATACCTTTATCATTCCATCCCCCTATATCAGGGACCCGGATATTGAGAAGGACAGGGACTACAGCTGCGTCTGGATAGACGAGGGGGAGATCCTCGGCTATATGCTAGTCTACACCGACCGCCACCGCCGTAACTTTCATATCTATAAGCTGGTGACCAGCCCCTTCGGCAGGGGACGGGGAATCGGCAGCGAATTTATCAAGTATCTGGCCTCCCGGATTCCCGGCAACGGCCGGGTCTACCTCTATATCTGGGAGAAACAGCCGGACACCATAGAGTTCTTCCTGAGCAAGGGCTTCCATCAGGGCGAGCCCATGGTCTACCGTAACCTGGTCTACTGCCACCTGCTGGCGGACAAACACGATATTCTGGTTCCCGACAAAAAACAGGTAGTCCGTCCCCATACCTCCGAGGAGATAGGCAAGACCCGTCACGATGCACGCAAAACACTGCGGCTTATGTCCAATATGGTGGATATGCTCTCTGTGGACAACGCCGACAGGATCATCGAGGACCTGAACCGGGAAACCACATCCATGATCAATATGCTCAACTCCTTCCGTGACAACCTGCTGGAGACCCACACCGTCAACCTTCAGGACCTGATTCTGGAGAGGATCATCCCCTATATCGAAGCCTCCACCACCCCCTGCGAACTCCACCTGGAACTGAGAACCAGAGAGGCTCAGGTCCCGGGGTCCTTCGTCAATATCGGCCGGGCCCTGATCAATCTTGCCTCCAACTCCCTGGACGCCGTCTCCGAGGCTAAAAGAAAGGGTGTCATCCGGATATCCCTGAAGTCCGAGGGGGACGGAATACTCCTTGAACTGGAGGACAACGGCGCCGGCATAGATGAGTCCCGGATGAAGAAGGATGCCGACGGCATCCCCCTGTTTGTAGGGAGAACCACCAAGGGAAGCAAAACCGGCGAGGGCATCGGTACCAGACAGATCTATGCCACCTTCGGTCCCGAAAACATCGATGTGACCAGCATCTGCGGCAGAGGAACCCGTTGGCAGATCAGGATGAAAAGAATCTCAGGACGCCTGGACAAGTGGCATGTATCCATGGAACGGCGGCTGGGCGAGTTCAAGATGCTCTGGGAGAAGGCGGAACTTCACGAAGGGGTCAGCCGTAACGCGGTTATCGCCTCAATCTGGCAGCTTAGAAAGATGGAAATCTTCCTCTTCGACCTTCTGATGAAATTCAGCAAATTCCACAATATCCGAAGCATCTACCGGACGGTACTCTCCTACCTGGAAAATGCCTTGAGTCTGGACAGCCTTCAGGAAGAGGTAAAGGAGTACCGCTGCGACGATCCGGTGGTCAAAGAGTGGCTTATGGAGATTGTGCAGGAGATTAAACAGAGGAAGGACAGGCTCAGGGAAAGCCGGAAGAAGGGTGATTTCACGGGGGCCATGTTCAAGAGCTATGGACAGGCCTTTGAGAACATCATCATCTTTACCATCGACCCTGAAACGGGAAGTTTCCGGGCCACCGACAGAAAGCTGGCGGAACACCTCGACTTTGCCCCCTATCTGGGTAAACCCAAGGAGGAGCTTGTCAGAGGCGAGTTTATCGGTGATATGAATATTGACAGCAAACCCATTGTTCTGGGTGTCTGGTCCGTGAAATCCGATGAAGACCTGATGAATAAGCTGAAGCTGATCCGGAGTGCCGCGCAGAAGCTGATTGAGATGGGAATCCACCCGGCAAAGAAACTCTCCTTCTATCAGACCACCTACATTCTCCACTCCGAGGACATCGACAGCAATGCCTCCTGTACCTTTCAGGAGCTCTCAGACTGCAGTGACGAGGATCTCAGAAAGTACACAAGGCCTGCGGATGATGAGTTTCACAACTTCTTTGCCGCAGCCGACTGATTTGCACTGACAGCCGGCTTTGCGCCACTGGCTGCCGGCTTTTTCCGGATAAAAAAGAGCCCCCGGGAAAAGGAGGAAACCCGGGGGCAAGTAAATGAAAAAAATCTATAAAAATTAGGAGAAATCCTGTTGTTCTACAATAGGGAAACCAGTTCTTTCATCCTTAGTTACATAAAAACTGCTTTTTTTTGAAAATCTCTGAATGAGTGATTTTGAATACCTTCCATGAACATGGTTCATTAAATATCTGATCCGGTTCATTTATTTAATTAAATCTCTTTACCTGAGGGATTGAAAGTTCTATTCTTTCATATACCTGCGAGATAAATAATGAACGGAGCGCACATCAGCCCATTATGATAAAAAAAACCAAGTACCTCTCCCAGAAAGAGCGGGAAACCGCCCGGAAATACTACTACCGCTTTGTCCGCGCCAATGGAATCGGCTTCAGCTTCCTGGGCAATACAACGGTCTATCTTCTGGCCATACTCTACGGTGCCGGAAATATCGAACTGGGATATATCTCGGCGGCTCACTACATCACAGGGGGCCTGCTGATCTTCTATCCCCTTCTCTTCCGGGGGCGCTCCAACAGCCGGGTCGGTTACGTTGCCTGGCAGCTGCGGGGCCTTGTCTCCCTGGCCTATCTGCTCCTACCCTTTCTCCACGGCCGGACAGCGGTTACCCTGATCCTTGTGACCTACACCCTCTTCTGTATTACCCGAACCATCGGTGTTGCGGTACAGCAAACCATTCAGAAGATGGTCTCCACCAGCCGGACCCGGGGAGAGGTCGTGATGACGGCCTCCACAAACTTCAACTCCTATGCCCTGGTATCCCGCTTCTTCAGCTATGTACTGACCTCCCTCCATTTCCTCTCCGATCTGGCGGGGATTCTGATTCTTCAGGTCCTGGGAGTCATTGCCAATACCGCCGCCAGTTTCAATCTGAAAAAGATGCCCAACCGGGAGGTTGTGGACTATATAAAGGGCGAACATATGGGGCGCCTGCTGATTAATACCTTTAAAAAGAAGAGGGAACGGACCATTCTTCTTCTTCGCTGGAGCGCCATCAGCATTGAGATTCTTGTGGGCATGACTATCCCCTTTATCAGGCAGTATGCGGGGTTTACGGCGCCCCAGGTCTTTATGTACACCATTATCATAACCATCGCATCGGTCACGGCAGCCCTGATCATCAGACCCTTTGCCGACCGGATGGGAAGCCGGCCCTTTATACTCCCTGCAGGAATCACCGCGGCAATACTCTTTTTTACCTGGATGACAGTATCTCCCGGACAGAGCAGCGAGTTCTTCTATATTCTGGGTTTTGTAACGGTCTTTGTTCAGAATATCCTCTCCCTTCTTTCGGCCAGACTCTTTATTCAGTCCATCCCCGATGAGGGCTCCGTCTCATACACCTCAATGGATGTTGTAGTCACCTCCGTCCTGGCCCTGGTTCTCGGTTTCGCCGCCGGCGGTCTGGCCGATCTTTCCGCCACCGCCCTTGATATTCCCCTGCTCAATGTCTACGGCCTTACCTTCGCCCTGGCCATGGCGGTCTGCATCTTTATCACTATTGCTGCAGCCGGCTTCTATGAGAAGGGAAGCGCCACAATGAAGAAGACATGGACCATGCTCTTCTCCATTGAACATATGCGGACCTTCAGAGACATCAGCCGTCTGAGCAGCGGCAGCAGCAACCTGAAACGGAAGACCCTGATTCTCTCCCTGGCCTATACGGGATCCTCCCTGGCCAACGAGGAGATCAGACAGATGTTCAAGAATCCCGTAAGCGCCGAAAAATCGGATATTATGAAGACCCTTTTTGAAAGGAAGAGACCTGAACTGGTTCCGGACCTCATATCAGAGGCCCTGGAGAAACACTCTCTCTACCGGCAGGAGGCAATATTCGCCCTGGGAGCCTATCCCGATCCCAATGTGGAGAAGGCCCTGATGGAACTGCTTGAAGATGAGGACGGCCTGACCGCATCAAACGCCGCAAAGTCTCTGGGACGCATCGGCCATACCGCCAGCCAGGATAAGGTCTATCACCGTTACCTGAACGGTAAACGGGGAAATATGCACAGGGACCTGAACTATCTCATTGCTCTCTACAACATGGCCCCTGCCGGGGAGTGGCTGGAAAGCCTCTTCTCTCCGGAAATCTCCAGTGAGGGAAAGACCTATGAGCAGAATATCTATACCCTTCTGGCACGACAGATGGACCTGAGCCCACCCCTCGGCTGGATCTATCAGATGAACAATACCGAAAACGGCGAGGGTCTGCAGATTCTTCTGGACGAGACACGGGAGATGGATATATTCTTCCGTGCCCATGACTTTCTCAGGGACTCCTATGAAAAAGAGGACTATGGAGCCGTCTGGTCCTGGTGCCGGGAACAGCTGATGGAGAGTGAAGATCTGAAGGGTGCGGCCCGCCCTCTGGCCCGTTCAATCATGAACTTTGAATCAGGAAATGAAAATCCGGAGAATTCTATCGGAGCATTGTATTATACTTATCAAATACTATCCAAAGGAGGCGCTCTTTGATCAGTCCGGGCCAGATACGTTCACTGTTTCTCGATATGAATGAGGCTCTTATTATCTCTGACAAGTCCGGTCTGATAGTCAGCGTCAACCACAGGGCAGAGAGGCTTCTTGGAATCAGGGAAGATGATCTGATAAAGAGGCATATCAATGCCCTGATGACTCCCAGAGAGAAAGAGATCAGAACCAGAGAGATCTCCCGGGACCCCAAAACAGGCCTGATCATGTGGCTCCTGCAGAGGATCGGCCGTCATGATGAAGAAGAAAAACAGAGCAGTGACACCTTTCTGGCAGCGATGACCCATGAGATACGGACCCCCATGAACGGAATCATTGGTATGACAGACCTTGCCCTGGAAGAGGAGATGAGTCCGGTACTGAGGGAGTACCTGGATGTGATCCACCTCTCTGCAGACTCCCTGATGCGGGTCATCAACGATATTCTGGACTATTCCAAAATTGAAACAAGCAACCTCCCCCTGGAGCAGATCCCCATCGCCTTTCCCGATTTTCTTTCATCCGTTGCAAAGCTCTTCAGTGCCCAGGCCAAGGCCAAGGGACTGGATTTCCGCTATCAGGAGGAGAAAAATATCCCTGAAGTGATTATGGGAGATCCCGTCAGAATCCGGCAGATAATCCAGAACCTTCTGAATAATGCCCTGAAATTCACCTCTGAAGGATATATCGAGTTTTCAAGCTATCTGGATCATAAGGAGTCACGGATTTACTTCAGCATTAGTGATACGGGGATCGGTATTCCTGCGGAAAAGCAGCACCTTCTCTTCCGCTCCTTCACCCAGATCGATGCCTCCACCACAAGAAAGTACGGCGGTACTGGACTGGGCCTTGCCATCTGCGCCTATCTGACCAGCAAAATGAACGGCCAGATTGAAGTGAAGAGCAGTGAGGGCAAGGGAAGCACCTTCCGCTTCTTTCTTCCTCTCATCCTGCCCGAAAAGAAAAGAGAAGAGGTAACCGCCTCCTCTGAATCCCTTTCACCCCACAGCAGCACAGAAGGCCCCCTGGTTCTTCTTCTAGAAGACAACCGGGTAAACCAGTTTCTGGCGGTAAAGACCATGGAGAAGGCGGGCTACAGAGTTGTCACCGCAGAAAACGGCTATGAGGGAATCGAACGCTACAAGGAGCACAAACCCGATATTATCCTGATGGATATTCAGATGCCCGGAAAGGACGGCTACGAGACCGCCCGGGACATTCGGATGCTGGAAGAGGAGATGGAGAAGAGCACTCCCATCATCGCCCTGACGGCTCTGGCACTCAGCTCGGACAGAGAGAAAATTACCGAGGCAGGAATGAACGATTTTTTAGGAAAACCTGTGAGTCCTATTGACCTAAAAGAGATGCTTCTTAAATATTGTAGACAGTAATTTCCCCAAGGAGCATTAATGAAAATTCGGAAAACTCTCGAATCAGTAACACCCTATGTTGCCGGAAAAACCAGGGCCGGTGCTGTCAAACTCTCATCCAATGAGAACCCTCTGGGCCCCTCACCCAGAGCCTTAAATGCAATAACCAGGGAAATGAACCATCTCCACCGCTACCCCGACGGCCGTGCGGAGCTTCTGATCGATGCTCTGGCAGAGCACTTTGACCTTAAACGGGAATGTTTTATTGCCGGCAACGGCTCAGACGAGATCTTCGCCCTTATAGCCGGAACCTACCTTGAAGAGGGACAGGAGGTTGTCACTGCAGACTCGACCTTCAGTGAGTATAACTTCTCTGGCCTTCTTTTCGGGGGCCATGTTAAGAAGGTGCCCCTCAAGGAGGGACGCTTTGACACCGAAGGTCTGCTTAATGCGGTCAATGACAAGACAAGTCTTGTTTTTATCGCCAACCCGAACAATCCCACCGGTACCATCCTCAGGTGCAGCGAAATCCGCAGCTTTATGGAGAGGCTGCCCAGGGAGGTCATACTGGTTCTGGATGAGGCCTACGGAGAATTTGTCACACACCCCGACTTCTGCCCCGGCCGTGATCTGGTTATGGAATTCCCCAACCTGATCGTCACAAGGACCTTCTCCAAGATCTACGGGCTGGCGGGACTTCGTCTGGGATACGCCATGGGACACCCTACTCTGGTACAGGAGATCTTCCGATCCAAACAGGCCTTCAATGTGAACCTCCTGGCCCAGAAGGCGGGAGCCGAGGCCCTGAAGGACCATGAGTTTATTGAACGGACCCTGACCCTCTGCCGTGAGGGAAGAGAGTATCTCTATAAGGCTCTGGATAAGGAGGGCTTCTTCTACTACCCCAGCGAGGCGAACTTTATCTGCATCCGTGTGGTTAAGGACAGTAAAAAGGTCTTCGACTATTTCCTGAACAAGGGAATGGCCATCCGGCCGCTGGCTTCCTTCGGTCTGAACGACTGGATACGCTATACAATCGGTACAGAGGAACAGAACAGGGAGTTTATCAGTATACTGTCCTCTCTGAAATCTGCAGAGATCTGACAGGCCGGCCTGTCGGTTCTGAAGACCGGCGGGCTGCACCAAGGAGTAATCCATGTACTATATGCTGACCCTTCTCCTTCTTCCCCAGGTAATCAACTTTCTCCTGGCCCTACTCCCTGCACTGATACTTCTGAACTACTTTTACAAAAAAGATCCCCGGCCTGAACCCCGCAAAACCGTTACCAGGGCCTTTCTCCTTGGAATTGCTGCGATTCTGCCTGCCCTTGTAATTGAATTCCTCTTCTCCTGGCTGACACCCCGGGGGCTGTCCCCTCTGGTCTCTGCTGCGGTCAGAGCCTTCCTGATAGCCGCCCTGGTTGAGGAGAGCTGCAAGATGGCGGTAATCAACCGCTTTATCTACCCTCGCCCCGAATTCGATGAAGTCAACGATGGTATTGTCTATACCATGGCGGCGGGACTGGGATTCGCATTTTTCGAAAACATCCTCTACAGTCTGAACTCCGGTCATCCCTGGTCCGTTCTTCTGATAAGGGGAGTGACCTCAGTTCCTCTTCACGGCCTGGCCTCGGGTCTGATGGGCTACTATATCGGTAAGTCCAAGTTCTCCCAGAAAGATCTCCGGACAAGGGGGCTTTTATGGGCGGTTTTCTATCACGGACTATATGATTTCTTCCTCTTTACCGGATCATCTGCGGCCCTCTTCGTGATCCCCCTTCTGATAATCCTCTACCTCCATACCCGGAGTAAGATGAAGAAGGCTGTGGATGAGGATATAAGGGAGTATCGGATCTGACCGCCAGGGTTCCGGCAGGGTTCGTGCAGAAAATCACTTTTTTTAAAACTATCTATTGACAAATATCCGGAATAAGAATATCTTCTTCAAGCACACGACGCAGGGTGGAGCAGTTGGCAGCTCGTCGGGCTCATAACCCGAAGGCCGTAGGTTCGAGTCCTACCCCTGCTAAAGCTTTAAAAAGCAAGGATTTATTCCTTGTTTTTTTTTGCACAGATCATCGGATTGCCCTTTTAATATGCTTTACCGGAACCCGATGGAAATTAAAAATAAAAAAAGGCATATATACATTGACATTTATTCTGATAAAGAATATTGTCTCCAAGCAACAAACGTCGCAGGGTGGAGCAGTTGGCAGCTCGTCGGGCTCATAACCCGAAGGCCGTAGGTTCGAGTCCTACCCCTGCTAAACAAAAAAGGCCGTATCTCAAGATACGGTCTTTTTTTATGCCTTCAGGCAAATTCATCGAATTTCCACTATACTTTTACTGGTGGATAATCATACTCTCTTTCTGGTATTGATAATTGTACTTGGTATAAACATGATCTTTGCCTACTCTGTTACCTGGGGTCAGAATGATCACCGTTTCAAGGAGTGGCGTAACTCATCACTCTCACTCTTTCTTGGCTTCTCTCTTCTACTCTTTCAAAACACCCTGGCTTCTTTTATATCCATATGTATTGCCAATTATTTAATTGTTCTTGGTTTCTACATGCAGGTTTCTGCTTCCCTGATAATAGATTTTCCCGACAAAGCCTTCAGAAAGAGATTTATATTACTTCTATCTGTGTTTTTCTGGATACTATTTCCCTGGTTTACCTTTATCCATTTCAGTACATCAGCGCGAGTAGTGGCCATATCTTTACTTCTTTTTGTAATATATAGTTGCGGAACACTACGCATGAGATCAGTCTTTACGAAGAATCTTCCTAAAAGTGCCTTTACAAGGGAACTGTTTATTCTCTTTCTCATCTCGGGAATTTTCTATCTTCTACGAGCTGTTATTACTCTGGCTGGCCCCGGGATCATCGGTTCCCTCTTTGACAGAAACCATATCACAAGCATAAGTCTCCTCTACCCTACTATCTTTAATGTAAGCTATATCATCGCCATGTTTCTGGCAGGCATAAAGATTCAGAATTCCCTTGTTCATAAAGAACAGGAAAAGCAGAGTGCACTCTTTCACTTCCTAAACGATACAGCAAAACACCTGAAACGCAAGGATCTCTATAAGTCTATAGAGACGATTCTGAGAGATAGCCTTGGCCTTGATACTGCAGCTATCTACCTAAAAGACTTTAATAAAGAAGCCTACACCATTGCCTATGCCTTCAACTATTTGAAAATCCCTGGAGATAGGATCAGTACATTAAAATCCGGAGAAGGAGTCACAGGTAGAGCCGTGAATGAAGACAGGGTAATACGGATAAAAATTGAAGATTATCCTGACAGAGAACTTGCGGAAACCTTTGCTGCCAGAGGATGCACCGAAGTAATTAGTGCTCCCCTGAGAACCCCAGACGGTATAATTGGTGCGATTACCGCTGCATACTCAGAAAAAACAAGAAAAGTAATACTTGATCAGGATTTTTTCCGGATTTTGGCGGAGCAGATTGCTCTGGTCCTCAACAACGCCTACCTCTTTGAAAAAGTATCAAATATGGCAAGTACAGATCCCCTGACAGGACTCTTGAACAGAAGGAAACTTTTGCAGCTTCTTCAGCAGGAATCGGACAGAAGCAAACGCTACAACCTGAACCTGACCCTTGCCATGATGGATCTGGATCACTTTAAAAAGATAAATGACAAGTTTGGCCATGACAGCGGTGATACAGTCCTGGAGACTGTCAGCGCCCTGATCAGGAAGGGCTGCAGGCAGACAGATCTTATCTCCCGCTGGGGAGGTGAGGAGTTTCTTCTGATCTTTGTGGAGACCGATATAGAAGCTGCCTCGGCAGTATGTGAACGAATAAGGACCATGGTTGAATCCGCCGGTGTGCCCTGCCTTATGGGTGATAGGCTTACTGTCAGCGCGGGAGTAGCGCCCTTTGACTTTGAGCAGAGCATTGAACAGAATATCGACCTTGCGGACAAAGCCCTCTATATGGCAAAAAACAACGGAAGGAACAGAGTGACCGCAATAAAACCACCCACGGAGGAAGGGACGGAAGAGCATTCTTGATGGAGAGAACGCCCTTCTCTATACTGAAAAGAACTTCAATGATTTGCAACTTAAAATACTCTGCCTGAGGTGGAGCATACAAGGAATGAAAACTGTATGAAGATAATGGTAATCTCTGATATACACGGCAAGGCACCGGCCCTGAAGAAGGTGCTTGATATTTATAGAGAGGAGTCCTTTGAAAGACTCCTGATTCTGGGAGATATACTCTACCACGGTCCCCGGAACCCCCTCCCTGAAGGTTATGCACCGGCAGAGGTTGTGGAGCTCCTTAATCCCCTGAAAACTGAGATTCTGGCAGCTCGGGGCAACTGCGACAGCGAAGTGGACCAGATGCTTCTGGAATTCCCCATAATGGGGGACTTTGCGCAGCTGCAGCTTGGAACACTCCGCCTTGTTCTGACCCACGGACACCTTGAGGCCCCCAGAGTGGCGGCGCCACTGGCCGGAGAGCTGAGACTTTCGGGGCACACACATTTACCAGTCCTGAAAACCGAAGAGGATGTCACATTCTTCAATCCCGGTTCCATCGCCCTGCCCAAGGGGGGCAATCCTCCCTCCTACGGCATCATCGAAGGGGACCGTCTTGGGATTGTTAATCTCGACAGCCGAAAGGAATTCCTCTCACTGACCCTGTAATACTGAAAAAGGAAACAGATCTGCCTGTCTGCTTTGTTTAACTTAAAAACAAGGCAGGTATTCTTTATATGAAACTGAACAAAGGGCTTTTACTGTTTCCTTTACTCTCCCTTCTTTTTTTCTCCGGATGCACCAGTACCTCTGTAATGGGGCTTTCCAGGGCTGACCATGTCAATGAACTGGAGATCAAACTGAATAGGGAACTTGGAGAACTGAAAAACAGGGACGACAGCCGTATAAATGCCATGGAAGAAGAGATCTCCGGTCTCAGAGAGAGTCTTGGGGAGATAGAGACAATGCGCCGGGATCTGGAGAGAGTCTCAGCAGGGCTGGATAGCGGGATGGAAGAGACTGAGGAACTGAAGAGGATGGCTGCTGACTTTGGAGCCAGACTTGAAGGAGTCCACCGAGAGACTCTTGTTCTTCTGATCCAGGCCCTGGAAAACTATATATCCGAAGACCGGGACCAGAAGATTTCACTCTCTCCCTAAAGGAAGCTCTTCATCAGATCAAGAAAGAGGGTCTTAAAGGCTTCTGAATCGGGTTCAACCGCAGCCCGGCAGCAGGCGGGTACATCCTCTACCATCATGGTCTGCCCCATTGTTACAGGGTCATCGCACTCAACCCGGATAGCCGTCTCAACCATCTGAGAGAGAGAGGGATCAATAACGCAGGCCACCGTAAAGGGATCGTGCATTCCAAGCCCCTCATATCCAACAGACTTGTAGAAACTGAGATAAAAATCCAGCATTTTTGCCAGAGGAGTCAGAACCTTTCCTCCCATGGAAGCCAGTCCCTTGACCTCTTCGGGAGAGAGAAGGACCCTGTTAGTCGCATCAAGACCGTACATATCAACGGGAACTCCCGAGGTAAAGACAATGTCCGCCGCATGGGGGTCCGCATAGATATTAAACTCGGCAAAGTCCGTGGCGTTTCCACCTTTCAGAGCCCCGCCCATAATGATGATTTTCTTAATCTGTTCCACTGCCTCAGGATAGTCTTTCAGAAGAAGAGCGATATTGGTCAGTGGACCCAGTGCTATAATTTCAATTTTTCCGGGATGAGCCTTGATCCGGTCAATCAGCAGTTCAACGGCTGTACTGCTGCTCAGCTTCCCCTTGGCCGGCAGACTTACACCGCCCAGACCGTTATCACCATGAACATGATAGGCATGATGGGGCGCCTTGCTCAGGGGTTTACAGGCTCCTGCTGCCACTTCAATATCCTGTCCCGCCAACTCGGTCAGAGCAAGAGCATTTTCAGCCGTATTTTCAACGGGAACATTTCCCGAAACCGCCGTGATTCCAAGAACATCTATCTCATCCGAAGCAAAGGCCATCAGCAGAGCCATGGCATCATCTATGCCCGGATCGCAGTCAATCACAACTTTTTTCATACAAAACTCCATATGTGGGCTCAAATTATCCTACTATTCTATGATTTCAGACGGAAGTATGGCTAGGTCATCCCGGGAAATCTTTCCCTGAAGATCAGGATCTTTGGTTCTGACAAGCTCCGGAACAGCGCCGACGGCTCCGAAATGACCGTCCCTGATAATCAGGACCCCCAGAATACCCTCAATTTCTGAGAGCCTGTTCAGGACATTTTCAATATGTCCGGTATCTCTTACCGAGTTACAGCCCATTGTGGCCGCTGCATCCGCAAGAGAGGCATCTTTTGAAAAAACCGTAACCAGATCGCAGTCCCCGAAGCTGAGGGAGTGGCCCATTCTGGAGGAGGAACTGCAGACAGCCACTGGCATCATGGACGGGGTAACCCTGAGGGCCAGGTTCCGGAACTTCATATTGCTGCCGGTATAGAGTCCCAGAACCACCTCTTCCCGGCAGTCCAGGTAGAGATCCCCTCCGTTTTCGATAATGGTCTCTTCCGACCCTGCCCCGGCAGAAGCCTCGGCGGCAAGAGCGGCCATGGTTCCCGCCACAGCCGCCATGGGGCCGATCCCTGTAAGCCGGGAGGCCTCCTGCATCCGCCTTACCGATTCTGGAAGGACATCTGAGATCAGTTCAAAGGGCTCCAGAGCCTCCTGAAACCCGGGGTGCTCTTTCAGAAAGAGTTCCAGGTTCAGGCGCTCCCTCCGGATGCACTCAGCAGTCCGGTCAAAGGCGCCGCTCATAATGTGAAAATGGGCATCTTTATGGTGAAATTCTCTGATATTTCTTTTCATGATACTTGAGCCGCATCCCGTCTCGAGTCTCTCAGGCAAAGCCTCCGGCTTTCCTAGAACAGGGAGTGTACGGCACCGAAGGGGCAGACCTTGATACAGCTCAGACACTCGATACACTCATCGGTGTTGAAGACAATCTCCATGGTCTTTCTGTCGGGAATGGACAGGGCCCCTGTGGGACAGTGGGGAATACAGCTGCCGCACTGGGCACAGCTCTCACTGTCCCAGGTCAAACCCTTGCGGGCCGTATCGATCTTGATATCCAGGGAGCGGATAAAATTCTCTCCCTTCTCTATATTCTCCTCGGTTCCCGTCACATCAAGTACCAGATAGCCCTCTTCCTCGGGAGTCACACGGGCCCGGAAGATATTGATAACCAGATCATAATCCTTTACCAGATGGTAGACGATTGGCTTCTCAGTCTCGCACTCGGGGAAGTAGAGCATCAGTTTTCTTGTTACCTTTGTATCACTGCTCATCAGTCACTCTCCTTCATGGGTTTCATACCCTGTTCTACGGGAAGGGGGCTGATGGGAGCGGTGAGATGAAACTTCCCGCTTCTGATCTCCTCCTGCAGCATACCGGCGATCTTCCTTGCTTTGGCATAGGATGAGAGACTTCCGGCCTCAACCTTTTTTCCAAGGATCTCAACGGATCCGGACTTCAGCTCTTCATAGTTTACAGAAGCCAGGACCTTTCCGGTCCGCTCGGGATAGTCCGTGGAGTAGTCGATTACCTGGGCCTTGATATCCCTGTCCCGAATGGTTGTCTGAAGGAGCGTCTCTTCATCCAGTACGGGAATGGGAATGCCCACACCCACAGACAGGGAAGTGCCATAACCCCTGAGGCTGACACCTCTGACAAACTCGGGGTCCATCTTCTTCATATCACCTGTCAAGGCAAGGGTTCCCGCCCCCTCTGACGGAACACCGAGACGGCCCCGCTCACAGCTGGGTGAGTGCTGGGTTCCCTCGGCGTAGACATGGCCCTGGGCACCGGCAAGCCAGATTCTGGTTCCCACACCGATGGTTCGGTAGAAGGGATCATTCAGCAGTGGGGAGAGCTGCCCGGCGGAAGAGTAGCCGCAGTTTTTCATACCCGGTTTCAGATATCCCAGGTAGGTGTATATGGGTTTGTCCGAGGCATTGATGGCCACGTTGTAGTTCTGATAACAGTTGCGGGGGTTAACCATAACCGCCTGATTGAGATCGTCGATTGTAAAGCTGACTCTTTTCTCTCTCAAGGGGTAGTCATCGGTACCGTAGGAGAGGGCAAAGAGCTGTACCTCCTTCCGGGCCACAAGCTTCTCCATCACATGACCGCCGCCGAAACGGAACTCTCCGGGGTAGTCGATATTTGCCGGATCGTTGGTTCTGAGCTGGGTGGCGCCAAGGAAGAGATCCACCGCAGCAACGCCTGCATAGGCACTTACATCGTCAAGCCAGGCTTCGGTAATCCGCATCTTCGGTTTGGAGTGGCCGAAGTTCAGAAAGCAGCCGGAGGAGCACATGGGGCCGAAAGTGGCGGTTGTAACCACATCAACCTCTTTTGCAGCCGCGGTGGCCCCCTTTTTGTCCACGTAGTCGATTATCTCCTCGGCGGTGAGAACCACCGCCTTGCCGGAGCTGATTTTTTCATTTATCTCTTCGATGGTTTTCATAGTTTTCCAGAGTACCTGAGATAGGAAAAAAAAGCGAGCTATTCTTTACTTTTCATCCTCTGACGGAGGGCGGCAGAGGGAGCCGGCCCCGGCCGCCCCAAAAGCTCAATTATCGGGCCGTTTAGACCAGAGGCACCAGGCAGACCGGAGTGCCTGTGGCAAAGGGAGGAAGATTCTCGCCAAGGGGATGGCCCCTGTCCGGATCGACTCTGCGGATCTGAATATCGTCAGAGTCCTGATTGGCAATAAGCAGCCAGCGGCCATCGGGGGTAAAGGAGAAGTCCCGGGGTGTCTTTCCTCGGGTGCTGAACTCATCGACCCTTGCCAGACGGGGGCGTCCTCCGCTGCGGTCAATCTCGAAGACCGTCAGGGTGTCTGTAAAGCGGTTTGAAACATAGAGGCAGTTTCCCGATGGGTGAAGCTTTACCCCGGCCGGTGCGGCCCTTCCCGCCTCGGCGGGACTGACCGTATCATGGGTCTCCATAATCTCCATCCTTCCCTTCTCCGCTCCCTCTTCAATAATCCTGGCGCTTACAAGACGGGGTTCAAGCTCGCAGAGAATGTAGGCAGCAGGAAGCTCAGGGTCCAGAACCAGATGACGGGGTCCCCATCCTCCGGGAAGACTCAGGGCCGCCGGCTCATGGGCTTCGGGAGCCTCCAGAGAGTGTCTTCGGACCAGATCACAGCCCAGATCGCAGATATAGATAGAACCCGTTGCCCTGTGAAAGCTGACCTGATGGGCATGAGGAGCCTCCTGTCTGACAGGATTCTTTCCCTGTCCTTTGTATTTGAAGTCAAAAACAAGCTCATCGGGCTCTCCGTTCTCCAAAGAGAAACCGCTGACCCTTCCGTCACCGTAGGATGCCGCAAAGAGCAGCTTCTCCTGGGGCAGAGGCAGGAGATGACAGCAGGCCCTGCCCGATACGGCCATACCGGAGCTGCTGCGGAAGAATCCTCCGCTCTCTTTTCGGAAACAGCGGATAACTCCCTCCCTCTCTTCACTCTCTGAGACAGCATAGAGAAGACCCGATTCCGGACTCCAGTGGAGCCAGGAGGGATTCTCGATATCTTCAATGGTCTGGATGACCCTGATTTCACTGCTCTCCTCATTGAATGAGAGAATTGAAATTCCCTTTCCGCATCCCCCGGGGACATGGGGCAGTACCTGTGTATAGCTTCCCAGTGCAAAAAGCTGTTCTTTCATTTAGGGCCTCCTGTTTCAATTATCCATAATTTCCGGCGGAATTGGGTAAAAAAAAACAGAACCTGCGGAGGAGGTTAGGATACAGAAGCGGACAGTACTCCACGCTTACAGTTTACGGCGGAACAGGGTTGAAAAATTTCTGCCCGCCGACCATGAAATTTCGCTGTATTTGTCATTTCCGAAGAGGACTAAACCCTTTCCAGAAACAGGGGGAAAGATGATATAATGGGAGTCGGCGGAACAGCCTGAAAAGAACTACAATTGCCGTCGTCCCCCGAAGGGACGGGCAGATTACAATAAACAGGAACTGCGGTATTCCCGTCAAGGTAAAGATAAGCGCCCACCGGCATGACCACCTTGAAAAATACCGCCCCCGAGAGGAGGTGGATACTCTGTTCATCTCCTCTTCAACACTACTGGAAGGATTGCAGCCTTGATTGGACTATCAGATATATACAGAATTCTGGATGACCAGAACTACAGCCCCCGGACAGAAAAGGTACCCCTGAATCAGGCAGTCGGCAGACTCCTGCCTGCCTCTGTCTTTTCCACACTGGACGCCCCTCCCTTTGACAAGTCGGCCATGGACGGCTGGGCGGTCAGCGCCGGGGACGGGAAGGGCCCCTGGAGAGTAATGGAAACCGTGGCTGCGGGTGAGGTCTCCTCAAGAGAAGCCCTGAAAGCCGGTGAGTGCGCCGCCATAATGACGGGAGCAAAGATTCCCGAGGGCTGCGGCAAAGTGATCCGTATCGAATACACCCGGCGCGAGGGGGACATGGTCTATCTGGAAACAGGGGAACCCTTTCAGAACATCATCTTCAAGGGGCAGAATATGAAGTCCAGAGACCTTGTTCTGAGCCCCCGCCGTCTGACTCCCGGTGATATCGGCATACTAGCTTCCCTGGGACTGGCCGAGGTGGATGCAGCGGTCCCTCCCCGCATCGGTATTATCACCACGGGTTCGGAGATAAAAGAACCCGGTCAGGTCCTGATGGACGGTGAGATCTATAACAGCAACGGCCCCCAGCTGATCGCCCAGGCTGCGGCATCAGGTTGTCCGGCGCGGTACTACGGAATAACTCCTGATAACAGAGAGGCTCTGGAGGAGATAATCCGGAAGGGTCTGGATGAAAATGATATTCTGATCCTCTCGGGGGGAGTCTCCATGGGGGAGTTCGACTTTGTTCCCGGAGCCCTTGAAAAACTGGGTGTGGAAAAGAGCTTTCACAAGGCCTCCATAAAACCAGGCAAACCCATCTGGTTCGGCCGCCGGGAGGACTGCTTTGTCTTCGGACTTCCGGGAAACCCGGTGTCCACCTATGTCCTCTTTGAGGTCTTTGTCAGGCATCTGATTTACCGGTTCTGCGGCCTTGAGTTCAAACCCTTTTCTGTTAAGGGTGAACTGGGAGAAGCAATCACAAGAGAGACCTGGGACCGCACGGAATTTCTTCCGGTCTTCTTCCGGGACGGGAAGATCTATCCCGTCTCCTATCACGGTTCATCCCATCTGAATGCCATGGCCTTTGCCGACGGCCTTGTGATTGTTGATCAGGGAGTGCAGAATATAGATCAGGGAGAAATAGCAGATGTTAGACTCTTATAACAGAGAGATTACATACCTGAGGATCTCGGTCACTGACCGCTGCAACCTGCGCTGCGTCTACTGCATGCCCGAAGAGGGTGTGGTACAGAAAAGACATGATGATATCTTAAGCTTTGAAGAGATCACCACCATAGCCCGCGAAGCAGCTAGGCTGGGAATCTGCAAGATCCGCCTCACCGGTGGTGAGCCCCTGGTGCGCAAAGGGATCTGCTCCCTGGTAAAACAGCTCAGTGATATAGAGGGGATAGACACGCTTGCCATGACCACCAACGGTCACTTTCTGCCCCTGTATGCGGCAGAGCTGAAAGAGGCGGGCCTTTCAAGTATCAATATTTCCCTGGATACCCTGGACCCGGAGCGCTATAAGAAACTGACCCGGGGCGGCAGACTGGAAGGGGTACTTGAAGGAATAGAAGCGGCCCTTAACCAGAATTTTCCGATCAAAATCAATATGGTTGTCTCCGATGAGACCACAATGGATGAGATCAGCCGGATGAATGAGTACTGCTCTGAGAAGGGAATCAGACTCCAGAAGATCAGAGAGTACGACCTGAAAGAGGACAAGTTCGAGAAGGAGGAGATCGTCTACCAGAGACCACCTCCCTGTGCCGGCTGCAACCGGATACGCCTCCTCTCGGGGGGAACCATAAAACCCTGTCTCCACTCGGACCAGGAGATCAGAATAAACAAAGACAACATCAGAGAGAGCCTTATCCAGGCAGTACGGAGCAAACCCCGCTGCGGCGGCAGCTGCTCCAGCCGGAATATGGTGGAGATCGGAGGATAGAATGAAGGAAACGGGGAAACTCTCCCATATAGATGAGAAGGGCAGTGCCCGGATGGTGGACGTATCGGCCAAGCCGGTGATTCACAGAACAGCCATCGCCGAAGGCAAGATCTTCTGCGCCCCCGAAACCCTGGCCCTTATAAGGGAGAACCAGATTAAAAAGGGCGATGTACTGACAACAGCCAACCTGGCGGGAGTAATGGGCGCCAAGCAGACATCAAGCCTGATTCCCCTCTGTCACAACATTGTTATGGATCAGGCCGCCCTGGATCTGGAAATCGAAGAGGACGGGATCAGAATTACCGCAAAGACCGTATGCACCGACAAGACCGGGATCGAGATGGAGGCCCTTACGGCGGTCTCCGTGGCGGCCCTGACGGTCTATGATATGTGCAAAGCCGTGGACAAAAAGATGAGGATCGGGGAGATCCGGCTTATTGAAAAAACAAAGACTCCCCTCCCCCCGGCTGCTGCAGCTGTCTGAGATTTAACCAAGGACTGAAAATGACTGAGTTTAAAATACTTTCCATCAATATATCCCGTAAAAAGGGCGAACAGAAAACTCCGGTGGATGAAGCCGAACTGAAGGTTGATCACGGAATTGTGGGGGATGCCCATGCAGGGGACTGGCACAGACAGATCTCAATGCTTGCCGATGAGGACGTGGAGTCCATGCGGGGACAGGGCATCGAACTGAACTACGGCGACTTTGCCGAAAACATCACCACAAAGGGTATCGATCTTGCGACACTTCCCGTGGGGACCCGTCTCAACCTCGGCGAGTGCGAGGTGGAGGTCACCCAGATCGGCAAGGAGTGCCACCACGGCTGCGCCATCTATCAGGCCGTGGGAGACTGTGTGATGCCCCGGAAGGGAATCTTCGTCAAGGTGATTAAGGGAGGTGTGATCACAGGTGAAAGTAACTGTTCTTACAATCAGTGACAGGGCCAGCCGGGGAGAGTATGAGGATCTGTCGGGCCCCGAAATCCAGTCGATCCTTGAGGAAAGCCTCCCCGAGTGCGGCGTCAGCCGTCTGGTAGTCCCCGATGAAGCCGATGCCATAAGAAAGGCCCTTGACGGGGCCCTGGGAGAGGACTGGATCATCACCACTGGAGGAACGGGAATATCCCCCCGGGACATCACCCCCGAAGTCTGCCGTGAGTTCTGCGACAGGGAGCTGCCGGGCATCTCGGAAACCCTGAGGGCCGAGTCCCTGAAGGAGACCCCCATGGCCATGCTGAGCCGGGGCTACGCGGGGATGAAAGGCCGGACCCTGGTGGTCAACTTCCCGGGCTCCCTGAAGGCGGTCAGGCTCTGCACCAGAGTACTGATCCCCGTGATGGATCACAGCATTGATATGCTCAGGGGCCACGGCCACTGAACAGGGCCGGCTGCCAGGTCGAACTGAATAAGGAGAGGAGTATGGCCCATGTATCGGGAATATTTATCAAAGAGACAAAGGACGGCCTCCGCAGAGAGATAGAAGAGGGAATGTTCCTGGAGAACCACGGTCTTGAAGGAGACTTCAACTCCGGCGAAGGGCCCCGTCAGGTCTGCCTGCTCCGCAGAGAGGACAGGGCAGAGGTGGAAAAGGACGACCGGGACGGTCTCTGCTTTCCCCGTTTCCTTGAGACCATTCAGATCGAAGGCCTGGACAGTGAGGCCCTCGAGAAGGGGAGCTGGCTCCGCATCGGCGACACCATAATGAAGGTCACCGTTACAGGAAAGAAGTGCTGGCCCGAGTGTGAGATTATCAGGGCCAAATCCACATGCGCCCTGGCAAAGTCCGCCCGGTTTCTGGCGGTTCTGGAATCGGGAAGGGTCAGAAAGGGAGACGAAGTCACCCCGATCTAGCACACCGCTCCAGTCAGCCCGAACCGAAGCCGGACCATCAGGCCATCAGTTTCCGCAGGTCTCCCTCGGAGGGACCGCCGTCGGCGCCGTATCCCCGCTTTCTGTAGTACTGCCGGACCATCCGTTCCACGGGAACTACCGTATTCTTCCCCTTGAAGGGAGTATTCTTTTCATGGGTAAAGCGCCGCGGCAGAGAGTCCTCGGCAGGGTCCATCCCCATCTGAACATTCATCCAGCGTTCCAGCTTGTTAATTCTCTCTCCGGCCCGGATAAAGTCCCATTTTTTCATCCTGATTCCCGTAACCGACCAGAAGTAGCTGCTCAGGATGCTCCAGTCCATCAGGGCCATGGCCAGCTTCGGCATGGTTATGGTTGCGGCCTTCAGTACAAACTTCGGCAGAAACCTTGGAATTACGGGCTCGGTCATTATGCCGAAGACCGAGAAGAGACAGACCTGAAGGGAGTTGACCCCGGTGTAGAGGTCCTCAAGAAAAACAACCCAGTCCGCCTTGCCCATGGCTGTATGGGGCGGCATATATCCCAGAAGCTGCTCCATGGCGATCATATAGGAGCCCAAATGACAGCCCCCCTTGTTGTGGACGGCGTAGCCGAGGCCGTGACCCCAGCTGGACCGGGGATCATAGGCGGCCACCTCGATTCCCTTCACCTGTATGGCAAAATCCTCACCACCATATCTGCGGCTCAGTAACCGGGAACCCAGGGCCAGCTCAGCCCCCTCCCCCTTCATTTGTGCAATATCACGGAGGGTCTGTTCGATATTATCCGTCTTTCCAAAGGCTAGTTCCGTCTCCCGGAGCCCCTTCTCACCGGCCTCCATGGCCCAGGCGATGGTTCCGCCGGCGGAGATGGTGTCCATCCCCAGCTCGTTCATAACCTCGTTCCACCGGCCGATCAGATCGGGATCGTAGTTTTCGATATTGCTGCCGAACATACCCGTTGTCTCATATTCGGGGATCTGCCGCATCTTTCCGTCGGGGTAGCGACCCTTGTGGCCGCAGAGCACCGAGCAGTGGCGGCAGGAAGAGTGCCGGGTGGAGTACTTCTCGGCCATCAGCTCACCCGAGTTCTTCTGAACATCAGGGTGGCTGCGGTCCCGGAAATTCCTGACCGGGGCAAAGCCCTTCTCCATGCCGATATTCACATTCACATTGGTTCCGTAATAGCGGTAGCTCCGGGTCATGTTGTTCCGGAGAATGTACTTCCTGGCCCTCTTAACGGTGGCCTCGAAACGAAGCGGCAGGGCCGGCTTGTTAAGGACCTCTTTTCCACGGGCCACAATGGCCTTCAGATTCTTGGAGCCCATTACGGCCCCCACACCGCCGCGGCCTGCGAAACGGTGGCCCGAACAGATATTGGCATAGAGGACCCGGTTCTCGCCTGCGGGGCCGATCACTGCCGCCCCCTCCTTGACCGTCAGCTTCAGGGAGTCCTGAACCTTATGGGTTCCCTGTCCCCAGAGCTCTGCAGCAGACTCGAAGGAGGCGCCGTCCCTGTCGATTCTCAGGGTCACCGGACTGTCGGCGGCACCGGAGATAATTACACCGTCCCATCCGGCGGTCTTGCAGGCTTCACCGAAGGGGCCTCCGCAGGAGGAGCCCACCATAAGTCCCGTCAGGGGAGAGCGGGTCAGAACCTCGAAGCGGGCCGTACAGGGCGCTCCTGTTCCAAGCATCACTCCCATGGAGAAGATCAGGAGATTATCGGGGCCCAGAGGATCCGCATCTTTCAGCTTTTCCTTCGGAAGACGGTCATGGTAGATCTTCAGAGCCAGTCCCTTGCCGCCGATGTAGGCTGCAAGGTCTTCCGGCGAGACATCATAGACCGACCAGCTTTGGTCAGCAAGATTGATATCAAGGTACCGGGCAGTTTTAATCATCGGCAGCCTCCATAACAATTGCAGAGAACTGACAATTGGTCAGACACCATCCGCAGGAGATGCACTTGTCCGGTTCAGCCAGAACCGCATGGTTCCGGTGAAAGGAAGAGTATTCATCCTTCATGGCCAGAGCATTCACGGGACAGACGGCCACACAGTTTTCACAGGCGTAGCAGTTCTCCTCTATGATCCGGGGACGGAGCCAATGGTCTCTCTTTGTGCGTTTCACTGCATCCCCTTCACCGTTCCGGACCGCTCCCTTGGGACAGACCCGGCCGCAGGACCCACAGTCGATGCAGAGTACTCCTTCAATGATATGAAGTTCTTTTATTTCGCCTGAGATGGCGGATGTGGGACAGATCCTTTTGCAGGCTCCGCAGCCGATGCATCCGGATACAATTAAATGAGCCATGTATCCTCCGGGAGTATTTCTGTTGAACAACTCTATAATAAGCCCGGATCTTCAATCCGGCAATGAGTTCCTGCTCATGAATACTTCACGAAAGAGGGGTTGTCAGGGTGAAAAGGTCAGCTTGATCTCCTCATCTTCATCCTGTTCCATGACAAAGCTGCCGGTAAAATTCAGGGAGAAGCCGATATTGCCGGCCATTTCCGATATAAGTTCATCCTTCAGCTTAATGCGTTCGTCATCGGGACAATCACCGTTGAAGTAGATATTGAGCTCGTGATTCTCTATGCCGAACTGAATCAGATAGGCTGAGTGATCGGGAAAGATCAGATCCTCGTAGACATGGGAGATCTCAAGTCCCATTCTGTTAAGCCCCTCTTTTACAAATCCCAGGGGTTTCGGGGGAAATACCATTTTTGCCTCCAGTACCCATCAGAGGTGCAAAATGCATACCAGAATTGCAATAGAACCTGAAAACAGCACCGAATCCCGCTGCTGCAGGATTGTGAAGCACTGGAAAGAAGAATTTCCACACATTTTCGTGGCTGCTGCCGGGATTTTTTACATCTCAGTAGAAATCCCCCGGCATCCCGCGTCAGCGTCAGTACGCACCGCAGGCCTAAACAATCAGAGGCAGAACAATGGTATAGATCCCTCCGAAGAAGAAGGCCGAACCCGCCAGAACAAAGATATGCCACACCGCATGATAGAAGGGCATCTTCTTGGCAGCGTAAAAGAGAGTACCCACTGTATAGGCAAGTCCGCCCCCCAGCATCCAGTAAAGAGCCTGGATCGGAAGAGCCTCTTTGAAATCCGATACAAAGAACACAACCAGCCAGCCCATGGCCAGATAGATCAGGGTGTGAAGGACCTTCATCCTCCCCCAGAAGAGCAGTTTAAACACCGTTCCCAGGACCACAATGGACCAGACAATGGCCAGAAGAAGAGACCTCTTCCCATCAGGCAGGGTCATGCAGAAGGGGGTGTAGGTTCCGGCAATCAGAATATAGATATTCACATGGTCCAGAATTCTTAAAAACCGCTTCCAGCTGGAAGGTTTGATCATATGGTAGATGGAAGAGGAGACGTAGCTGAGGATCATGGAGATCCCGAAAACAGCAAGGGCGATCTTCGATTCTGCCGAAGCCCCGGAAGCGGAGTGAAGCATCAGAACAAGGGCTGTTACCGATAGAATGGCACCGATACCGTGGGTAATGGAGTTTGCCAGCTCCTCCTTCGGGGAGTCATGACTGTGGAGTGTTATATGGGCGTCCAGCCAGCGGGAAACAGGATTCAAGGTTGTGTACCTCCGGAAATTACTGATTTCTGTATTAGATCATTATACCGGGACCGTACAGCGTCAGACAGCGGGCAGCGGACAAAATAGTACCTATTGCCCAGAGAACAGACAGCCATATAGTGGATATCTATCGGGGTAGGGACCGGTCCAGTTCCGCCTTGAGGGACTCATAGGGATGGGCTCCCTGCAGGCGCATAAGCTGTCTGCCCTTATGGAAGAGCATAATGGTTGGAATGGACTGAATGGCGTAGCGCATGGCCACATCCTGTTTCTTCTCAGTATTGATCTTGACCGTTACAATCCGTCCCTTGTACTCCTTTGCCAGTCGGGCGATCACAGGACTGACCATCTTACAGGGTCCGCACCAGTCGGCATAAAAATCCACAAGCACCGGCAGTTCGCTGCTGTTGATCAAATCTTCAAATCCCGGGGGTAGGACTGCCATAATAGAACCTCCAAATAGTGTTTCTATTTGAAAAATAATAAATACTCACTCCCGCGAACACTGTTTTTTCCTGTCCGGTCTCTGGACATGTATATATTTTTGCAATATATTAGTTTCAATATATATAATTAACGGAGAAAATGTATGTGGAAATTTCTGTCTGTTCTTCAGAAGAACATGGTTGTGACGGTTCCCCTCTTTATGGCCGGCGGTTTTCTTGCGGGCCTTCTGCTGGATGATCCCTCCTTTCTGAAGGCGGCCATTCTGCCTCTGACCTTCCTGATGGTCTTCCCCATGATGGTGACCATGCAGTTCAAAAAGATCTTTGAAACCGGCGACTCAAGACTGCAGATAGTTACCCAGATGATCAACTTTCTGCTGATTCCCTTTGCGGGCTGGTTTATCGGCCGGATCTTCTTCGGCAGTCAGCCATGGTTTGCCCTGGGCTTCCTTCTGGTCTCCCTGCTTCCTACCTCGGGAATGACCATATCCTGGACGGGCATGTCCAAAGGGAATATGGAGGGAGCCGTAAAGATGACGGTTATAGGCCTTCTGGCTGGCTCCCTGCTGGCACCGCTCTATATCAAGGTTCTAATGGGGGCGGAGCTCTCCATTCCCGTGACAAAGATTTTTTCACAGATAGCTGTGATTGTTCTTCTCCCCATGATTCTGGGCAGCATCACCCAGACCCTGATTATCAGGGCAAAGGGAAGGCAGGAGTGGCAGATGAACATCAAAAAGAAGTTCCCACCCCTCTCCACCCTTGGAGTTCTGGGAATTGTCTTTACGGCCATGGCCCTTAAGGCGGAGTCCATTGTAAGAGATCCAGCTGCATTCCTCTCTCTGATTCCGCCCCTACTTATCCTCTACTCCCTGAATATAATCGTAAGCACATGGACTGCAAAACGCTTTTTCTCCCGGGAGGACGGACTTGCCCTGGTTTACGGAACGGTCCTGAGGAACCTCTCCATTGCTCTGGCCATAGCCATGACCTCCTTTGGAAGTGAAGGCTCAGCAATAGCCCTGATCATAGCTCTGGGCTATATAGTCCAGATTCAGCTTTCCGCCTGGTATGTCAGGCTGGCAGACAGAATATTCGGCCCCCCCGTAAGTGAGGCCCAGGCGGCTTAGGAGGAAAAAGCCGGGGCGGAAAGGGAAAATCCCGGAAATTCGGGATTTCCATCAGGCTCCGGAGCCCGGAATGGCTTATAACATATAGTAGAGACTGCAGATTCTCCTTCAGATCCCATCGGCCCCCCGGTAAAGAGAGGGGCGGTAAACAGACAGGAGAACAAAGGATAAGACTATGTACAATTCCATTCTGGAAATTCCCTTTGAAACCGCCGCAAAATATCCCGGGCGCATATCACACCAGTTCCGGACCCGGTCGGGGGAAGAGAAGATCAGCTTTGCCGATTTTACCCGCTTTATAAGGGTTCTTACCGCCGGATTCGGCCGCCTTGGTATCAAAAAGTCCGATCATGTGGGCTTTTTTATGAACAACCGCTACGAGTGGATCTCCACGGACATGGCCCTGATGGCCCTGGGCGCCGTTTCTGTTCCACGGGGCTCTGACACCACAGCCCGGGAAATTCAGTTTATCTACAAGCACTCGGACTCAGCCTTTCTGATTCTGGAGAATATGAAACAGCTCCACGACATCATTCCGGTCTTTGAAAAGGACGACTGGAAACAGTGTCAGAAAATCATTGTTCTGGAGGCCGTTGAGGACGAGGACCTTCCGAAGGATATACTGAAAATGCTGGTCTCCTACGCCGAGATTATCAGCATGGGAGAGGAAGCCCTGACAGAAGATCCCGACCAGGTGGAAAGGCTGATGAAGGAGGTAAAGAAAGATGACCTTCTTACCATCGTCTACACCTCGGGAACAACAGGTAATCCCAAGGGTGTTATGCTGACCCACCGGAACTTTCTTCAGAATGTGGAAGCCAATACCCCCCGTCTGGAGATAGATCCCGAGAAGGCGGAACGGACCGTGGTTATGCTCCCCTCCTGGCATGTCTATGAAAGGACCTTCGAATACTGCGCCATGGTCTGCGTCCTGACCATCGTCTACTCCTCGGCTGGACGCTTCGCCTCAGACCTGCTGCGGATCAAGCCGGAGATTATTATTTCGGTTCCCCGGGTCTGGGAATCGATCTACCAGAAACTGATCAGGGCCATGAGCGAGATGGGCTTTGTTAAACGGAACCTGATCTTCTTCTTTGTAAAGGTGAATCAGGTCTACCTCAGCTCCAGACACTATCTGAAGGGCTGCTATATTCGTCTCTCAAAACGCTCGGTAATCAGGAGAAGTATATCCTGGTTCTACCATCTCCTCCTTTTTATCCTGATGACCCCCGGCCATTATATCTCCCGGATACTCTTTAAACCCTTCCGGGACAAGGTGGGTGGACGGCTTCGCGGCGCCACTTCGGCTGCGGGCTCCCTGCCCAAGTATCTGGATGAACTCTTCAATGCCCTGGGCATCCGCATTGCCAACGCCTACGGCATGACCGAGTGTGCCCCGGGAATCCTCTCAAGAACCTTCGACCGGAATACCTTCGGCTCAACGGGAGTGCCCTTCGACAATACGGAAGTTGAGATCCGCAGAGAGGACGGCAGCCCGGCGGATATCGGTGAGAAAGGAGTCCTCTACTGCCGGGGACCTCAGGTGATGAAAGGCTACTACAAGAATCCCGAGGCCACTGCGGCTGTTCTGGACAGTGAGGGCTGGCTCAACACCGGAGACCTTGCGGTGCAGTCCGAAAACGGCGAGTTTATCATCGTAGGCCGGGCCAAGGACACCATCGTCCTGATGGGCGGAGAGAATGTGGAGCCCGAGGCCATCGAGGACAAGATGAAGGAGAGCCTCTACATCGACCACGCCGTGGTACTGGGTCAGGACCAGAAACAGCTCTCCGCCATCGTGGCGGTAAACGAAGAGGAGCTGATGAAGCTGGCAGCCCAGCTGAAGCTGAAGGATTCTGATATACAGATGACCGGTAAGGACTCCATCGAGCATGACCATATCTACGAAGTGATTATGAAGGAGGTCAACCAGCTGATCTCAAAGGAACAGGGTTTCAAACCCTTTGAATTTATTACAAAGATTCTGCCGGTCAAGAACGACTTCTCCATCGGCAAGGAGCTGACTCAGACTCTGAAGGTTAAACGGAAGTATGTGGAGGAGAAGTACAAGACTATGATAGACAAGCTGATGAGCGAAACCGAAAAGCTCCGGAACAAGGATAAAAAGGGCAAAAAGAAGAAGTAGCCGATCCGGCCGGACTGATCCGCCCGGATAAACCGGGCCGGAGGATCAGTACTTAAGTTCCGAGGCGAAGGGGATGGAATCCATCGCTCCCGGACGGGATACAGTGACAGACGAGGCTCTGGTGGCCCTCTCCATTGACTCACGGATATCCATGCCCTCCAGGCGGCTGGCCAGAAAGTAGCCGAAGAAGGTGTCTCCCGCAGCTGTGGTGTCCACAACAGGAGCATCCACAATGGGAACATACTCCCTCTCACCGTCCCTTCCGAAGTAAGAACCCTCTTTGCCGACGGTCAGCAGGATGCTCATACCGGGATAGGCAGCGGTCAGCCGGTCAAGGGTCTCTTCAAAGCTCCCCTCTTCTCCGGCCAGATCCTGCCCCTCTATCTCATTGACCACCAGCAGCTCCAGCTTGTCCAGAGGCCAGGATTTCACCTCCGGGGTGTATGGCGCGGGATTCAGGCAGACCTTGATTCCCCTCTCCCATGCCTTTTCGATGATATAGGATGTCAGATTGATCTCATTCTGAAGAACCAGATAGTCCCCTTCACCAAAGTGACTGAGGGTCTCATCCACCATCTCCTTCGTATTCTCCCGGTTTCCTCCGCCCACAAGGACGATGGAGTTCTGTCCCGAGTCGGAGAGCTGGATGATGGCCTGTCCGGTGATGCCGTCATAGCGGCGGATATATTCTGTATGAACTCCGTATTCTCCAAGAAGGTCCAGCAGCATGTCGCCGTCGTTTCCAATGGTTCCGGCATGCCATACGGGAGCTCCCGCCTTGGACAGGGCAACCGACTGGTTGGCACCCTTACCGCCGCCGTTCATTTCCACATCCGATGCGGGAATGGTCTCTCCCGGTTTAACAATATGGGAAACCTTATAGACAATATCGATATTCAATGATCCGTAATTCAGAATTTTCATGAGGTATAATCTATTGTATTTTCACTTATGTCACAAGTATTATTTAAAATGAAAAACGACATAATAGTATTTATTTATACGGCTTGAACCATAAAGGTCTGTTAAACTGCCGAATTTCGCCGTCATTAGTGATCACCGCATGCATAAATATACAATACAATTGACATATAATTTCATGGCACTTATCATTAGGCCTTACAATTCATAAATTATTTTAATGAATCAAATCAATCTCAGGAGTGAACCTATGATTCTCTACGTACAGTTTGCGCTGTATCTGGTACTGATGCTCGGCATCGGCTACTACTCAATGAAAAAGACAAACACCAATGAGGACTTTCTTATCGGTGGAAGAACCCTCGGCCCCATGACATCGGCTATTTCAGCCGGAGCCTCTGATATGTCCAGCTGGCTCCTCCTCGGTCTTCCCGGTGCCGTATTCGCAAGCGGTCTCGTAGAGGGTGTATGGATCTCCGTGGGACTTCTGATCGGTGCCTACTTCAACTGGCTTATCGTTGCAGGCCGTCTCCGGTCCATGACAGAGAAGATGAAGGCATTGACCCTCCCCAGTTTTATCTCCAGCCGCTTTGATGACAAATCGGGTGTACTGAAGGTGGTTTCCACTCTGGTAATACTCTTCTTCTTCACCCTCTATGTGGCCTCTGGTCTGAAGGGGGGTACCCTCCTCTTCGCCCACAGCTTCGGAGCCTCCGAAGAGGTCGGTCTGATTGTTACAACACTGGTTGTCGTATCCTACACCTTCCTTGGCGGTTATATGGCGGTCTGCTGGACCGACCTGATTCAGGGACTTCTGATGCTGGCGGCCCTTGTTTTCTGTGCCCTCCTGGGATTTATCGCCATTACCGGTTCAGGCGTTGATATCTCCGCCGTAAATCCCGAGGCCTTCCACTTCCAGACCGGATGGATCACTGCCATCTCACTGCTGGCATGGGGATTCGGCTACTTCGGTCAGCCCCATATTCTGGCCCGTTTTATCGGTATCAAGGACGTTGAATCCGTCAAGAGTGCCAGACGCATCGGTATAACATGGATGGCTCTTACCCTTATTCTGGCCACAGCCATCGGACTGATCGGTATCGGTTTTGATGCCGTTACCAACCTGCCCGGTGTAAGCGGTCCCGACGGCAACAGCGAAAGGGTCTTTCTGGCCCTGACTACAGCCCTCTTCCACCCCGTGTTTGCCGGTTTCGTACTGGCGGCGGTACTGGCTGCTGTTATGTCCACAGCGGACTCTCAGCTTCTGGTTCTCACATCCTCTCTGACAGAGGACATCCCCTTTATTCAGAAAAAGAATGACAAGGCCAAAGAGCTTATCAGCCGTCTGGGTGTTGTAGGATTCGCCCTTCTGGCCTTCCTGATTGCCTCTACCGACTCGGGAACAATCCTCAATATGGTAGGCTACGCCTGGGGCGGATTCGGTGCCGCCTTCGGTCCCGTTGTAATCCTGGCCCTTGTGTGGAGAGGAATGACCAAATGGGGTGCTCTTGCGGGAATGATTGTCGGTTCTGTAACCATCTTTGTGGTGAAGAACTACATTTCCATCGAAGGAGAGTACTTCTATGAACTGCTCCCCGGATTTATTCTGGCCTTTATAGCCGTTATTGTTGTCAGTCTGGTAACACCTAAACCATCTGAAGAAGCCCTTCAGATCTTTGATGAGACAAAGGCGGAAGTGAAGCTTTAATTCTGACTGAGTTTTGATTTTTACTTAATAATAATGATGAAAGCCCGGGAAACCGGGCTTTTTTTCTGCTTTGCTGATGCTGGGTCTCTTGCTGCCTGCAACAGCACTAACGGCCCATTACCGAAGATTTCTTAGGTTTTCCCTTGTGCTTCTTATCATCATAGAGGGTGACGCAGTTCCTGCCGCTCTCCTTGGAGCTGTAGAGGGCCTTGTCCGCCTCTTCAATCAGATGGGCTGAGCTCTCAATATCCTTTGTAACAGTGGTGACTCCGAGGCTTATAGTGATGGAAAGAGAGAGTCCCTCATTGTTGCGAAAACTTAACTCTTCAACCTTCTTCCGCAGTCGCTCGGCAAAGATCATAGCTCCCTCAGCCTCAGTATCCAGCAGGACAACGGAAAACTCCTCCCCTCCGAAACGGGCTACGATATCGCTTCCTCTGACAATATCATTGCACAATGCTGCCAGTTCTTTCAGGACAAGATCTCCGAAGGGATGTCCGTAATTATCGTTAACCTGTTTGAAGTGATCGATGTCCAGCATCATCAGACTGAAGACGCGGCCGCTGCGTTTGAAGCGGGTATACTCCTCATCCAGTCTCTTGTCCAGATAGCGTCTGTTGAAGATACCCGTCAGACCGTCAAGACGGGTCTGCTCCTTCAGGCTCTGCTCCAGAAATACCGTTTCCGTCACATTCTGAACGGTTATTACAATAAGCTTTTCACCATCCTCCCCGGTCAGGGGTATCAGTGAGCAGCTCTGCTGCATAAATTCAAAGTCTCTTGCATAGATCCCTCTGGTGGGAAATGGAAAGAGATAGGTGTGCAGTTTCTGAGAGAGGTAAACATAGTTATTGAAGTTAAGAACAGATTTGACGCTTCTGGTAAAAAAGAGAGTGTTCAGTTGAGGATAGTGCTTAAACAGAAGACTCCCCTCTATTTCCTCACGGTTTTTACCGCTGTTCATCTCCATCCAGTGGTTCCAGAGTACAACCTGGTATTTATTATCCAGAATGACGATGCCTGTATTCAGAACATCCAGGATTTGTCTATCCAAAACAGCTACGCTCCAATAAAACGGGACAGAGCTTTTTTAAGATGGGGAATGGACTCCTGACTGTTAATCAGTACCAGATATCCCTTTGTATTTCTGTCCTCGAAAGAGAAAAAAGTCTTCATAGTAATGGCCAGATCCCGAGAGTCCAGCTCCGATTCAATAAAATCCTGGTCAAAATCCTTGCCTGCAAGGATCTGGGGAGGTTCATAGCAGATATTGCTGTTCAGCATCTCAAAAATCTTTCCGATACAGGCTCCTATCAGGATATTGCTGACCTCCATAAGGACCTCGTTCTCAAGTTCAAGAAGCTGGTCGGACTTCATCTTGTCCGTATCGGTTGCATTGAAATAGGTAAGCAGATCTTTCTCATTGCCGTAGGGAAAGATCAGAAAGGCCATACCCTTGAAATCACCGTAGTACTTCTGCTCCACCACACTGCTGGTAGAGAAATCTGCTATTTCATTTCCAATATATTCGGGGAGGCTGGAAGCGCTGACGGACTGAATATCGGGAACCGTCAGATGAATAAAAATATCCATCACATCTGCAAGATCCGCGGCAGCGGAACCGAAGGAGATATTCATGGTCTCCTGCAGGGCGTCCAGTTCCATCTCGGTAAGTGTAATATCACTCATCATCAGCCCCCGGGCTCTTTAGACTTCAATTCATCAAGAAGGGCATAGACAACCTTCTTATCGGGCAGTTTCTTCAGAACCCTGTAGGCTCCGCTCCCCATACAGCGTTCGACGGACTTTGTCTGAACATCGGCGGTAAGGATAATAACAACAGCAGCGGGATCTGCGGCAACAATCTTTTCCAGAGCCTCAAAACCGTCCATCACCGGCATGGTCAGATCAAGAAAAACAAGATCAGGACTGAACTCCCCGTATTTCTCAACGGCAAGAGCTCCGTTCTCGGCCTCTTCGATCTCTGCCTCAGGATTGTATTCAAGAAGAATGGACTTGATAAGCATCCTGGCAGCTCTGGAATCATCAACAACAAGAAGTTTCATACACCTTCCCATGATCAGGAAATTCGGCTGCCCGAGAGGGACAGCCGTCTACACTAATTATGAAACATTTAGCCGGTACAAGTCAAAAAAAGAGAGTCACTGGCATTGAATTGTAAAATTGACTACAATCACCACAAAACAGAGGAAGAGGGATGAGGATGGGCACAATATATCTTATAAGACATGCACAGAGCGAGGCTAACAGCCAGAGGATCATGGCAAGCAGGCTGCCCTTTCCGCTGACCGAAGCCGGCAGGGCCGATGCCGGTCTGATCGCATCAGAACTGAAGGAGAAGGTTAAAATAAACCGGATTATCTCATCTCCCCTGATCAGGGCCACACAGACCGCGGAGTCCTTCGCCTCTCTCTACGGTCTGGAGATTGAAGAAGACGAGAGAGTCAGCGAACAGGAACTGGGAAAGTACTCGGGAATGACCTATGATGAGGTAAAAACCGAAGATCAGTACGAAACAAGAACAGCAGAAAGATGGGACTGGATACCCGAAGGGGGCGGCGAGTCCTATGCCATGATTGCTGACCGTGTGAAATCCTTCTTTTCATCCTTTGATCCCGAGGACGATAGAAATGTCCTTGTTGTCACCCATGCAGTGACCTTCCGGCTCATCAGAGCTGTCCTGGAAAATACCCTGCCCCTCTATCCCGAATCCTTTCCCAATAACGGAGAGATCTGGAAGGTGGACTTCCGGGGCGTGGGAAAGAGACATGAAATAGAATCCCTGCTGCTTGGAAACAGCAGGGACTTTATTCACAATCCCTAATTAAGTTCACCCTTAAGGCGCTCGGACTGACGAGCCAGGGAGGCAGCCATTTCCAGAACCTTGTCTGAGCTGCCTCTGATCTCAGAGGCATCCATTGAGATATCAGAGGTGACTGATACCAGCTGTCGGGCCAGATCCCTGTCGCTGTCAAGATTGCTGTCTATGGTGGTCTTATCTGTGGAAACGCCGTTTACACTGTCCATTACACTGCTTGTAAGCTCATTCAGACTTGTAGTGGAGCGCAGAATCTCCTCGCTTCCCGTATTCAGCTCCTCGGTGCTGTTGTAAATTTCATCCATTGCACGGGCCACCGAGTCAACCTCGGTTCTGATCTCCGTAAATGAGGACCCCGACTGTTTCACCTGGGCCCCGGTATTTTCGATGGACGAGATCATTGTCTTCAGGTTTTCTGAGATCTTCTTTGCATTGGTAGAACTGTTCTCAGCGAGCTTCCGGATCTCATCGGCAACCACCGCGAATCCCCTTCCCGCATCGCCCGCATGAGCCGCCTCGATGGCCGCATTCATAGCCAGTAGGTTGGTCTGTGCGGCGATACCGCTTATCAGACTGGTCATGTCGCGGATGCTGCTTATCTGGTCGATAACCTCGTTAAAGGAGCTTTCGGTCTGTCTTATAATGTCCTCTCCGTTTCTGGAGGTCTCGATCAGACTCTCAACATTCTGTTTTCTTATCTTGATGGTAGATGAAACACTCTTGATGGAAGCTACCATCTCCTCGATGGCAGCGCTGGACTCTGTTACATTGGCAGACTGGTTCTGGGCGTTGTGCTCAAGCTCTTCAAGACTCCTGCCGATGGCATCAAGGGCAGCCTTTGTACTCTCAAACCCCCTGTTCAGTTCTCCCAGGGAGCTCTTCATGCCCTCGGTACGTCTCTCGATCAGATTTACAGCCATTCCTGTCTCTTCGGCGGACTCTCTGAGGACCAGGGCGTTATCGATCTGCTCGGATACAGAGCCCACAAGGGTGATCATTCTTTTGCTGTGTACCTCACTCTCCTGGTAGCGCTTCATTGTATCGTCAGTAAGCTGCATAAACACACCTTTCTGAATGATAACAGAGTAGAAACTGGCGGCCATCAGAATTGTACCGACAATAGCGGTAGTAAGTTCCTTTGTATTGCTGAGAACGAGTCCCCCTGCCACTGTATGGATGATTATATGAATTAAATAGAGAATGGAGCCTGTAAAGATAAAAGTTTTGACTCCCTTTCTGCTTCTGACCATAAAGCTCATTACCTGTGAGTAGACCACGAGAAAGAGAGCTTCCTGAAGAATCAGGTTCTCCATGAAAAAGGCATTGGCCGCCATATCGGCTGTAATCAGCAGCAGAACAATGGTACTGAATATAAATGAGGAGATATCATACTTTCCCTTGAGCAGCAGAAGGATGGAAAGGATCAGAAAGAGCCCCATTGCCAGAATGATGGAGCCGACAATTGCTTCCCCCTGAAGAAAATCAATAAGCGTAAGCGGAATCAGCATCAGGGTGACAAAAAGCTGAAGATAAAAACTGAACTTCGCTTTCAGACGGACTTCATAACTGCCATTCTCATAGGCTTCAGACAACAGGCGCATATTATCTCTCCGAGTATTTTGATATGAATCAATCGATAGTTCAGAATATACTGAAGCCGCCGGAAAAGACCAGTTCTTTTTTGTCATTTTTTCCGGCAGCCTGTTTTTTTTGAAACTCCCTTTCTTTTTAAGCGCTAAAAGAAGCGATTATTCTGTTCAGAATTCCGGAAGGTCTCATGGCAGAATCGGCCGCCTCTTCATCGGGGAAGTAATAGCCGCCGATATCCACGGCACTGCCCTGGGCTTCCATCAGTTCCTTCTCTATAGCGTCCTGATTTGCATCAAGCTCAGCGGCCAGGGGAGCGAAAAGTCTCTTAAGTTCCGCATCCCCGGTCTGGGCAGCCAGCGCCTTTGCCCAGTAGAGGGCCAGGTAAAAGTGGCTGCCCCTGTTGTCCAGCTCGTTCACCCTGCGGGAGGGAGACTTTCCCTTTTCAAGAAGCTCCGCCGTTGCCCCATCAAGACAGTCCGCCAGTACCCGGGCCCGGGGATTGTCAAAGAGAGAAGCCAGATGCTCCAGGGAGACAGCAATGGCAAGAAACTCACCCAGAGAGTCCCAGCGGAGGTGCCCTTCGCCATTAAACTGCTGCACGTGCTTGGGTGCTGAACCGCCGGCACCGGTTTCAAAGAGGCCGCCGCCGTTCATCAGGGGAACTATGGAGAGCATCTTTGCACTTGTTCCCAGCTCAAGAATAGGAAAGAGGTCGGTCAGATAGTCTCTCAGAACGTTTCCGGTTACAGATACGGCGTCCTTACCGGCCTTAACCCGGTCCAGTGAGAACTCTGTCGCCTCGACAGGGCTCATAATCCGGAGATCCAGTCCCCCAGTATCATGGTCTTTCAGGTAAATTACGACCTTTTTAATCAACTCTGAATCATGAGCCCTTGCGGGGTCCAGCCAGAAGATTGCTGGAGAGCCTGTGGCCCTGGCGCGGTTAACCGCCAGCTTGACCCAGTCTTTCACAGGGGCGTCCTTGACCTGGCAGGAGCGGTAGATGTCTCCCTCCTCAACATTCTGAGAGAGGAGAACCTCGCCGCTGTCGCTAATGACTTCTATGACACCGCTGCCCGGGGCCAGAAATGTCTTGTCATGGGAGCCGTACTCCTCAGCCTTCTGAGCCATGAGTCCCACATTGGAAACAGAACCCATGGTTGCGGGATCGAAGGCTCCGTGTTTTTTACAGTACTCCACAGCGGTGCTGTATACGCCGGCATAGCTGCGGTCGGGAATGATAAACTTTGTATCCTGCAGTTTTCCCTCGCCGTTCCACATACAGCCGGAGCTGCGGATGGCAGCAGGCATCGAGGCATCGATAATCACATCGCTGGGAACATGGAGATTGGTGATCCCCTTGTCCGAGTTGACCATGGCCAGATCGGGGCCGTCATTCAAGGCAGCCTCAAGATCCTTCTCCACAGCCTCTCTCTTCGAATCATCAAGGGATGCAATTTTTGCATAGAGGTCTCCCAGTCCCAGATTGGGATTAACACCAAGGGAGGCAAAGTCATCGGCATACTTTTTAAAGACATCTTCAAAAAAGACAAATACCGCGTGACCGAATATAACGGGGTCTGAAACCTTCATCATTGTAGCCTTCAGATGAACAGAAAAGAGCACTCCCCTGGCCTTTGCATCGGCCAGCTGTTCCTTCAGGAAGCTGCGGAGTTCGGATCTGCACATCACCGCCGAATCGACGATTTCCCCCTCAAGCAGGGGAAAGCTCTCCTTCAGGACTTTCTCGCCGCCATCGCCCTTGAAGACGATCCTTACCGAATCGGCCCTGTCCATGGTTACGGACTTCTCGCTGCCGTAGAAGTCTCCCCGGCTCATGCTGGAAACATGGGAGGCGGAGTCGGACTTCCACTCACCCATGGAGTGGGGATTTTTCTTTGCGTAACCCTTTACGGAAGCAGGAGCCCGGCGGTCGGAGTTTCCCTCTCTGAGAACCGGGTTAACGGCGCTGCCCTTGATCCTGTCGTAACGGGCCTGTATCTCTTTCTCCTCGTCACTGGAGGGTTCATCAGGATAATCGGGCAGATTATAGCCTTTGGCCTGAAGTTCGGCGACAGCAGCCTTCAACTGGGGTATGGAGGCGGAGATATTGGGCAGTTTGATAATATTGGCATCTTTCTGAAGAACCATCCGGCCCAGTTCGGCCAGATCATCGGTTATTCTCTGCTCTTCACTTAGTCTTTCGGGAAAGGCCGAAATGATTCTCCCCGCCAGAGATATATCTCTGGTCTCAACATTGATTCCCGCAGCGGCGGTAAAGGCCGAAACCAGAGGAAGCAGGGACCGGGTAGCCAGAGCCGGTGCTTCGTCGGTTTTTGTGTAAATAATCTTTGCTTGCATAATTATTCCTGAAATAGAGATGGTATTGTTTTTTTATACTACCACAGAGGGAGTATGAGTTTAAATACCGGGGAACCGGAGGTCTCAGTCAAAAGGTAAATAAGAAATACGACCTTTTTATTATTAGACGAGTCAGTAAATATGGGTATACTATTAAGATATGCCTGAACAGGAGCATAAGTATAAGTACATTATCAACACATCCTCCGACCTGATCACCCTGATTGACAGGGATTACCGCTATGAGGTTGTCAACGAATCCTACTGCAGAGCCGTTGGCTTCGGTCAGGAGGACCTTCTTGGAGAACCCATTAGCAAGGTATGGGGGGAAGAGCGCTTCAAGAATACAATCAAGGGGTATCTGAACCGCTGTTTCGAGGGGGAGGAGATTCACTATGTTGACCAGTTCAAGGTGGGTGAAACCCGCAAATATATGCATGTTTCCTTCTACCCTTACAACGAGATGGACAGTGAGATCTCCCATGTTCTTGTCTTCTCCCACGATATAAGCAAGCTGGGAGAGATTGAATCCAAGCTCCTGAACTACGAATTCCGGGACCATGTAACAGGGCTCTTCAATGAACGGTCTCTGGATATTATTCTGGATATGGAACTGGAAAAGGCAAAACGGCAGGGCCATGACAGCCAGAAGTGCCTGATTATCATCTCCATAGACAACTACCAGAAGGTCTGTCTGGAACACGGCATGACCATAGGCAATATGCTCCTTGAAAATACGGGGATACGGATCGGAGAGTGTCTGAGGAGCACAGACTATGTGTTCCGGTACAATGGCAATGAGCTGGCCGTGATCCTTACCTCCATGGCCCATGAAACAGAACCCATTATTGTAGCCCAGAAACTGATCAATGCCGTTGCCATCCCCTACCGGAAGGGTGAGGTGAATATCACCATGACCTGCACCATGGGCATCGCCGTCTCACCCGCCGATGGAAACGACTGTGAATCTCTTATCGCCAACGCCTCAAAGGCTCTTGTTTCCGCCATGGATGAGGGGCGGGAGTACAGGCTATTCGACAGAGAGATTCACCAGAGAACCGTTTCCAGGCTTGAGCTGGAAAACGACCTGAACAGGGCCATCGACCTGAACCAGTTTGAACTCTACTACCAGGCCATTGTGGATGAAAAGAGGACCATTGTGGGCTGTGAAACCCTGATACGCTGGAAACATCCTGAACGGGGAATGGTCCCTCCCTCCCTTTTTATTCCCGTTTCCGAACAGACCGGCCTTATCTCGGCCATATCAAAATGGGTCCTTTTCAAGACCGCCAGACAGATTAAGAAGTGGAGCGACATCTACGGTATCTACACCTCAGTCAACCTGACGGCCAGGGAGTATGCCAACCTGGACCTCCCTGTGATTCTGATGAGTGCCCTGAAACAGGCGGATAACCTCTCCCCAGACTTCCTTCACCTGGAAATTACAGAGTCTGAAACCATGGAACATCCGAAGGAATCCATCAAGCAGATGCAGATCATCAGAGAGATGGGATTTGATATATTTATGGATGACTTCGGAACCGGTCACTCCAGCCTCAGCTATCTGAAGGATATCCCCGCAACCACTTTGAAGCTGGACAAGTCCTTTGTAGACAATATCACCACCGATGAGGACAGCCGAAGTTTTCTGCAGCTGATCACCCATCTGGCCAACAACAGGAAAAAATCACTTATCATTGAGGGTGTGGAAACGGAAGAACAGCTTAAAATTCTTCAGGATGCCGGATGCAGCCGGTTCCAGGGTTACCTCTTCTCTCCCCCCCTCCCCCCGAATGAATTTGAAATGCTTCTGAAAAAGAATTTTTGAAGCGCCTGTATTCTCTTTGAACTATGATTAAAATAATGACAGTCACCAGAACATTCATTCTGTTTTTTCTCATGATTACTTCAGTTATTCCGGCCCGGGAGGGAGAAAGCAATGAACCCCGAAGGGTCAGAATTGGACTTTTCACCTTTGCTCCTCTGAATTATACCGACGAATTCGGCAGAGCCGAAGGTCTCTTCCCCGCCCTGATTGACGAGTTTGTAAAGTCGTCGGGCTGGAGGGTCAGCTATACCGAAGGATCCTGGTTTGATTTGAAGGAAAAACTCCAGAGAGGAGAGATCGATCTTGTAATGGGTATTGGAAAAACCCCGGAAAGAGAGAAGACTATGGACTTCAACAGAGAGCCGGTGGTTGAACTCTGGGGACAGATCTTTATCCCCCCGGACAGTGAAATCCGGACCATGAAAGACCTGGACGGCACGGCCATAGCTCTGATAAGCAATGACAGAAACAGCCGCAATATTGTACAGACCGCCCGGGAGTCTGGTATATCAGTCAGGACGGTTACCTACAATTCAATTGAAGCGGTCATGGAAGCTCTGGAGAATTCAGAAGTTCAGGCTCTGGCGGCTCCCGAATATGCCGGTCTGCAGGAACTTAGAGCATACAATCTGATAGGCAGTAACATCCTCTTTTCACCCTTCTCGATTTATTTTGCGGTAAAGAAAGGTACAAACGGCCATATTCTTGAAGACATAGACCGGGATATGGAGCTATGGAAGGGAGACAGCAGTTCCATCTACTACAGGATTCTAAAGGAGCAGATGGGATTTCATCAGACAGGAAGAGATGAACTGCCCCTGTGGATCAGATTTACCATCCCCCTCCTGATTCTGGGGATTCTTACATTTCTGATTATCAGCATCTACCTGAAAGAGACCATAATCCGGAGAACTGCGGAGATCCGAAACAGCGAGTTCAACTACAACAATCTTGTACAGCAGCTTGAGGCGGCTGTTCTCAGGGTCGATTCAGACGGCGGAATCATTATGATCAACAGCTATGCTCTTGGGCTCCTTGAAGTGAGCCGGGATGAGCTTGACGGAGCAAATGTATTTGATCTAAACCTGCTGCCCACGGCCCTGAGTCCGGCGGAACTGAATGGCAATATTCCCTGGAAGGATATGGAGACAATCAGCTGTGTATCGGCTCCCCGGGGAGCTCTCTACTTCAAGTGGTCCATCAATAATGTTGTGACCCGTGGAGAAAACGGTGAAAATCCCCGTCATGAAACACTCTGTATCGGTATCGATATCAGCGATCAGCTGAATACAGAGAAGGCCCTGAGGAGCAGTGAGACCAGGTTTCAGTCCTTTATGTCCAATATCCCCATGTTCGCCTATATAAAGGATGAGAATGGAGCTCCCGTCTTCTTCAACAGGGCCCTGAAGCAGCTTCTGGGAGACGGTGAGGAGATCCAAAGCCGGCAGAAAGACTTTATTCCGGACAGTGAACCAAGGAAAGAACTGAAGGAAGCAGAGCAGAAAATTCTGAAAGGAGAGTCAGGTACAGAAAAACTGGAGTACGAGGTACAGCTTCCCAGTGAAAAGACCCCCCGGCTGATTCAGGAGCTGATGTTTCCCATTCAGGGGGATGACAACAGACTCTATATCGGCGGAGTGGGAATGGATATAACCGAAACCCGGATCATTGAGGAGCAGCTGAACCAGTCCAGAAAGATGCAGGCCATCGGCGAACTTGCCGGAGGGATAGCCCATGACTTCAACAATCAGCTGGCGGGGATTCTGGGATATGCGGATCTTCTGACCAGCGGAATCAGCGACGATCCCCGGATGGAGCGTTATGCCCTGAAACTGAAGTCCGCGGTAGAGGGCGCTTCCGAGGTAACATCACAGCTTTTAAGCTTCAGCCGCAAGGGTAAAAAGGAGAACCGTCAGGTAGATGTGAACAGAGTCATTGAGGACCTGATCAGCCTGCTCTCCCACAGCCTGAACAAACAGATACATATCCATTTTGATGAAAGGTGCGAAGATCCGAGGATTATGGGCGATCCCAACCTGATCCAGAATGCCCTTCTGAATATCGCCATAAATGCCAGGGATGCCATGGAAAACAAGGGAGACCTCTACTTCACCAGTTCAAGGATTATGCTGGATGAAAGGATGAGTGCCCTTCAGGGCTATGTTATCAAACCAGGCCCCTATCTTAAAATATCCGTGGAAGATACGGGAACAGGAATGTCCAGGGAGGTCCGGGAGAAAATTTTTGAACCCTTCTTTACCACCAAGGCCGAGGGCCGGGGTACCGGTATGGGACTGTCCATGGTCTATGGTACCATGAAAGAACATCAGGGCAACATTACAGTACAGAGTACCCGGGACAAGGGAACCGTATTCAGCCTCTACTTCCCCGGTGAAAAAATAGTCGAGGAAAAGGCTGCCTCCGTGGAAGCTCCTCTGAACCTGAAGGGAGAGTTCAGCATTGCCGTAGTGGACGATGAGGCCATGATCAGGGATTTTCTGAAGATTACCCTCAGAGACAGGGGCCACCGGATCTCGTCCTTTGACAGCGGCCGCAGCTTTCTGGAGTCCCTGGACAGGGGGGATCAGTACGATATGGTGATTCTGGACATGATCATGCCGGAAATGGGAGGAATAGACTGCTACAGGGAGCTTAAAAGGAGAAAAAGCAGAATCAGGGTGCTTCTTTCAAGCGGCTACAGCCGCAAGGAAGATATCACAGAGATAATGAAGAATGACAGGGTTCTCTACCTGCAGAAGCCCTACAGCATTCAGGACCTTTTCAAGGCCATACAGGAACTGATGAGAGAATGAGTATTGATCCACTGAAAAACAAAGAGAAGATTATAAGCGAGCTGGACAGAATTCTGGCGGACCCCCTCTTCAAGGGGGCTAAAAGATCCCGCAGCTTTCTCAAATATGTCTGCGAAAAGACCGTCCGGGGAGAGAGCAACAGCATCAAGGAGTACTCCATTGCGGTGGATGCCTTCGGTCTGGAGCTGAATTTCGACCAGCAGATGGACCCCCGGATCAGGGTTGAGGCAAAACGTCTGCGGGACCGGCTTGATCAGTACTACAAGGGGCCCGGCAGAAGTGATGAAACGGTAATATCTCTGGAAAAGGGAACCTATATACCCAGTTTTTCGGTCAGGGAGGAGTCTGACAGCGATAGTGAACGCCTGAAACAGGCAATCCTGGTGGACTGGCGATTTCTGATTGCCCTTGAACTCTCCGCCCCGCCTTCACCGGGAAGAGAGACCCTTATGCTCTATGCAAACACTCTGGTGGAGGAACTCTACACCCTGAGCGGCAGCAGAGAAGAGGGGCTGAAGGAGATAGAAGTGGAGCAGAACCGGGCCGCGTCTATGCTGCTGGAGATCAGGGGAGAGACCCTGCCTGAAACCTACAGCATCTGCGCGAGACTGAGCCTGGGAGAGGGCGGCGCCCTATTAAGGAATACCGAAATCCGCCTTAAATCGGAAAAGGATGGAGAAGAGATCGAAGAGCAGGCCCGCCGGGAGGCCGATGAGATAGTCAGATACTGCAGGAGTGTGGAACAATGAGTGACAACAGAGTACTGATCGTTGACGACAACGAGATGATAAGAGATGTTCTGACGGATATACTGGAGCAGGAGGGATATGAGGTTGACTGCTGTTCCCTGGGTGAAGAAGCCCTGAAACGGGGAGAAAATCAGCCCCCGGACCTCTTTCTTCTGGATATCAGCCTGCCCGATATTGACGGACTGGAGCTCTGCCGGCGGTTTAAATCAAAAAATCCCACGGCGGCGGTACCGGTCATCTTTATCAGCGGACTTCTGGGCATGGAGGAGAAGGCCGCCGGTTTCAAGGCGGGAGGGGCTGACTATATTACAAAACCCTTCCAGAACCTTGATGTTCTAATCCGTGTTCGGACCCATATACAGCTTTATAAAAACACCAGACTTCTGGAATCCATGATGGATACCCTGGAGGAGAAGGTTGAACAGAGAACCAGAGAACTGAGGATCGCCAAGGAGAGCGCCGAAAAGGCCAATCTGGCTAAGACCGAGTTTCTAGCCAATATAAACCATGAGATCAGAACCCCCCTGAACGGGATTCTGGGGATGCTGGACCTGATGAAGAAGCAGCCCATGAACGATGATCTGGAGATGTACCACAGCCTGGCCTCCTTTTCGGCGCGCCATCTTTCTGCTGTATTCTCGGACATCCTGGACTACTCACAGCTGGACTCCCAGTCCCTGAAATTCAACTACAGAACACTCCGGGCGGGGGAAGTTCTTGAGAAACTCTGCCGTCTGCAGCAGATCAGGGCTGAGGAGAAAGGACTGAAAATGACCTGGACCCTCCCCGGTGCTGAAAAGGAGTTTGTCAGCGACGAGGTAAGGCTGGTGCAGATCATCAACAATCTGATAGGCAATGCCGTAAAGTACTCAAACAACGGCACAATTACCGTGGAGTGTTCCATAAGGGATGAACTTGTTATCTCAGTGCGGGATGAAGGTGTCGGCATCCCTGCATCAAGGACAGAGGAGATCTTTACTCCCTTTCTGCAGCTTGAATCTCCCTATACCAAGGAGCACAGCGGAACAGGCCTTGGTCTGGCCATCAGCCGGAGTCTGGCCGTATCCATGGGCGGGCGGATTGAGGTGGAATCGGAACCCGGCAGGGGCAGCTGCTTCACCCTCCTCCTCCCGGAACACAAGGCGCCCTTCCCGGTATCTTCTGAGAAAGGAACCGGTTCTGCAGAGACAGGCAGATCTCTGAAGATCCTTGTTGTGGAGGACAATACAGTCAACATCTATCTGCTCCAGAACATTCTGGAAAGCGCAGGCCATGAGGTCTTCGAGGCCCTTGATGGTGAAGAGGCTCTGGAAGAGCTTGAAAACTGCTCTCCCGATCTGATGCTCCTGGATATGGGTCTTCCGAAAAAGAGCGGTCTTGAGGTGATCAGGGAGATCAGGGCAAGAGAGGAGTATAAATCCCTTCCTGTGATTGCGGTCACCGCATACTCTCAGAGGCAGGACCAGGAGAGCTTTGAGGAGGCGGGCATCACGGCGGTAATTACAAAGCCTGTATCTGAAGGGGAGCTGCTGGAAGCGGTTGGAAGGTTCCGATAAGGCAGATACCGGCGGCGTTCCAGCAAACCAGACCTTTTTTCTAATCTATAAAAAAATCCTCTTTTCTTTGAATACCAACAGACAGGTACACTACAATTAATAGTCAGCAGCTCTGATTAATAAACCAGAGAATACTTTACAGCAATAGAATACAACCGGCTCCCATGGGCTCCGGGAAAGAGAGGAATACGATGAAGAGATGGAAAGATATCAGAATTATGGGAAAACTGATGATCGGCTTCGGCACGATTATGGCTCTTCTTCTTGTAGTCTCTCTATGGGCCATCCTCGGGATATCTGAAATTGTCGGGAATGCCGAAGAAGTGATTATGGGAAACAAGCTCAACGGCAACCTTGCCCAGAAGGAGGTGGACCACCTGAACTGGGCCACCGATGTAAATACCCTCCTTACAGATGATACCGTTACCAAACTGAATGTTCAGCTGGATCATACCCTCTGTGCCTTCGGTCAGTGGCTCTACGGCCCCGAACGGAGAGAGGCGGAGACTCTTATGCCCTCACTGGCAGCCAAATTCACCGCCATCGAAGGGCCCCATCAGGTACTCCATCAGTCCGCGTCCAGAATCGACGAGGTCTTTGTCCAGGCCGATACCACCCTTTCTGCAAAGCTCAGCCAGAGAGAGATCGAGCATCTTGAGTGGGCCTCGTCCATAAGGGACAGCCTGCTTCTGGGAGAAAGAAGTCTGTCGGTGGAACTGAATCCTGAACGCTGTAACCTTGGTAAATGGATTGACTCTGAAGAGGGAAGAATGATCTATGAGAATCAGTCTCCCGAGTTTCAGGCCCACTGGGACAGGATGATTGAGGACCATGCGGCACTCCACAACTCCGCCCGGACCATGAACGGCATGATGAGTTCCAATGCCGGTGCACGGTCCTACTTTACCGCCAGCCTCCTCCCCAACCTTCACAGCACTCTGGACGGAATAAGCGGCCTCAAGGCCATAGCCGATTCCGATATGGCCCGGATGCAGGAGGCATTTGAGATCTACAGCAGTGAGACGACTCCCGCCCTCCACCAGGTTCAGGACCTTCTCAATGAGATCAGAACAGATGCATCATCCCAGATAATGACCGATGAACAGATGCTGCATGCGGCGGAACTGACCCGGAGAATGATTATTATGATAAGCTCCATAGCCCTGGCCCTGGGAATAATTCTGGCTGTGATAATCTCACGGGGCATTGTGAATGCCATGACCAAGGGTATCGATTTTGCCGTTAAACTTTCAAAAGGAGATCTCACTGCAACAATAGACCTGAGCCAGAAGGACGAGATAGGAAAACTGGCTGATGCCCTGAAAGAGATGAGAAACAGCCTGAGAGACGTGGTCAGCCAGGTTCTGACAAGCTCAAAGAATGTGAGCTCCGGCAGCAATCAGCTCAATGCCACGGCCCAGCAGCTCTCCCAGGGAGCCACCGAACAGGCTGCTTCGGCTGAAGAGGTCTCATCATCCATGGAAGAGATGATGTCCAATATAGAACAGACCTCGGAAAATGCACTTCAGACCGAGAAAATATCCAGTCAGGCAGCCCTGGAGATAGAAAAGAGCAGCAAGGCAGTCCTTGAAACCGTGGACGCCATGAAGAACATTGCCGAAAAGATATCCATTATCCAGGATATCTCCCGGCAGACCAATATGCTCAGCCTTAATGCAGCCATTGAGGCTGCCCGGGCCGGAGAACATGGGAAGGGTTTTGCCGTGGTAGCCGCTGAAGTGGGAAAACTGGCCTCCAACAGCAAGAAGGCAGCCGAAGAGATATCCGTACTGACCACCCAGAGTGTCGGACAGGCCAACAGCAGCGGCGAACTGATGGAGGAACTTGTTCCCAGGATAAAAAATACCGCCAGCCTGATCCAGGAGATTGCCGCCGCGAATTCCGAGCAGCGAAGCGGTGCCACCCAGATCAGTCAGGCCATTAACCAGCTGGACCAGGTGGTACAGCTCAACTCATCGGCCTCCGAGGAGTCCGCGGCCATGGCAGAGGAGCTATCGGCCCAGGCCTACCATCTGGAACAGCTGATATCTTTCTTCAAGGTTGACTCCGAGGAACTTCAGAGTGATAAAGATGAAGGCACTCTTCTGATAGGTGAAGACAGGACCTAGAGCAAAATTCAAGCGGGATTGTACTGATATATAAGAACAGCTATTGCTTAAAACGAAATCATACATTACCTTTCATGCAATTTAAAAGCTGAAAGGAAATCTCATATGGAAAACAGCGGGGGAATCCCCAAGAGATACGGCTACTGGACCGCTTCGGCCATGGTAGTGGGTATTGTTATCGGTTCTGGTGTTTTTTTCAAGGCGGACAATGTTCTGTCTGCGGCGGGAGGAAGTCTTCCCAAGGCCCTTCTGGCCTGGCTGATCGGCGGTATGATCATGGTGGTCACCGCCTATGTATTCTCCCGCATCGCCTCACAGATTGAGAAGGTCAACGGTATGGTGGACTATTTTGAGGCCGCCTACGGTGAAAAGGCCGCCTACCTTGTCGCCTGGTTTATTACTGTCATCTACTATCCCGCCCTTGTTGCGGTTCTCGCCTGGGTTTCGGCCAACTACACCCTGGCTCTGATGGGATGGACCCAGGGACTCTGGCTTCTGGCCCTGGCCTATATCATCCTCTTTTTTATCCTGAACGTCCTCTCCCCCGCCCTTGCCGGACGCTGGCAGGTCAGTTCCACGGTGATCAAGCTGATTCCCCTTGCTCTGATCGGTGTTTTCGGCATTATCCACGGAGTTGTCAGCGGGCAGACCCTGGAGAGTTTCACCCGGACAGCCAAAGGACTGAGCGTACAGGGAGGCGGCCTTGCCATGGCGACCCTCTCCACGGCCTTTGCCTATGAAGGCTGGATTATCGCCACCTCCATCAATGCGGAAATCAGGGATGCAAAGAGAACCCTTCCAAAAGCCCTTGTAACAGGAACCATTACGGTTATGCTGATCTACATGCTCTACTACCTTGGACTGTCGGGGGTTCTTTCCAACGATGCGATCCTGGAAGCCGGTGATCAGGCTCCCGTACTTGTAATCAGCCGGATCTTCGGATCTGTGGGAGGCAGCCTGCTGACAGTTTTTGTTATTATTTCCTGTCTGGGTACCCTGAACGGTCTGATAATGGGAACCAGCCGCGGTATGTACTCCATTGCCGCAAGAGACCGGGGTCCTGCCAGGGGTTTCTTCGGAAAGATTAACAGCCGCACCGGATCAGCGGTGAACTCGTCCATTGCAGGATTCTTATTCTCCCTCTTCTGGCTTATGATCTGGTACGGCAACTTCCACGGCTGGTGGGGCGGATTTATGGATGTATCGGAACTGCCCATCGTATTCCTCTACTCCATCTACCTCTCCCTCTACCTCTGGTATGTACGCCACTTCAGAGAGTTCAATGTCTTCCAGCGCTACATTGCTCCCTCCCTTGCGGGAATCGGTTCTCTCTACATCCTGTACGGAGGACTTATGAAGGAGATGGTCGGTCCCTTTATCCTGCTGGCACTTGCTATTCTGGGAGCAGCCCTCTTTTTTGACAGAAAGAGAAACTAGGCTCTCTTTACAGAGCTCCGGTTAATCGCCTGAATGATTTACCAGGGCATCGGCAGTCGATTATTTTCTACCCCTCTGGTCACACAGAGGGGCTTATGGGCCCTCTGCCGAAACTCCACATAAATGTAGATCCCCCCTCCTTTACAGACACTCCTGTATGAAAGTCTTGATATATTTTTTTACCTTAAGGTAATTTTTACCTGATCGTATATTCTATAAAAAAACATCTATCTTCTTTTTGAAAAGGAATTTAGATATTTCACAGATCTCTCCTTTTATACATTTATGTATAATCATGGTATGAAAATTGCATGTTCATTGGAAACTTTTTTTGGAGAACACAAAACAATGAACAAATCTTTTGCCAGGAAAGCGGGCATTACGGCAGTACTGCTGTTCCTTCCGCTCTCCTCACTTTGGGCCGACGGCAGCGGTCTGAGCGATGTTATTGCCGGTCTGGATACTTTCTGGGTTCTAATGGCCGCCTTTATGGTATTTTTTATGCAGGCCGGATTTGGAATGGTAGAAGCCGGATTTATCAGAGCAAAAAACACAACCAATATTCTTACCAAGAACTTTCTTGACTTCTGTATGGCATCCCTGGGCTACTTCGCCTTCGGTTATGCTCTGATGTTCGGTACAGGCAACGGTTTTATGGGAACCAGCGGTTGGTTCCTTGCAGGGGCAGAAAGCGCCGCCGATGTTCCCCTCTTTGCCTTCTGGCTCTTCCAGGCCGCCTTCTGCGGTGCCGCGGCGACCATCGTTGCGGGGGGAATGGCCGAAAGAATGAAGTTTCAGGCCTATCTGATCTACTCCTTTCTGATCTCGGCCTTTATCTACCCCATAGTCGGACACTGGGTCTGGGGCGGGGGATGGCTTGCCGGCCTCGGTTTCAACGACTTTGCCGGTTCCGGAGTTGTTCATACCACCGGCGGTATAGCCGCCCTGATCGGAACCATCATGCTGAAACCCAGAGAGGGAAAATACAGACCCGACGGTTCGGTCAAGATGATCGCCGGACACAACATTCCCCTGGCCTCACTGGGTGTATTTATCCTCTGGTTCGGCTGGTTCGGCTTCAATCCCGGCTCCACCCTCTCGGTTGGAGACGGAAATCTTATTGCAAGAATTGCCATCAACACAAACCTTGCCGCAGCAGCAGGGGGGGTGACAGCCATGATTACCATCTGGAGGATCTCCGGCAAACCGGACCTCTCTATGGCCCTGAACGGCGCCCTGGCCGGACTGGTTGCCGTAACAGCACCCTGTGCCTTTATTGATCCCTGGGCAGCCATCGTTATCGGCCTTGTGGGCGGTATTCTGGTTGTGCTGGCAGCGGTTCTGCTGGACAAACTGAAGATCGACGATCCCGTTGGTGCCTTCCCTGTTCACGGTGTTAACGGTATATGGGGAACCATCTCCATCGGTATCTTCGGAAAGGCGGCCCTGGGCCTCCCCAATGACGGCCTTATCTACGGTGGGGGATTCTCTCAGCTGGGAGTCCAGCTCCTCGGAATTGCCGCAATCATCGCCTTTGTTCTGATCACAATGGGTGGGATATTCAAGCTGATTGACCTCACCATCGGACTGAGGGTAACCAGAGACGAGGAGAACCTCGGACTGGACATTGGAGAGCACGGACTGGAATCCTATACGGGCTTTCAGATTATTGAATAACTCTTCGGTCCCCCCATACCTAGGGGAGGCCCATATTCAGGAATGGAGAATAAAATGTATCTAGTAACAGCATTAATACAACCACAGAAGCTGGAGGACGTAAAGAAGGCCCTCTTTGAGGCTGATGTACATAAGATGACCGTAACCTCCGCAAAGGGATGCGGACAGCAGAAGGGATATGACGAGTCCTTCAGAGGGGTCCATTCGGAGATAATCCTCCGGAACAAGATCCAGATTCAAATTGCCGTGAACAAAGACTTTGTTGAGCCCACCATCGACGCCATCGTCGAAGGAGCCAGAACCGGTACCATCGGGGATGGAAAGATCTTTGTAACCGAACTGAAAGAGTGTGTCAGAATCAGAACAGGAGAGAGAGGCCATGACGCCATCGGCTGATTCTCTCTCTTAATATATTTGAAACATGAAGGCGGCCCCGGACAGGAGGCTGCTTTTTTTAAAAAAAGTACAATTTAAAAAAGTTCAACTTTCAGGATACACAATCCCGGCAGTGTTCCGAAGAGATCCACCCCTTCCCCATTAGAAAAGCAAAGATCTTACATCCCGCACAGAATCCGAAGCCCGACTCCAGAAAGGAGAAGAGAGCCAGAACAGCAATGATCAGAGCCGATGCGGTGGCCGCTCCGAAAAGAACCGATGCCAGAGCGCCCAGAGAGAGGGCAAAACCAATGGATGCGGCAAAGCGCTTGGGAGTAAAGAAGATGGGCCTCTCTTTCAGCTTCAGGCCCCTGCTGATCCGGCTGCCGGCAAAGGCTGTCGGACTGAACCGGGGGTATCCCGCAGCCCTTATGCCGAAATCCAGAACCAGAAAGGCTGTAATCAGGGGCTGTCCGGTAAAAATATAGAGGACAGAGAGGAGAAATACCTGGGCTCCCACCAGCCGTACAACAGTTGAATTAACCTTTTTTGGAATACTTAAACTCTTCATACACTACTATTATTATCGTTTTACTAGTATTAATCAAGTAATGAATCTCCAAATCGGTGATTTTCTACAGCCCCTGCAGCATCTGTTCCGCCAGAAGGTCAGGACTAATCCCCTCTTTAACACCCTTTTCCAGAACCTTCGAGGCAGCCTTGCCGAAGCCCTCCATCAGGGCGGCGATGCTTTTTCCACTGCGGCTGTATATCTTCAGATACCCGGCCTCATCGTCCAGATAGACCTTCTCACTGTCATTGGGAAGAACAGATCCCAGGGCCATTGAAAAATAGAACTTTCCAAAGGGTTCGCTCTTCAGTCTGGTGGGAATATTCTTCAAAGTTTCCCGCCCTCCGGACATATTTACCGCGGCCAGCTGTCCCTGATACTCGGCCCAGTGCCAGAGTCCTTTCGGCCATCCGGGCAGTGACTGTACGGCATCTCCCGCCCCGTAAACCCCGGGGGCAGATGTTTCCAGATACTCGTTGCAGAGAATGCCGCTCTCACCGTAGATTCCCATCCTGTCCGCCAGAAAGGGATTGCCTTTGATTCCGGTGGATGAGAGGACCAGGTCCGCCTCAAGAGTCTCGCCGGCTGTATGGATAATATAGGCATCCTCCTCGGTAAAGACCTCCTTCAGCTCCTGAGAGAAGCTGCATCCGATACTGTGTTCCCCCAGAAAGTTCCGGAGTCTTTCGGAGAGCCTGTCGTCCATCCAGCGCTGCATAAGCCTCTCATCTCTTCCGGTAATATGAACATCAAGGCCCATCAGGGAGCACTGCTCGGCAATCTCCACACCCTCTACTCCCTGTCCGATTACAACAACCCGGCGGCAGCCCTGAAGCTTCTCCCTGATCCTCTCAGTGTCCGAGGCGGTCCTGAGATGCAGAAGCAGATCACTCCCTGGAAAGTCAGGTACAAGAGGAACCCCGCCGCTTGCCAGAAGAATCTTCTTCCACCCCAGTTTTCTGCCGTCTGACAGTTCCGCGGTCCTCTTATCCTGATCGATACTGGTAACCAGAACTCCGTTCAGAAGCTCAATGGACTGTTCCTTATACCAGGAGGGATCGTTTAGAGAGAAATCCTCCCTGCCGAAACCTGCAGCCATTTTCTTGGTGAGATTGGTCCGTTTGTAGGGATTCCTGTCTTCGCCGTTGATAAGCAGAATGGAAGCACCGGGAACTCTCTGTCTGAGTGTAGCGGCCGCTGTCAGACCGGCCCGGGATGCACCGACTATAATAAAATCATAAATCATTTTAAGTCCCTGTATCTGTTTTTACTCATATTCTAGAACCTCCGTGGAGTAAATACCAATTTATTATCAATTCACTATGCATATGCCCTATGATTAATTTATCACCCCCTTAACGACCGGATTCAGAACCACCTCAGACCGTTTTATGAAAGGGGTTTTCAACCTGCCCTCGAAGAATATTGACATTTTTGCAAATAATGTCAAAATAAAGAGAGATAAACGAACCGCCCTTCAGGGGCGACCCTTATCGAAGAAAAAGGAAGGTATATGGTAATCCTTAAAGACAATGCAAGAATCGGAATCATCAACAGGGGCGAAGCAGCCCTTCGTTTTATCAGAGCTGTGAAGGAGTACAACTCCCTTCATGGAACCGAGCTGAAAACAGTTGCCTTTTACATACAGGCCGAAGAGGACGCCCCCTTTGTAAAGATGGCGGACGATGTTCTTCTTCTGTCGGACCTTCCCGATTTTCCGGGAAAACAGAAATCCCCCTATCTGGACCACGAACTGATGATCCAGGGGATTCAGTCCAAAAACTGCGACGCCATCTGGGTGGGCTGGGGATTCGTCTCCGAAGATGCCCCCTTTGTAGAGAAGATAGAGAAACTGGGAATAACCTTTATGGGTCCCTCCGCAGAGGCTATGGCCGTTCTGGGAGACAAGATCCAGGCCAAGGACCTTGCCGAATCCGCTGATGTTCCCATCCTTCCCTGGAGCCGCCGGGCGGTAAAGGATCTTGAAGACGCCGAAAAGATCTCCCTTGAGATCGGCTACCCTGTTATCGTCAAGGCTTCCAATGCCGGCGGTGGACGGGGAATCCGTTTTGTCAGAACCCCTGAGGAACTGGCACCCCAATTCAAGTCGGCCCGTGAGGAGACCTTAAGGATCACCGGAAACGATATAGTCTTTATCGAGGCCCTGGTAGAAAGGGGACGCCACCTTGAGGTTCAGTGTCTGGCCGACAGCCACGGCACCGTCAACACCTTCGGCGTAAGAGACTGTTCTGTACAGAGAAAGAACCAGAAGATAATCGAAGAAACTCCCCCTGTAGGTCTGCCCGCTGATGTCCTGAAGGGTATGGAAGAGGCAGCAGAACGCCTGATCAAGGCCGCCGACTATGTGGGTGCCGGTACAGTGGAGTACCTCTACGACCTGAACCGTCAGGAGTACTACTTTATGGAGGTGAATACCCGTCTTCAGGTTGAGCATCCCATTACCGAGACCCTCTACTCTGTGGACCTTGTAAAGGGACAGATTGATGTGGCCAGGGGAAAGACCGTTGACCTGAGAGACCGGACTCCCAACGGCGCCGTTGCCGAGGTCCGCCTCAATGCCGAAGATCCCGACCGGGACTTCAGCCCCGCTCCGGGCTATGTAAAACTCTTCCGTGCCCCCGCGGGACCCGGAATCCGTGTAGATTCCGGTATTGAAGAGGGAAGCGAAATACCCTCTGACTTCGACTCCATGGTGGCCAAGATCATTGCTCATGCGCCGACACGTCCCGAGGCCCTGGCCCGTCTGGAACAGGCCCTGAATGCCCTTAAGATCAATATCCATAACGGAACCACCAACAGGGCCTTCCTGCTGGAACTCCTGAACCTTAAGGAGATCAAGGCGGGAGGTGTTCATACAGGATTTGTAGAAGCCCTTCTGGAAGAAAGACAGGTCACCGGACAGGATGACAAGACAAGGGCTGCCCTACTGGCGGGAGCCGTTGAGCTCTACAACCAGCAGTTCAGCACCGACTTTCTCAACTTTGAGGAGCAGATCAACCGCATAGGCCGTCCCAGAGGTCTGGGAGACTCCTCGGGATATGAGATTAATCTGGCCACCGGCGGCAACGGATATAAATTCCAGGTCCGCCGTGTGGACAACGAGAGCTACCATATAGCTTACGAAGGTCAGGAGATAGTCTGCAGCTACCGCAAGGGAGCCCAGGAATCACTGCTTATATATAACGGAAAACGCTATAACATACTTATGGTCAACCGTGCCGATATGCTTCAGTGCGAGGTGGACGGCTACCCTGTAATGCTGGAGAGCGACTCCGGGGGTGCTGTAAAGTCCCCTTCCCCTGCCATCGTGCTCTCCCTGCAGTGCAAGGAGGGAGACCGTGTGAAGAAGGGTGATGTTCTTGTGGTTCTGGAAGCCATGAAGATGGAGATGCTTGTGGAATCCCCCGGTGACGGCGTGATCAGCGAGATCTGCGTCTCCGACGGTGCCCAGATAACGGCGGGCCAGCCCCTTGTAATGATGGATATGGGAGAGGAAAGCGAAGAGGAAGACTCCAGCGCCGCAGAGGCGGTCAGCTTCCCTGTCAGCGAAGAGAGTGTCACCGACCGGACCGAAAGAATGATTACCGAACTGGACGCCCTGTTCAGAGGATATGACTACGGAAATGCCGCTGGCTACGCCTTCAGCAGCATTGTCAGTCATCTGGACAAAAACCCCGACCAAATGTCCCGGGTCATCGATCCCCTGATGCGGGTTCTGGGCTGTTTTACAGCCGTAGAGAAGCTCTTTACCACCATCGAGGTAAGCTCCGAAAGCTTTGCCCGTCCCGTCAGCTATCAGGAGATGCTGACCCACTACTTCCTCAGACATGATGAGAAGAAAAAGGGACTCCCCGAAGAGTTTATCAGGGACCTTGAGGCCTGTACCGCCTACTATCACTCAGAAGATGCTGGGAAGGCCGAACGTGACCGGGCCCTTTACAGAATATTCCAGTCCCATGACCGCCTGGGCAGCAAGCTTGCGGTACTGAAGAAGATCTTCTTTGCCCTCAAGGACCTGGAAATCCCCGAGGAGCGGCTGAATGAGTTTTCTGCCCTTATCTCAGACATTGTGGAACTGACCCAGACCAAAGATCCCTCCACCGCCGACGCGGCCCTCTATGCCCGGTACAAGATCATTGACGCCCGGGTAATCCAGGAGATCAGAGCCCGTCAGAGCCGCGCCATCAACAGCATGATGGAGAAGATGACCGAAGAGGGTGCCTCCAAGAAGAAGATCGACGAGGATATGCAGACCATTATCGATTCCTCAGCCGAGATTATGGACTCCCTCTGTGTCCTGGCCCTGAGCGGGGACAAGAGACACAGGGCTCTGGGAGTGGAAGCTCTGGGCCGTAGAATGAACCGGGACCGGGACTTCAATACAGGAAAAATCGTTGAGGGCGGAAAGTACACCGCCTACTACTGTGAGAGCCGGAACCTGGACCACGATGTGGTTCACCGCAATATCACCACCGCCGTAAAAGAGTCGGACCTTGACAGGAGTATCGTAAAGGATCTGGCAGAGCTCTGCGGCAGCGGGGATGAGAAGATCAAGATCAACTGTCTGATAATCTCAGATCGCCCCGCGGATACGGACTATCTGAACCAGGCTCCCTGGGAGGTTGATGAGAGGGTTGAGGCCTTCCGGATCGGATGGTTCTGCCCCGATGAGGCCAAATTCTACAGAAGTTATGAAAACAAAGAGGGAAAGTGGGAGGAGAACCTTCTCTACAGAGGCTTCAATCCCCTGGAGTTCAGAGAACTCCGGATCATCCGGCTGAAGAACTTCACCCACAAGATTCTCTACAAGACCGATACAGTAACCCTTCTGGAGTCAGTGGAGAAGGATAATCCCAGGGACAAGAGACTCTTCGCCCTGGGCCGGTTCTCGGACCCCAAACCCGAGTGGGAGGGAGACAGCATCAACCGTATGGTCATGTTTGAGTCGGTCTTTATGGACTGCGTCTCCGCCATGCGGGCCGTACAGGCCAGGTACAAGTTCCGCCTTCAGTGGAACAGGATCATCCTCCACAACCGCTCACTGCAGAACCTGAAGCTTCAGCAGATGCAGGACTACGGAAAGAAGATTATCCCCATGACCCACGATCTGGGTCTGGAAAAGGTTACAGTCTATACACGGCGCAAGAGATGGAGCGAGGACTCTGTAAGAGAGCATGAACTGATCATGTCCAATATCTCCCAGGATCAGTTCACCATGAGAAGCCGCAGGCCCAAGGACACACCCCTGGTTACCCAGGACAGCTACACCGGCAAGGTCGTCCGTGCCCGTCAGCGGAACATGGTCTACCCCTATGAGTTCCTGAAGATGGTAACCTACGCCGGACTCCCCCTCTACAAGGGTTTCCCCCGTGGAGAGTTCGAAGAGTACGATATCGAGATGAAGGCCGACGGAACATCAAAGCCCGTCTCAGTCAAAAACAGGGAGTACGGACTGAACGAGGCCAACGCGGTCTTCGGACTGATCCGCCACCCCCATCCCGACCAGAAGAGTCAGCTGGAGCGGGTCATCATCCTCTCTGATCCAACAAAGGACCTTGGTTCCCTGTCTGAGCCCGAGTGCCGAAGGGTGATCGCCGCCCTGGATCTGGCCGAGGAGAGAGACATTCCCGTTGAGTGGCTCCCGGTATCATCGGGTGCCAAGATCGATATGGAGACCGGTACGGAGAACCTGGACTGGACCGCATCGGCCCTGCAGAGAATTATCCGTTTTACCCAGAAGGGCGGTGAGATCAATATCATAGTTCCCGGCGTCAACGTCGGGGCCCAGTCCTACTGGAACGCCGAGTCCACCATGCTGATGCACACCCGGGGACTTCTGATTATGACAGACGACGCCTCCATGCTCCTTACAGGAAAACGGGCCCTGGACTTCTCGGGCTCCGTATCGGGAGAGACCAACCTGGATATCGGAGGGGCCGAGAAGATTATGGCCCCCAACGGCCAGTCTCAGGTCAGAGCCCGGAACCTGGCCGAAGCCTACTCCATCCTTCTTGACCACTACAGCTACACCTACAGGGCATCGGGCGAAGCCTGGCCTCCCCGGATGGAGTCAGGAGACCCTGCGGACAGAGATATTACAAAAGAGAAATACAACGACTTCCTTGACCAGGGATTCACCACCATCGGCGACATCTTCAGCATGGAGAAAAACCCCGAGCGGAAGAAGCCCTTCGATATCCGCCAGGTGATGCAGTCAGTTATCGACCGGGACGCCGGCTACTTCGAGCGCTGGCAGCGGATGAAGGACGCCGACACCTCCATTATCTGGGAGACCAGGGTGGGCGGTATCGCCACTGGTATGATCGGAATCGAGAGCAGGCCCCTGAACAGAATGGGCGCCATTCCCCATGACGGCCCCGAGATGTGGACCGGGGGAACTCTCTTTCCCCAGTCCTCCAAGAAGGTGGCCCGGGGAATCAACTCCTTTTCCGGAAGGATGCCCCTTATCATTATGGCCAACCTGTCGGGATTCGACGGCTCCCCCGAGAGCCTGAGGAACCTGCAGCTGGAGTACGGCGCCGAGATCGGACGGGCCATTGTGAACTTCAAGGGACCCATCGCCTTCCTGGTTGTGGCCCGGTACCACGGAGGAGCCTATGTTGTCTTCTCCAAGGCCCTGAACCCCAACCTAAGAGCGGCGGCCCTGGAGGGCTCCTTCGCCTCTGTTCTGGGTGGAGCTCCCGCCGCAGCGGTTGTTTTCCCCCGGGAGGTGAAGCAGGAGACCTTCAGCGATCCGAGAATTACCGATATGCTGGACTGCCTGAACAGGGGAAGCTGCTCCCAGAGGGAGTATGATGAACTGTTCAGCAAGGTCTACAACGAGAAACAGACCGCACTGGGCCAGAAGTTTGACAGTATTCACTGTGTACAGAGGGCCAAAGAAGTGGGCTCCATCGACGATATCGTCAAGCCCGCGGAGATCCGGCCCTACCTGATCCGGACCATAGAGAATGGTATGAAGGCCTGATAGATAGAATCTGCCGCCCGGTCCTCTCTGACGAGGGGGCCGGAACAACAGAAAGTCTCAAATAGAATCACAATGAGCCCCGGAAGCCGGCAGAGATGCGGAACCGGGGCTTTTTATGCTCCTTACGTAAAAACTGAGCCGCCATCAGGAAAATCACGATATAATCTCTTATAATTCTCAGATAGAACCGTCTGATGGTTCGGCTGAAAATGCGGAATACCGGTGGTATAAGATAAAAAGAAAAAAATATTGATAAAAAAAAATCGAAATTCCTTGATCGGTCCATCAATATATGTTATTCAATATATTGATTAAAATATATTTATGCAGATAGAACCTTGAATAAGGAGTAATGAAATGAAAGTACTGATCATCGGCGGTGTTGCCGGGGGAGCAACCACAGCGGCCCGCCTGAGAAGACTGGACGAGAAAGCGGAAATTACGATTTTTGAGCGGGGAGCCTATATCTCCTACGCCAACTGCGGCCTGCCCTACTATATCGGCGGAACCATTGCCGACAGGGACAGACTCTTTGTACAGACCCCGGAGAGCTTTTCGGAGCTTCTCAATGTTACGGTCAAGGTGAAACACGAAGTTATCGCCATTAATAAAGACCGGAACACCATCTCCGTAAAGAATCTGGATACGGAGGAGATCAAGGAAGAGGCCTACGACAAGCTGGTCCTCTCTCCCGGAGCAGAGCCCCTGAAACCCGGAATCCCCGGAATTGATTCAGACAGGATTTTCACCCTTAGAAATGTTCCCGACACAGACGCCATAAAGTCATTTGTTGAAGAGAAGAAACCCAGACGGGCCGTCATTATCGGCGCCGGTTTTATCGGTCTCGAGATGGCCGAAAACCTCCATGACATGGGCATCTTCGTCACCATCGTCGAAGCGGCGGAACAGGTAATGAATATTCTGGACTATGAGATGGCCGCCGAGGTCCATCAGCATCTGAAGGTAAAGGGTGTGGAGTTCTACCTGAAAGACGGCGTCTCCTCCTTTACAGACAAGGACGACAGCGTTCATATCGCCCTGCAGAGCGGCAAGGTGATCGAAGCCGACCTGATCATCCTCTCCATCGGTGTACGCCCCGACGTCAAACTCGCCTCGGATGCGGGGCTTGAGATCGGATCTACCGGCGGAATCAAGATCAACAAGAACCTCCTTACAAGCGATGAGAATATCTATGCCCTGGGAGATGCCACCGAGTATCCCAACCCCATTACAGGAGACCCCCTGAGGGTTCCCCTGGCAGGTCCCGCCAACAAGCAGGGCCGAATGGTTGCAGACAATATTATCGAAGGCAACAAGAGAGAGTACCGGGGAACCATCGCCACGGGTATTGCCAAGGTCTTCGACCTGACAGTTGCCTCCACCGGCCTTTCAGAGAAGCAGCTTGACCGGATGGGCAAGGTGAAGGGAAAGGACTACCGCTCCCTGGTGATCCACGCCACATCACACGCCGGTTACTACCCTGAAGCGGACCCCATGACCATCAAGGCGATCTTCAGTGATGACCGCAAACTCCTTGGAGCCCAGATCGTAGGTTACAGCGGCGTTGACAAGAGAATAGACCTCTTTGCGGTAATCCTCGGAAATGCCGGAACCATCGACGACCTCCAGGAGATTGAACACGCTTACGCTCCCCCCTTCTCCTCAGCCAAGGACCCCGTCAATATCGCCGGTTTTGTGGCCGAGAACATCCTCAACGGTTCATCAAAGCACCTCTGCTGGAACGAACTGCAGAACATCCCCAGAGACGAACTCTTTCTGGTGGATGTACGTACAGAGGACGAGTACGGCATCGAGCACCTGGACGGCGCCGTAAATATTCCGCTGCCCTCCATCCGCAGCAGGATCGCCGAGTTCCCCAGAGACAAAAAGATTGTTCTCTACTGCGGTGTGGGCAAGAGAGCCTACTTCGGAGAGAGAGTTCTCCGTCAGGAGGGCTTTGACAACCTCTACAACCTCTCGGGAGGTATGAAGACCTACAGCCTCTCCACCCAGAAGCAGAGCAACGAGGATATCTTCGAGAAGGACTTTATCGGACACGATGACAATATCTACCAGGCTGATCCCGATGCCCATAAGAACGAAGGACCCGTAAAGACCATTCTGGTTGACGCCTGCGGCCTCCAGTGTCCCGGTCCCGTTCTGAAACTGAAAGAGGAGATGGAGAAGATCAATCCCGGCGAACTCCTTCAGGAGACCGCTACAGACCCCGGATTCGCCAGAGATGTACACGCCTGGGCCAAGATGACGGGCAACCAGGTTATCTCGGTAGAGCAGAACGGCCCCCGGGTCATCGCCACCATCAAGAAGGGCGGAGCTCCCGTATCGGGAAGAGCCGGAGGCGCCGGTCCCCAGAAGGGAACCAGCCTGATCCTCTTCTCAGACGATATGGACAAGGCCCTGGCCTCAATGGTTATCGCCAACGGTGCCATCAGTGCGGGAAAGGAAGTAACCATCTTCTTTACCTTCTGGGGCCTCAGCTTCCTGAAGAAGCACAAGAAACCCAGAGGTGTTAAAAAGGACATTATGGGTAAAATGTTCGGCATGATGCTTCCCGACAACAGCAGCAAGCTTGCCCTCTCCAAGATGAATATGGGAGGCATGGGCTCCTTTATGATGAAGAAGAGAATGAAGGCCCTGGGCATCGACTCTCTGGAGGAGATGTTCGCCACAGCCATGAAAAACGGGATACGCCTTGTGGCCTGTCAGATGTCCATGGACGTGATGGGTGTGAAGGAAGAGGAGCTGATCGACGGTGTTGAGATCGGAGGAGTCGCCTCCTTCCTGGGCGCCGCCGAAGAGTCCCAGACCAGCATGTTTATCTAACTTAAAACAAGCCAGCCTGCCCGGAGATTCCGGACATTGGGCCCTTCTTCCGGCGGGAGAGGGGCCTTTTTATTTATCCTTCAGCTCCTCCATATCCTTAATAACATCCAGAAGATCAAACTGCATATCCTGCATATTCTCCGACAGGGTATGAACGGCGGCGGTTAGTTCAGGGTTCGCCCTTTCATCATAGATTGCATCCAGATCGCTTTTTATCTTTTTCAGTTTCAGAACCTCTTCAGTGTTCAGCAGCTCCTCAAGGTCTTTCAGATAGAGAACCAGTTCGGGAATAATGCGAACTGCCCCGTCCAGACGCCCTTCAAGCTCCCTGATCCGTTCCAGTATCATGGGAAGAGTCTGTTCCTGCTTCATCTCCTTCGATGCAGCCAGGCTTTTCTTCCGCTCAATTTTCTCAAGTATTGCTCTGACCCGGCTCTGAACCTCCTCAGGCTCAAAGGGTTTTACCAGATAGTCGAGAACCCCCAGGTGATAGCCCTTGACCACACTCTCCTTGTCGTTCTTGGCAGTCACAAGAATCACCGGCAGGTCCTCGGTTCTTGGACTGCTTCGAATCTGCCGGCAGACCTCAAACCCGTCCACCTCAGGCATCATAATATCCAGTAGAACCAGATCGGGAAGAGTCTTCTCCAGAATATCCAAAGCCTCCTGACCTCCTGAGGCAAAACTCAAAGAGTACTCATCGGCGAGCAGGTTCCCGAGTAATTTCAGATTAACCACCGTGTCATCAACAATAAGAAGCCGTTTCTTTTCCATAGTAAAATAACCCCTTTATAATGCCTCTTTAATACTGTTCAGCACCCTGTTAAGATCGGGAATATCAAAGTCATCCAGAGCCTTCCGTATTGTCTTTCCATACTCCACCCCCCTGATGCCGCAGCTCTCAACCAGAGGGAGGATATTGCTGATATCAGAAAAGTCTCTTGATTCCACCGCCCTGGAAAGTTTCTCAATCTGGGAGGGATCAAGAGATTCCACTGAAAATCCTCCTGAAGCAAAGCTCTCTTCACTCTGCCAGAAAAGACTCTTCAAAATGGAGCAGACCTGTCCGTAACCGGCGCTGTCCAGAATATAGGAGTATCTGTTCCCTACGGCGCTGCCCGTAACAGAAGCAGAAAAATCTTTCACGATTCTGACGACCATAAGAAATCTGTTTGGAGAGAGAAACTCTTCATCCCTGGTCAGATAGGCCGCCGGTTCCTTAAGTGTTGAGAAGTCCACATCCGATGATCCGGAAACCGGCCTGAACCTGAGACCTGAGCTCTTGCCTGCATTCACCAGAGCATCACTGCAGTAGTCGATATCAACAAAGCAAGTATGATCCGGTTCCTGATCCCCTGGCTCTTTAAAGTGAAATTGAACCGGTTCTTTCTTAATAACAGCTGCCGGAACCTGGATGGTAAAGGTGCTGCCCTGTCCGGGAGTGCTCTCCAGGGAGATCTGTCCTTTCATCAGATCGATCAGCTTCTTTGCAATGGAAAGCCCCAGACCGGTCCCCTCGTAGGTCCGGGAGTCGTGATGCTCATTCTGTTCAAAGGGATTGAAGATAAACTGCTGATCCTTCCCGGAGATACCGATCCCTGTATCCGATACAGAGAGAACCAGAGAGTGCTGCTCACCTGAGTAATTGATATAGACCCTGATATGACCGCGGTGAGTAAACTTCAGGGCGTTGCCGAGAAGGTTGATAACGACCTGTCTCAGTCTGAGAGGATCAAGATTCAGAACCGACGGTATTTCCCTCTTGCAGATAAACTCAAGAAAGATCCTCTTCTCTCTTGCCTGAAAGCTGAAAAGGCTGTAGAGATCCTTGAAAAAGGAGAACATCTTCGTTGCCTCGGGCTGGATGGTCATTTTGGATGCTTCCAGTTTAGAGAAGTCCAGCACCGTATTGATCAGCTCTTTTAAAATGGAACCGCTGGATAGGATGCAATCGGCATGATCCTTCAACTGAGGGTCTGTCAGTGACTTGTTCAGAATAGATGCGAAACCCAGTATGGCGTTCAAAGGGGTTCTGATCTCATGACTCATATTGGCAACAAATGCGCTTTTCATCTGACTGGTTCGCTCGGCCCTGTCCTTGGACTCCATCAGTGATTCCCTTGCCTCGGAGATGGGTGTGATGTCCAGACAGCTCAGAGCCAGACCGACGGTCTCCCCATCGGACTCCTCAAAACGGACTCCGTTTATCAGCAGTGTCACCGGGTTACCGCTGCTGTCGGTTGTACGGTACTCCTGCTGGGCATACTGCTCCTTCTTTTCGGGATCATTGATCAGTTCCTTGAGACTCTGCATCTGATCAATATCAAGGTAGTCTCCCAGATTGAGAACGACCCCCTTGTGTTCGGGTATGGGAAGCTTCCTTCGCCAGTAGCTGTTGGTGTAGCGGATATTCATATCCTTGTCGATAAGCAGAACGCCGTACTCCACCACATCGGCAATGGACTTGAAAATCTCCGCCTCCCTTTTGAGCTGCTTGCTGTCGGTTATATCAATAAAAACAAGGGTAACCCCGGCAAGTTGATTTTTGACATAGAGAGGGGAGAAGACGCCGTCAAGATATCCCAGCTCTCCATCAGGCTGAAAGTAGGTCAGCTCCCTTGTGGAACTCTTTCCTTCCAGAGCCTGATTCAGGGCCTCTTTTATCTGTCGTCCCTTCAGGGGGAAGTAGGGAAGAAGGTCAAAGAAGGAGCCCCCCTTCTCCACCTGCAGATCGAACTTGGCCTTGACCTGAGTTGCAAAGTGGGAGTTGAACACACGGTAGCAGAAGTTGCGGTCCAGGGAGAGAATATTGATGCCGTAGGAGTTGTCCAGTATGGAAGAGAACTCGGCAGTTGTATCATCAAGAATCCGGGACTTTGTCTCCAGCAGCTCCATCAGTTTTTTCTGATACTTTTTCAGTTTCTGCTGCTGTGCAATCTTATCACTGATATCCTCCATAATACCCATAAAGCTGTCAGGCCTGCCGTCTGTCCAGCCAATGGGAGATATTATGGTGTGAAAAAATCGTGATCCCTCTCGGGTCTTAACCAGTTCCGCCGGAAACTCATAGAAGAGACCCAGTTCAAGAATCTTTACCAGGGCCTTTTTATGCCTCTTTCGGGTATCGGGATCAAAGACTTCAGTGCAGTTTTTTCCCAGAAGATCGTCCTCTGTCCTGCCGAAGTACCTTGCCATCATTGGGTTCCATAAATTCAGGGTAACATCTTCACCGTTCAGATCAAACATAAACACACCGATGGGTATCCGTTTCAGAAGACCCGAGAAGAAGTTGACCTGCTGACTGAGCTCCTTCTTTTTCATCTCAATCTCGGTTATATTCCGGAGTATTACACTGCACTCTTCTATCCGGCTGCCCTCATAATTGGGAAAGATGACATAATCATAGAAGGAGTCCCTGTTCTGGTGATTGATCTTCAGCAGATCCCGAACGACCTGCCCCTCACTGAAACAGTCTTTCAGATCACGGATCAGCCCCTGCATGGAATCGGGAAAGATCTGATCAATCCTATGGTCTTCCATAAACTCGGGGTGTTCAATATTAAGCAGAATAAATGACTCAAAAGCCTCATTCATATACTCGATTCTGAGATCCCGGTTTATAACAACAACCTGATCGTGCAGGCAATTGAGAATATTCTGGTAGTAACCGCAGTTTTTCTCTTTCCTCATGGCTCCAACATAAATAATATGACCTTCGTTCACATTAATCAAAAATCAATTTATATCCCTAAAAAGCAATAGAATGTATTATGATAGCATTCAGGGAGAACAGTGATATGAAAGGATTCAAGGTCACAGGCATCAAGGCCTATCAGCAGATCGTCCGAGCAGTAATTAAGATAATCAATTTCGGTGAACCCGAAACCCTCAGCGGAGCCGGTTCCGTTCTGAAGATTGCGGACTGGCTTAAGGAGAGGGGCTACCGGAAACCTTTGATCGTAACAGACAGAGGAATCGTCCAGGCAGGACTGATCAAGGGACTCTGCAGCAGCCTTGATGCAGCAGGAATGGACTATGAGGTGTTTGACGAGGTAGTCCCAAATCCTACAATAGAGGTGATAGAGGAAGCTCGGAATATCTATATGGAAAAGGACTGCGGCTGCCTTATCGGCTTCGGCGGAGGCTCCTCAATGGACACTGCCAAGATTGCCGCCGCCAGAGTCACCAATCCCCGCACCACTATTATGCAGATGACCGGCTACTTTAAGATCCGCCGGAAGACCGCCCCGGTTATAGCCGTACCCACCACCTCGGGAACCGGTTCGGAGTGCACCGTCGCCGCGGTTATCACAAACAGCGAAAAGAGGGCCAAGTACTCTGTGGGCTCGGCAAAGCTGATGCCCCTTCTGGCGGTTATGGACCCGGAGCTCTCATACGGACTGCCGGCCCATATTACAACCACCACGGGAATGGACGCCCTGACCCATGCGGTTGAGGCCTATATAAGCACCATTCCCTCAAAGGAATCGGACAGATATGCCAGGAAGGCGGTTAAACTGATATTTGAAAACCTTGAAACCTGCCACGCAGACCCCACCAATACAGAAGCCAGAGAGAATATGATGTGGGCTTCCTTCTACGGCGGCGCCGCCTTTACCAGGGCCATGGTGGGAAATGTCCACGCGGTAGCCCACAATTTCGGCGGCATGTACCATGTTCCCCACGGCCTGGCCAATGCGGTTGTTCTTCCCCATATACTGGATGCCTGCAGGGAGTCCTGTGACAAACGCCTGGCTGCTCTGGCAGAGGATGCGGGAATCTCTCTGGAGGGCAGCAACACAAGGGAACAGGCGGAGAAGCTTGTAGGGAAGATCCGGGAGCTTAACAGGAAGTTCGGGATACCCGAAACTATAAAGGAGCTGAAGAAAGAGGATATACCCCTTCTTGCCGAACGAGCCAGCCGGGAGGCCTTCTACCTCTATGCTCCCCCCGCCTACTACTCTCCTGCAGAAATGGAGGGAATTCTGAAAAAGATGCTGCCCGAGGAGTAATCCGGTATCAGACTTTTGCCCTAGTTCTGTTAAAAACCTCCGTTCTGTAATAGAATGGAGATACACAATTTAAAAATAAACCTCCGGAACCTGTAAAGGCTGCCGGATATCCGGGAAAAATAATGGAAATACTTGATCTAGATAAACAGCTAACCAAAAAGCCTATACCTCCGGGAACCGTAATTCACCTGCAGGGCAGGGAGTGTCAGGCCTTTAACTTTCTGCACTCGGGACTGGTTGAACTCCTCCTTGCCCCCGACCCGGGTGTAGATGACACTCCCGAAAAGATACTGGAATCCAGTATCAGGATCGGCCTGGTCAAGGGCGAGGCCATGCTGGGGATTATCAGCCTTCTGGGAGAAGACGGCATCCAGTCCATCACCATCAGGGCCGTATCCAAATGCATCATGAGCAGCTATCCCAGCAGCCGGGATGAGCTTCTGACAAGGATCAGCAGGGACAATACCCTGAACTTCAAACTTCTGAGGGACCTCTGCTCCCGGATAGACTCCTCCATCTACCTTTACAGCAATTACAAGTACCTCTGGCACAAATACGCCTCAATTGCCGACTCTTTGGCACTGGGATACCCCGGTAAACCCGGTTCCATATATGACGAGAAGAGCAGAACAGAGAGTACGCTGTCCGAGTATTCGGCCCATCTGAAGGCCATGATCAAGGAAGACCCCATTGCCCCTCTACCCGAAGAGTGGGACTACAACCTCTTTCTGGGGCGGATACAGGACAATCTGAGACTTTATGACGACCATGATAAGATCCGGGCGGAAGATCTGATCGACCACCCCCAGTTCCTTTTTGTCAAAAGACTGATTCACAAGAATGATAAAATTCTGGCAGCCATCTTCAACAAGGATGAACCCAGTAACAAGTATATCTTCGATTTTCTGGCCAGATGCATCATTGCCGTTGTTACGGCCAACAAGGATATTGCCTTTGAGATCAGGGATCTGATGGACAGGATCTATGCCGATGAAGGATGGGCGGTTCAGATCATCAAAGAGGGAAAAGACAAAAAGAAAAACAACTTCCTCCACTTTCTGGCCAAATTCAGCTGGCGCTGCCGTAAGGATACCATGACCTTGCTGGGAGTGGACCTCTTCACCAGCTACAAGGTATTCTCAGCCCTCAAGCGGTATCAGGATTTTGAGAGTGAAGAGGAGAAGGCACCGGCTGCGGGTTCTGCAATCACAGCAGAGGAGAAGAAGAGACTGGCCAAGTATAGAGGTATTCTTCCGAGGATTCTCGAGTTCTCAACACTGGATGAGGATTTTAAAAAGGATTTTTCCCTCAGAATGGAGCAGCTCCTTCAGTACAAGAACAAGCATGACAGCGATCCCGAACTGCAGAAGCTTAGGGACCTTATCACAGCCGACTACTGGATGCTCTATGAAAACTGCTTTCTCAAGGTTATCGATTCAGACCTGAAGGGATTTGTCCCCGGCATTATGCTTCATTTTGGTGTGGTGGATGAACGGCTTCTGACAGAGGAGGAACTGGCAATGATTGACCGTTTCTACTCGGCAAACCTCTTTATGCACGACGATATCCCCGTTATGACCCTTCCCTACTTTCTTGAGAAGATCCATAACTCCGAGATTCCTCCCTCCATGACTGAGATGGGAGACACCTTCCCGGTTATTCTGAAGAATCAGACAAAGATGACCAAGAAGGAGAGAACTGCCGCGGCCTATCTCTATAAGGATACCGCAGAGGACAAGGTGCGTTTCGAAATCCGGAATATTGCCTGTGACCTGTCAAAGATGCTCTTCGGCAACAAGAAAAAGGCACTCCCCTTTCTCTGCAGCGACTCCCTCTCCGGGGGTGTTCAGCGCTTCTTCCTGGATCCCGAGTACTTCTCCAGTCTGGTTCTGAAGTACAGAAAGCGTGACTACTCCCTCTTCTACAGGGAGGTTCTTCATAAGCATAAGCTGGGAAGCGACTTTGTTCAGAAGGAAGTCATCCCGAACTTTGTCTTTTACCCCTGTTTTGGAAACAGATCAATCATGTGGCAGGAGATGGACGGTACCAGTAAGAACTCCCGGGGACGTCTCTTCTACCCCCTCTTCTTTACGGAGAAGCTGGAGGAGAACATTGTTACCCAGCTGGCGAACTTCCGCTGGGAACTCCAGAAGAGCATTGCCGGCTACAACTGGACCGATCCCGTGGAAGGAGGCGTTGTGGGGGTCTACTACGACTACATCCAGTACTACCGGAAGAATCCCAATATTACCCCCGAGGCCAAGGAGAGGCTGTCGGAGTTTATCAAGAAAACCAAATCCGACAAGGACCGCTTTGCCTCAGACTATGCCAACTGGGTGCAGTTTGAATATGAGGGGAAGATGCGCCTCAACGGCTATGCCAGAGACATCTTCTACCGCTTCTGTACCTTTCCCGCGGAAGTCCGTGAGGTTATGGCCCGAAAGCCTGACTTCAAGGTGATGGAGAACCGTCTTCAGAGCCGGCGTCTCAAGGAAAGCCTGAAACTGAAATCCAAGATGATCAAGTTTGAGAAGAAGGGTGTTCCCCTCCCCCGGGAACTGATGGAGTACAGCCTCTTCCTGGAACGCTAGACCACGGAAAGGTTTCCTATAGGATCCCGTCATCCTTGTACTGACGTGAGATTTTCTGAAATTCATCCTTTATCTCCATAAAGGCATCCACAATATCAGGATCGAAGTGGGCCCCCCTTCCCTCTTTGATGATTTCAACCGCTTCATCATGGGTACAGGGGAGTTTGTAGACCCGGAGGCTGATCAGGGCGTCATAGACATCGGCCACGGCCATCAGCCTGGCACAGACGGGAATATCCTCTTCCTTCAGACCTTCAGGGTATCCTGAACCGTTCCACTTTTCATGGTGGTAGTAGGCGACATCCTTTGCAAAGAGCAGAAAGTCATCGGCTGTTTTGATGGTTCCCTCAGCTGCAACGATGGCGTCTCTTCCGTAGACTGTGTGTTTTTTCATCTCATCAAACTCTTCGGGAGTCAGTTTCCCCGGCTTGAGGAGGATTGTATCGGGAATACCGACCTTGCCGATATCATGAAGGGGTGCCGATTTAAAGAGGGATGTTATTACTTCTGGGGTCAGAAAGACCCTGAACCGGGGGTGGTCTTTGAGCTTCTGAGCAAGAAGCTTCACATAGTGCTGGGTCCGCCGGATATGGTTTCCCGTTTCCGGGTCCCGGGACTCTGCCAGGGCACCCATGGCCACCATGGCCACATCCTGAAGCTCCTCCATCTGACGGGTTCTCTCCAGAACTTTCTCCTCCAGAATCTCATTCTGTCGTTTGAGAAGATCCCTGGCCTTTTTCAGCTCCAGATGGGTTTTTACCCGCTCCCGGAAAATCGACGGCCTTATGGGTTTTGTAATATAGTCCACAGCCCCCAGTCCAAGCCCCTTTGCCTCATCATCCTCCTCGTCCATTGCTGTAAGGAAGATGACGGGGATATCCTGTGTCATGGAATCTTTTTTAAGCTCCCTGCAGGCACCGTATCCATCCATCACGGGCATCATCACATCCATCAGAATAAGATCGGGCTGCCTTTTTTTTGCAAGCTCAACTGCCTGTTCACCATTCTTGGCAAGATAGACAGTATACTCCTCCTGAAGAAAGCCCTTGAGGATCTCCCTGTTTTCCGATACATCATCTACAGCAAGTATTTTAAACTTCTCCATCCGGTACCTCCTTCAGTCTCTCAAGAGCACTGCCGTACTCTATTTCACCGATATCTTTTTGAACGAGGAGAAGAATATCTTCATATTCCGATCCCTCAGCAATACTCAGTATCTCCTCTATCCTGTCCTCGGCCAGGGAGTCGTCATTCAGAAGAAGCTCCTTCAGGGAGCTGATCATCCGGCTTAGCTCTTCAAGATCCAGTTCTCCGGGATCTTCCGGCTTCTCACCCTTCCCCAGACCGATCCTGATGGCGGCTACCGTTTGAACCAGAATACGGCTAACCTCTTCCAGAGCGATCCGGGCATCATCGGTTTCTCCGGCCTTAATAAAACCTTCCAGTTCTTTGGCCTTCTTATGGAGCCTGTCAGCACCTATTGTTCCGGAAACACCCTTCAGGGTATGAACAAGCCGCTTAAGCTCTTCGGTACTGCCGGATTCCATGGCACTCCTGATCCTTATATCTGCGTCCCCCTGATTGGATATAAACTGGTTCAGCAGCTTTTTGTAGCGGTCAACCCTGCCTCCGGCCCTCTCAATGCCGGTTTGGATATCAATTCCCTGAAGGCTGGGCAGATCCCCCCGGCTACCAGCTTCCGTATCCTGTGAAAATCCATCGGGGAGAGGCCTTGTACCTGGCTTAATCCATTTTGCAAGAGTACTGAACAGGGAAGCGGGATCAACAGGTTTGGAGATGTAGTCATTCATTCCCGCTTCAAAGACTTTTTCCGAAACCCCGGTCATGGCATCAGCGGTCATGGCTATTATGGGGAGTCCGTCAAAGCGTCTTACCTTTCTGATCTCCCCTGTGGCCGTATAACCGTCCATAACAGGCATCTGCAGATCCATCAGCACCACATCGTAATCCTGAGTATCTGAGGCAAGGACCATATCAACCGCCTCTCTTCCGTCCTGGGCGAGAGAGACAAATAACCCCTCCTGCTCCAGCAGTTCCATCGCGACCTGCTGATTGATCTCATTATCCTCCACAAGAAGAATCCGGGCCCCCCGGAAGTCGTCAAAATTCGTCGGCAGGATAACTTGCTCACTGACTCCGGTATTTTTTACAGAAACCTCATACCCGAGAGTATCCATAATTGTATTGAAAAGAACCGAAGGGCTGACGGGTTTAACAAGAAAGCCGTCGATATCAATATCATCGCTCATATGCATGATCTCCTCCCGTCCATAGGCGGTAACCATAATCACCCTTGTACCTTTCATGTGGGGATTGGTTTTAATCAGTTGTGCGGCCTCCATTCCGTTCATCCCGGGCATCTTCAGATCCATCAGAACCATAGGAATGGGGTCTGACTGTGATTCACTCTCAAGAATTTCAAGAGCCTCGGGTGCAGACAGTGCCGTTGAAACGGTAAAGCCGAAGCTTTCTGCCATGGAACTCAGGGACTGGAGAGCATCCATATTGTCATCAACAATAAGAACCTTCATCCCCTTCAGGTCTGCTGCCAGGGCGGCATAGTTCTTTGATGACTGCTTTTTCTTCTGATGCAGTCCAAAACGGAGGGTAAACCAGAAAGAACTGCCCACTCCGGCTTCTGAATCCACACCAATCTCACCGCCCATCATCTCGGACAGATTTTTACAGATGGCCAGCCCCAATCCGGTGCCTCCGTACTTCCGGGTGGTGGAGCTGTCGGCCTGGGAGAAGGACTCAAAGAGCCTCTCCTGCTGTTCCGGAGTCAGTCCGACCCCCGTATCCCTTACGGTAAACCGGGCCATAATACCGGAGTCATCCCGGTTTTCCACCTCAGCGGAGATTACAATCTCTCCCTCTTCTGTAAACTTCACCGCATTGCTGCCCAGATTCAGCAGGATCTGTCCCAGGCGGAGGGGATCTCCCACCAGTTCCTGGGGAAAGTCGGAGGGAATATTAAAAATCAGTTCCAGTCCTTTTTCCCGGGTTCTGACGGCCATCATCCCGGACAGATAATCGAGCACATCGTCCAGATAGAAGGGAACAGACTCGATCTCCAGCTTTCCCGCCTCGATTTTCGAGAAGTCCAGAATGTCATTGATGATGGTGAGAAGAGAACGGGAAGACTGATCAATCTTGCTGATATAGTCCCTCTGCTTGGCAGTCAGGTCGGTCCGCAGGGCCAGATGGCTCATTCCAATAATGGCGTTCATAGGGGTCCGGATCTCATGACTCATATTGGCCAGGAACTCGCTCTTGATCCGGGCAGCGGCCTCGGCGGCCTCCTTGGCCTCTTTAAGGGCAAGCTCGTTCTGCTTCACTTCAGTAATGTCCTGATGGGAGCCGTAGGTTGTCAGGGGTGTTCCGTTTTTCGGCATTTCAACACGATAGCGGACATGGGCATTCCTGATGGAGCCGTCATCCATTGTGACCCGATACTCCAGTTCATCCTGATAGTCCTCTGTTGCCTGAAAGGTACGGCCGATGGCCTCCTGAATAATGCCTCTGTCATCGGGATGGCAGAAGCGCTCCAGATAGGCTTCGGCAGAGATCTGATCTCCACCCTCCTTTTCAATGGAAGAGCCCAGAACACGCCAGAGCAGATCATCCAGGGTGAATGTCATGGTGCTGTAGTCCAACTGGAAGAATCCAAGACTGGAGATCGCCGCTGCTTCCTGAATTCGCAGCTTGTTCTCCCGAAGAGCCTGCTCCATCTCTCTCCGTTCGGTTATATCCTCCCGCATGGCCAGATAGTGGGAGACATGGCCTTCATTGTTTTTCACCGGGGCGATGGAAAGAGCCTCCCAGTACCGGGTACCGTCTTTTCGGCGGCTGCGGCACTCACCGTGCCATGAGTTTCCGTTAAGGAGGGAGGTCTTCATTTCATCCATTACTTCGGAAGAAAGGTCCATATAATCTACAAATGAGGAGTCACTGCCTATCGCCTCTATCTTGGCAAACCCGGTGATTCTGGTGTAGCTGGTGTTAACATACTCGATATTTCCCTTTGTGTCGGTGATCATAACCCCCAGAGGACTGGCCTCAATGGCCAGAGAGAGCTTACGCAGGTCTGCTTCCTGCCTGTAGCGCTCGGTTACATCCCGGATACTCCAGACTCTTCCGATAATCTCGTCCCCCAGGCGCTGGGGCCGGGAGTAGCGTTCAAGAATACGTCCGTCCTTCAGTACCATGGTGGAACTCTCTTCGGCTTCGGGATTGTTGTAGATATCCTGAATCTCCCTGATACCGGCCTCAGGGTCGGGCATTTTTGCCATACAGGCAGCCAGCAGAGTCTCATCGTCCCCCTGTTCCGCCACAGTCCTGTCTACCTGCCAGATTTCCAGAAAACGGGAATTGTAAGAAGTGATTCTCATATTCAGGTCCACAACCAGAATTCCGTCTGTGGTGGACTCGATGGTGGCAGAAAGACGGGAGGTCTTCTCTTCTATGCTGCGGGCCATGGAGTTGAAGGCAGCGGCCAGGGAGCCGATTTCATCATGATCGGCCAGATCAATCATCCTGGAATAATCCCCCTCCCGGATTGCTTCAGTCGCCTCCTCCAGCAGCGAGAGTGGATGAATGATCCTTCTCCTCATTAAAAAGAAGGTCTGTACGGAAAAGAGAATGGTCAGACCGACCAGAATGATTATACCCAGTAATATGGCCCGGTTTCTTTTGTGAGACAGATCATCTTCATAGTCCATTCTTTGCTGCAGCATTTTGCAGAACTCATCAATGGGTTCCATTATGGCGGCTTTTGTCTTGTGGTACTGTTCCCCATGGACAATGCTCCTTGCCAGAGTGAGATCGGGTTCGTCTTTGATGGTAAAGTCGCCATTCTTATCACGGAAGACTCCCTTTACGGCGTTAAAGGCGGTTTCCTCAAGATAGATCAGATAGTCCGACAGTCTTTTTGCCTCCTCCAGTTTTCCCCTCTCTTCGTCTGTCAAACCGAAACTGTACATCCTCTCTTCAATGCTGTAGGTCTCACCGCTCTGATCGAATTTCCTGGTATCCGCGGTAATATAGTCCCAATAGAAGAGGGTAAAGTCTTCGGGATGGGGTTCCTTTCCGTCACGTATTGCGGCAATCTTTCTGAAATAGTACTCATAAACAGGATCGCCGGTGACAGTGTAAGTTCTGACCAGGCGGGTCAGATCGTCGGAAGACTGCTTCAGCTCAAGCGCCAGATTCATGGACTGCTGAAACTGATCCATCAGTTCATCATCATGCCTGTGGCTGCTTGATAGAATATAGACAAAGACAGTACTGGAAGCGATCAGGGAGGCAAAAATAAAAGATGTGACGATCAGAGTGAACTTAATGGTGAGTCTTCTGGGACGTCCCTTAACCAGCCACAGAACAAGAAGAACAGCAAGTACAGAGAGGAAAATGGAACCTATAGTTCTCAGCAGATACCGGGCTATATCAAACTCTCCCGCCTCAATCTCCCTGGAAGAGACAACCTGCACCGGAGGAACCCATTTGTCAAAGAGCTCCTGCTTCGCCCTCTGATCCATAGAGGAAAGGGCCTTGTTGATAATACCCACCAGTTCGGGCCAGTCCTTGCGGATGGAAAAGACAGACTTCAGAACAAACTCTTCATCGGTGATGACGTAGACGATGGTGATGGACTGGTGAAATATATCCCTCATGCTGGTGTACTGATGAATGGGAATCAAAGCGAAGTCCGCCTTGCCTTCCATGACCAGCTTAAAGGCATCGATCTCCGAACCGGCCTCGACGGGATGGATGCCGTCAAGAGATTCGACAATCTTTCTGGTCCATGTATTACCCCGCTGATGGGCGATCCGTTTCCCCGACAGCTTATCGTAGCCGGGAAAATCGGTTTCAGGCTGGGCAACCAGAGCGTATTCGGTACTGTTATAGGTATCGGTAAAGAGGAAGGAGTCCGCCCTCTCCGGGGTCACTCCCGATTCGGCCAGCCCATCGATCTCCCTCTCCCGGGCCTGGGTAACGATATCCTGCCAGACCCCCGCCTTCAGCCGGATATCGGCGCCGGTGATCTCATTGATCCAGGCAATAAAGTCAATATCATAGCCTGCCAGAGTCCCATCGGAGTATTTGATGACAAAGGGTTCCCAGGTCTCTCCAATACCCAGAGTAATCCGGGGATGATCCTCCAGCCAGGCCCTCTCTTCCGGGGTCAGGATATCCCCCCGTACTCCGCCGGTCTCTACTGAAACTGCAGAAACTGCCGGAATCACGACCCTCTCCTCCTCAATCCAGTGACTGTGAATATGTCGGAGCTCCTCTTCCGACAGGTCTCCCATGGCCTTGTTCAGGATGGAGACCAGCTCGGGCCAGTCCTTCCTTACCCCTATGGTCAGAATGGAACCGGTCTTGTCAGCCTTTGCCTGAAATCCCAGATTGGAGAGAAGCTTCTTTTCCATAATCCAGGCAGCCACGGCCCGGTTTCCCACATAGGCCTCCGCCTCCCCCCGGGACACAGCCTCCAGGGCGGTAGCGGTATCGGCATACTCCCTGATATCAAGTCCGGGATACTTCTGCCTGAAATAGGTCACATTGTAGAACCCCTCTTCCAAGGCCAGAGTATGACCTTGCAGATAAGATTCCCGACCAAAATAGGTTCCTGAATGGGGAGCGATAATGACATGGGGGATATCCAGGTAGACCTGTGTGAAATCCAGATACTCCGCCCTTTCCGGCTTAGGGGTCACATCCATCAGGGCGTCCAGCTTTTTGAACTTTACCGCCTCCAGATTATCCGCGAATGCCCCGGGAACCAGGGATATATCAAGGCCCAGCCTCAGGTTCATGGTGCGGATATACTCTGCTCCGATCCCCCTGATATGTCCCGAATCATCCACATAGTTCATTGGGGGCCAGTTTTCCATAATGCCGATGGATATGTCCCGGTGCTCGTCCAGCCACGACCTTTCTCCGGGGGTGAGTTTTTCCGAAAACTGCCGTATCTGCTCACTCCCCATATCCGCAATCGCAGATTGCTCTGACTCTCTGCAACCCGTTAATAGTATTAGTACCGAAAATAACAGAGCGGATATGGTTTTAATGGCTTTCATAAACTTCTCCCCGGATATTCAACTCAGGACACAGCAGAAGACCTTTTTAAAAGTGATTATTGTTCATTATTAGTATAATACCATTCCGTTAACAATTGCTAATAATCCTTTTCCTGAATCAGGCAGTGTATACTCATCTCAGGCAGCCGGTTCAGGCAGAAAAAAACAGCCCCTCTCGGGACTGTTTTAGCTGTTAGATTGGATTTTCGGTAAGCTGGGTCTTTTACACCTTCCCCAGCCCCTTAAGCACCTTCTCCGGCGTCAGTGGCCAGCTTCTTATCCAGACACCGCAGGCGTCGTGGATGGCATTGGCGATAACCGGAGCCGCACCGTTGACGGAGATCTCGGCGATCGACTTGCCTCCGAAGGGACCGAAGGGATCATCGGTCTGCACCAGATGGACCTGAAAGTCTTTGGGTACATCCCCCATCATGGGTACCCCGTAGCTTCTGAGGTCGGTGTTGATGCACCTGCCCCGCTCGTCAAAGACCATCTCCTCATAGAGGGTGTGGCCGATGGATTTCATTACACCGCCATAGACCTGGCCCTGGGCCAGCTCGGGGTTGATGGGCGTACCGCAGTCCTGGAGAGCATAATACTTCTGTACCTCGATGGCACCGGTTCTTGTGTTGACCGCCACCTGGGCGAAGTGGGCGCCGTAGGGAAAGGCCTGATCATCGGTGATGTAGGAGGCCGATCCGATAAGCTGTCCCCGGCCTTCTCCGGTCAGAGAGTCCCGGGCGATATCCTCAAAGCTCACAGAACCTTTTTTACCCCGCACCAGAGCCGGGAGCTCAATGGTCAGATCATTTTCCGGTTCATCCAGCATCTCGGACGCCGCCTTCAAGAGCATGGCCTTCAGGTCCTCCGCCGCCTTCATGGCCGCGTTGCCCGAAAAGTAGGTTCCGCTTGAGGCGTAGGCCCCGGTATCGAAGCTGGTAGAGTCGGTGTCGCCGGATACGACGGAGATATCCTCCATGGGCACACTGAGCACCTCGGAGACAACCTTCACACAGAGGGTATCCAGTCCCGTACCCAGGTCGGCGCCACCGGAGCGGACTAGAAGGGTTCCGTCGGTGAGGAGTTTGACCTCAGCGTTGGCGTGGTCCAGACCGGGGAGTCCCGATCCCTGCTGAATGATAACTACTCCCTTTCCGATCTTCACATCGGGGTCATCGGATTCAACATCTGTTCCCCACTGGATCAGCTCCTTTCCCTGTTCAAGGGCGGGTCCCAGACCGCAGCTGACAACCGGAGCCGCCGATCCCTCACGTCCCTCACCCAGACACTTGAGGATCTCCAGCATGGAGCCCTCCCTGACCCGGTTCTTCTCAATCAGGGCCAGAGGATCGATTCCCAGCTCTTCGGCCAGTTCGGCCACAGCCATCTGCAGGGCATAGGAGCCCTTGGGAGCACCGTAGCCCTGGTAGGCTCCGGCGGGGGGAATATTGCTGTAGTATGTGGACACATCAAAGTGAAAGTGGTCGCAGAGAAAGAGGGGCAGAGACTTGGAGCAGGCGTTCATGGGAACCGTAAGACAGTGGTTTCCGAAGGCGCCGGTGTTGGCCTCGACCTTCATATCCACGGCGGTCATTGTACCGTCCTTCATGGCGCCGATCTTTACGGTGATCCGCATCACATGGCGGGTGGAACAGGAGATAAACTCCTCTTTTCTGGAATACTTATAATACACGGGCTTCCCGGTGTTCCAGGTAACCCAGGCTGCCAGTTCCTCAAGGAGAATGTCCTGTTTGGAACCGTAGCCTCCGCCGATGCGTTCCTTGATCACATGGATCTTGTTTTCCCGGATACCCAGGACCCGGGCGACAATGCGCCTGAGGTGCCAGGGAACCTGAGTGGAGGCGTGGATAATCAGTCTGTCTCCCTCCATCTTCGTATAGACCGAGTGGGTCTCCAGGGGAGTACACTGGATCTGCGAGGACTCGTAGGTCCTTTCAAGAACCACATCGGAGGCTTTAAATCCCATCTCCACATCACCGATTCCGCCGTCCACATAGGAGGCGAGGTTTTCATGAGGCTTTCCGCCAATGGGAAACTGGTAGATAACCTGCCCGTCCCGTTCATCGGCAGCGGCATTCTGCTGTTTCAGATCGTCGGGAGCACCCGCCTCATAGCGGATAAAACCGTTCTGAACAACAGGAGCGCCGGGGGCCTTCGCCTGGTCGATTGACATGACAGGGGTCAGGGCTTCGTAGTCCACATGGATCAGAGCCAGGGCATCCAGGGCGATCTGCTCACTCTCGGCCACTACTGCCGCCACCCTGTCGCCTGTATGACGGATCTTGCGGCTGAACATCCTCTTGTCATAGGGAGAGGGCTCGGGAAACCCCTGCCCCGCAGTACCGTAGTAGACATCAGGACAGTTCTGGTATGTGATAACCGAATGAACCCCGGGAAGGGCTTCGGCCATGGAGGTATCAATGCTCTTGATATAGGCGTGGGCAAAGCTGGAGCGGAGGAGCTTCATATGGAGGGCTTCGGGTTCCACCCGGTCCTCCACATAGGCCTTGCGTCCCATAATCAGCTGGGCGCCATCCACTTTCCTGCGGGGAGTACCCACCTCCCGGAGGTCCTCCCGGTACTCGGGAGCAATCTCAATATCGGCGCTACCATGGTCATAGTCGGGATCATCGGCATAGGCCAGAGCCAGTTCAACGGCCTTGAAAAGGGGCTGGTAGCCGAAGTCTCTGACAAAGAGTCCCGAGAAGGCATCCCGGATATCCTCTTCTGTCGGGTTCTCCACCCGCTCCAGAAGATCCTTGAGGATCAGGGCCTCGGCACCGGCATTGTAGCCGGACTGTACAGCGCCGGCATCCACCAGAGCAGCCTGGAGATATCCCATTCTGTTTCCGCGGTTCTGGGACTCCACAGTCTCCACTGAGTGGCCATCCAGCTGCCCGGCGATCAGTAGCCCGGCATTTACAACCTTACCGTCAAAAAGAATTGCATCGCTACCGGTAAAACCGGCATGGTCGTCGCTGTCTCTGACAGAGAGAATTCCCAGGTTCCTTAAGAATTCCTGTACATTCTGAAAGGGATTAACCTCGGAAAAGAGGGTCTTCCCGTTAAGGGTCCACTGAATTGTCATCTCTACGCTCATGCCACAGCCTCCTGAATACGGCTGATGCAGTCCTGTACGGTGACGCCGCAAAGATATTTTTTATACTCAGCCGATCCCTTAAGATCCGAGACAGGATCTACCAGATCGGCAACGGCCTTCTCCAGATCCGCTCCCGGCTTCAGACTGCCGTCCACAAGGGTCTTTTCAATGGATGTCAGGCGGATCACCTTGGGCCCCATGCCGCTGACGGCGATGGCCGCCTTTGTAATCTTTTCTCCTTCGAAATCCAGACAGACCGCAGCCGAAAGAACCGAGAGCCCTCCGGAGCTGCGTAGCACATTCTTAACAGCCGCTTTTCCCCGGGTATGATCGTAGCGGATATTGATTATCAGATTCTGACGGTGCTCCTGGACATACTGTACAGCGGAGATGACCTCGTCGTTCCCCAGCTCCAGATCCGCATCCAGAACCATCAGTATGGGAAGCATATAGGAGTCTGGAAGATGGGCGGCAATATTACCACCCAGAGTGGCCTGGTTCCGTACATTCCGGGATGTGAGAAAGCCGGCTGCTTCCTTCAGGGCATCGGGACACTCGTCCCAGTCCATCAGCTCCTGAAATGTGGTGCTTGCCCCCAGAATGGTTGTGTGGTTTCCTCTGACGCAGGCCTTAAGATTCAGGGCCTCCAGGGATATATAGGTATCGGAAACCGCATCGGAGAGGGGACTGTTCAGTTCAGACCCTCCCCCCAGATAAAGGCTCCCGGGATACTCTTTTTTCAGGGCGACAGCCTCATCAATAGTGAGAGGCTTTAAAAAACGGCTCATACTTGAACTCCTCCTTTTTTCCATAGCTCAGCAGAGAGACGCATGCAGGACTCTTTCAGTTCCTCTTCATCAACACCTGTCAGACGGCCCTTCTCTACGGCGATCTTTCCGTTGACAATGGTGTACTCGGCCTCATGATTATAGCCTGAAAAGATCAGGGCTGCCACCGGATCGCTCAGGGCGCCGGCATACTCCAGTTTATCCATATTGAAGATCGCAAGGTCCGCGGCCATTCCCTCTTCCAGACGGCCTACCTTGTCGTAGCCCAGAAGCTTTGCGCCGTTCTCGGTTCCCAGCTTCAGCACATCGGAGTAGGTCACCGCTGCGGCGCCGTACTGGACCCGTTGCAGCATCAGGGCGTTGCGAACCTCACCCAGCATGTCAGAGGAGTCATTAGACGCCGATCCGTCCACGGCAAGGCCCACATTGATTCCCTTTGGAATCATTTCGGTAACCCGGCAGATCCCGGAACCCAGGCGCATATTGGATGTGGGACAGTGAGCGATATGGGAGCCCGTATCCGCCAGGATAGCCAGCTCCTCGTCGTTGAAGTGGATGCCGTGGGCAAAGAAGACATCCTCACCCAGGAAGTCACAGTCCGCCATAACCTGTACCGGACGGCGGCCGTAGACCTTGATACAGAAGTCGTTCTCATCCCTTGTTTCAGCCAGATGGGTGTGGAGGCGTACGCCGTACTCCCTGGCCAGGGCAGCAGAGTCCTTCATCAGTCCTTCTGTCACAGAGAAGGGGGAACAGGGGGCCAGTACTATTTTTTTCATGGAGAAATCGCTGTTGTCATGGTAGGCCTTGATGACCCTCTCCGAGTCCCTGAGGATTGTAGCCTCATCCTGAACCACAGTATCCGGGGGCAGCCCGCCGTCCTTCTTGCTGAGGCTCATGGAGCCCCTGGTGGGGGAAAAGCGCATGCCCAGGGCATCGGCTGCCGCGAACTGGGTGGCCATAATGTCCCCGTCAATGTCTCTGGGGTAGAGGTAGTGATGGTCGGTGGCGGTGGTACAGCCGGTCTTCAATAGCTCTCCCATGGCAAGAAGGGAGGAATTGTAGACAGAGTCAATATCCAGGTGCTTCCAGATCTCATAGAGATAGACAAGCCATTCGAATAGTTCGGCGTTCTGCACCGCCGGGAGATTCCGGGTAAAGGTCTGATAGAAGTGATGGTGTGAGTTGACCAGGCCGGGAATTACAACCCGTCCCCGCCCGTCTATGATTCTGTCGGCCTCGGCCTTCAGATCCTTGCCGATCCGGGCTATTCTGCCATTCTCAATAAGCAGATCCACATCCTTCAGACAGCCCTTTTCGGCACTCTGGAAGAGGGTTCCGCAGTTTCTGATTAAAATTCGTTCCATGAGTTCTCCTGTTCTTTCCGCACTCTTCCCCCTGGGGGAGGAGCCGATAAATATTCCGGACATGTTTTAACCGGAAAAGAGATCCCGTTGTTTCCGGTGTTTAAACTGTCTGTTGAACAGGATCCTGACTGTCTATAATTATAGCATGTTCAGAGCCCATTTTCCCTGAAGATCTAATCAGGTCAGACCTTTATTTCACCGGGAAAGAGAGACTTCGGGACAAATCGGGAATACTCCATTATAATGGTGACCATGGCCTACAGTTTTACCCCCTTGATCAGCAGATGGTTCAGTGAAAAATACGGTACTCCCACAGCCGCCCAGGAAGCGGCCTGGTCCATGGCCGAAGAGGGAAGACACTTCCTGCTCTCAGCCCCCACGGGAAGCGGAAAGACACTGTCGGCCTTCCTCTATGCCATTGATCAGCTTATCAGGGAGGGCGGGGAGGAGACGGTACGCATACTCTATGTCTCCCCCCTGAAGGCCCTGAACAGTGATATCCGGAGGAACCTTGAAACACCTCTACAGGAGATCAGGGATCGGGCTGAAAAGGAAGGAGTTGAACTGCCGCCGGTCCGGGTGGGCCTCAGAAGCGGTGACACGGACTCCTCGGAACGGCAGAGACAGTTCCGTCACCCCCCTTCCATCTTTATCACCACCCCCGAGAGCCTGAACCTGATCCTCACATCAGGACGGGGCGCCGATTTCTTTGGAAACCTTATAACCGTAATAATCGACGAGCTCCACAGCCTGATGCCCGGCAAACGGGGTGTTCATCTGATCACCGCCGTGGAGCGGCTTACCCTCTACTCGGGAGAGTTTCAGAGGATAGGCCTCTCCGCCACTGTCCAGCCCAGGGAGACTGCCTGCGCCTGGCTGGGAGGCTTTGATCCATCGGGAAAGAAACGAGTCGTTGAGTGGCTTGAACCGGTGATTCAAAAGAAGAAGGAGATCCGGGTCTCCTACCCCTATGCCGGCACCATAGATCCCGAACATCCCATGGAAAAACTGATCTCCACCATCCTGGAGAGAGTGGCGGTCAACCGCTCCACTCTGGTCTTTGTTCCCACCCGTTCCATGGCCGAGTCCCTGACCCGGATGATCAATGAGGAGACCGGTGACCTCACGGCCTATGCCCATCACGGCTCCCTGAGCCGGGAGATCAGAAGCTCCGTGGAGGAGAGGATGAAGGCCGGAAAACTTAAGGCCATTATCGCAACAAGCTCCCTGGAACTGGGTATCGATATCGGAGCCCTGGACGAGGTGATCCAGGTCGGCACCCCCGTCAGCCAGGCGGTCCTGATCCAGAGACTGGGCCGGAGCGGTCATACCGTTGGAGGCATCAGCCGGGGTCTTCTTCTTCCCTTAAGCCCGACAGACCTGATCTTTGCCGCCTCCGCCGCCCGGTCAGTAACGGTCAATGAGGTGGAGGAGATGGTACCCCCCTCACGGCCCCTGGATATTCTCTGTCAGGTCATCCTTTCCATGGGATGCACCGCCCGGTGGCTTCCGGATGATCTTTATGCCTTTATCCGGCAGTGCTGGACCTACAGGGATCTGAGCCGGAGGCAGTTTGATCTTGTTCTGGGGCTTCTTGAGGGACGATACGCCGAGACAAGGATTCCCGAACTGACACCCCGGATCTTCAGAGACCCCGAGTCAGGGGAGATCTTTGCCCGGGACTCGGCCCCCTCCCTCCTCTATATGTCGGGAGGCAGCATTGCCGACCGGGGGAACTACCGCATGGTACTTGCCGAGGGAGGAACCAGAATCGGTGATCTGGATGAGAAGTTTGTCTGGGAGAACCGTGTGGGATCTGTATTTCCCATGACCGGACGGATGTGGAAGATCACAGCCGTGGGCGACCGTGACGTCAAGGTTGCCCCCACAGGAGAGAGACCTTCCTCAACACCCTTCTGGCGGGCCGAGGGAATCTACGGTCCTCCCCTTCCTGCCCGGCGTACAGGAGAGCTTCTTAAAGAGCTGGCCCGGATGAAAGTTGAGGAGGCTCTTGAATATCTGCAGAGTTCCTGCTTTCTGGACAGGGAAGCAGCCGAAACACTGATGGACCAGCTCCAGGACTACAGTGACAAGTGCAGGGAGGCCTGGCCCCACAGGAGCAGAATCATCCAGGAGATTCACCGTTCCCCCTCAGGCGGCGCCGATGACTGGGTGATGATCCTCCACACCTTCCGGGGCGGCAAGATCAACTTCCTTCTGGCCCTCACTCTCGCCTCATACTGGGAAGAGGAGTACCGGCAGGATATCCCCTTTCTCTGCGACGAGGCCTCCATCATTCTGCACCTCCCCGACAGGCAGAGGGGTGAGGCCCTACTGGAAAGGGTCTGTTCAAGAGACATCGACAAGCTGATCCGCAAGGGTCTTGAGTCCACCGCCTTCTTCGGTACCCATTTCAGGGAGACCGCCTCCCGGGCCCTGCTCCTGCCCCGGCGGAGCTTCAACCGCAGGCAGCCTCTCTGGCTGACCCGGCAGAAGTCGGGAAAACTCCTGAAGACGGTGGCGGGATATGAGGACTTCCCTGTCCTGGCCGAAACCTGGCGGACCTGCCTTCAGGACGAGACCTCCCCCGCCGGACTGCGGGAGCTGATAGATCAGCTGAACTCGGGACAGGCCGAACTGATAACCCTCTACCCGAAGGAGCTCCCGCGCCTGAGCCTGCCCATAATGGGGCGGGAGACGGCGGCCCGGATTGCATCGGATGACACACCCCCGGGGAGCCTTGTATCGGAGCTTTCGGACTCCATAATGAAGGAGATGCTGGCGGGAAACCTCTTCCGCCCCCGGATCAGGATGGATGTGATCGCCGAGTTCGAAGCCAAGAGGAACAGAACCTGGCCGGGCTACGCCCCTGTACTGACGGAGGACCTGATGCTCCACCTGGAGGACCGCGGCCTGATTCCACTGGATGAGTGGAAGAGCCTTCTGAAAGCGGCGGCAGAGCAGAGAAAGGAGGAAGGGAAAAACTGCTCTCCCCTGCCTGAAATCAGCGCTGCTGGAGACGGGCGATATGTCACCTTTTCCAGCGCTCAGGCGGAAGCCCTGCCCCCGGGATGGCTGAACTGGTACGGACCCGTCCCCCTGTCCAGGATTGACGGGCTTCTGGGAGTCCCACGGCAGAGCTGGCTCAATGCCCTGAGCAGTGAAACAGAGGATTTTGATGAGACCTATATCATAGACTACCTCAGCGAGGATGCCCGGGAGCCTGAGATCTGCACCATGGAAAACCTTGAGATACTCCTCAGGATGCAGAGGCGGAAACACAGGGCCTTCAGGGGAGAGACGCCCTGTGAGAGACTGCCCCTCTTTCTGGCCCGCCGTCAGGGTCTGTGCTTTGGGCCCCCGATCCGCCCGAACGGCCCGGAAAACGGGCAGGCAACCGGCATAAAGACCGAAGCCGAGGAGGAGCTCAAAAAGGCACTGGAGCCCCTTCTGGGCTGCCCCCTTCCCGCTGCCCTCTGGGAGGAGGATATTCTTCCCGCCCGAATTCCCGCCTACAGCAGCCGTGATCTGGACAGCCTTATTCTGAAGGGAGAACTCCTGTGGACCGGTCTGGAGAAAGGACGGATTCTCTTCTCCATTCCCGAGGAGTATCCCCTTTTCAAAACCCTTACAGATGGATCAGATAAGGACGGGCCGGACAATGATGAAACGGTTGAGAACCGGATACTCTCCCTGCTCAGGGAAGGCCCACTTGACTTTAGCGGCCTGAAGACCCGGCTTGCCCCCATACTGTCGACGGAACTGAACATGGCCCTCTGGAGCCTGGTCTGGCAGGGACTAGTCTGGAACAGCCGCCCCGAAACCCTGCGTCAGGGCATCCATACCTCCTTTAAAGAAGCTCCTCTGCACCGGGAGGCTCCTGAAGAGGGAGCGGAGATTAGAAGAATGCAGACCGGAGGCGGACTATACGGCTCTCCCCGAAGAGAGAGAGGCTTTTCCGGACGCAGCCGCTTCAGCCGCTGGAACCGTCCCCTGGCTGGAGAGTGGTTGATGACCACAGACAATCCGGCCCCGGATGAGACCGATCCAATGGAAGCCAATGAGATAAGCAAGGAGAAGGTGCGCCTCCTTCTGGACCGCTACGGAATCATCTTCCGGGAACTTGTAAACCGGGAGAAGGGATTTCCCGACTGGAAGGAGTGCTTCACGGCCCTGAGGCAGATGGAGTTTTCCGGGGAGGTCCTGTCGGGAGCATTCTTCAAGGGCATAAGGGGCATACAGTTTATCACTCCCGGAGCCCTGGAGGATCTTGAAAAGCTGGAAGAAAGAGGAGAGTTCTGGTGCAGCAGCCTGGACCCGGTCTCCCCCTGCGGACTCTCACTGGATCTGAAGGAAGAACTCCCGGTGCGGAACAAGAACAGCTACCTTGTCTACACCGGAGGGGAGCTTGCAGTGGTTGTGAGGAAAAATGGTAAGGTCCTGGATTTTCTAATGCCCCCGGAAGATCAGGTCGAGGCGGCCGGCGCGGTTCCGGAGCAAGTATCCCCGGAACAGGACGCCCAAAAGCCGGTGCCCCCGGTTCCGACAGCCCTGGAGAATCTGTTTAATCACCTCCTCTGCCGGCAGGAGAAACCCCTTAAAAGAGTTGTGGTGGAGGAGATCAACGGCGTTCCCGCATCGGAATCTCCCTATGCACAGATGCTGATGAAAATGGATTTTACTGAGGATTTTAAGTTTCTTATCCGCCGGCGGAGTCTGGCCTCATTCAGCGGCCGCTGACATTTCTGCCATATCAAGGGCTACCGGCGCGGTCAGGTAGTCAAAAATCTTATCAAGCCGCTCTTTCCCGGTCAGATCCGGATTCTCGGCATCACAGCGCCCCACGGCATACATCATCTTCTGCACAGCAGCGGCGGGAGTCAGATCCAGTCCCTCCCGGACCCCCTGGTCCGAGGCCTGCTTTCCTGTGGCATAGAGATGGAGGATGGTGCTCCCCTTGAGGCATGTAGTAATCACAAGTGCGGGAATATGACGGTCCATCAGTTTTTTCAGCCCCGGCATCTCATGGGTGGGCAGGTTCCCCGAACCGAATCCCCCGAGGACTACACCCTTAAGTCCCTCCACATCGGCCAGGGCATCCAGCACCGAGAGATCGGAGCCGGAAGTCATGGGCAGATAGAGAACCGAAGGTTCCAGCCGGGGGTGGAGAACAGGACGGCTGTCACTGCGCCTGATCCTGTGGTCCTGAAGCTGCACGCTCACCCCAAGCTCTCCCAGGGCGGGAACACGGATGGAGTGAAAGGCGTTGAAGCCGTGGACATTCTCCTTTATGCTCCGGTTTCCCCTTAAGATGCGGTCGCCGAAACAGATAACCACCTCTCCAAGATCCATGGAGGCGGTGCGTACCGAGTAGTAGAGATTGTTCAGTCCGTCGGGACCGGGTGCGAAGATCGGGAGCTGGGCGCCGGTGAGGACCACCGGTTTTCCCAGATTCTGAAGCATATAGCTCAGGGCGGCTGCGGTGTCGGCCATGGTGTCTGTGCCGTGGATCACCACAAAGCCCTCGAAGCTGTCGTAGTTCTTATGGATAAGCCGTGCAATCTCCATTCGGAGAGCGGCGGTCATATCGCTAGAGTCCATCCGCTGGAGGCGTTTCACCTCGAGGCTGGCAATCTCATGAAGACGGGGGACCATCTCGATATACTCGGTGGAACAGGGTATCAGGGAACCGTCGGTACCTGCGGTCTGACTGATGGTTCCTCCTGTATCCAGAATTAATATACGCGGTAGCTGGCTCATCCCCGCCTCCCTATTTATAAGGAGTTCTAGTCTACGACGACTCCCTTTCTTATCAGAATGTTAGCATACAGAGCGCCCTCGCCTGTGGCAACAACGGCAAAGGTCTTTTTGGCTCTTTCATAGAATTCGAAACGCTCGATAAAGTTAAGCTCTTTGATACTGCTGTTGTGTTTCTGAACGATGGCCTTGTACTCGTCCCAGATGGGTGTCTCCACATCGTCTCCGGGAACCTTCTCCATCAGGGATACGGGGATCTCATCACCGTAGGGGTCCAGGGGAAAGAGTTCCAGAATGGCATCCAGAATATCGGTGCCGCTGTGACCGTCGGCCCGGACAACTCTCTGTCCGCAGGTGTCAGAAGGGAAATTGCCGTCGGCAATTACAATCTCGTCTCCGTGTCCCATCTCCATCAGAACCTTGACCAGTTCGGGAGAGAGGATCTTGGGTATCTTATTCAGCATAGCTTCCTCCGCTTTTTAAGCTTTTTGGCAAGGCCTGATGCACAGACCCTTCTAGTGTTTTAAAACACTAATTCTGATTTGTCAACTTTTTTATATCCTTGATATCAACTATAAGCAGCTTCAGCCGACTCAAACCGAAACCTCCTGGTCTGGCAAATGCTCTACATTCGTATCTCCATAAAAGTGTTTTCAGGATAACTTTATAAACGCCCAAAAGCTGCCCATAATACAGGGCAGCCTGGAATAAGAGATAAGTATCGATTAGAGCTTGTCTTTTGTCAGTACGGATACTCCCGTATCAACATAGTTCTCGCTCAGTTCTTCACCGGCAAGAATCTTTACGGCACTCATCATACCTTCATATCCCATAACATCGGGATTCTGGGCCATGGTTGCCAGAAGATAGCCGTTTTTCACAAGACTCATAATCATATCAGACTTGTCGAATCCCACACCTACAACCTCTTTACCGGACTCCTGGATGGCGTTACCGGTTCCCACAGTACAGCCTTCGTTGGCACCGAAGATTCCCACGCAGCCCAGGGTGATGTAGTTGGCGGCAATGTCCTTGGATCTGGCGGCATCACCGTCGGAGTACTGAGTCTCCAACAGGGTAAAGGCTGTTCCCTTGAAGGCATCCCTGAAGCCTGACTCTCTGGCCACGACACTGGCAGAGGCTGCGTTAACATTCACGATTCCGATATTTCCCGAGCTGACGCCGTTGGCCTTGAGGGCGGCGATCATTTCCATTCCGGCGGTCTTACCGGCAGCCTCATTGTCGGTTGCCAGGGTCTGGTAGCCGGGAAAGTCTGCAGCGGAGTCAACATAGATGATCTTGACGCCGGACTCGGTTGCCTCCTTCAGGGCGCTTGTCACAGCGGTGGGTCCGTTAGCGGCAAGAAGGATCGCTTCGGCACCGGCGGCCACGGCATTGTTGATCATCTCGATCTGCTTGGCGTCGTCTTTCACATCGGGAGCCATCCATCTGTAGCTGACATTACCCAGCTCTTCAACGGCCTTCTTACAGCCCGAGTCCACATTCACCCAGTGCTGGTCCATCTGGTCCATGGTGATTAGGTACACTCTGTGATCCTTACCACTCTCCTGAGCTCCGTTTGCAAAGGCAAACCCTCCGATAATCAGCAGCAGAAGAGACGTAACTAAAACCTGAAAACACTTTTTCATAAAATCCTCCATTATTTCTTAACCGTGTCAATCCACGGATTTTACCAATGTAGTTGCCGGGGCCCCTTTCTTTTCTTCCTTCATTCTCTTGAATGATCCGGAGCGGACAATTATGTCCAGAAGAACGCTGACCACAACGATAATTCCAATAATAATATTCCTGATGGCCACTGGAGCCCCTGCAAACTGCAGACCGTTCTGGAGAACACCCCAGATGGAAGCTCCGATAACCGTTCCCAGAAGCAGTCCCTGACCGCCCAGGGTGGATACGCCCCCGATTACCGAGGCTGCAACCGCATAGAGCTCATAGCTGTTTCCCGCATCCATGGCCCCCATGCCGCTGGTGGCACAGAAGATCAGTCCCACCACGGTGGAACAGAATGCACTGACCAGATAGGCCTTGGTGATAACAGAAACCGTATTCACTCCTGAAAGCTTGGAAGCCTCCAGATTTGATCCCACCGCGTAGATATGACGGCCGGTTCTGGTTCGGTTCAGAATAAAGTTGAAGACCATCCATAAAACCAGACCGATCCAAATGGTATTGAATACATTAAAGGTTCTGCCGTAGTAGAAGAAGTCCCTGAATCCCTGGGCTGCCTCACCGATGGAATCAGTGTTGTAGTTATTGTTGGCAATCTGGGCGATTCCCCGGGCTATGGTCATGGTCCCCAGGGTGGCAATAAAGGGGGGCAGTTTGCACAGAGATACAAGAAGACCGTTCCCCAGCCCCACCAGTAGACAACAGAACAGAGTTATCACGACTGCAGTCCAGGGGCTCACTCCCCTGGTCATCAGGGTGGCGCTGATCATGGTGGACATACCTATAACCGAACCTATGGAAAGGTCGATATTCCCGGTAATCAGCACATAGGACTGACCGATGCCGATCAGCAGTATGGGGGCAATCTGGCGAAGCAGATTGCTGATATTTTTAGATGAAAAGAAGATGGGATTGAGGATTCCAAATACGATGCACAGCAGGATCAGCCCTACCGTTACCGTAATAACCTGTCCCATTCCCCTTGTGGACATCATTTTCTTCCACAAGTTCCACTGTTTTTCCTGTTTTAACATATTACTCCAGCCTTTTTACTATGAATTAATTCCCTTGTCTTCAAAATGGGTAGCCGCTTCCATGATCTTTTCCTGACTCATATCCCCGGCTGCGAACTCCCCGGTGATTCGGCCGTCGCACATGACGATGACCCGATCGGATATTCCCATTATCTCGGGCATTTCCGAGGAGACAAAGAGGACAGCGATCCCCTTCTGTTTCAGATCGTTCATCAGGTTGTAGATTTCCACCTTGGCAGCCACATCAATCCCCCTGGTGGGTTCATCAAACATCACTACCCGGCTGTTTCTGGCCAGCCACTTTCCCACGACGATCTTCTGCTGATTTCCTCCTGACAGACTGGCTGCCGGAGCCTCCTGATCACTCATCTTAACAGAGAAGAGCTTTCGGGTTCTGTCCACCAGCTCCCTCTCCTTACCCCGGTTCACCACACCCAGGGGATTACAGAGGGTATCCAGGTTGGGCAGGGCGATGTTCTCCCTGATGGACAGCTTAGTACACAAACCGTCCTTCTTACGGTCCTCGGGAGCGAGAACGATGCCCTGACTGATGGCGCTTCCCGGAGATGAGATAAAGATCTCCTTTCCGTCCAGAAAGAACTGCCCCGACTCTCGGTGGTCGATGCCGAATATAGCCCTGGTGGTTTCAGTGCGTCCCGCCCCCATTAGCCCGGCGATCCCGACGATTTCCCCTTCCCTTAGGGTAAAGGAGACATCCCGGACCATCCTTCCCGCATTGAGGTCTCTGACCTCAAAGATCTCTTTTCCCGCTTCCGTATCAAGACGGGGGAACTGATTGGTAATCTCCCGGCCCACCATATGGCTGATAATCTGATCCATGGTAAAGGAATCAAAGCTGCCCTTTGTGATAAAGCGTCCGTCCCGCATCACCGTTACCCGGTCTACAATATGCTTGAGCTCCTCCAGGCGGTGACTGATATAGACAATTCCGTGTCCCTGACTCTTTAGTCGGTTGATAATAATAAAAAGATCATCAATCTCCTTGTTGGTCAGGGCGCTTGTAGGCTCATCCATGATCAGGATTCTTGCATGACTTGAAAGAGCCTTGGCGATCTCTACCATCTGCTGCTTTGAAACGGGTAAATCGCCCACCAGGGCATCCACATCCATATCAATCTGAAGTTCCCTGAGGACCTTCCGGGCCTCGTCCTTCATGGAGTGATTATTCAGAATACCTCCCGGAAGAACCGACTCCTTCCCCAGAAACATGTTCTCTGCCACGCTGAGGTGAGGGCACATATTCAGCTCCTGATGAATGATGGCCACTCCGTGATGCTCCGCCGATTTCGGAGTCAGATCTCCCACCGTTTCTCCCGAAATTGTTACAGTCCCCTGATCCCTGGTATAGACACCGCTTAAGATCTTCATCAGTGTCGATTTACCGGCTCCGTTCTCTCCCAGCAGGGCCATGACTTCACCGGCACAGAGTTCAAAGGATACATTATCGAGGGCCTTCACCCCCGGAAAACTCTTGCTTATATTCTCCATATGCACAATTTTTTCATTCATGAGTCTATTTAAAATCCGGTTTCCCGATCTGTAAAGGAGGACAGAATTACTACTTGGGGGGAGATTCTTTTGAAATAGGGGAAGAACTGTATAAATAAAAGTCCTCCTTATTCAGTTTACGGATGATCCGTCCCCTTCTGAAGAGGATCAGCTGATCCGCCACGGCAGGAGAATCAGAGAGACTGTATACCAGAAGAATCAGTGCAATCCCCTGTTTTTTCAGAAGATTCATAAGCTCTACAATCCTCTGTCTCTGATACAGATCAACCTCGGAGAAGGGCTGCACACAGACAAGAACCCGGGGTTTCTGGAGGGAAATCCTGTGAAAAATCAGCTTATAACACTCATCAGGAGGGAGGGAGTAGAGGCTCTGCATATCAATCAGAGGACCCACCTTCTTAAAATACTCCTGACGGATGCTCCTTTTGAACTTTCGCCTGGTCCAGAAAAAGGGAATCTTTCTGTCCAGAGGGAAACAGAGGTTGTCCAGGTAGCTCATGTCTCTGAACAGGGAAGTCCGGACAGGATTTTCATCAAGAAAGGCCATCTTCTCCCGCCCTCTGGAGAAGGGCTGCCCCTCAAGGGTCACCGACTCATCGGCAGACCTGCCTTTAAGGAGTTCTGTCAAAGATTCGTGGAGGGTGTGATCCAGATCCATCAGCACAAGACACTCCCCTCCCGAGAGGGAGAGTGAAAGATCCCTGATGGTTCTGAAGGAGAGACGGGAGATCTGGAAAACAGGGTTTTGGCTTCCCCCTGTCTCACTATCATCGGCGAGAGAACCGGGATTCACATAGCGCTGAAATCCCTGGGGAAAGCGGGAAAGAAATTCGGGAGTCATCTGTTCACTGTAGAGGGTTTTAATGATCCTCCCGTTTTCCATAAGAACACACCTGTCGCACCAGGAAAACGCCTCCTCGGAGTCATTGCAGATGTAAAGGAATGTCTGTTTCTTTTTCTCTCTATAAAACCGTACAATCCTCATCAGGCCCTTCAGATCATCAGGGCTGGCGGCATTGCTCAAGTCCCTGATCACAACGATCCGAGTCCCCAGAACCAGGGCCTTAATCAGTTCCACAGCCTTCCGTTCAAAAAAACTCAGTGTTCCCGCCTCAGCCTCGGGATCAATCTCAAGACCCACCTCTGTGGAGAGTCTGGTGAACTGCTCATTCAGGACTCTTCTGTTTATCAGAAACTTCTTCATCCTGTCTCTGACCACAAAAACATTTTCCGCCACAGACATGGTGTCGATCAGACTGCCCTTGGCATCCAGAATAAACACCGGGTTTTCTGGCTTCCTCGGCCTCCTGTAGTCATTGACCAGATGCTCCGACAGCCATACATAACCGTAGTGCACCGGTGAATTTGATTTTACAAGATTGACCAGCTCATCCAGTCCCTGAGCATTCACAGGAATAAGACCGAGGATTTCCGACTTGAACAGTCTCATGGAGAAGCTGTCCAGAAGGGTGATCCCCTCCTGTCTGACAGAGACCCTGTCCAGGCGCAGGGCTTCTTCAACCACGGCTATACCTGTCCCGCCAGGCTGGGGAGGGTAATCTCAACATCCGTACCCACATTCTGAACGCTGCTTACACAGATTCCGTATTGCTCACCAAAGTGCAGTTTAATCCTGTTGTTCACATTCAGAACAGCAATCCCCCTGTGGCTCTCAGAGCTGGCCACCCGCCTTTCGGCAAGGAGTTCAAGAACCTCCCTCAGTGTATCCCTGGTCATTCCCACCCCATCATCGCTGATGGTTATTATAAGATTCTCTCTTGTCTGTTCAATTCTGATGGTCAGGAGCCCCTCTCCTACCTTACGTTCCAGACCATGTATGATGGCATTCTCCACAATAGGCTGGAGTATCAGCTTGGGGACCAGAAATCCCGACAGTCTGGCAGAGCTGTCAATATTCTGCAGGATTTTCAGGTGCAGCCTCTTACCGAAGCGGTACTGCTGAATAAGAAAATAGGTTTGAACATTATCCAGCTCATCCTCCAGAGAGACAAGATGATCCATGCTGCTGATGGTGTAGCGGAAGAATCTGGAGAGGGCCTCGGTCATCTCTGCAATGGAGACAACCCCTGCTCCAAGAGCCTCGCTTCTGATGCCCTCCAGGGTGTTGTAGAGGAAGTGGGGGTTGATCTGATTCTGAAGAGCCAGAAACTGCTCCTGACGTTTTCCCGCCTGAAGCAGCTCCCTGGAATTCAGAAGCTTCCTGATCCGCTCAACCATTCCCTCCATCCCCGCACTGAAGGGATGGGAAATATCATAGATATCGTCCAGTGTATATCCCGAAGCGAAACGGCTGAGAATCTTTTCGGTGCCCTTCAAAGGACGGATTACAAACAGAAGAAACAGGATTAAATAGATCAGTATCAATAGAACCACAATCCAGATGATCCGGGCCTCAACTTTGCTATAGACAAGAAGTGAGCAGAGGAGGAGATGAACACAAAGAGAGACTATAAAGAAGAAGTTATATCGCCAGGAGAGACGGTTCAAGGAAAGCTTTCTAGCCATAAATTTTCCGGAATTCACTGGGCTTGATTCCCGTCAGCTTCTTGAAGAGTCTGGTAAAATACTTTGTATCACTGTATCCCACCTCCGAGGCCACCGCAGAGACAGTCATCCTGCTGGTCCGGAGCAGCTCCTTGGCCTCCTCCACACGGATAGAGGTCAGGTAATCCAGAAACCCCTCACCGGTCTGCTGTTTAAAGAGGGAACTGAAATAGGATGGACTCAGATCGATACTTTGAGCCACCTTTTCAAGGGAGATGGAATTATCCTTATAATTAGTGGATATAAAGATCTTTGCATCCCGTACCGGCTGACTGTCAGCCTGCTCTCTGGACTCTTTCATCTCTTGAAAACAGCTATATATCAGATTCCTAAGGTACTCCTGAAATTCCCTGTATCCCGCCAGAAGGTTAAGATCCCGGTCAAAGGAACTCTTCAGACTGTTATAATTCTCCTCACCTCTGTCCTTGAGCAGTAAAAAGAACCTGTGTCCCGCCTCCCGGAGGGTCTCAAGAACCATCACTCCCGAACACTCCTCTCCATAGAGGCGGTTAAGCAGATCATCAACAGCCCCCTTCCCCGCTTCAGGGTCCAGAAGATCGCATATGGATTCCATCTTTCTGTTCCATTCCGCAAGGATCCTGTCGCAGGATCCCCTCCCGGCAGAGGGAGCCTCCTCAAAGATCCTGATACCCTCCTCCCGAATCAGCCTCTCACCCATTGCCTGATCCGAAGATTTTCTGGATTCAATAAGATATGAAGGACCTTCTACGGCCTTTCCCAGTGACATAGAGATCCTGGCCGACTCAAAAAGCCTGGAGTTGGCAATCATTTCGCTGTTCAGTTCCCTCAATTTCCGGCGGATGTCTTCAGCCTTCTCAATCCTGTAATTCAGTAGCAGATAGATAGAACTCCCTGACGGCTCCATCTCCATATCCTGACAGTCCGACAGAAGGCTCAGATGCCCCAGGTGTTCGGCCTTTCCCGTTACCATATGCATCATTTTTTCAGAATAGGTCTCAGGACGGCAGTCCAGCTTGATCTGAACAACCTGAAAAACTCCAGGAGCAAAAGTGTAGCCGTAGGCTTCGTTAATCTGTTCCAGAGTTAGTTCCCCCCGGGAGATTCTGGAGAACAGGTAGTCCTGAAAAAAGTTTTTTCTCAGCTTTTCCCGGCTGCTGTTCAGTCTTTGCTGTAGAACCGAAGTCCTCTGTTCAATGGTCCTTTTATCTTTGAACTTTCTGAAGATCCTCTCGAGAGTCTCATTGAGTTCCTGCTCCTTGATTGGTTTCAGCAGGTAATCTTCCACTCCGAAACGAATGGCATTGTGGGCATACTCAAACTGATGGTGGCCGCTGATAATAACAAACTCTGTCTCCAGGGAGTCATTCTTGGCCTTTTCAATCAATTCCAGACCATCCAGTCCCGGCATCCTGATATCCGTAATAACAAGGTCCGGTTCGATGGTTTTGATCAGATTATAACCTTCCAGTCCATTGTAGGCTGTTCCGGCAATCTCCATGGAGTACTTCTCCCACTCACCCAGCTGAATAACAAGGCGGCACACCTTCTCTTCATCATCCAGAACCACAACCCTTATGGCGGCTGAATTATAATCATTCCAAGTATCAATCATAGTGTCACCATTATATATGATCATCTGTTCTGGTCGAGAAAAAAATCAAGGATCATATTTCAAGGCTTTCAGAAGTAATACCTCAGATTCACCATAACCGAGTGGCTGACAGGTGAAAGCCATGCCTCATCCTTCTCCCCGTCATCCAGAGAAAACATCCCGCTGTACCAGAACTCGGATACCAGGGTTCCCTCATAGTTCAGATTGAAGGAGGCCGACGGGGTCACAAAGAGGGCCTTTGAGTCGGGAGAGTAGATGATATTGGCATTAAAGCTGCTGTCCTTCTCATACCAGGGAATCATCAGGTTCAGCAGGATGTAGTGCCGGGCAAAGTACATGGGTGTGTAGAGTCCCAGATAGTCCGCACCGGGCATTCCCCCCAGAACTTCCAGAGCGGAAGCATAATCACTGCGCTGATCATCATCCCAGCCCTCTCCGTTGTAGAAGTACTCCACCGCCCCTGAAAGACCCGATGCAAAGTAGTACTCCGCGCCGCCCAGAGCGGAAAAAACCGGTTCATCTGAAAGGACCGAAGTTCCTCCTGCGGGATCGGCGCTGTTTCGCCGGGATCTGCTGCGAACCACCCCTTCCCCGTAGAGGCCCACACCATGAACATCGGCATAGAAGGCAGCTGCTGCCCCATGGGGATAGAGGTCGTATAGGTCGGAGTTCCTCTCCCGCCCACCGTAAAGGCCGGCAAGCTTTACTTCAAGGGCGGGCATCTGAAGGGTCAGCTCCGCCCCGGCCAGAAGCTCATTATAAGCCCAGCCTGATCCCTCGGAGGGTGCGATGCCGTAGGCCTTGACCGAGAGCCAGGAGAAGGGAGTTCCCTGAAGGGTCAGACCATCCACTCCCTGCAGGTAGGCCGAGGGATCTGTAGGGTCCTTGGGAGGATTGGCCAGATCCACGGGATTCCAGCCGTAGCCGTAACCGGTAAGGAAGCTCTGCCGTCCCAGGGTCACCCGGAACTCAGGGGCAGGCATCCAGGAGGCGCTGGCCCGCATCAGACTGGCGGTGTAGATATAGGAGCCTGCCATATAGGCCAGATCCCCCACGGCGGCTGTCTTTGCCAATCCGACAACACCCTCATCACTGGTCAGAATGGCGGCACTCCCGGCAAGCAACTCGGCAATGGGATACTGGCCGACCTGGAGCCAGAGGTCCAGTGCGGCACTGTCGCTCTGCTGATCCAGCTTCAGATTGATCTCGTTACGGAACATCAGATCCTGAACTCCCAGATAGTTGCCGGTATTCAGTGCCGAATCATACCCTGATCCGGGGATATTGAAGATAACCTCGGGTTTCAGCTCCCCCGAGAAGTTGACCTGTGCCGTCGCAGCCAGTGCGGCTGACAGAAAAAGCGTCACAAACAGAACCTTCTTCACCGTAGACCTCCTTATCTTATGGTTTCCAGATAGGAGGATGTAAAGAAACGCTCCTCCACCCTATCCGAGTCATGTTCGATCAGCTGAGTCTCCATCACCGACTCGGACTTCTTTACAAGGCTTGTCATGGTGATCTTCTCAGGATAGGGAACTCCCCCCACCTCGAAGTAGTCCTCCAGAATCATATACTTGACGGGAGCTCCCTTGTCGTAGTACTCGATCTTCAGATAGAGGAACTCATCCTTGCTGACCCAGACCACCATCTTCTCATAGACGGCATTCCGGTTAGCCGGTTCCAGAACCAGACGGTAGCACTCGATGCCGTTGATCCTCTCACTACCCTCAAGAGAGGCCGAGTAGTCCCCGGTAAAGCTGTCTCCCCCCTCTCCCATATCGGCGTAGGAGAAGTCGCTGCCGGCAGCTGAGTTCTTCCTGGCCGAGGAGCTCAGCTTGCGGATGCGGCCGGTTGAGGCAAAGCGGACCCAGAGGTCGTCTCCCAGCATCAGATAGGCTGTTCCCGCCACCCGGGCAGGCTCACGGAATATGGTCAGAGACCGGGCCTGACCGGAAGAGTCATCCAGGGTATAGCCGATCATCATCTGGGGAGCCTGGGGCTTTCCGTTTTTGTAGACTGTCAGGCTGCTTTCGGAGTAGACCCGGTCCAGCTCGAAGCTTCTGTCCGCCCTGTCCAGTATCTCCTTTGCATCCTGCGCCGCAGCGGATGCAAGCATCAGAAGGCCCAGCAGGGCCGCGGTTATTATCTTTTTCATTGAGAACTCCTTGTTCCGGAATTTCTACCGGTTGAATTTCTGACGGATGATTTCCCGCCCTTCAGAGACCACCCCTTCAGACTCCATCCCAGGCGCTCATTGACCAGAACCATCAGGGCGGGATGGAAGCAGATTGAGTAGACAAATGCCAGACCCATGGCCATGGTCAGAACGATCCCGGTGCTCCTCATGGCCCTCATAATGGAGGGAATAAAGGAGGCAAAACCGATCATGGTGGTAATGGTCGTCAGGGCAACGGCGGAACCTGTTCCCGCCAGGGCGGTGTGCATCTCTCCCCTCCCCTCCCTCAGGTAGCGGTGGTTTATATGAACAGAGTCGTCTATGCCGATACCCACCAGCAGAGGGATGGAGATGATATTGAGAAAGTCAAACTTGATGCCGAAGAGGGACATCAGTCCAAAGAGGGAGGCAAAGGACATCAAAAGAGGTATAAAGGTCAGCAACGTCAGCTTCAGATTCCGGAAGTCCAGAAGGAGGATAAAGAACACGGCGATCAGGGCGGCCACCATGGACTTCTTTCCATCGCTGTCTGCAATCTGAATCAGCTGGTCCGCCGCCAGAATCATTCCGGTCCCCCTGTCGGTGACCGAGGCAACCTGTGCGGAGAAGATGGTTCTGAACCGGCCCTCCCATGGATTAAGACGGGGGGCGATGGTTACCAGTGTGGATTCATCTGTAATTGAGAGGAAGGTATCCCTCACCATGGGAGGAAGGTCCTCCATACGGATATCATCTGTGGAAGCCATGGCAGTTACTCTATCTTCCAGGCGCGGAGAGAACTCCTCTTGAAAGGCCTCCAGTCCGCCGCCCCTGTATTCACCGGACTCCAGGGAATCAAACAGGCTGTCAAAGACCGAGTCCTTCACCTTCTCTCCGTCCATATTGAGACCGGTTATTCTATTTAAGAGGTATGCAAGGCGGTCGCTTCCTCCCAGAACAGCCAGATCGCCCATCTCGATCAGATTGGCCTCCAGACGGTAGAGCTCCTCAAGGACCAGATCCGCCTCAATGGACTCAGACAGGCCGCCGCCCGATAAAGCCGCCGGATCACTTCCGCGATCGGACCGGTTACCAAGCTCTTCCAGCCAGGGCAGCCTCCTCTCTTTCTGCTCGTCCGTAGGCCACCACTGGGTGATGGCGCTCACATCCTTGACAGAATCAAGATCCTTCAGGGCCTCCACCAGATCGGGAAGTTCATTCCTGTCATCTGAGATGAGGTAAAGCACATCCGGTGCGGCGCCAAACTCCCTGGTCATCACATCCTGCAGTTCGATGGACATAAGCCCCTTGGCTTCCATCTCCATCAGATTATCCTCAAGGGTTACCTTTGGAGCCTGTGTAGCCAGAAGAACGGCTATTGTCAAAAGGACAGCGACCCATAACCCGGGGCGTCTGGTCACACGCAGGCCCAGACCATCGGCGAAGTCGGAACGGATTCGGGTTTTTCTGTGAAGCATGGGATCAGTCTTCCCCCTCTTCTCCAGTCTTCTGTTCCGCCAGCCCAGAAAGGCGGGAATAAAGAGGAACATTGCCAGGAGTTCACAGAGGATACCGGTCCCTGCCACCACCGCCAGCTCCCGGACCAGTTCGCTTTCGGCCATAAGAAGGGCGTAAAAGGCTGCCGCCGTTGTCAGGGCGCCGGTAATAACACCCTTGCCCCCCTTGGTAAAGGCCTCCTCCAGGGCCGGAAGAAACTCCATTCCCCGGTCCCTCTCCTGCACAAAGCCGGTCATAAGGTGAATGGCGTAATCCACCCCCAGCCCCAGCAGGGCCACCATATACATGGCGGTCATTATATTGAGGCGGTGGAGGAGGAAGCCGGCCATCCCTGAGGTCCAGAGTATACCAAGCAAAAGAGGTGTTCCGATAATCAACGGGGTCGAGCGGATACGGAAGACGGCGATCATCAGGGAGAGTATCAGAACCATCGCCAGAACCATGGAGAGGGCGAATCCCTGCTCGGAGGTGACCATCTCGTCCCGGCCCACCACAATAAAACCGGTAATCCCGGCCTCAAGGCCCCGGTCACTGGCAATCTGCTGAACCCTTTCATCAATCCGGTTGGTCTGATTAACCAGAGGGCCCAGGTCGTTTACAGTGTAGGTGGGATTGATAAAGGCAATCCCCATGTTCTCTTCCCGGCTCAGATAGTAGCTTTCCCCGAGGAGATAGGCGTCCAGAGCCTCTTCCATCTCATTTCCAGGCAGTGTTCCTTCCAGAGAACCCGAAAGCAGTTCCAGCAGTGCCTCAAGACCACCCAGCCAGGCGCTGAGCTGAGTCTCATCGCTCTCCATGGCATCTGAGTCCCCCGAGTACTCCCGCTCCAGATCATTATTGAGGGCTGTCAGAAAGGGAAGCAGATCGGTGTCGGCATACATGGAGGCCATCCTCTTAAGATCCTTCTCCTTGGTCAGAAGAAAAGCGTGCTCCTTCAGAAAATCCAGATCTATACGGCTGTAGACACCGGAGACCGCATCGGAGAACTCATCGGATAAAAAGACAGCCTCCATCTCATCTATGGTGGATTTAACGGCGGCTTTCGCCTCCCCCTCTGGAAGGCTGCGGCCGTCCACAACGGCGATGATGGATGATGCAAAGGGGTAGTTTTCGGTGATCCGCTTAAGATCCTGAACCTGATTGGATCGCTGGGGAAGAATGGAGTAGTAGGTCATCTCCATCTGCATGTTTACGGTTCCGGCGATCATAACAACTGTGATCAGCAGGACAAGGAGAAAAACCTTGCCCGGATTGGAACCTGCCCAGCGGGCCCAGGGTCCTGTAAGAGTACTTCTATTCAAATTACTCATCCTCTTCTCCTTCGGGATCGGCGGCGATTCTCCTCCAGATGGAAGAGCAGACTCTCGGTCCCAGTACGGTATAGTCATTTTTATGAGAAAAGGCGCCCAGGAGGAGAGCCCCCTCATAGAATGCGGTTATCTCAAAGGCAATGGCCCGTGCATCCACATCCCGTCTCAGCTCCCCACGGACAATACCCGCATTGAGCAGGTTCTCCAGGGAGTCGATAAAGCCGGTATAGAGCTCATCCAGCCGGTCTGTGAGCTGTGGAAATTTCTTTGTGCCCGTCAGAAAGAGGTAGAGAGTATTTCTGTACATGTCCACATCTCCCTTGATACCCAGAGCCCGGGCGAGGGCAATCATCATCTCCTCCATTTGAAAGAGATTTTCCAGAAGCCCCTTGACCGGAATATCCCGGGGGAGTCCCTTTGTAAACATATCCATCATCACATCCAGCAGATGGTTCACCGAGGCCAGGAAGAGATCATCCTTGCTGCTGAAGTAGTGGTATATGGCTCCCTTGGTAACCCCCAGGGCCCTGGCGATATCGTTGAGATTGGAACGGTCGAAGTCGTTTTCCGAAAAGAACTGAAGGGCCTTCAGTTCCAGCTGTTTTTTAGTATCTGAACTGCCCATAGATCCACAAAACCTACCCTAAGTATGTTATTACATACCCAGAGTATGTAATCTGCCATTCACTTGTCAAGCATGGAATCCTGATTCGGGGAAAATTCCTCTAAAAAACGCGGAAATGGACGATTTTTCATCAAAAACGTTTTTTGAAACCCTGTTTCATTTTCTGAAAATATGGTATAAATGAGAACCATAAAATAAGAATCTAAATGACCTATAATATCCATTAAGAAGAAAAAGGAGATTAGGATGACTGATTATCAGAAGAAATGCAGCGACGTTGCCGACGCCCTGGGCCAGGTAAAGGTCGTTCCCGTCCTCGCCATCGAGAGCGTGGAAGACGGAGTAAAGATGTGCAAGGTCCTGAATGACTGCGGACTCAAGGCCGCGGAGATCACATTCAGAACCAAGGCTGCCGAAGGTATTATCAAGGAAGCCGCCGCGCAGTTCCCCGAGCTGGTACTGGGTGCCGGAACCATCCTCAACAAGGAAGACCTCCACAAGGCCTTCAACGCGGGAGCCAAATTTGCCGTTGCCCCCGGATTCAACCCCGTTGTCGTTGAAGAAGCGGTTAAGTCAGACTATCCCTTCTTCCCCGGATTCTGTACCCCCAGTGAACTGGAGCAGATCATGCAGTTCGGCATCAGAATGGTTAAATTCTTCCCTGCAGAAGCCATGGGCGGTACAAAAATGCTGGCCAACTTTATTGGACCCTACAAGCATATGGGAATCAGAGTCATGCCCACCGGCGGTGTAAATACCGGCAACCTGGGTGACTACCTCTCCATTCCCCAGATTCCCTGTGCCGGCGGTACATGGGTAGGTAAGGCTGCGGACATCGAAGCCGGAGAGTGGGACAAGATCACAGGAATCGTAAAAGACGCTGTAGAACTGGCTTCCAAATACTAAAATATCCGTCTCTGCTGCCCTCCTGGTGCGATGCACCAGGGAAGAGACCCGGCCGGTTCGCTCCGGCCCAATATCATTATTCAAGGAGATAAGAAAATGTCCAAAATGACAATAAGACCTGCAGAAGAGTGCAGATACGATATCGTTTCTCTGGGAGAAGTCATGCTTCGTCTTGATCCCGGCGAAGGGAGAATCCACACAACAAGACAGTTCCAGGCCTGGGAAGGCGGCGGAGAGTACAATGTGGCCAGAGGACTGCGCCGCTGCTTCGGCATGAGAGCCGCCGTTGTAACAGCCTTTGCCGACAACCCTGTGGGACGTCTTGTAGAAGACCTGATCCTCCAGGGCGGAGTTGATACCTCCTACATCAAGTGGGACAAGTACGACGGATGCGGAAGAGAGACCAGAAACGGTCTGAACTTCACAGAAAGAGGATTCGGTATCAGAGGTGCCGTTGGATGCTCAGACAGAGGAAATACAGCAGTCAGCCAGCTCAAAGAGGGCGATATCGACTGGGAAGGACTTTTCAGCCAGGGTGTCAGATGGTTCCACACCGGAGGAATCTTCGCAGCCCTCTCCGAAACAACCCCTGGTGTTGTAATCGAAGCCATGAAGGCCGCCAAGAAGTACGGCACCATCATCTCTTATGATCTGAACTACCGCCCCTCCCTCTGGAAGGCCATCGGCGGCGAAGCCAAGGCTCAGGAAGTTAACAGAGAGATCGCCAAATACGTTGATGTAATGATCGGAAACGAAGAGGACTTCACAGCCTGTCTCGGGTTCGAGGTTGAGGGTACCGACGACAACCTGACCGATCTGGAAACAGAGAATTTCAAGAAGATGATCGGCAAGGCCGTGGCTGAGTTCCCCAACTTCAAGGCAACAGCAACCACCCTCCGCGGTGTGGTCACAGCCACAGTCAACGACTGGGGCGCCATCTCCTGGTACGATGGCGAGATCTTCGAAGCACAGCACAGACCCGGCCTTGAGATCATGGACCGCGTCGGCGGCGGAGACAGCTTCGCCTCGGGTCTGATCTACGGATTTATGACCTACAACGACGCTGACAAGGCCGTTAACTACGGTGCGGCTCACGGAGCCCTTGCCATGACAACTCCCGGAGACACCACAATGGCGTCACTGGCGGAAGTTGAGAAGATCGTAGGCGGCGGCGGAGCGAGAGTAGACCGCTAAGCATATCTGACCGGACAGGTCAGTAAAGCATATTTGTATACAAGCCGGAAGTTCCTTGAGGGGGCTTCCGGTTTTTTTTGAAGCATCATAGGCTTCATCACCTGCAGCCACTTCCTGAACTGAAGCTCGGAAGCACCACGGAAGCAGGCTCTCCAATATGGTAGCCTTGAGAAAAATCCACTCCCAGGGAACTGACGCGATCAAAAACCTCCGGAGAGTAGACATACTCTGCAATGGTTGCCGTCCCCATCTCTTTACAGATAGATACAATCATCTTCACCAGGGCAAGAGAGTTCGGGTCGGTGCAGATCGACTTGATAAGAGCGCCGTCTATCTTCAGATAATCAAACTTCATTTTCAGGAGGAAGTCCATATTGGAATATCCCGAACCAAAGTCATCGATGGCGATCCTGGCCCCCAGTTCTCTGACCCCTTCGATAAACCCCGGAAGGGCGGGATGGTCTTCGACCCGTTCTGTTTCCAGAATTTCGAAGATAACCCGCGGTCCCATATTATACCGCTTCAATTCATTACAAATATGCTCTACGGTTTCCGGATTATCTATATCCTTGATGCAGATATTGATGGACAGATGGTCACGGGTATCAGCAAAATCAGCACAGGCCTTGGATATAAGACTTCTGGAAAAATAGGGATAGAGCCTTGTCTTTTTTGCGGTATCGATAAACTCATGGGGTCTGAGAACCCCCTCTCCATCCCTGACCCGCATCAGGCATTCATACTTGCTTACAGATCCATCCTTGTTACACATGATGGGCTGGTAGTAGGGAATAATCAGATCCTGGATCAGGGCATTGTTCAACTTGAAATAGAGCCTGATATTTTCTCTGTAGACTTCCTTCTTTTCTATACTTTTCTCATAAAAGTAGTAGGAGGCTCTTCTGGCTCTGGCCTCATGGAGGGCCGCATTGCATCTGGCCAGAAGCCTTGAATCCCCAAAACTGATGCCCATGGTTATGGAAACGGGAATGTGTATTCCCTCCACAAAGAGCCCGCGGGAGAAGGCCAAAAGTATCTTCTGAACATAGGGTTCCACATTCAAGCTCTGTGCCTCTTTTTCAACAAGAAGCGCATACTCATCAGAATTAAGTTTATAGACTCTTGTATGTTCGAGAGCTTCTTTGACCAGGGTGTTCCCGGTCATTCTGAGAAGACCGTCTCCGATCTCGTTTCCATAGACCGAATTGATCTCCTTGAAACGGTCGATATTGATCAGAATCAGCCAGCGGGCTTTCTGTATATTCAAATCCTTGATAAGGCTGTTTCTATTGGGCAGTTTTGTAAGATAGTCCCTGTAGACATGCTCCCTCAATTCACTGCTCCTTATCTCAGAAGCTTTCTCATAAACATAGGTCATACATGAAATTATACTAAACATAAAAAACAGATCCAGATACCTGTCCAGGGTAATCCCTGTGCTCAGAAGGTGGTCCCTGAAAAAGATAAAAGTCCCGAACATAATCAGCATAACAGAACCCGCAAAGGAGAGACCCCTCCACTTTCCCTGGGTATAGAACACAATGGGAGGCAGCACCAGAAGCCAGTAGAGACCCTTGTCATTGTTGGTGCCGATAAAAAGGAGTGAGATGATCTGAGTTGAACAGACAAAAAGCCCGATAAAAAAGGTATTGTCCCGCCGGTTGGTCTTCAGATAGTAGATGATGGAGGCAAGGAGGATGATTCCTGAGGCCAGAGATATATAGGCAACAACCCGGTTCTGCCTTCCATTGAGGTTCAAATTGAAATAGTAAAAATCCAGAAGAACGCCGGAGAAAAAAAGGAAAAGTATCAGATACTTTCTTCTGTCCGGCCTGGAATGAGCCATATAAGTCTACCTTGTTATATCAATCTTTTTCAAAGTGTTTTTAAATAAACGAACCGTAAAATTCGCAGTATTACAATAACAACTGTTCATCGATTTATCAAGAATAATAAAACTTAAATTGAAGGTATTCCTATATTCGTAAAAGGACATATTACCCTGCTGAAAAGGACAGCCCGGATCACCGGACTGCCCTGAAAAGGAATCAAGAAGAACGATTTATTAAAACCCGAATGAGGCCAGTGCCTTGTCGGGAACCAGAAACATACTGATGGGTTCAACAAAGGTGATCAGCAGCAGGGCAATGATCAATACCACCACATAGGGGATTACCGCATGAACCAGCTTTTCAAACTTGATATCTGCAATATTGCAGGCCACATAGAGATTGGAGCCAACAGGAGGAGTAATCATACCGATACCCATATTCACAATAAAGATAATACCCACAAGATAGGGATTCACACCAACCTGCATCATAATTGGCAGAAGAATGGGTGTCAGTAGAGCAATTGCTGCAGAGGACTGCATAAAGAACCCGGCAATAATCACAATCACATTAAACAGGAGAAGGATGATCACCCTGTTTGTCGTGATAGACAGAAGGGTGTCGGCAATTTCCTGGGGAATCTGCTCCCTTGTAAGAACATAACTGAAGGTCTTAACGGTGGCCATGATAAGCATAATCACAGCTGCTGAAACAGCCGAATCGGTAATAACCCGGGGAACATCCCTGATCTTCAGGTCCTTGTAGATCACAAGTCCTACAATAAAACCATAAACTGCGGCAACGGCACCCGCTTCTGTGGGTGTAAAGATACCGGAGTAGATTCCTCCCAGGATAATAAAGGGCATTATAAGAGCCCATAGGCTGTCCAGAATAATATGAAACAGCTGATTGGGGGTCACATGGATCTTTACCCTGGGGATGTTGTTTTTCTTTGAGTATATGTAGGCCACACTCATCATGGAGAGACCCATGAGGATTCCAGGACCGATACCGGCCAGAAACAGGGTACTAACCGATGTTCCTGCAAGAACACTGTAGGTTACCATGGGGATACTGGGAGGTATAACCTGCCCCACCGTACCCGCTGCAGCAACTGTTGCCGCAGTAAAGGACTTTTTATATCCGTTCTTCTCCATTTCAGGCACCATAATACCGCCGATTGCCGCTGTGGTTGCCGGACAGGACCCTGAGATGGCTGCGAAGATCATAGAAGAGCCCACCGACACCATGGCCAGTCCGCCTGTAAAGCGGCTGAAGAAAAGATTCACAAACTCAACCAGCTTTTTGGAAAGCCCTCCTGCGGTCATCAGATTTCCTGCAAGAATGAAAAAGGGAATGGCCATAAGGGGAAAGGAATTTATTCCTCCGAACATTGTCTGAGCCACAATGACCAGGGGAGTATTCATCCCCAGAACCATGGCCAGAACTGCTGCAAAGCCGAGGCTGACTCCGATGGGCACGCTAAGAGCCATCAGAAAAAAGAAACTGAAAAATAGAATAAAAGTTGTACTCATTTAATTAACTTCCTCATTTTTTAATAGAAAGAGACCTATCCCTCTGCCCTGTCCTTCCGGCTCAGGGAGTAAACAGCCAGAAGTGCATACCAGAGCCCCATAAAAAAAGAGCCGATGATCATAATGGAGTAAACAAAGGCCATGGGAATCTCCATAGCCGGAGATGTCTGGGTCATGAGTTTTGGCAGAAACAGGGTTGTGGAGTAAACAATAATAAAAAAGAAAACCGCCGATATGAGATTTGCTATAAACTCCAGTATTCTGCTTCCCAGTTCTGGGAGGGCGTTTTTAAGGGCGCTGACTCCAATGTGTTTTCCCCTCCTGGCCCCGACATATCCGGCTAAGAAAGTCATCCATATAAACATGAAGACAGACAGTTCTTCAGTCCAGGCGAGGGGAGAGTTGAAAACATAGCGGAACAGCACCTGAAGAAAAATGGCGAGAGTCATTCCCCCCAGGGAGATGACGGTCAATCCGATAAATATTAAATCAATCTTCTTAAGGATGGCTTCAATCTTCTGATACATCCTGAAATCCTCCTGAATCCCGGATCTGATGCGGTTAACCGCCGCGGACCCGGGATATTCAATAATTTTTTTATCTGTTTGCGTTAATCACATCCAGCAGATCCTTATACTGGGGAAACGCTGCATAAACGGGAGCACAGGCTTCCTGAAATGCGGAAAGATCTTCCACAATATTCAGTGTAACACCTTCAGCATTTCTTACTGTGGTCATATTTGTCTCATCCAGGTTTTTGGAGACAAGACGCTGATGATCACCGGCAGCCTTACCGGCTCTCAGAATGGCATCCTGCAGCTCAGGTGAAAAGGAGTTGAACTTGTCCAGATCCATAATAAGGGGCTCAAAGGTATAGATATGCTTTGTTACAGAGTAGTAGGGACACACTTCAGTAAACTTGTTCTTGATGTTATTGGAGTCCGAGTTTTCAGCGGCATCCACAGTACCCAGCTGGAGGGCAGAGAAAACCTCTGAAACTGCCATGGGTGTTGGGATGGCACCGAGGGTCTGGAAGGTAGTCAGAAAAACCTTACTTTCAGGAGTTCTGATTTTCAGACCTGCCAGGTCTGCGGGAGTTGCCACGGGACCTCTTGTACTTGTAATACTTCTGAATCCGTTATCCCACCAGCCGATGATTTTAAATCCCTTCTTTTCTGCTATTTCATTCAGTTTGGCTCCTGCAGGTCCATCTATGATCCTGAAAGCCTCATTTTTGTCTGCAAACATGAAAGGCAGATCAAGAACCCCGACTTCGGGAACAAAGTTTGAAAAGGCCATTGTGGACTCAAGGGCAATATCCAGAGTTCCAGCCTGAACATATTCAATTGCCTTCGAACCCGAAGCAATCTGAGAAGCTGGGAACACATCCACAGTGATCATACCATCACTATACTCCTCCAGAAGCTCAGCAAATCTTGTGGCTCCTGCATGATAGGGATGATCAGTTGCACCAACATGGTTCAGTGAAAGGTTGGCCTTTCCATCACTCTGCCCTTCTGCAAAAGCAAAGAGGGCAGCAAACAGCATAATGGAAACCATCATCATCTTCTTCAACATAAAATCCTCCATTTTCTTAGGTATTACTATACCTGATAATCACTTGATAAATTTGACCTTCTCGATAATCTGTTCATACTGTTCATCTTTCTTTTTATTGAAGATGACTTTGTTTTTTTCAAAAAGGTTTTCTCCATGGGTATCGATAGAGACCACCAGGGGACCAAACTCTTTTATCCGGCAGAGCCAGAGGGTTTCGGGCATTCCCAGGTCCATCCATTCGGCCCTCTCTATCTCTTCTACTTCTGTTGCAGCCAGTACGGCATTTCCGGCAGGGAAAACGCAGTGTATTGCCTTATGTTTGACACAGCCTTCCACCGTATCCTCACCCATACCGCCCTTTCCGACGATAATTTTTACACCCGTCTGCTCAATAAAGTCCTTTTCGAACTTCTCCATACGCATGCTGGTGGTGGGTCCCACCGAGACCATCTCATACTTGTCCTCATCCACCTTCCGGACAATGGGGCCTGCATGAAAGATTGCCCCTCCCCTGACATCTACAGGAAGCTCTCTTCCGTATTCGATCAGCCGGCGGTGTGCCACATCCCGGCAGGTGACAATATGACCATTCAGATAGATCACATCCCCTGCATGGATATCCTTCAGATCCTCATCTGATACGGGGGTGGTCAGTATTTTCTTCACAGTACGGCCTCCTTGTGAGATGTGATGGTGTAGCTGAGATCCGAATGGAAGATGATATTTCCTCTTCTATGGGACCAGCAGCCTGTATTAACGGCGACACCGATGGTTGAAGGATGGCGGGCGGCATTTTCAATATGGACTCCCATGACCGAGTTTTCACCGGAAAATCCCTGGGGTCCAAGACCGATGGCATTAATACCACGCTCCAGCTCCTCTTCCATCATGGCAGCCTTGGGATTGGGGTTTCTGCTTCCAATCTTTCTCATAAGAGCCTTCTTTGACAGCATAGCCGCTGTTTCAACTGATGTGGCCACACCTACTCCCACCAGTAGAGGGGGACAGGCATTCAGGCCGTAGGAGGTCATTTGATCAAGGACAAATTTAGTTACTCCTTCATATCCTGCTCCGGGCATCAGGACCATGGCCTTTCCGGGAAGAGTACATCCGCCCCCGGCCATATATATGTCCACATCCAGTTCGTCGCTGTTGGGAACTATCTCAAAGTCGATTGAAGGTGTTCGGTAGCCCACATTAGTTCCGGTATTATACTCATCGAATGTCTGAACAGAGTTATGCCTCAGTGGAGCCATCTCGGTTGCTGATAAAACAGCCTTCTCAAATATTCCGGAAAGTTCATCAATCAGGGGGAATTTTGTCCCGACCCTGGCAAAAAACTGAATAACCCCCGTATCCTGGCAGCTGGGCCTGTCCAGCTCCCGGGCAAGTTCCTGATTTTTAAACATGGTCTCATAGGTCAGTTTTGCCATGGGACTGGTTTCCGCTTCCGACAGTTCCTGAAGCTTTGACTGAACATCGTCAGGCAGCACTTTTCCAAAGTACTTTATGAACCTTGCAACGGTGTCGGTCATGGTCTGAACGTCTTTGCTCTTATCCATTAAGCCTCTCCTTTTTCTGATTTTTTATCGTTATATATAACTCTTTATACTTAATAATGTATCCATTTAAACATGGAGTACTTTAGCTGTCAAGAAATTTATACGGATAATAAAACTTCAGTAAACTACAATTAATTCGTTCAAAAGTAAGGAATTAAACAAACGGAAAACTCATTGAATAAATAATCAGTGCAATTAATTAGTGACTCCATGTTATCAAAAAAAAAGATTAATCCAGCTCGAGATCAAGGTTTGTAAGCATGTCAGACATGCTCCGTTCAATATGCCGGTGCATCATCTGTCTGGCTTCCTCACAATCCCCTTTTTCAATCAGACCTATCAGTTTTTTATGTTCATTGCAGGACTTAATAGCATAGTCTTCAAGGGTTTCCATATATCTCATGGAAAGGCCGTTCCACATTACAGAGAGCATACTCTTCATTCTCTCATTGCCGGCTGCTGTCCAGATAGCCACATGAAACGCCTGATTCAGATTGCTGTACACATCAAGCTGCCCGTTGCTTATGGCCTCTTCAGACTGTCGTATAATCTCACGAAGTTCACTGAGGTCCTTTTTTTCACTGCAGATGATGCCCACCGTTTCACTCTCAAGCGCCGCTCTGATTTGGAAATGCTCCTTCAGGGTCTGAGGTGTGATCCCGAGCACTGTTGCCCCTTTGTTAAGAGAGAGTTTAATAAGTCCCTCGTTTTCAAGCATCTGAAAAGCTTCACGCACAGGAGTCCGGGAGACACCCAGAGACTTTGCAATGCTGTCCAGAGTGATTTGTGTACCTTCCTTCAGTTCCTGAGATATAATTGCCTTCCTGAGAGAAGAGGCTACTCTTTCTCTGGCAGGAAGAAGTTTTATGGGCTGCAGATTAAACATCGATCCCCCTCAGCATTTCCGAAAAGTAAAGATCCAGTGATTTTTCAACCTTCTCCATATTCTCCGATTTCACTGCTCTGGCGATTCTCTTTAGCTGAAGGGCTGTATCCTCTTTCCCTACAGTACTGATACGTATCAAAACAACTAGTGTGGGCTTGATAATTTTACGGAAGACCTGATTCAGATATCTATCTTCGGAGCCTCTGAACAGAGTGTAATGAAACAGCTCCTCATCAGCTGATCCATTATCAGTAAGATCAGACAGATACTCTGCAAGCTCTCTGGATGATGAATTATCTATAATACAGCGTACAGCCTCTGTCTCGAGAAGTTTAATATATCTGATCCTGGAATGAAGAGTTTGCCCATCAGATCCAATCACCCTTGTATGCCGGTTATCAAGACGCTCAATATAGCCCTCAAATTCAAGGCTTGAAAGTGCTTCCCTTATGGGCATACGGGAGACACCAAGCTGATCTGCAATCCATGTTTGTGTAAGTTCAATGGAGTCAGGAATTTCACCTGTAAGAATTTTTTCTCTTAATAGACCGGCAACCTGTTCTCCGGCAGTACTGTTACTCAAATAAACCTCAAGATAATTAGAATGTATCCAATATAAAGTATCACTAAGGGAGTGAACTTTCAATCACTAGTGCTTTATCAAAGCACTTATCTAATCACTCAAATTATTCAAATCACAGGAGAACAGTGAAACTATAAGCAACCGAACTGTAATCAAAAACAAGGTGTTTTTGATTACAGTATCATATGGAGATATCATCACTTCAATGATTATTTTAGAATATAGCTGATCACATCCCGTGCTGAGAAGTCCATCTTCTCCTGCACCAGCTGCTTCAGGGATTCCATGTGGGAACCGAGGGTGATCAGGGATTTCTCCTCCTGACCGTCTACGGTCTTTCCGGGAAGTCCCACCGTAGCCAGCAGGGCATTGCAGAGGCATCTCTTACGTCCCGCAGCCTTCTCTGTGCTTCCACCCTTGCTGACAAAGGTCTCCTGCTTTTCGGCGGAGCATCTGTAGCCCACAGAGCCGTCATCCTTCTTATAGAGCTCCCTGAGGTATCCCAGATTGCAGATCTTCTTTCTCATCTCCAGGACCTTCAGATCGGCGATGGTATCCTTCAACTTCATTACCTTGAATGGGAATCCCGTGGGGGAAGCCTCGGCATCGGTAAAGACGGAGCTGTCTCCCCTTCTGATAGCCGAAAGAATCTTATTCTTCAGCTCGGGAAAGATACCCGACTCCCTGCAGAGAGCGAATGCGGAACCTACCTGAATACCTGCAGCACCGGCTTTCAGTGCCGAACGGAATCCCCTGGGATCGCCGTAGGAACCGGCCAGCCAGAAGGGAAGTCCGATTTCCTTAAGCTTTTCGGTATCCACCGCATCCCTGTCACCGTAGACAGGTTCTCCTGAGGCATCAAGGATCATCTTTCCCCGGGGAGGAGCATTGTGTCCGCCTGCCTCATGGTTCTCCACAATCAGACCGTCGATGGGGCCTGAGGCCTTCTTACTCATAAGGGTGGCCAGAAAGTTGGAGGAGACAATGGGAAGGAACTTCGGAAGCTTCAGCTCAGGCAGTCCGCTGCCGAAGAGATCCCCGGGATTGAAACTGACTTTGTAGTCATCGTCTCTTGAGGCATTTTCAACATCAAGCTTCAGGCTTGTATCCTTGTTCTCACAGAGATTTCTGAGGACCGCTGGGATCTCAAGGGGGATTCCCGCACCCATAATCACATAGTCGATTCCTGCCAGCAGGGCTCCGTAGATGGAGGAGAGTGTGGGAAGCTGAACCTTGGAAAGGTAGTTTACACCAACGGGTCCCTCATGGCCCTCCTTGGCCAACCAGGCTTCGGTGAAGTTTGCCGCCACAGTCAGTTCATTAAGACTGTCATTATTGTCAATGGAGAAGAAGGGAAGCTGCTTGTAGGGCTTGTCTCCCTTTCCTCCGGAAATAAAATACTTGTCAAGGATTCTCTTTGCAGTCTCCTGAAAGGGGAAAGCCGCCAGAGCCCGTCTCATAAATCCTCCGGGATCGCCGTCCTGCAGCCGTCTGGCCAGAACCTGATCAAGGCTTGTTCCGGAGATAACTCCCAGCTGTCCGGTAATGGATACCTCTCTGGCCAAATTCCAGTTGGATACTCCGATACCCATTCCGCCCTGAATTAATTGAGGATGATTCATCATAGACTCCTTTTAAATGAACCTGCAGCTCCGCTGATTTATACAACGGTAAACAGACAGTTTAAGTGAATCTTAGGGAGGAGGATCAAAAGAGTAAAGGGTTATTTTGACAAATAGTGCATTTTTGTCATGAATAGTGCCTTTACACCAGAGCCTTTTATTGACATTATTACCCATATTGTAATTTTAAGAGTGGAGATGAAAAAATGAGAAATCCAGATGAAATTGTAATTACAGGCATAGGAACACTGACACCGATAGGACTGGACAGAGAGACTTTCTGGACGAACCTCTGTGCCGGAACATCGGGCGCAGCCCCCATCACAGCCTTCGATACCGAGGGCTTTACCACAACCATTGCCTGTGAACTGAAGGATTTCAAGGCCGGTGACTTTATGGATAGGAAGAACGCACGGAAGATGTCCCGTTTTTCACAGATCGCCGTCTGCTCCGCTCTGGAAGCCGTCAGAGATGCAGGACTTGAAGGCAGTCTTGACCCTCTGAGAACCGGATGCGTAATGGGCTCGGCTGCCGGAGATTACGAGATTCTGGAGAAGCAGTTTGCCATACTCCAGGAGAGAGGCCCCGGCAAGGGTCACCCCCTGGCTGTCCCCCGGATTATCCCCAACATGGCGGCAGGCAATATTGCCATTGAACTGGGCATCCACGGCCCCAATATGGCCGCCCTGTCGGCCTGCGCCACCGGGGTTCACTCCATCGCCTCGGCCATGAACATTATCCGCTGCGGTCAGGCGGATGTTATGATCGCCGGGGGAACAGAGTCCACCATCACCCCCCTTGTGGTGGACGCCTACAGCTGCATGAGGGTTCTCTCAACAAGAAATGACGAGCCGCAGAAGGCCAGCCGCCCCTTTGATGCAGACCGCGACGGTTTTGTAATCGGTGAGGGAGCCGCCAGCCTGATTCTTGAAAAACGGTCCCATGCAGAGGCCCGGGGTGCCCGGATCTACGCCGTGGCCGCAGGTGTCGGAATGACTGCAGATGCCTCAAGTATCGCCGCCCCCGATGAGGAGGGACGATGGGCCGCCCTGGCCATGAAGCAGGCCCTTGCCGAAGCCCGTCTGCCCCCGGAAGAGATCGGCTACATCAATGCCCACGGCACCTCCACAAAGGCCAATGACAGAACGGAAACCAGGGCCATTCTATCGGTCTTCGGAAGCTCCGAAGACTGTAAAAAGACTCCCCCCGTGAGTTCAAATAAATCGATGATCGGTCACACCCTGGGAGCCGCCGGAGCCGTCGAAGCAGCCGCCACGGCCCTGAGCCTCTATCACGGCACTCTTCCTCCCACAATCAATCAGGATACCCCGGACCCGGACTGTCCTCTGGACACGATTCCCGGAACCGCCAGAGAGGCCGATATCAAGGCGGCCCTGACAAACTCCTTCGGTTTCGGAGGACAGAACGCCGTCCTGGCCCTGACAAAGGAAGGCTGAACCATCTTTCATTGACAGCTCTACCTACCGGTAGGATAATCTTTCCATACCAGAGAAAGGAAAGCTAAAATGACTGAAACCGGAAAAGCAGCGGTCTGGAAGGGCCGTTATGATATCGAAGTCAGGGACCTTCCTGTCCCCGAAGTAAAGGACGACGGCCTTCTGATCAAAGTGAACGCCGCCGGTATCTGCGGCACAGACGGCCATCTGATCCATGACGATCCTCCCTACGAAGCCATCATGTGCCATGAGGTGACGGGAACCGTCGTCTCCATGGGCTCCCGGGCCAACGAAAGCCTGAATGTCTTCGGCGGGCCCCTGAAGGAGGGTGACAGGATAGTCCTCTACCCCTGGATCACCTGCGGAAAATGCCCCGGCTGTCTCTCCACACGCCCGGGAACCTGTACCGTCTGCGACAGCTCCTTTGTCTACGGTGTCCCCTACTCCCGCCTCGGCCTGGAAGGCGAGGAGACAATCAGCTCGGACATCTCGAACTGGCCCTACTTTATGGGAGGCTTTGCCGAGTACACCTATGTGTTCCCCGAAACCTATGTGTGGAAGGTTCCCGACTCCATGCCCTCGGAGATCGCCGTCCTCCTGGACCCCATGGCCGTTGCCATGAGGGCACTGGAACTGACCCTGACAGGCCCCGGAATTGCCGAAGCCGGACTGACCACCGACTCCAGAGTGGCGGTAATCGGCTCGGGACAGGTAGGTGTTCTTTCCGCCCTTCTGGCCAAGGTAATGGGCGCCAGAGAGGTCATTATGATTGGAAGCCGTGAAACCAGGCTGAATTTGAGCCGCGAGATCGGACAGGCTGACCATGTTATCGACTACCACCAGTACAGCAGAGAAGAACGAATAGAAATGGTAAAGGACCTCACCCACGGCGGAGCCGATGTGGTTCTGCAGTGTTCCAACAATGTGGACACCTTTATCGACGGCCTTGAGATGATGAGACGCATGGGAACCTACGTGGAAGTAGGCAATATGGTGAACCAGGGGAAAGAGGTCTCCTTCGACCCGGCCCGCCTTGTCTGCAGTAAACATGCACGGATTCTCGGCATGAGCGCCAACCACCCGGGAGCCTTCAACAAGGCCTTCGGAATTCTGGAAAGACATGAAGAGTTGGGCCTTAAAAAGATGTTCACCCACAGTACAGACCTTAACGGATTATTAGCTGTTCTAAAGAAAATGAATGATCACGATTACCTGAAAGGGCTTGTGATCCCTTGACAGAAAAATGGTGTTAATTTTTTAATATTTTCCCCTTGTCAGGAATCAAATTCGGGCGCACAATAATTCATCCGGTTTCGATTCCCGGTAGTCTCCGTCGGTCCAGTTGATCCTTCCTGCCCGGCGGAGTTTTTTATTTATAAGACCCTCTTGCAGGCCCGGAAGGCCCCGCCGGAGAGGCCTCTACCGACGCGGGATTATGTTAAAGAAGCGTTATAAATCGACTGGATCGAACTTTCAAGGAGGGAATCAAAATCCCGGTCCGACTGCTGATAAGTCAATCCTTCGGAAAGGGCCCTTGAAAAACTGGCGATCAGACCATGATTCTGTGAAAGTTTCCTGTCGGCATCCTCTCTGGAGTATCCGCCGGACAGGGCGACTACACGTAGCACCTTCGGATGATTGATCAGAGGCAGATAGAGGTCGGTCACAGAGGGAATAGTAAGCTTCAGCATTACAGGAACATCCCCTTCCATCTGATCAAGCTTTTGAATCAGACTTTCCAGAAGCAGTTTTTCACATCTCTCTTTCTCTGAACTATGAATATCAACTTCGGGTTCAATGATCGGTACAAGGCCGTGTTTCCTGATCTTTTCGGCAAGTTCAAACTGCTGATCCACAATTTTATCTATCCCCTTGAGGTTGTACTCCCTGATAACAGAGCGCATCTTAGTACCGAAGATATTTCTGTCCACTGCCCGGAGAAGCAGATCATCCAGATTAGGAATGGGCTTCATCATCTGTACTCCCTCATCAGGATCACTAAGCCCCTTATCGATTTTCAGGAAAGGAACAATACCCTTTTTATTCCAGAGGTAGTCAGCCGTATACTCTCCTTCAATCCGGCTGTCCATTGTCTTCTCAAAGAGTATCGCTCCCAGGATTTTGTAACTGGTAAATGAGGGGCTCTTTACAATCCTTGAACGCATTTCATGGACGAGTTCAAACATTTTTTCTTCAGAGTCATAGGCTTCCGGCTCTATTCCATAGGCTGATAAAGCCCTTGGCGTACTTCCGCCGCTTTGATCGAGTGCCGCAATAAAACCTTTTCCGCCTTTCATTATCTCTAACTGCTTCTGATTCATAGATATCTCCTCAGGATTCATCCAATACAGAATTACGAAAATACAGCTCCCCCGGGATATCTGTATCCTGAAAACAATTCACATTTCTCTATATTCAATTTACTATATAGATCTTCTGAGGTAAAGAAATTTATCAAATAAGAAGAGGCAGACAGTTTAAATGACTGCAATTGGAACTATCCGTCAGGCTGCTGAAATCAGCCCAAAAGGTCCTTAACAAGGGCGTCAATATCATCCTGGGTGGCGTCATCTTTTCTTTCAAAAGCAATTTCCTGATTCGCGGCCTTAAGTTTCCTCAGGAGGCTGAAGATAATCATCATCAGGACCTTGTTTCCGTCCCTGGGGAAGACCTTGATAAAGTTGAGCATCTTATCACGGGTAATCATCACCACATCGGTCTCTTCAGCGCAGATAATATTGGCGGTGCGGGGCACCTTGATAAACATACCGGCCTCCCCGAGGATGTCTCCCTTGCCAAGGGTGCTTACATAGCTCTCCCCTCCATCGGAGGAGCGGTTTACCGTCACCTTTACGCTCCCTTTAAGTATGCTGCAGAAGGACTGGTTCAAATCTCCCTGCTCTATTATCATCTCCCCCTCTTCAAAACGGAGGACCTCCGACAGTTCCAGCAGGTTCAGAACCCGCTGGTCCTCCAGAAAACGGAAGGGAAGAAGGGTCTTGATATCATCTATGGAATATTCATGGGAATGAAGCTCGATCATGGGGTATCTCCTTGGCTTATCCTTTTCGGACAATATAGCGCAAATAGCAGAGCATACTTGAATTTTAACAGTTTTCAGGCGCTATTTCTAATAAAGATCTAAATGATATGCAGGAAGCAGTCAATGAAAGGATAATTTTCCTTCTGTTAATACCAAACTCCATGCACTAAAATTGAAATATGATGAAGATAAATCCCGACAAAGCCCTGAAGATCACCGACCGTATCTGGTGGGTGGGACACTATCTGGAGGGAGATCAGTTTCAGTGTCATTGCTACCTGATAGAAAACGGTGATGAATCAATTCTCTTCGATCCCGGTTCCCGTCTCACCTTCCCCCAGACCTTCCGTAAAATTGAAGAGATTATTCCTTTTTCAAAGATCAAATACTTTGTGGTTCACCATCAGGACCCGGATATTACCGGAGCCCTGGATATTATCGACAGTCTTGTCATCCGGGAGGATGCCCGGATCATCAGCCACTGGCGGGCAATTGCCCTCTTGAAGCACCTGGATCTGAAGCTGCCTATATCCTGTGTGGAGGAGATGAACTGGACCCTGCAGGCTGAAGGGCGGAAACTGCAGTTTATCTTCACCCCCTACCTCCACTTTCCCGGAGCCTTCTGTACCTATGATCCAGCCACAGGAGTGCTCTTTTCAAGCGACATACTGGGAGGATTTACCGAAGGATTCTCCCTCTTTGCCGAGGATGAAAACTACTTTGAGTCTGTGAAGATGTTTCATGAACACTATATGCCCTCTCGGGAGATCCTCGCCTTTGCCATGAACAAGTTCCAGCAGCTCCCCCTGAAGTACATCCTGCCCCAGCACGGTTCCATCATCCGTGAAAAGCTGATTCCCTTCTTTCTGCAGCAGCTCAAGGATCTGGACTGCGGCCTCTATATGCTGACCCAGACCAGCACCGAGATACAGAAGCTCTCACTGCTCAACAAGTTTATGAACGACTTTATGCAGACCCTGATCTTCCATAAACACTTCGACACCACTGCCAAACAGCTGCTGGAACATATCCGCAGCATAATACCCGCCTGCTGCCTGAAGTTCCTTGTAAAGAAAGATGAGACTGGCTGGCGGCTGCTTGAGGAGAAGAACCGTTACCGCGGAGTAGAGTACAAACCTGACAAAACACTCCAGTCCATGTTCAGCTGCGACAAAAGCCTCCTGGAACTGAATGAGAAGAAGGGGGGTAACTCCATTATTCTCCCACTGAAGCAGATGGAAACCGGAACTGTTTTTGCTTTGGCCATGATAGGGATGAGAGAGACCATCACCATGGATTCGGAGACTGAATCGATTCTGATGACCATCGCCAATCCTCTCTGCATCGCTCTGGAGCGGGAGCTGATCCAACAGCAGATCGATAACGAGAAGCAGGCCTTCTATGAGATGTCTATCAAGGACACCCTGACGGGTCTCTACAACAGAACCTATATGAACGAAACCCTGCCCCGCCTCTTCTCCCATCACGACAGAGGCGTAATCCGGGGCATTGGCCTTCTGATGCTTGACCTGGACCACTTCAAGGCTGTTAACGACACCTTCGGTCACAATGTGGGTGATATCGTTCTTAAGAAGGTAGCCATAACAATTCATGAGACCCTGAGGGACGGGGATATCGCCGTCCGTGTGGGAGGCGAGGAGTTCGCCGTCATTTTTATTATGGATGAGAAGGACGGAAGCGACTTCTGTACAGAACGGATAAGAAAGGCCGTTGAGGAGATCGACTTCTCTGAGCATATGGGAAAGAAGAACCAGACCATCAGCGGCGGCCTGGCCCTGAGAAAGAAAAACGAGTCAGTGGATGAGCTCTTCTCCCGGGCAGACAACTGCCTCTACTCAGCCAAGCGGGAAGGCCGGAACCGGATCACCCAGTGTCCTTCCTGAAGAATTAGTAAACAAATAATCAAAAAATCCACCTTTAATAATGATCAATGTTCATATATAATAGTGATAATTAAGTTCTGGAAATAAAGGTAATTTTTCTTGAACCAGCATCAGTCTTATATGCAAATACCCTTAGCATATTTAAGCGGATATTCTAAAATTATTGGGAGATTTCATGAAAACTAAAACACTTATCACTGCTGTATTTTTAGTAAGCTTTTTGAGTAGCTGTGCATCCTTCGGAATCTTGACGAAGCCTAAAAGTGAAGAGAGTAGTCTTATATATGGCTATATAGACAAAGTAACGGAAGTTAATTACTACAAAAAGAATTACATCTATGCCATGAAATGGGAGAAAGCTGAAGAGATTGCTGCATTACAGAATAAAGTTTCAGAAACCGGAGAATGGTATCTTTTGAACCGGGAATTATCGGATAATCCATTTATTTTTATGAATGGCAACAGTGGTGTGTTTGCCATTCCGGTACATGAGCCAGGAGAGTACTATATCTGCAGTGTGGCTCTTGAATATCCAAGGAGCCCCTCTGTACTTGTAACTGAGCACTTTCCAATTTCACCCTATGAATCAAAGGACAATGTTCTGAATCTTAAAGGCGGGGATATGCAGTACTGGGGAGCTGTTGAGTTCACTTTGACAGAAGATCCAAGAACTTCACAAATACTGCCACACCCGACCATGACAAAAGAAGAAGTATTGGATTTACTTGAAAAAGAACTAGAAGGTTCTGGTTGGGAAGACTGGATTGAAGCAGAGAAAAACAGACTTCAAATCAATTAGTAATCCATCAGAGTATCTCTGATTAATCAAAATAAAGGGGCTGAACTCAACTATTGAGACAGCCCCTTTTTTACCGGAAAGCAATCAGCTACCAAACCCGCAGGCCCGGGCATAGATCCCCGCCACATCCCGAATCCGGCTTAAGATAAGATCCTCGGCAGTCAGCTTGATCTGTCCCTCCTGCACGGCGTTGTACTGGTTGGGCATATACTGACTGAGGAGGCTGAGAGACAGCCCCTTCTCATTAAGGTTCTTCTTCAGCTTCTCCACCGAGGCGGTGAGGTTCCTGTCGGGCCAGTAGTAGCGGCTCCTGTCGCTGAAGCTGTACTTCCGCTTGAAAAACTGCTGCGCCTCGTCTCCGGGGTAGTACTTCTGCCAGTACCCGGGGTTGTCCATCATTGTCTTTTCAAGGGTGTCCCGAAGTCCTGAGAGTTCCACACCTGTCCCGGAAAGAAGCTCCTTCTCCATATCCTCAAGAGCAAAGAGGGCCTCCCTGTAGGCGAAGGTGAGCCAGGGGCCGACCTTAAGGATGCAGTAGTGGTCCTTTACCAGCTGGGTGAGGCCTGACTCGCTCTGGTAATCGGTGGAGTGGGCCTCGTAGACAAACTGGGGGTCCTTTTCGATCATGGCGCTGAGGTCTGCAGCGGCGCTGCTGTTGTAGTGGAAGACCTGGTCATCACCGAACTCAACACCCGGCTGTACCACAAGGGCGATAACCCGTTTCCAGGCCTCCTGCTGTCCTGCGGTGTCAAAGGCGGCTTTGGTCACGGCCATGGTGTTCTTTGCATTGGAGGCGGGAGTGGGTGTGACGGTCTCCTCTTCCTCCTGGGCACCGCCGGGGATGGGGACTTCCGTACCGATAACATAGATGATGTCGGACTCGCCGCCGAAGGCTTCCTTGTAGCTTGCCTCTGCCACGGCGCAGAGCTCGGCTGCCCGGCTGGAGACGATCTCGTCGGCCAGGGGCTGATGGCGGTCGCCCTCATCGTCGGCGCAGTACATGGAGGCATCCAGATGGATCTTCTTGTATCCCGCCTTGACGTAGGCTGCCACAAGATCCCGGGCCTTGGCCATGGCATCGGCGGCAGGCTCCTTCTGCCAGGCGTTGGGTCCCAGGTGGTCTCCGCCGAGGAGGACCTTTTCAAAGGGGAAGTCCATCTGGGATGCCAGGCCTTTGACATACTCCACAAACTCCGCGGGAACCATGCCGGTATAGCCGCCGAACTGGTCCACCTGGTTGCTGGTGGATTCGATCAGGACTATGGAGCCGTCCGTTTTGGCCTGAAGCATGCAGGCCTTGATGACATCGGCGTGGGCGGAACAGACCGAGTAGAGTCCGGTCCCCTTCCCTGCCTTGTTATCCTTCATAAGCTTTAAAAACTCGCTTGTAGCTGACATTTTCAATTTCTCCTTATATTCATAGAGTAGCCCCGGTCCGGCAGCTGAAAGCACCGGGGATGGGAGCGGCACTGCCCCGTCCCGGCCGGCGACTAGCCGGAAGAGAGGGACGGATCAGGCAGTATGAGCGGACAGCCCCATAGGGCGCCCGCAAAAACAATCAAAATTACTTTTCACAATCAAAGAGGATCTTGCCCTTTACGGCGCCGGGTACCAGGAGGTCGGCGATGGCCTCGGAGGCGCGGCTTAAGGGGATTATCCGGTCGATCAGTTTTTCGGTATTCACCAGGTCCTTGCTGAAGAGGTAGTTAGCCATCTCCCACTCCCGGCCGGGGAAGGGGGCGGAGTAGTTCATCCAGCTTCCTGTGACCCAGAGCTCCTTGCGGTTGATGTATTCGAACTCCGCAGGCTGGAGGGTGACAGGCTTGTGGGGGGTTCCGATAAACATGACGGTCCCCTTGGGGGCGGCCAGTTCCATACAGAGGATTTCGGTGACCGGGACTCCGCCGGTTTCGAGGCAGACTTCGTAGCCGATGCCGTCGGTGAAGGCCATGGCCTCGTCCTTGAATCCCTCTTTCAGGGTGTTCAGGCAGAGGTCGGCGCCCAGCTCTTTTGCCAGTTCCAGGCGGTTGTCGTCAATATCGAAGACGGTGACTTTCCGGGCGCCCATGGCTCTGACGCACTGGAGGGTGAGGAGGCCGATGGTTCCCATTCCGGTGATGGCCACATCCTTTCCGCCTTCAAACTTCATGATGTTCAGGGCGTGGAGGGCCACGGTGATGGGCTCGAAGAAGGCTCCCTCGGTGTAGCTGACGCTGTCGGGGAGGACCACGGTGTTCTGCCAGGGCATGGCCACGTACTCGGCCCAGCCCCCCTGGATGCGGCTTCCGATAAACTTATAGCCCTTGGAGAGGGAGTAGTTCCCCTTCTGGCTCTGGGGGTCGGTCATGTCGGGGATAAGGGGAACACAGGCGATGCGGTCGCCCACGGCTCTCTTGTCGACGCCCTCTCCCAGCTCGATGATCTCTCCTGAGAACTCATGTCCCAGAACGATGGGATAGAAGTGGGCACCCTTATGGATGGTCCGGGGGATGTCGGAACCGCAGAGGCCCGACTCCTTTACCTTGACGAGGACTTCGCCGGGGCCGGCCTTGGGACTCTCCCAGTCCTCGTATCTTATGTCGTTGTCGCCGTATAGTACTGCTGCTTTCATCTTGTCTCCTTCTTATATACCAGGATACACCGGGTATTGATCACACCTCACCGCAGAGCAGGGGATGATCCCCCGCGCAGGCAGGAGGGACTACTTTTGAAATTTTGTCCTTATGGCATCAAGGTCCTCGTAGACGGGACCGACGGCCTTATAAAGCTTTACAAATGCGGCAAAGAGATCCTTGTAGTAGGCCTCTTTCTCGGTGTCCGGTTCGTGGGAGGCCCGGACGGTCTGCACCGCCAGTGCCGCGTCGAAGTCGGGGAAGAGGCCGACCCCCACGGCTGTCATAATGGCGGTACCCAGGGGGGCCACATCCATCTCGCCGGGAAGGATGATCCTCCTGCCCAGGATGTCGCTGAAAATCTGGGTCCATATGGGGCTGTTTGCACAGCCTCCTGTCATCACGATCTCGTCAATGGCATAGCCCTTCTCCTCCATCAGGCGGAAGACGTTGCGCACGCCCATGGCGATGCCCTCCATAATCATCCGGATCATCGCCTTGCGGCTGGTATCGGGATTCATTCCGAAGGCCGCGGCCCGGGAGTAGGGGTCCCAGAGGGGGGCCCGCTGGCCAACCATATAGGGGAGGTAGAGAAGGACGTCATCCAGATAGCCTGCCTCTTCTGCAAGGCGGTCGATCTCCTGGAAGCGCTCCTCTTCGATGAGAGCCTTGAACCATCTGAGTCCGGCCCCGCCGTAGTCGACGCCGCCGTTTACAAGGTAGAGTCCCGGAACCCCATGGTGGTAGTTCAGCATGCTGGGGTCCGAGGGGACCGAGGCCACACAGGCTCCGGCGTTGGTGGCTGTTCCCGCCGAGATATAGGCCTGGCCGTCGTGGCGCAGTCCCAGTCCCAGGGTGGCGGCCACATTGTCCATGGCACCGGCTATGACGGGAGTGCCCTCCTTAAGGCCTGTGGCTGAGGCGGCGGCAGCGGTAACGGATCCGACAACGTCGGTACAGGCATAGACCTCAGGCAGTTTGGCCCGGTCGATGCCGCTGGCCTTTATCAGCTTATCGGACCACTGTCCGGTTCTTATATCGCAGAGCTGTGACATTCCCGCTTCCGAGACGTCCATGGTCATCTTTCCTGTAAGCATATAGGCAAGGTAGCCGTTGCAGTGGAGGAAGGCGGCAGTCTTCTCGTAGACCTCGGGCTCGTTGTTCTTCATCCAAAGGATCTTGGGGGCAAAGTTGGAGGGGTCCGAGTCGTTGGAGTTGATCTCTTTCTGAAGATCAATATAGGTGGATTTGATCCAGTCCGATTCGGCCTGGGCCCGGCGGTCCAGCCAGAGAAGCCCTTTGCGGAGGGGCTTTCCCTCAGAATCCATAGGAAGGGCCATGGAGCTCATGGAGTCCACCCCTACCCCGGCAATATCGGCGGGATCAATCTTTGAAGTTTCAAGGATTTCTGATGTTGTGGAGATAAGAGCCTTCCACCAGTCTTCGGGGTCCTGCTCCGCCCAACCCTGCTTCGGGTAGTAGGTGGGGTACTCCGCCCGGGCCGATGCGGCGACTCTCAGGTTCTCGTCGAAAAGAACGGTCTTGGTGCTGGTGGTTCCCAGGTCCACACTCAGAATGTATTTTGCCATGATGGAATCCTCTCTTTTTCACACTGGCCGGGGCTGCGGCGTCATCAGTTGCGGCGTCGCAGCAGCCGTAAAGGCGGTGCCGGCCGGGTCGATTAGCCCCCGCCCAACCTGTCTCAGACTCAATGTGTTTTAGAACACTAAAATATAACAGATAGAATCATTTGTCAATTCATAATAAAGGGGGAATCAGGTCTTTCTGATAATCAGTTCGGCGGGGATGATTTTCTTCTGTGGTTCTTCCTCTCCGGCAGCCATGGCCAGCAGGGATTTTACCGCCAGGCGCCCCATCTCCTCCAGGTTCTGCTTCACCGTGGTCAGGGGGAAGTAGATGGTGGTCTTGTCGGTCATATCACCGTAGCCCACAAGCTGCACGTCCTTTCCGGGAAGGAGGCCCTGCTCGGTCAGGGCGCCCACCACCCCGATGGCCTCGTAGTCGTTGGCACAGAAGATGGCCTGGGGCACTTTATGATCCTTCAGAAAGTCCGAGACCGAGTGGTAGCCGGTGTAGGCGTCAAAGTCGGTATCAAGATAAAAGAGGCTCTCCCCCTCAGTCAGTCCCGCCTCGGCGGCGCTGCTTTTGATACCCGCCAGTTTGCAGCTGGCATTATACTGGAAGTCACGGCCCTTCAGAACCAGGAGGGAGGAGCAGCTCTTACCGGAGCAGAGATAGTTGACCACCCGGGAGGTGGACTCTTCATAGTCATTGAGAACACTGGCAGCACCATCCAGAACCCACTCCACCGTAACAAAGGGAATCTGCCTGGCAGCCCTGAGGCAGGCGGTGCGAACGGAGTCAAAGGCCTCTTCGATAAAGATCACCCCGTCCCGGGATTTGACGGCCTCTTCCAGATCCTCAATGGTCTTCCAGTCCCACACAAGCTTGTCGGTGTTGAGACTGTGCATCTTGATCTCTATGGAGTTATCCGCCAGCTCCTCGTAGATGCCGTTCATCATCTCCATAAAGAAGGAAAGTCTTGTGGAGGGCAGAAAGATATGGATTGCCTTAAGCTGGCCGTCGCTGCGGGGAGAAATAAAGCTTCCCTTCCCCGGGAGACTGTAGATAAGGCCCTCGTTTTTCAGCTCATTGAGGACCCTCTGGGCGGTGGCCAGGGAAACCGAGGTAAGCTGGACGATCTCACGGGCAGAGGGTATGGACTCATGCTCCGCAAGGTCCCCCCGGTTGATGCTCTCTCTCAGCTGTCTCACGATCTGCTGGTAGGGAGGGATACTGATACTTCTGTCTATCTCCAGTTTCACCGCATACTCCTGTGTGTTCTAAAACACTAAATTATAATAAAGAATCCTTATTGTCAAATCAATTCCTTCGGGTGATGGACCTTGCCCCCTGGAAGAATGCCCATGTTTTGACAGATTTTTGACTGTTTTTCCTAAAAAAAATGGAGATTTACCCGGAACTTTTATGTATATTGGAAGCATGAAAAAAACAAGCTTGTACCTTTGCATCGTGCTCATATGCACATCAATTCTTCCCCTGGCGGCTCAGCAGAGTTCAGATGACGTTCTGCTCTCATTCAATGAGCTGACTTCCATTCTGGGACGGGAAGACAGAGAAACCCTTCTGAACGATGGGGAACTGACCCGTTTTCATTTTGCTGACTTTGATCCTCTTCTTCTGCCTCCCGTGGGTATTACCGAGGCTCTGAAGGCAAAAACACGTGAAGTGGACCTGAATATGGGAATCGAGGGTCTTTTTCTCTACAGGGACTTCGATACACAGGCCTATCTGGATGACCCCGAGGCGATGGAGCTGGAACTCTACAACATTCTCCGTTCCATCAGATCCCTGGAAGGAACCATGTACTACTCTGCCTCAAGGGAGGAGATGAGGGAACTCTTTGTGGAGTCATGGAGGATTCCCTCCCTGGACGATCCCAAAACCGTACTGGATGACCCTGTTGTTTCAGCCATTCCCGATAAGGAGAGCATCTTTATCCACCAGAGGGACAGGAGCTTCGGCAAGCATGAGTCGGAGATGACCTATACCTACAACGCTCCGGTAATCTGGACGGACATTACCAACCAGACATCCATGTACTACAAGAGTATTATCAGGGCCATCAAGCCCGAACAGCTGCAGATTCACCTGGTTGTTATGCCCACCGACGAGGGACTCCTCTTCTACGGCATAACAGCAGCGGAGACCATCAATATGAAGGCCTTCCGGGAGAAGGCCAGCAACTCCTTCTACAACAGGGTTAAAGCTCTGTACAACTGGTATATTTCCAGCCTTTAATAGTGAGGAGGCCGCTCGTCAGCCGCATCGGCTGATGCGCGGTTGGCCTTCCGCTCATCCAGGTCCTTGAATTTCTCTTCCAATATGGAAATTTTCTCCTGCAGAACCTCGATAAACCGGTCCTTCTGCATCAGCTGCATGCTCATCTGCTGCACACTGTCCTCCAGATACATGATCCTTGTATCCAGATTAACAAGTCTTTCCTCCTGAAGTTCATCCATACACTGCCTCCGCTAATCACTTATTCACCAATCTTCCCCGGGGCGGGGATTATATGATTGAAAAGGTCAAAATACTCCAATAGTATAAATATGAATACCCTCTTACAGGGAGTATTCTGCAAGTAAACCTGAGTAAAGTGAGAATCGATATGAAAAACATCGCCTGGATAGGAACCGGAGTCATGGGACGACCCATGTGCCTCCATCTGATAAACAAGGGATACAGTCTGAGTATCTATAACAGGACAAAGTCAAAGGCAGAGGATCTGATTGCTGCCGGAGCCCGCTGGTGCGATACCCCCGGTGAGGCCGCCGCCGGTGCGGATGCTGTTTTTACCATAGTAGGATATCCGAAGGATGTGGAAGAGGTGATCCTCGGAAAAGGCGGAGTCCTTGAGAATGTAGAATCCGGTTCCATAATTGTTGACATGACCACAAGCGAGCCCTCACTGGCCGCAAAGATTGCCGAAGAGGCGGCAAAAAAGGGTGTGGGGTCCGTAGACGCCCCCGTCTCGGGAGGCGACCTTGGAGCCCGGAATGGGACCCTGGCCATTATGTGCGGCGGAGACAAGGAAGCCTTCGACAAGGTTCTTCCCCTGATGGAGTGCTTCGGTGAGAATATAAAGCTTATGGGATCAGCAGGCGCCGGTCAGCACACCAAAATGTGCAACCAGATTCTGATTGCCGGAACCATGATCGGTGTAGTTGAGTCCCTTATCTACGGATACAGGGCCGGAATGGATATGAACGAGATCATCGATGTCATCGGCAGCGGTGCTGCTGCTTCCTGGTCCATCAACAATCTGGGTCGACGTATTGCGGACGGTAATTTTGATCCCGGCTTCTATATCAAACACTTTGTAAAGGACATGGGCATCGCCCTGAAGGAAGCGGCCGCCATGAAGCTCAGCCTCCCCGGGCTGGCCCTGGTGAACCAGTTCTATACCGCCGCCATGGCCCAGGGCCTGGAAAATCTTGGAACCCAGGGGCTCTACAAGGTCTTTGAGGCCATGAACAGCCCGTCCTGAAAGCTGTCTGGAAAAACTGCAGGAATATTTCCTATTCACTGCCGGCTTGGTTGATTATGGATTCTTCAGCGTTATATGATGAATCCATTACAAAAACAAAAAGGACATAGTATGGAGAAAATCGAGTATATCCCTGAGGGAACCTGTTCAAAAAAGATCAGCATTATCCTGGAGGACGACAGGATTCAAAAACTTGATTTTGAAAGGGGCTGCCCCGGCAACCTCCTCGGCATCAAGGCCCTGGTAGAGGGGATGAAGCGGGAGGAAGTGATCAGCAGACTCCGCGGCATCAACTGTTTCGGCAAGGAGACGTCCTGTCCCGATCAGCTGGCCCTGGCCCTTACCCCTCCCGAAGAGAGAGAGAGCTTCAAGCCGAAGGCTGATCCTGCAGCCGGCTGATAAAATCATCCAGCAGCCTGAGGGCTGTCCGTTTTCTGTAGAAGGCAGTGGAGCGCTGATCGTCTATGGGCCGGACGGCCTTCTCAAAGTCCCTCTTCACACTCTTCCAGACAGTCTCCAGCTCCCCGCAGGAGATCCCCTTCAGCTTCTCTTCGGCCTTCTGAAGCCTGACAACCGTGGCCGCCACGGCGCCCAGCGCCATTCTGATATCCTTTACTTCTCCATCTTCACAGTGAGCGAAAAAACAGACCGACAGCTTTGACAGGGCATTGGCCTTTCTGGTTCCCACCTTTCTGTAGACTATGGTACTCTTCTCTGCCTGCCGGGCATCAGCCTGCCGGACAAAGGATAGAGGGATTCTCACCGACTCGATCAGTTCATCCTGCTGCAGCACGGTGCGCCCGGGGGCGGTAATAAACTCCTGCACCGGCAGATCTCTGCTGCCTGCAGAGGAGACCAGACGGACCGATGCGTCCATCACAATCAGAGGGGGCAGAGAGTCGGCGGCGGGTGATGCGTTCTGAATATTTCCCGCCAGGGAGGCGAGGTTTCTCAGAGAGGGGGCCGCAATCTCATCCAGTGCCAGAGCGAGAGCCTCGGGGATACGGGGGTCCTCAAGTATCCTGTTCATGGCCGTGGCGCCGCCGATGCAGAGGCAGTCATCCTCCTCCCTGATATAGTGGAGCTCATTCAGCTGTTTCAGAGCCATTATAGAGCCGGGGAAACGGGGAGGCAGACTGCTCCAGTTCTCATAGCGCACCATCAGATCGGTTCCTCCTGTCAGGGGCAGAGCCCCCGTCCTGGAACGCAGCTCAAGGGCCTCATTCAAAGTTTCAGGATAATAGAACTCTACCATAGTCCCTTCCCCCTATCGGCAGCCATCAGCACGGCGTCCACAATCTGGTCATAGCCCGTACAGCGGCAGAGGTTTCCTGAGATGGCCTTTCTGACGGCGGCCTCATCGGGAGAGGGATTCTTTCGTAAAAGAGCCTCTGTGGCCATGACCATGCCGGGAATACAGAACCCGCACTGTACGGCTCCCGCATCAGCGTAGGCCTCTACAATGCACTTTCCCTGGTCTGTTTCGTTCAGTCCCTCGACTGTCAGGACCTCCTGTCCCTGAATCGTTCCCACGGGAATCAGGCAGCTGTTCACCACCTCTCCGTCCAGAAGAATGCTGCAAGCGCCGCACTCCCCCTCACCGCAGCCGTCCTTGGGGCCGGTCAGTCCGAGGTCCTCCCGCAGCACGTCGAGAAGCCGGCGCAGGGGATCTCCTTCATAGATTCTAGTCTCTCCGTTCACCCGGAATTCAATCTTATTGTCCTTCATCGGTCAGCTCCATAATAGTCTCCGGAAGAACCGGGATTTCATCAATTACCGCATCAACGGCCTGTGAGACCGCAGCCGTAAAGGCAGGGGCAGCTCCGTCAAAGACCATCTCACCGGCCCCCTTGGCACCGAAGGCGCCGTACTCAAAGGGATTGTCCAGAATATCGCTCTGTGTTGAGGGGAAGTCCATACTGGTGGGGATAATATAGTCCGCCATGGTAGCCTGGCTGAACCTGCCGTTCCGGCACTCCAGCTTCTCCAGATGACTGTAGCCCAGGGCCTGAACCATACCCCCGTTGATCTGTCCTTCCACAATCTGGCGGTCGATGGGAACTCCCACATCATAGACTCCCCAGACTCCCTTTGTATCCACCTCACAGGTAACGGGATCCACCTCAACCTCGATCACATTGATTCCCCAGCTGTAGGCGGGATAGGCGTCACCCTTCAGAGCGTCCTGATCCCACTCCACAAGGCCTTCGGGAGGTTCGTAGTCCTGTATAATCTCCTGTGCCTGACCGGAAACCCACTGGTCCTTGAGCTTCTCCGCAGCCTTCTGCACAAGAAACCCGACAACCGAGATGGATCGGGAGGCCACTGTGGGCCCTGAGTCGGGAACAACCGCCGTATCGGGCTGAACATACTCCACCTGGTCAAAGGGGATGTCCAGGGCCCGGGAGGCCACCTTGCAGAAGGTTGTCATAAGCCCCTGGCCCATCTCCACATTGGAGCCGTAGATAAAGACGCGGTCCTCTTCGTTCTTTTTCAGATAGATCCGCGCCTTGATCAGATCACGCTCACCGTTGCCCGTAAAGCCGCAGCCGTGGAGAAAGTAGGAGAGACCGATTCCCTTTCCGGGAATGTTTTTATACTCTTCATGCTTCTCCCTGTATCCGGACATCTCAAGAATCCGTTCGGTCATCTCCGGCAGGAGAACCTTCTCGTGGACCCTGCCCTCTGTAATGGTCACATCCCCCTGTTTAAAGAGGTAGGGCTGTCTGTATTCCAGGGGGTCCGTACCTGTCTCACAGGCCAGATAGTTCATATGGGACTCCATGGCGAAAACCGCCTGGGGTGCACCGAATCCCCGGAAGGCATCGGAAGGGGGCTTGTTGGTACAGTAGGCCCGTCCGCAGACCCGTATATGGGGGATGTTGTAGACATTGCCGATGGTAAAGACTGCCCGGGCCAGAACCACCGCCGAACAGCTGGCAAAGGCGCCGCCGTCGAGGCGAAGGTCGATATCATGGGCCAGAATATTTCCATCACTGTCCAGGGCCGTACGGAAATGCACCGCCGAGGGGTGACGCTTCACCGTATAGGCCAGGTCCTCCTTGCGGTCCAGAACAATTTTCACGGGCTTCCGGATCTTGTAGACCGCCACCGCCAGGGGCCCCGCCAGTACATCGGGAAAGTGCTCCTTTCCGCCGAAGGCTCCTCCCGTGGCCGTCTGAATCACCCTGATCTTCTCAGGGTCCATCCCCAGGGCCCCTTTAAGGGACTTTCTTATATAGTAGGGACACTGGGCCGAGGCATGTAGGACAAAGCTGTCATCCAGCCACTCTCCGTACATGCTCTGGGGCTCCATATAGACATGTTCCTGATATCCCGTGTAGTACTCGTTCTCCAGAACCCGGGCGGCCTTCTTAAAGGGTTCCACAATATCCCCCAGGTTGATGTCGTAACGGGTGTAGACATTGTCCTCACCGTGCTGAGCTCCTCCCACAAGGGCGGCGGACTCCTCCAGGGTGTAGCAGGGGGTCTCCTCCTCATACTCCACCTCTATGGCTTCAAGGATTTCCAGTATCTTCTGTTTATCAGGCCCCACAACCAGATAGATGATCTGTCCCAGATAGCGCACATGTGTATCGGCAAACACCGGCCAGTCCTCAATCAGCATATGAAGGGAGTTTTTCCCGGGAATATCGGAAGCTCCGACAATCCAGTAGCCCTCAGGCAGGGGGGGGAGTTTTCTGGAGACGATTCTGCCCCTGGCAATGGAGCTGTAAAAACAGCGGCCGTAGAGAGGGGCCGACGGATAGAGATCGGAAAGGTACATGCACTTTCCCGCGGCCTTGTCCACGGCGTCCTTGCGTCTGACGCTCCTGCTGATTGGATGAGACATAATTTTCCCTCCGGTTCAAAAGTAAAGAAATTAGTGTTTATAATTGAATTATCCGACCCTGATGTTTATTTGTCTATGATAATGCCGAAAGGTCATACCTTAGAAAGTCTTAAAGACGCCATTGACAATCGGATTATCCGGTGTAGGATAGAGGACCCCCAAGGAGGATACCCGTGAAAGAACACTATCATCTGATACTGAATCCGGCGGCCGGAAAAGGCAGGGCCCTGAAGCGTCTTCCCGAGGCCCTCCGGTTTTTCAGTGACAGAAAAATCAGCTACACACTCCACGAAACCGAAAAACAGGGCCATGCCGCACAGATTGCCGCCTCCCTGGCGGAACAGGAGCACCATCACAGGACGGTTATTGTATCTGCCGGAGGCGACGGGACCTGTAATGAGGTGATAAACGGTCTGATGAACTACAGGAATATCAAAAACGATGCTCCCCTCCCCTCCTTTGGAGTTCTTCCCATGGGCCGGGGCAATGACTTCTCCTTCGGATGCGGTCTGCCTCTGTCCATGCACGAGGCCCTGGAAAACCTGGTGCAGGAGAATACCGTGAATCTGGATGTAGGGTGGATCAGGGGCGGAAAGGCCACAGAGGGCCGGTACTTTGCCAACGGCGTGGGCATAGGATTCGATGCCATTGTGAACGCCGAGGCGGCGAAAATCAAATACTTTCAGGGCTACACCCTGGCGGCCCTGAAGACTATTGCCCTCTATCCCGAGGCTCCCGATGTGGAGCTCTATTATGACGGGGAGAAGATGGAGACCAGAGCGGCCCTTATCTCCATTATGAACGGGAAGCGCCTGGGAGGGGCCTTTCTGATGGCTCCCGACGGGGATATGAGCGACGGTCTTCTCAACCTGACCACCTCCCGTCAGGGAAATCGCAGGGTGATGATTTCCGCTCTCTGGGACTATTTTCGGGGAAAGCAGAAGGGACGCAATGACACCTTTGTCACAAAGGGACTCCGTTTCCGGGTTGTATCCCGAAAAGGGGCTCTGGTGATCCATGCCGACGGGGAGACCCTGAGCACCGAGGCCGAAGAAGTGGATGTCCACTGCCTGCCGGGGGCCCTCAGGCTGCTGAAGGCCCAGTGATTGGCAGAACCCCCAAAAAAAAGCTGTCCCCCCAGGGACAGCCTTAGTTAATTGTCAGATGAAGTAAAGTTCTTAGAAGTCTTTTTCCTGAACAGTTTTTCTTTTATCGTTTTTTGCATTCTCAATAGCAACGTCACACATCTCTCTGATTTTGTCTGACAATACATCAATTACCTTAGCGGAACACTTAAGATCCCCGTTGCTCTTAATGTAGTTTTTTACCTTTGATGATACCACCAGGGTTTCTTTTTCAGCCATAAATTGCTCCTTATGCCAATTTGATGAAGCCCATTCTACCATATAATCGCAAATGAAATAAATAGATTTTTGCAAAAGGGTGGATAAAATACCCCCCTTGGATTAACATATTTTCGTATTTTGCCCCCAAATTATGAACCGGAGGATATTTTTGAGACGTTTTTTACTCCTTATGCTGATGACCGCCGGTCTGCTCACCCCCCTGGCGGGAGAGGAGAATCTGCGCTGCTACCTTCTCACCATAGGCCCGGGAGAGGCCCTTTACGAATGGTTCGGTCACACGGGAATCATTATTGAAGAGGGCGAGAGAGGCCTTTTCTACGACTTCGGCAACTTCTCCTTTGAGACCGACAACTTCTACAGAAATTTTGCCATGGGACGGCTGATCTATATGAAAATAGGCGTCTCTTCAAACAGATACCTCAACTATATACTGGGGGAGAACAGAGACGTCACCATTCAGGAACTCAATCTCAGCCAGGAGAGCATCCGAACCATGAAGGACAGCCTGGATTTCAATATCCTTCCTGGAAACAATACCTACCTCTACCATCACTACCATGACAACTGCTCCACCAGACCCCGGGACATTATAGACAGAGCTCTGGGAGGTGCTTTAAAGGAAGCCACAGACTACCCTGCGGGGGCAAGCTACCGGACCATGTTCCGCAGCAGGACCAGCCGCAGCTTCTTCCCCGACTGGCTCCTGTCTATGCTTCAGGGCCGGACCATTGAAGAAGAGATAAGCCAATGGGACAGGATGTTTCTTCCCGATGAACTGAAGGACGAGCTGGACAAGCTCACAGTAATGACCGAAAGAGGACCTGAGAAGGCTGTCAAAGGACGGGCGGTGCTGGCCGAGTCTACTAACATTATCAAGGTACCCGACAAGGTTCCCGGAAACGGCGGGCAGGCCCTTTTATGGGGCGCTCTTGGGGGACTCGTTCTGCTGGGCCTCTGGAAGCTGAGCCGATCCGGAACACGGAGTGTGGAACTGAGCTCCAAAACTGCCCTGGCAGCAGTCCTTACAGCCATCTCGCTCTTCGGAGCGGCTTTCTGGTTTGTTGTGTTTTTTACGGACCACGATGTGGCCCGTCAGAATATCAATGTTCTATTGATCCACCCCCTCTACCTGGCGGCAGGGGTTGCGGTGATCAGGGGAAGAAGCAGGGACTGGTTCCTCTTCTGGAAGGTCCAGAGAGGCCTCTGGCTGCTGATGCTGGCGGTAAACACCCTTTTCTGGCACCAGGACAACCTGAGAACCGCCCTCTTCTTCCTGCCCCTGATTCTCTTTGTACTACTGGGGCAGATTGATCCGGTTCGTTTTAAATCCCGGAAATCGTCCTGAGGCTGCATCCAGCCTGTCAGGATGGGCCATTACGGCCACGGCGTCCTCTTCCCAGCGATCCAGCAGGGCTGAGCAGACCTCTCTGATTTCAGAGGGGCTGCAGTTCAGGATGCTGTCCCGCTTGAACTGTCTTATCTCATCGCTGATCCCGTAGAGATAGCGCTTCATAACGATCATGCTCTTCTCCGAGGGGGAGAGGGGCTTCATCTCCGTACCCACCACGGAGATTACCGACTTCTCAAGCTCTCCGGCATCATCAAACTCCAGATACTCTTCGAGACTCTCCCTGAAGGCATCCAGAGACTTCTCAATCTCCGGGTCCCTGTAGGTGGCAAAGGCAAAGGTCTTGTTGAAGCTGGAAATGGCGCTGAAGGCACCGTAGGCTCCTCCCTTCATGCGGATCTTCTCCCAGAGAGGACCTGTCTTGAGGAGGTTACTCAGAAGGGTGTAGGCGCCGTGGTCACTGTCGATAAGGGAACTTCCCTTGAGGGCCTTGCCTACAAATCCGATCATTGCGGGAATGGCCAGTCCTTCGGCCTCCTTCAGATCGGGAGCCCTTCCGGGCAGACCGACCGCATCAGCAAGGTCACTCTTTATATCCGGATCGGCAGATCCTTCGGGAAGGACCTCCATCCAGAAGTCCTGAATGCTCTGACGGTGATCGGACACGGCCTCATCATCCATTGTAAGAGTCAGAGTCAGGTTGTCTCTGATGAAGATCTGCTTTCTGAGTTCCTTCATCAGCTCTGCCAGCTCTTTAAGGCGGTCCCTCTCTTTCAGCAGAGCCTCCAGAAACTCAACCTGGCCGATGCCGAACATCAGATCCTCCAGGTATCCCGCCCTGCTGAAACGGCTGTTGGCCCTGGTAAGGACATAGGAGTGACCTCCGGGAACCAGAGATGACTTCATATCTCCGGCAAGCTCCACAAGGATCTGCTCCAGACGCTCCAGGTTGTCAAAGTCCGCTTTTAGGATCAGGGATGAGGCGAGTTCAAGGGCCTCCTGACGCTGCTCCTCAAGCATCTTCAGCCGTATATACATAAAGATCTCAGGCTGGTCATCGGGGCTGTCTCCCGCCTTGTGACTTGTCTCAAGATTGGGTGCAAAACCTCCGGTTTTCATGGCAAGGTCACGGCTTACCAGATCGTAGGAGACTCCCGGGAGTCCGCAGCCTGCAATCAGCTTTGTAAAGAGAGGCAGATAGGGAAGATAACGGGACTCCATATGCTTCAGGGAGAAGGCCATATCGTTGTAGAGGATGCCGTTTGTAAAAACCGACTGTCCAAGAACCGTCCCGGCAGGGCTTTCGAGCACCTCATAGGGCAGTATCTTTACCTCTGTGGGAATATCCGACTTGTGAAGAAAGGGCACCTCTGCCGTATCTTCGGAGTTCTGAAAGGCCTCAAGCTTTTCGTTTTTGGCCTTAAGTGCGGCGATATCCTCTTCAGAAAGAGAGTTCTGCAGGGCATCCAGTGCGGCCCTCTCGGCCTCTTCCTGAGCCTTCTGCATCCCGGAGTCAGGGCGGACCGTCAGAAGGGTCCAGTGACTGTTGTCCAGAATCCACTCCTTCAGAATGGATTCAAAGTATGTTGGTGACTGGGCCAGGTTCCTGACCTCCTCCATAACGGGAGCAAACTGAACACACTGCTCGGGGAGGAAACCGTAGTTCCAGCCCTTGGCCACCTTTCGCAGGAGGCGCATCCCGAAGGGACCTCCCCCCTTGATTTCACGGGCACGGAACTCGACCCGGCGCATGCAGCTCTCTTTCAGATCCTCATCAAAACCCTTCTCTGCCAGAGACTGGAGGGTTTCGAAGATAAGCTCCTGCAGAGCCTGGGCCTTATCAGGGTCCGTTCCTCTTATACCGGCGGAAAAGACTCCCTCGTTGAGGTCGAAATCCACACCGCTGACGGGGGACAAATCATCACCCAGTCCCGACTGAAGAATGGCCTTGTAGAGGGGAGCTCCGGCATTGCCTATCAGCATCTCAGCCAGAATGGACATGCTCAGCTGGCGAACAGGATCACCGTGGCCGAAGATCTTCCAGTTCAGAATTATGCTGCTCTTTCCGGCGGGATCGTCCCCCTCTCCCAGGGGCCAGGTCTTTTCGATAATCTGAGGGATATTCCAGTTCTCCTGAAAGGAGACCTCGGAGTTGATCTCCTTCTTCTCGAAGTGGTGCAGAAAGCGCTCCTCCAGAAAGTTCAGAGTCTTATCGGAGGGGATGTTTCCATAGAGGAAGATCCGGCAGTTTGAGGGGTGGTACCACTTGCTGTGGAACTCTTTAAACTGTTCATAGGTCAGTGAGGGGATGGCTTCGGGATCTCCTCCCGAATCGACACCATAGGGGTTGTCGGGAAAGAGGGAGCGGATGGACCACTCGGAAGCGATGCCGTCCTGAGATGAGTAGTTTCCCTTCATCTCATTATAAACAATACCTGTACGCACCAGACGGCCCTGGCCGTCCCACTCGAGTCGGTGACCCTCCTGACGGAATACCTCCTCGGGAATCAGAGGAAAGAATACAGCGTCCCCGTAGACATCCATCAGATTGAAGAAGTCCTTCTCCAGCACACTTGCGGCGGGATAGAGGGTCTTGTCGGGATAGGTCATGGCATTGAGAAAGGTATTTACACTTCCCTTCATCATAGAGAGGAAGGGGTCCTTTACGGGAAAGTTCCTGGAACCGCAGAGAACCGAGTGCTCCAGAATATGGGCAACTCCTGTGCTGTCGGTCGGGGGAGTACGGAAGTTGAAGGAGAATACATTCTCCTCGTCATCATTGTGTACATGATATATTTCACAGCCTGTGGCCTTATGTCTATAAAAATAACCATCCCCTCTGTACTCATCCAGTCTGTCGACCGAAATAAGCTCAAAGGCAGAAGGAGCTGTCTGTCTGGACATGATTAAATCTCCTATAAAGGATAAATATACTCATCTTTGGAGACAGAGGATAGATAAAACGGCCATTCAGCCTTGATAGAAGCCTTGAAATAAAGAATCAGGCAGGTGAGGAAGAGGGGGATGATCCGGTTTTCTTCTCATCCTTTTCATCTTTACCACGGCTCACTGGTCCCCTCCACTTAAAGATGGGGCCGAAGCTGGTGACATTGAAGTACCCCGCCTCGCTTAAGACCGTTGCGGCCCTGTTGGACTGAAGAGGAGACCGTCCGTAGACAACCATATTGGTAAAGAGTTTATCAGTGGGAAGAAAGGAGCCCAGCTGTCCGTAGGGCACATTGACCGCCGTAGGGATATGCCCCTTGCGGAACTCCGCCTCTGAGCGGACATCGATGAGATAATATTCATACTGATCCTGATTGATCAGCTTTTGGAGGGTACTGTTCAGGGACAGATTCTTCTGCTGCTCCCTGTTCCGCCTGACTCTGTAGATACCGGCGATCACGGCAGTCACCACGACAAGAATAAAGATTAAAAGATACTGAAGCCACTCTTGCATGATCCATATAATATCATGGAACTGTAGCGAAGGAAAGAGACCGGTACCCGGGCGGATGCCGGAAAAGGGCGGATTCTGAAAAGAGAAAAAAAAAGCTGCTTCAAAAATGAAACAGCTATTGGATTAAAAATTATCTCCGGTGGTTCTCAGTTTTTCTGAGCTTCTTGGCCTGCTTTCTGATCATGGCCTTTTTCTTCCGGTTTTTGATAGTGGAAGGCTTTTCGAAGTATTCACGTTTTTTCCATTCACGGATAATACCTTCTTTCTCCACCATACGCTTGAAACGCTTAATTGCCTTTTCAAGGGGCTCTTCGTCGTTAATTCTTATGTGGGCGATACTGAATCACCTCCCTTGTTCGTTAGTATCGTCTATTATGGCGATAATCTGATCTTTGTCAATAAGGGGACGGGAAAGATATTTCGATGGATCAACAGGAATTGTATTCACTCTCATCTCCCAGTGAAGATGGGGTCCTGTAACCAGTCCGGTACTTCCCACAGTTCCCATCAGATCCCCCTGTATCAGGGTATCGCCGAGCTCTACATTAATGCTGTCCATATGGTAGTAGAGGGTGTAGACACCTGGCATATGCTCCAGAACAATGGTGTATCCCGTCAGAATCCTGAACTCCGCCATCACAACTTTTCCTTCCAGGGGGGTAAGAATCTCAGTTCCCGTGGGAGCCGCCATATCAACACCGTTGTGAAGGGAGGAGGAGCTCTCTCCGCCGGTATAGAGGTAGGTCCGCCGGTCGCCATACCAGGCCGAAGTAATAAATTCCTCAACTGGAGAGAGAAAGACTCCCGCACCTGAAACAGGGCCGTCGGACACCCGGTTCAGAAGAGCCCAAAGCTTCCGGGACTGATCCCTCTTCTCCTCGGAATCCTCGCTCCGAAGAGTCGTCATGGCCTCATTCAGTGATATATCCTCACTCAGAAAATCCTCGGACCGGACCAGGACGGGGCGTTCGAAAACCCGGAGCCCCCGGGTGTTACGGATCTCCGCCTTCAGCTTATAGCTGCCGGGCTTCACCTCGGAGCTGAGACCGAGAAAACCGATATAGTTGTAACCGGTAAGCTCGTCAATTTCATATTTCAGACCCGGAGCACTGGAACGGACAATGCCTTCCTCATCAAGAAGCATAAACTTGATATCATCCTCCGCAGTCCCCTGATAGACCACCGCCGTCAGGATCTCGCCGGGCAGGGCCTGAGGTGTTGAGAGAAGGGTCCCTGCGGCCGCATTTGCCGTCAGAACCAGAGTCAGGATCGTCAGAATGAGATGAAATCTAAGTTTTTTCAATTTGCAGGCTCCATATCGATTACGGTTATTTGCAGGGTTTCCCTGTTCATGTATACGTTTCTGTTCACATGATACAGCAGATTGATCCGGTTGTCAGGTTTCATAAAGTCCGTAAATTTCTCGGCGGCATTCCAGTAGAGGGCGGGGAATTTACTGCTTTCTGAACTCAACAGGAATTTCAGATGGTTCTGGGGCTCCTTGCCGATGAGTTCAGACTTTTCGATCAGAATGTCCCGGCTGTAGAAGGTCAGGGGGCTGAACCCCTCGCCGTAGGGCCCCATGCGGCTGACAAGGTCCCAGAGTTCGGGCTTCAGATAGTCTCCCGGAATCTCCGCGTCAACCTCGGGGATGTCCTCTCCCAGTTCGGGGGTCCAGTCCCGGCAGAAGGCTTTCAGAGTTTTCAGAAACTCCTCTTCCTTATTCCCTTCCATGCTGAACCCTCCGGCGCAGTCATGACCGCCGTAGTCGGTAAAGAGGGAAGAGTGGTGCTTTAGAAGGGACTGAATCGGACAGCCCCGGGGACTTCTGATGGAACCTGACAGGGTTCCGTCTCCCTGGCGTGAAAGGATCAGAGAGGGAACCGAAAAGGTGTTGACCATTCTGGCCGCCAGAATCCCGGTAATCCCCCGGGGAATCTCGTCGGAGCGGACCAGTGTCAGTTTACCCTTCATCTCCTCCAGACTGCTGCGGCTCTCCTCCACTGCAGACTCCCAGAGAGAATCTCCCAGCTTCTTGCGCTCCTGGTTCAGATCATGGAGTTCATCGGCCAACTCACTGCGCCTGGTATCATCGGTGGTTATCAGAAGCTCTACGGCCTTGTCGGCCTGCCCCATCCGCCCCGAGGAGTTGATCCAGGGAGAGACAGACCAGGAGACATCGCTGGTCTCAAGCTTCTTTCCCAGAAGGCGCTGACGGATAAAGAGTTCACGCAGTCCCGGCCGCAGGGCCTGGCTTAACAGAGGAAGACCCCGCTTAACCACGATTCTGTTCTCATCCACCAGGGGCATCAGGTCCGCCAGGGTTCCCAGGGCAACCAGATCGAGACAGTTGTTGTATGGAGCAAAGGCCTTCTCATAACGCTTTACCATAAGCCCGGAAAAGAGATGCAGAAAGGCTTCGCCGTTATCGGGAGTCTCCTCGCTGTATCGGGCCAGACGGCTTTTGTCCCGCAGTTCCCGGAAGTTCCTGCCCCGGAGGGAGGGAAAGTCCTCGCAGATCTGCACGGCAATATCGGTAATATGAAGTTCCGCGGCCCGGCCGAAAAGCCGGTCCATGGCCCGTTTCTGGCCGGGAAGATCATAGCTGAACAGGGGCCAGCCCCTGAGATACTCCGAAAGCTCCTCAATGGGGAGCTGTTCCTCCAGAGAGTAGAAGCGCCGGTCCGTCTCCACCAGATTGATATACTGATAGAGTTCCAGGCGGTTCTGATCGCTGTCTATATAGAAGAAACAGTAGCCCTGATTATACAGTTCAGTCCGGGAAAAACAGAGGGCCCAGATCAGCTTGGATACCACCGCGCATCCGGCGAGTCCCTCAAAGGGATAGGCATCCTCAGCCACCTTGGGATTGATAATAGAGAGGGCTTCGGGCAGCTCCTCTCCCCGGGGATTGTGATGGTCCAGAACAATCACATCCATTCCCAGTTCTCCGGCCAGGCGGATCTCATCAAAGTCAGAGATGCCGCAGTCCACACAGAAGATCAGGGAGCCGTCTTTCCCGGCGAAGTCCCTGATCACCTCGGGACTGAGTCCGTAGGGGTCGTCTCCAGTGGGAACCTTCCACTGGGCCTCAATTCCCGACTCCTTCAGAGCCTCATAGAGAAGAACCGTGGAGGTAATACCGTCCACATCCCTGTCACCGCAGATAAGTACATGCTCCTCTTCCTCGGCGGCGGTATGAATCCGGTCCACCACATCCGCCATATGACGGAAGAGAAAGGGGTTGTGAAGGTAGCGCAGATCATCCTCCGCAAAGAAACGGCTCTCGGAGAGGGAAAATCCCCGGCGCAGCAGGATTGAGGCCTCAAGAAGGTCCAGACCTGTCTTGCGGGACATCTCCCTGACGCCCTGGTTATCGATATCTTTTTTTGTCCATTTCATATATATAAGATCAAGCTCCAATTTCTTTCATTATAATAGAAGGCAGCACCGGCGCTGTTCCGGCGATTGATACAAGGGCATCCAGTTTATCCAGAGCACCTGCTGCGTCAGTTTCATTCAGGGCAAAGACCTCGCAGATTACATCTCCCTCTTTCACGGCATCTCCTCTCTTTTTCAGAAAGTGAAGACCCGTATGGGGCTGTACGGGATCATCCGCCCGGTTCCGTCCTACCCCCAGGGAGAGGGCGCACATCCCCGTCCGGAAAGCGTCAATTTCACTGATCTGTCCTGACGCGGAAGCGCGGAATTCCGCCTTAACGGGGGCCCGCCAGCTTCCGCAGGCGGCCTTGAACCACTCCCAGTCGCCCCCCTGGGCAACAAGGTTCTTTCTGAAAAAGTCCGCTCCTTCACCATTGGCGATTTTCCGCCGGCAGAGTTCCAGGGCCTCATCGGAACTTCCGCAGATACCCGAGGCCATAAGCATCCTGGAACAGAGGGCCAGGGTAACCTCCATCAGATCGTCCGGGCCCTCTCCCTGAAGACAGTTCCAGGACTCCTCGACCTCCAGGAAGTTGCCCACCATGCGGCCCAGGGGCTCCTCCATGGATGTGATCAGGGCAATCACCCGGCGGCCCATGGCGGTTCCTGTGTTTACTAGGGACTCCGCCAGAATCTCCGCCTGTTCCAGGGTTTTCATAAAGGCCCCGGAACCGCATTTTACATCAAAAACAAGGGAATCCGCACCCTCTGCCAGTTTTTTACTCAAAATACTGGCCGTGATCAGGGGAATGGACTCCACAGTGGCCGTCACATCCCGAAGGGCGTACATCTTTCTGTCCGCGGGAACTACCTCGGCGGTCTGACCGATCACCGCGTAACCTGCATCCAAAATAATCCGTTTCAGATCCTCTTCAGAGGCCTTAATAGTATAACCCTTAATCGACTCCAGTTTGTCCAGGGTTCCCCCGGTATGTCCCAGGGCCCGTCCGCTCATCATGGGAACCTTTGCCCCGCAGGCCGCAGCCAGGGGAGCCAGTATCAGAGAGGTCTTGTCTCCCACTCCGCCGGTGGAGTGCTTGTCCACCAGAGGCCCGGTCAGATCCTTCAGGTCCATAACCTTTCCCGACTCCATCATCAGACGGGTCAGAAGACCGGTTTCGGCGGGGGTCATTCCCTTGAAAAAGACAGCCATCAGCCAGGCGGAGACCTGATAGTCGGGGATAGCCCCTGACACATAGCCTGAGATCAGGAATTGGAGTTCCTGCTCCGTAAGCTCCTCTCCGCTCCGTTTCTTCATAATGATATCGGCTGTCCGCATGAAAACCTCCTGCCCGGATCGGGCATAGTTTAAAATACTCCTATTTACCCGTTTCTGTCAGCCCTTAAGATTCGCTCAAATCGCCCTTCGACCGCCCTCTACAGACATCAGCCCTCCAGGCGGCGGGTATAGAGGGGATTGTAGACGGCACCCTCAGGCCTGAGAATCGACTCGTACAGAACCAAATCAACGGGATGAAGGGTCTGTCCCCTTTCGATTGTCTCTACGGGAGAAGGAAAGGCGAGCATTCCGGCACCGCGGCTGACCCGGGCCAGAGTAATATGGGGTTTGAACTTTCTTTTTTCAAGGGCGATACGAGGGCTGAGAGCTGAATAGAGAAAGTGATGCAGGGAGGAGAGGCCGCCCTTGCCGGTCAGACCACTCACATCCTTCAGATGCTCAACGATCACCCGGGGCTGTCCTTTGGAGGGGAACTGTCCGGGACCGTTTGTCTCCAGAACAGGGGGAGGAAAAAGATCAGCCCCCCGGTCCATGGCTTCACAGATCAGGGGGACATCGGAGGATTCGGTATCTCCGAAAAACAGAAGGGTTATATGAAACTGAGAAGCCTCAATCCAGCGGAGCCGGGGAGATGTGACACGCATTCCTTCCCGGTTCCGCCAGAGGGCGGCCGCCTCATATTCGGGAAGAGTCAGGGCCAGAAAAAGTCTTGTCATACCTCATAGTTTGACGCATCACGCCTGACCCCTTCAATACTGCTGCGGTTTTTTTCAGATAAAGCGGTCACATTGAGTACCGACTGGTTGATTTCATCGATGCCGTTGCGGATCTCCTCCATGGACTGCAGAACCTGAAGGGATACATCCTTGAGCACCGTAACGGCGTCACCGATCTTTTCGTTACCCCGGGTCATCTCCAGGGACTGCTCCTTCACACCTGAAGCCGTGCGCTTCATGGTATCAAGAGAGAAGAGGATCTCTCTGCCCCCCGCAGCCTGCTCCTCCATGGACGAACGGATCTCGGCGGTAATCCGGTTCATCTTCTGGATTCCGTCCTGAACGGTCTGAAAAGACTCTCCCGATTCATGGGAACCTTTGACCACATCATCAATCCTTCTGTTGATGGCGGAAATAGCCTCCTTCACCTCTTTGGTTCTTCCTGCGGACTGCTCCGCCAGCTTTCTGATCTCATCGGCCACAACCGCAAATCCACGGCCCGCGTCACCCGCATGGGCGGCCTCAATGGCGGCATTCATGGCAAGAAGGTTGGTCTGGGCTGCAATACCGGCAATCAGAGAGTTGGCGCTCTCCAGATCCCGGGAATTCTCGGAGATATCCTGAACAAGAGTGCTGACCCGGTCCAGATTCTCCTTTCCCCTGGAGGAGGCTGTTACAAGATCATCCATACACTCCCTGGCCTCTCCTGTTGAGGTTGAGATGGCTCCCACCTGGGCGATCAGCTCTTCCACGGCGGTAGAGGAATCAAGAACACTCTTGCTCTGCTTCTCAATGGACTCTTCCAGTATCCTGATGCTGCCGGCTGCCCGGGACACAACGTTAACGGTCTCACGGACCCGCTCATCCTGTGTTCTGATCTGCTTAACGGAACTGCCGATATTGGTCCTGATCTGGTGAACCGCCGCGGCGGTCTCCTCCATATTGGCGGCCAGTTCGCTTCCCCCGGCATCGAGATCGTTCATCCTGCTGTTCAGGTCGCCGAAAAAGAGCCCCAGAGAGTCGATAAGAGTATTATAACTGCCTGTTATGGCGGCCACTTCATCCAGTCCCCTGACCTCACCCCGCTCGGTCAGTTTTCCTTCCGATGCACCGGCCATCAGGGATTCAAGGGGAAAGAGACGTCCCGTCACATTGCGCCGGACCAAAGTGGTCAGGAAAAGAGCAATCAGGAATCCGGCGATCAGAAGAAAAACCGAGATAATGATCGTGAGCTGCCGGGCAATATGGAAAATTTCACGGGTTTCGATAGCCGCACCCACAAGCCAGCGGGGCTCTTCCATCCAGATAAAGGCCCCCATCTTCTCTACACCTTCAAAGGTATAGGGTATAGTCAGAAGATCTTCACCCGAATCACGTACTTCATTTATAAAGTCCCAGTCCCAGGCATTGGCGAAAATATGTGCGGAATCGGGATGAATAAAAACCTGACCGCTGCTGTCGATAACAAAGGGATAGCCTGTTTCACCAATCTTTCTATGAACAACAAGCTCCCGGCCGAAGGCATCCATATCCATGGTGACCACAATAACCCCAAGGGTCCTGCCGTTTTCAATTACAGGGGCGCTGACCATAATGGCCGGGTACTCCACCACACCCGCCTTAACTGCGGCAGACTCCACCCTGTAGGACTTATCAGTTTTTATAGTCTCTGAAAAAAATACTCTGGAGGAGCAGTCCTGCCCCCTGAGACGGGAGTCGGTAGTGCCCAGAACCTTTCCTTCCGAATCAAGAAGAAAAGCAGACTCAAAGAAGTCATTCTGATTCTTCAGTTTCTTCAGATCCGAATCGGCCTGATAGAAATTCCCTGTTTTCAGAGAATCTGTAAAATCGGGATTGATGGAGTGCGCATAGACCAGCTGTCCCATATTCTCCACATGATTGCTTAAAAGCCCTGTGATGGAGTCTCCCAGACGCTCCAGATTCCGGGACTGAACTCTTGTGACAAGAGAGTTTGTTGTATACCTGATTGTAAATCCCAGTACCGTAAAGATCAGACTGAGGAAGATCAGGAAGTAGAGATTGATTTTGAAGGCCAGGGTATTCCTGACTTTCAACTTGGATTTTTTCATTGTTATTACCTGTATTATTTTAATATTCGGCAATTATAGAAAAGTAAAAAAAACAGAATCAACAGCTAAAACAGTGTTCATCTTTAAAGAAATGTAAAAAAGTTAGCCAAGGATAACTCCCAGAGACTCTTTATTCATTTTTAAATGGAAGAGGGAGCCGACTACCGTCAGGATATAGGCCGACAGATTGGTCAGAACTTCAGGAGATGGAGATGTTTCAGGACCGGGGAAGCCGACTTCCAGAAGGGTTCTTGCCTCACCCTTCAGAACAGGGAGGGAGTGGATGCGGCAGTTCCGGCAGACCGTCTGCCCTTCGGGGCTGTAGCAGACTGCCCTGCCCTCAGGTGCCCTGCGGCCGCAGCGGGAACATACTCCGGGCTCCGGACGCAGCCCCTCCAGTTCCAGATACTCCCAGAGCTTCAAAAGAAAGATCTGAGGGGTTCTCCCCTCCTCTTCTGACTCAAGGGTTCTGAAAAAGGAGACCGAAAAGTCGAAAAATCCTCCGTGCCCGCCTCCCCCGTGGCTCTGAATCACAAGATCTGCCCAGAAGAGAGCAGCGTAGTACTTGTTCAGATGCAGGTGATAGGAATCCCGGCTCTCCAGACACTCCCCCTCATTGAGACGCCAGAGATTTTTAACAGGGTCAAAGTAGAAATCCCCCCGGCACAGTGAGAAGGGCTGAATAAGGAGCCTCTTGTCACCAGCCTTTTTCCCCCGGGCTCCGAAGACCGCCGCTCTGATAAGCCCGTGCTCCCGGGTCAGCAGCTGAACCAGCTTGTGGCTCTCCCCCATATCCGATGCCTTTAAAGGTATGTATTCGTCCTTAATATGTCTGTCCATAAAATACCTTTGATGAGTATAAGCGAAAGCTTCGCTTCCTAAAAGATCGAAAAGCCTTGCCTTTCAAGGCCTTAACTAATAAATTCTAGAAGAGTACTCTTCTTTTCTCCCTCTTATCACTTTAAGAGGCCAGGGATGGAATGAAGAAGTTCAAGATATATATACAGAGGTTAGAAAATGTCAGAACAAGAGATCATCGTTGCGGAACAGGCACTGCCGGACAAGCTGTTTATCGTTCCCCTGCTGGGGAAACCCATCTTTCCGGGTATTTTCACTCCCATAATGATAACCTCAAATGACGATATAGAGATAATTAATCAGGCCATGGAGAATGACAAGGTCATCGGTCTGATCCTTCTGAAGGAGGAGGATGAAAACGCCACCGGTCCCGATGACATCTATCAGATCGGAACGGCGGCAAAGATTGTAAAAAAGATCAACCTGCCTGACGGCGGAGTCAATATCTTTATCTCCACAGTCAAGAGATTCAAGGTAAGAAAATTCTTTACCAGCGAAGCCCCCCTGATTGCGGCGGTGGAGTATCTGGACGACATTATCGAAGAGGAACAGAAGGATGAGCTGAAGGCCCTGACCCGCTCGGTGATCTCCGAGATGAAACAGATCTCCGAGGACAACCCCCTCTTTTCCGAAGAGATGCGTTTGAACATGGTGAACATCGACAATCCCGGTAAGATTGCCGACTTTATCACCTCCATCCTCAACATCGACCGGGCACAGCAGCAGCAGATTCTGGAACAGCTGGATGTCCGCGCAAGGATGGAACAGGTTCTCGTCTACATCAAGAAGGAACAGGACCTCCTCAGAATCCAGAAGAAGATTGCCACCCAGATCAACGAAAAGATTGAAAAGAGCCAGAGGGAGTACTTCCTCCGTGAAGAGATCAAGGCCATCAAGAAGGAACTGGGCGAGCCCGTGGACTCCAAGTCCAGCGAGTACCTGAAATTCAAGGAGATGGTGGACAAGCTCGACTTCGAAGGGGAGATCAAGGAGCAGGTGGAGCGGGAACTGGAGAAGTTCTCCCTTATGGACCCCTCAAGTTCAGAGTACATCGTTACCAGAAACTATCTGGAAACCATCGTCACCCTCCCCTGGGAAGATCCCGAACCCGATAAAATCGATATAGCCAAGGGTGAGAGAATCCTCAACCAGGACCACTACGGTCTTGAGGATGTGAAAGAGAGAATCCTGGAGTACCTGGCCGTCAGAAAGCTGAAGGCCGACACAAAGGGCTCTATTATCATCCTTGTAGGACCTCCGGGTGTAGGTAAAACCTCCATCGGTAAGTCCGTAGCCCGGGCCCTGGGACGTGAGTTCTTCCGCTTCTCCGTAGGGGGAATGCGTGACGAGGCCGAGATCAAGGGACACCGCCGGACCTATGTGGGTGCCATGCCCGGTAAGATCATTCAGGGACTGAAGATTGTCAAAAACAAGGCCCCCGTCTTTATGATCGATGAGATCGACAAGCTGGGACAGTCCTACCAGGGCGACCCCTCTTCGGCACTCCTTGAGGTCCTTGATCCCGAGCAGAACATAGCCTTCCGGGACCACTATCTGGATCTGCCCTACGATCTCTCACATATCCTCTTTATCGCCACCGCCAACACCCTGGACACCATTCCCCGTCCCCTGCTGGACAGAATGGAGATCATCAGACTGTCGGGCTATATCACCGATGAGAAGATCGAGATTGCAAAACGCTATCTGATTCCCAAGTCACTGAAGAAGCACGGCCTGATGAAGGACCAGATCGTCTACAACAAGACAGCCCTGAGAAACATCATTGACGGCTACGCCCGTGAGGCGGGAGTTCGTACCTTTGAAAAGGCAATCGACAAGATCAACCGCAAGGCAGCCCGCAAGGTTGTTATGGAGTCTGAAGATCTGCCCCTGAGAATCACAAAGGACAACCTGGAAGAGTACCTGAAGAAACCGATCTTCCGGGACGATGAGATCAAAAAGGTCACCCTCCCCGGTATGACCCTGGGCCTTGCCTGGACCAGTCTGGGCGGAGATACCCTGATTATCGAGGCCATCAATGTCCCCGGAAAGGGCGGCCTGCAGCTCACCGGTCAGATGGGTGACGTGATGAAGGAGTCCGCCAGCATCGCCTTCAGCCGGGTCAAACAGATTGCCGGCAGCCACGGAGTGAAGCCGGAGTTCTTTGAAAAGAACACCCTGCACCTTCACATCCCCGAGGGAGCCACCCCCAAGGATGGACCTTCCGCGGGAATTACAATGGCAACGGCCCTTCTCTCCCTGGCCATGGGAAAAGCCATCAAAAAGAACCTGGCCATGACCGGAGAGCTCTCCCTGACCGGAAAGGTTCTGGCCATCGGAGGCCTGAAGGAGAAGACCATCGCCGCCCGAAGAAACAAGGTGAAGGACATCATCATTCCCAAACAGAATGAGAGGGATCTGGATGAGATCCCCGAACATATCCGCAAGGGAATCACCTTCCATCCCGTTGAGACACTGGATGAGGTGCTGAAGCTGGTTTTTGCCTGAACCTGACAAAAAAAGAGGGCGGCCTCCCCGAAGGGAAACCGCCCGAACTTTATCAAATAATATTTTTAAATAAATGACTTATCTGATTATTAGAAGCTGTAGCGTACTCCAGCCCAGAACTCGCTGTCTTCGATCTCGTCGAGGTCGAACATTGCTTCACAGAATACGTAGAAACCGCTTCCGGGGAGGATTCTGTACGCAGCACCCAGGGAGAGGAAGTTCATTTCCACTTCACCGGCATCCAGGTTGTATACAAAGTTGTTTCCGAAGAATACATTAGAACCATTTCCGTCGAATACGAAGTTGATACCTGCTTCCTGACCGATCTTGTAAACGTCGTCAAACATCTGGAATGAACCTGTTGCTGCAATAGAGAGGTTGTCCAGTACGCTGTACTCAGCACCGAGAACCATTACAACAGTGTTGTCATATGCGTCAGTTGTCTTTCCATTTTCGTCTGTGTAGAAGGGATTTGCAGCATAGGAAGTTGCGAAGGCTACGTTAAGAGCTCCCAGGTCCGCAGCGATAGCACCACTGGCTGCCCAGTCATTGTTGTAAGCTTCATCGTACTGTACGTCAGCACCGAAAGATACAACACCGAAGGAACCGGCATACTGCAGAGCGTTACCACGTCCACCACCGAGAACACCCTCGTTAGCATTGGAAGCACCACCGTTCCACTCTGTGTAGTCAGCCATTCCGGCGAAATCATCGTACATGGACCACTGGCGACCGGCTGTAATTGTGTGACCGTTGAAGTCTACACCAACGTGACCGAGACGAAGGCTGGGGGCCTTGGAAGGATCCAGTGAGTTGAATCCGAACTCGTATGTTGCGAATGCAGTCACACCATCAGCCAGAATTTTTTCTCCGGCGATAGTGATTCTGGAGCCACCGTCTTCCCATGCAAAGTCACCATCTGAGTAACCCGCTGCAGTCTTGATTCTACCACCAACGCTCAGGCTTGCTGTGTCGCTGCTGAATACTTCTGCAGCTGTAAGGGGCAGGCTTGCAATCATCAGAACTGCTACTGCCATAAGAACTTTCTTCATAGTTTTTAACTCCTGTTTAAATAGTTTTTTTCAAACTTGGAGACACTATAACGAAAAGCCCGATAAATTTGATTAAAATACAGTTTATTTGGGTGTAGTGTTGATGGAGTTCGAAAATCGGAGACACAGGAACAATATCTATCTCCCTGACAAGCACTTACGAGACCATACCCTGCATCAACAAATGTTCACCCGGCACTCGGAATGGAGGATCATCGCAGACTGCCTGTCGACATACAGCAGACTGGACCAAGGGGTTATGAAGACAAAAAGAAAGGCTGCCGGAAAATCCGACAGCCCGATCAATAAGCACACTGTAATCACAAATATCTACAACAGAGCTTTAAGCTCCTTGTTTACTCCCTCAAGGGAGAATCCCTCGGGATCGTAGTCTCCCACCCAGGCAAAGTCATCCTTCAGGTCTTCCGATGCGTCTTCCTTCAGGGAGGCCAGAAGCATTCTGTAGCCCTCGGGGCCGCCGCAGTCCTCGGGAGGACAGGCTCCCTCACCGGCCAGACATTCCAGAACATATGAGGCAGACTCATCCTTTGCAGCGGAAAGCTCCTCAACACCCTCGACATAGATCTTATGATGCCAGTCCTCGGAAAGGTCGTAGTGGTAGTGAAGGAGATCGTCTTCCTCTTCCAGCAGGGAGGAGAGAACGCAACGGCCCTCGTCCTCGCTCTTCTTCTCCTCATCCCCTCCGGGAGTCCAAAACCGTCCGGCCTGCTCAAACTGATGGCCGTAGAGATCCCACCACCCCATGGTCTTCTGCAGGACATAGTGGAACTGTGAGAGGGTGATCTGTCCGGAAACACGGATACGCCGCCACACGGGACGGGCCAGTCCGGGAATGGAGACCTTCAGGGTCAGAACCGTATCGGGAGCATCGGCGGCCTCTTTCTCTACGGGAGGATGGAGCAGCTCATCGATCTTCTCCATGATCCGGATCAGAACCTCCTCACTCTGCTGAATCAGAAAGTCCAGCTCTCCCAGGGATTCACCGGTCTCATCAGCGGGATGGTTTACCCTGTCCAGAAGACCGTTTGAAAAGGTAAGAAGCTCATCCAGCTCTCTCTGGACCTCCTCCCTGCCTTTCAGTCCTGCCTGTTTCTCCTCGGCCAGAAAATCGCTGAGCTGTGTCCAGCGGTCAAGAAGTGTCATAAGCCGTCCCCTCATGGGAGCGACCAGTTCATCATCGTCTTTGTCAAAGTTCTCTGTCTGTTCCCGGAACAGATCGAAGATATACTGCTCGAACAGGAGGGAGGCGTCCTCCCCGGGAGGAACGGAGCCGGCCAGATTATATATACGGGTGCAGATATCGGCGGCCTTTTCACCGCGCCCGGAAGCCAGATCCTCACGGATCAGAGCCTCCACAAGGGGGTACTGAAAAGGGAGATCCATAGATTTCAGATACTCGTTGAGCTGATTCAGTTTTTTTTCGTCCATAGGTCCTCTCCTTGATGTAGTTTTATTGAACATGCCGGTACCTTCCTTCCAACCTTAAAAGGATAAATGAACCGGCCTACTTGCGGATTAATGGTGCTACAATATACACTGTCATAGAGCCTTACTCAATTATACAAACTGCCCGAGGATGAAAGAATGCCCCTTATAATCATTATTCTCTTTTTTGTTCTTGTTTTCATACCCTATCTCACCCTGAAAAAACGGGACAATCCCGATCTGCCGACTGCAGAGAGTGTGGAATCTGCTGAATTCCCGGAAAAACTTGCCGCCCTTATAAGGATACCCACGGTCTCCTGGACCGATGAGAGTAAGGTTGATGTCGGCCAGCTCACTGCATTTCAGGATAAACTGACAGAACTCTTCCCCCTGATCCACAGGGAGATGGAACGGGAAGTGCCGGACCCCTATCGGATTACCTACAAATGGGAAGGAAGCGATAAAAATCTTGAACCCGTTCTCTTTCTGGGCCACTACGATGTGGTCCCTGCAGAGGAGGAGGGAGGAGAGAGCTGGAAGCAGCCTCCCTTCAGCGGTCTGATTGAGGACGGCATTCTCTGGGGACGGGGCACCCTCGATATTAAATCCCAGATAGCCCTTCTGATGGAAACCGCCGAGATCCTGATCAAGGAGGGATTCAAACCCGAAAGGACCCTCTACTTTGCCTTCGGCGGGGATGAGGAGATTTCCGGAACCAAAGGCGCTCAGAGAACGGCAGCAGAGCTGAAGGCAAAGGGCCTGCACTTTGCCATGGTTATGGATGAGGGCGGAGTTATCGCCGAAGATATGCTCAGCTTTCTCAAGGGAAAACCCGTGGCCCTGATCGGTCAGGCGGAAAAGGGTTTTATCACCTTTAAAATAAGCGCCCGGGGTGAGAGCGGCCACTCCGCCATGCCTCCCGCAGAGGGCACGGTGGTCAGCCGCCTGGCAGAAGGAACAGCCCGGATCGGAAAAAGACGGCAGCCCGCCCTGCTCCCACCCCAGATCAAGGGGATGCTCAAGAGCTTTGTCCCCCATGTCCCCCTCCCCCTGGGAGTGGTCTTTGCCAATATCTGGCTTACGGCTCCTCTTATCAAAAAGATCTTTGCGGGAGGACGTACAACAGACAGCCTTATCCGCTCCACCCAGGCCTTTACCGTGGTTCGGGCGGGAGAACAGGAAAATATAATCCCCGGTGAGGCGGTGACCATGGTAAACCACCGGATTGTACCGGGAGACTCCATGGCAGCCCTGAAAGCCCGGCACGAGAAAAAACTGAAAGGTCTGGATCTTGTTATTGAGGACGCCGGCAACTGGCCCTCCAACGATCCCATCGTTCCCGATGCCGGAGCGAGCCAGGGATACAGCTGGGTAAAGGAGACCCTTGCACAGACCCACCCCGAAGTCATTGCCTCTCCCTATCTGGTCAACGGTTCAACCGACTCCAAGTACTACAGAGAACTGACCGGTGAAATCATACGCTTCACCCCCCTGATCCTGAGCCCTGAAGATATTGCATCGGTTCACGGAGTAAATGAAAAAGTCAGTCTCGAAAACCTGAACAGGGCTCTGTGCTTCTACCGGACCCTGATAAAAAAACTGTAAAAGATATTAAGTCCCCTGTGGGAAACTGCAACAGATGAGCTATTTGAGGAGACAGTTAAATGAGTACAGAGAGCGAGAAAAATGACTCCATGCTTAAGATCGGGCTCAAGCCCTTTCTTACAGCAGCGGGGATTCTCCTGGCCCTGATAATTCTATCGGGACTTTTGACCATTTGGATTCCAGCAGGAAGCTATGACAGAGTAATGGAAAACGGCCGTCTTATGGTGGTTGCCGACTCCTTTACATTTATGGATTCATCGGGCTATCCGGCGTGGCGCTGGTTTACCGCCCCTATAGAGGTGATCTGGGGAGACAACTGGCTTATGGTCATGGTCCTCTCCCTCTTTATGATCTTTCTGGGAGGCTCCTTCACTGTCCTTGAAAAGGGCGGTGTTATGCAGGAGCTACTGTCGGTTGCCGTAAGAAAGTTTAAGCACCGAAAGTACGCCCTTATGGCAGTGCTGATCTTTGCCATGATGTTTCTGGCCGCCTTTGTTGGTGTCTATGAGGGACTGGTTCCTCTGATTGTTATTATTGTCCCTCTCTCCCTTGCCCTGGGATGGGACTCCCTGACGGGCCTTGGGATGAGCCTTCTGGCCCTGAGTTTCGGCTTTGCCGCCGCCGTAACCAATCCCTTCACCATCGCCGTGGCCCAGCAGCTCTCGGACCTTCCCCTCTTCTCGGGTGCCTGGTTCAGGATCATCTTCTTCCTGGCCACCTATGTGGTCTGCTTTCTGTCGGTTCGCGGCTACGCCAGGAAGGTAGAGAAGAACCCCATGCACTCCCCTGTCTATGAGGCGGACCTGAAGGTCAGGGAGAAGTTCTCACCTGAAAAGGTTCTCCATGCCGGAAGCAGCGCCGACTCGGCCCATGTAAGGGCGGCTGGATTCTTCGGGATCTGTCTTGGAATCGCCATAGTCTTTATGATCATTGCCGGACTGGTTCCCGCCATCCCCTCGGATGCGGCCTTTCCCGCTGTGGCCCTGCTCTTTCTGATAGGCGGTGCCGGGGCCGGTGTGATTATAGGCTATAAGGGACGGGAGCTAATTAAAATCCTCATTTCCGGAGCGGTGAGCATGATCCCCGGAATCGTCCTGATTCTCATGGCCATGAGCGTTCCCCATATTATGACCCGGGGAAAGGTTATGGACACCATCCTCTACTATGCCAGCGGTGTTATCAGCGGAACCAATCCCTTTCTTGCGGCCTTCTACATCTATGTGCTGACTCTGATTCTGAACTTCTTTATCAGCAGCGCATCGGCAAAGGCCTTTCTGGTCATGCCCATTATCGCCCCCCTGTCGGACCTTGTGGGACTGACCCGGCAGACTGCGGTATTCGCCTTTGATCTGGGAGATGGTTTCTCCAATATGATCTTCCCCACCAACGCCCTCCTTCTGATCGGACTGAGCTTTACTGTTGTAAGCTATCCCAAGTGGATGAGGTGGACCTGGAAGATGCAGGTTGCCATCGCCCTGATGTCGATGATCTTTCTGATGATCGCTGTGGGCATCGGTTTCGGCCCCTTCTAGCACCGTTTTTTAAGAGAAAAAGGGATTTGCGTCAGTTGGCCCAAATCCTTTTTTCCTACCCAAAAGTAGAATTTCATACAATAAACTGACTTTTTTGCTCCATTTTTACGGTATACGATAATTTAGTTTACAAAACATATATCAATTCCTATTATATGACACATCTAATAATTCATAGGATTTTTTATATGAAGTTAAAAACACAGTTCTTTATCAACTCATTTCTGGTAATTACGCTTTTTTCTCTGTCCTATGTTCTCATCTTCTTCAATTTCCAGAAAATTCGGCAGCTCCAGGAGTTGTCTCTCAAAGCAGCGGAGCTCAAAGTAACAGCCGGAGACTTTCAGCTTGTCACAAACTCAATTTTCCTGGAAAAAAATGACTTTTCCGTTCTGGTAAGAAACTGGAACGACATCGGTACCCGGCTGGACAGTGAAACCGATGAACTTCAGGAAGAACTGGGCAGCTATGACCTTCCTGACCAGCTGCGCTCGTCACTGCAGTCCCTCAAGGAGGGAGCCTCAATTATGAAGGGCTACCGCATGTCCTTTAAAGCTTCCGCCGAATCCATCCTAAAAGAGGAGTCCCTCTCCGGTCAGGTCCAGTACACAGGTCTATACGGTTACTTTTTGAATATCAATCAGAATGATCAGCCCTACTGGCGGGGCCTCCTGAAAAATCTTGAAAAAGAAGTGGAACAGCTGAACAGGGGAAACCGCATCCTCCATACCAACCTGAGAATTATCAATGAGAGGCTGGACCTCTACAGATCCTCACTCCTTAAGACTATCTATATTCGACTCCTTGTCATCATTGTCCTGATCATCGTTCTTAACACAATCTACCTGAACCGGTTCAGCAAACGCCTGACCCGGGAATTTCTCAGCCTTGAAGAGACCATGGAGATGATGGCCTCCCGTAACCTGACCGTAAAAACCGAGCTCAAGGGCAGCAGGGAGATGGTCAATCTGGGCCGGAACTTCAACAGGGTATCCAGCTCATTCAGTGACTTTATTGACGAAGTGAAACAGGTTTCCTACCAGAGTGTCTGCCTTCAGGACAGCCTGGCGGCGGGGACCTCGGAAACCCTCGCCTCCCTCCAGCAGATAGGCAGAAATATCGAAACCCTGGAAGAGACCCTCAAGGGAATGGAAGAGAATACGGGCCTTACCGAAGAGTCTGTCCTGTCCATCAGTTCCCAGATCAAGGCACTAAACAGCAATATTGAGAAGCAGACCGGGTTGATCCAGAGGAACCTGGACTCTGTGGAAGCCATCTCCCGCTCCATTGGAGAGATGGATTCTCTTGTGGAAGAGGGAAAACAGAAATCTGCGGCAATGACGGAAAAACTGGATGAAGGCAGTGTAAAGGTGGACCAGTCCCATGCCATCATCCTCAAGGTTGCCAAATCAGTCCAGAGTGTTATGGAGATCACCGGAATCATCAACGAGATCTCCGACCAGACCAATATCCTCTCCATGAATGCCGCCATCGAGTCGGCCCATGCGGGTGAGGCGGGCAAGGGCTTTGCGGTAGTAGCCGAAGAGATAAGATCTCTGGCCGAATCAACTGCGGAGAACGCCAGTCAGATCAACAGCACTCTGAATGATGTCAGCCTGAACATCGAACAGGCCATAAAGGCAAGTACCGAAAGCCACGAATCCATGAACTACCTGAATCAGGGACTGGGCGAACTCAGCCTCTCTCTGGACAGGATCAACAGCGGAATGAAAGAACTCAGCCTGTCGGGGAACGAGATCTTAAGCTCCTCGAGAAGCCTGAACACAATCGCTTCGGACATTGAGAACTCCTCGGGAACCATCAGCACAAATGCCGGCAGTATCACCTCTGTGGTCAGCACCATGAGGGAGAGCACCGGTTTTGTATCCGGAAATATCGGAGAGATTGCTCTGGGAAGCCGGGAGATCATCGCCACAATGAAGGAAGTTCACGGCGTGAGCGAAGATAACAAAACCGGTCTCAGCAATCTGGACAGTCTTATCGACAGCTTTCAAACCGACAATACCCCCGCCGAAGAGTGTAAGGACTAGTTTATTATTTTCATACTATTGATTCTTTACGGCCCATTCGTTAACCTAAGCATCATAAAATGGTTAACAAAAGTACAAAACAGAAAATACTGGAACTCCTCAAGGATTCTCCCTCCCTGATCTCGGGTGAGGAGATCAGTGCCAGGCTGGGAATCAGCAGGGTTGCCGTATGGAAGCAGATCAAATCTCTGACTCAGCAGGGCTATCCTGTCCACTCCGGCCCCAAAGGCTACTCCCTGGATTCATCAGGGGACTGCCTCTCCCGACTGGAATTCAGTGAAGAGGAGGAGATCCTCTACTATGACGAACTTGGCTCCACCATGGATGAAGCAGTACGGCAGATTCAGATACAGGGACCCGAAACCAGAAGTTTTCTGGTACTCGCCGAGCACCAGAGTGCAGGAATGGGCAGAGACAACAGCCCCTGGGACTCCCCCAGTGGAGGAATCTATCTGACCTTTGTACTGAAAGAGAACATGCCCCTCAACAGGGCCGTGGAACTGAAAAACACCGGAATACTCACCGCACTGATGGCCCTGGAGAATCTGGGGATCAGCAGGGAGGATCTGTCCTGCACAACAGGAGGAGATATCCTGCTTCAGAACTCAAAGGTGGGCGGGATACTGGAGGAGTATCAGGTCAGGGGGGGAGAGATTCTCTGGTTTGCACTGGGAATGGGGATTCACCTGAATGACTCGCCTCCCCAGGGCCTCAGCTCCGTTAAGTCCCGATACAATGGGGAGCTCAACAGGGTCGCCCTGATCAGGGATCTGAAAAAAATCTGGAACAAGCTTCTGAAAAGCCCTGCAGGGGATTCTTCCGATGATCTGACACTCCAGCACTCTGACTACAAAATTGTAGGGAACTGATACAGGCCGGTAAAAAGCGTATAAAACCGGGGTACCCATATCTGGTTCCCGGCATAAGGAGAAAATAAATGACAAAAATGAGAATCAGAACGACCGTACTCAGTGCCGTCTTTACGGCCCTGATCGCAGCAAGCGCCTTCTTCACCATTCCCGTAGGACCGATTCCCATTGTCCTGACCACCATGTTTATCCTCCTGAGCGGAATGCTCGGAGGTGCGAAGATAGGATTCAGCGCCGTGGCGACCTATCTGATCCTGGGAATCATCGGACTCCCTGTCTTTGCCGGAGGAACCGGCGGTATTGCCAAACTCATAGGCCCCACCGGCGGATTTCTCGTCGGCTACCTTCTTGCTGCCCCTCTTGCAGGTCTGATCTACAACCCCGGTCCCGACAGCTCCCGTACGCGGAAGATAATCCTGGCGGTACTGGCGGCACTGGTCGGAGGGATTACCCTCTACATCCCCGGTATTCCCTGGCTGAAGCAGAGTCTTTCAATGGACTGGCCTGCCGCCCTTCAGGCCGGGCTCATCCCCTTTATTCCCGGTGATCTGATAAAATGCGCCGCAGCCGCCGTTCTGGCTGTGGGACTGAAAGACCGCTTCCGGGACTTCCTTACAGAAGCCGAAGAAGAGTAGAAGGAGCTGAAAAGGGTGCTGGAAGTAAAGAACCTCAGCAGAAGCTATGAAAAGGGCCGGATGGTCCTCAACAATGTAAGCCTCAGTTTCCCGGAAGGGAGCTTTACAATCATTGCCGGGCCCAACGGCTCGGGAAAAACCCAGCTCATGCGCCACCTGAACGGACTCCTCAAGGCACGGGAGGGGGAGGTTCTGCTGGACGGCAGAAATATAAGGGAAGACCTGCAGGCCGCACGGCGCAGAATCGGTCTTGTTTTTCAGAATGCAGACAGTCAGATTGTCGGTCAGACCGTCGCCTCGGATATCGCCTTCGGTGCTGAAAACCTCAAATGGCCCCGGCAGAAGATAAATGAGAAGCTGGAAGAGCTCCTCACTGAGCTGTCCATCGGCCATCTGAGAAACCGCCGTCCCCATACTCTTTCTGGGGGAGAGAAACGCAGATGCGTTCTGGCGGCTGTCCTTATAATGAACCCTGAGATTATTGTTCTGGATGAACCCTTTACGGGCCTCGACTACCAGGGAGTGTCAGACGTTCTGAAGGATATTACACGGCTTCACAAGGACGGAAAGACCATTATTCTGATCACCCATGATCTGGAAAAGTCCCTGGCCCATGCAGACCGCCTTGTCCTTATGAAGGATGGAGAGGTGGTTAAAGAGGGAGAACCGGCTGACCTAATTGAGGATGTTGAAGACTTCGGAATCAGAAGACCCTGGGGCAATGAAAGAGATCTGGAGACCATGACATGGCTGAAGGTTTGATCTTCCAGTACACTCCAGGGGAAAGCATACTCCACAGAATAGATATCCGCATCAAATTAATCGGGATGATTGCCCTAAGCCTTGTTCTGATTAAAGTCAGCCCCTTCCGTCTCTGTTTCCTTCTGCCGGTTCTTCTCAGTCTGGATATCTGCAGCCGCAATGACAGGAGAATCAGCCTGCCTCCGCCCATCCTCTTCCTGATGCCCCTGATAATTTTTGCAGGTAATTTTATCTCCCTGGGACCATGGGAAACAGGAGGGTTCAAACCTGCCCTGGCCGCTGCAGGCTTCAGGGCTCTCCGCTTTATCTGTATTCTCTGGATGGCTCAGCTTTTCACAGAGACCAGCGATCCCATGAGCATCACACCCGCCTTTTACAGACTCCTGAAACCGATTCCCCTGATCCCAGCCGGCCGGATCAGCACAAGCATGGGTCTCTCCCTTACCCTGATTCCCCTTATTATCTCGGAGATGGGAGAGATTCGGGACGCCATGGTCTCCCGCTGCGGCTGGAATCCCCGCCGGCCGGTCAGAAATCTGACAAGCATGGGAATACCTCTCCTTGAGGGAGTTTTGACAAGGGCCGAAGCTCTGTCGGATGCCATGGAATCAAGACTCTTTACAGAAGATGCCACGGAACCGGAGCTCCTTGATGACTCTCTGCGCACTTCACCTTCCCTGTTCCTCCTATTGCTTCTGACAGCACTCTTTATGGGTGAACGGCTTCTTCTGAATATAGATATTCTTGAATCATTTATGAACTTTTATTGATTTTATTATATTATTTGCTTGCATCAGAACCTACATATATGTATGATCAACCCTATGTCAGAAGCAATGAATTCAAAACATTACAGAAGAAAGATAAAAGAGTTGACTCTTCTTTTTGAAATCAGTCAGATCCTGGATCAGGATATGGACCTCAGGGAAGTAATTAATCCCATTCTGGAACCATTAGCAGAAAACATCGGAATGGAGAGGGGTACAATTACCCTTCTCAACAGAAAGACCGGTGAGATTTCCATCGAAGCCGCCTATGGACTTTCCACAGAGGAACAGGTCCGGGGACGCTATAAAATCGGTGAGGGAATTACCGGTAAGGTTGTTGAAACAGGACAGCCCATGATCATTCCCGATATCGAGGAAGAGCCCACCTTTCTTGACCGTACCGGTGCGCGCAAAAGCAAGAATAAGCGGAAAACCTCCTTTATCTGTGTTCCCATCAAGAGCGGGAACGAGGTGATCGGCGCCTTCAGTGTGGACCGCCCCTACCAGGATTCAAGTCTTGATCTGGAAGACGATGTAAGGCTTCTGACAATCGTTACCAGCATGATCGCCAGGGCCGTGAAGCTCAGACAGCGCTCTGAAGAGGAGAAGCAGAAGCTCCTTGACGAGAACGACAGACTCCAGAAGGAGCTGAAAGCCAAATTCCAGCCCGACAACATGATTGGAAACTCCCAGGCCATGCAGGGGGTGTTCGACCTCATCGCCCAGGTGTCAAAGAGCGAAGCCACCGTACTGATTCGCGGTGAAAGCGGTACAGGTAAGGAACTTGTGGCTCATGCCATCCACTACAACAGTCTCAGGGCGGAAAAGCCCTTTATAAAGGTAAACTGTGCAGCCCTGCCTGAATCGGTTATAGAGAGTGAACTCTTCGGCCACGAAAAGGGAGCCTTTACAGGTGCCCTGGCTACCAGAAAGGGACGCTTTGAGCTGGCCGACGGAGGAACCATCTTTCTCGATGAGATTGGAGAACTCTCTGCCATGACCCAGGTCAAGCTGCTTCGTGTTCTCCAGGAAAGGGAGATTGAGAGGGTCGGAGGAGCCGAGACCATTAAGGTAAATGTTAGAGTCATCGCTGCAACCAACAGAAATCTGGAAGACGAGATTGCGGCAAACTCCTTTAGAGAAGACCTCTACTACCGCCTGAATGTCTTCCCCATCCACATCCCCCCTCTCAGAGAGAGAAAAACCGACATTATGCTTCTGGCCGATTTTTTCACCGAAAAGTACAGCAAGAAAAACAGAAAGACCGTGAAAAGGATCTCCAGCTCGGCTATCGACCTGATAATGAGCTACCACTGGCCCGGTAATGTGCGGGAGCTTGAAAACTGCATTGAACGGGCGGCCCTTTTAAGCACGGACCAGGTAATTCATGCCTACCATCTCCCCCCCAGCCTTCAGTCAGCGGAATCCTCTGACACGGGACTCCATACAACCCTGTCCCAGGCGGTTGAGAATCTTGAAATTGAGCTGATCAAGGAAGCCCTTAAGTCCAACCGGGGGAATATGGCCAAGGCGGCCCGTAAACTGGACATTACCGAACGGATTATGGGCCTCCGTGTGAAAAAATATGACATAGATTACAGAAAATACCGTACAAATATGTAACTCACGAACATTATTACTACGCAAATGTATTTTTCAGATAATTATTCATTTATGTAAAAAAGAGGCCTTTTCACAAGGCCTCTTTTTTTTAATCATTTATTTCCTTTCAAAGCAACAACTTACAGATTATTTAAAATTAAACTCTCCTATTTGGCACAAGTTCTGCAATATATGTTGTCAGAACACAAAACAGGAGAGGTATCCTAAATGAAAAAGAGCAAGAAGATCTTTATCTTCACTATTCTGGCTTTATTACTTAGCGTCAGTGTTCATGCTGACGAACTTACCGACACTCTGGATCTGTACAGCGCAGCATTCGATGCAATCTGGCTTCTGATCTGCGGAGGTCTGGTATTCTTTATGCAGGCCGGTTTCGCAATGGTTGAAACAGGACTTACCAGAGCTAAAAATGCCGGTAATATTATTATGAAAAACCTTATGGACTTTTCCGCCGGTGCAATCCTTTACTGGGCCGTCGGATGGGGTCTTATGTATGGTGAAACAGCAGGCGGATTTATCGGATCAAGCGATTTCTTCCTTGCAAGCGGTGACACAATGAACTGGTTCTTCCAGGTGGTATTTGCTGCCACAGCAGCAACCATTGTTTCAGGTGCCATGGCTGAAAGAACAAAGTTCTCTTCCTATATCATCTACTCCGTAGTAATCTCCGGTCTGATCTATCCCATCTCCGGTCACTGGATCTGGCAGGGAGACGGCTGGCTGACAGCTCTTGGTTTCCATGACTTCGCCGGTTCTACTGTTGTACACTCTGTTGGTGCCTGGGCTGCTCTTATGGGTGCCATCATCATCGGCCCCAGAACAGGTAAATATGTAAAAGTTGACGGTAAAGTAAGCGTTAAAGCTATTATGGGTCACAACATGCCCCTCGCCGCCCTTGGTGTATTCATCCTCTGGTTCGGCTGGTACGGATTCAACGCCGGTTCTACACTCTCCGGTACAGACCTCAGCATGACTGACGTAGCCGTTACTACCACTCTGGCTGCCGCCGCTGGTGTAATCGGTGCCATGTTCACTACCTGGATCGCCTTCGGCAAGCCCGATGTATCCATGTCCCTGAACGGTGCTCTTGCCGGTCTGGTTGGTATTACAGCTCCCTGTGCTGTTGTTTCTAACGGCGCTGCCATCATCATCGGTCTTATCGCCGGTATCCTGGTTGTAGCTTCTGTTGAGTTCATCGACAAGAAACTTCACATTGATGATCCTGTTGGTGCCATATCCGTTCACGGTGTATGTGGTGTCTGGGGTACTCTGGCTGTTGGTATCTTTGGAGATCTTGAAGCTATCGGCGGAGCCGCTACAAGACTTGGACAGATTGGTGTTCAGGCCCTGGGTGCTGCTGCAGTATTCGTATGGGTAACTGTTACTGCCGGTCTCCTCTTCCTGATCATCAAGAAGACTGTTGGTCTGAGAGTCAGCGAAGCTGAAGAATTGAAAGGTCTGGACATTGAAGAGCATGGAACCGAGTCTTACGCCGGATTCCAGATTTTCCAGAACATGTAATAAGGGAGGCAACAGATATGAAATTAGTCGTAGCTTACATTCAGCCCGATAAGCTGAACGCTGTTAAACAGGAACTTTTTAAAGATGAGATTCATAAGATTTCCGTCACCAATGCCCTTGGATGCGGACAGCAGATGGGTTATACAGAGACCTACCGTGGTGTAGATGTTGAGGTTAACCTTCTCAAAAAAGTACGTATTGAGATCGCCGTTACAGAACCCTTCGTACAGACCACAGTAGATGCAATCATCCGCGGTGCCAGAACCGGAGAGATCGGAGATGGTAAGATTTTCATCATGCCCATCGAAGACTCCATCCGCATCAGAAGCGGAGAGAAGGGAGAAGCGGCCATCGGCTGATTCAGACCTTTAAAACCATGATTTAAAACGGACCCGGCTTATGCCGGGTCTTTTACATCCCTGCACAGCTGTACACTTTTATTAAAATACTGCAGAATAAACTCAGACCGTTAAAAAGGAACAGGGAAGATCCAAACCAGGTACAAAAATGTAGATCAAGAAGTAATTTTATACTTTAATGTAACTTTTTTATGCATCCTTGTATCCCTGCAACTGGAAAATAGAAACAGAAGTAAAATCATTTTCTTTAGTGATAAGTATTTAGATTATCCAAATCTTTTTTTTACATAAATGGCACAGAATGTGCATATATAAAGAGCAGGTATTAGAAAACAATTTTAATTTAAACCCTTCGCCTGATCTCAAACTCAGGTATAGTGTTAATAGGACTAATAGGGAATAGGAGAAGAATGATGAGTGTTGATTATTCACAGACACCCCTGGTAGATCTCTACGGGGAAAACTGCTTTTCAGAAGCAGTTATGAAAGAAAGACTGCCCAAAAGCGTCTTTAAAGAGTTCAAAAAAGTCCAGGCAGGCGAAGTAGAACTGTCTCTGGATGTTGCCGAAGTAATTGCTTCCGCAATGAAAGACTGGGCCATCGAAAAAGGCGCCACCCACTACACACACTGGTTCCAGCCCCTCACAGGACTGACAGCTGAGAAGCATGATGCATTCATCTCTCCCGAAGCTGACGGAACAATCCTGATGGAGTTCTCCGGAAAAGAGCTGATCCAGGGTGAGCCCGATGCTTCTTCTTTCCCCAACGGTGGCTTAAGAGCGACTTTCGAAGCCCGTGGCTACACTGCATGGGATACATCTTCCCCCGCATTCCTGAAACAGGACAACTCCGGTCTTACACTGACCATCCCCACAGCTTTCGTATCCTACACAGGTGAAGCTCTGGATAAAAAGACTCCCCTCCTCCGCTCTACAGATGCTGTAAGCGCACAGGCCATGAGAATCCTCAAGGTTATGGGCAACACCTCTTCAAAAAGAGTTGTTTCCTCTGTCGGACCCGAGCAGGAGTACTTCCTGGTAGACAAAGAGTACTACCTGGCAAGACCCGACCTGAAACTCACCGGAAGAACAGTTTTCGGAACAATGAGTGCCAAGGGACAGGAACTGGATGACCACTACTTCGGTGCCATCAAGGACAGAGTCGCCGACTTCATGAGAGACCTGAACACAGAACTCTGGAAGCTGGGAATCTCCGCCAAGACACAGCACAACGAAGTAGCTCCCAACCAGTTCGAAATGGCTCCTGTTTATGCCAACGCTTCCGTTGCTACAGACGCCAACCAGCTGGCCATGGAAATGATGAAAAAAGTTGCCGACAAGCACGGACTGGCCTGTCTGCTCCATGAAAAACCCTTTGCCGGTGTTAACGGAAACGGTAAGCACAACAACTGGTCTATCTGTACAGATGACGGCATCAACCTGTTCAACCCCGGAGATACACCTCACGAGAACGCACAGTTCCTCCTGTTCTGTGTAGCCGCTATCAAGGCTGTTGATGTATACGCTCCAATCCTGAGAGCATCCGCGGCCAGCAGCGGAAACGACCACAGACTGGGTGCCAACGAAGCACCTCCCGCAATCATCTCCATCTTCCTGGGTGACCAGCTTACTGACATCCTGAGCAAGATGGCTGCGGGCAAGCCCGTTGAAGCTCTGGACGGTAAGATGATGGAAATCGGTGCTACCGCACTGCCCAAGCTCCCCATGGACATGACCGACAGAAACAGAACTTCACCCTTTGCCTTCACAGGTAACAAGTTCGAGTTCAGAATGGTTGGTTCTTCACAGTCCATCGCTGCACCCAACGTTGTACTGAACACAGCTGCTGCAGCCATCCTGGATGAGTTTGCCACAAGACTGGAAAAAGCCTCTGACGTTAACGCTGAGATCCAGAAGATCGTTGCCGAAACATACAAGGCTCACGAAAGAATCGTTTTCAACGGAAACGGATATGCTGAAGAGTGGGTTACCGAAGCTGAGAAGCGCGGTCTCCCCAACCTGAAGTCCACTGTTGAAGCACTGCCCGTATACATGTCTGATGAGAGCGTAAGCCTCTTCGAAAAGTACAAGGTACTGAGCAAGGCCGAACTGGAGTCCAGAGTTGACACCTACCTCGAAGTATACAGCAAGCAGATCAACATCGAAGCCGGTGTTGCTCTTGAAATGGCTACCCGCCTGATCTTCCCCGCTGTCAGCGACTTCGCTGCCAGCATCGCCGGAACAATCACTTCTATCAAGTCTGTACTGGCTTCCGCCGATACAGCTGCTCAGGAATCTCTCCTGGGCGATGTAAACGCACAGATGGAGTGCCTGCTGAAAACAGCTGGAGTTCTCGGAAAAGAGATCGACGCTGCTCTTGAGCTGGAAGAGGATCTGATGGCTCAGGCTGTTGCCTACAGAGAGAAGGTTATCCCTGCAATGGATGACCTGAGAGAGTGTGCCGATGCCCTTGAAAAGATGACTGACAAGGACGTATGGCCCTACCCCTCTTACGAGGACATGCTGTTCAACCTGTAATTCATTACAATAGTTTGAATTAACCATGGCTGATCCTTCGGGATCAGCCTTTTTTTTTGCCTTTTCCCCTCGGGTTGCCCCCCCTTTCAGATCCCCTTGCACCCCCCTGGGAAGCCCCGGAAAAAGTGTGGAAAAACCCGGGTATTTCAAGGATGGAAAGATCCCTGATATTTTCTTCCCGGAGTCTGTTGACACTAATCGGAAAACCCATTAAATTATCGAAAGATTTAACGATCCCCTGTAGCTCAGTCGGTAGAGCGGGTGGCTGTTAACCACCATGTCAGCAGTTCGAGTCTGTTCGGGGGAGCTTCAAAACGGAATCCATTGGGGTTCCGTTTTTTTATGCCCTGATCACTTTGATCCTCCCTTATTACCTGTACCTTATCAGTTCCCTGATACTCTGTTGACACTATTCAAAAAACCATTTATATTCTCTTCAGGATTTATGATCCCCTGTAGCTCAGTCGGTAGAGCGGGTGGCTGTTAACCACCATGTCAGCAGTTCGAGTCTGTTCGGGGGAGCTCATCAAAGAGCCTTTGATTTCTTTCAAAGGTTCTTTTTTTTTGCCCCCTTGGATTAATAGTAAATACAGATGTACCATATAAGTATGCTAAGGAAGCTGGTATCTGTTACAGCTCTGCTTCTCTTTTTTATCTCCTGCGAGAGTGAACTGTATCCACCCACCTATGCCCCTGAACTCTCCAACCTGGTCATAACCACCAGCTCCATCAGAAGCTCAACAACATACGGATATGAAAATGACACTGTGCTTTTCACAATTGATGTAACAGACAGCGAGGATGATCCCTACAGCCTCGATCTCAGTATTCTGGATTCCACATCGACCGAGGTGCAGACAGAGAGCTACAGCAATTCCAGAATTTTTGACGGAGACTACTGGGACTGCTGGTTTGACTCTACCGGCCTTGCCGTTGATACCTACACCCTGAACTTTACCGCCACCGATACAGACGGGAATGTGAGTGATGTGCTTTCAGGAACTTATGATGTTATTACTGATACAAGACTGGCGGATGTGACAGGATTTTCTGTTAGTTTTGTCAGCTATGTTCCCAGAGATACAGCCCCTGATGAAGTGGCGACTCTGACATACACAGTAACCCATACAACTGCGTTCTCAATAGACAAAGTTCAAGTCGTATATACGGTAACAGTTGACGGTACCGACTACACGGAAACAGGAACACTGACAAATGTAGCCGGGGGCGGTTCAATAACCACCGGCACTATAAAATACAGCATTATTTCTACAAGCGCATCAACTGCTGAAAATCTGGACTCAACGGATATTACTTTCTACTGATTATTCTAACGGACAGCTTCCCCGTTCTCTTCCCTTTCCCACTCCCTGTGATAGGCATTGAGTTCTGTCTTTGAAAGAATATGACGGAGGACCATTTCGTCCATCAGCTGATTCATATGTTCTTCGGCAATGCAGGAACGGAGCAGATTCAGTCCGACCTGAAAAGGTATGTAGTCTTTAAAAACAAGATAGGTAACAAAGTCCATTTGGCTCTCCCGTAAAAGGTGTTCTACAAATGGTGCTGGTCTGTCATACATTGGGCAGACTCAAAATCAAGTCTTAATATGATTATCGGCCTGGTTAAAGCCATTCTATTAGAAAAAAATGAATGTATATTCGTTGAATAAGGATTATACTTTTTCCAGTCGGGAGGATTAGCTATGAAAAGAGGATCTCTTTTAAACTCTGAAATCTCAGCAGTTGTAGCCGATATGGGTCATACAGATTCTCTGACCATCGGAGATGCGGGACTGCCCGTTCCCGAGGGAACGGGAAAGATTGATCTGGCCGTAACAAGAGATATTCCCCGGTTCAAGGATGTCCTTTCAGCTGTTCTGGACGAACTCTGCATTGAAAAGGTTGTCTTTGCCGAAGAGATCAGAAATGCGAACCCCGAAGGTCTCGAGGAAATTCAGGATATCCTGGCACAGTATGAAGAGAGAACCGGATGCAAACCCGCCATGGCCTTTATTCCCCATGAAGAGTTTAAAAAACTGACCTCCTTTTCAAAGGCCGTAGTCCGCACGGGAGAGTGCTCCCCCTACTCCAATGTAATCCTCTACTCGGGTGTAAACTTTTAATATCTTCACGGAACCACTAAAAAAAATGTGATTGTTGCCCCATGGAATTGTTTGTATAATATATAGATATGAACAAACAGGAACTTATTCGAGAGCTTTCTCATACAATGGATCTCCCTCAGAAGACCGTCAGGACCACTCTTGATGCGTTTTTCGAAGAGATCGTTGAAGTCCTGGAAGGCGGTGAGAACTACACTCAGACCGGTTTCGGAACCTTCCGGACCGAAGTGTGCGATGAGCGGATCAGTTACAATCCCGCCATTAAGAAGAAGATGCTCCTCCCCAAAAAACGGAAGATCAAATTCCGGCCCTCCGCCAAACTGAAGGAAAGGATTAATGAGTAATTTCCTGACCCCCGGTAGACTGGCTGAGAGACTCAGCTGGAAGACGGAACTGGACAAAGAGGACTGCGCCCGGTTCAGCTCCGAACTCTTTGACATAATCATCAGAGAGCTTAAAAAGGACGATACCTTCTCCATCTTCGGATTCGGAACCTTTAGAAAAAGCTTTGTCCCCCTCTCAACTGCCCGGAACCCCCAGACCGGAGAGACAATCAATGTCCCGCCCCACTACAGAGTAAAATTTTCCCCCGCCGGCAAAGTTGCCGAAAGGATCAATGCGGAATACGCTGATCTGACCCCCATCATCCTTGAAACAGAGGAACGGGTCAAAGAGGGGCTGCTCCTGAAGGCTGAACGCTATATCATGACCATCCAGGCAGAACCGGAACCTGTGGAACCGGAGAAACCTGAAGTACCGGAGAAGATTGAAGAAGCTTCCGAGTCCGATGAAACCGAAAACAGAATTGAAGAGATAGTTGAAAAAACCGTCTTCACCGAAGCTCCTGAAAAGGAGGAGCTTCCTGAAGAAGAGAGTGCTGAAGCATCTGAAGAGTGCAGTGAAGAGCCGACTCAGGATGAATTCAAAACAGAAGATGAGCCTGACTTCGAGTTCCAGAAAGAGGATAGAGGATTTATGAAACTGATCCTTCTGAGCCTCCTTGCTCTGGTGCTGATCCTTGGTATCGGCTGGCTTATATTCCGGAACATCGGAAATGACGGTGTAACAGAGATTGTTGTCAGCCAGGCTGCTGAAGAAGTCTCAGAGCCTCCTGCTGCCCCGGAAGAGCCCGCAGCAGTTGAAGAGCCCATTACTCCCGCAGCTCCCGTAGAAGCCGCATCAGAGGCTCTCCCTGAATCCAGCTACAGCATAGAGTCGGGAGACTCCTTCAGTCTTCTGGCCCAGCGCCGCTGGGGCAATATCTACCTCTGGCCCTATCTCTACAAACGTAACAGCAGCAACTTCCCCGACCCCGACCTGGTACGCCCGGGAGACAGCATTGTGATTCCTCCCGAGCCCGACAGAACACGGGATCAGATCAGGATAGAGGACAGCATTATCTATGCCTATAAACGCTACAGGGATCTGATAGAGGAGCAGTCCGGCAGTCCCCGGAATCCCAACAGGGAGCTGAGCGCTGACTATGTGCTCCTGGGAGGAGAGCGCCTCTACCCGGACTTTCTTGAAAGAAGAAAGGACGAGCTGAGAACAGATGATATCCGGAGGGTTCAGCGCCTGGGGGAGTAGGCGCCTTTCGCCAGTCCGACTGATCCGTACCCGGACAGCCTCCCCCTGAAAAAGAACTAATCCTGCGCCAGAAAATCCTCATAGGACATCAGTACGGTTCCGTTCTTTCTTGCCTTCTGGAGCTTGGAACTTGTGCCTTCGGGATCTTCACAGAGCAGAATGGCCGTGGACTTTGTCACCGAAGAGGAGAACTCATAGCCCCTCTCTTCAATGATCTTCTGAAGCTCCTTCCGTCCCATAGGTCCCTTTCCTGTCATACAGACCTGCCCCTTTGCCCCTGACTGATCCACCTCTTTGATATTTACAACCTTAAGAAGGTTCTCCAGAAAGCGTCTGTTGTCATCAACCTTCTTCCAGGCAATGATATTCTGGCCGATCACATAGCTTTCATCTTCAAAATCCATAAACTCGTCCATGGTTTTGATGCCCAGCTTCTTGAGGGCCTTCTGCTGTACCAGGGGGATTCCCAGTTTGCTGACCAGTTCGGGTGCCGTCATGGAACTTACCTTCTGCACCTGCTCCAGGAAGTTGTTTATCTTCTTGTCTCCGAATCCCTCAAGGCCCATCAGGTTTTCCCGGGTCACATGGTAGAGGTCCCTGACATTGTCGATGATCTTTCTCTCAAAGAGGGCTCTGACTGTAGCCTCGGCCACCTGCTCCATTCCGGACTCCTTCACCCAGTAGAGGATGGTCTGAATCTTCCGTTCGGGGCAGTCGGGATTGGTGCACTTCAAATGAACCCCTTCATTTGCTACCGGGCTGTGGCACACCGGACAGTCCGCAGGTGCCAGATCGGAGAAGAAGAGCTCCCCTTCCCTGCTTTTTGAGGAGAGGTTCTCCTTTACATAGGGAATAACATCGTTGGCCCGTTCGATCAGAAGTTCATCTCCCAGCTGCAGGGCCATGGCCTCCACAAAGGCGTTGTTATGAAGGGATGCCCGGGAGAGGGTCGCTCCCCCCAGCTGTATGGGTTCAAAGAGGGCCACGGGAACCAGGGCACCCTGACGGCTGACCTGCCACTCCACTCCCGTAAGGCGGGTCTTCTTTGCCGCCGCAGGGGGTTTTATGGCAATGGCGTAGTGATGGTGATGGTCCACAACCCAGCGGCTGTCGATCTCCTCGTGGCTGGTATTGTCATCCACCGTCAGAATCAGACCGTCGGTCTCATAGAGCCACCTGTCTCTGTACTCGTCAAGGTAGCTGTTATAGAATTTCTCCACCTCTTCACGTGAAGCAATGGAGAAGTACTCTACCGTATGAAAACCGGCCTCTTTCAGCCAGGCGATGATGCCTCCTTCGCTCTCCGAAGGGTTCCATCGGGCGGTCTGGTAGCAGACAAAGCGTACATACTTCAGATCGCCCCGGTTCTCCTTCCGGTTTACCAGGCCCACACAGTTGTTTCTCAGGGGCCGTCCCCCTGTATCATATTCGGTGTTTTTTGGAAGATAGAGCTCACCCCGGATCTCCAGGTCATGGGTCTCTTTTATGGTTTTGGGGATGTCCTTTATATAGTCGGCAATGGATGTCACATCCTGCCCCACGGTACCGTCGCCTCTGGTGGCAACATACTGCAGTTTTCCGCCGCTGTAGTAGCAGGCGGCGGACAGACCATCGATCTTGGGCTGCATGGTCCACTTTGTGTCTTCGGGAAGGGCCAGTTTATCCATCCACTTGAAGACCTCTGCAGGATTCTTGGCCTTCCCCATGGAGAGCATGGGTTCGGTGTGGGTGATCTTCCCTCCGGTCCCGCTCTCGGTACCAACCACCGAAAAGTAGCTGCTTTCGGGATTCAGAGCACGCAGCTCCTCCTCCATCCGGTCAAACTCGGCATCCGTTAAAATGGGTGTGTCTGTATTGTAATAAGCTTCCTTGGCTTCGGTGAGAAGCTTGATCAGGTCCTGTTCCTTCAATGTCTTTCCTCGTAGATAGATTCTGTCCTCTTAATCATACTGGCAAAGGCCCGTTATGCGAACTGATAGAGTATGGATTTTTCTTCATAATCCGATTTCAAAAGTTTTTTAGAAGAGGTATAGACAAAGAATACGGCTTCTGGTATATTTCTCAAGCATTCGGCGCCGTACCCAAGCGGCTAAGGGAGTGGATTGCAAATCCATCATTCAGCGGTTCGAGTCCGCTCGGCGCCTTATTGAAAAGATCAGCTTTGAGCTGGTCTTTTTTTTGCTCATTTTCATATACCAGTTCAAAATAACAGAATCCTTTCACGATTAGTATTTGACCCATATCTCATTAGTCACTAATATTATAATAAACACAAATACTTCCTATGAAAACTAACACGACCATTCACAAAAGGAATTCCAGTGATTAGAAAAAGAGGAATACAGTTCAGGATTATGTCCTCCATCTTCCTGATGTCCACCCTGACGCTTTTCGCATGCATAGCAGTTCTTGAACTGCGCAACAACAGAACCATTCTTCTGGCCATGGACAACACAATCAGCCTGGGCAGACAGATAACATTCAGTCAGGTCGAAGAAGAAGAGAACTCAGCTCTCCGTATTGCTCACCAGTACGCTGAAAACTCACAGCTGTTGGAAGCTTTCGCAACAGATAACAGGGAGATTCTTGCAGCTCAGGTCGGGCCGATATTTCAGACTCTCAGCAGCAATAACGGAGTTACTGTATTTGAGTTCGGAGATTCCACAGGAAAGGTATTCTTAAGAGGACATAATCCCGGGAAATTCGGTGACGACAAAAGTGAAGATCCCGCCATCAGGGCAGCCCTGGAGGGAAGAGATATTGCCGGCTTTATATTCGGAAGCAGCGGTCTGGCCATCAGGGCAATTATCCCATTAAAAGCGGGGACGGATATAGCCGGAACCCTTCAGGTCGGTTTTAATCTGAACCAGGAGCTTCTGTCAGGTATATCAAGACTGGTTGGCGAGATAGCCTTTTATGAAAAAGATAAACTTGTACAGAGTACCAGTGCCGATGATCTGGAGACAGAGCATAATGAAGAAGAGATCTTTGCACGGCTTTCTGAAGGTGAAGAAGCGGTTATTATCGACAGAAACAGTGTAAAATCAACTTTTCTTCCCATGCACCATCCTGTCAGCGGTGATGTTCAGGGAATGTTCAGACTTGATCAGGATATCAGTTTTCTCTCTCAGAGAAGAAAGGAAAACTACAGAATATATCTGCTTATAGTTTGCATAATGACAATGCTTGTACTGGTTATATCATTTGTTATCAGCAGAGGCCTTGTGCGCTCAGTCAAAAGTATTTCAGAGACTTTAATGGGCATATCAGAAGACCGGAAGTTGGATCTTTCCCGGAATTTTACAGTAAACTCAAAGGATGAAGTCGGTGATATGGCAGACTCACTGTCTCTCTCTTTTCAGAAGATCAGGGATCTGGTCACCCTGGTAAAGAACCAGTCGGTAGTGCTGCGTGAAGTGGGTGAAAATCTTTCCGCCAATATGACAGAAACGGCAGCGGCTGTTAATGAAATTGTCGCCAACATTCAGAGCGTCAAGAAACAGGCCGGAAATCAGGCAGCGAGTGTCTCTGAAACGAGTTCCACCATGGAACAGGTTTCCGGAAAGATTGAGAATCTGAACAGCCTTATTGAAGATCAGGCCGCCAATGTAACAGAGTCCTCATCAGCCATTGAAGAGATGATGGCCAGTATCGGCAGTGTTACACAGACCCTTATTAAAAACTCGGACAATATCAGGAGTCTGAAAGACTCTTCCGAGTCGGGGCAGAGCGGTATTGATCAGATCTCCCACGATATACAGGATGTTGCCAGAGAGTCCGAAGGGCTTCTTGAAATCAGTGAACTGATTCAGAATATCGCCAGTCAGACAAACCTGCTGTCCATGAATGCGGCAATAGAAGCGGCCCATGCCGGAGATGCGGGCAAAGGATTTTCTGTAGTTGCCGATGAAATACGGAAGCTTGCCGAATCCTCCAGTGAACATGCCAAAACCGTTTCCACAGTTCTGAACAGGATCAAGGAGTCCATTGAGGCAATTACCGGTTCTTCGGAGGATGTTCTGGCCATGTTCGGTGATATTCAGAGAGGAATAAGATCGGTAGATGAACAGGAGATCGAAATCAGAAGAGCCATGGAAGAGCAAACCGAGGGAAGCAGGCAGGTACTGGAAGCAATTAATATTCTGAATACGATCACAGTTAAGGTTCAGGAAGGTTCCCATGAAATGCTGACAGGCAGCCGCCATGTTATGGAAGAAGCGGACAGTATGACTTCAATAACCCGGGAAATCACAAACGGCATGGACGAGATGGCTAACGGTGCCCAGCAGATCTCAATAGCAGTAAATGAAGTAAACGAATTGAGCTCGGAGAACAGCTCAAGCATCGACGCGCTGACAAATGAACTGGAAAAATTCAAACTGAACTAGAAGCCTGATCTGATAAAACACCGGAGCATATAGACGATGAGCACAACAGAGACTATCAAAGCCGACAGGAACCTGCTTCTTAAGGCGGCAGCCAGGCTGGACAGAGACATTATCTCTGCCGACTATATTATCAGCGGTGCGGCAAATCATATTTTCAGAATTAAAACAAAAGAGAAGAGTCTTATCCTGAAACTCTCAAAGATAGACGAGCCCCGCCTCTTTGAGTGCGAATCATCAGCACTGAACCATCTCAAAAAGACCGAAACAATCCCCGTTCCCGAAGTCATTGCTGTGGATGACAAGTTCCTTATCCTGGAGGACCTGGGAGTGGAAAACAAATCTCCCGGAGATAAAGACTGGTTTGAACTGGGCCGTAATATGGGCCGGCTCCACGGAGTAGGGGGTTCTTATTTCGGCTATGATTACAACAACTTTCTGGGTATATGGGAGCAGGTAAATACAGCTCAGGAAGACTGGCTGGATTTCTACTGTCAGAACAGGGTGCTCTGCTATCTGGACGGCGGGGCAAATGCCCGGCTGCTTACAGCAGATGACCGCAGGGGGATTGAGAAAATTGTCTCCCGTATAGGAGATCTGATCCCGAATCCGTCTCCCTGCCTCTGCCATGGCGATTTCTGGCGGAACAATGTATATATGACTGAAGGCTCTGACTTCTATGCCATCGACCCGGCCATCCATTACGGATTTCATGAAGCGGATCTGGTGATGACCTGTATGTATGAACCATTCCCGGAATCTTTTTTTGAGGGCTACCGGGAGACCCATGAGCTTGAGAGAGACTGGCAGAACCGCCTTCCCCTGTATCAGCTGAAAGAGCTGATTCTGATGATTGCCCAGTTTGAAGACAAGAAATCTATTGAAACACTTAAATCATTGATTAAAAGATATGTCTGAGCTGCATATCACGGCTCCTTTAAGCTATTTCAATAAAGCCATCCGGGAAATATGTGATATATTCAAGTTGAATCCCCGGTAAGGAACGAGTAAATGATATCACTCAATCTGAAACATAAATTACTGAGCCTGCCCCTTCTCTTTATCATAATCACCATAATGTCTGTTTTGATCGGCTGCGGCAGAAGCGACAGCAGTGAAACAGATATCAGTGAGGCGGAAACGATGGGGGCAGTGGAATCCCAAATTGACGGGATGATTTCTGACTACTCCCCTGATGCAACGGGAATCTCATTCACAATTGAAGACTGGGCAAACAGCTTTGCCAAAATCAACTGGGATCTGAATCCCGATCAATCCATGAACTTCAATATGAGAATGGCTGACAACGATGAAGAGTACACCTTCACAGGCAGCTGGAGGCTTGAAGGGAACAGCGTTATCATTACCTTTGTGGCGGAAACACTCTACCTTGAGGCTCTTTTCGACTGGAACGAAAAGGGTGAAAACAATATTCAGATTGAAAATGACAGGGAAGTCTCCTTTAACCAGTATATAGAAGAAACCAATGTATACGGCGTACTCTGTACAGTAACCAGAACCTTTAATACAGGTCAGCAGCCTTGAACCCGTCTGCGGCTGAAAAGAGAGGTCAAAACATGAAAACCATTGGAATGATCGGCGGCATGAGCTGGGAATCCTCCCTGGAGTACTACCGCATTATTAATGAGAAGATAAAGGGGAAACTGGGAAAACTGCACTCTGCTAAATCGATTCTCTACTCGGTAGATTTTGAAGAGATAGAAGTTCTACAGCACTCAGGCCGATGGGATGAGCTTTCAGCCCTTATGGTGAAAGCAGCGCAAAGCCTGGAGAGAGCCGGGGCCGAACTGATCATAATCTGTACCAATACCATGCATAGAATGGCCGATCAGGTCCAGGACTCAACTGCCATTCCCCTTCTGCATATAGCCGACGCTGCTGCAGAGGCGATTCAGAAAAAGAATCTGCAAAAGGTTGGGCTCCTGGGAACCAGATTCACCATGGAGCAGGATTTTTACAAAGGCAGACTCAAAGAAAAACACGGCCTGGATGTAATCATTCCCCCTGAAGAAGACAGAGAGACAGTCCACAGGGTCATCTATGAAGAGCTCTGCCTGGGAAAGACCGAAGAGGCCTCCAGAAAAGAGTATATAAGAATCATCAACAACATGGTAAAGGAGGGAGCCGAGGGAGTTGTGCTGGGATGCACCGAAATCCCCCTGCTGATCAGACAGTCCGATATTTCGGTTCCTGTCTTTGATACCACCCGAATCCATGCAGAATATGCAGTTATGGAATCCCTGAGAAACTAAAAGACAAGGAGCATCGATATTTACAAGACAATCCTTTTTGACCTGGACGGTACCCTGACGGATCCGAAGCCGGGAATTACAAAATCAGTCCGGTATGCCCTGGAGAAATTCAATATACGGGTTGAGAGCCTGGATAAACTGGAACCCTTTATCGGCCCTCCTCTGAAGGACTCTTTTATGGATTTCTACTCATTTTCAGAAGATCAGGCTCTGACTGCGGTGGACTACTACAGAGAGTACTTTAAGAAAGAGGGGCTCTTTGACAACCAGGTGTATATCGGCATTCCGGAGATGCTGGAAGAACTGACGGCCCGGGGTGTTACACTGGCCGTAGCCACATCCAAACCCACTGTGTTTGCCGAAAAGATCATCGAGCACTTTGGCCTGTCCTTATACTTCAGAGAGGTTGTGGGAAGCAATCTGGACAACAGCCGCAGCGATAAGGCCGAAGTGATAAGCCATGCCCTCTCACAGCTGGGATGCGACTCCTCTGCCGCCCTTATGATCGGGGACAGACGCCATGATATTATCGGCGCTGAGAAAAACAGCATGGACTCGGTGGGTGTACTCTACGGCTACGGCGGTTATGACGAACTGTCACAGGCCGGGGCCGGCCGCATTGCCGAAACCGTACCGGATCTCGCTGAGATTCTGCTTTGTACTGATTAAGGCGGTATGATGAATCAGGAAGCCCTTATCCGGGAAACAATCAGGTTTGTAAAAGAGACTCTGGCGGAAGAGAGGCACAATTTTATGGAGCAGTTTCTGCAACAGTTCTATAAGGAGTGGGATGGAGAAGGATGAAGATAACTGATTTCCGGCGGACAGCTTCAGTCTTGCAGAAGATTATCTACGCCATCTACATTCTCTCCTTCCTCATCGCCACATCCACCCACACAAGAGACCTGATCGTCGGCGGCTTCCTCCCCTACACCACCAAACCCCTCTGGGCCAATATCTACTGGACCGCTCTGACCTTTGCCGATCCCATTACAATCATCATCCTCCTTTTGGATCTGAAAAGAGGAATGAAATTATATGCCCTGATCATCGTCTCCGATGTTATTATCAATCTGTACTTTACCATCACCTCCAGTGGTCTATCGGGAATTTTCAATCTGTTTATGTTGAGTCAGATCGGCTTTCTAATCTTCCTGCTGATTACATGGAAAAGGATGTACGGATTAGTTGAGGCAGATAATCAGTAAACACTCTTTGGAGTCTGATTATACTGTCGGGCTTATCGGACTCACAGGCCTGCAGGAGAGCTGAATAGTGAAAACAAGACCATTGGCCCTGGTAACAGGAGCAAGCAGAAAAGCCGGCATCGGCGCCGCGGCGGCTCTAGAACTCTCCCGGAAGGGATGGGGTATCGCCGTCACTACCTGGACCGAATATGACCGCTCCATGCCCTGGGGAAGCAGCAATAAGGACTTGAAACATCTGGAAGAAGGAGTCCGTAAAAACGGCGGCAGATTCTACTCCTTGGAGGCTGATCTGTCTGATCCCGAAACACCCGGCAGGATTTTCGACTGGACGGCAGCTGAGGCCGGCGGCGTATCCGCTCTGATCCTATCACACTGCTACTCCGTGGACAGCTCCATTCTGACTACCTCGGTCGAGAGCTTTGACCGTCACTTTCAGATCAACACGAGGGCCTCATGGCTGCTGATCAGGGAGTTTGCCCGGTGCTTTGATTTTCAGGAGCAGAATATCCCCGGCAGGATTATCGCCCTGACAAGCGACCACACCGTATTAAATCTGCCCTACGGCGCTTCCAAGGGCGCATTGGACAGGATTGTCCTTGCGGCAGCCGAAGAGCTGAAGGATAAAAGAATACTGGCCAATGTGATCAATCCCGGAGCCAATGACACCGGCTGGATGAGCGGAGAGTTCAAAGAGCTGGTGAAGGAGAAGAGTTTCCAGGGCCGCATCGGCACTCCCGAAGACACGGCCCATCTGATTGCCTTTCTCTGCTCAAAGGAAGGAGAGTGGATCAACGGACAGCTTCTCTGCAGCAACGGCGGGGTACGCTGGTGAAGACCGGTTATTCAATAACGACACAGCGTCTGGGCCTGAGAAGATGGTCCGGAGAAGACCTTCTGCCCTTTGCCGAAATGAACCGGAATCCCGAGGTTATGCGCTACTTCCCCAAAAAATTGAGCGGGAGAGAAACAGAAGATTTTATCGGGGCCATTGAAAAGCACTTTGACAATTATGGCTACGGTCTCTATGCGGCGGATCTTCTGGAGAAAGGAGTCTTTATCGGGTTCATCGGACTTTACACTGCAACCTTTGAATCGGACTTTACACCCTGTCCTGAGATCGGATGGCGCCTTGATCCCCGTTACTGGGGTAAGGGTTATGCAACAGAAGGGGCCGCAGCATGTCTGGCAAAGGGGTTTTCGAGCTTCAGCCTTCGGGAGATCTTTTCCTTTACCTCCCGGATCAACAAGCCCTCCATAGCCGTAATGAAGAAGATAGGTCTTCACTATCGGAAAAGTTTCAGCCATCCCCGGATCACTGAAAGCAGTGAACTCTGCCCCCATGTGCTCTACTCTCTTAGAAAAGAAGAGTATGCCTCCGCCAATTGAAACAGTCTGCTTCTTATGAAGATCATCCCTTAGAGATTGTCTGCCAGTAAGGAAGTTATCTTAAAAAGTGTATCAGAATCCGCGCTAAGTACTGTCTTGCTCAGTCCATTGACCATCAGATCCGATATTCCATGGACCAGGGACCAGGCTGCCAGGGCACCCTCTGATGAAGAGAGTCCTGAGGCCCCGGTTAAATTGCCCTGTACAGCGCTGGAAAGTACTTTAAAAGCCCTCTGTGAAGCCTGCTCCAGGTCAGGATAATTTTTATGCTGCTCTGCCGGAAAATAAAACATTGTCTTGTAGAGTCCCAGATTCCTCTCTACAAATTTAATATAAGATACTCCTAAATGAGCCAGCCCTTTGGCACTGGAAGATTCAAGTTCTTTACGGAGATTATCAAAACCAATAGCGGCCAGTGCGGCAATAAAGGCCTTTGACGTAGCAAAATGTTTTCTCGGGGCATCCTTTGAAACACCAATCTCGGCAGCCAGTGCCCTCAGCTTTATGTCCTGAATGGCAACTCCCTCCTTCAGTTTCTCAAAAGCCAGTTCCGTCAATGCTTCCTTTAGTGATCCATGATGATATTTTTCATTTTTAATACTCTTCATACTTGACTTCAATGTAGGCGAAGTCTACATTGAAGTCAACAGGATGTAGGCAACGCCTACTTCTGGAGGTGAAAAATGATATCTGTTGGAGACAAACTTCCATCAAGGATTATAGAGATGATTGGGAGCGGAAGCTCTTTGAGGCTGGTCATCTGGCTCCGCCACTTCGGATGCAGATTTTACAATGAAGCATCCCTGCTGCTGCCGGATCTGCAATCAAGGTTGGCCATGAGTAATATAGGACTTATCTGCATTGTTCAGGGCACAAAGGAGGAAACGGAACTCTTCTGGAATCTGGACGGGATACCTGTAATTCCGGATTCCTTAAAAGAGAGCTACCGGGCCATGGAGTTTGAAAGAACGACTTTCAGGAAGATATTCTTTGCTGAAAAAGAGCTGAAGTCCAGAAGGGCTGAAGTAACAAAAATGGGCTGTGCCATGAACTCAAAAGGCACAAAGGCCAAAAGCAGCGATGTCCTTCAGCTTCCCGGTATGGCCCTTATTAATACTGATAATGAAATTCTCTGGCTGTACCGAAGCCGGCATACGGGTGACCTGAACCTCTCAGATAAAACAATGGAAGAAATAAATAAAGTAATCTGAACCATACGGTGTAACCGGGTGTACAATTAGCCGGGAGAGTGATCATGAATATTTTGAAACCGGCCCCCTGCGGCCTTGTCTCCGAACTCTGCGGCGGACCGAATCCCCATTCCCCCCCGAAGGACAGATAATTATAATAAAGAGACTGCAGATCAGATCCGGAGTCACTCGGCAGAAGAGGCCTTCAGTAAAAAGGTATACAGGTCACTCCCTATGGAAATCTTCAGAACAAGATTATCCCCGCTCCTCTCCTCGGTGAAGCTGTCAAACCCCAGTTTGCTGATCTGTTGATCATACATAGTTTTGTAGTGTGCCTCATCATAAAACCTGCGGGGATAAGCCCTGTTGGAAAAACTCTCAATCCGGCAGACTCTGCCGTCTCCTGAAGCGCTTCTGGAGCCGTAGGTATCATAGCTTCCGGAAATGCTGACACGACTCCCTTCATCATTGGTATAGGAAAAAGACCAGATATAGTAAAAGCGGAAAGAATCATCCATGGTATTGTAGAAGACAGTCTCGTGATACTGACCGTTCTGATCGGAACCGTCAATCTCCCTTACCCCCTCGTAGACCTCATCATAAATATAATCCCTGTAGAAGGTCAGATCTTCACCGGAAGAGAGAGTCAGAAGAAGGGATGAGTTCTCCGGTTTCAATTCGGCATCCAGAGAACTGAATCCCAATTCGGAAATCAGATCTGAATAAAGAGAGTCTGACTGATAGGTATAGGAATCGTGAAGCCCTTTTTTGACAGCGGTAACTGTTCCCTTCAGTAAAGAGGCCTCCTCTTCGAGGGATACAAGAAAATAAAACCTGCTTGAAAAATCATAACTGCTGCCGCCGCCGGGGGCTGATAATCTTTCCAGAATAACTTCAAGTTCAGAATCAGGCAAGGCCTTCAGATTGGCCAGAACCAGAGTACTGTCAGCTCCCCCGGAGCTGATCTTTCTGTTAATCCACCGGGAACCGGAGGGAACCAGTTCACTGTCACCCGGGGTACCTGAGCTGTCCAGTGTGCAGGAAGCAAGCAGCATTGAGACAATAGAATACAATAATAAACAACGCATCAGCCTAATCTAAAAAATCATATAATATTAGTCAATATTTTTCAGAAAAAAAGAGGCTGCCCCGAAGAGCAGCCTCCAATCTCAATTTAGATTTAATGAATCACTAGAATTTGGGATCAACTCCGATGGTTCCCACAAGGGACTTTCTGTAGGCAGCGGTTTTGAAGTACGCCAGTCTCTCTCTGGTGTATTCAAGGCGCTCTTTGATCTCATCTTTCATGGGGTCATCTTCGACCCTGGGTGCAGCAACAAAGCGCTCCAGCGACGCAAGGTGTTTTTCATAAAGGGCAACCATGGTCTTCTGCTGGCTGTCCAGACGCTCATTGTACCAGTCGGACTTAATAACAGTATCTCTGTCAAAAAGCTGACGGATCTCGGGATCTTCAATGGTCTTACCTTCAAAGCTGCCTTCGGCCATGATATACAGAAGGGCCTTGAGAGGGGGAATAGCCTTGTTGACGCTGCCGTCTTTAACATACTCCCTGGCTACCTTTTCATGGGTTTCACAGATATTGTTGATTCCGTCCACATAGTCGTCCAGATTCTGCCGCTCAGGCTGAAGCATTTCGGTTCTGAAGATGATCTCGGGGTTATCGAACATACGTCCCAGATAGTGGTTTGTAAACTTTCTGGTGATTCTGTATCCCAGACGGCTTCCGAGTATCTTCTTTCCATTGTGATCAAAGTCTTCAACCTTCTCCAGAAGTCCTTCGGCAATCATCTTTTTGGGGTCTCTCTCCTCCTCACTCAGGCGGCTCCAGAGCTCGGGAATAAAGAGACTCACATCGTGATCAACCTTGAACTTGTGGCCTATGTATCCGGCAGCCGAAGAAAAGGCATTGTAGCCGGTCAGTATAAACGAGAGCAGAGCGCTGTTCAGGTCAGTTGTGGCGACAAGGGCGTTAAAGGGTCCCTTGGTCAGAGCACCCTCAGTTCCCGCTCCGGTTGTGGAGGGGGATTTACCGGTCAGGCTGCAGGTAAAGTCCATAAATAGTTCGGGGAGCTCCTGGTAGTGGACAGGTCCGTATACCGCAAGGGGTCTGATTCCCGCTTCATGATCAACGGGGTTGTTCCGTCTACCCGGAAGCACGCTGTTTACGGGAAGAGGAACGGGCTGTCCCACGGGGATCTTTCTGTAGAGTCTTGCACCAAGTTCAGCAAGATAGAGTTTTTTAGGATCTTCCAGGTCCGGTCTGGTCTGGAGGTATCGTGGGTTCTTGGTGATGGCTCCGTTAACAATTCTGGGACGGTCGGAGGCGCAGAAAAACTGCTCCTTTTCTTCCTCAAAAATCCCTTCGATCATCTCTCTCATGGGATCTGTGTATTCACAGAATGAAACGGTATGTTCGTAGATATCCTTTGCATCCTGAGATGTAAGGGGCTCAAAGTTACAGAAGAAGTTGTTCTTTGAAGCCATGTCCATTTCGGCCTGCTTGTCATATCCTCTCTTGATGGCGTCATCGGGTCTCTGGAAGAATCGGCTTTCCACATTCTTGGTAAACTTGACACTGCCGTTCTTGTACTGGGGATTGAGGTTCTTAATCTGATCAGCCGGTACAACAATAGAGGCGGAGATATCGTCCTCCCACTGAACCTTCTCAGCAGGCATAAAGTCGTTTCTCAACTTGAAGACCCATCCGGAACCGTCCTGACGGCTTCCGACTCTCAGATACTGTGCCGAGAGAGATCTCTTCTGGAACTTGATCTGCTTTCCAGGTTCTCCGTTGACAATATCAACGCTGAACTGATCCTTCCAGTTATCGCCCCAATCGGGGTTATAGAAGCGTTTTACATAGTAAACCAGAGCCTTGATGTTATTGGGTATGGACTCAAGCCAATTGTTGAATTCTTCTGTATTTTCATCGGTGGGTGTCAGGAGTTTGATAACCGATCCCAGAGAGCGCTGGTCACTCAGAATAGGACGGGAGACATGGTCGGTACGGGGCACCAGGAATCGGTCGCCGTAGTATTTGTTGATAATGGATTCAACTTCTTCCATGTCCTTTTCAAAATCGTTGATGTATACAGGACCGAAGATAATGGCATCCCAGAGGGACTTTGAGATCTCGGACTTTCCACCCCCTGATACGGTACAGGGTTTGTGACAGAGAGTACCTTCCGCCACGGTTCCCACCAGTCTCCATGAAGGAGTCTGGGGATGCTGTTCAATATGGAGTTTATATCCGGTGGGGTGGATATAGGTATTTTCGGGGAGGATTCTCAGCTTCTGAGGATTTCCCTTCTCATCGATCCACTTAACATACTGATCCTCCACCTCCATGGTCATGCTTTCAGGAAGATAAATTATGGATGGAAAGTTGTTATCCACCGCATAGCCTTCGGGGCGGAGAGTAACCTGATCACCCATCAGCTTCAGTACATCCTTGAAGTTGTGTCCCTTGGAATGGAGGTTACTGTCGGCGATAAAATAGCTTCCCTGATTGTACTGGGGGAAGGCCAGGGCTCCACCGGCATGCTCTTCTTCAGCAAGTCCCATCAGGTTTGTTGCATAACTGATCTGGGTTTTTACCTCTTTCTTGGAGTAACCGAAATAGTTATCCGCAATAAGGGTAACTATGATGCCCTCTTCGGTACGGCAGGTCAGCTTGAAGGGAGTACCGTTGTTGTATTTCTCATCCTCTTCCTTCCAGCACATGCCGTCTTTTTTCTGACGCTCAGTAGCGTCATCATAGTAGGGAAGACCAAGTTCTTTCTTGTTCATTCCCAGAATATGAGGGGCCAGGATAACACAGCCCGTATGGCCGGACCAGTGTTCGGGGTCCAGGGCAGAATCATTTACAGAAAGATTGGGGTCTCCAGCGTTTCCGAAGATGGACTCAACGAAGTCCAGGTTGCTGACCAGATTTCCGGGAGCAAAGAAACGGACTTCCATCACTTTTTCTTCGATAACACCGGGCACCTCGGGGCAGACCGTAGGTTTAAGGAGGAGGCTGACAAAGGTTCTGGCCTTTTCCTGCTGTGAGGAGGTAAAGGGCAGCTCCATAAGGTCCTTGGGGGGATCAAAGGCCTTTTCCAGGAGTCTTGCAAATGTAATCTTGGGAACAGCCTTCTTGTCAAATGGGATATCCAGACCGCCCTCTGCAACATGAAATGAACCTTTTGTGGTTCGTCTGTCATTCTTGGGATTGTTGAGGATACCCTGCTTGATCCTGTGCGAGGATACGATATCCGTAACAAACTCATCTTTGTCAGGTGCGATACTCAGTGTCCTGGCCAGTCCATACTTATCCAGAATAAAGGTGTTGTAGGGAAGGCGGGGTGTCTTCTCCAGATTAAGGTCTTCCAGATACTTGTTGAGAAAGCTCTGGATTCTCTGGTCAACAGGACAAAAAACCTTCGAGAACAGCCTGTTTCTTTCCCGGAACCTGGCAATAAGATCCTGAGCGATGTCGATATCCTGGTGATCAACCTTGTTGAATATAGGCTGTCCCATGGATGTTAACTTTAGATTTATATACCTTGTAAACCTGTCTTTTACCCGCTCGTCACCCAAGTCCAGGCCCAGACCTACGTCAGTCTTGTTAATCATAATACTCCCTCTATCAGAATTTCTGCATTCAGCAATCTACTCATAAACCGGCCACACGCAAAATCATGTATATTTATGCACAAACATTAATAATCTAATAAGAATAATCGCAATATACAAGGTCTGCGCATGTAATTTACATGTATATTCTTTCAACTCCAACTTTCAATTCGAACAGGGTTCACTGCAAAATCATAAGACAGGAGAGACAAAAACCAGACTGCAGAATTGTAAAGACTCTACACTGATAATAAGTTCTTCTTCAAGCTTAGTTATTTCATCAGCAATTAACAAGGACAATCAAAGCAAAATACACCCAATATAATCTGCGTATTTTCGGTTGACATCAAAAATAGTAAAAACATAATATAAAAGGAGTTAGACAGTATATCCAATTAACGACGGAGTAAGAACAGAGTGAGTAGAATCACATCCTTTGAACCCGTCTGCAGCAGGGAATCAAGGCTTCTGATCCTGGGAACCATGCCCGGTACCGAGTCCCTGAGACTGCAGCAGTACTACGGACACCCCCGAAACCAGTTCTGGAGAATCATTTTTGACCTGACAGGCTCCAGCACTTCAGGTAATTACTCAGAGAGGATAAAATTCCTTATTTCGAACAGAATTGCCCTGTGGGATGTTCTTCAAAGCTGTGAACGGGAAGGAAGTCTGGATAAGGATATCCGAAGTGAGAAACCCAACAACATCCCGGAACTGCTGAACAGGCACCCTTCGATAAACAGGATTTTCTGCAATGGCCAGGGCTCCCGACGACTTTTGAAAAAATTCTATCCCGAACTTTTTACAGCGTACGATGTAACAGTTCTTCCCTCAACCAGCCCTGCCTATACTGCCAGGTACGAAGAAAAACTTGAAACCTGGAAGCTGCTGATGAATGATACTGCACCGTAGAACAGAAGAATCCAAACTTTGGCCGAAATGTCCCGGATGGGTCTGGTCAATGAAAACCGGCAGGAATATACTGCCTGAAACATTGCTTAAACAAGGGGCGGGAAGAGTGACTGGTGAAGAGATAAAGGTATGGACCGAAAAGTGTCTGGATGAACTGGAGACAAAACAGAATGATCTGAGGGATCGTTTCGGACTGGGCGAGATGGACTCCTACTCTCTGGACCGGGAAAAAGGAGTTCTTGTCTTTGAAAAGCAGGGAGAACCGGTATACAGCTTCAAAGCTGTACCCGTGGGGACTCTTGTGCCGGACAACCAGAACTGGCTCTGGGGATGGGCCAATGAGAGTCTTCCCGAAAAGATGAGAGAAGCCTCGGCCAAGCTGAAGGATCTTCATCAGGAGACAGGATTCGCCCTCTTTGCAATTGAGGCCTTTAAGGGAGACAGAACTCTGGCACAGGAATTTTCTGCTCTGGCCGTACACTATCTGGCAGCAGACGGACTCTACCGGGTTTCAGGAGAGAGCACCATTCTCTATCTGGCCCTTTCGGAAGGAGAGAAATTAAAAAAATGAACCTTCTGACAATGGCCGTCGGCCTTCTCCCCTGCGCATATGCCCTGTATGTGCTTGTTCTCAGAGTTCAGGGAAAGGATGAAAGATTCCGAAAGCTGGGTCCCATAAAGGAAAAATTCGGAGAGAAAACCGGCTCTATCATTCATCTTCTTGCCTATGGGGCACTGCCCTTTATCTTCGGAATATCAGTTATTGCGGCTGGTGTCGCCGGATTGAGCATTACAGACCTCATCTAGTCCTCCCTCAGGATATCCCCATTATTCAGATCAGTTCGCAGCAAGCATCTTTCCGATAATGTGATAAAATCCTCTTTATGGAAGAACTGAAGGGCGGCCGCAGCGCCTCAATCTACAGAATCGGCAAGGATGTAATCAGACCCCGTCACAGCTGGTCTCCCACGGTCCATCTTCTTCTGAAGCACCTCCATTCCCGGGGATTCACCTGCTGCCCCGAAGCTCTTGGTTTTGAAGGGGATAATGAGATTCTCAGCTTTGTTGAGGGGAAGACCTTCAACTACCCTCTTACCGGTGCCATTGCCGGGGAGAAGGCCCTTGAATCGGCAGGCAGAATGCTTCGCCGTCTCCATGATGCATCGGAGGACTTTCTTTTACTCCACTCTTCTGAAGACCTGCAATGGATGCTCCCGCCAAGGGAACCGGCGGAGGTAATCTGTCACGGAGATTTTACTCCCTACAATGTAGCCCTTACCGGAGATTTAGTCAGCGGTATTTTCGACTTTGATACCGCCCACCCCGCTCCCCGGATCTGGGATCTTGCCTTCTCTGTCTACTGCTGGGCACCCTATAAAACGAACCCGGATGATGCTCTGGGAGATCTTGCAGAGCAGACCCGGCGGGCTGTACTCTTCTGCAATGCCTACGGCGCCGATGGCAGACAGAGGGAGGGCCTTGTAGAGTTGATGATCCTGCGTCTGCTGGCACTCCTTGATTTTATGCGCAGCGAAGCTGAGGCGGGGGATACCCACTTTATCCGCAATATGGATGAGGGACACCATCTGGGTTATCTGAATGATATTGAGTATCTTAAAATAAACAGGGACAGGATAACTGAAGCCCTGGTTGATGGACAATACAGTATAGACATTTAGCCCTTCCCGTGATCTAATAAAGTTGTTATGAACGCTTCCTGAGAATCTTTAACAACCTTAAGGCTGCCTTTTTAAAAGAAAGTCAGAAATCTCAAACAACCCATCGCGCTCTCCGCGCGAAAGGAAGCACAATGAACACCGAATTCAATTTATTGAAAACCATCACTGCCAAACCCGAGATCTGGAGCAGATACACTGCCCGTGAGCTCTGGGCGGAAGAACATATCTCCAATGAAATGCTCTCTTTCCATCTTGATCCTGAATCAGAACCTGCCTCCCGTCCCCACAGTTTTATCGACAGATCGGCTGAATGGATCGCTGATCACTTTGAACTGAATATCCCAAAGAGAGTTATCGACTTCGGATGCGGTCCGGGTCTCTATACCACCCGTTTTCATGACGCAGGAGCCCTTGTCACTGGTGTGGATTTCTCTCCCCGTTCCCTGGCCTACGCCCGCAGCAGAGCCAAAGAGTCCGGCAGGAATATACGCTATATTGAAGGGAACTACCTGGATATTACCCTGCCCGATCCGGGCAGTCAGGATCTTGCCACCATGATCTACTGCGACCTATGCCCCCTCTCACCGGCTCAGCGGAAACTTCTTCTGGGAAGGATATGGAAAGTTCTTGCCCCGGAGGGAAGTTTCTTCTTCGATGTATTCTCCCTCAAGGCCTATGAGTCCCGGAGTGAAAGCTCCTGCATTGCTCCGAACCTGATGGGAGGCTTCTGGTCTGCCCGGGAGTATACGGGAGTACAGCAGACCTGGAAATATGAAGAGGAGAAGGTTATCCTCGACAAGTATGATATCTTCGAGAAAGAGAGAATCAGAACCATCTACAACTGGCTGCAGTACTTCAGCCCCGACTCACTTGGAGGGGAACTGCAGGATGGCGGCTTCCGGATCAAAGAGATCTACAGTAATGTTTCGGGAGCTCCCTACAGTGAGAATTCAGAAACAATGGCTGTAGAAGCTGTAAAGATCGTATAAGACTGCAAGGGGTTCCGCTGCACCGGGCGGCGGGACTCCTTTTCATCGACAGCAGGGAGGATAAATGGAGATCAGAAGAGTTGAGGTTTCAGAGATCACATTGATTGAGCCCCTCTGGCAGAAACTGAACAGCCTGCATCTGAATGACTCGGTCCACTTCAAGGATCACTTTGAAAACTTTACCTTTCAAGAGAGATGCAGAGGACTCATATACAGAGTTTCCGAGAAGATCAGAATCGATGTGCTCTTTAAGGGGTCTGAACCTGCAGGCTACTGCATATCAGTTGTCAACGGAAAAGCAGGAGAAATCGAATCTCTTTTTATAGAGGAGGAGCTCAGGGGACGGGGCCATGGAGAGGAACTGGTCAACCTGGCTCTGACCTGGCTGAACAAGGCAGGATGTGAAAAGATAGAAATATCTGTAGCCGGCGGACACGAGTCGGTATTCGGCTTCTATAAGAAGTTCGGGTTTCATCCGAGAATGACCGTCCTTCGGCAGGTCATAGAGACCCGGAACTGTAGAAACTATTAGTATTTATACGGGAGTTACCAGGCATCTCTGCATCAGGACTGTAGACCGCTCAGCAGTCAAAAACATGGATGAGAATGTATCGCCCCCCTACCTGAATGTCTATTAGCAGAAGACAGATTCCCAAAACCCGAGTACTCTGATATATAATCGGTTCCCATAAAAACAGCACCGGAACTGTCCGGAGCAAAAGAGAGGATAGTAATGCTGAACAGAGCCGCCATACTGATTAAATACAAACAGCCCGCCCTGGACTGGCTGAATAACGCCGAGCCCGAAGCCGAAGGAATAATTACCCTGGAGTCGGTCAACTCCGACCGGACAGTCTATCTGGTCAGGGAAGAAGCCTATGATGATACGGAATTATTTCTCAAAGAGAACTACAGATACTTCTTTGAAAATGAGCTTTTCAGCTGGTATACAGCGGAAGAACTCTGGCCGGAAAAACTGAGCCTTGAACTCTTTAGTAAATGGTTTGAGGTGGAGTGCCACTCCATGGTTCTGGATGCCGAAGAGGAAGAGCTGGCGGACGACGAAATATAGATCTCTTTGACTCCATAAACCACATCCTCATTTTTTTTGAAATTAAAACTTGACCCTGACATCGGGGCAATCTTTATACTGAAATCAGTCCCTGCGCAGGAGATAAAATGTACAGTATTGGAGAATTTTCAAGGATCAACAGAATCACACCACGGACCCTGAGACTCTACGACAAGCTGGGTCTCCTGGTCCCGGCAAAAACAGACAGCTGGACCGGATACCGCTACTACGATGAAACACAACTCCCCGACATCCGGAGGATACTGATGCTGAAGGGCTTCGGCCTCACACTTGAAGAAATCCAGGGTGTAAATGAAGACGAAAGCCGTCTCCCTGAAATCCTGAAAAGAAAGGAGAGCGAACTGAAGGCCTCCATCAGAGATGACATGGACAGGCTGAAGGGTCTGCGGCTGTTTCTGAGTGATCAAAGAGAGGAAAAAACTATGGAAGTTTGCATTAAATCACTGCCAGAGGTCATTGTGGCCTCCATGCGCACAACTGTTCCCGACTACAGCAGCTATTTTACGGTGGTTCCGAAAATGGGAGAGTATATGGAGAAGGTGGGAGCCGTCTGCGCCGAACCCGCCTACTGTTTTAATATCTACCATGATGGAGAGTACCGGGAAAGCGATATCGATGTGGAGATCTGCGAAGCCGTTGTTAAGGCGGAAAAGGAGTCGGAGAAGGTTAAATTCAAGACCATTGACGCCGTACCCGAAGCCGCCTGCATCCTTCACAAGGGTCCCTACGAGACCCTTAGAGAGAGCTACAACACCCTCTTCGACTGGATCGGCAGGTCAGGTTACAGGTCCTGCGGCCTCCCACGGGAGTCCTACATCGACGGCATCTGGAACAGGGACGATCCCTCCCAGTGGCTGACGGAGATTCAGGTTCCCGTAGAGAAGATCAGCTGATCATCCGGGAAGGCCGGCAGCTCTGAAAAGACCTGCCGGCCTTCTCCATCCCACGTGAATCTACTTTATATCAATGTTTTTCTTCCGGGCAAAAATCCGGGGGATTCTGGAAACTGCAAAAAGAATGACTCCCGCAGCAATAAGCTTCAGAAACAGTTCTGTGGAAATCCCGTTGGCAACGATATCTCCAGCCAGATAGGCATAGAGAAAACTGGCCGGAGCCATTGTAATCAGAGAGACCAGGGCATAGGTCACAATGTTTATATTTGTCACACCATAGGCATAGTTTTGTATATTGTAGGGAAAAATGGGAACAAGCCTGGTCAGAATCAGAAAGTCTGTACCGTTCTTCTCAACTCCTGCTTCAATCTTTCTGAACAGAGGATTCCCTCCGAACTTCTCCACAATCAGATCCCTCGCCAGATACCGTGCTACAAGAAAAGCAGCGGTAGCACCGATGGTCGCGCTGACAAGGGCCAGGATGCCTCCCTTGACCGGACCGAAGAGGACACCCGCCGCAAGGGTGGGGATTGTACCGGGAATGGAAAAAACGGCCACAAGAATGTACATAAACACATAGATCAGGTAGCCCGGAACTCCATACCCTTCAATAAAGGCCTTGAACTCCTCGTAGTCTTTAAGGACTTCGATCAGCCCCAGTGCTCTTGCAATAAAAAAAAGAGCAGTCAGAACCGCTAGAATTATCAATATCCGCAGGATTTTTTTCATACCATATAATATATAATATTTCTTCTATATTATTAATATTTTCCGTTAAAAATATACCCTTTTCAGGAAGATTATTTTTACCGAACAGGGAATTATGTATAGAATAAACAGAAGGAGCCGATCAGAGTACATATGGTAGACAGCAGAGTCAGAGAGTATTTCCAGAAGATTTTCGATGCAGCAGCCCGGGTGCTGGATAAAACAGGGGCGACCCCGGACGGCCTGACCGTGGCAGCCCTTATAATCGGTCTTTGTGCCGCTGCTGCATTAATACCGGGTTGGTTTATCCTCTCTCTGGTCCTCCTTTGGGTATCGGGACTTATGGATGTCTTAGACGGGTCCCTGGCCCGTATCAAAGGGAGCAGCACTCCTGCAGGCGCTTTTATGGATCTGATATTCGACAGGGTGGTAGAGGCTGCCTTTATCATCACCTTTGCCATTGTCAGGCCGGAGGTGAATACGGCGGCCCTGATCTTTCTGGGAGGAGTGATCTTCAACTTCTCCACCTTTCTTCTGGCAGGAAAACTCTTTGAAAACACCGGGGTGAAGAGCATGCACTACGACGACGGACTTGTAGAGCGGACTGAGACCTTCATCGCCTTCTCCCTGATGCTTCTTCTGCCGGGTTTTCCGGCACTTGTTCTCTGGGTCTTCAACGCTCTTATGCTGACGACCGGAGTTATCCGTTTTGCAAAAATACTCAAGCTATCCAGACAGATGGAGGAGAAAAGCAAGGAGGAAAAAAAGTGATTATCAATGCCTGCGGCCGGATCTGCAATGAATGCGAGACCTATGAGGTAAACTGTCAGGGCTGCTACTCTCACCGCCGGGAAGCACCAGTGGAAAAGGAAGAGGGGATGTGTCCCATCTACGAATGCGTTATGGAAAAATTCCCTGAAAGCCGGAGCTGCTCCTCCTGCCCCGACCTCCCCTGCCCCCGCTACGGGCAGTGCATCGATATGAACTTCAGTGACAAGGAGATCCGGAAGGACATCCTTTCCAGGGTTGCCCGGCTGCGCGCCCTGTAGGGCTTTCCCCAGGGCTCTGCACCTCGAGAAGCTGACCGCCGGGCTGAAACCGGAATCAGAAGAGACCCTCAAAAAAGCCAAGCATCTCCTGCCAGGCCTTCTCAGCCTCTTCGGGGTGGTAGCTTTGTCCTTCGGGATTAGTAAAGTTATGGGCATTTACACCTGGATAGATAATGTACCTGTAATCGGCTCCCGCCGAGTCCATCTCGCTTCTGAAGGCCCTCTGTTTTGCCTCGGGCGCCGCAGGATCACCGGCCCCCTGTATGACCAGAAGCTTTGTCTTCACATCACCGGGTCCGGCATCGAGCCCTGTGTTGATGCTGGAATGAAAGCCCACAACACCCTGAATATCGGTGCCCATCCGGGCCATATTCAATACGATCCCTCCACCGAAGCAGTAGCCGATAGCTCCGACTCTGGAAGTATCAACACTCCCCTGCCCCTTCAGAACAGCCAGGGCGGCATTGAATCTCTCTCTGATCAGAGGAAAGTCGGAACCCACCTTTCCCGACATGCTCCGGGCTTCGCTGAAGGGGACCTCCCTGCCGCCTCCGTACATATCGGCTGCAAAGGCCACATATCCCTCTTTGGCAAGCTCCCGTGCCCTGAATCGGGCGTAGTCATTGATTCCCGTCCACTCGTGAACCACAACAATCCCCGGTCTCTTTCCCTTAATTGAACTGTCGTAGGCAAGATAACCGACCAGTTCCGTACTTCCAGCCCTGTAGCTGATTGTTTCTGTGACTATGGTATCCTGTCCTGAAAGAGGACTGAGAATGATGGCTGCCATAAGGGGAGTAAGATAAACTGCTTTGTTCATTCTGAAACTCCTTGCAATAATATATTACTATTATTGTAATGTATGGTAATTTCAGAATCAATTTTTCTTTATATATTTAGATAAGGGATCTTCAATGGTTATTTAGTAAAAGGGGATTGGAAAGGAAGGGTGCGGAGACGGGAAATAAGCCCCGGAAAAATCAGCCTTGACTTCTCCGGGGATCGAACAGCCAGTATCAGGCCAGTCCGGCTTTCTTGCGGGTATAGATATCGTACCAGACTGCCAGCAGAAGGACTGAGGCCTTCACAACATACTGCCAGTCGGCTCCGATATTCATCAGGGACATACCGTTGTTGATAACACCCATTACCAGACCTCCGGTAATGGCTCCCATGATTGTTCCGATTCCACCGGAAGCTGAGGCACCACCGATAAAACAGGCTGCGATGGCATCCAGTTCAAAGAGGTTTCCCGCCTGGGGAAGGGCCGAGTTCATATAGGCCGTAAAAACGATTCCCGACAGTCCGGCAATCATACCCATATTCACATGAACAAAGAAGGTCACCATCTCGGAGTTGATACCCGAGAGCTTGGCAGACCGGGAGTTACCGCCCACTGCATAGATATAGCGTCCGAAAACCGTATTCTGGGTCACAAAAACGAAGACTGCCACGGTAATTCCCAGAACCATGACAACCGTCGGAAGACCGCGGTAGTCGGCGAACTTGTAGCAGAGAACCAGTACCACCAGACTCAAGAGAATCAGCTTCAGGATGAAGTACTGCATGGGAAGAACATGAAAGTGGTTTTTCATTTTATTCTTTCTGTCCCAGAAGGCATAGGCAATGTACACCACCATAATTGCTGCTCCCAGGAGGAGAGGAAAGAGATGGAGCCCTCCTACTTCCAGAAAGCTGAAAGAGATGGAACCGGAGGCGATATTTCTGAAGCTGTCATCCCTGAGAGAGACTGGTGTAACATTGGTAATGATGTAGGTGAGTCCCCTGAAAAGGAGCATCCCCGCCAGGGTCACAATAAAGGCCGGAATCTTGATAAAGGCCACAAAGTAGCCAAGGAAGCAGCCGATGGCTGCACCGATCAGCATGGTCAGCAGAATGGTGGGGAGAATACCCAGACCCGTATTGTAGATCATCGCTCCCAGGGCTCCCGTAAAGGCGGCCACAGAACCGACGGAAAGGTCGATATTCCCGATAATGATAACCAGTACCATACCCACGGCCAGAACAAGGATGTAGCTGTTCTGAATAAAGATATTGGTTACGTTTCTGGAGTTGATATTAACTCCTCCCGTCAGAATGGCAAAACCGGCGACAATCACCGCCAGCATAAGAAACATGGAATAATTACGGATGTTCCCTTTGACAAGCTGCCAGAAGGACAGTTTTTTTACTGTATCAGACATTTTTTTTCCTTCTCCTATCTTGATCGCAGGGCGATCTGCATAATTTTTTCCTGTGAAGCCTCATCACGGTCCAGAACTCCCCGGATCTCCCCTTCGTTCATGACATATATTCTGTCGGCCATACCGATGGCTTCCGGGAGTTCCGATGAGATCATGATGATGCTCTTTCCCTGGGCCGCAAGGTCATTGAGAATCGTATAGATCTCATACTTGGCCCCCACATCGATTCCTCTGGTGGGTTCATCAACGATAAAGATTTCCGGGTCAGCCAGAAGACAGCGGCTTAAGACAACCTTCTGCTGGTTTCCGCCGCTCAGGTTACGTACCATCTGCTCAATACCGGGGGTTTTGATGTTCAGACTCTTGCGGTAGTTCTCTGCTTCAATAATCTCCTGATCCTTGTTAACAACCCCGAAACGGGAGAGTTTGCTCAGGCTGGAGTTTGAAATATTGGTTTTCACATCCTGAATAAGAATCAATCCCAGGTCCTTTCTGTCTTCAGAGACATAGCCGAGACCGTTTCTGATGGCCTCCATGGGATTCTTGAAGTCATGCTCCTGACCTCTGATTTTCAGGGTACCTGTCGAGGCGGAACCGTAGGCTTTGCCGAAAAGGCTCATCATCAGCTCCGTCCGGCCGGCTCCCATGGGTCCGCAAAAGGCAAGGATCTCCCCTTTTTTCAGGTTAAAACTGACATTGTCCACAACCTTCCTGCTGTGATACTCGGGATGAAAGACGGTCCAGTCCTCAACCTCCATGATTGTCTCGCCTACCACGGCAGTCTTCTCGGGGAAGCGGTGGGTCATATCCCGGCCGACCATACCCTTGATGATCAGGTCTTCGGTAACCTCAGTCTCCGTCGTATCGTAGGAGTCAATGGACATTCCGTCCCTGAGGATTGTGATGGTGTCGGCAATCTTCAGGACCTCATTCAACTTGTGGGAGATCATAATGCAGGTGATCCCCTCCTTCTTCAGCTCAAGGATCAGATCGAGGAGCTTGTCGCTTTCATCGTCATTAAGGGAGGAGGTCGGCTCATCCAATATGAGGAGTTCCACATTTTTGGACAGGGCCTTGGCTATTTCAACAAGCTGCTGCTTTCCCACACCGAGCTTGCTGACAATGGTTTCGGGATCTTCATCCAGACCTACTCTTTTCAAATAGGGTCTGGAATCAATAATCAGTCTGTCCCAGTGGATAATCCCGGCTTTTGTCTTGATATGTCCAAGAAATATATTTTCGAAAATGGGAAGATAGGGGCTCAGGGCCAGCTCCTGATGGATGATGGCGAGCCTGTCCTTCTCACTGTCCTTTACAGTTTTATAGCGGGTTTCCTTACCGTGAAAAATCACCTTTCCCGTATAGGAATCATGAGGATAAACACCGCTGACCACGTTCATCAGAGTTGATTTCCCTGCGCCGTTTTCCCCGCACAGGCAGTGTATTTCCCCTTTTTTTACCTTGAAATTTACATTATCCAGAGCTTTGACACCGGGAAAGGTTTTTGTCAAATCCTGAACTTCCAGAATATTTGTACTCACTTTTTTGTCCTGACAAAATCCTTCCGGCAGCTCCCTTTAGAGAACCGCCGGAAAGGTATGAAGAAAGGATGAGTCTGCAGAGGAAAACCCTCTGCAGACTTTTTAATCGGTCAATTAAGAATCTGATTATTTCAGATCAGCTTCAGAATAAACTCCGCCGCCGATAAAGACTTCCTTGTAGTTCTCCTGAGTTACCATGATGGGCTCAAGAAGATAGGAGTTTACGGTTTTCTTTCCAGTGTCATAGGAGGAGGTATCCAGTCTGGCACCGGGGACGTTGGGTGTTTCGCCTTTCAGAAGAGCATCAGCAAGAATAATGGCTGCCTGGGCGAGTTTTCCAGTGTCTTTATACACGGTCATATACTGTTTTCCGTCGCGGATAAACTTAACGGAACCGACTTCACCATCCTGACCGGATACTACGGGCAGTTTGTCAACTGTGTCGTATTTTGCATCGGTCATACAGGCTTCGATAATGGCTCTGGCCAGTGTGTCATTGGGAGCAAGTACGGCATCAAGAACAACATCTTTTGCATCGTTGTTCAGGAGGTTTTCCATTCTGGCTTTAGCGATTTCGGGTCTCCAGTTCTCTGTGGCAATCTTTGTAAAGTTTGCTTTGTCATCAGAGCTCATGGGAGCGGGACCTACAATAACAAGCTCACCGGCGTCAACATAGGGTCCGAGAACAGACATGGCGCCGTCAAAGAAGAAGTTGGCGTTGTTGTCAGTGGGAGAACCGGCAAAGAGAGTGATGTATTTGGGACCGCTGGCGTTGTCCATATCCAGACCCTTGATGATTCCTTCACCCTGGAACTGACCGACTTTAAAGTTGTCAAAGGTGATGTAGTAGTCATAGTCACCGGAATTGGTGATAAGTCTGTCATAGGCAATTACATCGATGTCGTCACGGGCCGCATCAGCAACAACGGAACCTACACCTTCGTTAACAGATCCGATAATCAGAAGGTCTGCTCCCTTGGTAATAAAGTCCTGAACCTGCTGGTTCTGCTTGCTCTGGTCGGCATCACCAAAGGTAACTTCGGCGGTGTATCCCATTTTTTCAGCTTCAGACTTAAGAGAGGCACCGTCCTGCTGCCATCTTTCAACATGGGTTTCGGGCATTGCCAGACCGATGAACTGGGCACCGGATTCATTCTGTCCGCTGGCGAAGAGACCGGTACAGGTCAGAGAGGCCAGAGCTGCCATCACGAGTAGTTTTTTCATTACAAACTCCTTTTAGTTTTCGTTCCCGATGATTAAGTTCGGGAAACTTGTATATAAAATTATATCTACTCTGTTTTTATGCTGACTATAGGATTATTATGCCAAAGACCGTCTGTCTGGAACCCTGCCGGGGCCGGAATGCCTCCTGTCTAGCACAATTCCAACATGAGAATTGTGCTACCGCTCTCTGACGTTTCTGTAGACATCTTCATAGGAGTGAAAGCCGTCGGCAATGATGGTTGAATCCATCAGATCTCTTGTTACGGCTACGGGAGTCTCCATATAGAAGGGGATGTCGCGGCTGCTTCCGTTGGCAATGGTTCTGTCGGGCTCGGGAGTCTCACCCCGACCTATGGCTACGGCAAGATGGGCGGCCCGCTCGGCAAGGGTGGGAATGGATTTATAGACCGTCATAAGCTGGGTCCCCTCCACTACACGCTGACAGGAGAGAATGTCCGCGTCCTGACCCACGACGGCAACACTGCCTGCCATCTGCCTTTCTGCCAGAAGCCGGATGGCCGCATCGGCTATCTGATCATTGGCCGCAGAAACAGCATCCACCGAAACCCCGGTATCGAGGAACTCCCCTATTTTCAGAAGGGCTTCGTCAAAACTCCACTCCTCCAGCCAGATCTCCTGTGCTACAGTTATTTTTCCCTGATCAATGGAGGGTCTGAGAATCTCATAGAGTCCGCGGCTTACCTCAAAGCTGTTGTTGTCGCGGATGGAACCGTTAACGATCAGATAGTCCCCTTCGGGGACCTCTTCGGTCAGAGCCCTCCCGAAGAGCCTTCCCACCTCACGGTTGTCGAAGGAGACATATCCATCAATCTCCACATCCATAATCAGGCGGTCATAGGCAAGAACGGAAATGCCCTTGTCCTTGGCTCTCTTGACCACCTCAGTAAGACTGTACATATCCTGGGGAATAACCACCAGCACATCGATATCCTGTTCAATCAGGTATCGGATCTGCTGAATCTGCTCCTCCGCTTCACCCGGTACAATCTGGACATTGATATCCGCCCCAAGCTCTCTGGCAGTGGCAGCAAAGATTTTCAGATCTCTGTTCCATCGTTCCAGAAGATAGGTTTCAGAGACAGATGAGAATCCGATCCGGACGTTCCGGGGCTCCCCGGTGTCTTCTTTCCTGGAACATGAAGAACATAGAGTCAGAATACCCAGCAGTAAACAAGCGATCTTACGGTTCATGGTTTTTCCTTTTAGAGAAACATCATATCACACTTCAGAAGGGGACAGTCCTTTATGTTTTCTGAAAATCCGGCTGAAATAGTTCGGATCGGGGTATCCGGTGGCAAAGGAGATCTCCTTGATGCTGAGATTCCCCTCTTTCAAAAGCTCCAGAGCTCTGTCGGTCCGCAGTTCGTTCAGATGAAAGATAAAAGTGGTATCCAGGTGCTCCGAAAAGAGCCGGCTCAGGTAGCCGTTGGAAACCCGGCAGGCTTCGGAGACGGTACTCAGCTGCAGAGGCTCGGTGTAGTGGTCCTGAATATAGGCCAGAGCCTTTTCCAGGGGCTGAGGCAGAGATTCTCCCTTGTCCCTGTCCAGATGCCCCAGCAGACGGTCCAGTCCGCCGGAGATCCACCTGTCCCACTCCCCGGGAGAGCTGATTCTCATAATCTCTGCAAGAACGGCGGTTGATTCGGAGACGGATCTGTTCTCTCGGTAGTAGTCCACGGTCTCATAGAAGAGGGTAAAGGCTTCCAGCAACTTGATTTTCCCCTGGGCAAAGGGGAAGTTTGAAAAGATATAGTCTCCGAACTGCCTGAAATTGTCTCGAAATCCGGGTGTGTCCTTCTCCTTTAAAAGGCGGCGCAGTTTCTTCAGCTGTTCCCCCTCCCAGGGAGTTTCCCCCGGACTGCTTTCGAAAGCCTCCAATGCCTCAAGGTAGGAAGTCCGGAGCCTGTCGGAACCGTAGATTCCTCCGCATCCCAGGATGACCGGTGAATCGGTCCGGCTCTCCCTCTTCCCAAGCTCCTCTCTTACCGGGACTTCCGCCTGAAGGGAATCCTGTATTCCCGGAAAGAAGAGCACCAGCTTCCTCCCGATAAGAACAGCCTGGCAGAGGCATCTGTAATTGATCTGCTTTTTGATTGCCTCGGCATCCTCATTCCAGGGACTGAGAAGAAAGACCGCGCCCCTGCCGCTGCGGCTTCCTCCCAGGGAACAGAGCTCTCTCCCCTCCTCCGCCGTCAGTTCCTCCCGGCACAGTTTCCTCAGGAGATTTTTCTCCCTCTCCTCCTGCTCCCAGCTCTGCCGGTGAGCCAGTTTCAGGGACTCTTCCCGCTTTCTCTTTCTCTTGTCCAGAATCTTTTTCAGCTTATCCAGCTCTTCGGTAAAACTTCTTCTGGTGATGGGCTTCACCAGATAGTTTCCCACTCCCAGGGAGATGGCCTTCTGGGCGATGTCAAAGCGTTCATAGGCGGTGGCCAGGACAAAAAGGGTTTCGGGAAAGATCTCCTTCATCCGTGAGATTGTACTGATACCATCCAGTCCGGGCATCTGCACATCCATAAAAACCACATCCGGTTTCACATGGTCACAGAGCTCTATGGCTTCATACCCGGAACGGGCCGTGCCGCAGAGGGAGAAAGAACTCTGGTTCTTCTCGAGGATATAGGAAAAACTCTCCAGAACAGGTTCTTCATCATCTACTATCATAATCTGATACATGGTTCCTCCTCTCTGTTAAGGCGTATCCGGATTTCCGTTCCCTCTCCCTCGGCGGTATTGATCTGAATAACACTGCTGTCTCCGGGATAGAAGAAGTAACAGCGCTGGATCACATTCTCCAGCCCCATCACCTTGCTTGTTATGCTGTACTCCCCCGTATGTGACTGGAGCAGCTGTTTTACGGTGGACTTGGGGATTCCGCTGCCGTTGTCCCGGACACTCATAATGATGAACTTCCCTTCTGAATAAACCCGGACATCCACCTTCCCCGTATCAGGAGAGTTTTTAAAGGCGTGAACCACCGAGTTCTCCACAAGGGGCTGAATCACCATTGAAGGGACCTTGCACTCACCTAAAAGGCTCTCTTCCACATCCAGAGTGAATTCCCTTGTCTTGGGAAAACGGATTCTCAGGATTTCCAGATAGGAGCTGACGCCGTCAATCTCATGCTTCAGAGGGATAAAAAACTGCTGGTCCTTGAGATTGTGCCGGAAAAGGTTTGCCAGATGATCCATAAAGTCGGCTGTCCTGTCGGCTTCCTCCAGTATGGCCAGCTGGACCCCTGTATTCAGTGTATTGAAGAGAAAGTGGGGGTTCATCTGAGCCTGCATGGTATAGAGCTCCATCCTTTTCAACATCTGCTCCATCTTCATATTATGAATCTGGGCATTGAGCATCTTCTGCTCAATCTCCTGCTGTTTCTGCTGCTCCTTAAGGTAGTGATGGATACTCCGTTTCATATGATTGAAGGCTTCGGCCACCATATTTACCTCATATACCGACTTGAGATGCACATCATCGGGGGTGAAATCTCCATTGGAGAGTTTTCCCGCAAGGGCCGAGAGCTGCTGCAGAGGACTGGTCAGGCGGTCCACAGAGAGCATTAGCAAAGAGAAGGCGAAGAAGACCCCCAGCATCAGAAGAAGAAAGTTATTGAGATACATGGATCTGAACAGAGAGATAAAGGACTGGTAATCCTTGATGCTGCTTCTGAAACCTCCCAGACTGGCCTGATCGATACGGGCATTGATAAGATCATAGAGGTCCTGCATCTTCTCGTATTTCCTGGTGTAGCCGTCAATATTACGGCTCCTCTTCAACTCAATAATCTCATTGAGATCGTCCAGATAGGCTTCCACAAGAAATGAAATCTCCCTTACGGCCTTCCTGCTCTCGGACCTCGTCCCTCCGGTTGCCTGAGGAAGGGTACTGCGCAGGTTCTGACTGATGCTCAGCAGCTGTGAGAGAGAAGTGGAGGACCTGCTGGAAAGATATTCAAGGAGCAGGGGCTGAAGGTTGGCCATGGCCGACTGAAGCTCCTGAAGCTCCGTTTCTTCTTCAAACTGGCTGTCCACCATGGTCTGAAGCCTTGCGGAAAAGTAGATACTCACAGACAGGCTGAAAAGTGTAATCAGTAGACTGAGAAGAAAGTATCTGATGGTCTGACTTTTCAGAGAGTTTCTAGGGGCCATTGGCATTCTCTCCGGTAAGCACCGAGGCTTCGATGGTCACCATATTGGAGGCAGTCCCCTTCCGGGCCGCTTCATAGAGTGTCTCTACCAGTTTCGTTCCAATCTGATAGGAGTTGGGAACCACCGCTCCCTGGATAACTCCCTTGCGGATATACTCCCTGATGGCAGGTTCATCTCCAAAACCGATAATATCCACCTGCCCCACCAGGTTCTGATCCACAAGGACCTGAATGGCGGCCATGGTGTCATTGGGATCTGTCAGGATCAGTAGATCGAGGTTTCTGTTCTGTCTGAGGAGATTGATGATCTTTGTTTCTCCATCCAGGGGATTGGCATTGGTTTTGTCATAGTGAATGTTGTACTCCTTTTCGCTTAGCCCCAGCCTGAACCCCAGTTCCAGAGACTCCCTGTCCGCCAGAAGGCCCGGACTCTTGTCGGAGTATAGGAAGGCAATATCATGAACCTCCCTGTTCAGTTTCAGTACCAGATCCGCCACCTTCCGTCCTACATCGTAGCCGTCTGTACCGACCAGATAGAATGGATACTCACTGGGCATCAGGTGCTCAATCAGAACCACCGGCAGCTTCTCACCGGCCAGGATGGAGGTATAGGGAGTCAGTTCGCTCCAGCCGCCGCCGGGATAGACCGCAACTCCGTCAAACCCGGCCCTTCCGATCTTTTCCAGTTCAATATTGTTATGACTTATCTCGTGAAAGGAGACGGCACAGTCCAGTTCCGCAGCCGCATCCAGAACCCCCTGCCTAATATTTGAGAAGTAGGGATAATCATTGGATGGGATAAAAATCCCGAACACAAAGGAGACCCCGTCATCTGAGTTCTCATGAGGAAAGGAACTCATGGTCCTGAAGGAGAGGATCAGCACCATTACAAAGAGAAGGCCGAATATGAGTGTTGTTATCTGAAAGATCCTTTTCAAAAAGTATCAAGTCCTCCGGGAAAACCAAATCCCAATATCTCCGACTAAAGGGGGCACTGATTATGGTAAAACAGGAATTCGGAATTAACAATGGAAAACTTGTTCTCTAAAACTCCCGGAAGACTGAAATGGAATTTAGAAATAGCCGACAATTACTGGAAAGGATGGACAATGATAATCAGAGAAGTAATTCCCGATGATGCTGATGATATTGCAAGACTCTCACAGCAGTTGGGCTACAAATGCTCCGGCCGGGACACAAGTCGGAGGCTGAAAGATCTGATGAAATCAGAATATGACCGGATTTTTGCTGCTGTTGACGGAGACAGGATTCAGGGTTATATACACGTAAATATTCACAGATATCTCTACTTTGATTCCCTTCTGAATATTATGGGAATCGTTGTGGATAAAGATGCCAGGGACAGGGGTATAGGCACCCGGCTGCTGGCCAGGGCCGAGGAGTTCGGCCGGTCCGCCGGATGCAGCGGAATCCGGGCAAACTCAGGATCGGACCGGCTGAACGCCCATGAGTTCTATCGGAAAAGAGGATTCAATTCCGAAAAAGATCAGAAGCGTTTTGTTAAACCTTTCCATTAAACCAGCTCAGGCGGCAGCCCCTTTAAGATTAGGGATCGCCGCCTGTTAATAATCTATTTTCCGTTCAGCTTGTCGATTACCGCATCCAGCTCAGGGAAGCTCAGGCTGCCGTCCCCGAAGGTCACAAGGTTCCTGAGGGGCATATAGGCAAACATGGCCTCCTTCATCTCATCGGTTACGGCCTCATCGGCTTCATCACTGCCGGGAGACTTGAAAAGCTCCTCCATGGCCTTCATCATGGGACCGATAATAGCCAGCTCAGCAGTGTCCTTCAGATCTCCCACAAGGGTATTCCGGCTGTAGGACACAGGCAGTTTCTGTGACGATTCCACAGCAACGGAACCGGTAAGGCGAATATCCCGGGATGAGCTTCCAGCAAGAATGCCGTACTCTCCGGTCTCTACAAACCAGTCGTTGATCTCTGTGTTGAAGTAGGCAAAGGAGCGGCTGTCCAGCTCAAAACTGAGGGTTCTGGTCTCACCGGGGTCGAGGCTGACCTTACCGAAGCCTTTAAGTTCCTTCACAGGGCGGATCGCCTCACCGGAGGGAGCTGCCACATAGAGCTGCACCGCCTCTTTTCCCGTAAGTTTTCCGGTATTCCTGACATCCACGGAGACCGTAAGATCATCAGAGTCTGTTATCTTTGAAGAGGAGAGCTTCATATTGGAGTACTCGAAGCTTGTGTAGCTCAGTCCGTGACCGAAGGGGAAGAGAACATCCATCTTTTTCTTGTCATAGTAGCGGTACCCCACAAAAATCCCTTCACGGTACTCGACCACATCCTTCTCACCAAGATAGGAGAGGTAGGAGGGATTATCCTCCAGCCTCAGAGGAAAGGTCTCGGCCAGCTTTCCGCTGGGATTCACGTCACCGAAGAGAATATCCACCACAGCTTCACCTACTGCCTGACCGCCAAGATAGGCCTCAAGAACCGCATCCACACCTTCAATCCAGGGCATCTCGACGGGGGAGCCGTTATGAAGAACCACAACGGTCTTCTTCTGAGCCCTGCTGACCGCTTCGATCAGCCTGTCATGGCTTTCAGGGAGTCTCATATGGGAGCGGTCGTATCCTTCACTCTCATAGGAGTCCGGAAGCCCTGCAAAGACAACGGCCATATCGGCCCCCTCGGCTGCTGCAGCTGCCGCATCGATCATGGCCTGATCCACAGTATCTGAGTTCAGGGAGTAACCGGGCAGGTAGACGATCTCCGCCGCTCCGCCGAGCATCTCTTCGGCGGCCTTCAGGGCGCTGGATTCCCTGAAGGTATTGATATGGGAGCTTCCGCCCCCCTGGAACCTGGGCTTGTCGGCAAAGGCGCCGATAAAGGCGATTCTTCCCCTTTTAGGCAGAGGTAACAGGCTCTCGTTTTTCAGAAGAACCATGGACTCGCCGGCCACCTTCCGGGCCATTTTATGCTGGTCTTCCAGGTCAAAGACCGCGTCGGGGCGGCTTTCTTTCACAGCCATGTCGATGATTCTGAGAATCCGACCCACACACTTGTCCAGAACAGCCTCATCCAGGTCGCCGTCCTTTACGGCCTTGACGATATAGGCGTCGTTCTGCCCGTGAGAGCTGGGCATCTCCAGATCCAGACCGGCCTTTACACCCTCCACGCGGTTGTTTACGGCGCCCCAGTCGGAGACCACAAAGCCCTCGAATCCCCACTCCTCCCGGAGGATCTCTGTAAGGAAACGGTAGCTCTCGGAGGCATACTCGCCATTGACTCTGTTGTAGGAGCACATTACCGTCCATGGCTGTGCCTCTTTGACGGCCTTTTCAAAGGTGGGCAGGTAGATTTCACGGAGGGTGCGCTCATCCACCCTGGAGTCCGAGGACATTCTTCTGTGCTCCTGACTGTTGGCCAGATAGTGCTTGATACTTGTTCCCACACCCTTGCTCTGAATTCCCTTTATCTGTGAGACAGCCATCTCTCCGCAGAGATAGGGGTCTTCCGAGAAGTACTCGAAGTTCCGTCCGCAGAGGGGGGAGCGCTTGATATTGACCGCCGGCCCCAGAAGGACCCCCAGGTTCTCGGCATTGGCCGACTCTCCCAGATACTCACCCATGGTGTTGATCAGGTCCCTGTCAAAGGAGGAGGTCACAGTAACTCCCGGAGGGAAACAGACTGCCTTGATACTCTCGTTGATTCCGGCATGATCGCCGGCATCATTCTGCTTTCTGAGGCCGTGGGGGCCGTCGCTGACCATCATCTGAGGTACACCCAGACGCTCCACAGCCTTGGTTTTCCAGAAGTCCTGACCCGAGCAGAGCCCGGCCTTCTCTTCCAGTGTCATTTCACTGATGATTTTTTTAATATCCATCACACACTCCTGATTATTTTTTTATGCCTTTAAGCAGAATTTTCAGATACTCATCCATAATGATCTCCAGATCATTCCGATCCACATCAATCATCACAGCTCCCCTCAGGATAAGCCGGTTATGAAGACTGCGTATTCCATTCTCAATTATCTCTTTCAGCAGTCGGCTGTCGCAACTGTTTGTAACTGAGTGATCCCGCTGACCTTCTTCTATTGCCTTAAGCATCTTATCATTCTCATCCGGTAGAAGCAGATTCTCCATCTTCTCTCTGAAGCTCTCAGGGATTCTGCTCCCGGAATAATAGCTGTCAAATTCAGCAAGGAATCTGTAAGTATCAGATAGACCCGGCGAGAGCCATCTTGATTTCAAGAGATACTCAACTTTACCAAGACCGTCTTTCAAAGCTTCATATGTTCTCTGATCTTCAATAGAGTTGATTCTGCGGATGCAGATCTTCACAATAGAGAGAGAAAGCTCCAGTTTATCCGTATAGTAACGGTACAATGAGGTACGGCTGAGGTCCACCTCGGCTGCGATATCCAGCATCCTCGTATCATAGAGGCCCTTTTCAATAAACAGTTTCTCTGCTGCTTCGAGAATTTTGTTTCTGGTTTCATCAACCTGATAAATCATCCTATCCGATTTTGCCAATAACCTATCCTTAACACGCATATAGAACACATGTAATATAACACGGGTTCCATAACAATTCAAATTAATATTTCTGGATTACCATTGGATTAAGGATGTATGATAAATTAAGGAGAATATCCAGTTGTCACATAAGACATTTGAAACTGTCCCCTACCTTATAAACCAGATTCTCATAATAAGGATTCCCGGAGACATCAGCAGCTCTTTCCCCTCCCGGGGACTCTGCTTTGCCGAAGGAGAAATCTCAGGAATACCCTTCCAGACAGCTCTGGAGCCCGACGGCGCCGGAAGCCACTGGTTTACACCGGAACCGGAACTCTGTCAAAAGGCGGGCATCAAAGCCGGCCGACCCCTATCCATAGGCATATGGCCCTCCGACCTCCGGCCCGAACCGCAGGTTCCTGTGGATATTGAAGCAGCCCTTGCCGGAAGCTCCCTGATCAAAGATGAGTGGGAGAGCCTGACTCCCCTGGCCCGGTGGGACTGGATCAGATGGATCAGATCCACGAAAAACCCGGCCACCAGACAGAAAAGAGTTGAGGTCTGCCTGGATAAGCTCCGAAAAGGGGACAGGCGGCCATGCTGCTTCAACAGAAATATATGCACCCTGACCGACCTGTCACACAAAGGAGTATTAAAAGATCATGAATAAAACCGAATGGCGGAAAGAGGAAAAAGTACTCTATCTGCCCAAAAACAAGCCCATGACTTTGGAAGTCCCTGAAATGAAATTTGCCTGCATCCGGGGAGAGGGCGATCCCAACGGCCCTCATTTCCCCGAATATATAGAGGCCCTCTACGCCTTCTCCTACACCCTGAAAATGGGACTGAAAAAGAGCCCTGCCCCGCCTGCCGGCTACTGCGACTACACGGTCTATCCCCTTGAGGGGGTCTGGGACCTGAAGGAGGAGGCCAGGGAAGAGTATAAAAGCTCAGGAGGGAAGCTGAACAAGAAGGATCTGGTCTTTACCCTTATGATCCGGCAGCCCGACTTTGTCAGTGCATCCCTCTTTGAACAGATGAAGACCCTGGCTCTTGAGAAGAAGAAACTGACCCGGCTGGCGGATCTTAGCTTCGAGACAATCACCGAGGGTCTCTGTGTACAGATGATCCATCGGGGAAGTTACGACAGCGAGCCCGGGAGTTTTGCCCTGATGGAGGAGTTCTGCAGGGCCGAGGGTCATAAACGGAAGAGCAAGGTACACCGGGAGATCTACCTTTCGGACTTCAGAAAGGTTGCTCCGGAAAAACTGAAGACAGTGCTCCGCTTCCAGGTGGAGTAATGGGGTATCGGGAGAAGTCATGAGCACCTACAGCAATTTTGAAGAGTATCTGCAGGATCAGTCAGAGGAAGCCCGGAAGGGGCTGCAAAAGCTCAGGAAGCTGATCCTCCAGGCGGCCCCTGAGGCGGAGGAGCTGATAAACTACAACATCCCCGCATTTTCTCTTGTCCCCGGAGGAAAGAGAGACCAGCAGATTATGATCGCCGGATTCAGGAAGCATCTGGGCCTCGACCCCCATCCCCTTGTAATGGAGGCCTTTGAAGATGAACTGACGGCCTATAGAAAGGGAAAGGGATCGGTGCAGTTTCCCTTGAGGGATCCGCTACCGGCGGAGCTGATTCTAAGGATGGTCCGGTTCAGAAAGGATCAGCTGGAAAAGGAATGAATCCGGCTTACCCGCCGGAGGGAGGAGAGATGAAAGAAGGAATGATGAAAGCTGCGGTCTGCAGAAGATACGGAGACCCCGAAGTTCTGACCCTGACCGAGAGGGAGATTCCCCTTCCCCGGAAGGACGAGCTGCAGATTGCCGTCAAGGCTTCTGCCGTCACCGCCAGCGACATCTTTATCCGCAGCTCCGATGTCCCCATCTATATGCTGATCCCCATGCGCCTGATGATAGGCATTACCAAACCGAGGCGCCCGGTACTGGGACTGGTTTTTGCCGGAGTTGTGGAAGAGTGCGGACCTGAGATAACAAGATTCAAACCGGGAGACAGGGTTTACGGCATGACGGGCTTCCGTTTCGGAGCCTATGCGGAGTATCTCTGCCTGAAGGAGAAAGACTCCAAGGCCGGGTGCATATCGCTCCTGCCCGACAGCATCCCCTTCGAGGAGTCCACAGCCGCCTCCTACGGCGGGTCTCTTGCCCTCCAGTCTCTTGAAAAGGGGAGTATAAAACCTGGAGAGAGTGTGCTGATCTACGGTGCCTCGGGAACCTCCGGAACCTTTGCCGTCCAGTATGCAAAACATCTTGGAGCCCGTGTGACGGCGGTCTGCGGCCCGGACAACCAGGAGATGGCCCAGTCCCTGGGGGCCGATGAGGTTCTGGACTACCGAAGCAGTGATGCTGTGCCCGATGGCAGCTCCTACGATTTTATGCTGGACTCCGTGGGCATATTCAAAAGCTCTCCCCTGAAGAAGGCCTGCCGGAAGGCTCTGAAAGATCCGAAACGCTATGCCTCCATCGATGACGGGGACCTTGTGCTGAGTTCCGCCCGCCTGGACCAGATCTCCCGTCTTGTATCAGAGGGAACCGTCCGCCCTGTAATGGATAGAACCTACCCACTGGAAGAGATACGGGAAGCTCATTATTATGTTCAGAAGAAGCACAAAAAGGGAGGCGTCGCCATAAGAATAGCCCCCTGACAGGAGAATAAGAATGAGTTCAAGGAGAAGGAGCTGCTTACAAGAGTCTGTTATGCGGCAGCCGCCTCGGCAGCAGAGATAACCGAAGATCTGATTAATGGTCATGGGAAATCGAGGCCCGAAGGAACACAGGAAATAACCCGGTTATCAGGAGCACTCAGATTATGGACTTGATTATGCTGCTGGTGGCAATCAGGTCCACCCCCAGGCCCAGAATATCCGGAATGACAACATCCCCGCAGCTCAGCGGGGAACGTACAGTATGGGAGTCTATAAGCTCCATAAGCTCATAAATTTTCTCTTTGGGAATCTCCGCAGAAACTCTGACAGGAAGCACGGGAACCTCGGGAAAGGCTGTTTTTACGGTGGTGCAGAGTACCCGGGTGGGAGATTCTATCTCTTTCAGGGCAAACTCCCTTCCCTTTCGGCAGCCATGGCCCGTAACATCCGGCTCTGAGTGTTCATCCCGGACTGTCAGTTCACAGCCCCTGGGACACAGAATACAGATTATCTCTCTCATAGCTCCTCCACCTCGAAGCTGACCGATGACCCCGGTTTCACAGAGTATCCGCCGAAATCAATCTCCAGCCTCTCCATTTCCGGCGGTCTCAGAAAGGGATATTTTTTCCTCAGGATCTCTCTTTCACCGGCCTTAACAACAAAGGAGCACTCTCCAAAGACCCTGGAACTGCGGAAGTAGAGTATGGAACGGCCCTGTTCCGGATCAAGGTGCTGTGGGACAAGGTAGTGGAGACCCTCTCCAGGATGGAGTTCAACAGTGGCGGCTTTGGATGGATCTGAAGACTCCCGGCGGCAGTAGGCCGCCGCGGATCTGCCGGCACACTCGCCGCTCTCGGAAACATAATCTACCAGATCGTTCACATGAAGGGCGTTGCCGCAGCAGAAAACGCCCTCCACTGAGGTCATCAGGTTCCCGTCACAGACCGGCCCACCTGTCCGGGGATCAAGCGTGATATCCAGAGTCCTGGCCAGTTCATTTTCCGGAATCAGTCCCACCGAAAGAATCAGGGTATCACACTCCACAACCTTCTCACTCCCTTCAAGGGGCCTCATATCATTATCCACATCACAGATCTCCACAGCCTTGAGCCTGTCCTCTCCAAAGACCCTGGTTACTGTGCTGCTCAGGTAAAGGGGAATGTCAAAATCCTTCAGACACTGCTGGATATTGCGGCTCAGCCCCGAAGGTGCAGGCTTTGCCTCGTACACCCCCAGAACCTCGGCCCCCTCCAGGGTCAGGCGCCGCGCCATAATCAGACCGATATCACCGCTTCCCAGAATCACAGCCCTTCGGGCGGGCTGCTGACCGAGGATATTGATGTAGTGCTGAGCCGCACCCGCCGTGAAAATTCCTGCCGGTCTTGTTCCGTGAATAAAGACCTGTCGTGCCGTTCTTTCACGGCAGCCGGTGGCCAGAATAAGGCTTTCTGTCCGGATTTTGTCTACCCCCTTTCGGCTGACAACCGTAAGAAGAAGTCCGCGATCCTGTTTTTCTATTCTGCTTACAAAACAGAGGGTTCGGGACTCTATATCCCTGTCTTCAAAGTCTTTTATGAAGCGTTCTGCATACTCAGGACCCGTAAGCTGTTCCCGGAACCGGACCAGTCCGAAACCGTCATGAATGCACTGCTTGAGGATACCTCCTGTCCGGGCCTCCCTCTCTATCAGCATCACCCGGGCACCCTCATCTTTTGCAGCAATCGCCGCAGCCAGTCCCGCGGGTCCTCCTCCGATAACAAGGACATCAACATCTATCACAGACGGCCTCCCTTTGTGCCGCCATAGCAGATTACAGAGGCATAACTGCCTTTTCTCACAGCATCGGGAGCAGTGCCCTGATGTTCTGCTATGATCTTCATCACCAGAGGACCGCAGAAGCCCCCCTGACAGCGGCCCATGCCGGGGCGCAGTCTCTTCTTGATTCCGTCTACCGTCGGAACACAGAGGGGGGAGTTCAGGGCATCTATGATCTCTCCCCTGCTGATCTCCTCGCAGCGGCAGACGATCTCTCCGTAGTCGGGATTACTTCGGATCAGGGCATCCCTCTCTTCGTCACTCATCTCAGCAGTGCGGGGCACTGCTTTTCTAATGGGGGAGAAAGCGGGATTTCTGTCCACCTTTATCTCCTTTTCCAGATACTCTATTGCCCAGTCCCGCAGATCAACGGCAATAGCGGGAGCGGCAGTAACACCGGGAGACTGAATACCTGCAGCCTGGAGGATGTTGTCCGTAAAGATCCCCCTGCGCACCGCAAAGTCCTCCTCATAGGTCGAAGCCCGGACACCTGTAAAGTAGGCGATCACATCGCTGAATTTCAGGTCCTCGGCAATATGCTGCTGCATTCTTATTATGCTCTCAACCTCATCCGCCCTGGTGGCCCGATCCTCCCGGTCCGGAGTCTCCACCGCATTGGGCCCTACAAGCATATTGCCGTGAAGGGAGTGAATAAGGCCCACACCCTTTGTGTGACTGCTCCCTGCCAGGGTGTTGATAAAAAACTTCATCCTCCCGGCCAGTCCCCGGGGACGGTCCTTCTGCTGATAAGGAAGAATTGAGAATGGAGATTTCCCCATGCTGGATTTGACCTGATACCCCGCCCTCTTGTCGGTGATAATATTGGTGCCTCTCCGGGGATGTATGGTAAAGGTGCGGTCGCCAGCCATTTGAGCAATGGTATCTGCATATACTCCTGCAGCATTGATTACCAGCCGGGGATAAATCCTGCCCCGGTTTGTCAGAACACTTCTGATATGTGTATTTCCGGATTCTTTAGAACTGTCCGGATCCAGCTCCATTTCCAGAACAGCCGTATTCAGGGAGATCTCCGTACCATTGGAGGCGGCATTCTCAGCCATTGCTGCGGTCATCTCATGGGGGTTGGTAATACCTCCGGTGGGCATATGCATCCCCCCTATGGTGAAGTCCGGCAGATGGGGCTCATGGTCAAGGAGTTCACTCCGTTTCAGATAGCGGACTCCCGGAATTCCCAGAATCCTGGCATTCAGCTTCAGAAGGGCAACGGGAATTCTCTCCCAGTTCCTGCTGCAGAGCATGGTCTGCCCCTTCTGCTCAAAGGGAACATCCAGCTGCCGGGAGAGCTCCCGATACATCCGGTTGCCCCTGATGTTGTAGTAGTGCTTCTGTGATTTCCGTGAAAAATTTATTCCCACATGAACAACGCCGCCGTTCGCCCCGGAGGCTGCCCCGGCCACATCGCTCATCTTATCCACCACAAGAGTACTCAGGTTAAATGCCGATAGTTCACGGGCCGCTGCGCATCCGGTGATTCCGGCACCGATAATAAGGACATCCACCCTGCGGCCGTCGAGAGCCCGATCCTGTAATGCCGGAAGAGAAGTCTTCTGCTCAAATCCCTTCAGTCTGATATCATTAATCACACCAAGGGAATGCTTCTTATCGACTGCGGCATGCCCGGCCTTAACGGCGATGGACCAGTCGTCCACCTCCCCCCGGAGCACGATACACCCTCTCTCCCGGGTTACCCGGATATCCGGAGAGAGAGCCCCGATTTTTTTTCGGATTTTATTCAATCTGTCCATCTGTTAAACTCCGGTACACCCCAGCTCCTGCCTGATCTTGGTTTTCAGCAGATCCACTTCACTGGCGATATTCCAGATACCCAACCTGACAATCAGAAAAGGGAGACGCCATGGGGCGATATCCTCATCCCTTATTCCCGTTACCTTCTTGTACTCCTTCAGATACCGCCTGCAGATCAGCTTTCTGATGGATTCAAGAACCGATGCCACCACCCTGTTCAGACCGGGGATCATCTCTCCTTCGTTCAGGAGGTAAAGGGTAGCCGCCACATCAGCCGCCGGGGGGCCGCTTGCGGCGGTCATCCAGTCAATGATGGTTGCCTCCCTGGTATCTGACATGATGTTATCGGGATGGTAGTCCAGATGGAGAATGGAATTGCCGTCGGGAAGAGAGTCCAGTTTCTTCCGGACAAGGGTTCTCTCATCACTGCTTAGAAAGGAGAGAGGCTGTGATTCCAGAGCCTTAAGCACGATTTCCTTGTAACAGCGGATTGATGTTGTTTCGGTGCGGTGCATATTAATCTGAAGTGAAGCCATCAGTGCCGGTACTGCCAGAGCGGTCCCGGGTTTTGAGGCTGCCAGACTGATCAGGGTCTTGCCTTCCACCCTCTCCATAATCAATCCAAGCTGTCCGTCTACCTCCACCAGTCCATGACACTGTACCTTCGACACGCCCCTGGAAAAGGCCTCATTGGTATTGATCTCCTCATTCCTGATAAGGTCGGGATCAACCTCACTGTTAAAGAGCTTTAAAAGAGTGCTGCCCTTCCATTGGAATATTCGGGAGGACCTGCTTGTAAAGAGCAGTTCCCCGGGATTCTCCTGTAAATATGCTTCAGCAGCCATTGTTACCTCCTTTTCAGTACCCTCCGATCCCGCCCTGCACGGGCACACTCTGCACCCTCCGCACCCGGCCGGCATCAACACTTTTTCCAGACATATGACAGATTCCAAGAATTCACATATGTGATGCATATTTGTGATTAATGATTAAAATCATCATACCCCGGGCCCTTCAGGGCGTCAAATAAAAAAAAGAGGATTACAGGAAGCAATTGAATTGGAGTTGACGCGAAAAATCACAAATGTGAAAATAATCTGTATAAGGAGCCGGGATGACAGGAAACTACGACAGGATGGTTATCCTCCGAATCGCCAAACAGTACTATCTGGACGGTTTGAGCCAGCAGGAGATTTCCGAAGGTGAGAATATCCACAGAACCCAGATATCCCGGATACTGAAACAGGCCAGGGAAGAGGGCTACATTCAGATCAGAATTGCCCTTCCCGAATCCGCCGTCAGCAGCAGTATGGATACAGTTCTGAAGGAGAGACTGGAACTTGATGAAGTCATCGTCTCTCCTCCCCTTTCTGCGGGAGAAGACCAGAGTGAGTCCTTCACTTTTTTTGCCGCCCGGCGTATTGAAGAAATTCTACGGTACAGCAGGAATGTGGGAATCGGCCTGGGCAAGACCCTTTATGAGGTCTCCTCACAGATTGCCGCCCAGAGGGGAGATGAGGGGCCCAACTTTTTCTCCATAGTCGGCTCCTGCGGCACAGACAATCCCTATCTTCAGGCAAGCATTCTCCTGCAGAATTTTGCCCGCCCTTTCAGCGGAAAATGCCGGTATAATAATCTTCCCATACTTACCTCACGAAAAAGGATGACCTCTCTGGAGAAACAACGGTTGGAGAAGCTTCAGGAAGCCTACGGCTCGTTGGATACAGTGATCCTCTCGGTTGGGGGTCTTCTGAATCTGGACTACCCCTATCTGGAAGAGTTTTCCCTTTTCGGCAAAGAGGTGGATACAAGCCGCTTCCTTTCCAGACCCCACGGCAATCTCCTTGGTCATGTATTCTTTGACAACGGTGAGATCCTCAAGCTGCCGGGAGATATTATCAACACAGGAATGGATCTTGAACAGCTTAAGACAGTTCCCCGTGTCATCTGCCTCGCCCGAGGTGAACGTAAAGCAGATGCCATTATCAGCGCCGCCCGTCAGGGATATATCAAGACCCTTATCACCGACCAGGCTACAGCAGAACTGCTGCTGCAGAAACTTTAAAAAAGGAGATTTCATGCGATTTGAGACTGAAAGACTGATCCTCCGTAAACCCTACCTTGAAGATGCAGAGGACCTGTTCAGCACCTACACCCAGGACCCCGAAGTCTGCCGCTACATGGTCTGGACACCTCATAAAAGCATTGAAAAGACAAGAGAGTGGCTCCGGTTTTGTGTTGAGAACTGGGATGAGAAGAGGTACCTGGAGTTTATTATCCAGGACAGAGAGAGTTCCCGGGCCATCGGCATGACCGGTGTGAGAATAAACGACTTCAAAGCCACCCTGGGCTATGTACTGGCCAAACCCTTCTGGAACCGGGGCATTGTGACCGAAGCCTGCGCTCCCCTGCTTTCCGAACTGATAGGCCGTGAGGAGATCTACCGGATAGAGGCGTTCCACGATACGGAAAACCCCGCATCGGGACGGGTTATGGAAAAGCTGGGGATGAAAAAGGAGGGCGTGCTGAAGTGTTATGCCAGGCTTCCCAATATTCCCGGACCTCCAAGGGATTACGCAGTCTACGCCCTGACAAAGTAGAGGAGCCGGAAGATGGAGATCAGAACTGCCGAGCTGGATGATCTGAATAAAATCGCTGAACTTAAAATAAGAATGTTCGAAGAAGCCGGCCTGCTGAATCTTCTGGCCGATGATCAGGCACTTCTGATCCGCAGGAAGTACAGAGAGCTGTACAGGGCGAAGGAAGCCTGCCACTTTCTGATCACATCCGAAGACCGGATCATTGCCATGGCCGGAGGATTTGTCCGGAGAGATATTCCCTACTGTTTCTACAAAGAGGGCGGCAGGGGATTTATCGGCGATATGTTCACACAGCCGGAATTCAGAAACAGGGGCTACGGGCGGTCACTGCTGATGGAAGCCATCAACTGGCTGAGATTTAAGGGGATGAAAAGCGCTGAACTTCTGGCTGCCGAAAAGGCACGGGACCTCTATTTGAAGGCCGGCTTTGTTTCCAACAGCGAAAGCCTTGTTCTCAAGCTCTGATTCCCTCTTGCCCCTCCGGCCTTATATTCCCTTGAATCTGTCATTCACTATTGATTAAAAAGTCCTTCCCCCCTGCCCCATATCATGCTATGTTTCTACTCAAAGAATCGGCTGTCATTAACCTGCCCGGCAGCCGGCCTTATTTTTCTCAGGAGTAAAATGATGTTTGGAATTTCGGATCCGGTGATTATATTTGCCGTGGCGGGGACAGTGCTGTCTGCTGTCCTCTGTATTGTATATGGTCTTGTTATGTGGAACAGGGACTAGACCATGCTGGATATAATAATTATCGCCGTTTATCTGCTCATTACCGTTGGAATCGGGTACCTGGGTTACCGCCAGACGACAACCGCCAAGGACTACCTTGTGGGAGGAAGAACAATCCACCCCCTGATCATGGCTCTATCCTACGGAGCCACCTTTATCTCCACCTCCGCCATTGTCGGATTCGGGGGAGTTTCCGCACAGCTGGGAATGGGAATGATGTTTCTGGCCATGCTGACCATCCTGATCGGTATTTTCGTCGCCTTTGTCTTTTTCGGTAAACCCACCAGAAAGCTGGGACATGAGCTGAATGCCCACACCTTCCCGGAACTCTTCAACAAGAAATACAACAGCTCCTATCTGCAGGTCTTTATGGGGCTTCTGATCTTTATCTCCATGCCTTTCTATGCCGCCTCGGTAATGATTGGCGGTGCCAATATGCTCAGTGAATACTTCTCTGTCAATCCGACACTCTCCATCCTGGTCTTTGTTGTGATTGTTGCTGCCTACACCCTTTCGGGAGGACTGAAGAGCATTATGTACACCTCAGCCCTCCAGGCGGGAATTCTCTTTATTGCCATGATCGGTCTGATTTTTACAGCCTACTCACAGCTGGGAGGAGTAACCGAAGCGCATCTTGGGCTGACAAGACTCTATGAACAGCCCGATGTGCAGGAATCCATGGCAGGACTTACAGCGGGAGGCTTCCGTGGATGGACAGCCATGCCCGAGACAGGATCACCCATCTGGTGGAGCCTCGTAAGCTCCCTGATCCTGGGTGTAGGAATCGGAGTTCTTGCCCAGCCCCAGCTGGTGGTCCGCTTTATGACAATCCGCTCAGGAAAGGAGCTGAACCGCGCCGTTCTCTCTGGAGGAATCTTTATCCTCTCCATGACAGGAGTCATCTTTATGGTGGGAGCCCTCTCCAACAGCCTCCTCTACCAGAAATTCGGTGTAGTTGCCATGGACTATGTTAAAGGGAGTGTAGACCAGGTCATCCCGGCATTTATCTCCAACTACATGCCCTCCTGGTACGGCGCACTCTTTATGATGGCCATGGTGGCCGCCGCCATGTCCACCCTCTCCTCACAGTTCCATACCATGGGGGCCGCAGCAGGCACCGATATCTACCAGGTAATCAGCTCAAGAAAAGAGGGAGCCCTCAGGGTCAACAGATATGCAACCTTCTTTGTAATTATCATATCCTCCCTGATCTCCCTGGTCTTCACAGGCTCCGCGATCGGCAACGCCTTTATCTCCAAAGGAACCATCCTCTTCTTCGAGATGACTACCGTCTGCTTTCTCCCGGCTTATTTTGCGGCCCTCTATATCAAAAAAGTACCCACAAAAGCAGTTGAGTATCAGGTAACCATCGGTGCCGCTCTCTGGCTGATCTGGAGTCTCTTTATCGGCCCCAATGCAAAGGTACTGGGAGTCTGCCAGTTCCTCTTCGGAAAGTCCTCACTGGCAGAGGGAACCATTCTCCCCTCTGTGGGTGCCACCGTTGCGATTCTGCCCGTATCCATCATAATCCTCGGAGTTATGATTATTGCAGGACGCAAGAAAAGCGCCGCTGATACCGAAGAAGTTTCCGCTGCATAGAACTCTTAATTAAACAACTGGCTGTATCCCGGAAGAATCGGGATACAGCTTTTTTTGAACTTTTTCTGATTCCTGTCATTAATGCTATATATTACAGAAAGATTTCAAAATCACCGGAGAAAACATCAATGATGGGTCTGTTCGTTCTTTCATCCTTTTCCATTGCCTTTATACCGTCCCTTGTCCTCGGCCTCGCGGGGGGAGTAATATTCACAGTTCTGAGCTGCAGAAGCATGAAAAAAAACGGTATAGGGCATTCACTCTTTCTGGGAATCGTGGGAGGGGTGATCGGCCTGTTCACTGCCATGGCCCTGATTACCGGTGAAGCGGGGGCATATACGAGTCCTCCCGATGAGGATGTTTTCAACACCACATTTATGGTCGGGATCTACAGCGGGCTTCTTCCGGGAATAGTTCTGGCCGGGGGAAGCTTCACACGTCTCCTTGCCATTCTCAAACACAAAGTGGAAAGTACAGAAAAGGCCTGACTCTCTCCGGCCGCAAGCAGTTCTACCGGAGATTCCTGAATCATGATATATTCTTATGATATTTTTCGGGAGGATTATCTTGTTTAAGGCAGAGAGGAAAGAGTTTAAAAGAATCCATATTATGGGCGCCTCGGGAACCGGAACGACCTCCCTGGCCCGGGAGCTCTGCAAGGCCCTACCCTTTCGTCACTTCGATTCAGATGACTACTTCTGGAAAAAGAAATTCACCGAACCTTCAGCTCCTGAGATAAGAGTGGCAGCCCTGGGCAGAGACCTTGAAAGCGCAGAATCATGGATTCTGTCGGGAGCCCTGATAGACTGGGGCAATCCGCTCATTCCCCTCTTCGACCTTGTGATATTTGTCTCCGTCTCCGATACTCTGAGATTGAAACGGCTGAAACTCCGGGAAGAGGAGCGCTATGGCAGCACCCTTGAACCTGGAAGGAAGAACCATAAAATGCACAGAGAGTTTATGGACTGGGCCTCATCCTATGAAAAGGGGGGCATGGAGATCAGAAGCAGAGTTCAGCAGGAATGCTGGCTAGAAAGGCTGAGCTGCCCTATACTGCGGATTCAAAACGACGGGCCCTTTGACGAGAGTCTCTGGCAGATTAGAGACTATCTTGGGGGTCATGCATGAAGAAAGAACCGAAAGGTAAAATGAAGAATATATTTATGATCTATTACGATCTTAGAAAGTACTCATTTATTGACCGGAAATATCCTTCCGATGAAAATCTTAAGCTCCTTTCGGAAATGCACCAAATCATAGAGAAAGAGATGAAGGGATTGGATGCCGGTCTCTACCGTCTCAATCTGGACACGGCTCTCTATTACTGCACAGATAAGAGAAAGGACAGCCTTTTTGAAGTACTGATGAGAACAAGAGAAAAGGTTAATTCAGGGTTCCAGTCCCGGGGGATTCCTTCGACCTTGAGCATAGCCTGCGCCTATGGACCCGGATGGTCGGGATGGATTGAACTGGAAAAAGAGAAAGTATTCAACCTGGGGGGAGAGGTCTGTTCCCTGTTTCAGAAAACACTGACAGCTATGGAGAATGATAAGCGCCTCTTTGACAGTGTCTGCTTTCATCACCTGGCTGCAGGGCAGACAGAGAAAAACTTGTTTTCAGCATCCCTGAGTGTTATGGGAGAGGAGTTTTACTATGTATGAGGTGAAATATGTCCGGTGAAACAGATCTGCAGAAGCTTATCAGCTCCATGTCTCCGCAGCTTAAAGAGGGGGAGTATGTCTTTCTCACGGTTCAAGGCAGCTACGGTGATTATTCTGAACTGGAACCTCTAGCCTCCTTCCGGGAGATCGAGGGGCTGACCCTGATTGTCCCTGCCGACAGGGCTGCTGATGCAGGATGGAAGGATGAGCCCCCATTCCGGATGATCACACTGAATGTTCACTCCAGCCTGAACGCCGTCGGCCTGACCGCCGCGGTCTCATCAAAACTGGCGGAGGATGGCATCAGCGCCAATGTGGTCGCCGCCTTCTATCATGACCATATCTTTGTACAGGCCTCTCTGGCAGAGAGGGCACTGGAATCCCTGAAAGAACTGTCTGGAATGCCCTAATGAAAAGAGACTACCGCTGGAAGTACAGGAAACTGGAGGGGGTCTGCTGGAACACCCTCCCCGCCGGAATGATCCGGTCCTATCTGGATGGATTTATCCGCAGTGAGTGGATTCAGGACAGCAGGGAGTTTCCCGACCAGCCCTGGACTCCCGAGTGGCTGGAGCAGCTCTCCCGGTTGAGTTTCAGTCTGAAAAAAATCTCATTGGAGGGGATTATACTGAGGAAAGATCTGATGAGCTATAATACTCCGCAGGATAACTTTGCCCGCAGCCTGGAGATCAGAGCCGATGAACTGCAGGAATCCTTCCGTCGTGGAGTATCACTGGAACCGCTTCTTATTAACGGTGAGACAATGGAGCTGATGGACGGCTATACCCGCTACACGGTTCTGAAGAGAGAGGGGATTCAAAAGGTATGGGTTTACAGGGGAATGAAATGAACATCTCCACTATGACAATAGACGACTACCATGACGCCTTCGCCCTCTGGAACACCACAGCAGGCATGGGTCTGCGGAGTCTGGATGATTCAAAGCAGGGAATTGAGGCCTTTCTGAAGCGGAACCCGGAGACCTCCTTTGTCTGCCGGAGTTCCGAAGGAGAGCTCTGGGGAGTCATTCTCTGCGGCCATGACGGCCGGAGAGGGTATATCTACCACGCCGCTGTAAAGGAGTCCTGCCGGAACCGGGGCATCGGCCGCCGTCTGGTGGACACAGTCAAGGAGGCTCTGGAAAAAGAGGGAATTAAGAAGGCGGCCCTTGTGGTCTATGCTGACAATGAATCAGGAAACGCCTTTTGGGAGTCCCTGGGATTTACCCTGAGGGAGGATCTGCACTACCGCAACCTCTCTCTCGATCAGAACAATGTCTAAAGAAAGGATGGAGGCCCTGAAGGCGAGGGCGCGGAAACTGAAAAATGAGATCACCGCCGTCTACTACGCCTATGGCAATGCCAGGACTCCCCGGGGCCCGAAGACAGTCATAGCCCTGACACTCTTTCTGGCCCTTAGTCCCATAGACCTGATTCCCGATTTTATCCCCGTACTGGGTTATCTGGATGACCTGATTATAATCCCCTTTCTTCTGGCCTGGTCGATCCGGCTGATCCCTCCGGAGGTAATGGAGGAGTCCAGAAGAAAAGCAGAAGAGAAACCTCTTAAGCTTTCTTTGAAATCATTGAGGAAAAAATTCAGATCCGACCCTGATGCTTCAGATACCAGAACCAGCACTGAACCATAATGGCCGAGTCGTACTCACCCTTCCCCATATTCTCCGAGACCTGAGAGAAGCTCTCCTCACGCCACTGAAGAAACTCGTTGTCATCCAGTTCCAGCTCGTGAGTTCTCTTAAGTCCCCTGGCCAGAAAGCTGGTAGACCGATTGCTCATAAAGGCGGGATTGGGGTTGATGGTGCCGATCTCTATCATCTCGTCGGCTGTAAAACCGGTCTCCTCCCTGAGTTCACGAACAGCCGCATCAAGAGCAGTTTCACCGGGGTCGACCACTCCCGCAGGAAACTCGCAGGACATGGCACCGCTGCCGTGGCGGAATTGACGGACCATCAGAAAGCCGGGCTCCGCGCTGCCCTCTGCCGGGGGAAGCTCGGGAATCACCGTAACCCAGTCGGGGGATTGGCAGACCACCATGGGCTGCTCTCTTCCATCGGGACTCTCCCGGTGCACCTGGTCAATGGAGAAGATCGGCCCCTTCCAGACCTCCTTCTTCACTCCCTTGTCTTTCCACATCAGTTCTTTGTCGCTCATCTGTCCTCTCTCGGATATATATAAAGTTCTTTGCTCTCTTCGCTGTTCTTAAAAACATAGCCCTCTTCCCGCTCTTCCACAAGAAGGCTCCGGCTTAAGGGGATCTTCCCTCCCCCGCCGGGAAGGTCCACGGCGTAGGTCGGCAAGGCCAGTCCGGACACCTTCAGCCTCAGCTCATCCATTATCTTCCAGCCCCTCTCCAGGGGGGCCCTGAAATGGGAGGTTCCCCGGGCCAGATCGCCCTGGAAGAGGTAGTAGGGTTTCACACCTTCGGCAAGAAGCTGCTGAAACAGGGCCGCCAGAATGTCAGAGTCATCGTTAATTCCACTCAGGAGGACTGACTGATTGACCATGGGTATCCCGGCTTCTCTGATCCGCTTCAGAGCACTGCGGCTGTCATGTGTCAGTTCGTCGGGATGGTTGAACTGAATCACCATCCACAGAGGATGATTCTCCTTAAGAAGATCCAGAAGCTCCTGATCAATCCGGTCAGGCAGGACTGCAGGCACTCTGGTGGCCATTCTGAAAATTATATTTTGATTGGTCAGTCCCCCCCGGAACCGTCCGAGTATATCCCGTAAATATCCTGTAGACAGGGTCAGAGGATCACCCCCGGTGATCAGGATTTCCTGAACTTCGGGATGAGAATTTACATAGTCTATAACCTGCTCACACTCTGAGGTGGTCAGATTGCGGTGGTTTTTGCCCGTGAAGGAGCGCCTGAAACAGTGACGGCAGTGGAGAGCACAGCTGTCGGTCAGCAGCAGGGCGATCCTGTTACGGTAACGGTGCACCATTCTTGGAAGAGGAGAGTGAATCTCCTCGGAGAGGGGATCAGGACTCTCTGAATCAAGGAATTCCAGCTCCGCCGATCTGGGTACAACCTGCCTCCGCAGGGCCTCTGATTCTGATGCCAGGGCCAGGTAGTAGGGAGTTCCCTTAAAGGCCAGCTTCTCACCCTCTGCCTCAAACCAGGCCTTCTCCTCGGGCCGGAGTTCCATATAATCCTCGATTTCCGTCATGGGCCTATCATACTGAAACCTTGACTTTTGATAAACTGAATTCTATGGTGGAACCGGGGAATAAAAGAGATATGATCAGAGAAATTGAACGAATCAGCACCGAAATTATCAGCACACTGCGGGACAAAGAGGGGTGCAATCACCTCAACGGTCCCAATCTGCCCTCAAGACAGAGCGTAATTGATATAATCGCCACCCTTGAATCCATCATCTTTCCGGGATTTCAGGAGGACGAGGCCCTTGAGGATGAATATCTCAGCTTCAATATCGGCGGTAAGCTGCTGCGCTCCGCCCAGGACCTGATCTCGGAGATATCCAAGAGTCTCAACTGCCGTCAGGACCCCTGCAGAAACGACGGGGATTATGAACTTAACGATGCGGAAGCCTCGGTTCTGGCCCTCCGTTTTCTGTCAAAGATCCCTGAAATCAGGGAGATGGTGATGAAGGATGTCACCGCTGCTCTGAAAGGGGACCCCGCCGCCAGAAGCCGGGAAGAGGTAATCCTCTCCTACCCCGGACTGGAAGCCATCACCGTACACCGCATGGCTCATGAGCTCTACATGATGAATGTCCCCCTGATTCCCCGTATGATGAATGAACATATTCACCGGAAAACGGGTATTGATATCCATCCGGGAGCCACCATCGGGGAGTCCTTCTTTATCGACCATGGAACCGGTGTTGTTATCGGAGAGACCACCTGCATCGGTAAAAACTGCAAGGTCTACCAGGGAGTCACACTGGGAGCCCTGAGTGTAAAAAAGGAAGAGGCCAACAAGAAGAGACACCCCACCCTGGAAGACAACGTGACCATCTATGCGGGAGCCACGATTCTGGGAGGAAATACGGTAATCGGAAAGAACACGGTTATCGGCGGTAATGTCTGGATCACCTCCTCCATTCCCGAAGACAGCCTGGTCTACAACCGCCCTGCAGAGTACATTCTGAAGAACAGATACGCCAGCCAGAATTCCGATTCCTGAGGCACCTCTCCGGAAGATTATCCTGGCAGGGCAGGCTCCTGCCCTGCGTAAGTCCGCGTTCCTGAAATCTTGCGTTCCCATTTCATCCGTCCTATGATAGTAGGTATATAAAAATGAGGAGTGTACCATGCCTGCCCGGGAAAACAGTCTGATAATATTTCATCATCATCTTCTGCCGGGAGGCGTCACCGATGTAATCAGACACGCCCTTACCAGTCTCAGTGAACTGCAGGATTTGTCTGGAATTACCGTGGTCTGCGGACGACAGAAGAACAGCGAAGTTGTTGAAAGACACATCAAAACACTCCCTGACAGAATCCCCATAACAATCGAGTTTATGAAGGAACTTGACTATCTCAGCCAGGAGGGGAGCTCCGAAGATCCGGCCTTTCTGGAAAAGCTCCTGATGGACCGCTATGGCTCTGACGAAAACATCTGGCTTATCCACAACTACCACCTGGGAAAAAACTGGGCCCTTACAGCTGCCCTGAACACCATTGCCCGCTCCGGACGGCAGAAGATGATCTATCAGATCCACGATTTTCCTGAATGCGCCCGATACGCCAATCTGAAAGAGCTGAAAAGTCATATATCAGATAGCCTCTATCCGGTCAGCCCGTCCCTGCGCTACTGCGTGATCAATGTCAGGGACTTTGAAATCCTTAAAAACGCAGGCCTTCCCGAAGAGCATCTCTTCCTTCTGGAGAATCCCGTCCCTGCCTCGGGAGTCCCCGGCAGGAACCTGCATAGAGACACAGAAAAAAAGAAAATTCTGAAAGCTCTCTCTGAACTGAAACCCTCGGGAGGAGTCTTCCATGCAGAAGGAGATATCTGGCTCTATCCTGTAAGAAGCATCCGCAGGAAGAATGTTCTGGAGGGAGGATTTATCACCGCCCTCCAACAGAATGAGGTCAACATGATTGTGACCCTACCGGGAGTCTCTCCCCAGGAGAAGGGTTACTCGGACCTGGTGGAAAAGGCCTATGCGAAGGGACTGATTCCAGGCTTCTGGGGTACCGGAGCACTGCCCGAGGATTCAGGAGTGACCTACGGAGGCATGATTAAGGCTGCCGATATGATCTGCTCACCATCGGTGCAGGAGGGCTTCGGATATATGTACCTGAACGCCCTGCTCTGGGGAAAAGGTCTGATCGCCCGATCTCTTGATATTATGGGGGGCTTTCTCCCGTTGATGAAAAACTATCCCGCTCTTCTATATAATGAGGTGCTTATTTCCTCGGATACTGCCCTGAAGCAGAAGACAGGCCGCTTCTACAGAGAGCGCCTTCTGGAATTGAAGGAGTATCTGAGCCCGGTCCTGGAAGAGCAGCTTGAAGGGGAACTGGAAGAGTATCTGAACAGGGACTCCCTGGAGTACTCCTACCTTGCTCCGGAAGACCAGTACGCGCTTCTTGAAAAACTGAAGGATAATGCTTTTGCAGAAGAGTGCCGGCAGATGAACCGGGAGCTTTTATCGGACATTGATTCGGTAATAAAAACACCTCCAACGGATAAATCGGCAGAGCTTTATAAGTCCTACGGTGTGGAATCCTACAGGAAAAACTTCTCACTAATCATCGATTCATTTACTGAAACAGAAAGTTCCGGAATTCACAATAAATTAACAGCCGATCCTATCGACGGTGAATTACAGTCCGGCTTCAGCCGTCTGGAGTTCCTGCGGCTCCTCTACCGCTAAAACTATATTTTACGGCCTTAATAGAGTGAGTTTATCCTCAGTACGTTTATCGATAGATGAATGCTGAATTTAAACCGAAACAACATCAAAGCCTTGCGTTCTATCCCCATAACCTTTATCATGTTCAGGTCAAAACTATTCTAATTATAAGGGATTTCTCATATGTCAAATGAAAAGAAAATGGTTACCATTGACGGTAATGCGGCTGCAGCTCATGTAGCCTATGCCTTCAGTGAAGTCGCCGCAATTTTCCCCATTACTCCCTCATCACCGATGGGTGAGTACTCCGACGCCTGGGCAAGCCAGGGCCGGGAAAACGTCTTCGGCAAAAAAGTCGATGTAATCGAGATGCAGTCTGAGGCCGGTGCAGCCGGTTCTGTACACGGAGCTCTTTCCGGTGGTGCTTTGACAACTACCTTTACAGCTTCACAGGGTCTTCTTCTGATGATCCCCAACATGCACAAGATTGCCGGTGAAATGATTCCGACAGTTTTCCATGTTTCTGCACGTTCACTGGCAGCACAGTCTCTGTCTATCTTCGGAGACCACTCTGACGTAATGTCCTGCCGCAACACAGGCTTTGCCATGACAGCAGCAGCCTCCATCCAGGAAACCATGGATATGGCCGTTGTCGCTCACCTGGCAACTCTGAAAACTGAAGTTCCCTTCCTGTCCTTCTTCGACGGATTCAGAACTTCTCACGAGATCCAGAAGGTTGAAGAGATCTCCTACGATACTATCGCTGAAATGATCGAACCCAAGTACATCGAGCGTTTCCGCGACAGAGGTATGAGACCTGAAAAGCCCATCGTAAAGGTTGCCGCACAGAATGCCGACGTTTACTTCCAGGGTCGTGAAACAACAAACAACATCTACGACACAATTCCCGAAGTAGTTCAGGAGTACATGGATCAGCTGGCCGCCAAGGTCGGAAGACAGTACCACCTCTTCGACTATGTCGGTGCAGCTGATGCTGAAAAAGTACTGATCGCCATGGGTTCTGCCTGTGACACAATCGATCAGACTGTATCCTACCTTGTTGCCAAGGGCGAAAAAGTCGGTGCCATCAAGGTAAGACTCTACAGACCCTTCTCAGCCAAGGCCTTTATGGACGCTGTTCCCGCAAGCTGTAAGAAGATTGCCGTTCTGGACAGAACTAAAGAGCCCGGTTCACTGGGTGAGCCCCTCTACCAGGACGTTGTAACCGTTATGGCCGGAAAGGACGTTGAAATCATCGGCGGACGCTACGGTCTGTCCTCTAAAGAGTTCAACCCCTCACACGTTAAAGCCATCTTCGACCACATGGACGGAGCTGCTTTCCACGGATTCACAGTCGGTATCATCGACGATGTTTCCAACAAGTCCATCGAAGTTAAAGAAACTATCGATGTATCCCCCGAAGATACCTTCAGCGGAATGTTCTGGGGTCTCGGTTCTGACGGTACCGTAGGTGCCAACAAGAACTCCATCAAGATCATCGGTGACAACACCGATATGAACGCTCAGGCTTACTTTGTATACGACTCAAAGAAGTCCGGTGGTGTTACCACTTCTCACCTGAGATTCGGTAAGTCCTCGGTTAACATGCCCTGGCTCATCGATGCAGCCGACTTTGTAGCCTGTTCAAACCCCGCGTACATCGGACGCTACGACATGCTGGGACCCATCAAGGAAGGCGGTGTATTCCTCCTGAACACTGAGGTTCCCGAAGACGAGATCTTCGACCACATGACCGAACATGATCAGAAGATCATCATCGACAGAAAGGTCAAGTTCTACGCAATGAACGCTTATAAGGTAGCCGAAGAGGTTGGACTGGGTAACAGAACCAACACTGTAATGCAGGCTGCTTTCTTCAAGATTTCCGGTGTTCTCCCCGAGGCACAGGCAATCGAACTGCTCAAGGGCGCTATCAAGAAGACCTTCAGCAGAAAGGGTGAAGACATCGTTAAGATGAACTGGGAAGCTGTAGACAAGTCTGCTGCCGCCCTGATCGAAGTGAAAGTTCCCGCAACTATCACCAAATCCTTCACCCCCCCCAGCCTGATCCCCGCAGACGCTGACGACTTCACAAAGAATATCATTGAGAAGTCAATGCTGATGAAGGGTGATGACATCCCCGTAAGCCACATGAGCTACGACGGAGTTCTCCCCACAGGAACAACCAAGCTGGAAAAACGCGGTGTTGCACCCCGTGTACCCCAGTGGAAATCCGACAACTGTATCCAGTGTAACCAGTGTGTACAGTCCTGTCCCCACGCGGCTATCAGAGCCAAGCAGATCACTCCCGCCAGTCTGGCCGGTGCTCCCGAGACTCTGAAGGTTGTAGACCTGAAGGCCTCCAAGGACAAGGAAGCGGATCTCAAGTACAAGGTACAGGTATTCATCGACGACTGTCAGGGTTGTGGTGTATGTATCGAAACATGTCCCGCAAAAGAGAAGGCTCTGGTATTCTCTACACTCGAGCATGAAAGAGAACTGGGCGAGCACGAAAACGAAGTCTTCTTCGAAGCTCTTCCCTACGGCGCTCTCGACGGATCTTCCGAAGAGAATGTTAAGGGTATGCAGTTCAGAAGACCTCTTTTTGAGTTCTCCGGAGCTTGTGCCGGTTGTGGTGAAACACCCTACGTTAAACTGGTAACACAGATTTGCGGTGAAAACATGGTTGTAGCCAACGCTACAGGATGTTCCTCCATCTACGGTGGTACATTCCCCGCAATCCCCTACTGCAAGAACGAGCAGGGAAGAGGACCCGCATGGGGTAACTCACTGTTCGAAGACAACGCCGAGTACGGTTTCGGTATGAGACTGGCTGTTGACTCCAACAGAACACTTCTGAAGAAGAAAACTGATGCACTGCTGGCTCTGGGAACTACTCCCGAACTGACAGCTGCCATCAACGCTTCCTACGAACTGTGGAAAGACACAACTCAGGCTGCTATCGACGCTCAGGACGCTGTTAAGGCTGCCCTCCCCGCAGCACTGGCTGCCGCTTCAGGCGAAGCCAAGGCTCTGGTAACCAAGATCATCGAACTCCAGGACTACTTCGTAGACAAGTCAGTATGGATCATCGGTGGTGACGGTTGGGCTTACGACATCGGCTTCGGCGGTGTTGACCACGTACTGGCTGCCGGTAAAAACGTAAACATTCTGGTACTGGATACCGAGGTTTACTCCAACACCGGTGGACAGGCTTCCAAGGCTACACCCATCGCGTCTGTTGCCAAGTTCGCCAACGCCGGTATGAGACTGGGCAAGAAGAACATGAGCCTTATGGCCATGAGCTACGGATACTGCTATGTTGCCTCTATCGCACTGGGATCAAACAGAAACCACGCACAGAAGGCCCTGATGGAAGCTGCGGCTTACGACGGACCCTCTATCGTATTCTGTTACGCACCCTGTATCGCTCACGGAATCGACATGATGAAGACTCAGGTCGAAGAGAAGAGAGCGGTAGACTGTGGTTACTGGCCCCTGTACCGCTACAACCCCACTATGGAAGCGGGCAAGAAGTTCAGCTGGGACTGCAAAGAGCCCACAGCAGACTTCCAGGAGTTTATCAGAAGCGAAAGACGCTACACAGCGCTGCTTAAGACTGCACCCGAAGAGGCCGAAATGCTCTACGCTCAGGCCGAAGAGGATGCAAAGAACAGATGGAACTTCTTCAAGAACATTGGAGAAATCATGTAAGACCTGCCCTCGCGGCTTAGTTTTGCACCCCGGAGAGAGGAGCCGTAAGGCTCTTCTCCTCTGTTCATATAGAAAAGCAGGCCCCCCGCGGGTCTGCTTTTTTTATGTTCTGCCCGATTGAACACCCATGTTTGCCATCCTTGAACTATGGGGATATAATTTTCAAATATCTTATACATGAGGAAGAAAAATATGACCAGACCGGTTCCCTTCAGTCCCCAAAACGGTGTTCCCGGCTCCATGACAGGCATTGAGCTGCCTGTGGATTCACTCTCAATCCTGAAAGAGGTGAAATTTTACATCACTGACCATGGCACACCCGCCACTCCCTACTCTCTTGCCATCTACCGGTTTTCATCAGAGGCAGGGCCCGAAACACCAATTCGGAATCTGGAAATAACATGCACAGCTACAGAAGGAAACAAGTGGATCAGCCACAGCCTGGAATCTGATAGGATAACTCTTGAGCCAGGTAATTACCTTGTTGCCATGAAGTGGAAGGCCTCTCCCGGAGAGGATGGTCTTACGGCCCAGACCATCGGCTTCAAAGAGTCTGATGATGAGCCTGTAAGCTGGATGAACTGGAACGGCAGAGATGACGGCTGGAGTAAAGACACCGGACCCTACAGAGGGAACTTTATGATTGAGGCTGCTCTGGAGAAGGTTTAATCTCAGCTGGGCTTCTGGTTTTACCTTTCTGTCGGCCCGGTGGAAAGGCCCCGAAATGCCCGGGGTGAGATTCCCTTAATGGATTTGAACTGATGTGAGAAGTAATTGGGATCATCATAACCTGAAAGTGAGGCAATCTGGGTTATAGTCAGATCTGTATCCTTCAGGAGTCTGGAGGAAAACTCAACCCGTTTTTCATTAATATAGACCGAAGGTGTTTTTCCGTAGAGGGATCTGAAGAGCCGATGAAAACTTCTTGGGCTCATGGCTGATCTTCCTGCCAGTGCTTCGATGGAGCAGTCCTCGGAAACATTGGAATCAATCCTGGAAACGACCTCACGAACCCGCTCTTCTGCAGAAAGGTTCTGCATTGAAAGCCTGTTATCCCCTTCATAGAGCATTCCCATAAACTGCAGAAAATAGCTGATCGTAAGTATCCCGCTGATCTCGATATCCCGAAACAGCTCCCGGTCGATTCTGCTGACAATACTCAGCACTTCCCTTGTCTGGTAGCTGCAGAGGGACATCTTTTTATAGCTGCCGGGAGCCAGAAATCTCTTCAAAGGCTCCGCTTCCGGCGGCAGATAAGAGATCAGCCTGCCAGAATCAAAAATAATATTTACATAGGAAAAGTCATCTACCTCCTCATAGGAGTGGCTCAACCCCACAGGAAGAAGCAGAACTGAGCCGGCGGCTACCCTGTCCCGGTTGTTCCCTGCACAGTGAACCGCCTCACCCGAATAAACAACTACAATCTCGGTAAAATCATGGGAGTGAACAGGATACTCGATGCTGTGATCCATATGGAGAATCTGCAGAGGAAGATGCTCCTTTAGAAAAAACTCTTTGCCCGAGTAATATTCTGAAGGAGAAACATATTTGATCATGTCAGTATAGTACTGTTCATTGTCCGTATTCTCAAGGAAATTATTCTATTGCCCCTGTATGCTTGAGAGTATAAGGAGAAGGATATGAGAAACAGACTACAGTACAGTTTTGTAGAAGGTGTCTTCAGCTCCCTGATCGCCTACAACAGAGGCTATCCCCTGAAAAACAGTGATGAATCACTTGAGGACTCCTATATCGGGATGAGCAGACTTCTGTATTATTCACAGCTGGATAACAGCTATGCCAGGATGGATCATGAACTGAAGTATTCGGAGTACTACCTGCAGCTGCTGCAGCTCCGATACCCTGTTCAATACAGGATACTGAAAGACGGGCAGACCAGAAGATGGGCCGTGGAGAGACTCAGGATTCACAATGTAATTGAGCAGACCCTGAATGATACAGAAATATCTGAACCTGTTGAGATTATTGTTGATGCTGAAAACTTGTCAGGGAGTAGAAAACTGGTCATAACAATCGTTTCAGGTACATTTACAAAATCAGAATTAATCAACGTAAGAAGGATGAAAGAGAATCACTCCAGTTTTTATATGCTGTAAAACTATTTCCAGCGGCAGACACGCCCTTCAAAGAGATCAAGTATCAGAAAAAGTACCAGCCCAGCCAGACTGAGTGAGAGTATCCCCGCATACATATCCGCATAGGCAATCCGGGACCAGGCGTCCATAATAAACCAGCCGATTCCCGTCCGGGTGGCAAAGGTTTCAGCAAGAAAGAGAACGGCAATGGCTGTCCCCAGGGTCATCCTCAGGGAGGAGAATATCCGGGGCATCAGGGCGGGCAGGACGATATGCCTCAGCTCATCCAGTTTCCCTCCCCCTAAGGTGGTCAGAGAGTCAAAGTACTGTCTGCTGATTCCTGCAGCCTCATCACGGATATTCAGGTAGAACTGAAAGAATACTATCAGAGCCACAAAGAAGATCTTCGATCCGTCCCCCAATCCCATAAAAAGAAGAATAATCGGCAGCAGTGCCACCTTGGGTATGGGGAAGAGAAGGTAGACAGCCGGGCTCATCAGACGGTCTGCCAGAGGGTTTCTTCCGGCCAGGATTCCCAGAATCAGAGCGGGTATAAATGAGAACACAAGGGCTGCCAGAACCCGTACCAGAGAAATGCCCAGATGAGGAGGCAGTACCCCTTCCCGGAACCGGGTCACCATTACCACAAAGACCTCAAGAGGCCCCGGCAGGAAGGGTTTATTCAGGGTAAACGAGAGAATCCACCAGATCAGAGTCAGCACTGCCATGGGAGGGATCATCTTTTTCATGCTCCGCCTCCGGCGACCTGTTCAAACTTCCGTCTCAGACGGACGCAGGTATCGAAGTATTCGGGGCTCAGCCGTCCCCCGGCTCTTCGGTCTGATGAGCCTGTAAGGTTCTCCAGGCTGCTGATCCTGCCCTTTTCATCCATAATATGAATTCTGTCGCTCAGAAAAACAGCCTCCTCAATGCTGTGGGTGACCAGTACAATGGTCAGCTCCTCTCCACCGGTTCCGCCGATACTGCAGGAACGGTGCTCCTTCAGGGTCAGGAGGCTGTCCTGCAGACGCTCTCTTGTCATCGCATCCAGGGCGGAAAAGGGTTCATCCAGAAGCAGAAGATCCGGTTTAAGAACAAGGGCCCGGCCGATGGCCAGTCTCTGCCTCTCTCCCCCGGACATATCCCGGGGGTAGGATTTCTCCTTCCCTTCCAGTCCCAGCTCCTTCAGGATTCCCGAGACTCGTACTGCCGTAGCACTCTTCTTCTCACCACGGATATTCAGACCAAGTGTCAGATTCTCCCAGGCTGTTTTCCAGGGAAAGAGACCGTGATTCTGGAGTATAACCCCGGTCTTCTTTCTTCCGGCCACCGGCTGTTCATCACATATCAGCAGCTCCCCGTTCGTGGGCCGGATCAGGCCGGCCATCAGATAGAGGAGTGTGCTCTTTCCGCAGCCCGAAGGGCCGATCAGGGAGTGTATCTTCCCCTTCTCCCAGTTCCCTGAAAAGGAGGGAATAACGGGATCGGTTTGAGATGAATCGGACTGGTAGCTGAAGGAGAGGTCCCGGAACTCGATCATCAGATTCTAATCCCCTCCCTGCCGGTCCTGAGACAGGCTCCGGCAGGATTCGCAGCGCAAAGATGGAGATCAGAAGCCATAGAGCCCTCCGGGAAGATAGATATCCAGAAGGCAGAAGAGAAGCACCATAGGAGAAAGGATCTGATTCAGATGGTATGCCGCCAGGGGTATCCACTTTACATCCCCTTTCCAGGCCAGAATATGCTCGGCTGCAAGGATCAGCGCCGCCAGTGCAATACCGGCAGCAAACCATCCGCGCAGGGGGAAAAAATAGAGGTTTACACCAAAGAAAAAGACCGCACCCAGATGACTCAGGGCCGCAATGGCCAGAGCCCCTTTCCTGCCGAAACGGGCGGGCACCGAGTGGATGCCGTGGGCCCGGTCGTGCTGGATGTCCTGCAGGGCGTAGATAATATCGAAACCCGCAATCCAGAGGGCCGCTGCCATGGTCAGGGGGAAGTAGCGTATCTCGAAGCGCCCTGTAAGGGCCAGAAAGCTCCCCATTACGGCGGCAGAGCATGTGACTCCCAGCCAGAAGTGACAGAGCCAGGTAAAGCGCTTGGTAAAGGAGTAGCCTCCGATCATCACAGCCCCCACAGGCACCAGCATCAGGCAGAGGGGATTCAGCATGGCCGCGGCGACAACAAAGAGTACGCCGCAGACTGCCGTAAAGATCCAGAGGTCCTGGACCTTCACCCGCCCTGTGGGCAGATCACGCCCGGCGGTCCGGGGATTCTCGGCATCTATCTTCCTGTCGATCAGACGGTTCAGGGCGTTGGCCCCATTCCGTGCGGCAAAGACCGCTACAATAATCCATAGCACTGTACTTAGAGCCGGACGGCCTCCGCTTTCCAGAAGGAAGGCGCAGACAGCCAGAGGCAGGGAGAAGAGGGTGTGCTCAAGCATGACAGCCCGGCTTATCCCCTGTCCCCTCTTCAGCTCGCGGCCGACAACCGTCCGGATGCCGGATGCCTTAATCAAGTCCCAGCTCCTTCCACATCTCATCTACCTTTGCCTTCACATCATCACTCATTACGATGTCCTCGGGCCACTCGCGGTGGTGATCGTCGAGGGCATTCTTGCGGGTGGCGTCGATTCCCAGTCTGGTTCCGAAACGGGCCCGGGGAGAGGCGTGGTCCAGTGCATCAAGGGGTCCTTTGCTCATAATAAGGTCGCGCTCGGCGTCAATATTGTTGAATACCTTCCACATTACGTGGCTCAGATTCTGAACATCCACATCGTGGTCAACAACGATAATCATCTTGGTGTACATCATCTGTCCCAGTCCCCAGAGACTGTTCAGGACCTTGTGGACCTGACCGGAGTAGCGCTTCTCGATGGAGATAATGGCGCAGTTGTGGAAGACTCCCTCCAGGGGAAGGTTCATATCCACAATCTCGGGGTGCATCTTCTTGATAAGAGGGAGGAAGATCCGTTCTGTGGCCTTGGCCATATAACAGTCCTCCATGGGAGGTTGACCTACGATGGTGGCGGGGAAGACGGGATTCTTCCGGTGGGTGATACAGGTTACGTGAAAGACGGGATAATCGTCGGCCAGTGAGTAATATCCCGTATGGTCGCCGAAGGGTCCCTCTCTTCTCAGGGGTTCTTCGGGATCGATGTATCCTTCGATAATAAACTCCGCATTGGCGGGAACCTGAAGGTCATTGGTCACACACTTGACCGTCTCTACGGGCTTGCCTCTCAGGTACCCTGCAAAAAAGAGTTCGTTGATTCCCTCAGGGAGAGGTGCGGTTGCTGAGTATGTTACGGCGGGGTCATCACCCAGGGCCACGGCCACGGGCATCTTCTCGCCCCGTTCCTTGTACTTCTTAAAATAGTGGGCGCCGTCCTTGTGGTGGTGCCAGTGCATCCCCGTGGTTTTGCTGTCGAAGACCTGCATCCGATACATACCCATATTGTGGGCACCGGTATCGGGGTCCTTTGTAATTACCAGGGGAAGTGTAAAGAAGGGTCCGCCGTCGCCGGGCCAGCAGGTCAGGACGGGGAGCTTTGTCAGGTCGGGGTCCTTGTTCACCACCTGCTGACAGGGGGCGGATAGAACTTTGTGGGGAAGAAAGAGACGGGCCCATTTGATCTTGGGAAAGAAGCTCATAATGTCGAGCTTCCTCATCTGGCTGAAGGCCCATTCCATCAGGTCATCCAGCTCTTCGGCCTTCTCGTCCAGGGTCTTTGCACCCAGGGCCATGGCCATACGCTCGTATGTACCCATCGCATTAATCAGGACCGGGAACTCCGATCCTTCCACATTTTCAAAAAGCAGAGCAGGTCCATACTGCTTGCTTACTCTGTCTGTTATTTCGGTAATCTCCAGATTGGAGCTGACGGGGGTGCTGATTCTTTTCAGTTCGCCGGCTTTTTCAAGTTTGGAGATAAAATCCTGCAAGTTTTTATATGCCATAAGCCCGATTATAGTGAGAGTGACTCAGGACGTCCACAGCCCCCGGGGACTTAATGCAAACACATTTGGTAAAAACACTTACATTCCATACGGAATGCTTTTGATGAGGGGGATGAAGAAAAAAAACGCCCCTCTGTGAGGGGCGGAATAATCAGAAAAATCAGCGGATTACAAGATCCTCGTAGCTGACAGAGTGGTTGAGGCCGTACTTGGCTTCATACCACTCCAGGATGGCCTCAACAGTTGCCTCGGGGGGCAGCATGATGGGACGCAGTTCTGGCACCGGATAGGGGTACTCGGGATCGTCGGGAAGACGGATCTGCTCAAGAAGGAGGCCTCTGAATGCCTCCGGATCGGCGTTGATGGTCTCAACAGCCTCATTCCATGCCTTGGCGAAAGCAGCGATCTTCCCGGGGTTTTCCTCGGCAAAGTCCTGCATAAAGGCGAGGACCGCTGGCTCCAGTCCCGTACCCAGCTGATCAGCCACTACGGGATAGTCATGACTCAGAAGGGGCCATGCCATGGCGTCTGTCAGACAGGCCAGAGGAAGCTGACCACCCCGGAGCATCTCCATTCTGACAGGAACCTGGGGTACGGAGATCTTCTCCACTTCCCGGCCCGCTGCCAGCTGGTCCACCATAAACTCTATGACAGTGTTCTCTGAGAGTCCTACTTCCCAGGGCTCGCTTCCGTCAAAATCGGGATTCCCGACCAGCATAAAGCGGCTCTCGGTAATGGTAAGAACCTTCTGGGGCATACCGTTCTGACCAAAGGAGACAACCGCCACCAGGTCGGTCATAATACCGTCAAGCTCACCGGCCTGAACGGCCATGTCCCGCTCCCGGGCGCTCATAAAGGGAACCAGTTCAACTCCTTCCATAAGAAGAAGGGGAAGGGCTCCGGCATCGGGCATAATACCGATGCGGATGGGTGCTTCTGCTGAAGCGTCCTCTTTCTGCCCGGAGGCAGAGAGGCTGAATACCGCCGTCAGGGCGATAAAGAGTATTAATAACTTTTTCATTCAACTGTCCTGATAATTGATTTTAGATTTGCAAGCATGTCTTCTATGACGTCTGTGCCTATTACAAGGGGAGGCTGGAAGGCCAGCACATCCCGTCCGAGACCGTTCTTTCCGATCAGAAAGCCCCGGTCCTTCATTGCCTCAAGTACGATGTCCGTAAATACGGCGGGATCATCCTTGTCGCTGCTTCCGGGTCCGGGCAGTACAGGGAGTCCCTGCATCAGTCCCATTCCCCTGGGTGAACCGACTCTGGATGAGAGGGCGGCAATCTCCTCCAGCCCATTCCTGAGGATATCTCCCTTCTCACAGGCCTGTTCCGCAAGGTTTTCGGAAGCAATAAAGTCGAGAACTCCGAGAGCCGCCTGACAGGAGACAGGGTTTCCCCCAAGGGTTGAAGCCGAGGGCCTGGTAAAGCAGGAGGCCACCTCGTCGTTTGAGGCGAAAAAACCGATGGGAAAGCCGTTCCCCAGGGCCTTGGCTCCGGTAATGATATCGGGAACAATGCCGTAGTGCTCGATGGCAAACATCTTCCCTGTCCGGGCAAAGCCGGTCTGAATCTCATCGCTGATGAGAAGGATCGTCTTCTGCTTCATCAGATCCGTCAGCCCGTCGAAGAAGTCGGTTGGAAGAGGTCTGATACCGCCGTTGCCCTGAATCGGCTCAACCAGAAGAGCGGCTATTTTATCACCCCTCTCTTCAATGATTCTCTTTACCTCTGATGCATCGGCGGCAAAGTGTACTGGGATATCATCAATAAAGGGATCGGTCCTCCACATGGGGATGCCGTTGGCCCCCGAGGTGAGGAAAGTCCTGCCGTGAAGGCTGTTCCCCAGGGCGATAAACTCGCGCTTTCCCGTATACATCCTTGCCAGAAGCATGGCGCCCTCATTGGCCTCGGAACCTGAGTTGCAGAAGAAGCTCCGCTTCAGATCTCCCGGCAGAACACCGGCGAGTTTTTCGGCAAGGTCTACCACCGGCTGGGTAATATAGATGGAGGTAGTATGCTGCAGAGTCTGAAGCTGCTCCATCACCCTGGCGTTGATGGTCTCGTTGCAGTGACCGCAGCTCATAACCGAGACTCCCGCAAAGAAGTCGGCGTAGGATTTCCCCTCACTGTCAAAGAGGACGGCACCCTTTCCCTTTACGATCTGGGGAGGTTTTTTATAAAAGTTGAAGGAGCATGGCATCAGGTACTCATTCTTCTTTTCGATGACCGCGTCGGACCCGATATAGGGCCCGCTGGCTCTGCCGGACACAGCGGCCGGGCTGCCTGCGGAAGAATCAGAATTGATGGGCGCCATAGGTAAATCCTCCTGCTGTCGATTCAAGGCTTTCAAAGAGCTCCCCTCCCCTTTCGGAATGGTCCAGAGCCTGTCTGTACAACTCAACCAGAGCCCTGGTATCTTCCAGGGTGTAGGCCTGCAGTTCCAGACGGAAACTTCTGTATCCACCGTCAATGAGTCCGGCAAGCCGGGGCAGAAGACAGAGCTCCTTGTGGGGCAGCAGATGGCTGCGTTCCCACCAGTCTCTGCGGACAGTCAGCCTGGAGACCTCAGTCTCGAGAGCGCTGCTGTTCTCCCCGGTCCCGCTGATATCATGGTCCATATACATCACTGCCGGAAGCCCGTGAACAATAACCTCACCGGTTACGTCCGTTCCGGCGGTCTTCGCATCCCCGGGCAGGGCCTTCAGAGATTCATAGGGCAGCTCAAGAGAGGGAGTCCATCCCGATGCACCGTGGGATGCAAAGAAAGCGGCGGCCTCTCCATTGTAGATGTTCATGGAACTGTCGCAGACCAGAGCACAGGCTTCTGTATCGATGTATTCAAAAGCACCGGAGTGTCCGGCAAGAACTCCCGCAATGGGAGGGTTCTGTGCAAAGTACTCTCTTAAAAGGATTCCCTGCCTGTCATTGGTCATCCTGGGCAGAGCCAGATAGAGCTCGGCGTCTTCAGATCTGCACTGCAGTGAGAGTTCTTCAATCTCCTTTAATGAAGCGGGTCTTTCGGGGGCATAGGGCTCCAGGGAGAGATAGATCCGGGAGGCTCCCGCTTCCATGGCGGCCCGTGCCTGTCCGGTAGAGTTTACCCGTACAGACAGTTTCAGATCCGAAGGCTTAACTCCGGCAGAGAATATCTCTTCAGCTCCCGCAGAGGGATCAGCATCCCTCTCTTTAGTCGGGGTGCTGAACATCTTTCCAGTGGAGTAGAACTTGCCCGAGCCCTCGCCTCTTGTATTGATGTTTTCAATACCCGGTTTCCCGAAGGCGTACCCCGTGGAGAAGTCTCTCTTTTTAAAGGCTTCCATGTCCTCGGCATCCGCCCTGTCCCCGCCGACGGGATCGGCAAGAAAACGGTCGATGGCCTCACCATAGCGGTTTACCAGGTCGACAACGAACTCCTTGTTCCGCATCCGTCCCTCAATCTTAAAGGACGAAACCCCGGCGGTGATCATATCACCCATATGACTGTAGAGATTCATATCCTTTACGGCCAGAGGAAAGGGTTTATTATAAATGGAATCTGAGCTCATAGCCGGGTTGGAGAAGGGCCAGCGGCAGGGCTTGAGGCAGCGGCCCCGGTTACTGGACATGCCGAAGAGCCAGGAGCTGTAGAGGCACTGAGCCCCGTGGCAGACACACATATCGCCATGGGTAAAGTATTCCAGTTCCACACTGGTCTGCTCCGACAGAAGACGGACTTCATCCAGAGTATTCTCCCGTGAGAGAACCACCCGGTCCACTCCCTGACGCTCCAGAAAACGGATCATATCGATGTTGTGAACATTCATCATCACCGAAGCGTGCATGGGCAGTGTAATGCCCATCTTCTTTGCCAGGGAGAGAATCGCCATATCCTGAACAATCAGGGCATGGGGCTGCAGCTCCTGAAGAAAGGCCAGATACTCTTCAGCCTGACTCATCTCTGAGGGGTCAATAAGACTGTTTACGGTGATATAAAGTTTTTTGCTGTTTTCGTTGGCAAGGGCCACGGCGTCCTTCAGCTCATCATTGCTGAAGTTATAGCCCTTGCGGATCATCCTCATATTAAGAACCTGTCCGCCGCAGTAGACGGCATCACAGGAACTGCGGATCACATCCTTATAAATATCGAAGTTTCCCGCGGGAGCCAGCAGCTCCAGGGGTCTTCCATTGAAATTTCGAACCATAGGGGCAATTATAGGGAATCCGGGGCATCCGTGTGAATACCATAGTCCCCCGATAATCTAAGGATTCAGGCAAAGTCCGGACTTTATTTCCCGTTCATGATTCCCTTGAGAAAACCGCTGATGCCGCTGCCGCTTTTGAGCTCCTCCATATCCGAGAATTCCAGCAGATTTTCCTCGTTTCCGGCCATCAGAAGAACATCGTTTTCAAGAAAAACATAGTCGGGAGTAACAAAGCTGTACTCCTGATTGGTCTTCTCTCCCCGGATGGCAACAACATTGAGATGCCGGATGTCCCGGATACCCGACTCCTTCACCATTTTACCGACAACAGCAGGGGGAGCCTTTACCTCCGCCAGAACCATCTCCTGACTCAGGGGCATGTAGCTGATCAGATGGGAGGTCATCAGAATGGGAGCCAGACGCTGGGCGGCCTCCTTGTTGGGATAGATCACATGGTCGGCTCCGATCAGGTTCAGGATCTCGCCATGCTCCTCGGTCTCGGCCCGGACAAAGATCTTCTTTACTCCCAGCTTCTTCAGATAGTTGGTCACCAGAATGGAGACCTCAATCCTGTCGCCGGGATCTACAATAACCGCATCAATATCCGGAGGTATCAGCCGGCCTATGGTGGCTTCGTTCAGAACATCCGCAATAAAGGAGCGGTGAACCCTGTCCTTCCAGGCTTCAATGGTTGCCGGGTCCTTGTCGATCAGAAGAATTTCGCACTCCTCCGATTCAATCTGTTCCAGAATACGTCTGGTAAAGGAGCTGAGTCCGATAATAGCAAACTGTTTTTTCATAGTTCATTCCTTTTCTTATCCGTGTTCGTCAGTGAAGCCTTTGCCTGCTGCAGATTTCACACCGGCGTCCAGGTCCGCCGGCGTTCCTGTTCCCCGGACACCTCCCGCCGAATGAATCCGGCTATCCGATCAGGACCTCTCCTTCGGGATAACGAATATTATATGCCCTGTCCGCCGAACTGACGGGGATAATTATGGCAAAGAGACCGATACGGCCCGCAAACATTGTAACAATCAGGACCAGCTTGCTGAGAGCACTGAGATCAGAGGTAATCCCCATGCTGAGTCCGACAGTACCCAGAGCCGAGACACACTCGAAGAGGATCTCCCGGAACCCGGCACTGCTGTTCCAGTGAAGGCTCTCAAAGAGGGAAACCAGAAAGACCGACAGAAAGAGGATGGCCAGGGCCTTCATAAAGTAGAGCCCCGCCCGGGTCAGCAGATCCGTACTGATCCTTCTCTTCAGAAATGAGATCTCCCCGTGGTCATCGATGCCCTTGATAAAGACCAGTATCAGCAGAAACATGGTCGTCACCTTGATTCCTCCGGCGGTGGAGCTGGAGCCCCCGCCGATCAGCATCAGCACAAGATTCAGAAGGTATGAAGGCAGGGAGAACCCCGCCTGGTCCACCGTATTGAACCCTGCAGTCCTGGTGGTTATGGACTGAAAGAGAGCCGCACCCAGCGCCTCTGCCCCGTCCATATGGAGCAGCAGCCTGTTCCTCTCAATCAGATAGAAGACGACAAACCCGAGGGTCAGAAGGATCAGGGTGAATAAAAGCATAATCCGGCTGTGATACCGCAGCTTAATCCTTCCCCGGGATCTCACAAAGCGGGCAATGTTCCAGAGCACCATAAACCCCATCCCACCGGTGATAATGAGAAAGGAGATTCCTGTCATCACAATGGAATTACCCCGGAACCGGGTCAAAGAGTCGGGATAGAGGGAGAATCCTGCATTACAGAATGCCGAGATACCGTGAAAGACAGAGGAGAACAGGGGCCGGTCGACCCCCGCCCTCAGCATCCCGGGATAGAGAAGAGCCATGCCGGTAATCTCCAGAATAAGGGTGGAAAACAGAATACGTCTGACAATCCTTTCGGGTTTCTGAATATGTTCGGAACCGTAATACTCCTGAATAATAGCCATATTGGAGAAGGAGAGACGGCTTCCGGGAAAAAAGAGGTAGAGGGTGGAGAATGTGATAAATCCCAGTCCCCCCGCCTGTATCAGAAAAAGGAGGATGATCTGACCTGAAAAAGAGAAGCTTCCCGTATCCACGGTGGCAAGACCGGTCACACAGACCGCCGATACAGCCGTAAAGAGGGCATCCAGAACAGAGATTCTACCTTCCTGAAAGGAGGTGGGCAGCAGCAGAAGCAGGGTTCCCAGCACAATAAGGGTGATAAAATACAGAAAGAGAATTTGTTTGTCAGTCAGATGCTTTAACACTGCCGGCTTTTACTCAATCAGGCTGGTAATGGCAGCGAATTCGGAAGAGGGAACGGTACCGTCTCTGGTATAGATGACCTTTCCGTCCTCATTGACAATCAGAAAGCTGGAACTCTTGCCCCGGTAACGGAAGTTGTCGGTCATGTTTCCGTTCCAGTCGCCGTAGACGGGCATTCCCATTTTCCGGGAGTACTCAATCAGACGCTCCTGCCAGATCTTCTTCAGAAGGCCCACATCGGAGCAGTTGACCACAATAACTGCCATCACTTCCTCCCGGTCGAGAGAGAGGGAGTTAATATAATCCTTCAAGTCCTCGTTGACGGACATACTGGACCGGTCTTCAAAGAAGAGAAGAGTTTTTCTCTCTCTCAGGTCGTCCCGGATCAGTATCTGTCCGGTTCCCGAGGCGACGGAAAAAGAGGGAATACTATCACCCGGCTGCAGAGCATAAACAGAGATTGAAATTACAAGCATAACGGCAAGTACCAGAGATCGGGGCAAAGTCATGGTCAATTCCTCTTCAAATAAGTACTTATACAATCATATACATAATGACTGAAAATTAAAAGTCACTCATCTTCAGATTCCGGCAGGGGCATGGCAGCGGCCTTGTCCTTGCTGGATGCGGAGAACTTGAACACCGGTGACCAGTGGGCCTCTCTTGCTGGAATGGTAATCTCCTCGCCGGTCTTGGGGTTCCTTCCGATCCTGGCCTTCTGACTGGGTTTCAGCTTCATTGAGAACCGGCCCAGACGGCCGAAGGAGACGGACTTGCCCATAAGCATTCCAGTTTCCAGCATGGAAACATAGTCATCGGTAAGCTCCCGGACCTTGTCCTGGGTGAGACCGCTCTTTCTGGCCAGGTAGGCAATGATGTTCTGTTTGTTGAACTGGTCCGCATCCTTTGCATCCACAGGGAGGGTCAGATCTCTGTTCAGATGAATAAAGGAGTTGGTCAGAAAGACAGAGGCCTCACGGACACGTTTATCCTGCTCAGCCGGAGGTACATCCTCTTTGCAGGCGACAATCTTGTAGAGGGCCGAAGTCTTTTTAACAGGGCCCTTGGTAAACTCGGCGGACCTGCCGTAAGCCGCCGGAGCGCTCAGGGAAGTGGCATGATAAGTCACCAGGTCAGGAACATCTGTCCTCAGGGTGATACTGGCATACTCCAGCCACCGTTCTGAGCCGTATCCCAGGGTAATCAGGGACCCGGAGAATGTCAGAAAGAGGGCGGCCCGGGGACTCTCTGAATCCAATTCCTCCAGCTCTTCCATATCCAGAAGACGGATCTGTTCGGAAAAGAGTTTTTCCTTCTTCTCCCAGCTGGTGCAGAGTCTGTTAAAGGAGCCCTCCTCCTTGATCCATTCGCCGGTGGACTGGCTGTAAATTCTTTCAAGATGATCCTTTACCTGTGACGGTAATGACATATACTACCTCCCTGTTCTATACGATTCAAATTCCATAACAATCTTGTCGTTTCCTCCGGAACCGGAACTGCCCTCATATTTTAGCAGATAGTGGGGCTGATCCTCTGAGTACCAGAAATATGTTTTGGGAACCATGCCTGAAAACATGGCCATCCCTCCTGACATTTTAACATTGAGCTGCAGTTTATGGGCAGTGAAAGTTTCCTCCCCGAGGGAGATGCTCTCTTTTTTCACATATCTTATCCGAAAGGAGACGGGGTTTTTCCTGTCGGAGTCATCGGGAGTGTTTGGAAAAACCAGATGAAGGGTCTCGTGGCTGTCAAAGGGATAGCCCCTGAGTACATGACTGAGACTGGAAAAATCGACCAGAAAGATCTCGTCATTTGCCAGAGGCGGAACACTGCGGATCTCAGATGAGGAAATAAAATCGGTACGTCCGCTCTTTGTAACGCTGTAACTGCGGTAGGGCACCAGTGAGTCTCTGGCAATATCAATCTCCCCGTCCTGAAGGGGAGAGTTTGTGGTAATCCGGTACCATGAACTTCCGTCATCTTGAACTACGGTATCCACCCTCTGTACCAGAGAAATAGTACCGTCATCACCGGAAACCCTGTATCGGATCTCCTCTCCTTCGGGGATAAGGGGGTCCTTAAGGGGAGTATTCGAAAAAACAGCCGTCCCGGAAGCGGCAAGAAGAATAAGGAGGTAATATTTTTTTATTGTGGAGCCGGTCATCTGATCCTCTTTGAATTATGGTTGCAGCAGTTGATAACAGTATAAAGTATACATCAAAAGAGTGATTATTCTTTATCCCTCAAAAGAGAAGTATGGTATAATCCGACACATGCCCAAACCCGCCCATCCCAGAGTCCAGTCGGTCAGCCTGAAAAGGGGAACCGACGGTCAATTCCTGCTGCTGTGGGGTGCCACAGAAAAAGAGATTCCCCGGCCTCCTGTTAACAAAGACAACCTGGACCGATACGACAGGGCCTACTGGTACGATATGGAGTATGCCGGCTGGAACAGTAAAAAAATAAACATCCCCGACTCCCCCAGAGACGGAGCTGCCGGTAAAACCCTGATCTATCTTCAGCCGGGAAACGACCATCCCTATATGCTGCAGTATGCCGCTACTATTGAAAAAAGATGCGGAGAACTCGGTATGACTCTCACAACCCTCTCCTCCGACTGGGATGATGAAAGATTCGACGCCAATGTGACCCGGGCCATTGAGATGAAACCGGACATCATACTCCTGAATCCGGAGAATCAGCAGCTGAGCAACACCTGGTACCGGAGAATAAACGAGGCCGGAATTCCCGTAGTAGGCAGCAACTTTCTGGCCGATAACGAGGGCCATCGCTATCTGCTGGCCTGGACAGGTCCCGATGACTGGGGACAGAGCCGTCTGCTGGCCCGGACAATGGCCGACAGAATGAACCGCCGGGGAGGTTATGCCATCCTGCGTCACCGGCCGGGGAACTCCAGCTACTACGCCAGAACCTGGGGTGTAATTACCGAGCTGGAGGAGTACGCTCCGAATATGAAACACCTGGACTCCCGGGCGGGAATGGACCCTCAGAAGGCGGCGGTAGAGGTCGAGAAGTGGCTGGACCTCTATGGTGATGAGATAAACGGGATATTCAGCGCCGATGATGAAGCGGTTATGACGGCGGTGACCGGGGTTCTGGAGAAACGGAACAGGACCGACATCTGCTGCGTTGCGGCGGGAAGCAGCAATACGGGGCTGGAACTGATCCGCCGGAACAAGCTCTATGCCAGCTCCTACCAGTCTCCCGAGATCGATGCGGAAACGGCGATACAGACCATTGCAGACTGGTTTGAGGGACTCAGCATAGAGCCGATCCGCTATCTGCCCAAACACATCGTTACAGCGGCGGATGCGGACGAGTTTATCAATCTCACACCAGGGGTCAACACCCTGAATATGGACCACCTCTACAGTTCCATCCGTGAGTACAACTGGCGGGCCTGCTACAACTTCTTCGGAGATCTCTATGAAAAGCTTCTCACTAGCCGGGTAATTCCCAGCGAGATGTTTCAGGGGATCTGCCTGGAACTGCTGACTGGGATGATAATTCTTCTGAAGGAGGACGGTCTGTCGGTGGAGGACTCCCTGGGGAGCTATGACAACCTGATGAAGCACCTGCTCAAGGACCGGGACATTCCCTCTGTGCTGGAATGGCTCAGCGATATGGCCCAGCAGGTGATCAGCTCAAAGCTTGCCAAGATCAACAAAAAGTCCCATATACAGGAGATCATCGACTACATTGACCGGAACTTTTCGTCCCCCATGTCCCTGAAGTCTCTCTCCTATGACTTCTCCATCTCCCAGGCCTATCTGGGACAGATTTTCCGGAAAGAGACGGGGATGAAATTCAACGACTACCTCAACGACAAGAGAATTGAAAAGGCAAAAAAAATGCTGAAAGGTGAAAATGTTGTCATCAACAAAATTGCCCTCCAGCTCGGTTATACGGACCCGGCCTACTTCTACAAACTCTTTAAAAAGAAGACAGGTATGTCTGCCTCCGAATTTATCCAGAAGCAGAACTCCTGATCCTTCCGCTGCGGTACGTCCCGGCAGCCCTTCACCGGCGGCGGCAGGGCCCCCGCCGAACCGGTCTATTTAATATCCGTCAGGTCCCACTCTCCCAGGTCCAGGGGATAGCGGCCATAGTCCTTTACCAGGTTGTAGACGAACTCATAGCGTTCGGCGCTCACATTGCTGGGAACCGAGTGGTCCGACTGCACGATATACCCGCCTCCCTTGGCGGCATTCATCTTGGTCAGGACCTCGCTTTTCAGCTCATCCAGAGGAGCATCGGCCCACTTCATAACATTAATATTTCCGCAGAAGGCCATATCGTGGCCGAAGGTCTTCCGCTTGTCGATCACATCCATTCCGGACTTCGCCTCCAGAGGGTTGTAGCAGTCCAGACCGATTTCGATCAGATCAGGCCAGATATCAGTTGAGTTTCCGCATCCATGGTAGATGACCGGCAGTCCCTTGCTGTGTACAAAGTCGATCTGCTTCTGAAGTCCCGGCTTGAAGAAACGCCTCCAGGTATCCGGGGAAAAGAGCATGCCGTTCACATAGGCCACATCCCCGTAGATGATAAATCCGTCCAATCCGCCGTCAACAGCCTCATACTGGGCCTTCATACACTCCAGATTGAAGTCATGGACCCGGTTCAGAAAGATCTCAAGCTCATCGGGATAGAGGGCGGACCAGAGAAGGATGTTCTCGCTGCCGATAATCCGCCAGCCCTGTTCCATGCCCTCGCAGACGGAACCGTATACGGGAAAGTCGCCGTACCACTCCTTTACTGTTTCCGTAAAGGCGGGGGTGTTCCGGCTGATTACCTCGGATACACCGTTGAGCTGATTGTCTCCGGCCTTAAAGTAGCGCCGCTCATCCCAGGGATCGTCAAATTTAAAATCCAGCATCTTCTCGACGGTGTCGGTTTCAAACTTCTCGAAATAGGGCATCTGTGCGCCCTTCTTATGACGGATAACCGCCTCAAAACCGGTACGGACAATCTCCTCGTCCTCGGTGCTCTTTATGATTTCAAAATCTTTGATATGGGGGTCCAGATTGGGCATAATCGGAATCCAGTCCAGGTCGTAATGCTTGTAGGGGCTGGCGTCCTTGGGAAGCCCCAGTTCCTCCCGCCAGCGTTCAATAAATGTAAGCCAGAAAAAGTCGCTCACAGGGACTCTGTCAGCCTCTTCATGCCGGAGGGTCTTATTCATCCTGTCAAGCTTTCTCAAACAGTTTTCGCTTCTTCCCATAAGATATCTCCTTTTTATATCTCTTTACCCTAAAAACATTAAAATCGCCCTCACTCAAAAAGAGAGCTCTATTTCTCCACTTCCTCCATGGCAATATCCGCCCACTCCCAGAGCCGGGCAGGATCATAGTTGACCGTGGATATATCCTTCATAATAAGCTCCACATGGCAGGCCCCTTCGGTCCGGTCCAGAAACTCCCGGATCTGCCGTCGTGCCTCCCCGGGGTCCCAGGTTTTGGTGGCAAAAACCGCCGGATTGGGCTTGCGGCTTATTACATAATCGCTGCCTATCTCGGCAATGGCCTTTACCGTATCATTCCAGGGACTGCAGGAGATTTTCCGCAGATTGGGGATTCTTCTGAGCTGAGCCATCTTCCCCGCAAGGGGTTCGCAGCAGCCGTAGTAGGTCAGTCCCCAGCGCTCCAGCCAGCGAAGATCATGCTCGATGGCAAAGTCCCAGTGCATCTCGGGGGATACATCGGAGAAGATCTGGGCATTGGAACAGCCCCACATATTCTTCGGCCTCACATGGTCAGGGTCGAAGTTCTCCCCCGGCAGGGTGCTCACATAGCCGTAGCCTCCCGAACCGATCCGGGTATTGTCACAGTCCAGGGTCAGCAGGTTCTGCTCTTCAAACTGGTCCAGCTCGATCATCCAGGCATCCACCATCCGGTCCACGGCGGCATGCACCATCTCGGGCCGGAGGACCAGGTCCATCATGGCCTCGGAGACTCCCCACCAGCGGATCAGAAAGTCCCAGGGCGTAAACCAGATATGACTCTGTCCCTTAAGCTTTACCGGAAGAATATCTCCCAGCACATCCTGCATCATCCCGTAGCTGTAGGCCGTGGCCTCCTCGTTATGGGTGATAACAGGCATCTTGATCTTCTCAATGTCTTCGGGTTCGGTAATCTGGATCTTGAAGTGCCGGGAGACAATATCATTGGCATCGTCGGTTCTGGCGATGTCCGTCTCCTCCAGAATTCCGAAGTCAGTGCTGTGAATCACCTTATCGCAGTCAAACCAGGGATTGATGATCATATCACCGGGCATATGGTTCCACTGGTAGAGGGTCTTTCTCAGAGAGTCCTCAAGGGCCCTGGCCCAGGGGTGCTCACAGCGGAGGGTGAGTTCATCGTCCACATTCATCTCATGCCAGGGGATCTCATTGATCCAGACCATGGGACGATCGGACTTCAGATCATTCAGACGGGTCCATAGTTCCGCCTTCTGTTTATGAACGGGGCTGTCTGCGGCGGCAGCATACTTCTCACCCAACTCCCTGAGGACGTCTTTCTCCTCAGGGCGCAGAACTATCTTCTCAGCGACGGGAACCGCTGATCTGTGACTGGGATCATGCAACATGGGAAACCTCTTTTTTCCGCTCCCCCGGGCAGAACAGGATAATCGATCCGGCCGGGGAATAAGGTCGAATCAGATCAGTCCAGGTGGTAGACCTCGTCCATATCGGCCCACCACTCACCTTCTTTTCTTGTTTCCAGGGGCTCCTGGAATGGTTTTACAAGATCCCACCACTCCTGGGTCTTGGGATCGGCGGCCATCTTGGCCATATCCCCCTCAAAATCGCTGCCCGTATACTCAAAGTAGGCAAAGAGGTAGCCGTCTCTGTGATAGATGCTGTAGTTGGAGATATTGCACTCCTTGATCATGGCGTTGATCTCTGGCCAGGGATGAGCATGGTGCCAGGCGTAGTCTTTCAGTTTTTCGGGTCTTACTTTAATTACCTGTCCAAAACGTTTCATTCAAATCTCCTTTTTTGAATCAATAGTCAGGTTCGTGAAGCTCAGCAGTACTAAACTCAGGCTCCCTGAGCCGCTTCCGGGGACTGTTCTCCGGACACTTTGGATTTACTTCCCCGGTGATTTACTTTCAGCTTTTCCGCTTCGGGCAGAAGAGCAGGTCTCTCACCCTTGCGCAGGGACTCTTTATAGAGAACGTAGGCCTCATAGAGTACAACCGCACCCAGCAGGACTCCCGCAGAGAGAACCTGTGAGTCGAAACCGAGGCCCATACCGATCAGACCGTTGAAGATGGCCTGAATGGTAATAACAGCCACCGCCGTCTTCACCACCGATCCCCGGCCTCCGGTCATAACGGTTCCCCCGATAATGGTGGAAGCCAGAACCAGCATCAGAGGATTGATGCCACGCTCGCCGTAGTTGGGAACAGCCGCATTCATGGAGGTTGCAAAGAGGATGCCCCCCAGAGCCGCTGTAAATCCGGAGATAACAAAGGTCCAGATGATCTTCCGCTCCATATCGATACCAGCCTGCCAGGCGGCTTCCTTGTTGGAGCCCACCATAAAGAGGCCACGTCCCCAGCTGGTTTTCACAAGAAGGATCTCAAAGATAACCAGCACAGCAATGGTGATCAGGGAACGCATGGTAAAAAACTCGATATAGGGAAGCTTCAGCAGAGGCTTCTCGATAATATCCACCAGGGCATAGCTGTTGGCACTTATGGTATTTCCCTTGCTGTAGGTGTATACAAAACCGCTCAAGGTGGTCAGCATACCTATTGTTACAATAAAGGAGTGAACCTTTCCCTTGGCTACCAGAAGGCCGTTGATCAGGCCGAAGAAGGAACCGGCGGCCAGAGCTATCAGAAAAGCGACGGTCCAGGCTCCGAAAACGGCAGCAGCCCCGGCGGGCTCACCGCCGAAGATGGCGTAGAAACGGTTAAACTCTCCCATTACCATCAGGGCGCCCACATTGATCATGGCCCCGACGGAGAGGTCGAAGTTACCACCGATCATTACGAAGGTGAACCCTATCCCTACCAGAATGGGCAGAAGGGAGGTCTTCATAAGGGGAATCACATTGGAGGAGCGCATAAACCCGGGAGCTCCAATGGACATCAGTATGATTACGATAACCAGAAATACATAGATCCTGTTGTGGTTCAGTGTTCCCAGCAGTTTGTCTTTGTCTAACTCATTCTTAAGCATAGTCACGCCCCAGTTTTCTCAAAGATTTGGCATTCACCGCTACAACCGTGATGAATATGGCACCGGTGATCATCTTCTGTGTAAAGGTACCGATACCCAGAAGGGTCAGGATATTACTGATCAGTCCCAGGGTGAAAACACCGCCGAATACACCGATCATAGAGCCCCGGCCTCCGGACAGACTCATGCCGCCGAGGATGATGGCTGTTACAGCCTGGAAGTCATATCCCTGTCCGATATAGAAGGCTCCTACCTGGTTCAGAGATGTCATAAAGACACCGGCTATGGATGCGAAGATGGAGGACATCATAAAGGCCATCATAACGGTGCGGGTCGCATTGATTCCCGACATCTTTCCAACCTCATAGCTTGAACCGACAACCTTCAGCTGGTTTCCGAAGGTGGTTTTGGACATGATGATGTAACCGGTAATCATAACGCCGAACATCACATAGAGAACCAGAGGAACTCCCAGGGGATAGGTGGTGGCCAGACCGTTGAAGGCAGCCGCCCGGGAGACCAGGTCTATATCCATAATATTGGGATCAAGTTTGGCCATAATGGGAAGGAAAAAACCGGTGGTATAGGTCTTTTCCGTCGCCATATCAGGATAGATCTGGGTTCCCTTGTAGGACCAGCGGACCAGTCCCTCAAGGATAAAGTTCATGGCCAGGGTCCAGATGATGGCGTTTACCCGGAGCTTTCCGATAACAAAACCGTTGATCATACCGATTACGGCCCCGGCTATTACCGCCGCAATAATTCCATACCAGAGTCCGTAGCGCATAAACTCTACACAGATAACTCCGGTGGTTGCCATGGTCATGGGTGCCGAGAGGTCCCCGTACTGACCGCAGAAGATTACAAAAGCGATACCCGCCGCAACGATTCCCAGATAGGAAACGGCATTTAGAATGTTCAGCAGGTTTGTGGAACTCAGGAAGCTGGGGGATACCAGCACTCCAACCACCGACAGCACCAGAATCATAAAGAACACACCGAACTTATTAACAATCAGTGTGAAGCTGTTATGGCTGGTTTTTCTTATATCCTGTTTAGTATTCGACACTGAAAACTCCTCTTTCTCCATTGGCCGCCAGAAGGACCTTGTTCTCGTCAAATCCGTCTTCCTTGGTCAGGTCACCGATAAGATGTCCCTGACGCATAACCGCAACCCTGTCTGACAGAGCCACAAGCTCGGGAAGGTCGGAAGAGAGCAGAATTACAGAGAGTCCCTCTTCCGCCAGTTTTACGATGGTCTCGTGGATCAGCTTCTTGGCACCTACATCCACACCTCTTGTGGGCTCATCGAGAATCAGAACCTTGGGCTTTGTGGAGAGCCACTTGGCCAGAAGAATCTTCTGCTGGTTTCCGCCCGAGAGGTTTGAAGTGGTAATCTCGGGATCATGGGGATAGATGGTCAGCTTTTCATAGAGCTCTTTCAGGATGGGATCTCCCTTTTTGGGCCGGAAGAAGAAAAACTGAGAGAGTCTGCCGATTATGGTGGAGAGGATATTGTTTCTGTTGGAGAGACGCAGGGCCAGTCCTTCGGTCTTTCTGTTCTCCGAAAGATAGGCAACTCCCTTGTCCAGCATCTGACTCATACCCTTTACGGTAATCTCCTCATCATCCAGAACAAGCCTGCCGTAGTCCACCCGGTCGGCTCCCGAGAGGCAGCGTCCCAGCTCGGTTCGTCCCGAACCGGCCAGTCCCACAACACCGAGGATCTCGCCGCTGTAGAGTTCAAAACTTACATCGTGTACAAAACCGTAATGGGTAAGGTTCTCCACCTTGAGAATCACATCATTACAGTCGGCGCCGGGACAGTCCCGGACAAAGTCATCTATTTTTTCTCCGATCATCATTTCGACCAGAGTCTCATTGTCTACGTCTTTAATGTCACAGGTGTCGATCTTCTTTCCGTCTCTCAGGACAGTGACCCTGTCTGCTATTTCAAAAATCTCGGGAAGGTGGTGTGATATGTATACAATGGCCACTCCCTCTTTCTTAATCTCTCTGATAATTTCAAAAAGCATCTGAACTTCTTCGCTGGAGAGCGCTGAAGTCGGTTCATCCATAACAAGAATCTTTGGATTGTCATTCATGACCTTGGCCATTTCGATAAGCTGTGATTCATGCTGAGAGATGTTTTTCATCTCAGTACCGGGATCAATCTTATCTTCCAGTTTAACCTTGGCCAGAGATTCCAGAGACTGTTTTCTAAGAGCAGCCTGATCAACAAAAAGACCCTTTGTGGGGATCTTGCCGGCGAACATATTCTCTTCAACCGATCTGTTGTAGGCTATACTCAGCTCCTGGTAGACCATGCCTACCCCTTCTTCCTTGGCCATATGAGGGGTATGAAGCTGTACCGGTTTTCCACCGATAATGATCTCCCCCGAATAGTCCGCAAAGGACCCGGCCAGTATCTTCATAAGAGTTGATTTTCCGGCTCCGTTTTCCCCCATCAGGGCATGAACTTCGCCTGCTTTGACCTCAAAGCTGACCTTGTTCACCGCAAGGGTACCGGGGAACTGTTTACTCACCTCATTCATCTGCAGTGCTATTGCCGATTCGCCCACTTTTTTAATCTCCTCTACTCCAAAGGACCTCCCCTTACGGGAAGGTCCTGATTTCATTTTAAAATGTGTCTTTCAAGTTCCTGAGCCTTACCACTGAGCAGGCATGTAATTGTCAACATTCTCGGGAGTGATGACAGCCTGGGGCAGGTAGAAAGCGGCATTGGAACCAAGGTCAACACCATTGAAGTAGTCGGCTGCAACTTTGATGGGAACAGCACCGTCAGCTTCGGCTGACTGGAAGGTAATGGCATTGATCTTTCCGGCTTTAACCAGGTCCATACCAACCTTTGAGTTTCCGGCGGCGATTACATAAACATCGCTTCTTCCGGCCTCTTCCAGAGCCTGTGTGGCACCCAGAGCCTGAGCGGAGTCGTCAGCAAGAACGATACAGGTCAGATCATCACCAAAGCGGGTAATCCAGTCTGCAACAACCTGTTTTGTCTTGGGAGCCTCAAATCCGGGAGACTGGATATCCAGAGTCTTCATTCCGGGGTAGTTCTCTTTGTAGTACTCAACAACATTGGTTGTTCTTGCAAAGTAAGGAGATCCGCCGGGGATGTGTGTGATGTATCCAACACCGCCTGATCCGCCGACATCACTGGCCATATACTCGGCGAGCATCTTGAACTGACCGAAGTCATCGGGTGCTGTAATGGCCAGAACATATCTCATGGCATCATCACTGGGGATCATATTGTAGGCAATGGCGGGGATTCCGGCATCGTAGAGTTTCTTGAACTGCTGAACACTGGCCTTGGCATCAAGGCTGGCGAGAAGAACAATGTCAGCCTTTTCGGCAATGGCTCTGTCGATGTACTGGTTCTGCTGGTTCAGATCACCGTTGGGGTTCCACATTTCGAACTCGGCCTGGTAGGCTTCACAGGCAATTCTGGAACCATTTGCAACGGCTGTCCAGTAGGGATGCTCGGACTGCATAATCATTATGATCTTCTTGCCGATGATTCCGTCGGCGGGAGAGGGGATCATATCAACCTTTTTAGTCTGACGGCCGGCATACTCCAGTTTCCACATATCAAGGGCCGCAGCATCTGAGGGTTTGGGAGGTACAGGTCTTGTTTCGCCGTACATCAGAAGCAGCTGTCCGTCACTTCCGCGTACATCGGAAATGTCGATTGCCAGTGAGGCCTTAAGGTTTGCCTGGGCTTCTGCTTCACTCTTTCCGGCAGCTTCCTCCTGCTGCCCTGCTGCGAAAGCACTTCCTGCTACAAGAACGACCATCAATAACAATGAAAAGATCTTCTTCATACCAAAAAACTCCTTTAAAACATTTAAATCACCGCATATTTAACCTGCGGCGGGTGGTTGTAAAAATGCATGAAAAATTGTTTATTTCCACACATCACAAGTTCAGACTAAATCCGTTTTAGAACACCCGCAACAGGACAAATTATGCATAGCACTGGAATAATTTCGAATATTTTCCAGTCCATGATATTTTCCTGACAGGTCGATACAGAGCGTCCAATAAATCGATAAGCAATTATCTATAAATGATTTAGACTGTTTACAGTGATCTGATAATAAATCAGCAGGAGCTCATTCTCCGGGGCCATGGAACTGATTAAGTGACTCTTCTTTCCCGGTCCCGTCCGGTTCCACATCCATTATCTCTTCCCTGAAAGCCGATGGATTCATGCCCGTAATTTTTTTGAAAATCCTGAAAAAGTAGCTTGAATCCGTGTAGCCCACCTCCCGTGCCACTTCATACTCCTTGAGAAGAGGATTGCGGAGAAGCACCTTGGCCTGCTCTATGCGCAGAATATTGAGATGAGTGGAAAAATTGCTGCCCGTGGTCTTTTTATAAAGCTGTCCCAGGTAGGCGGCGGACAGATTAAAGTGGTATGAGAGTGTCTTCAGGGAGAGGGCCTTATGGGAGTTGCTGCGGACATACTCCACCACCTGATCGGCACTTACTTTTCCCGGCAGCTCCTCGTTTACGAGATCACAGTATTTCAGGGAGATCCGCTCCAGCCACTCCAGGGTTCTGTTGAAGTTCTTTCTCTGCAGGATCTGCTTCGTCAGAACCGCCGGATCACGTCCCGTCAGGCTCCGGTTGCTGATCCCCGCTTCCGCACTGACGGCAATAAACCGGGAGAGGAGCTCAATGGCCACTCCGCTGCAGTACTCCGCCGTTATAAGGCTGCACTCCTGAAACTCCCGTACCAGATTCAAAAAGTAGTTCTCGATCCCCTGACTGTCTCCCAGCCGCAGGGAGATCATATACTCCTTGTACTCGATATGGGGAAACTCATTGCGCTTGTTCAGAAAGAGGTCAACATCCGAGGCGGTGATCACATGGACCGGCATATAGCAGACCGGGGGAACCTCGAAACCGCTGAACCAGTCCACCGCGGTCTGCATGGCCAGAGAGCCGTCGATGATTCCCGACTGATAGGTTGTGGCCAGCAGCTTTCCGCTCTTTATATCTTCAAGAGCCTCCGGCGGACTCCAGTGGGAAACGCAGATAATATCATCCCGTTCATGCTTCCTCATGGCCCTGAAAATACCCTTCTGAACCAGAGCGCTGTCAGCTGAGACTATCCCCTTGAGATTCTCGCCGTACTCCCCAATCCACTTTTCAACAGCCTCCTGAGACAGGCGGAGGTCCATTTGAGTGGAACAGTGGTCAAGACAGACCATATCGGGTGCTATTTTTTTGAGTTCTGTTATGACACCCCAGGTCCTGGCCGTATCACAGGAGGTTCCCTTGAAGTGGGAGATCAGTGTATATCCCCCCTTATAGTCCATATAGTGTGCAAAGTGTCTGGCCAGTTCCCGGGACATCTCCCAGTCATTGGGTCCGGTCCAGGACAGAATATAGGGCAGGTCCTCCCGGGAGGGAAGCAGATTGCTGCAGATAATGGGAATCCCCGCAGCGTAGATTTTTTTGTAGAGCCCCTCCTGCTGGTCCCCGGCGGGCATCAGATGGATCACAAGGTCCGGGGCCAGTTCCACAACCTTTTCTGCATAGAGAATCTGGTCTTCCGCGGTCAGCCCCGTCTCAATAACCTCAAGCTCAATGCCGCTGCTGTCCGCAACCCTTTCAAGGCCGTAGCGGAACTGATTCATATAGTCATGAACCATGGGGATATTGCAGATCACCCTCTTTCCCTCGGGACCATCCATACTGCTTTCGGGCATGGGAAGCTTCTGAACCTGCCAGTGCATATGCTCCCGGTCATACCAGTGACGTTCATCCTCTAAGGGGAAATCCTCCTGATGAGATGGTCTGGGATAATAGGATCTGCCGATGCTGTCACCCACAAGAATCAAGGGTTTGTTCAAAGAAAACCTCCCGGAAACCAAGGTCTCAATAATACCACGGTTTTTCATATCGGGAGATTACCTTTTCTTATCTGAACCCTGACAAGCGGGAGCAGAATGACGCGATGTACCAGCATCCGGTAATAAATCAGGAACCCTCAATCACCGCATCATACATGGCCAGGATATTCTCTGGAGGAACATCGGGCATAATATTGTGGATGTTGTTGAAGACAAATCCGCCGCCTGGGGCCAGAATATCCATGCGCCGCTTTACCTCATCCTTAACCTGTGCGGGAGTACCGTTGTTAAGGATGGCCCGGGGGTCCATTCCTCCTCCCCAGAAACAGAGGTCCTTACCGAACTCCTCTTTTATCTTCTCCGGTTCCATCTGATAGCAGTTTGTCTGCAGGGGATTGATAATATCCATCCCCTCCTCTATCAGGGAGGGAAGGTACTGATAGATGGAACCGCAGCTGTGGAGGTAGGTCTTCATGCCGCTGTTTTTATGAATATAGGAGCAGAGGGCTGTTCTGTGATCATGGAAGAGCTCCCGGTAGATATCCAGCCCCATAAAGGGCCCGGAGTCCATACCCAGATCGTCCCCGAAGCGGAGAATATCAACCACATCTCCCACAGCATCGCAGACCTTTTCCAGAGTCGCCATATGCCTCTCCATCAGAAGCTCCATCAATACAGCCACATTCTCCCGGTCCGTATAGAGATCCATCAGAAAGTTATCCATTCTTCTTAGGAAAGTTCCCCATTCAAAGAGATTGCACCCGCAGACAATCATCAGGGCCTTGTCGCTCTTCTCTCTCAGCTCAATGGTTCTCTTGCGAAGCTGATCCCAGAAATCGGGCTCCGATGCATGGTCCCAGGGACTGTGCACCATATTGGACCAGAGGACCTTGTCCATGGCCTCATCCAGAACCTCTTCCATGGCCTTTCTTCCCTCAGGATAGCCGTCCAGCCAGGGAAAGAAGGTCTGGTCAAAGAAGGTAGCCCCCTCGGGCATTACCGCAATGGGAGTGCCGTCCTGATGCCTGCTGATCCACCCGTCCTTACCGTCGCTCTCCGGCTTGAACCACGAGGGATACCAGGCATTCTGCAGATAGCTCAGACCCGCTGGCTGCCAGTGCTCGGGAGCCTCGTTGAACATCCGCCCCACATCCAGAACATCAACGCCCAGACGGTCAATCAGGGCATCTCCGGGCTGTGCCAGCTGCTGCACCACATCATAGATCTGAGTCCTGTCGCTCCACCCCAGATGGTTCATAAGCCGCTCATGTGCCGATGCTGAAATACCGGAACTGGGCGTTGCACCCAGGTCCACCGGCACCCTGTCCGGCTCCTTATGATTAATCGCCGCAAGGACGCGTTCCCGTGATGTCATTGTTTCCCCCTTATCTTTTCATGTTCAGGTTAACATCAGCACAAAAGAACCCGCCATTGTAAAGATTCAGGATTTTTATGGAAAAATTGCGAACAGAGTCTGTATCGGAAAATGGATATGCCCGGAAATAATGATATTCTCGGGGCTATATATATGAAACCTGAAGAGAGATCAGGGACTGGCTGAAAAAACGTTCTGCTGAATTGTCTTGAGCGGCCTCTCAACCCTGTTCCTGAAAGTGAGTCTGAGAGGCACTCTCTGCTCTAAGAAAAAGACACTTATACCGAAAAATTTCCTATTACAGCTTCCATTTCAGTTATATTCCCACTGGTTATATCTGCCAGGTTTGATACGGTCTGTGCCGATTCAGTAATCTGCAGGGCTCCAGTGGCCATCTCATCCATACTGCTTCGGACAACTGTAGTAATCTCTGAAAGATCATTTATAGAGTTTGAGGCATTGCCAATTTCACAGATTATACTCGCAGACTCCTCTGAGACGTCACTGCCAATCCGGTTCATGTCTTCAAGGGCAATCAGAACCTGTTGGGATCCTTCCTGCTGCTCTTTCATTGCCTGTTCAACATCCTTGACCATATTGTTTGTTTCACTGAGGTCATCGATGATGCCGCTGTAGGATTCGACCGATTCAATGGAGGAACTGACGACAGTTTTTATGCTGTTCTCTATTCGTAGAAGATTAGCTCCAATGGTCTTGGACTGAGTCGTAGACGTTTCACTGAGTTTTCTTATCTCATCGGCAACAACTGAAAAACCTTTTCCAGCCTCCCCGGCATGAGCTGCTTCAATTGCTGCATTCATCGCCAGTAGATTTGTTTGTGAGGCGATTCCCGCAATGACCTTGTTTGCTTCAATCATCATTGTAGATTGCTCCATGATTTGCTCAAGCTGTTTCATAACTTCTTCCTGCCGATTTTTTCCTAGCTCTGCAGCATCCAAAAGCTGTGTAAAACGATTGGACATCCTAATCACAGAGCTTGCAACTGAGGAAATATTTGAAATCATCTGATTGATGGAAGAGGATGCCTCAGTCGTGCTTTCACCCTGATGCTCAATAATAAGATTGAATTTTCTGGCTGCCTCCTGCATCTTTTCCATGGCATTGTTGACCTGAAGAGTACTCGAAGACTGCTTCTCTGTCAGTTTCCGTACTCCTTCGATATTGGCCTGAATCTCAGAAATGGCGCTAGCCGATTCCTGAGAATTCGTTGCAAGTTCAAGACCAATCCCCATTAAAGAGTTCTGACTCTTTTTGAGTATACGTATAATGCTCTGGAGCTTGTCTATAAATGTATTAAACCCGATCACAAGACTGCCGATTTCATCCTCATTTCTAATTGACTTTATGCGGCGGGTTAGGTCAGCATCTCCGGAGGAGATATTCCTGATGCTTTCTTCAACCGTTTTGATAGGAGCGGCAAAGGACTTTCCAAGAACCACTGCCACTACAAGAGCAATGATTAATGCTATGAATCCCAAAATGACGAGTTTGGTTCGAAGGGCATACATTGACGCCAGTACAGTATTTTTAGGTATACTGATTCCAATATCCCAGTCTGCATTGCTAATCGGAGCATAAGCCAAATACTTTTCTACACTATTAAAAGTATATGAACCTTGCCCTTCTTTTCCATCCATCATTTCCTGGATAATGTCGGCAAACTCCTGATAGCTGGGATTCTCCTTGGCTGCTTCAATCACATCAAACTTCTGATCCAGAATCTCTTTGTCTGTATGGGCAATAGGGAAGGGATCCTTAGAAATTATGAAGTTTGAGGAACCGGGTCCATTGTTCACTGTTTTTAAATAATCATTAAGAAAGTCTGCATTCCGTTGACCGATTACAATTCCTTCCAGTTTGTCATTATTTAAAACGGGTACTGCAAAAAGAACAATCAATCTGTCGGATTCTCCACTGGCAGCACTATATACAGGCTCTGAAATAGCCGGTATCTTGTACTCGAAAATCTTTTTAATATATTCACGTTCCGAAAGATCAAAGTTTTTTCCAGTTGATGAATGGACAATACCGTTGGCATCTGCAAATGAGACAGAATTGAAACCAAGATCAGAAGCTGTCTCTTTAAGTATACTGAACATCTCTTGAGAATCATCGAAAATAACATGACGGGCGACTGCTTCCATCTCTACGATCTGCAAATTCAACCAGTTGTCATATCCGGTGGCCATATGAACTGCCTCCGCCATAAGTCGCTTATCAAGTTCATCCATAAGCACTTTTCGGGATTCTATAATGGACAATCCTATCAAAGATAGAATAATAACAATCGAGAGCGAAATGAAAGCAATTATCTGCTTTCCCATTACACCAAGTTTCATCTTTTAAAATCCTTTTTATTTTGTCTTATTACACTATTCACAACGATAAGCCCCATCAGAGAGAGGAGGGGACATATTCTTAATTTTTTCATATAAGTCATATGGTCTCAGAAACAAAGAAATCGGACAAAATGACCAAATGACTTGGGAATAGAAAAAGAACCTGACACGCTTCTCTCGGATTCAAGAATAACTGTCAGATCCTAAACCGGAAGATCACTCTCCAGCGGCATTCATCCCGGCGATTCGTCCGAAAACACAAAAATCTACGATGGCATTACCTCCCAGGCGATTAGCCCCATGCAGGTTTCCAGTCACCTCTCCAGCACAATAAAGACCATCAATAACAGAGCCATCGACACGCAGGGCACGGGCGCTGGCATCAATATCGACTCCTCCCATTGTATGATGAGCCGCAGGCTTTCTGGGGTAGGCATACCAGGGCCCAGTCAAAAGCTTCTTGGTAAAAGTGATTCTACCAAATGGATCAACCTCAGTTCCCTCAACATAAGAATTGAAGTCATCAATTGTTTTTTGCAGTGTTGAAGGATTCATCTTCAGAATTTCAGCAAGACCGGCTACGGTCGGTGCACTTACATATCCTGATAGCTTATTGTCAATGTAGTAAGAGGGTGGCATACCGCCCAGGGTTTTTCCTTTAGTAGGATCAGGAACGGCATCAGCACTGAAGAGCTGGTACATGATCCCTTCCGGCTGGGCTATGATCCCAAGAGACATTTCATCTCTGCGGCCGTCTTCCCGTACAAAGCGCTCCCCATTTTTATTGATGTAGATGCTGCCGCTGTACGTCAGAGTTATGTCCCCAGTTCCCCCCGTCCATGGGTTAGCGTAGGGAAGCAACTGAATCTGATTCATATTAATCAAATTGGCTCCCACTTCCTGAGCCATGCGTATTCCATCACCCGAGACTCCCTGCATATTAGTAGAAATGACTTTAGCACTTAAATCTGGCCACTTATCGGACTGAGCATATTTCATCCGCATCTCTACATTTCCCGCAAAGCCGCCTGTAGCCAGAATCACAGCTTTTGTCGCATGAAGTGTTACTTTGTTACCAGATTTTCCTTGGGCATTCACACCTGTTACCCTGCCGTCCTCGACAATAAGGCTCTTCCCTTCGGTATCAGTCATGATATCGATCAAGTCACTTTTCCCGGCCAGATTATCTCTGAACGCAGCAATATACCCGGTTCCGTGGGGCTCGGTTGATGTATGGGTTCTCATGTATAATGAACCGCTGGCAGAATTAATCTTATCGGTGAATGTCATACCCAAATCCTTCAACCATTCCAATGTACTGAAAGCATTATCGGCATATACCAGAAGCATATCCAGATCACCGACTTTATCTCCACCGTTCCAGGTTTGAAGTGCAAACCATTCAGGACTGTCAAAAACATGTTTATCCGTCTTTTTGTAAGCGTTAAACTGTTCTCGTACGGTATCCATAACCTCCTTATGCAAGGGATTGACAGGGGTTTCAGAAAGGGCATTTTCAATCAGAGAGTCCAGACTATGAGCCTTAATATCCGCAATATCCTGAAGAGCGGGATCCGGGCAGTTGAATATCCCTCCGGAGACAATCGCGTTTCCTCCAAGAAATCCTGTTTTTTCTATTATGATAACTCTAGATCCCGCCTCTGTTGCAGCAACTGCTGCCGCCAGACCGGCTCCACCTCCTCCGATAATGACAACTTCCGTAGTCTTATCGATATCATCAGGTATCACTTTCCTCGTATTGCTCTTCTTGACCTTCATCCCTGCCGTTTCAAGACAGGAACTAACGGCTGCTATGAGAGCACGACTTGAGATTGAGGCGCCTGATACAACATCCACATCCGTACTTTGAGCTTCGATGATTCGATCGGGAATCACCTCAAGGGCATAACCACCGACACCCGGAGTTTCCAGATGAGACACGACAGATATATTTTCAATAGTTCCTTTGTTGAGTTCAACACTTACTTCAATCGGACCGAACAACCCTGGGGTTGTTTGTGTGAAGCTTCCAGAGGGCTGATCTTTACATCCGGTTAAACCCATTGTTACCGCTAATATAGCAATTATCCCTATAAACCTATTCGCTCTTTTCATGATACCTCCTAATGTATTACATGTAATATTACTTGTAATATTACATGTAATATTAATGGAGTATATATTTATAAAAAAACTTCGTATACTATTTAAAAGTAAATTTATCAGCAGTACAGGGAATCAATCCACTTATTGATTTCAGATTGGAGGGAATGATTTGGAAGGGATCTCCCATGAGTGATACAGTACCGTTTAGAGATTCCTGAACACATTGTTTGAAGAAACTCGAATATTTCATCTTCGGAAAGTAAAGAGCAGATCTCCCCTTTCTCCACAGCCTTATGAATCAAATACTTTAAAATTCTTTTTGAACCCCAAAGAATCTCATTCTCTTTATGTGCTTGTGAGTAAAGAGTTTTCTCCACTTCTACAAAGATATTGACCTCTTTTGACATAACAAAACGGATGTATTCATCTATAAAAGATTTCAAAGCCTCTCTAGTATGAAGAGACTTCAATTTTTTTTCATAATAATCATCCATATGAAGGCTCAGCCGATTTACCCTGTCCATCAGAAGATCATCTTTGGAAGAAAAATAGTGATAGAAGGCTCCATGAGTCACTCCGGCTTTTTTACATACTTCTCGAACAGTCAGATTCTTAAATCCATCAGAAGATACAATAAAATCTGTCGCATCCTGGATAGCCTTGAGTGTTTTTGCATATTGCTGATCTTTTTTATTCATATTGTTACCTCATGGACTGAGTAATAAAAGAAGTGAATCTCAAAAATGGATACAGCCAGTTAATTATACCACAGATTATTTTTTATATTCACATCTCAGCTTTGGAAACTTCCAGTCCAGTACGACCCCAAAAGCCTACAGGAAACCCGGGCAGACCCCATACCGAATAAGAATCTATCCCCTCTCCTTAGACCAAATACAAAGAACGTCCAGGTCTGGGTATAAAGCATAAAAAGTTATCCTTCGCTCGAGGGTGGGGGGTACTGGCAGCTCTCTCAGCCCTCTGCACTCAGGTTGCATAGGCTGGCAGCAAAAAAGAGCCTCCAACCTTCCACACCAAATTGCAACGGGCGTCTCCTGAATAAAAAAGCCCCAGTCTAGACGACTGGGGCTTTAGTTTTAACTGGCGACGACCTACTC
>DHQL01000012.1:0-82907 GCA_002408085.1 Spirochaeta sp. UBA5339
ACACCTTCTACTACCACACCGACCACCTCAGTTTCAGTAATGTCATCACTGACTACCAGGGAGATGTATACGAGCATATGGAATACACCCCCTACGGAGAGAAGTGGATTTTAGACCAGAATGACAGCAGCAAGTACGACATGATCCCCTACAGGTTTACCGGCAAGGAGTGGGACGAGGAGACCGGGCTGTACTACATGAGTGCACGGTATCAGAATCCGGAGACATCGAGATGGGTATCCAGTGACCCGGCGGGGTGGGAGCTTTTAAGTCCGATGGATGATGAGGGGAACTTGAGAAGCGGGTTTTCGGTAGTGGAATCCGTGAACAGGTATTCGTATGTTAGTAATAATCCTGTCAGGTATATAGGTCCAACTGGATTAAAATGGGTTGAGTCGGAAGATGGTGTTTTTACAGCTACAGAAGATACTGATTATCTTGCCGATGTTGCAAAACAAGCAGGCTATGATTCTTGGAAAGAAGCAGCCAAGAAGAACTATATAAATGATTTCTATGATAATGAAGGGAATTGGCAAGGTGGCGATTTTTCATTAAAGGGTCTAAGCATAATCTCAAAAGATAAAATCTCAGAAATGAAAGACCATTCTGCTTCTATTGCTAAAGCAATGGATTCTGACAAGCAAAATACTCTATTGAGTGCTCAGGAAAGTAAAGGTAAGTCTTTGATGGTTTTTGGACTTGCTGGGTATACAGCCTCATTTCTAGGAGGAGCTCTTGGGAATAAAGGTTCCCAAAAAGAATTGGCACCGAGTGGAGTCTTACCTGCTACTGGTCTTGATCAATATTTTTCTGCAAAAGGCGGAAAATTAAAAGAATCACAAGTTAAGAGCATAATGGATAAAGTTTTGATTGATACTTCAATGGTCGATATAGCTGATACCTTTCGAGATTATCTCAATAGATAAAGGGGGATTTTTATGCAGGATAAATCAAAAAGAATACTTATTAGTGCTATCAAAACGGGAATGATATATTGTATAGCTTTTACAGTCCTCTATATAGTTTTATATGATGAATTTAATTTATTTAGTTTATTTCTGGCTGATATCGTCATTATGATATTTGTTGTTTCGGGGGAGCTCTTAATAAAGTCAGTTTATGGAATTTTAAAAAAGGATAAGAACAATAATTCATAAAAGAATTACTATGATGATAACCTATATTCTCAAAATGAATTTTACCGAAGAGCTGTTGCATAAGATGGTGCAAGATATGGTTTTTTCATCTTGATTCAGTAAATGTGGAAGAAGGTGACACTGTGAAAATGGGTGATAATATAGCTCAGGCAGGAGATACCGGTGTCGGAAATGCTCACATTCATTCGGCTAAAAGTTATCCTCTCTATACTGCTCCTGCTACAGCAGAACAGGTCATTCAAGCTTTTAGTAGAGATTATGTTAGAGGGCACTCACAAGGGGATACTAAATCAATTGTAAATAGTCCAAGCTTTCAAAGAGAAAGAGTTCTTAGTTTAATTAAATAAGGAGGGCAGTGTGAAAATCTTGCATTTCATATTACCACTTTTGATTTTTTCTTTTTTAGCCTGTTACGCAGAGGAAAACGATGTTGAGATTAATAAACGAGATGATGAAGAGATTTTAGCATCAGAAGATATCGGTGAAATATCTGTTGATTTTATTGATCAATGGGAAAGAAGTAATAGTTCAATTGATAGTCTTAATGATATTGCTATTGGGAAGTCCATTAGCAAAAAAAAGCTTGGAGATTATTACCAAGGGGGACAACTAATAGAACCTGATTATGTCTATAGAATAACGAATGTTGAGACTTCTGAAAATCTATACCTTTTTGCTTCACGAAAAGATAAAAGTAATGATAAATGGTTGGTTATCAGTACTTATGCCTTTCCAAAAGGACAAACTATGGCAGGATTTAGTTATATGTTGATTAAAGTCTCAGGGCACTACCGTGAAGATATTTTTGTAATAGTAGATGATAACAATCAAGTTCTAGAAGCAATAGAGTTTAGATCTGTATCTGAATCATTTGAAAATATTGATTCAGAATTGATTGAGTTAGTTCAAGAAGAAGGTTAGCGAAGGGGCTAGAATTGGAACACCTGTATTAGCTGCTCATTCTGGCTTTATTCAAACAAATACTTTTGATACAAGTATATTTGGAAATAATTTGTCCTTAACATTAGCAAAACAGTTTCCAAATGATAAGAATGTTCCATCTTTTCTGTAAAAACTATGTATCCACATCTATCACGCTTCGCACCTGGAATAAAGAATGGATCATTTGTTAATCAAGGTGATGTTATTGGTTATGTTGGTAATACAGGTATGTCTTCAGGACCTCATCTTGATTATAGAGTTTTCCTAGGTGGATTATCTGTAAATCCAGATAGATTTTACAAATGAGGGTAAATATGAAAAAAATATTTCTTATTCTGATTTTTGTTCTTTCATATACAAATATCTTTTCTCAAGAAATTATTGAAGTTGATAGCTTTTCTATAGATGAATTAAACGAAGGAATGTCGCAAGTTATTTCAAATGGACTAAGAACATTTTATAGTCTAGATAATAAAATCATTGAAGTAAATGAAGAAGGTGAAACAAGTCTCTTTTATGAATTTGAATCAAGCTCAATAAGGAATTTAGACATAAATGACAATTTTCTATTGGTTGTAACGTCTGACCTTGGATTTATGAGTGGTGAAATCTATAGAATTAATCTTGAAAATAATAATATTGATTCTCTTTCAAATAGAGATTTTCAAAGCATCGAGATGTCAATAATTATAAGTAATGCTTTTTTCTATTCTTCATCAAGTAACTTGATTATAGAACTGAATAAAGATGGTAAAGTTTTCCTAGTTATTTATGATCTATTATCTCAAAAAGATGTAGTTCTTTCAAAATTAGGGGATTCATATATTTTGGACCATAATTCTAACAACTTTATTGGTTCAATTTTATTTGATTCTCAAAATTATCCTAATTTTTTCATACTAAGAAATAATGAGAGATTTGATTTTGTAAATAATGAGTTCTTTATGGGATGTGTTTTTTTGAATGAAGATGAGGTTTTACTTTCATGGAATGATGGTTTAGCCATATATAATTTAATAAGAAAGAACTCAGTAAATATTATTTTAGAAAAATCTTTAAGCTTTATTGATATTAGCCTTTCACAGAAAAAAATAATAGGATTAGTTTCAGAAAATGGAAAGTACTATATTAAAAAATTTATTTTACAAAATAATGTGAAGTAATTGTATAATCTGATTATTGATTTACAAGAATACGAATTCTCCTGGAGTAGTGATTCAAGAACTCAACTGTGACTTTGTTTAACCAAGAGCCTAACATCAAACTCGAGCGCTAATGTAATCACCATATTATAGAAAAAGAGATAACTTACAGTATTAAATGGAGGTAGTATGAGGATTTTAATAAAAATAATAATTCTTTCAGTACTTATATTTTCTTGTTCTGGAAAAAAAGTGGAAAATGTTGAGTTTAAAGATGATTCAAATATTGAAAATGAAAATAAAAACGTTGATAAAGTGGAAACTGTAATAGAAAAAGTTCTTAGCGAACTATCTTTAATAAATATTAGTCAGGGGGATAGATCTGATTATATTGGCCATATATTAGATTATGATTCAATCGAGAAATATGTAATCAAAGGGTATTTAGCAGGAGATGATTATTCAGTTTATGTTGATTTGATTGAGTTTCAAAATGTTCTTGTTTTTATCATATCTAGAAAGAATAATGATGATCAAAATATTATTGATGGATCTATGATCATTGAAAATAAGAATAATGATTTAAGTATATCGCACAAACTCACTAAAATTTCTGGAGAATATCGGGATGACTATATTGTTCTTGTAAATAGTAATGAAGAAGTGATTAAAACTATTCGTATAAATTTAGATAGTTCAAAATTCTCATTAGTTGAAAATAGTGAGCTAGAATTAATACAGGAAGAATATTGAAATATTCCCCATAAGATCGAGTTCACCTGCATCCCTGATAATTTCATTACAGAGTAATGACAGGTGCAACTCAGTTCTTATGGGAGTGAGTTAACTGATTTTTCTTTTTTCAACCAGTTGACCGGTAATGTACTTATGGAGAACACTCTTCACAAACGTCTGGTACTTCAATCCTTCATTGTCTGCATATTCCTTAATTTTTTCCAGTTCGAATGGATCAATTCTAATATTCATCTTTGTCTCTTTCTTAACAAAGTCAGAAGCTGCAGTTTTAAACTTCTTCTGGTCAGATTCAGCTGGTCTTTCTTCTTTCGAGAAATCAATAGCTTTATAAGCTTCCATCAGATCTTTCTCTTCATCATCAATGTACTTTTCAGCCATTTTCATTTTCCTTCTTATCAATCAGATAAAGCAGTTTTCTGTTAGGGTATATGGTCTTCAGAAAATAGGTGTTTCCATCGATAACATTTGGAACACAATAGGTATAGTTATTACAGTTGACAATCATCATCCATTGATTCGGGAATTTGTCAGCATTAGGATGCTTCACATTCCGAAGAACTCCGTTTTCAGAGATTGCTTCAATTATCTGATAAAATGTTATCCCTCTTTCCCTATACAGGATTTCATTTTTCTCTCTATTGAAATCAAACCTCATGTATGATTGTAATCCCAAAGTGCGCACATAGTCAAATCAGAAATCTTGACTATTCTATATTCGAGAAACTCTTTGCATTTGAATTATCCACCCCGAACCAAAAAGGGATACGGAGGGCCGCGCAGCGGGCCCTTAGGCCCTTCCGGCTGGATGTGCATTATCTTTCTCCCATCGGAATAAGGTTAATAGTTGTGTTAATCTAACCAAGGGCATAAGGGCCGGAGCGGCAGCAGAGCCCGGAGCAGCCCGCTCCCCACACAACTTCGAAGACTCAACACCGACCCGCAGTGATATTGAGAATGATAGTTTAATAATCTGTGGGGATTTTGCCTGACTCTTACCTGCATTAAGATTCAGTACAGTTTTACCGATGAGGGGCTGAATAACAGGCTTAGGCGGTCGCCTTTTTTAAGATTTGATACCGATAGCTCGGCGTCGCTGATGCGCATTCTCAGATCCGCCGGACCGGCGAGGACGAGGGTCTTTAGACCCTTCTTTGAAGCCCTGATATCCTGAATCTCCGCCTCAAAGGTGTTTCCTTCATCTGAATCAGGCTGACAGCTGAGGAGGGTGAAACTTTCAGGGGAAATCACGGCGGTTGTGTACTCTCCGGTCACAGAGGGACAGCGGATGTTCCACTCACCGATACGGAATTCCGCATAGAGTCCCGAGGCGCAGCGGTAGCTTCCCTTGAAGACATTCTCATCATGATCCACGGGGCTTCCCTGGTAGAGATCGATCAGGTCATCACAGCATCTGTAGGCAAAGCCTCTGTTATGGGAGCAGAGAACGGTGCTGATACCCCTCATTTTCAGATCCTGTACCAGGATTTCCAGGTCCCGTGAGGTACGACTGTCCACATTGGCGTCGGGCTCGTCCAGGAGAAGAACATCGGGCCCGGTCATCAGGGCCCGGGCAATTGCAACCCTCTTTTTCTCTCCCCCCGACAGCTCCCGGGCCCGTCTTTTTTCAAAGTCCTCAAGCCCCACCATCTTCAGGGCCGAGGCGGCCTTTTCAGCCTCTCCGGGTTTACGTCCGCCCTGAAAATGGAGAGGAGCCGTAAGATTGTGGAGTACGGAGCCGTGAAAGAGATAGGGTTCCTGATGAACCAGGACCGACCGGAAGTCTCCACCAGGGGTGATATTTCCCTCTGTGGGCTGCAGGAGGCGGTTCAGCAGTTTCAGCAGTGTTGATTTACCCGAGCCGTTATGGCCCCGGATCACGGTGACCCGGTCCTTCAGGATGGTCAGATCGGGAATGCTCAGTACTGTATCTGAGGGTTGGCTCCGCTTTCTGTCATACTTTCTGTCGTAGCGAAAGATCAGATTCTCGATTCTGTAGAGTTCAGTGCTCATAGCCCACCACCAGATGCATGAGGAAGTTAAGGGTGAAGGCGATAAGCATCAGAATTATGCCCAGGGCCAGGGCCAGTTCAAACTCTCCCTTGCTGGTCTGAAGGGAGATGGTTGTGGTAATGGTTCTTGTAAACCAGCGGATGTTTCCACCCAGCATCATGGAGACTCCCACCTCTCCGATGGCTCTGCCGAATCCCGCCAGAACGGCGGAAAGAATAGGTCCCCGGAGCTCTCTTACCAGCATAATGTAGTATCGGTGTCCCGTTGCCCCGAGGGTCTTAAGGGTTTCCGGCAGACGGGGGTCCATATCCGAAACGCTGCCGTAGATCAGTGAGGTCACCAGAGGAAGAACCAGTATGGTCTGTCCCAGAACAACCGCGGCGGGTGAGAAGAGCAGGCCGTAGGGACCCAGGGGGCCGGAACGGCTGATAAGTGAGTAGACCATCAGGCCCACCACAACCGTGGGAAGGGCCATCAGGCTGTTTATCACGACCAGTACAAGTTTCCGCCCCGGGAACTCCTTCAGTTTCAGAAGGAATCCCAGGGGAAGTCCGGCCAGAGAGGCTATGGCGATGGAGAGGGTGGAGAACTTCAGGGATGTCAGGCAGATGGTAAAGAGTTCTTTGTCTCCGGTAATGATAAGGCCCAGGGCCTCTCTGAGGGCGGTCAAGGGGTCTCCTTAATTACAGGGCATCGGGATAGAAAAGCTGTTCGCCGTTCTTCTTGAAGTCCTGGATCAGGGTCTGACCCTTTCCGGATGTAAGGAAATTGATAAACTTCATAGCTCCCTCATAGTCCGCATGGGGGTGGCGTTCGGGATTTACGGCAATCACGCCGTAGGGATTGAAGAGGACAGGATCACCCTCTACAAGGATCTCAAGATCCAGTTTGTCCTTCATGGCCAGCCAGGTTCCCCGGTCTGTCAGGGTGTATCCCTGCATCTCAGAGCTCATGGTGAGGACGGCGCCCATTCCCTGGCCCACCTCCTTGTACCATGTTCCTTCGGGAGCAGCCCCCGTACCGGCCCAGATGGCCTTCTCTTTGGTATGGGTTCCAGAGTCATCTCCTCTGGAGAGGAACTCGCTTTTTGAGGCGGCGATCTTTGCAAAGGCCTCTGAGGCGGCTGTCATGCTCCTGATTCCGGCAGGATCTTCCGCGGGGCCGAGAATAACAAAGTCATTGTGCATAACGTCTCTGCGGTCTACGCCGTAACCGGCATCCATAAAGGCATCCTCCCGGCTCCGGGCGTGAACGAGAATGACATCCACATCGCCCTTCTCCCCATGGGCAATGGCCTTTCCTGTTCCCACGGCGATAACATCAACAATGATGTTCTCATCTTCCTGAAAGACCGGCAGAAGCTCTGCCAGAAGGCCTGAGTTTTCGGTGCTGGTGGTTGTGGCCAGCTTGATATGGACGGGTTCTTCCTTCTGTCCGCCCCCGTAGAGGGCCGTGCCGAGGCAGAGGATTGTAAGGGCTGTAAATATCTTTTTCTTCAGTGACATGATTATTTCTCCTTTTAGTATACTGAGGCCTTCTCTCTGTTTTTGTAAAGAAGGGAGAGTGATATTTTAATAGGAGTGATATAATTCCTGAATTTGGAGGATTACCATGCCCCTTCTTAAAGTACTGACCCTGGAAAATGCCCTCAGTGAACTGTGCAGCCGGTTTTCAGATATCAGACCGGAAACGGAAATGATTCCTGTATCAGAGGCTTTTGGCCGCTTTCCGGCGGCTCCCGTGGAGTCAAGAGATCCCGTTCCCCACTTTGTCCGGTCCACCATGGACGGCTATGCCCTCAGAGCTTCCGAGACCTCCGGGGCCTCCGAGACCATTCCGTCTCTTTTGAAAAATGCCGGAGATGTGGCCATGGGAGAGGAGCCCGGCTTCTCTTTACGGTCCGGAGAGGCAGCCTATGTACCCACAGGCGGAATGCTTCCCCAGGGGGCGGACGCCGTCGTTATGGTGGAGTATACCGAGGTTCTGGGGAATGAGATAGCCGTAATGGCTCCCGCATCCCCGGGGCTCCATACCGTTCCCGTAGGCAGAGATATAATGGCAGGGGAGACCCTGTTCAAACCAGGCAGACGTCTCGGTTCTGCCGATATCGGGGTTCTGGCGGCATCGGGAATCGGGGAGGTGGAGGTCTATAAGAAACCGGCGGTGACCATACTCTCCACGGGGGACGAGATTCTTGGGCCCGATGAAGAGCTCCGTCCGGGAAAGATCCGGGACATCAACACTCTTACCATCAGGGCCGAGGCCGAAAGAATGGGCTACCGGGTCATCCGCTCGGCAGTAGTTCCCGATGACAGAGAGGCTCTTGAGAATGCTGTCAGAGAGGGAATGGACGCATCGGACATCCTCTTTCTGAGCGGAGGAAGTTCCGCCGGCAAGAAGGATTACACCAGGGATATCTTCAATGCCATGGGGGAGCCCGGCTGCTTTATTCACGGCCTGGCCTTCAGTCCCGGCAAACCCACCATCCTTGCCGACTCGGGCGGTTTTCCCCTGATCGGACTGCCGGGGCACCCCGTCTCCTCACTGTCGGTGTTCAGAATCATCGGCCGGGCGATGCTCTACTGGCTAAACGGCTCCGAGGCGCCGCCCATTCCCTGGATCGACGCCGTTATCTCCGAAAACATCCACGGATCTCCGGGGCGGGATCTGTACCAGCCGGTTGTTCTGAAGGCCCCTGGTTCAGGAAACGGAGCCAGTGAGGATGAGTATACAGCAGAACCCGTGGCCGGCGGCTCCAGCATGATCACAACCCTGAGTCATGCCGATGGCTACATCATTATCGGCCGGGACTCCGAGGGAATTACCGCCGGAACAAAGGTCAGGGTATACCGGATATCAGGAGACCTGGGATGAAAAGAAATATCTACCTCAACCCCCTTAACTTTGAAGATGCCCTGGCAAGGCTGCAGAAGGAGTTTGCCCCAACGGGAGACTCCGGCCTGAGGGGCCATAGCGAGAGGGTCAGTGCGGAGGACTCCCTGGGGCGGGTCAGCTCGGCAGCCGTAACGGCGCAGCTCTCCAATCCCAACCACAATGCCTCAGCCATGGACGGGATCTGCGTAAAGGCGGAGTCCACCATGGGGGCCGATCCCCGCTCCCCCCTGACCCTCCGCTCCCCGCAGGACTTTATCTGGATTGATACGGGGGATGTGATTCCCGCATCCATGAACGCGGTCATTATGATCGAGGATCTTTCTGAGTCCGATGAAACAAGGGTGGTTATCACCGCTCCCGCCCACCCCTGGCAGCATATCCGCCCCGTGGGGGAGGACATTGTGGCCGGGGAGATGATCATCCCCTCACACCACCGGATCAGGCCCGTTGATATGGGCGCCCTTATCGCCGGAGGCATTACTGAGGTTGAGGTCATAAAGCGGCCTGTGGTGGGCATTATCCCCACGGGGACCGAGATCATCGAGACTCCCGATCAGATGAAACCCGGCGCCATTCTGGATTCAAACTCCCGGATGTTCTCCGCCATGGTCACCGAGTACGGGGGCCTTCCGAAGAGATACTCTCCGGTCATCGATGACTATGAGGTTCTCAGGGCTGCCGTAAGCCGGGCACTGGATGAGTGTGATATGGTTGTTATCGGAGCGGGATCTTCGGCGGGGTCCGAGGACTATTCAAAGGCGGTGATCTGTGAGCTGGGAGAGCTCCTCTTCCACGGTGTTGCCATCAAGCCCGGAAAACCGGCTGTCTTTGGCAGAAGCGGCGGAGGGCCGGACGGGAAACAGGGTGGAAAGCCGCTGATCTGCATTCCCGGTTATCCCGTATCCGCATGGGTGGTCTTCGACCGCCTGGTGCAGCCCCTGGTCAGACAGCTTTCGGGGATCAGAAAGGAGAGGGGGATACTTAGGAAGGGAATCCTGACAAGACCCCTTGTTTCCTCCCTGAAACACCTTGAGTTTGTCCGGGTCAAGTGCGGCCTGGTGGGGGACAGGACCGTGGTGACCCCCTTAAGCCGGGGAGCGGGAATCTCCATGAGCCTTGTTCAGGCCGATGCCATTGTGGAGGTCCCCCGGGAGTATGAGGGCTATCAGGCCGGTGAGGAAGTGGAGCTTGATATGCTGAAGCCCTGGAGCGATATTGAGGGCCGGCTGGTCTCCATCGGCAGCCATGATTTACTGATGGATATTCTGGCAGAGCTGATGAAGAGTTCCGGTACCGCCGGACTGACCTCCACCCACAGCGGCAGCATGGGCGGTGTGATGGCGGTAAAACGGGGGGAGTGCCATATTGCCCCGGTTCATGTCCTTGATCCTGCAACCGGCATCTACAACAGTCATCTGACAGATCAGTATATGAAGGATGGCAGTGTAGTTCTGGTAAAGGGTGTAAAACGGATACAGGGACTGATCGTCAGGCCCGGAAATCCCCGGAATATTATGGAGGTCAGGGACCTTACGGGGGAAGGGATTGTCTATGTTAACCGTCAGCGCGGGGCTGGAACAAGAATCCTCTTTGATTATCTGTGTGATCGTGATGGCGTGCGGAGGGAGCAGATTGAGGGATATACAAGGGAGATGGGCACCCATATGGCCGTGGCCCAGGCCGTTCTTTCGGGAACCGCCGACGCGGGAATGGGAGTAGCCTCGGCGGCGGGGATGATGGGCCTCGATTTTATTCCCGTGGGAGAAGAGGACTACGATTTTCTGGTACGGGAGGATATTCTGGAATCGGACCAGGGCAGGCTGTTCCTTCAGATACTGCAGTCCGAAGCATTCGCCCGGGACCTTGAAAGGCTGGGGGGCTACCGGCTGGATACCCCCGGGAAGGTTGCCGGGAGCTGACCTGGCGGGGCCGGGATATTCGAATTTCCGAATTATCCGGCATCCTCCACCCCTTCTTCAGAATATCCCTGTTCAGCAGACTCCTAATGTGGTATAGCTAAATCATGGATATAAAGAACTTTTTTAACGTTGAAAGTATGCATAAGGAAGTTGTGGAAGGGGATGTGACCCGCTACATCTATACAGGAAAGAATCTGCAGGTGGTGGAGTACCACTTTCCTCCAGGCAAAACCTTTCCTCCCCACAGCCATGATATTCACGAGCAGATGGGGTATCTGGTAAAGGGAAAGATGGGTATGAAGGTCGGCGATAAGGAGACCATCCTGACTCCCGGCGACTGGTACCATGCCCCCATCGGTGTGGAGCACAACGCCTGGACCTTTGATGAGCCCTCTGTCCTGCTGGATATCTTTTCTCCTCCCCGGGAAGATCTGATTCCCGAATAAATCAGGCGGGGCATTCCCCCTGTGTTTCCCAATACCGGGGCAATGTAGCAAAGCGACAGCGAAATGGATAAAACTGTTAACAGCGCTCCCCGGTGATTCTGATACCATGATTCCCTGAAAGTAAAATGTTTTGAAACAGGGAGTCTTCATGAATGACTATAAATCTCTTCTCTCTCCGCTGACTGTCAAAAAGACTAGATTCAAAAACAGGGTTCTCGCCTCTCCCATAACCACAAACCGTGTGGCTCTTTCGGGATCCGCAACCCCCGAGGCCATCGACGCCTTTGAAACCAAGGCCCGGGGCGGTTTTGCCCAGGTGACCATGAGCGAGTGCTTTGTGGATTATGAGTTTGCCGCCCGCCACCGTCACGGTTTGGATCTGGTCTCCACCCCCATGTCTACCTACCATACCGAATCAATCTCCATCTTTACCGAGGCCATCAGGGCCCACGGGGCGCTGGCATCGGTGCAGCTGAACCATGTGGGGGGAGTGAACCACCCGGATATGTGCATCGGTCACCGTAATCCCATCGGTCCCTCGGCCTTTCTCCGGCCCGACGGGATTCAGGTGGATGAGATGAACGAGGAGATGATGGACCGGGTGGCGGACAACTTTGCCCGGGCCTGCTCCAATGCAAAGGCCTTCGGCTTCGATATGGTTATGCTCCACGGCGGACACGGCTGGCTCCTCTCCCAGTTTATCTCCCCCCTCTCCAATAAGAGAAAGGACTCCTGGGGCGGAAGCCTGGAGAACAGAGCCCGCTTTCCCCTGCTGGTTCTGGACCGTGTCCGAAAGGCGGTGGGCGAGGACTTTCTGATAGAGTTCCGCATCTCCGGAGATGAGAGGGTCGAGGGTGGAATGGGCCTTGATGAGACCATCGAGTACTGCAGGATTATCGAAGATAGAGTGGACCTTCTCCATGTTACCTCGGGGATCTATCACTCCCATGTGGAGACCAAGGCCTTCTCCTCAATCTTTGACGACCACGGCTGCAACCTCTCTCTGGCTTCGGATATCAAGAAGCATGTGAAGATTCCCGTTGTTTCGGTGGGCGGCTTTAATGATCCCGAGCTGATCAACAGGGTGATCGAAGAGGAGAAGTGCGACTTTGTGGCCCTGGGACGGCAGCAGTTTGCTGACCCCGATTTTGTCCGCAAGGCGGCGGAGGGAAGGGCCGATGAGATTGCCCCCTGTCTGCGCTGCTCCTGCTTCAATCCTCTGCCTCCGGACCCCGAAGCCCGTATCCTTCCCAAACCCTGGCACTGCACGGTAAATCCCCTGAGTCAGAGGGAGCTCCGCTGGCGTCAGGCGCCCCGGCCCCGGGAGTACCGGGATGTCCTTGTAGTCGGCGGAGGACCGGCTGGGCTCTACTCCGCCGTAACCGCCGCAGAGAGGGGACACCGGGTAACCCTTGCAGAAAAGGGGCCTGCTGTGGGTGGACATCTCTGGTTTGCCGAAACCGATCTTCACAAGGGAGACCTCTGGTGCTACCGGAACGCCCTTCTGGCCCGGGCCGAAAGAGAGGGTGTTAAAATCCTTTTAGATACACCGGTGGATGCTGAGTATGTGAGGACCGAGAAGCCCTGGGCTCTGATCTGCGCCGCCGGCTCCGAGGTTCTGGTGCCGCCGATTCCCGGTATCGAACATGCCCGCTTCGCCCTGGAGTCATACAGTGATCCGGAATCTCAGGGAGAGAAGATCATAATGATCGGGGGAGGGCTAGCGGGATGTGAGACAGCCCTGCACCTGGCAGAAACCGGGAAGGAGGTTCATCTTCTGGAGATGAGAGAGGATCTGGCCCTTGAAGGTAACGACAGCCACCGGCGGGCCCTGATTCCGAGGATGAAGAGGGCTCTGTCCTGGACCTGCGGGGCCAGGGTTAAAGAGATCCGCCCAGGTTCTGTTGTCTATGAAACCGTTGATGGTATCCGGGAGATACAGGGCGATACGGTCCTCTATGCCGCAGGGCTGAAGCCGAGATCGGCTCTGGTAGAGAGTCTGGAAGAGACGGGAGTTCCCTTTTTCAGAGCAGTGGGTGACTGTATTGGACCGAGGCTTATCAGAGAAGCCGTTTATGAGGGATTCTGCGCGGCAATGGATATTCTTTAGCACCGGGGAGGGTGAAAGTACAATTTGGACAGGCCATTGTCTAAATCTGAAACTGCCCCTTACGGCAATTCGATTGTAGAATTATTTCAGAATCTGAATACAACGGTTCTGGAGTGAACCGTTCAAGATGAGATATTACACGAAAAAATGGAGTTCAGAATGAATGATGTAGTAATCACTGGAGCTCTCCGTACACCCATCGGAGCCTTCGGAGGAAGTTTAAAGGATGTTTCGGCTGTGGATATGGGAAGCGGTCTTGTAAAGGGTCTCCTGGAGTCCTCCGGAGTAGATCCGCAGAAGGTCGACGAAGTAATCATGGGCAACATACTTTCAGCGGGACTGGGGCAGAATATCGCCAGACAGATCGCATTGAACGGGGGGCTTCCCGATACTGTATCGGCAATGACCCTGAACAAGCTCTGCGGATCGGGGCTGAGAGCCGTCAGTCTGGCCGCCCAGATCATCAAGGCCGGAGACGCCCGCTGTATTCTCTGCGGAGGGACAGAGAATATGAGTCAGGCTCCCTATTTGCAGATGAACACCCGCTGGGGACAGAAGATGGGACATGCCGAGTTCAAGGATTCCATGATTAACGATGCTCTCTGGGATGTGTTCAACGACTACCATATGGGTATGACCGCCGAGAATATTGCCGAGCGCTGGGATCTCTCCCGGGAGGAACAGGATGCCTTTGCCTTTGAGAGCCAGTCACGGGCGGCCAAAGCCATATCAGAAGGTGCCTTCAGGGACGAGATCCTTCCCGTGTCCATCCCTCAGAGAAAGGGTGATCCTCTTGTTTTTGATACCGATGAGTATCCCCGTCTGACTCCTCTTGAGAAACTGTCCGCCCTGCGGCCCGCCTTCAAGAAGGGAGGCTCCGTTACAGCCGGCAATGCCTCGGGCATCAATGACGGTGCGGCTGTGATTATGGTCACAAGCCGGGAGTTTGCCGAAGAGAACAGTCTGCCGGTTCTTGCGGTTATCAAGGGCTACGGCTCCGCCGGAGTGGACCCGGCCATTATGGGATACGGTCCCGTGCCGGCGACAAAGAAGGCCATGGCCGCGGCATCCTGGACAGTAAAGGACCTTGATCTTATTGAGGCCAATGAGGCCTTTGCCGCCCAGTCTCTGGCCGTTGTAAAGGATCTGAATCTTGATCCGGTAAAGGTGAATGTAAACGGCGGAGCCATTGCTCTGGGACATCCCGTGGGCTGCTCGGGGGCAAGAATCCTGACCACACTGATCTATGCCATGAAAAAGAGAAACGCAAAGAAGGGACTGGCCACACTCTGCATCGGTGGAGGAATGGGTACGGCTGTCTGTATTGAAATGGAGGACTGAAAATGAAAGAGAAACCCGTAATCAAGGCTGCCGATGCGGTTGCCAGAATCAGCGATGGAGACAGTCTGCTTGTGTCCGGATTTATGGGTGTGGGAACACCTGTAACCCTGATGAAGGCTCTCCGGGAGAGCGGCAGAAGGGATATGACCCTGATCTGCAGCGATAACGCCCTCTATATGGGTGATCCCGAAAAGGCTACCGGTGTGGCTCCCAATGTGCTTGCAAAGCAGTTTAAAAAATATGTGGCCAGCCATATCGGCCTGAACAAGGAGACCCAGAGACAGATGCTCTCGGGGGAGGCCGAGGTGGAGCTGGTTCCCCAGGGAACCCTGGCAGAACGGATCAGAGCCGGGGGAACCGGTCTGGGAGGACTCCTTACACCCACCGGTGTGGGTACTGCAGTTGAGGATGGGAAGCAGGTCATTACCCTAGAGGGCCGGGAGTACCTTCTGGAGCTGCCCATCCGGGGAGACTTTACTCTGATCAGGGCAGCCAAAGCCGACAAAGCGGGAAACCTGACCTTTTCGGCCTCTGCCAGGAATTTCGCCCCCCTGATGGCCATGGCCGGGGACACTGTGATTGTGGAAGCCGATGAGATTGTCGAGATCGGCACCCTTGATCCCGAGACCGTGGTAACGCCGGGGATTTTTGTTGACTACATTGTACAGCGGGGAGAGTAGAGATGGAGTATAAAGAGGATAAGACAAAAATTGCCAAAAGGATTGCCGGAATTTTTAAGGACGGCGACTACGTGAATCTGGGAATCGGCCTGCCCACCCTGGTGGGAAACTACGTGCCCGATGATGTGCATATAACCCTGCAGTCCGAGAACGGTTTTCTCGGTCTGGGGCAGGAGCCCGATGATGAGAGCTTCAATCCCGATCTGGTCAATGCCGGCGGTGTTCCCGTAACCATATTGAACGGGGGCAGTTACTTTGATTCTGCAACCAGTTTCGGCATTATCCGGGGGGGACATCTGGACTATACGGTTCTGGGAGTTCTTGAGGCGGACCAGAAGGGAAATCTGGCCAACTATATGATTCCCGGAAAGATGGTTCCCGGCATGGGCGGAGCAATGGACCTCTTAACGGGGGCAAAAAAGGTAATCGCCTCGACGGTTCACTTCGACAAGAGGGGAAACTCCAAGATGGTCCGCAGCTGCTCCCTGCCTCTGACGGCGAAGGGCGAGGTGGATATAATCGTCACCGATCTGGGGCTCTTTGAGATTGCGGATGGGAAGTTTGTCCTTAAGGAGTTCTTCGCTCCCGCCACCCCCGAGTGGATAGTGGAAAATACCTCTGCGGATATTGAGATTGATCCCGGATGCAGGGAGTATGTCTTCTCCGACTGACTGCTGAGTCTGCCCGGCTGAAAGGGCCGGGCGGAATGAGGCCTGTTTCAGAACTCTGGTTTGGGATTGAAGCAGGCTGTTTGTTCAAGTCAGATAGTCACTCCCTCCTCATAGGCCGAGCGGACCGTCGTGTAGAGATTGCAGGAGCCCCGGGCTTCTCCGATCCGGCTGACGGGGATGCCCCTGTGGGACAGTTCATTATGGAGTTCCGGTGAGGCGGGGGCGAGGCTGAGGGTATCTACCAGAAGGTCCGCCTCAAGCTCAAGGGGCTCGCCGTTTCCGCTGCGGACAGAGACTCTGCCCTTCCTGACAGATTCGGCTTTGGAACTCTTCAGAATCTTCACTCCCAGATCCTTCAGGGTGGAGAGGTAGACCCATTTGCTGCTCTTGCCCATCTCACTGCCGAATTTCCCACCGGGAGCCAGTATGGTGATGGCACCCTGCATTGAGTTGAGGGATTCTTTAAGTTCCTTCTCATCCTCCATGGAGTAGAGGGAGAGAAAACGGTAGTGATCTGCACTCAACCTGCTCCGGGAGGCCAGTTTCAGTGCCGTCCAGAGGGCGGTGCCCCCGTCTCCGGTGATAAGGATCTTTCTTCCAGGGGCGGGAAGCCCCTTAAGGACATCCCATCCATGCATAACCGGCACTGATCCGTCGCTCTCAAGCTGTGCCTTTTCTGGTATAGTTGCCGGCGGGGCAGATCCCGTGGCCAGTACAACCCGGTCGAAGGTGCCGGAATCAAAGGCCTTGATCACGGCTTCCGCCTTGGCCGGCCGGTTTGTAAGAATAGGGATTTTCTTCTCCCCGCAGGCATTTTGCAGCCACTGGATGTAGCGGGAAAAATCCCTGCGCTCTTCAACACCCGCTGCAAGGAGAATCTGACCACCCGGTTCCGCCTCCTTCTCCCAGACAACTGCACTGTGGCCCTTTCGGGAAGCTCCCAGAGCGTAGTTCAGTCCTGCGGGGCCGCCTCCGATTATCAGCAGTGATAGAGGGCTGCCGGATTTGCCGGGGCCGCCGGATGCTGTCGAAGCGGCTGAGCCGGCTCTGCCGCCGGCGGTTCGGAAAATCTCCTCACTCTCCCGCCCGGCCTCCGGGTTCACCAGACAGCGGATGGTTTTTCCAAAGAAGATCCGGTCCATACAACCCTGATTACATCCGATGCAGGGACGGATCTGCTTATGGTCTCCGGCGGAGGCCTTTTTCACCATATCAGGGTCGGCCAGAAGGGCTCTGCCGAAGCCGGCAAAGTCAGCGGCTCCCGAATCCAACAGTTCCTCCGCCAGGCGGGGATTGAGTCTGTTTGAGAGGATCAGGGGAATCCCCAGGTTCTCCTTCATCCTTCGTGCGAAGTGGCTGAGTATTCCTGCGGGAACATCCATTGTCAGCTGGGGTACCGGGCTCTCATGCCATCCGCCGGTCAGGCTGATGCCGTCCGCTCCGGCCTCTTCCAGCCGGCAGGCGGTTTCCACGGCGTCCGACGGGCTGCAGCCCCCCTCCAACAGGTCGTTGGCTCCAAGACGGAGGATAAGGGGGAAATCGCCTCCCGCCGTCTTTTTGACCGCTTCTATGGTCTCCTTCAGGAAGGTCAGCCGTTTTTCCGGGCTTCCGCCGTAGCGGTCTGTTCTCAGGTTTGTCAGGGGTGAGAGAAACTGGGCGGGAAGGTAGCCCGAGGCGGCGGTAATCTCAACACCGTCAAAGCCGGCATCCTTTGCCCGCCGTGCGGCATCGGCGTAGAACCTGATAATCTCAGGGATTTCCTCTTCCTCCAGGGCCCGGGGCATCTCACCGGTAAAGCGGGAGAGTACCGCCGAGGGAGCCACAGCCTGAGCCCCGCCGTATTCGGCAGACCGGGCGTAGCGTCCCGGGTGGAAGAGCTGGACAAAGCAGCGGCTTCCTGCCCGGTGTATCGCAGAGGCCAGATCCTTCAGACCCGGGAGAAAGGCGTCTTCATATATGCCGATCACATTGTGGGTGTTTACTCTTACGGGATCGACCCCTGAGGCTCCGACAATAATAAGCCCCGTTCCGCCCTCCGCTCTTGCGGCGAAGTACCGGATCAGGGCTTCATTGACGCTTCCGTCATCACTGAGGGCCGTATGCATGGCTGTCATAACGGTTCTGTTGGGAACAGTCAGACCGCCGATGTATCCGGGACTGTATAGTCTCGACCTCATCTCAGTAGAGGGTTGTACCGTGGTCGACATAGAGGATCTGACCGGTAACAGCCTTTGAGGCGTCGCTGGCGAAGTAGAGGATCGCCTCGGCCTGATCGTATACATCGGCTTCGGGAACCGAGAGGTCAATATGTTTGGCACAGGCCGCCGCAAACTCCTGGTTGAAGGTGGCGAAGGCCTCCGGAGCGTTCAGGGGGGTGGGGGTAGGTCCGGGGCCCACGGCGTTGCAGCGGATTCCGGTGGGGGAGAACTGAAGGGCGATGTTTTTGGTCATGCTGTTCACGGCGGCTTTGGCGGCGCTGTAGGATATTCCCGCAAGTCCCTGGCTTCCGATGGAGGAGACATTGACGATGGAGCCCTCTTTCACCTTAACCATATGCTCCAGGGCATACTTGCTCATATAGTAGACCGAGTACTGGTCGATCTTGCAGACAGTGTCATACCAGTCTTCTGTACACAGGTCGATGGGCATATGCTTGTCGGCGATTCCCGCATTGTTGACCAGAACATCGATCCGTCCGTATTTATCAATGGTGGCATCGACGATTTTCCGGCAGTCCTCCATTTTGGATACATCCGATTGAACCGTAATTCCCTCGCCGCCGGCAGCCTCCACTTCCTCCAGAACTTTTTTGTTCTCACCGTCTCTTCTGCCGCAGATTACCACCTTGGCACCCTCCTGTGCGAAGAGCAGGGCGGTCGCTTTTCCAATTCCCGAGTTTCCTCCGGTAACAATGGCAATTTTATCTTCCAGTCTTTTCATTTTGAGTCTTCCTTTTCCTTATAAAAGTGTTATCTCAGTATAAATTCGGGGCTTTCAGTTGTGTCCTATCATTTTGCGACATGGGCATATCGTTTTTTGTTATGCCACTTGCGGGCTGAAATTTCCTGCCTTACTGTAACTTCAGAAATCAATAAAAAAAGGACTTAGACCTTTTAGGAGGATATCAGGAAATGATCAAAGCAAATTATGAATCTGATGCTGGAAAGAGGAAGGAGATTCCCCACGAGGAGCTCTATACAATTCCCCATATGCCCTTTGAGGAGTACTCAGAGAAGCTGAAGAACTGCATAAAGATGAGAAGAAAGAACGGAATTCTTGAAGCCAAGATGCACACCCATGGCGGACCCGTTCAGTGGAGTGCAGAGCTCCATCAGGGACTTCACTACTTCTTTGACTGGGCCGGAAGAGACCCTGACAACGAGGTAATCATTCTGGGCGGGATCGGACCTGATACCTTCAAGGGAATCGGCCGGATCAACAAGGACACCGGAGAGTGGATGCCCGCAAGAGAGTTTGGTTCCGAGCCCGATGAGTCCTGGAAGATGTACGAGTACCAGTACTATGACGGAGTAAATGATATCGAAGGTCAGATCTTTGATGTTGAGGTTCCCACCATCGGTGTATGGGCCGGTGCTTCCTACCATACCGACCTGGTTCTTTTCAGCGACATCACCCTGGCTACTGAAGACGCCTGGACCACAGAGATGCACTTTCGGACCAATATGGTTCCCGGAGACGGAATTCAGATCGCCTGGAGAGAGCTGATGGGCCGCAAGAGATTCGCCTACGCAGAGCTTACAGGCCAGATCATTACAGCCAGAAAGGCCCTTGAGTACGGTATGATCAACGAGATCTGCGAGGATGTTGACGCCGCCTACGACAGAGCCTGGGAGATTGCCGAGCTGATTATGTCCGCCGGTACCAGAGTTACAAGAAGAATGACCACTCAGATTCTGAGAATGCCCTGGAAAGAGGATATCTCCAAGGAACTGAGAAGCAGCTTTGCCACAGAGATGTTTGTTACAGCAACAGATCACTCACCCCATGAGGCCAAGTACTGGGATGATGCTCATGAAGAGGCCGCCCTGGTCAAGGAAGCCGAAAAGCAGGGCAAGGTTGTCCGCCCCCGTATAGACGGCGGAAAATTTGAAGACGAAATCAAATAAGCCGTAGACACGGCGACTGAACAGGGCACCGGAAAGAGATGATCGATCCGGTGCCTGTTTTTCCTATACACAATTCACCGGAGATCCTTATGAAGAGAATGACCTTCCCCTTCGCTTTTCCCCTGGCCATCGGCCTGTCGGTACCGGCGCTTCTCTTTCCCCTGGCGCTGATTATTCTGCATCCCGAACTTCTTCCCCTCTGCCTCGGCATTTTGATCTGGGGGATCGGCTCCTTTCTGCTGCTGTCTGCAGCTGTCAAAAAAGGGCTTACCGGGATATGCACCGGGTCTGCTGCCGATGTCGGCGGTAAAAGCGGCACCCGTAACAATCCTGCAAGGGGCCTGGAAAAGAACAGCCCGATACGGGAGATCGCGGATCTTGAGGAGAGGATCGAACAGTCTCTCTGTTCCCCCCTTTCATCCTCCCTTGCTGATACCGGAGGAATCCTTGACCTAAGCCGGAAGATCTCACGGATTGCCGGTGACTACTGCGGTGATGTGTGGAACCTTGCCAACGGTACCGGGAATGATCTTGAGGAAATCCTGAAATCCATGTCGGGACTGAACGAGATGATCTTCAACTCTTCCGCCTCGGTGGAGGAAATTCAGGCCACCATCGATACCCTGGTCGGACATATCTCCAGGCAGAGCGAAGCACTGGAGGCTGTCTCTGGCTCCATCCGCAGTATGGACAATTCCTTAAAGGGGATTGCCTGGGTTTCCGGGGAACAGTCCGAGGCTGCTGACTCCCTGATAGAGACCGTGGAGGAGGGCCGGAGGGTCCTTAAAAACTCGAACCGTCATATAACCGGGATCTCCGGAGATCTGGACGGGATGACTGCTATTCTCGGAGTGATCGATGACATTGCCAGTCAGACCAATCTGCTGGCCATGAACGCCGCAATCGAGGCGGCCCATGCCGGTGAGGCGGGGAAGGGATTCTCCGTTGTTGCCGAAGAGATCAGGAAGCTGGCCGAGTCCACTGCCGCCAATGCGGGGGTTATCTCCAGGTCCCTGGGAACCGTCAACGGAAAGATGGATGAGCTTCTTGCCTCGGGAGAGGAGAGTGAACGCTCCTTTCTGGATGTGGCTGAGAAGGTCTCACGTTTTGTGGATGTGTTCAGGCAGATCAGCTCCAATACCCGGCAGATATCCGAAGGGAGCAGGGCTGTCCTCTCCTCAACGGAAGGTCTGGGGCATATCTCCTCAGAGGTGGCCGCCGGTTCCCGTCAGATCTCAGTCAGTGCCGGAGAGATAAGCTCTTCTTCGGCTGTCATTCTGGACTCCTACAATCAGCTGAACCGAAAGGTCGGTATTGTCAGCGGCCGGATCTGTGAGATTGAGACGGTTCAGGAGTATATGCAGAAGATCCTGAACAGCTTCAGTTCCAATCTTTCGTCCATAGAGAGCAGTTTCAGCTGGTTCGGGGAATCCGGTACCGGAAGGAACAGTGCAAATGAGATCGGTAACGAGATTGGAGATCATATGCTCACACTTATGGCAAAGGTGGAGCATACGGGAGCATCCATCCGGACCGCCATGCTCGGAGAGGGTGACGCCAGGATTACACCGGAAATTCTGGGCTCCCCTGAGGAGTGCAGTGTTGCCCGATGGCTCTCGGGAAAGGGACGCAGGATCTTCGGCAGGACTTCGGGATACGGATCTCTGCTGGAAGAGCATAAAAGAATGCATGAGAGAATTCTTGCCACAGGACGGCACATTGATGACGCCGCCATTGAGGAGGCATTCGGTACCTTCCGCTCGGTCAGAGCCTCCTACAATCTTATCATTATGGAGCTCTTCAGGCTTCTGAACAGAGCTTCAGAAATTCAAAAAAAGGAAATTGCATGAAAAAAAGCCCCGATGACCGGCTCTGGACCGGTCAGTACACCCTGACCCTTCTGACCAACTTCTCGGTCTTTATGGTTCACTTTATTCTTCTGGTCTCCATCCCCCTCTATCTGACCGAGTTGGGCGCTGGAAGTTCGGCGGCGGGGCTCTCAACGGGCCTTTACTCCCTGGCCGCCCTGCTGATCAGGCCGATTATCGGCCACTTTCTGGATCACCGGGGACGGCTCCGTCTTCTCCGGGCCGGTATGATACCTGTAACTCTGGGGATCATCCTTTCCACCTTCAGCGACTCCCTGACTGTTCAGCTGACAGCCAGGGTGATCGAGGGCTTCGGCTTTTCCATACTCTCCACAACCGGAGCCACCATCGTTTCCGATCTGGTTTCGGGAAAGCGCTTTGCCGAGGGCATAGGCTACAACGCCATGATTGTTACGGTGACAAACTCCCTGGGACCCCTTGCGGGTCTGACCATTATCAGTGCCCTGGGATATGATCTGATGTTCCTGATTCTGGTTCCCATGTCCCTGATTCCTCTGGTGATCACCATCTTTCTGAAGGAGTCCGGGGCCGAGGATGTCTCCGGCACGCCGCCGATGCACTGGTCGCACTTTTTCACTATTGAGAAGAATGCGGTGCCCGCCTCTCTGCTGATGGTATTCGCCTCCATCTCCTTCGGTGCTGTCATCAGTTTTCTGGCCGCCTACGGCATAGAGCAGGGAATCGGCAATATGCAGTTTTTCTTCCTCCTCTATCCTGCGGCGGTGCTTGCTTCAAGGCTCTTTATAGGCAGGCTTATCGACCGTCTGGGATTTGCACCGGTGGTGCTTCCCTCCCTCTTTCTGGCGGGTACGGCCCTGCTGCTGATCTACTTCTCCTCATCAAAGTCCCTGTTTGCACTGGCCGCCCTGTTCTACGGCGTCGGCTACGGAACCCTTTTGCCCGCCTATATGGCTCTGGCCATTCAGAACTCCCCCGTCGAGCGCAGGGGCGCCGCCAACGCAACCTTCTATATTGCACAGGATCTGGGAGTGGGCGGAGGCTCCATTCTCCTCGGTTTCATCGCCGGAGCCGCCGGTCTGGGCTCTGTCTTTCTGCTGTCTGCAATTATGTTGTTTATCAGTTTGATTTTGTTTCCCCGGCTGGGGCTCAAACTACAAAAGTGCAAGTCGGAAGTATCATTTTGAACGTTGAGCGATCCTTTATGTCACCGCATAGTAAGTACATAGATTTTGCTAATTTAAAACAGGAGTGAATATCATATGAGCAACAAAGTTATAATTACAGCCGCCCTGACAGGGGCTGTTACACCTAAAGAGAAGAACCCCAATGTCCCCCTGACTCCCGAGGAGATCGCAGAAGACGCCTACAAATGCTGGAAGGCGGGAGCCGCGGTTGTCCATATCCATATGAGGGATGACAAGGGTATGGGAACCATGGACGCCGACCGGTTTGAGAAGACCGCCGCCCTTATCAAAGAGAAGTGCGACGTGGTGGTCAATATGACCACATCCGGCGACCACAGGGCCAGCGACGATGAGCGGATGATTCATATCGACCGCCTTCAGCCCGAAATGGCCTCCTTCGACGCCGGCTCCTTCAACTGGATGCCCGCGGGTGTATTTATGAACTCCCCCCAGTTTCTGGACAAACTGGGCCGTCTGATGACTGAAAAAGATGTTAAGCCCGAAATCGAGGTTTTTGATTCGGGGATGATGGATATTGCCAACTACTATGTGAGCCAGGGAGTTCTCAAGGGCCCCCTTCACTTTCAGTTTGTTCTGGGAGTGCTCGGCGGAATGGCAGGAACAGTAAAGAACCTGGTTTACCTGGCGGACAAGCTTCCCGAGGGCTCCACCTGGAGCGCCTTCGGTGTTGGAAAGGATCACCTTCCCATCATGATGGCCACCATCGGAATGGGCGGCCATGTACGGGTCGGTCTTGAGGACAATATCTACTATTCACGGGGCCGTCTGGCCAGCAATCCCGAGCTTGTTGAGCGGGCCGCCCGTCTGATCAGGGAAGCCAACAAGGAACCCGCCACATCCGCAGAAGCCAGAGAGATCCTCGGCCTGAAGGGAATGAATTAAGGAGTACAAGATGAGAGAAGCAGTAATAGTATCCGCAGTAAGGACCCCCGTCGGCCGTGTCACAGGCGCCCTTGCACCGGTTCCCGCAGAGGAGCTGGGAGCCCTTGTTGTAAAGGAAGCGGTCAGAAGAGCCTCCATCGATCCCAAAGAGATCGATGAGGTTATATTCAGCAACCTGATGAATACCAATGTCAACAATATGGCCCGTATGGTCTCCCTGGGAGCCGGCCTTCCCATAGAGATTCCCGGAATCTCCCTGGACCGCCAGTGCGCCTCCTCCCTCAACGGTTTTGTCTACGCCTCCATGCTGATCCAGTCGGGAATGGCCGACGTGGTTGTGGCCGGCGGTGTTGAGAGCGATTCCAGACGGAACTATGTTATGGATAAGCCCGACCGTCCCTGGCAGGTTATGCCTCCCCGCTGGTCCGATGTCCGTGTTGTACCCCCCGAATTCGGTAAGGACTCCATGGTGGAGACCGCCGAGAATGTGGCCCAGCAGTATGGAATCAGGAGAGAGGAGTGCGACGAGTTTGCCGTACTCAGCCATGCCAGGGCCGCAAAGGCCTGGGATGAGGGCATCTTTGACGATCAGGTGGTACCTGTTGAAGTCAAAATGAGAAAGTCTGTGGAAACCGTCAGCCGGGATGAACCGGTCCGTCCGGGAACCTCCGTGGAGACCCTGGCCCGTCTGCGCCCCGTTATGGGTGACGGCGTTGTAACCGCCGGTAACAGCTCTCCCATGAGTGACGGCGCCGGTGCGGTTGTGGTTATGGAAAAACAGAAGGCCAAAGAGATGGGCCTGGATATTCTGGGAACCTTCAAGAGCTATGCGGCTTCGGGTGTGGACCCCCGGATCATGGGAACCGGCCCCGTGGCGGCCACCAGAAAACTTCTGAAAAACACCGGAATGAAGATCAGCGATTTTGACCTGATCGAGATGAACGAGGCCTTTGCCTCCCAGTCCCTGGCCTGTATCAGGGAGCTGGATCTCCCCATGGACAAGCTCAATGTAAACGGCGGCGCCATCGCCCTGGGTCACCCCCTGGCGGGAACCGGTGCCATCCTTCTGACCAAGATGGTCTACGAACTGGAACGGCGTGATCTTTCTACCGGACTTATCACCTTCTGCGTCGGCGGCGGACAGGGAGTGTCCGTGGGAATCGAGCGGGAGTAGGGATGTCTATGGTATATGAGAATTTCGAGCAGCTGATAGAGTCCAGAATTGCTCATGGAAAGAAGAAAAAGACAGTGGCCCTGGTGTGCGCCGATGAGGATCATGCCCTGGCCGCGGTTATGGAGGCGGGAAAGAAGGGAATCGTCAAACCCCTGCTTATCGCCGAAGAAGAGAAGCTGAAGCCCGTTCTGGAACCCTACAAGGACTACTGCGACTATGAGATCATTCCCGTGGGGAGTGAGGATGAGGCCCTGCAGGCCATGGTGGATGCCGTTTCAAGCGGAAGAGCCGATGCCATTATGAAGGGGCTGATTCAGACGGGAGACCTGATGAGGGCGGTTGTGTCCTCAAAAAGCGGACTGCGGACCGGCTCTCTGATGTCGGGAATGGTTGTGGTGAAGATTCCGACCTACCACAAGCTCCTCTGTGTCACCGACCCCGGTCTGGTGACCTATCCCGATGTGGAGCAGAAGAAGCAGATGATCAACAACGCCGTGGGAACCCTGCTGAAAATGGGATTTGACGAGCCCAAGGTGGCAGTTCTGGCCGCCGTGGACAGGGTTAATCCCAAGATGCCCGAGTCCCTGGACGGACTGGCCCTGAAGGAGCTGAACTCCAAAGGGGAAATCCCCGGATGTATAGTGGAAGGACCCATATCCTACGACCTGGCGGTCCATAAGGAGTCTGCCGAGATCAAGGGATATGAGAGCCCCGTCGCCGGGGATGCGGATGTCCTTCTCTGTCACAATATTGCCGTTGCAAACTCCCTTGTGAAGAGTCTTGTCTTCTCCGCCGGAGGTACCGCCGGGGCCGTGGTTGTGGGGGCGAAGGTTCCCATCGTACTGCCCTCACGGGCCGCCAGCACCGAGGAGAAATTTCATTCACTGGTTCTGGCCGCTTCATTGGACCAGGATCAGGATGGGGACCAGGCTTCGGAAGGGGAGGGCTGATATGGAATGCAAACACCTGATTCTTGCCATCAATCCCGGCTCAACCAGCACCAAGATTGCCGTGTTCCGGGAGTATGAAAAGCTCTTTGCCCATGATGTCTTTCATGATGCCGACGCTCTCCACTCCTTTCCCTCCATCATGGATCAGCTTGACTACCGCAGGGACATGATCGTGGCCAATCTGGAGGCCGAGGGGTATAAGATTTCCGATTTCGACGCCTTTGTGGGGAGGGGCGGGGGACTTAACCCCTGTGCCGGCGGTACCTACCGGGTCGGCAGCCGCCTGCTGTCGGATGCCAGGACGAACTCCTTCCATCCCGCCTCCCTGGGTTCGGTTATCGCCGATGAGTTCGCCTCCGTCGCCGGAAAGCCCGCCTTTGTGGTCAATCCTCCCGATGTGGATGAACTGACTCCCGTTGCCCGGATCACCGGACTGAAGGATGTCTACCGTGAGAGCCGCTTTCACGCCCTGAGCCACAAGGAAGTGGGCCGCCGTGCGGCAAAGGAACTGGGAAAGAAGTACGGTGAGGTGAACCTGATCGTGGCCCATATCGGCGGAGGAATCTCCGTCGGCGCCCACAGGAAGGGGAAGATCATCGACACCAACGACCTGATGAACGGCGACTGCCCCATGGCCCCCACCAGGGCCGGAACCCTGGCTCCCGGACAGATCGTAAATATGTGCTACTCCGGAAAATACTCACAGGATGATATGAGGGCCCTGATCCTGAAAAACGGAGGCTTTGTCAGTCACTTCGGAACCAGCGATGTTCTGGAGATCCTGAAGATGGCCGACGAGGGCAGCGGCAAGGCCGCCCTGGTCTTTGATTCCATGATCTATCAGATCGGAAAGCAGATCGGCTCCTTTGCCGCGGTTCTCCACGGTGAGGTTGACGGAATCGTGCTGACCGGGGGCATCGCCCGGTCCGAGCTTCTTGTGGAGCGCCTGAAGAAGATGACCGGCTTTCTGGCTGACTTTATAGTCTATCCCGGAGAGCTTGAGATGGAAGCCCTGGCGGCGGGAGCCTGCCGCGCCCTTTCCGGGGAGGTAGAGGCCGGCGAGTACAGCGGCGATCCCGTCTGGACGGGGTATGAGAACTACAAAGGAGATGACAGTGGCATTTGAAAATATTGTCTACACCGAGGCTGACGGGATCGCTCAGATCGAAATCAGCCGTCCCAGGGCATTCAACGCCCTGAACACAAAGACCAACAGCGAGCTGGAACAGGCCCTGGAGCAGATCGAAGGAAACCCTGAAATCCGTGTTCTGATTATCAGGGGCAGCGAGAAGGTCTTTGTGGCGGGAGCCGATGTGAGCGAGCTGATGGATGCGGGGCCCGACGAGGCCCTGGACAACTGCTGCCTGGCCCACAGGGTGTTCCAGACCATTGAGAATCTGGATATTCCCGTAATCGCCGCCGTTAACGGTCCCGCCCTGGGAGGGGGACTGGAACTGGCTCTGAGCTGCGACTTCCGTATCGGCGGAGAGGGATCGGTCTTCGGCCTTCCCGAGATCAACCTGGGGATTATCCCCGGCGCCGGCGGAACCCAGAGACTGGCCCGTCTTGTGGGACTGGCCCACGCCAGGGAGATGATCTTCCTGGGTGAGAAGATCAAGTCCGAAAGGGCCCTGGAGATCGGCCTGATCAACAGACGGGTTGCCGATGACGTGGTGAAGGATGAGGCACTGGCACTGGCCGGAAAGCTCTGCAAGCGGCCGGCGAAGGCCCTGGCCCTGGCCAAGGAGTGCGTGAACTACAGCACCAATGCCGATCTGGGACGGGGACTTGAGTTCGAGAAGAAGAAGTTCTCCTCCGCCTTCGCCACGGCGGATCAGAAGGAAGGAATGAAGGCATTCTTTGAGAGAAGGGCGCCTGTCTTTACGAATAAGTAAATAAAAGCATAAAGGAGAAAATTATGGGTATAGGAACATATGAGGAGTATAAAGAGCGTCTTTTGAAGATGAAGCCGAATGTCTATCTCCACGGCAAGAAGATCGACCGTTCGGGAGACTGGATCGACGGCGGCTGTTATGTAATGAAGCAGACCTATGACGCGGCCAACGATCCCGAGTACGAGGATCTGTGCACCTGTACATCCCACCTGACAGGAAAGAAGATCAGCCGCTGGACCCACATTCACCGGAGCCAGGACGACCTGTTCAAGAAACAGCTGATGACCCGGGTTATGTGTCACAGGGTGGGAGGCTGTACCCAGAGATGTATGGGTACCGACGCCCTGAACGCCCTGGCCGTTGTAACCTACGATATGGACCAGGCCTGCGGCACAAAATACCATGAGCGCTTCAACAAGTACCTTGAGTACGCCCAGGAGAAGGACCTTGTTATCAACTGCGCCCAGACCGATGTTAAGGGGTCCAGAAACCCCATGTACAAGAGGGCCCATATGCAGCCGGACCCCGACCAGTTTGTAAGGGTCGTGGAAACCGATGTGGACGGAATCGGCCTGGACGGAAAACCCTGTAAGGGTATGATTGTCCGGGGTGCAAAGATCTGTAACTCCAACGCCCCCTATGTGGACGAGATCATCGTAACTCCCACCAAATTTATGGGTGCCGGAGATGAGGCCTACGCCGTCTCCTTCGCTCTTCCCGGAGACTGGGAGGGAGTCAAGCTGATGGCTCTTCCCGGAAAGCACCATGAGAGAAAGCACATCAAGGCACCCTTTGCCGAGGTGGGTGATGTTGAGTCCCTGACCATCTTCGACGACGTCTTTGTACCCGAGGACAGAATCTTTATGAACGGTCTGGACCAGCCCGATGTTCTTCAGTACGCCGGATACCTGGCCCTGATGTTCGCCCACTTTCACAGACACTCCTATACCGGCTGCAAGACCGCCGTTTCCGAGTGTATCGCCGCACAGGCCGCCCTTGTTGCCGATGTCAACGATATTGCCAGGGCCTCCCATGTAAGGGAGAAGATCTCCGATATCGTCGGTACCGCAGAGCTGGTATTCGCCGCCGGTCAGGCATCAGCCCTGAGAGCCGTGGAGTTCCCCAACGGTTCCTGGGTTCCCGATGAGGTCCTTACCAATGCCGGAAGGAAGCTGGCGGGACAGAAGATCTACCACGAGTATGAGATTCTGGCGGACCTGACAGGGGGAATCTCAGCATCCCTTCCCACTGAGGAGTCCTTCTACGATCCCGAAACGGCGGAACTCTGCAACAAGTACATTATGAGAAATCCCGCCTATACCGCCGAGGAGACCCACAGGGTTATGAGGATGATGGAGAACAAGCTCTGCGACGCCTTTGAAGGCGCCCAGGCGGTGGCCGGTGTTCACGGGGGAGGTTCCCCTCTGATGGAGACCATTACCATGATGTCCCGCTACGATCTGGAGCCCCTGAAGAATATTGCCAAGTATCTGGCGGGGTTTGAGGGCCACGACAAGTGTCCCCGTTACGAGAGGGAGACCGTTACCCCCAGGGCCATGCTGGAGCGCTTCAGAAAGACCGAGGTAAATAAAAAGAAATAGGAGAAATCCGGTTTTGACGCCAGCCCGGAGGGATCTCCGGGCTTTTTATGAAAGCTATCAGGAGAAACATATGGATATTAAAACAATAGGTGTTGTCGGAGCCGGCGCCATGGGGGGAGGCATCGCCCACCAGGCTGCCAAATGCGGACTGAATGTGATCCTCTGCGACGTGAAGCAGGAGTTTGTGGACGGTGCCGTGGACCGGGCCTCAAAGCTGATGGACCGTCAGATCACCAGGGGAAAGATTACCAAAGATGAGAAGACGGCCATCCTTTCCAGAATGAAGACCACCACCGATATGAAGGATATGGCGGCAGCAGACTTTGTGGTTGAGGCCATTATCGAGGATCTTAAGATCAAACAGGATGTCTTTAAGGCTCTTGATGAAATCTGCCGGCAGGAGGTTATCCTGGCGACCAACACCTCCTCCATGTCCGTAACCAGCATTGCCTCGGCAACAGGACGTGCCGACAGGGTTGTGGGCATGCACTTCTTCAATCCCGTTCAGGTGATGAAGCTTGTTGAGATTATCAAGGGTTACGGCAGCAGCGAAGAGACCCTGGAAACCGTAAAACAGGTCTCCGAAGCCCTGGGTAAAACCTGCATTGTCGCCGAAAAGGATACTCCGGGATTTGTGGTGAACAGACTGCTTTTCGTCCTCTTTTCCGAGTCCATGAAGATGGTTGAGGAGGGTATTGCCACTCCCGAGGACATCGATACGGGAATCAAACTCGGACTGGGTCACCCCATGGGTCCCTTTCAGCTGATGGACGAGATCGGCGGACTGGATCTGGCCAGTTCCGTTCTCAACTATTTCTATAAGGAGACAGGAGATGCCAAGTGGGCTGTCCCCCACAATATGAAGTCTCTGATCCGCGCCGGAAGGGTGGGGAAGAAGGCCGGTGCCGGCTGGTATGAGTACAGCTGATCTCATTCGAATATATGTCCGGGCCCCTGGGTCCGGATTTTTTTTGTGTTCACTCAAATGGCCGCCGGGGTATTAAAATTCCTTGACGGCTGATCAAAAAGGGCTCTATCCTTTACATACTTTTTCGGGAGAAGTAGTTTTCCTCCCCATTCAGGGGGAGGAATCGAAATAGATTAACTTTGCCGCGATATTTATTAAGATTAAACGATTTTCTATTCTACATTCTGCTGGTTCTGCTTGGCCTCTTCGGACTTTCAGGATTTGTGCCTCTTCACAGCTTTCTTACAGGGACCGGCAGCGAACTTTCGGCGGTCTACGGTGTTGTTATCTTCCTTTTTGCCGTATTTTCCTTCGTATTTGTTCTGAGACATATGAAAATACGTACCAAGGTCCGCCGTCTTGCGGAGCTGATGGACCAGGAGTCAGGCAACACACCTGAAAAAAGTCTTGCCGCCATCGAAATGGTCGCCTCACGGCTGACAATGATGGACAGGGACCACCATCTGATCCGGATTATGAAGGATGACAGCCGGGTTCTTACCCCTATTCTTAAAGAACTGACTCATCATGGAGTTTACTTTGATAAAGAGGGATTCATTGTTGTTGCCTTCAATGCATGTCGTCTTCAGACCATGACTCCCCCCCGTCACTTCAGAACCCGGGACCGTCTGATGAGGGAACTTATCGAAAAGTCCCTTCCCGCCGGTTCCAATGCCTATGTACTGGATATGGAGGATATGTACGTCTGTCTCTTCAATGTGGAGTATGAGAAGGGAAGCGCAAAGGAAGAGACTATCAAAAAAGAGGCCGAGGAGTTTGCCAACATTGTTATTGATAAAGTGAGCAAAACCTTTGAGATCTGCACCACCGCCTCGGTCAGCGAACTCCATCAGGGCGTTACCTCCCTGAAGGCCGCCTACCAGGAAGTACAGGGGCTCTTCGAATACAGAAGTATCACCGAGAATCCCGCCCCTGTTATTCACCACAACGACTACTATGTGAGCTTCGACAGCTGGTACAAGTTCGGAAACACCTACCATAAGTTCGAAGAGGTCCGCCGCCTGGTTACAAGCATCCATGTGGGAGACTTTACCAATGCCAGGCTTCTGGTAAATGATCTGATCTCCAATGACTACTCCCGGCTTTATCCCTCCCTGGTTCTGGCCCGGTGCCGTCTGTTCGGACTGATCGATGCCGGAATCAATGCCATGGGCCTTCTGAAAGGAGATCTGGACCATGAATTCCTTGAGGAGCTTGACCCCTCCACCAGAATCGTCAACTGCAAGTCCTACTCGGACCTGCTGAGGGAGTTCGACTCAATCTTTACCTCTATCATCGACTACTACGCCGGTAAGAAGAAGGAGAGTCCCCCCGAGTGGTTCGAGACCATCCTTCAGTATATAGACAGACACTACAACGATGTGAATATCAATGTAGCCACCATCGCCGAACACTTTGATATCAGTTCGGCCTACTATGCCAGGGTCTTCAAGAAGATTATGGGGATCTCCCCTCTGGACTATATTCACAAGCTGAGAATGCGCAGCGCCAAGAGATTAATGTCCAAGGGAGTCAGTGTAAAGGATGCCGCGTCCATCGTCGGATACGGCAATCCCATTACCATGAGCCGGGCATTTAAGAGATATGAAGGGGTGACTCCGGGAAGCTATATCAAACACTAGCCTGACCTGTGAAATCGTATGCGATAAATACAATATTGTCTCTTTTTTAACCGACTCTACCCCCCTTACAATCACAGTTAGTACAAAAAAACGGAGTTGTGTGTTGAAAGAAATAAAGCTGGAAATCGATGGTATTGAGGTCTCTGCCCGGGAGGGGCAGAGTGTACTCAATGCCGCACTGGACGCTGGGATATTTATCCCCAATATCTGTTCCCACCCTGATCTCTCTCCCCAGGGAGAGTGCAAGCTCTGTGTTGTGGAACTGAGGGGAGAGACTGTCCTCTCCTGCAGGACCGAAGCGGCCGAGGGAATGAAGGTTGTTACAAAGTCTGAGCATCTGGCCCATCTGCGGAATACCGCCATGGAGCTGATGCTCGCCTCCCACCCCCATGACTGCACATCCTGCAGGTCCTATCTGAACTGTGAGCTCCAGTCCATGATGCAGTACCTTGAATCGGTCCATGCCAGACTGCGGTCAGTCCCCAAAAAGAATATCAAATGGAATACCAATAACCCCATTATCCTCAGGGAGATGGAGCGCTGTATTCAGTGCGGCCGCTGTGTCCGGGCCTGCAGGGAACTGCGGGATGTGGGAATCCTTGAGTATCGGGTTCTGGATGGAGAGTCCTATATCGGAACTGCCGAAAACAAGACCCTGACCGAGGCGGACTGCCGGTTCTGCGGAGCCTGTGTGGCCGTCTGTCCCACCGGTGCCCTGCAGATGGATGAGGAGACAACCTATCCTGTTGTCCCCTGTCGGGCCGCCTGTCCCGCTGAAGTGGACATCCCCCGCTATGTGCGCCTTACAAAGGAGGGGCGCTACAGCGAGGCCACCACGGTGATTCGGGAGAAGGTGCCCTTTCCCCTGGCCCTGGGACATGTGTGCAATCATGTCTGTGAAACAGAGTGCCGCCGAAAGGAGCTGAACGAGGCGGTATCCATAAGGGAGATTAAACTCTTCGCCGCTCAGAACGACAGGGCGGAGATCTGGAAAACCAATCATAAAAACAAGCCGGCCACCGGTAGAAAGGTGGCCATCGCCGGAAGCGGCGCCTGCGGTCTGACCGCGGCATACTACCTCTCCGCCAAGGGGCATGAGGTAAAGGTCTTTGAACGCCTTCCTGTCGCCGGTGGCATGATGTCCACGGGAATTCCAGAATACCGCCTCCCCCGGGATGTAGTGGAGAGCGAGATCAGCGCCCTCAGGGAGAACGGTGTGGAGATCGAAACCTCCAGTTCCGTTGAGAGTGTGGAGGATCTTCTCGGTAAACCCTACGATGCTGTACTTCTGGCCGTCGGAGCCTCGGTGGGGAAGAAGATCCCCTTTCCCGGCGCCGACCACCCCTCTGTTTTTGCAGCCCTGGATATCCTCCGGTCTGTTTCTCTGGGAGAGACTCCCCCTCTTGGAAAATCGGTCACCGTACTGGGAGGCGGAAATGTCGCCTTCGATGCGGCCCGTGTATGTACCCGTCTGGGAGTGGAGAAGGTGAACCTTGTCTGTCTGGAACCCGAGGGTGCCATGCTCGCCGATGATGAGGAGATTCAACAGGGTCAGGAAGAGGGGATCACCATCTTCAACTCCAAATCGACCCTCTCCCTTGAAGCCGACGGGGATGCCCTTATGGGGGTAAAGGTTATCGATGTTCTGGAGTTCTCCTTCGGACCCGGAGGAAAATTGAACCTTACAACCAAACCCGGCTCCGAGCAGATTATTCCGTCGGATACGGTGGTCTTTGCGGTGGGCCAGAAGACCGACCTTTCCGAGGCCATGGGGGTGGATCTGACTCCCTTCGGTTTCGCAGCGGTCAGGGAAGGCTCCTGCGCCACAAGCCGGGAGGGTGTCTTTGCCGCGGGAGATACCGTAACGGGAACCCGTCTCCTTATTGAGGCCATGGCCGCCGGACGGAAGGCCGCGTCTGAGATGGATATTTTTCTCGGCGGCGACGGCAACATTGAGGAGATTCTTACATCCCGTGATACACCCGAGGGAAAAATCGGCATCAATGAGGGCTTCGCCGGTCTGGAGCGCAATCCTGTTAATTTTATCGACCTGGATGAGAGACTGAAGGGCTTTACCGGAATCCACTGCGCCTACACTGCGGACCAGGCAAAGAGCGAGGCCGAGCGCTGCCTGCAGTGTGATCTGCGGAGCTGTATCAGCAAAAACAAAACATGGACGGATTTTATAAAACAATGAAAACATGCGAAAAAGATAAAACAACCTTTCCCCCGGCCTCGGATATTCTGGAGAAAAAAGATGATCTCTGCCCCGTAGACTGGGCTCTGAAGATCGCGGACCTGGCATCTGCTGAGTCCTGCGGGAAGTGTCTGATGTGCCGGGAGGGATCATTGCAGATCAGGACAATACTCACAGACCTTGTTTCAGGAAGGGGAGAGTCCGATGATCTTGAGCTGATCGCCGATCTCTGCTCTGTCATTAATGAGACCGCAAGCTGTGATCAGATCAGAGACGCGGTGTCTCTGATTGAGCTTTCCCTGAACAGCTGCCGGGAGGAGTGGGAGTCCCATCTGAGACGGAAACGCTGCGCCGCCCTGCAGTGCGCCGCCTATGTCACAATTGCAGTCTCTCCCGAGACCTGTCAGGGATGCGGCGCCTGCGTTGAAGTCTGCCCCGAAAATGCCCTGGCAGGAGGGGAGGGGCTGATCCATATTATCGATTCCGGAAAATGTACCCGCTGCCTGGCCTGTATTGATGCCTGCAGCTTTGAAGCAATTGCAAAATACGGCGCAGTGCTGCCCAAAGTGCCTGCCGAACCTGTTCCGGTAGGCACGTTTACTGTCGAAACCGGCAGAAGGAGGAGAAGGAGAGGGTAGAAAAAATGTTAGAAAATGGGCTTTCCCGGCGGATAAGGTGAGTAACATCAATGAAATGCCGGTATGTATGAAATTGTATGTCCCGAAAGTACAATTACGATGCCGGCAGATACAATAATGCAAGTTGTTGTATCGAAAATTACACCCTTACAATGACTTATCCCCTTCGGGAAAAAATTATCAAAAGGAAAAATGAAAAGGAGTCAATGCATTATGTTTTCTAACAAGAAGTTTGCCGGTTACACGGTCGTCTTTATGATTCTCGGTATTATGTACATGTTCTTCTACTCAGGACTTCAGAATGATCACCTGAATATCCTGACCCCTTATCTGGCTGACGCCTACGGGTGGACAAACATGCAGATTACCAACCCCGTAACTGTTGCGGGTGTCGTGGTAATCGCCTTCTACCTGGTTATCGGAGCCGCCTTTGTTAAGTTCGGTGTCCGGATTATTATGGTTCCCAGTATGGTTATCCTCGGTCTGGCCAGTATGGGTATCGGTATTGCCGGTGACAACTACACCCTCTACGCGGTAAGTCTCTTTCTGGTCCGTCTCTTTGTTGTCCCCCTTCAGATGGGAGGCTTTATGCTGGCGGCCAACTGGTTTATCAAATACCGCGGCCGTGTTCTGGGTATAATTACCGCTGGAAGCCCCCTCTTCTCTGTTGTGGGAATCAGCGTTCTGACCTTCCTGGCCACATCTATCGGAATTACTCAGGGATATCTGGTTATCGGTGTCATTGTTCTTGTTATGGCTGCCATGACTCAGTTCCTCCTGAAAGATACTCCCGAGGATGCGGGACTCTATCCCGACGGCGCCCTGGAAGCACCGAAGTCTGAATCTGAAGTGGCTGAGGAGACAATCTCTGTAGGACAGCTTCTGAAAGAGGGACGCGCCTGGCAGCTGATTATCTCCTATGGAATACTGCAGTTTATTATAATGGCCATGATGGCTTTTATGGCCGTCCGCTACAACTCTCTGACACCCGAAGGACATCAGGGACCGCCTCTTTTCGTTCAGGCCCTTCCCTATCTCTCAATCGGAGCGATTCTGGGTATTCCCATGAGCTTTGTTCTGGGATGGATTGATGATAAACTGGGGTCTGTGAAGGCCTCTCTGGTCCTCAACATTCTCTACCTCTTTGCCGTTATTCCTCTGGCCATCATGCCCGTGGGCGGAAATAAGGCTCTGATGCTGATCTGGGCCTTTGGTGTTGCCTGTATGACCGGCGGAATGCCCACAATGCACCCCTGTGTTACATCCTATGTATACGGCCGCCGTCTCTATCAGTGCGCCAACAAGTGGATCATGATGATTCAGGCCATCCCCATGGCCTTCTCCGTAGCCTTTATGGCCGCCATGAACGATGCAGGTCTGCTGACTGAAGCCTACTACATCCTGATTGGAATGCTGGTAGTCTCCTTCGTAACCATCCTTACAATGCTGAAAGTACCCGATGCCAATGCGGCAGACAGGGACTATGCACTGGCAGGAGCATAATTAAAAACTAACTGAAAACAGTTTGACAGGACCTGTTCCGCTGTCAGCGGTGCAGGTCCTTTTAAATGAGCAATTGGAGTGAAGTGATGAGTAAAGTTGAAGCTGATGTTGTAGTCATCGGAGCCGGAGCGTCGGGTATCGCCGCAGCCGTTGCGGCGGCGGAAAAGGATGCAAAGGTAATTGTATATGAGAAGGGCAGCACCACCGGAGGAGCCGCCAATATGGGAATGGGATTCTTTGCGGTGGAGTCCAGACACCAGAAGGCCCAGATGATCGATCTGACCCTGGATCAGGCCTTTGATTTCTTTATGGAGTACACCCACTGGCATGCCGATGCACGTCTGGTCAGAAAGTATATGGCACAGTCAGCGGATACCATCGAGTGGATTGAGAGCCTGGGTGTTGAGTTCCTTGGAGTGTACAAGTACTTCGAGAAATCCTTTCCCACCTGGCATGTTGTCAAGGTCCCCGGAAGCAACAAGCCTACAGAGCGTTCTGCCTCTGTTATGTTCAAGGCCCTTACAGACCGTGCCGTTGAACTGGATGTGGAGCTGAATTTCCAGCATACAGTGAAGAAAATCCAGAAAGATCCCGAAACCGGAAGAATCACCGGTGTCTCTGTTGTTGATGAACAGGGAAATCAGATCGACTGCGAGTGCGACACCCTGATCGTGGCGGCCGGGGGGTTCGGAAACAACCCCGAAATGATCAAACAGATGACCGGATACACCTGGGGTGAGGACCTCTTCTCCTTCCGGATTCCCGGAGACGACGGTGACGGAGTCAACCTGATGTGGGACGCCGGAGCGGTCAAGAGCCCCGTTAATGTGGAGCTTACATACACCACCCCCGGTATCACTGATATCTTCAAGACTCTCAGCGAAACCATGCGCCAGCCCAACCTGATGGTCAATCTGGAGGGCTTGAGAATCTTCAATGAAGAGACCATGCAGAATACAACCTTTACCGGAAACGCCATAAGCCGGCAGACCGGAAAGACCGCCTTCACAATTATCTCCGATGAGATTATCGAAGACTATAAAAAAACAGGTCTCGACTACATCACCTTCCACCACAATATCAAAACCGTTGACAAGTGGCAGAGTGAGATTGATGCCTACAAGAGCGGCGGCGAGTCCGAGACAGCGGGTCTGTCGGACCTGCACGGCGAGGACGAGACCGGACAGGTCTGCTTCTGGGAGGCCAACTCCCTGGAAGAACTCTGTGAAAAGACAGGAATCAACTACAAGAACCTCCAGGCAACCATTGAAGAGTATAATGATTGTGAAGGAAGCTATGACACCCTCTTCAACAAACACCCCAAGTATATGCGTGCCATTAAGGGAAAGAAATTCTACGCCGCCATACACAGACCCTGCGGTTACGGAACCCTGGGAGGTGTAAAAACCAATGATATGCTTCAGGTTCTCGATGCCGAGAACAAACCCGTACCGGGAATGTATTCCGCGGGCTTCGACGCCTGTAATATCTTTGGAGACAGCTACTGTTTCCTCCTTCCCGGCAACACAATGGGATGGGCCCTGAACTCCGGAAGAATGGCAGGTTATAATGCCGTTGATTATCTCGATTCCGATGATTTTGTGGAGTAAGGCCCTATGAGTAAAAGATATCCACACCTGCTGAAACCCATCAAGGTCGGTCCTGTGACTTTCCGAAACCGGATATTTACCGCGCCCATCGGCCTCCATGCCATCCAGGCCGATGAGCCCTATCCCACGGAGGCCGCCATTACCCACTTCGCCAACAAGGCAAAGGGGGGAGCCGGCTGTGTAACCTGCGGCGGTGTGGGTCTTTTTCCCGTTGAACGGGACGGCATGCACGCCACCTGGGACGTCTACACCAAGGCGAACCTCCATATGCTGGCACAGCTGGCCGAAAGCATTCACTTCCACGGGGCCAGGGCTTCCATGGAGCTGGGTGTGGCCGGTGTAGCCGGAACCGAGTACGCCGTCAGTGACGGAGCGCCCCTGATGTCCGGAATGCCCGCCAGAGAGATGCCCGAGTCCGAGATCGAGAGAATCGCCGAGGGCTATGCAAATGCCGCCGCCGGCTGCAGGACCGCCGGATTCGATATGGTGCTTCTCCACTTCGGCCACGGCCTTCTGGTGGGGCAGTTCTTGTCGCCTCTGACCAACAAGAGAACCGACAAGTACGGCGGAAGCGCCGAAAACCGGGCCCGTTTCGCCCATCTGATTATCGACAGCATCAGAGAGAAGGTGGGATCTTCCATGCTTATTGAGGTGAGAATCAGCGGCGACGAGATGGTTCCCGGCGGAATAACCATCGACGATACCATTGCCTTCACCAAGTCCATTGAGGACAAGGTGGACCTTATCCATATCTCAGCAGGGCTGCATAATCCCGACTATATGACCGTGGTCCATCCATGCGGATTCCGTCCCCATATGCCCAACCTCTCCCTGGCCGAAGAGGTCAAGAAGTCGGGTGTAAAGATTCCCGTGGTAACCGTGGGAGGGGTCCAGGAACTGAGCAGTGCCGAGGAGGCACTTGCCGAAGGCAAGGCGGACATCGTAACCATTGCCCGGGGTTTTATAGCCGATCCCGACATGGGAAACAAGGCTTACCGCGGAGAAGGGGAGGACGTGCGTCCCTGCATCAAGTGCATGAGGTGCCATGACAGCGTGGTCTGGGAGTATCACTACTCCTGTGCCGTAAACCCCGAGATAGGACTGGAGCACCGTCTGCCCATGATGGTCTCTGCCCCCCTTGAAAAGAAGAAAATCGCCATTGTCGGCGGCGGCCCCGCAGGAATGAATGCCGCTCTGACTCTCAATGAGAGAGGCCATGATGTGACCCTCTATGAGCAGTCCGATGTTCTGGGAGGAACCCTGGCCTTCTCGGAGAAGGTGGACTTCAAGGATGCCCTCAGACAGTACAAGGACTATCTGGCCGCCCAGGTTATGAAGTCCGGAGTCTCTGTCAAACTGGGTACTGCCGCCGACGCGGCTATGCTCAACGCCTCGGGAGCGGATATTGTTATCGGAGCCCTGGGATCAAGCCCCCTGATCCCGCCGATTCCCGGTATCGATTCCAGGAGCGTTATCACCGCTCTGGACTCCTACGGAGCCGAGGACACCCTGGGTAACGAGGTTCTGGTGCTGGGAGGCGGCCAGGTCGGCTGTGAAACGGCCCTGCATCTGGGACTGATGGGCAAGAAGGTCACCCTTATGGAGATGAGAGACGCCATCCTGATGGACGCCTCGGAGACCCACAAGGGAGAGATGCTCTTTGAGATCAGGAACTGTGAGAATATTACTGTGCTGACCTCAGCCCGGTGCACCGGCATAGAGGGCAGCTCGGTATCCTACCGGGACGGAGACGGGAAGGTTCAGATCCTGTCGGCCTCAAAGATTATTCTGGCCGCGGGAATGAAGTCCGCCTCCGATAAAGCCGAAGCCCTGGGAGCCGGAGTGAACTGCGACTTCTACTCCATCGGCGACTGCGACAAGATCGGTACCGTCGAGGGAGCCACCAAAAGCGCCTACTACCTCTCTGTAAGGCTGTAGAGTCGTTTTAACAGATCGAAGACCCGGCCTTTGGGCCGGGCTTTTTTCAAATTCAAAATAGAGTTCTCAAACCCATTACCCGCCTTTACAGGAGAACTCTTTTTAAAATTTAGGGAGAATAGTATGAATAAATTGAAAAACCGCGGACCTCTGGTTCTGGCGGCAGCCATCGTTATAAACTTTGTCTGCGGCCTCGGTTATATCTGGAGCATAATTGCCAAACAGCTGATCCATCAGCTTGGATGGACCGGTGTACAGGCATCCATGCCCTTTACGGTCTTCTCTATCATGTTCGCTCTGTCCATGCTGGTCCTGGGGCCCCTGCAGGACAAAAAGGGACCCCGCTTCCTCTCTACCATGGGAGGACTGCTGATCGGCGGCGGGCTTGTCCTTACGGGACTGTTTCTCTATCCGTCGGTGATTCTTTTTACCTTCGGCTGCTGTACAGGTTTCGGTCTGGGGTCCATGTACGCCTCCACCGTGCCTCCTGCAATGAAGTGGTATCCTCCTCAGAAGAGGGGAACCATAAACGGCATTATTGTGGCGACCCTGGCCCTGGCATCGATGATGTACTCTCCCCTTGCCAAGACCCTGATGGACAGAAGGGGCATAGCGGATACCTTTCTGGTTATTGGCGGGTCCGCCCTGGTCATTCTGGTCGGGTTCTCCCAGTTCCTGGCCAATCCTCCCGAGGCGGATGGAAAAGCCGAGAGCCCGGCTGCTTCTTCTGAGAAGGAGATTGATTCCCGTCAGATGCTTCGTACAGGGAACTTCTACAAGATCTGGCTGATGTTTGCCCTGTCGGCTGCATCGAGTCTGATGATAGTGGGCCATGCGGCCAATATAGCCCTGGAACAGGCTTCCTGGAGCGGTGGATTTATCCTTGTTATCCTTCTCTCCCTCAGCAACGGGGCGGGGCGCTTTCTGGGGGGATTTCTCTCTGACCGTCTGGGACAGCCGAGGCTGATGAGGCTGACCTTTATTATTCAGGGAGTGAATATCTTTTTCTTCCAGATCTATCAGTCGCCCCTGCTGCTGGCTCTGGGTGTGGTTCTGGCGGGACTCTGCTACGGCTCAACCATGGTAGTCTTCTCCGCCGAGACAGCCTCCAGTTACGGAATGAAGAACTTCGGCGCCAACTACGGCAAGGTTTATACAGCCTGGGGTGTGGGAGGCGTCCTTGGGCCCCTGCCCAGCGCCATGATCTTCGATGCAACCGGTTCCTATACGGGAGCCTACATCGTATCGGGTGTTCTGGTGGTGATCGCTCTGGGAATCGCCATCTCATACAAACAGCAGAAAGCCCCTCTTCCCGAGGCCGCCTGAATCTTCAGATTCTAATTTTTCCAAATACAAAAAAAGGAGCGGACAGCCGGCTGAGCACCGGATCTGATCCGCTCCTTTTTTTATCTGCGGTATCAGGGACCTAACTGTTCTGCAAAGGCCGTGGCCTTTTTCATGACCGCCGCATTCTCGGTAACAATTCCAAGGCGCTCGGCCCGTTCATTGCAGGAGAGCAGGCAGCTCTCGTAGAGGGCCGATGCCCAGCGGTCGATGTCTGCATCAGGCAGGGTTCCCACCATAACACCCTGACTCTTCAGGTATCCGATATTCTCTTGAAGTTCCTCTTCGAAGATCTTTACAGAGTAGGCTGATGCAGCATCAGCGGCTTCCTTGAAGATTGCCTGGATATCGGCAGGCAGGCTCTCCCAGGTATCCTTGTTTACTGTGATCGGGTTGCCCGCAGCGTAGGTGCCGTCAAACATAAAGAAGGGAGCCTGCTCGTACCATTTCAGCTGAACCATGGGATTGAAGGCCATCTGTGTGGCGTCCACAATTCCTCTGGAGAGGAAGTCATAACCGTCGGGGGGGAACATATTTACAATGGACATTCCTACAGCCTCGAAGGCATCGATATTTCCACCGGCTCCGAATTTCAGTCCCCTCAGGTCGGAAAGACCGTCAAAGGATTTTTTGGAGGCGAAGGCATTGGCTCCGCCGGCGGCAAAGGAGAGGTAGACAATGTTGTTCTTCTCTGCCTCGGCCTGGATAAGCTTTGAGGTTTCGGGATCTTCAAAGACCAGGTAGTTGTAGTAGTCAACGGCCTTCTGCTGTCCCCCGGGAATCCAGCTGGGGAAGTTCAGAAGGGGAATGTGGTCGCCATGGGGCATATGACCCATGGGGATAACATCAACGGAACCCGACTTTACAAGGTCCAGCTCCTCGGGGGGAGAGGCCAGGGTTCCTCCGGGAAAGCGGGTGAACTCCACACGGCCTCCGGACTTCTCCTCCACCTGATCCAGGAAGTAGTAGAACACCTTGGTGGCAGGCTCTGTCACATTGTTGGTACAGGCCGCTTTGAGTTTGATCACATCCGAGTCACCCTGACCGGCGGCTGAAAGACCGGCGGCGGCAAGAAGAGCAAAGACCAGCAGGAAGCATGTTTTTTTCATATTAATCTCCTTATATTCTTTATCACTTCATCAGCAGGCTGGGGATGAAGGTGACAATTTGCGGGAAGAGGGCGATAAGAATGACCATGACGAACTCAACAATAAAGAAGGGAAGCACTCCCTTGAAGACTTCGACAGGATCAACCTTCAGAACATTTGAGACCGCAAAGACATTCATGCCGATGGGCGGCGTAAGTCCGGCGATCTCGGTGATAAACACAAGTACGATACAGATTACATAGGGGTCGAATCCCAGGCTTACCAGCAGGGGGAAGACGATGGGAATCGTTATAATCAGGATGGAGATGATATCCATCACGCATCCACAGAAGATGTAGAAGAGAAGAACGATCAGAAAGATGATCATCGGAGGCATCTGCAGGGAGGTGATAATATGGGCGAAGCTGTCGGCCAGGCCGCTCAGGGCAATAAGCCGGCTGAAGATTGTTCCGCCGATGATGATGGGGAAGATCCCGGCGTTGATAACAACCGCCTCCCACACAGCCCGGGCAATCCTCTGCACGGGCATCCTTCGTGCAAAGGCGTAGAGGATTACCGCAAAGGAGCCGATGGCGCCGCCCACGGTGGCAGGGAAGAATCCCTTGTAGGTTCCCACCACGATCAGTGTAAAGAGGGCGAAGATTGGAAGAAGGAATCGGATTGTCTTCAGCTTTTCCAGAATAGAGACCCGGGGCTCATCCCTGTTGACTCCGGGAATCTTATCGGGGCTGATCCAGGAGATAATCAGGATCATCAGACAGATCAGCACTCCCGTCAGAAGTCCCGGTCCGATTCCGCCGGTCAGGGCCCGTCCCACGGAGATGTCCGTCAGGATGGAGAAGATCAGAATACCCATACTCGGAGGAATCAGGGTTGAGAGGGCGCCGGCTGCGGTGATGCAACCCATGGAGACCCTTTTGTCGTAGCCGTGGCGTTCCAGCTCGGGCATGGCGATCTTGCCGAAAACCACATTTCCCGAGATCGAGATGCCGCTGCAGGCGCCGAAGATGGCGTTTCCGCCGACAGTGGCCATCAGAAGGCCCCCCCGGACCCGGCCGATCCACTTCTTGGCCGACGAGTAGGCGTCCTCGGCAATTCCCGTCTCACCTGCCAGAACTCCCAGCAGCATAAAGAGGGGCAGTACCGCAAAGGTATAGGAGGCGGCCAGGTTGACCGGCGCGCTGGTAAACTGGGTCAGGGCGAAGACCTGTCCCCCGATCATCCAGAATCCGATGAACGAGGCGGTGAGCATGGAGACAAAGATGGGAATACCCATGAGCACCATGGCGAACATTCCGATAAATGATACGAGTCCGATTATTGCCTGTTCAGTCATGGCACTCCTCCGCAAGTGAAAAATCCGCTGCCGACTCCCTCTCCCTCTGGGTTTCCGGCTCATCATCACTGCCCAGGATCACCTCACGCAGGGCGGTCCAGCAGAAGGCGGCGGCAAGCATCAGAAAGCCGATGCTCAGGCAGGCGGTAAAGGGCCACAGGGGGATGCCCCAGGCTCCCGAAACGGTTTTGGATTTGAGCTGAAAGTTCCGTGCCACAAGACTCAAGGTTCTGTAGCTGATGAGCAGGCAGAACCCCATGCCCAGCAGGGAACCCAGACATTTGATAAACTGTCTGACCCCCGGGGAAAATTTCTTCTGCAGTATCTCAATGCTTGTAAAGCCGTTGTGGATCTGCGAGAAGGGGGCCGCCAGAAATACCAGAATTATGTTGAACTGGGCGATCAGTTCCGTGGAGCCCCTGAGGGACTTTGAAAAAAACTTGGCGCCGATCACATCGATTACGGCAATCATCATTACCAGAGCCAGACTGACTGCTGCTGCATAGGAGACCCTTCTGTAGAGGGACTGCATCACGCAGTCGGCCCTCAGAAAGCCCTCTCTCAAGGCTGTTTTCTTCTCTTGAGTCATCTGCTTTCTCCTTTTTTATTTCTCATCTTTAAATTCTCTGAGCCGTGGACCAGGCACTCCGCATGGCGCTCTCAAGGGCTCCGGGCTTCCGGCAGTCCCCGATCATATAGAAGCGTCCGGCGGAGCCGTAGAACTTCATTGCCTCCGGGCTTCTGGCCTTCATTCCTGTGGAAATCACAACCGAATCGGCCCGGATGCTCTTCTCCTCTCCCTTCTCTGTATAGAGAACCCGTCCCTCTTCGATGGCTCCGACTCTGACGGAGACCTTGAAGTGGAACTTATCCAGGGCCTCCCAGGCCTCCTGGAACATGCTGCGGTAGTGGATCAGGGTGGAGTCGGCGGCAATCTCGTCCCGCATCTCCAGAACCGTTGCCTTATGACCCTTTTCCGCCAGATGCATGGCCACTTCCACTCCCACTTCACCGCCGCCGATCACAACCACCTCGTCCCCCAGGGACCCGGGGTCGTGAATGGCCCTCTCCGCCGAGACCACATGGGGCAGACCGGTTCCGGGAATCGGAGGAATAACGGGTCCAGCTCCCAGGGCGGTGATCACGGAGTCAAAGCCCTCTTTCCGGATCTCTTCGGGGGTGACCCTTCTGTTCTTTTCAACAGAAATGTCCCGTTTTTCCACCTGACGGATCAGGTAGTTTTTGAAATCCCGCAGAGGCCACTTGAAGCTGATATAGTCCGAGTGCTTTATGGCTCCTCCAAGCTCATCTTCCGCCTCAAAGAGGGTGACCCTGTGGTTACGGTCGGCCAGCTCCATGGCCGCCTTCATTCCCGCGGGGCCACCTCCGATAACGGCGATCTTCTGGGGTGCACCGGGCTCCTCGATAATCTGGTCCATCATATGCTCGATGCCGATCAGGGGATTTACGGCGCAGACGCTGACAAAGGGGTCCTCCCTGCCCCGGCCGTGGCACTTGTTGCACCTCAGGCAGGGGACAAGGTCCTCCTCCCTCTCCTCATAGGCCAGACGGCCGTAGTCGGGGTTGCTGACCCAGCTGCGGGCCATGGAGATCATGTCGGTCTTTCCCTGGGCCACTGCTTTTTCACAGCTTTCAAAGTTCTGAAAGCCGCCGATCACCGCAACCAGCACATCGGCGCCGCTCTTTTTGATATACTCGCCGTAGTGTAGAAAGGGGGTCTCTTCGGGATTGAATCCCGTGGGATGTGCAGCGTCCACCGAGGGGCCCCGAAGCTGGACGATATCAAGATCTTTTTCGATCATCTTCAGAAAGTCGGCGCAGTCGGCCAGGTTGTACCCGCCTTCGGGCTCCTCGCCGCTCAACAGGCACTCCACTATAAAATCATTCCCTACCTCTTTGCGGATCTCCGAGAAGATCATCTTCCCGAAAGCGGCCCTGTTCTCCAGGCTGCCTCCGAACTCGTCAGTCCGTTTGTTGATCAGGGGTGATAGGAATTTCGACGGGAGCTGTCCCCGGTAGGCCAGATGGATTGAGATCATGTCCCAGCCCAGCATCTTCAGGATCTTCGCCTGCTCGGCGTAGCTTTCGGCAATCAGCTCCAGGGTCCTTCCGTCGTATTCCGAAGGGTCTCTGTGGGCCTCGATCATATAGAGGCTGTAGGAGGAAAACTCCCTGCGGCTGACCAGGGGATTGTCCCTCAGCCTCACATCCTCAGCCCGTTCAGGGGTCTCCAGAAGGGGGTAGGCGGAAGGGGGACCCACAAAGGTACCCATACAGGCTACGGAGTCGTAGAAGTGGATGCCGTCGGCCAGCTGAAGAAGGTAGTTCTGGCAGTTGGGATCGTAGAGGTCGTAGTCGGGAAAGTGGGAGACATCCCACTCCATGGGAACTCTGCTGTTCCGGCTGAAGTTGTTGATTCCCATGGCAGTTACCACGGCGGCACCGCTTTTGGCCCGGTTCATCAGATGGGTTCTGACGCTGTCGGCGGGGTAGGGCTCAGGGCCCTGAAGAAAGTGGGGCAGGGAGTTGGATGAACAGAGTCTGTTCTTGAATATTCTGTTTCTCACCATCAGGGGGGAGAGCATATTCTCATACTTGTGGGGCATTGTCTGATCCTTTTCGGTTGAAATTTATCTATTCCATGATAGGAATGGTCATCAGGGGAAGTCCAATTCATTGTTCTCATATCTCTTATGCGGAAAATGCATAAGAGAAATCTCACCGGAATGTATAAATATGTAGAAAAGTGATGCCCCGAAGGCCAAAAATGATACCTTTTGTCCCCGGGATGATCCTGTAAAATCTAAGCTGTGGATATTAGGTATATTGAATCATTTCTGGTCCTCTCGGAACTCCTGAATTTTTCCAAAGCCTCCCGGAAGGTCTGTATATCCCAGTCCGCCTTCAGCCGGCAGATTGCCGCCCTGGAGAACGAGTTCGGCTGCTCCCTCTTTATCAGAGACAAGAGGAGTGTTGAGCTCAGTGATGCGGGGAGGGAATTTCTGCCCCGGGCGGGGAGAATTGTCACGGAGTACAGGGAGTGGCAGGAGAGTCTGAGGAACGGTTCCACGGGAGATAGTGATACTCTGAAAATCGGTTTTCTTATCGACCTTCCCGCCGAGATCATCTCCCGGGGAGTCAGACGGTTCAAAACGGCACGCCCCGATGCGGCTCTCAGTTTTTATGACCGCAGCCTGACGGAGATTATCGTTGGTCTGATTGAGGATGATTTTGACTGTGCCTTTACCCTCACCGCTGAAAACGAGGTCTTCCCCGACTTTGATTCGATCCGCCTCTGCAGCTATCCCCTCTGCGCGGTCTTCCCTCTTTCCCACCCCTTGGCCGGACGGCGGAGTATAGGTCTTTCGGAGCTGAAGAATGAGGAGCTTATCAGTGTAGAGAGACGTCATTACACACCCGGTTCCAGACAGATCGAGACACTCTGCGCCGAAGCCGGTGTGGTGCCGGGAAAATCCAATGCGGTGTCATCGGTTCCCAGTCTTCTCTCAATGGTGGAGTTTGGTATGGGGGTGGGACTGGTCTCTTCGGCGGCGGAAGCTATGGGCCATCCAAATATCAGTTTCGTTCCCCTCAGAGAGAAGGGGGCCCTCTGTCATCTCGTCCTCCTCTGGAAAAAGTGCAATGGAAAAGCTCTGCTGCTACCATTTTCAGAGAGTCTGCGGGACCTTGTCAGAAGTTGTACAGATATTCGGGAATGGACTCCAATCCACTGATTTGACTCTCTTTCAAGGTCCCGAGATGTAACAGATACATCCCTGTTGGAAGGCCACTCTTTGTAGCTATACCCCTTATCCCCCCTTATACTTGTTTTCAGGTATAACGGGTTTTGGAGAATGGGAATTAATATCAACAGCAGACTGGCATACAAAATCAGAAACAGGGAGGATGCGGCCTTTTACATCACCCTCCTTGTGTCCGTCTCAATTATCTTATCGGCTTTTCTTGTGGTTGGTGTCAAGATTGCCGGTCATAAGGAGATCGGACAGGATCTGATCTACCCGGGAATTGCCCTTCTGCAGATTCTCGCCATGGTTATGCTCCGCGCCAGGCACGGCTCTGTTGGCACCCATCTCTTTCTTATATCTGTCTTTCTACTGGTTCTCTATATGGACTACAGAATCCCCTATAACTATGGTCCCACTATTCTGATCTATGTTCTTCCGGTGGCCTTCTGCATCTTTCTTCTGGAAAAGACTTTCAGAATTATCCTCTTCGCTTCCCTTTTTCTGGGGGCCTTTGTTTTCAGAACGCTCTATTTTTCCGGGATGGGCTTTCTGGAGAATTCAATAAATTTTCTTCTGGTTATTCTGTCTGTATTCACCATGGTTGTTGTAAAAAATCTGCTTGTTACCCTGAATGAGTACAAGCTGGAGTCTATCAGGAAGCTTCACAATTCAACTCTGAGCATCCTGGCCAATGTAACCGAGGTCAAGGACAAGGAGACCAACTACCACTTGCAGCGGGTGGAGATGATAGTGGGCAAACTGGTTGTTCATCTTCAGGAAAACAGGGTCTATTCCCGTTATATTACCTCCAGATATGTTGAAGACATCCGGTCCGCAGCCTTTCTCCATGATATTGGAAAGATCGGTATTCCCGATGCCATCCTCTTCAAGCCCGCAAAGCTTGATCCCGGGGAGTATGAGATCATCAAGACCCACTCGGTTATAGGATACGAGCTGATAGAGGACGCCATTAAGGATCTGGAGGAGGAGAGTATCTACGATCTGGCCCTTGAGATTGTCCGTCACCACCATGAAAGATGGGATGGCAGGGGCTACCCCGATGGTCTGGCGGGAACGGCCATCCCCCTTTCGGCCCGGATCATGTCGGTGGTGGATGTCTATGATGCCCTGATTTCAAGACGCCCCTACAAGGAGCCCTTCTCTCACAATGAGGCCGTCAGGATTATCAGGGAGGGCAGGGGAACCCAGTTCGATCCTGACATTGTGGATGCCTTTCTGGAGTATTCCGGAGAGATTCACGATCTGGTGAAAGAGTATCTGGATTGAGGGGAAGGAAGGCCGGAAAAAACAGGGTCGTCTCCCGAATTACTGAAGAGACGACCCTGAAGTAGGAGTCTTTTTAAATAGCTTTTATATCAGAAGGGGTTTATATCCCCCTCTCCCAGGGCCTGCTGCCACTGGAAGTAGGCGTCCAGATAGTCATAGACCGCGGAATAGTAGTTCAGGGTGGCATTGGACTGACTCAGCCTGGCATCCTTCAGATCAAGCTGAGTGGCCATTCCGTTCCGTGCTGAGATCTCCATAATCCTGTAGGCTCTGTCGGCGGTCTCCCTGGTCTTTTCTGCAGAAACAAGGCGGGATGAAGACTCGGCCAGCAGAAGCTGGAGGTTGCTGATTTCACTCAGGATCTCATCCTGTTTCTTCAGAAGATCCACCTTTGACTGTTCCAGATTCAGCTTAGCTTCCTCGAGTTTGGCAAAGCGGCTTCCTCCGTAGAAGATGGGGATAGTCAGTTCCAGTCCTGCCTGAAGGGCATTGGTCCCGTCATCGAAACTGAACTCGTCATTTGATGCCTGCCATCCGTAACCCAGGGTGGCCGAAAGACTGGGATAGAAGGTCGCTTTTTCGGCATCCTTGTTTATTTCAAGAAGCTCCACCTGCTGCTGCATGGTCACATAGTCAGGGCGGGAGGAGAGGACACTGCCCGGTTCGGGCCAGGCAGGCTGCTCCGGCAGTCCGAGGGTCAGACCATCGGTGAGGTTCACCTCTGCTGAGGTATCAATCCCCGCCAGAAGCTTCATATTGTTCAGGGCCAGGTCCCGGTTTCGGGCGGCCTGAGTGGATTCGGGGATGTTAATCTGCCAGTTTACCTCCGCCTGCAGCACGTCCAGCTCCGAGGCCAGATCATTTTCGTACTTCATCATTATGTCCTGCCAGGTCTCGTAGGCGTTCTGTTCGGTCTCCTTCTTGACATTGTATACCTCTTCCAGAAGAACACACTGATAGTAGAGCTGTTTTGCCGCCGTCAGGATGCCCTGTCTTGTGGCCTCATAGATGGTTCCAGCCATATCGCTGTACTTGCGGCTCGCCTTGAGGGCTTGAAAAACACTCATGTCGAAGAGGAGCTGCTGAACCCCGACGCTGACGGAAAAGTCATTTTTACTGTTGTAGGGCACATCGGCGTAGATCAGATCATGGTAGCCGTAAGCATTGGTGCCGGCTTCGGCCCCTATGGCATAGGGTGTTGTTATTTCCAGTAAGTTCCGGGTATATCCGGCGGAGGCTGAGACCATGGGCAGGGCCTGTGACCTGGCCAGCTTCTTCTGGGTCTCCGCCAGTTTTGTATCGATATCAGCCATGTAGAGGTCTTTGTTGCTCTCCTCCACCATATTCATATAGTCATTGAGACTCAGGTCCAGGGCGCTCAGGCTCTGGAGTCCCAGGCTGAGGCTTATCAGTATCAGCGCAATTCTTTTCATCAGAACTCTCCTTCGTCATTCACTTCAGCGGTGGGAGTGACGGGCAGGGCAGCTTTCATTCTTGCCGCCTTCCGGGCCTTCTTCTCTTCCTTTCCCGACTCCAGGGCATTTTCGATGGCCGGGATAACAAAAAGGGTCAGGAATGTCGCCGCCACTATCCCCCCGATACTTACAAGACCCATGGGCTGCCTCATTTCAGCACCGGAACTTCCAATACCCATGGCCATGGGGAGCATTCCCAGTATGGTGGCGATATTGGCCATCAGGATGGGCTGCATCTTTGTGGGACAGGCCTTGAGGAGGGCAGATCTTACATCCATGCCCTCGGCCCTCAGCTGGTTGGCGTACTCCAGTATCAGGATGGCGTTGTTTACTACCATACCCACCAGCATGATAACGGCCATCATGGAGGGCATGTTCATGGCAAATCCGCCGATCAGGAAGAGGGCCACTACTCCGATCAGGGAGAGGGGTACAGTCATCAGGATCAGAACCGGCTGTCCCAGCTTCTCCAGCATGGCCGCCAGAAGCATATAGGTCAGAACAATGGCGATGATAAAGGCGAAGGCCATATTGCTTATGGTCTCCTCCATCATGTCCGCGTCACCGCTCCACTTCAGGATGACCGATTCAGGAAGAACCTCATCGGCTGCAGTCTCTATGGCCCCTGTCATGGTACTCAGAGCATACCCGGGGAGTGTATTGGAGGAGATCTCCACTGTATTCTTCTTGTCTACCCGGAGGAGGCTGCTCACACCATCCTCAATTCTGATATCCGCGAAAAAGGAGAGGGGGTAGATGCCGTAGGCAGTGGAAACGGGAATACTCCCGATACTCTCCAGGCTGGAAACCTCCGTATCCGCCAGGGTCACCCGGATATCATACTCCCTCTCATCCACCTTCAGCTGGGTCAGTACCAGACCCTCGATGGCTCCGCGCATGCTCATGGCCAGCTCCTGGGCGGTGACTCCCATCTCCGCAAGCTTCTGTCTCTTGGGGTATAGTGTTATCTCCGGCTTTCCGGACTTCATACTCATGGTTATTCCCGTCAGACCGGTGATGGAGCCCATGGCCTCTTCCATCTCCGCCGCTGCAGCTGTCAGTTCATCCATACTGCTCCCCTGAAGGTAGAAGCTTATGGGTGCCGAGGAGGACTCGCTGAAGAGACTTGTTGAGGCAGTAACACGGATTCTGGCACCGGGGATGTCACTGAGGGAGGAGCTTATACGGCTTGCCAGTATGCTGTTGGATTCCCGGAGGTCCTTGTTGATAAGAGTAATATCCAGGATGGCCAGGTTCGTTCCCGTATCAAGGGATGAGAGGCTTCCCAGGGTGGTCACTATTTGCTCCACCTCGCTGTAGCGCGAGACCCGGTCTTCCACCTCCTTTACCAGGCCGGCAGTCTGATCCAGTGCCGCATCCTCGGGCAGTTCAATCTCAATATAGATGGTTCCCGAGTCAGCTGCGGGCTGAAACTCAAAGGGAATAAGGGTGAAGGCGAACATGGCCAGCACAAAGAGGCCCAGGGTCCCCATAATCAGCAGTGTGCTTCTGAGCCTGTTGTGAAGAATCTTTTCAAGAATAAAGGCATAGCCCTGTTCCAGTTTCCGGAAGAAGGATTCGATGGCTTTGGAGGCCTTTGACTTCTCCTTCGGCTGCTCCGGCAGAAGGATCGAGGCCAGCATGGGGGTAAGGGTCAGGGATATGACCAGTGAGAAGGCCGTGGCGATAACAACGGTCCAGGCAAAGTCTCCGATCATGACTCCCACCAGTCCGCCCATGGTACCCAGGGGTACAAATACACAGATGTTTGTCATGGTGGAGGCAAAGACGGCGACGATTACCTCGGCGGTTCCTGAGGAGGCGGCGTCTTTTCTGGAGTTCCCCATGCCCTTGTGGCGGAAGATATTCTCCAGTACAACCACCGAGTTCATAACAAGAACACCAACGGATGTTGATAGTCCCATGAGAGACATCAGGTTCAGTCCTATGCCCAGCTGCTGCATAATCAGGAAAGTGGGAATAATGGACAGGGGCATGGAGAGGGCGACAATCAGGGTTGAGCGGAAGTCATGAAGGAAGAAGAGCAGGATGGCCGCAGTAAAGACAATTCCAAGAATAATATTGTTCAGGGTGTCGTTTACGGTGTCCTGGATAAAGATTGAGTCATCGGATGTTATGGTCAGGTGGACGCTCTCGGGGAGCTCTCTCTCCAGTTCCGGGAGAACTCTCTTCACTTCCTCGGCCACCCTTACAGGGTTTCCGTCGGGAGACTTGACTATACTGAGGAGAACGGTATTGTCCTGTCGGATATTTTCATGGGTATCGAAGAAGGTTACCCTCTCTCTCACATCCTCCGATGCGGGTTCGATCTTTGCCAGCTGGTCCAGCCGGCGCATTCCCGAGGCTGTGGGGATCATCATCTTCTCCATCTCTTCAGCACCGGTGAGATTTCCCTTGAGGGTAACTGAGTAGTCCTGGTCTCCCTCCTGGTAGTATCCTCCCGGCATTTCCAGGTTGGCGTAGGCGAGGATTCCGGCGACCTGACTCAGGTCAAGACTGTTTTCGTAGACCGTGGTTCTGTCAAACTCCACACGGATCTCCCTCTGGAAGCCCCCCTGGATATCAACATTTCCCACACCATCGATCTGGGAGAGCCTGTCCTTTACTGTATTTTCAGCCAGGTAGTTCAGCTCGGTGGATTCGATGTCGCCGCTGAGGAGGATGTTCATTACCGGTGTGGCCGCGATGTCGACCTTGCTGACTACGGGGGCATCTGCCCCGTCGGGAAGATCATTGACAATGGCATCGATCTTCTCCTTGGTGTCCTGGAGGGCGATATCCACGTCCTTGTCAAGCTTGAACTCCAGGGTAATCACCGAAACCGAGTTCAGGCTGTAGGATGTAATGGAGTTGAGAAGGCTGATTGAGCTCACCTCATCTTCAATCTTCTTGGTTATCAGAGTCTCTATCTGCTCCGGAGCCGCACCGGCATAGACGGTCTGGATGGTAATATAGGGTATCTCCGCGTCGGGCATCAGGTTCAGTGGCAGCCCGATATAGGCCAGTAACCCGAAGAGGAGGAGTCCGATCATGACCATGGCGGTCATAACAGGACGTTTTATTGATAGGGATGCTATATTCATATGAGTTTTTCTCCTGTGTTTTTACTGCAGCCGGCGACAGGATGCCGCCGGCGGGGGAGGCTTACTGGTTGATCACCATTGAGGCAACTTCTTCGATTACCAGAACCGGAGAGTCCTCCCTGACCAGGTTGGCACCGGTACTGATAAGCTTCTCCTGGCTGGAGAGGCCGCCTGTTACCTGATAGTACATTCCCTGGCGGATTCCGGTCTGAATGTTCTTTCTGACGGCCCTGCCGTCTTCATCCACATAGACATACCAGCCGTTTCCGTCCTTGAGCATCTCTGTTCTGTTGAGAACAATGGCATCGGGAACCAGTTTTGTTTCAATATGGATATCTCCTGTGACTCCGCTGGGAACGGCATGAGAGGTGTTGTCAAAACTGATATAGACTGCAAAGGCTTTACGGCTTGAGTCCATGGAGAGGTCCACCTGGGTCACCGTGCCCTGGAGAGAGACATCCTCCCACTCGGCGATGGCTCTCTGGCCCTCCCGGAGACTGACAATCTCGTGGTCTGCTACCCAGACAACAGTTCTCAGACGGTCATAGTTGGATATGGTGAACAGGGGTTCTCCGGGGCTGACATTGTCCGACTCCTTAACGGCCATACGGGTGATATATCCGGATATGGGGGCCTTAACCTCTATCATATCCTGAACCATCTGCCAGTTTGCCTTCTGCACCTCGTATTGGGTTCTTGCATCGTCATAGTTCTGACGGGAGACGCCGTTGCTGTTGTATAGGCTCTCTATTCTTCTGTATGCCTTCTCGGCGGATTCAAAGGAGGCCAGGGACTGGTAGTAGTTGGCCGAGGGGTTTGTCCGGGGGAAGCGCACAAGGGGCTGATCCTTCTCTACATAGTCTCCCACCGATACAAGGACCTCTTCTACTGTATCCGAAACAAGGGATGAGCCTGTGGACTCCTTGATTCCCTTCAGGGATGAGGTAAAGCTCAGGTAGCTGGAGAAGTTCTGCTCCTCCAGGGTTCTGACCTTTACGGGAATGCCCTGCTCTGAGTAGATCTGCTCCAGATCTTTAAGGGCTGTTGTATCTTCTTTCTGACAGGATGATGCCAGAAGCAGCAGCATTACTGCGGTACTGATCTTGATTACTCTTACGGTCTTTCTCATGTCTCGATTCTCCTGTTATTATGTCCCTCCGCACCAGGCGGCCGGGTTATGTTCCTTTCCGTTATGACTAAAATCTAATGATTATAACGGGTGTTGACTATTAACAACGTTTGAACAAATCTGAACAGACTGTTCAATTTTGTTAAGATTTTCTTACTGGTAAAGAGTATCCTGTGAGATGATAATGGAGAGGGTTCCGGGGAATTGCTCCGGTTTCAGTTCCGGTTGTGGAGAAGGGTATGAATGCAAAAATACTGATAGTAGAGGATGACAGGGATATTGCGGATATTATAATGCGCTATCTTAAAAAGGACGGTGTCGATCCCGTCTGGCTGGATACGGGAGAGGGGGCTCTGGAGCTTCTGGAGTCCGATAAATTCGATCTTCTTGTTCTGGATATCAACCTGCCCGGAATGGACGGATTTGAAACCCTCGGGAAGATCCGTAAATTCAGTCAGATTCCCGTGATCATCGTCTCCGCCCGTCAGGAGGATGTGGATATGATCCTCGGTTTCGGTACCGGTGCCGACGACTATGTGACCAAGCCCTTCAGTCCCTCGGTTCTGGTGGCCCGGATCAGGGCCCATCTGAGACGGATTGAAAACGGCGGGGAAAGCGACAGCAGGGACATCTGCTTCGGCGACTTCGCCCTTGATCCGGTAAAGCAGGTTCTGCTGAGGGAGGGGAAGACCGTAAACCTCTCTCCCAGGGAGATGGACCTGCTGATCTTTCTGGTTACCCACGCCGGGGATGCCTACAGCCAGGAGGATCTCTACAGGGAGGTCTGGGGCAATGATTTCGGCGATCTCAGTACCGTCTCTGTCCATATCAGACGGCTGAGAAAGAAGCTGGGAGAGGTCTCCTCGGACTATAAATACGTCAAGTCCCGCTACGGCTACGGCTACTTCTTCAACAGGGAGAGCATCAGGTGAAAGAGAGACTCATGCCCCTGAGCTGGAGGATGGTTACCCTGGCGGTAATCCTTCCCCTGAACCTTGCCATACTGGTATTCGTGCTGTTTATGCAGGTCTGGTTCTTCCAGACAACCATTGAAAAAGACGGCCTCACAGCCAGACGCTTTCTCTGGAAGGACCTTATTAAGATTGTCCAGTCTGATTCTCCGGAGACAGTAACCGTTCCCTCCTGGATCTCCCTGGTCATTATGGAGGACGGCACCATCTACTATCCCGAAGAGGATGTCATCCGGGGGCTTCTCAGGGATTGGTCAACAAGCACCTCTGAAGAGAGGGTTGACAGTTTTCTCACCCTTGCCAGGGCTGCTCTGGAGGTGGAGTTGGATATGACCATTGCCCGGTTTTCCTACAGGGGTAAGCGGGGAATCTGTTACTATATTGACGACCGTTTTCCCGGGCATATGCGGGTTCTGGGGAACCGGAAGTATATGATTAACCTCTTTATTGTCACGACCCTTCTCTTTCAGCTGGGGGGGATCATCATGTACAACCTGAGACGGAATATGAAGGAGCTGATCAAGGCCACCGAGAGACTGAGAAACAAGGACTTTACAACTCCTCTTCAGTTTTGCGGGAAGAAAGAGCTGTCTCCCCTGTTTAATGCCTTTGAGGATATGAGAAAGGAGTTGAACAGGACAAGCAGTCAGGCGGCACTGACCCTCCTGTCCATCACCCATGACCTGAAGACACCTCTCACCTCCATCCGGGGCTATCTGGAGGCCTTCCGGGACGGTGTTATCGATGAGGATGACAATGTGGATGAGATCATCGAATCCATGCTGAAGAAGGCCAATCTCCTGGACGGCCGTATCTCGGAGCTTCTGGACCATGCACGGATCTTCAACAGCGGATTTGAGAGACCAAATGAACCTGTTGAGGTCATTTCCTGGATAGCCGAGCTTGACAGCTACTGTTTTGAAGAGGCGAAGCTATACAGGCGGGAGTACCGGAGCAGCATACAAATCCCCGATGGAACCCGGGTTCAGGGGGATGAACAGAGGCTCTCCCGGGCTGTAACCAACCTCTTCGATAACGCCCTGCGCTATACAGCCGAGGGAGATCTGATCCGTTTCAGCTCCACAGTGGGGGACGGCTCCCTGATCCTGTCGGTGGATGACAGCGGTCCGGGAGTGCCCGAGGAGGAGAGGGGGTCAGTGTTTGAATTGTTCTTTCGGAAGGACAAGGGACGGAACTCCCGGGGAATGGGAATAGGCCTTGCATCGGTGCAGTTTATTGTGGAATTTCACGGAGGACGGGTACGCTGTCTGGATTCTGAACTGGGAGGAGCCTGTTTTGAGATAACCCTGCCCCTGATGGAGGAGTGAGGGAAAGAGACGGAATCCCTTGTTAATCGGCCTGTGATCTTTTAAGATGCAGTCATGGTAAAAGACAGCACGCAATTTGATAAGCTAAGCTACAATGTAACTTCCGAAGTGGGAACTCTGGAGGCCGTGCTGCTGCACCGCCCGGGAAAGGAGCTGGAACGGCTTACCCCCCTCTATCTGGAGGAACTCCTTTTTGAGGATATTCCCTGGCTGGTCAGGATGCAGGAAGAGCATGATGAGTTCGCCGCTGTATTAAGAGACCGGGGCTGCCGGGTCCTCTACTACGACCGTCTTCTGGCGGAGGTTCTGGAGAATGATCAGGCCCGGTCTGAGCTGATCGCCGAGACCGCCTCCTTAAGCGGTATCACCCGGCTCAAGGAGCAGGAGGCGGTTCTGGAGTACCTTCAGTCCCGGAGCGCCGCAGAGCTGGCGGAGATCTTTATCACCGGTCTGCCTAAAAGTGATATTCATAATAAACGGGAGAAACCCAGTCTCTCCTGGTATATTACCGAGGACTATCCCTTCTATATCAATCCCCTCCCCAATCTCTACTTTACCCGGGACCCGGGAGCGGTGATCGGAAAGGGCATTTCCATCAACACCATGAAGACGGCGGCCCGGAAACGGGAAACAGCTATCCTCTCCTATATAAACCGCTTTCATCCCTCTCTGAAAAACAGCGGAGCCCCCCGGTGGTACAGCCCCGAATACGCATCCGCTGTGGAGGGAGGAGATATCCTTGTGCTGAGCGACTCGGTGGTGGCCGTGGGCTGCAGCGCCAGGACCTCTCCCGAGGGAATCGAGAAGCTGGCGGAGAATCTTTTCAATGGTGACTCGGGTATCAGAGAGGTTCTGGTTATACAGATTCCCTTTGACAGAGCCTATATGCATCTGGACACGGTGTTCACCATGCTCGATCTGAATAAATTTATCCTCTATCCCGGGATTGCGGGAGGCCTTAAGATTTTCAGCATCACTCCCGGTGGTGGAGACTCCCTCACTATCGATCCTCAGAACGACCTGAGAGGGGCCCTGAACCGGGCTCTGGGACGGGATGATGTTCAGATACTCCACAGCGGCGGCTCCGACAGGATCACCGCGGCCCGGGAGCAGTGGAACGACAGCACCAATACCCTGGCACTTGCCCCCGGTGTTGTGGTGACCTACCGCCGGAATCAGGCTTCCAACCGGACCCTCCGGGAAAAGGGTGTAGAGGTCATTGAGATCGACGGCTCAGAACTGGTAAGGGGCAGGGGAGGCCCCCGGTGCATGAGTATGCCCTTAAGACGCTCCCCTCTGAACTGATCCCTGTCTCCTCAGAAGCGGGGTGTGGTCAGCCTCCGATCCCTTTGCTATACTGGCGTTTATGATTTACAGGAAGGAACGTGAAGGGGTGGCTGCCACCATGCGGCGCCTCTACCGGCAGGGACTGACAACCTGTTCCGGCGGAAATATCAGTCTCAGAACGGGAGATAATCATCTTCTGATCACACCCTCGGCCCTGGACAAGGGTATTATCAATTTCAGACAGATCGCTCTGATGACTCTGGAGGGAGAGAACCTCTCCCCCGGTCTGAAGCCCAGCATTGAAACGGATATGCATCTTAAAATACTGAAGGCAAGACCCGATGTGAATGCCGTGGTCCATGCCCACCCGGTATCGGCCAGCCTGCTTACGGCTCTCAACTCCGGGGGACTCCGTACGGATCTCACCGCCGAGGCACGCTTCCTTCTGGGAGAACCGGCATTTGTTCCCTATGCTCTTATGGGCACCACCACCCTGGGAGATCTTGCCGCCGCCTCGGTAAAGACCGGGGCATCGGCCCTGCTTCTGGAAAATCATGGAGTTCTCTGTGTGGGAAAGACCCTGCTTCAGGCCTTTGACCGGATGGAGGTGCTGGAGGCCGCTGCAAGAATGACCCTGGCAGCCTCCGGGAACCCCGGCATTTCGGTGCTGACCTCCGAGAGGCTTTCAGAAATCGACGGCCTGCACTAGGAAGTATAGAGTGAGATCTCCCTGCCTTCTGTGAGGCTGATCTCTTCATCGTCCACCCTGATTTTTATCCCGCCGTCGGCAGTGAAGCTGATGCTCTTCTCCAGGGGATCGTATTTGACCCTCAGATGGACTCCCCTGTGGAGAACCGAGAAACTGACCCGTCCCCAGGATGCGGGAAAGGAGGGATTGAAACTCAGCCCCTCTGCGGTCCGTTCCATATCGGCAAAACCGTTTATCAGGGCTATTCGGGCTCCCCCCATGGCAGCCAGATGAATTCCGTTGTCCGTATTTCCCTCAAGATCCTCCAGATCCAGAAAGAGATTCTTTTTGAAATGCTCCTCGGCATCATTCTGAAATCCCGCCAGGGCCGCCGCCACCGACTGCACCGCCGATGAGAGGGAGGAGTCGCCGCTGGTCAGGGGATCGTAATAGGCGTAGTTGGCTGCAATGCACTCTCTGCTGAAGTACTGTTTCTCCAGAAACATGGCCATCAGAACATCCGGCTGTTTCATAACCCTGTGGCGGTAGATCTTCAGGGGGTGGTAGAAGAGCAGAAGGGGCCTGTTCTCTTCGGGGGTGTTCTCCCAGTCCCAGGGCGCCTTCTCCAGAAAGGAGTCGTCCTGTTTGTACACCTGTGAGTTCTCCATCATCGGCAGATAGAACCTGCCTGCCATATCCAGCCAGGAATCTGTTTCATCGGGAGTCAGACCGATCCTTCCTGAAAGCTCCTCCATAAACTCCGGGTGTTCCTCCTTCATCTCAAGGGCCACAGCCTCGGCATAGCGCAGATGTTCCCGGGCCATCAGGTTGGTATAGAAGTTGTTGTCCACACATGCGGTATACTCGTCGGGGCCGGTGACGCAGTGGAGGCAGAATCCCTTCCCCGGCACCTCCACCGCAAAATTTGCCCAGAACCGGGCGGTCTCAAAGAGCATCTCCGCTCCTCCCTCCACAAGGAGGCTCCGGTCGCCTGTATTGTCCAGATAGCTCTTCATACCCCAGATAATATCGGCATTGATATGAAACTGCGCCGTTCCGGCAGGGAAGAAGGCGGAGCACTCACGGCCGTCAATGGTCCGCCAGGGGTAGAGGGCTCCCTTTTCCGAGAGCTCTGCGGCCCGCTCCCGGGCCTCCTTCAGATGACGGATTCTGTACTCCACAAGGCTTCGTGCACGGTCTGTATCCATGGTGTTCAGGGCTCCCTGTATGTAGATGTCCGCATCCCAGAAGTAGTGGCCGTTGTAGCCGGCGCTGCTCAGTCCCTTGGCAGAGCCGCTGCGAATGGGATCGCAGCCCGTGGATTGAAGAAGACCGTAGGAGGCATAGCGGAGGGCTCTGGTGTAGGCGGGTATTTTCTCGACCTCAATATCCGCCTTCTTCCAGAACTCCCCAAGATATTCCTCCTGCTCCTTCAAGGCATTTTCAAAGCAGTCCTTCTGAATGCAGAGATCCAGCTCGGAAAGGGCGCTGCTTATCAGGCCTTCCGCCCCGGTACCGCTGCTGAAGACAGCTTCAATGGGCCATAGGGCTTCACCGCTGTCGCTCAGATCAAAGTCCTGATAGAACTCGGCAAAGACTCCGGCCCCTGAGCCTCCTATCCGTCCCGGGGCATTCATCCCGGCGGCACAGGCATAACTGATGCCGCTGGAAGCTGTGGTCTCCTCTATAAGGCAGACAGAGCCGTCGAGGCGGCAGCTGCTGTTTCTGAATATGTCATCCCCCAGGGCTTCGGTCTTTCGGGGGTCGCTGCTCTCTTCACCGTTTCTGTCGGGGGTCTTTATTCTGCGGACAATCCGGCAGCGGCCCCAGCCTCTGAGGGTAATACGGCTGTAGAGCCGATTCGGATGGGTCAGAGAACAGAGAGTCTCCTCTTTGATTCTGAAGACACTGCCTTCGGCGTTTTTTACTGTGGATCGGAGGGTTCTGATTCCCCTGAGCATATCCAACTCAATGATTCCTTCGGTAAACTCAAGGATCTCTTCCCTTCCTGAGGTCCGGTCCTGAATCTCCCAGTCCAGCACATCGGCCAGGGGAACCATTATCTGCTGCTCTGAGGGATAGCCGTAGGCCTTCTCTCCGTAGGTGATAGGGGCAGACTCAAAGAATCCGTTCATATAGGTACCGGGACTCTCTCCCGGTACAGAGGCGGGAACTCCCAGAAGACCGCTTCCCGAAAAAAGGAGGGGCTTCAGGTTGTCGGGGAGAACACCCTTTTTGAACTCCCCTGTTAGGGTCCATTGAGATTGATCATCCATTTTTATCTCCCATGAAATATCAGCCTTTGACTGATCCGGCCATAAGACCTCTGACAAAGAACCTCTGAAGTCCGAAGAATACAGCAAGGGGAATGATCATACTCATAAAGGCTCCCGAAGTAAGAAGGTGCCAGTCCTGTCCCTTTTCACCGACCATGGCGGCGAGAGCGGAGGTGACGACTCTGTTCTTGTCTCCCAGGAAGACCAGGGCCACAAGATAGTCGTTCCATACCCAGAGAAACTGAAAGATCGCAAAGCTGGCCAGGGCGGGAATGGAGAGGGGCAGTACCAGACGGACAAAGGTTGTAAAGGGTGTTGCTCCGTCCAGATAGGCGGACTCGAAGATATCTCTCGGCAGGGTGCTGATATAGTTGTAGAGGAGGTAGACCGCCAGAGGCAGTCCGAAGCCCGTATGGGCCATCCACATGCAGAGAAAGGTTCCGGTGATGCCCCAGCGTGTAAAGTCCCGGAGCACAGGGATCAGTGCAATCTGCAGAGGAACGACCAGCAGGGCCACAACCATGATAAACAGTGGCTTTCGTCCCGGAAATTCCATCCAGGCGAAGGCATAGGCCGCAAAGGCGGCGATAAGAATGGGTATTACCGTGGCGGGTATGCTGACGGCAATGGAGTTGAGTACGGCGGAGGAGAAGTTGTTTCCCTGGCGATAGATGGTGTTGCCGTTGGCATCGGTAAACTGTACGGTTCCTCCCGAAAGGACGTCCCGGTAGTTCTGCAGGGTGAGGTTGGCGCCGAAGCCGACCCACTTCTCTTCATAAACATCGATCCGTCTGGACCGTTTGTTGCCGTACCAGCGCAGTTCCCTTCCGTCTTCAAGGGCAACACCCTGGCGCCACTCTTCAAAGGAGGCCGTGACCCCTTCAATTTCGACAGGGCCATTGGGATCTGTTTCCCGGGGGAGCTGAAGCTCTTCGGTTTTGGCAAAGGTCTTATGGGGCAGTACCGACCACCATCCTGTGGCAAAGATGTCCGCAGGGTCCCGGAAGGAGGTGACCAGAATTCCCAGGGTGGGGACGGTCCATACCAGCACGATGGACAGAAGAACAACGGCTACAAGTATTCGTTTTGCAGGTGATGTTTTCAGATTTGATTCACTCATTTGAGCACCTCCCTTCCTCTGAACTGTCTGAGGTTGTAGGCCAGAACAGGGATTATGACAACAAGCAGGACCACCGCAATGGCCGAGGCCTGTCCCGAATGACCGTAGGTGAACTGCCGGAGGTAGAATTCGTTGGCAATTACATTGGTTCCGAAGTTGCCTCCGGTCATGACCCGTACAATATCAAAGAGCTTCAGGCTGAAGATCAGAATGGTGGTGGTTACTGTGACAATGGTGGGCATAATGTAGGGAATTGTTATCTTGAAGAAAATGGTAAAGGCTCCCGCACCGTCCACCCTGGCAGCCTCGTTGATCTCCTCGGGGATCGCCTTGATGGCTGAGGAGAGGATTACCATGGCGTATCCCGTCTGGAGCCAGACCATAATGACAATCAGGAAGAAGTTGTTCCAGAAGGGCATAAGCAACCAGGCCTGGGCCTTCCCTCCCAGTCCTACGACGATGGCGTTGAGCAGGCCGATCTCGGTCACATTGATCCCCTCGCCCTTGTAGGCGTAGATAAATTTCCATATTACCCCGGCCCCCACAAAGGAGATGGCCATGGGCATGAATATCAGGGACTTGAAGACTTTTTCAGCTTTGCTTCGGTCCGAGAGAACCGCTATGATCAGACCCATAATCACGCAGAAGGAGGTTCCGAAGATCATCCACAGCAGGTTGTTCCGGAAGGCTTCCACCATGATGGGGTCGGTAAAGGCAAATTTATAGTTGTCCAGAAAGACAAATCCCCGTCCGTGGGCATCGGCGAAGCTGAGGCGCAGGGAACGGAGTGTGGGCAGGACAAGGGCCCATATAAGGGTTATGACCGCAGGGCCCGCAAAGACCATGGCTACCGCAATGGAGCGGATTTTGCGGGGGGCGGATTCTGCGATGGCATTGAGAACATAGAAGAGGAGGGCTACCGAGCCCAGTCCCCAGGCAACCGCCGTAATGGTCATCAGTATTTTTTGATTCTGCAGATTCTGCAGAAGCTGAAATCCTCCGATCAGTACCACCAGGGTCACTGCGATCAGAAGTATAAGTTGAATGGGGTTCCATCTGGAATCGATATCCCGGCTCATTTCATTCTCCTTTTGACTGTAAACAGGAGCAAAGGCCCGGAAGGCCCCTGCTCCTTAAGTCGGTTAATTCAGATTACAGAGCCGGTTATTCGGCAGGCCAGGATGCATCAATGGCTGTCAGGGCTTCATCAAGAGATTTGGCTCCTGAAACATAGGCTGTCATCTCCTTCCAGAAGGAACCGGCACCGACGGCACCGGGCATCAGGTCGGAACCGTCAAAGCGGACGCTGGTGGCATTCTGGATAACCTCTGCAACCTTTCTGTCCACCTCATTGGTGTACCAGCTGAGCTGAGAGTCCTTGTGGGGGCTGATGGCTCCGCCGGCCTTTACCCAGCCCTCAACAGAGGCACCGGTGGCAAAATACTGCATAACCATCCTGACTTCGGGTCTGTCGTTGAACATGGCATAGATGTCTCCGGCTACCAGAACCGGGCGTCCCAGAGAGGGATCAACACTGGGCAGGTAGAAGAAGTCGTAGTCTGAGCCGGCCATCAGGTTTTCAGGGAAGAAGGAGGTTATAAAGTTACCCTGTTTGTGGAGCCATGCCTTGGGAGGATTCTCAAACATAACCTTGGGTGCATCACCAAAGCTGGTTGTGGCGATTCCCTTGCGGCCGCCGTAGACCATTCCGTCGGCAAACCAGATTGACGCCATGGCTTCGATGGCGGCGCGGACTTCGGGGCTGTTGAATTTCAGTTCACCCTCAACCCACTTGTCGTAGTTTTCAAGGCTGGTGGTTCTGAGCATCATCTCTTCGATCCAGTCGGTAGCGGCCCAGCCGGTGGCGGCGCCGGACTCGATTCCGATGGCCCAGGGTGAGTCGCCGTCTGCCAGAATCATATCCTGGAGTGCAACCAGTTCCTCCCAGGTTGAGGGGACTTTATAGCCTGCCGCATCAAACTCTTTCTTGTTGTACCAGACAAGTGATTTTCCGTTTACACGGCCCCAGATACCGGCCATGATGTCTCCTTCGGGAGCGGTCATGGTGGCCATATCCAGCCAGCTCTCAATGTAGTTGGATTTAACCTTGTCCATATCCAGTACCTTGTTCAGGTCTACAACATAGCCCTTGGCAACAAAGTTTTTCAGAAGTCCGGGCTGCGGGAAGTCGGCGATGTCAGGAGGATTTCCCCCTTCAATGCTGATACCGATGGAGGCTTCAAACTCCTTTGAGCCCTCATACTGAATGTCGATGCCTGTCATCTCTTCAAAGGCTTTGATGGACTCTTCGAATTTGATGGCGTCGCTGTCCACAAAGGGTCCGGCCATGGTCACCACGGTACCCCTTACCGCTGCATAGGGATCGTCCATGGCTTTTTCTTCGGCGGGAGCCGCCGCTTCGGGGGCTGCCTTTTTCTGGCATCCCGTAAAGGAAGCAATAACCGCCAGTGCAATTATTACAGGAAACAGTTTTCTCATACTCTTCTCCTTATTTTAACAGCTCACCATGAGCTGCTGAATGCTTTATCAGGTTGTGGACCTTTCAATCAGTTCCACTTTAAGATTCACCTTCTGTATGGCTTTTCCCTTTCCGGCCATCTTTTCCAGGAGCAGTCCTGCGGCAATCCGTCCGGAGTCTCCCAGATGCTGTGATATGGAGGAGAGGCCCATCCAGTCCGCCGACTCGATATCGTCAAAACCCAGTACAGCCATGTCTTCGGGAATCCTGAGCCCTCTCTCCCTGGCTGCCTTGATGATTCCCACAGCCTGTACATCACACATGGCAAAGACTCCCCGGGGTGCCGGATTCTCCTCAAGATAGGCGGAGAATACCCTCTGTGAGTCTTCAACGGTGATATCCGCCTTCATAATGTCCCTGATCCTTCGTCCCCGCTTCTCAAGTTCCTCGCTGAAGCCTGAAAATCTCAGTTCCGAGGGGTGGCAGCTGTAGCTTATCTCACTGTTTATGTCTCCCATAAAGACACAGGGAAAGTAGTCTCTGCTGCAGAAGAGTTCAGCCGCCAGGGCTCCGCCGCTTCTGTCGTCTGCCAGAACACGGCTGTAGTTCCCGTTATCCGATTCAATCATTACGATCTCCAGGCCAGAGGCATTGAGTTTCCTCTCCTGATCGGGCCTCAGGCTGACGGACATAAGTATCAGGCCGTCAATACGGCGGGTAAAGGGGACAGAGCTGAGATACTCGTCCAGCTGCTCGGGAGTCTCTATGGTATAGATAATCAGTTCATAGTTGTTTTCGGTAAAGGCGGGAGTCATTCCCCGCAGGCGGTCTACAAAGGAGGGGGCGGGAAAGAAGGGTGTCAGAACTCCTACCCGGCCTACGGCTCTTCCGTTACGGCTTCCCGCATTACCCTGACGGATATAGTCCAGTTTTTCCACGGCCTTGAATATTCTGTCTCCCGTTTCATCCTTGACGCTGTCGGGACTGTTAAGGTAACGGGATACTGTTGTAATGCTCACTTCGGCCTCTTTGGCAACGTCATAAATGGTAGCTCGTTTTTTCATCTTCCGGTCTATATCCTGCAAATCTATGAAAGTGTTTTTATGAAAGTACTTTCATTTATGGTTTCAGGATATACCCTGTTTACTTATTGTGTCAAATTAATATTTCCAGCCCTTTTTATCCTCAGAAGATATAAAGAATTAATGGAAAATCAGGAAGAGTGTTTCGTGGTTTAATCGGTTATGCTAATATAGTGATTATTGAACACAGGGGGATTGATGAGGAAGAAGATTTTATTACTTATGCTGCTGATTCTGGTTCCCCTTTTCAGTTCCACTGCAGCCCGGAAATCAGATGAACTCTCCATCCTTCTTCTCTTTTCCTATCATCCCGGACACACCTGGGAGGACAGTGTATACATCGAGCTGCTCAGGGAGCTGAGTGAAAATATCCCTTCCTCACAGATTACCCTTGAATATATGGACAGCAAACGCAATGAACCCGAGGCCGTGGAGGAGGGGGTTTACAGTAAACTCTCCTCCTATGATCAGGATCATTTTTCTATTGTTGTTGCTGTTGATGACAATGCCATTCAGTTTATGGCCGGAAGAGGAAGTAGTCTTTTTCCCGATGCGGATATTGTCTTCTGCGGAGTCAATGACTACGGTCTTGTAAAGGACCGCCTCAGGCCGGGACATACAGGAGTTGTCAGCAGGGTAAATCTGGCCGATACCCTGGCTCTGGCAAAGAAGCTGATTCCCAAACTGGAGAAGGTTTATGTCATAGTTGACGATACCCCCACAGGTGACGGAAACAGGAATATGGTTCTGGCACAGGTTCAGGATCTCCGGGGAGAGCTTAAACAGCTCCAGTTCAGTTTTGTGGGTGAGGACACACTCAGTACCGATGAACTCCTTGAATGGAGTTCGAGAGTGAATAAGGATGCAATTCTCCTGCTGACAAGCTGGTACAGGGACAAGAACGGAGAGTATATTTCTGAAGTTGATTTTATCAGAGGGCTGGGTGAGTACTCTGCAGTCCCTGTTTTCAACCTTCTTCACCTTCGACCGGGGATTGTCGGGGGGAAGGTTACCTCCGGAAAAGTTCAGGCCGGGATTGCCGCAAACCAGATTACACGGATATTTTCGGGGACCCCGGTCAGGGATATTCCTGTGGTTACCGGTGATACGACGGTCTATGCCATCGATCAGCAGAGATTCCGTTACTGGGGATTCAAAGAGCGGATGCTGCCGGAAGGGTATACTCCTCTCAGTTCAACCAGTCTGACCACCTACCGGATAACAATTCAGATTCTGACTCTCTCCCTGCTGATAATGCTTCTTCTGGCAGGACTGTTTATCAGGCAGTCATGGCTTCTGAACCGCTCATCTCTGGATCTGTCCAGGCAGAAAAACGAGCTCTATACAACCCTGAGCTCCATTGGGGATGCGGTTATTTCAACTAACCGAGAGGCAAACATTGTCTTTATGAATGCCGTAGCCCAGTCCATAACAGGATGGGACCTGGAGGATGCCGCCGGCCTGCCTGTCTCCCGGATACTGGTTCTTGAAAATTCCAGGACCGGTAAATCAGTGGCAGGGCCCGTTGAACAGGTTCTGGAATCGGGGAAACGGGTTTTTCTTGATCCCGATACACTGCTGGTCAGCAGAGACGGTAAGAGACGGAATATTTCCGACAGCGCCTCTCCCATAAGAGATCCCAAAGACAGAACCATGATAGGTGTCATTGTTGTATTCCGGGATATTACAGATGCAGAGCGGATTCAGCAGGCCCTTGAGAATGAACAGCGGCGGCTCAAAGATGCCCAGGCCATGGCTCTGGTGGGGAACTGGGAGTATGATCCCGCCGAAGACCGGTACTGGTACTCCCCCGAGGTGTATACTCTGACCTCTGTCTCTCCCGGAGACGCCGGCAGTTCCGAAACCCTTGACTTTATGAATAAGATATTCCCTGCATGGAGAAGAGGGGGAGAGCTTCCTGCCGATCAGGGAGACAAGAGAATCAAATCCATAATGACCATAGCCGGCAGGGACGGCTCCGACCATATTCTTCACCTGATCGCCCGGCGTGCGGTAAATCCCCAAACAGGCAGGGAGATTGTTGCCGGCATTATTCAGGATTTCTCTGAACTTTCACAGACAAGGGCGGCCCTCAAGGCCAGTCAGGATCAGCTGCGTCAGGCTGCCAGAATGGAGGCCGTCGGTAAACTGGCCGGGGGAATCTCCCATGAGTTCAACAACCTGCTGCAGATTATACTGGGGTACAGTCAGCTCCTTAAGGACGAGTACGCCGGAGGGAAGGAGATGGAGTATGTTGAACCCATCCTCAAGACTGCTGCCAGCGCCAGAAACCTGACCCGTCAGCTCCTTCTGTTCAGCCGTACCGAGAATATGAACTTCCAGGATTTTTCAATGTCCTCCCTGGTTCACTCTCTCATTCCCATTCTGGGCAGGCTTCTTGAGGAGAATATCCTTCTGGAATCGGAGCTGGAAGGGATAAATGACTGGGTTCATGCGGACAAGCAGCAGATAGAACAGGTTCTGATCAACCTCTGCCTCAACGCAAGGGATGCCATGCCCGGGGGCGGAAGGCTGTTGATCCGTCAGTCGGCTCTCGTTTCGGACTACCCTTTTCCGGGACTTGAGGGCTTTATTCCCGCCGGTGAGTATGTACAGCTGACGGTACAGGACAACGGATCGGGAATAAACAAGGAGATCCTTCCGGAGATCTTCGATCCCTTCTTTACCACCAAGAGCAGGGAGAAGGGTACGGGGCTGGGACTCTCCATCGTATACGGTATTATCAGGCAGCATCAGGGGTATCTCAGCATCGACACCGGAAGAGGACGGGGAACCTCCTTTCATATCTATCTTCCCAGAATCAAATCATCCGAAGAGCCGGTGCCAGAAAGCGATCAGAGGGGTACCGAGCAGATCGAAGCCGGGGTAGTCGTTTATATGGCTGAGGACGATCCCATGGTCCGTCAGCTGGCGGAAACCATGCTGCGGAAGAGCGGTTTCGAAACCCGGAGTTTTGTCAACGGACGGGAACTTGTAGAGGCTCTGGAGAAAAAACCGGATAAAAACATAGGACTTTTCCTTCTGGATGTAATAATGCCCGAAATGGGAGGGGTCCAGGCATTTAACATTATCCGGTCTATGGGCTATGATAGGCCCGTACTTTTTATGAGCGGTTATACGGAAGACCGGCTTCAGAATATTTCTGAGCTTCAGAATACCGCATTAATTCACAAACCCTTTACCATGAAGGATCTTGTCAGCAGGATCCGTGAACTAATTTAGGGATCAGGAGTCATTATGCCCAGGGTCGTTACATCCTATCACAGCATTATCGAGAGTATGAAAACAGCAAACGGCTGTCTCTACCTCTCCAAAAACAATAAAAGGATCTCCCAGCTGGAAGAAACAGCAAAGAAGAAGGGGATCAAAATCGAAAAAATCACCCCCGCAGAGATGGATAAAATGAGTGGAGCAGATGGCCATAAGGGTGCTGTCTTTGTGGAGAAACCATCTGCCGGACCGGCTTCAGGATCAGATAAGGGAGCTGCCCTTCGGTATAAAGACCTTAAGGAGTTTATCGCCGCCAGAGAGGGTGACAATCAGCTTCTGGTACTTCTTCTGGACGGTATTACCGACCCCCATAACCTGGGAGCCATACTGCGTTCGGCGGATCAGTTCTCAGTGGATCTGGTTCTTCTGCCGGCAAACCGCTCGGTGGGGATCAATGCCACTGTAGCCAAGGTTTCTGTAGGTGCCCATGCCTGGGTACCCACAATTCAGGTAAACAACGCCGCCAGGGCCCTGGAAGCCCTCAAGGATGCGGGGTTCTGGATCTACGGCGCCGATATGGGCGGTTCCACCGCCGCAGCCACCGATCTGACAGGGAAAACCTGCATCGTTATGGGCTCCGAAGGCAAGGGGATCTCCCGCCTTCTGAAGGAAAAGTGTGACACCATGGTCAGCATTCCCATGAACGGTCATGTAGATTCCCTTAATGTCTCAGTGGCTGCGGGAATTTTAATGTATGAGGTCGTCCGCCAGAGAGGCTGACAGCCGTTCCAGGCCCTCCCGGAGGAGACTCCGGGGGCAGCCGTAGTTCAGGCGGAAGAATCCCTCTCCCCCCTGGCCGAACCATGTGCCCTCCACAAGGGCGATCTTTCCCTTTCTCTGGAGCCGGTCCTGAATCTCCTTGTGACCAAGGCCGGTGCCCCGGAAGTCAATCCAGCCGATAAATCCGGCATCGGGTTTCATCAGTTTCACACCGGGCAGATTCTTTTCAAAGTACTCCTCAATATAGGAGATATTCTCTCTCAGGTAGATCTTCAGGGCAATCAGCCATTCGGCGCCTCCGCTGTAGACCGCCTCGCCAATGGCCAGGGCCAGAGCAGAGCCCTCATAGAGGGAGAAAGCCTTCTGACCATCTGTGTATATCTGCTTCTTTTCAGGGCTTCCGAAAACGGCCACTGATAGCTTCTCTCCGGCGATATTGAATGTCTTGGACGGGGCCATAAGGGTCATTGAGTTTTCTGCGGTCTCCTCTCCCAGTGAGGCAAAGGGAATGTGGGCCCTCTCTCCCAGTACAAGATCCGCATGAATTTCATCGGATACCACAAAGACACCGTTCCGGCGGCAGATCTCGGAGACCTTTGTCAGCTCTTCCCGGGTCCAAACCCGTCCGCCGGGGTTGTGGGGGCTGCAGAGAAGCAGCATGGTGCTTTCGGGGCGGGAGGCCTTCTCTTCAAGATCTTCGAAGTCCATATGGTACCGGGCTCCCTCCATGACCAGCTCGTTGACCAGTGGCTCCCTGTGGTTGCGGACAATCATATTCCGGAAGGGCTGGTAGACCGGTTCCTGGAGGATGACAGAGTCGCCGGGGCTGGAATAAAGGTGGACCGCCAGACTCATGGCTCCCACAATGCCGGGAGTAAAGCAGATATCCGACATGGGTACTGACCAGTTGTGCTCCCGTTCCGCCCAGTCCTGCCAGGCCTTGAGAAATCCTCTGTCGCTGGCGGGGTAGCCGAAGATGCCGTGGTCAGCCCTCTCCTTCAGAACTTCCGTTACAACGGGAGGTGAGGCAAAGTCCATGTCCGCCACCCAGAAGGGGAGAAGGTCTTCGCTTCCGAAACGGGCCTTGAGAACCCGGTTATCCCATTTGGCGGCATTGCTGTTCTTTCTGTCAATAATCTTATCAAAATCCACGTATCTGCTCCTCAGTTTCTAATGTATGGGCCCGTTCCAGGGCTTTTCATCCGGCTCCGGGGGTGGGGCTGGGCCGGGTCAGAAGAATTTCTGAATCAGTGAGATTCCTGCCACCGTGGTCAGGGAGGCCAGGGCGGTTGAGATCATCACTATCAGGGCGGCCAGATCTCCGTCGTTCTCCATGGCTTCGGCCATAATATGGCTGGAAACCGCAGCCGGGGCACCGGTTATAAGGAATATCATACCCAGTTCTTCCTGCCTGTATCCTAAATTATAGAAAATAATTACTGCGGCCGCTGGCAAAAGGGCTACTTTCAGCAGAGAGCACCAGAGAGCTTTGACTCCCTTCTCTCTGATGCCTCTGCTGTTCAGGGAGGCTCCGATATTAATCAGGGCCAGGGGAAGGGCCAGATCAGAGAGATAGCCCAGCAGCTGACTAAGCACTCCAGGAACAGGAACCTTGAAGATCGAGACAAGGACTCCCGTAACAACTCCCCAGATTAGAGGGTTGGTCACAATGCTTTTCAGGGACCTGATGAGTCCTGCAGGGCTGAGACCGTGGAAGGGGAGGGTAAGGGCGATAACCGACTGAATATTAAACAGAGGGAGCATAAAGGCCAGAATCATGGCGGCCCGGGCAGCCATGGCCTCACCGTAGAGGTTCAGGATCAGGGCCATGCCGATGATGACGATATTGCCTCTGAAGCTCCCCTGTATAAAGGTTCCCTTCTGTCTGCTGTCCCCGAATCCCAGTGTTATGAGACCGGCAACAGCGCCCATGGCGACTGTCATACCCACAAGAATCAGAATTTCCCGGAAATAGAATACCTGAGAAAAGTCAATAGCCGAGATTTTCAGAAAGGTCAGGGCAGGCAGGGCCAGCTTGAAGCCGATAATGGAAGCACCCCGGTTGAATTCAGATCCTACAACCCTTTTCCTTTTCAGAATGTACCCGATAACGATGAGCAGAAAGACGGGAAAGACCCCCTGAAGGGCAAAAACAATGATGTCCATATTCTTTTTTTAGCATTTGAGACAGATCGGGTAAAGCAACCCGGTGATGCGAAATTGTCAATACTAAATATTATTACAAAAATGTATTATGTGTAGACTTTAAAGGACGGATCGATATAGTATTTGTGCCAATAACCAATTTTAAACAGGGATCGAGTCCTCCCTTGTGAGTGCTTCGGTTCCGCAATTTTAAGGAGAAGATCAAATGAGTTACGATCACAGGAAGTACAAACCCTTCCCCCCCGTTTCATTGCCGGACAGAACCTGGCCCGAAAAGACCATCACAAAGGCACCCCGCTGGTGCAGTGTTGACTTAAGAGACGGAAACCAGGCTCTACCCGTTCCCATGAGTGTGGAAGAGAAGCTGGAACTATTTGACCTACTCCTGAAAATTGGTTTTAAGGAAATAGAAATAGGATTCCCCTCGGCGTCTCAGACAGAGTATGACTATCTGAGAACCCTTATCGACAGAAACCTCATCCCCGACGATGTGACCATACAGCTGCTGACCCAGTCCAGGGAGCATCTGATCCGCCGCTCCTTCGAGGCGATCAGGGGCTGTAAGAATGTTGTTATGCACTTTTACAACTCCACATCCACTGTTCAGAGAAACGTGGTCTTCAAGAAGGACCGGGAAGAGATCATCAAGATCGCCGTGGAAGGGGCAAAGCTAATAAAGGAAATAGCCGCCGAGTATCCCGATACGAATCTCAGTTATGAGTACAGTCCCGAAAGCTTTACGGGGACCGAGCTGGATTTCGCCGTGGAGATCTGCGAGGCCGTAATGGATGTTCTGGAGCCCACTCCCGAAAAGAAGCTGATTCTTAACCTGCCGGCCACCGTTGAGATGCATACTCCCAATATTCATGCCGACCAGATCGAGTGGTTTTCCAAAAATATTAAGAACCGGGACTGTGTGGATATTTCGCTGCACACCCACAACGACCGGGGTACCGGTGTGGCCGCTGCGGAACTGGCCCTGATGGCCGGCGCCGACAGGGTGGAGGGAACTCTCTTTGGAAACGGAGAGCGGACCGGAAACACCGACCTGATCACCATGGCCATGAACCTCTACTCCCAGGGTGTGGATCCCTGCCTGGACTTCTCAGATATCGAGCATATCTCCAATGTGTACAAGAGATGCACCAGAATGAACGTTCATGAGCGCCATCCCTATGTGGGCGAGCTGGTCTATACGGCCTTCTCCGGTTCCCATCAGGATGCCATCAAGAAGGGTCTGGATCACTATAAGACTGCCGGTTCATCCTTCTGGGACGTGCCCTACCTACCTCTGGACCCCTCGGATCTGGGACGGGAGTATGAGGCAATTATCAGAATCAACAGTCAGTCCGGAAAGGGTGGTGTGGCCTATATTCTGGACTCCCAGTTCGGATACAAGCTTCCCAAGGCAATGCACCCCGAGTTCTCCAGAAAGATTCAGAAGATTACCGATGAGACCGGTAAGGAGCTTAAGGGAAAAGAGATCTTCGAACAGTTCAGCAAAGAGTATCTTGAGGTGAAGGAGCCCTGGGCTCTGGTAAACTACGAGATCAACGCCAGGCTGGATGTCAACGATGCGGGCGAAGAGGTTCAGAGCGTGGGCATAAGCTGCTCACTGAAGTACAAGGGTGAGGTTCTGAAGCTGGAGGGCACCGGAAACGGTCCCATCGACGCCTTCTTCCACGCCCTTCAGTCCACTTCCGCGCCTAAGCTCCACTTCATCTCCTACGATGAGCATGCTCTGAGTGAGGGAGCCGACTCCCAGGCTGTCTGCTACATTCAGGTGGCCGACAGCAAGGGACGCTCCAACTTCGGAGTGGGTGTGGACAACAGCATCAATGCCGCCTCCCTGAAGGCTCTGCTCTGTGCCTTGGACAGAATCGAAGCCGGTCTGGCCGACTGATTGCCCGCAGAAACCGCTGCTTCTTAAAAGATGCATCTGTATAGAACTTTAGAATATCATTATCAGGGGGCTCCGGATTATCCCGGAGCCCCATTAACAGGAGAAAGTAATGTCATATAAGGTAGCCGTCCTTCCCGGTGACGGAATAGGACCGGAAGTAATGGATTCGGCTCTGGAGGTTCTTGCCAGAGTTGAAGAGAAATTCGGATTCAAGCTGGAGCTGACAAAGGCTCTTATCGGCGGCAGCGCCTATGATGAGACTGGTTCTCCTTTGCCCGATGCCACAAAAAAGGTCTGTGAAGAGGCCGATGCTGTCCTTCTGGGTTCCATCGGCGGTCCCAAGTGGGACGGTCTTCCCCCCGAACTGACCCCCGAACTGGGCGGTCTTCTGGCTCTGCGGAAGATGCTGAAACTCTACGCCAACCTCCGTCCTGCGGTAATCTACGAAGAGCTGAAGGCCATGAGTCCTCTCTCTGAGAAGGTCCTTTCCGAGAAGGTCGATCTGCTGACAGTTCGTGAGCTGGCACACGGGATCTACTTCGGTGAACCCAAAGAGCTGACAGACGATATGGGTCTGGACACCATGGTCTACACAAAAGAGCAGGTACAGAGAATCGCCAAACAGGGATTCGAGGCGGCACAGAGACGGGGCAAAAAGCTCTGCTCCGTGGACAAGGCCAACGTCCTTTCCAGTTCCAAGCTCTGGAGAAAGGTTGTGACCGAAATGGCCGCCGACTATCCTGATGTTGAGCTGAGCCATATGTATGTGGACAACGCCGCCATGCAGCTGATGCTGAACCCCCTGCAGTTTGATGTTATCGTCACTTCAAACCTCTTTGGAGACATCCTCTCCGACGAGTCCGCCGCCATCTGCGGTTCTTTGGGGATGCTGCCCTCCGCCAGCCTTGGCGAGAAGATCAGCCTCTTTGAACCCTCGGGAGGCTCTGCCCCCGATATCGCAGGAAAGGGCATTGCCAACCCCATCGCCCAGATCCTCTCCCTGGCAATGATGCTGGAGATCTCCTTCGATCTGAAGGATGCCGCTTCAGCCATCAGAAACGCCGTTGACGGCTGTGTGAAGAGCGGAATCAGAACCGGCGATATTACCGATCCCGGAATGACTCCGGTCTCCACAAAAGAGATGACCGAGGCTATTATCAGCCGCATCTGATCTCACCAGATCTCAATGGATTTTTAAAAAACTGCAGGCCGCCGGTGTTAAATCCGGCGGCCTTTTTCTGTTAAGCCCTGTTAAGGGCTGTAATGGTCTGACCGCCCCGGAAAACACTGCCTTCCGAAGGACTGTATCCCTTTAATTCCTTTCTCCTTAAGAGAATCGCCAAGGCTTTCTACTCTATCCCGGTCTCTGTACAGGGGGATGGGGAAATATTAAGATTTTTTAATAAACCTCTATTTACTTTGACAGAATCCCCCTCCTGTTTTTACTGTTGATCATGGACCAACTTGATGAATTAGAAAGTATCGGCGTCCGGATTCTCCGTGAAGCCTACTCAAACTTCAAAAACCTGTGCATGCTCTGGTCGATCGGCAAGGACAGCACGGTTATGCTGTGGCTGGCCCGTAAAGCCTTTTACGGCCATGTTCCCTTTCCCCTGGTACATATCGATACTCACTACAAGATTCCCGAGATGATCGAATACCGGGACCGCCTGACCCGGGAGTGGAACCTTCCCATGGTCTACGGTGAGAATACCGAAGCCCTTGAGGCGAAGCAGACCTTTCCCGACGGCAACGCGGACCGTCTGACCTGCTGCCGCCTGCTCAAGGCCGAGGCCCTGAAGAACACCCTTAACGGAAACTGGACCCGATACCGTTTCAATCACAACTCTGACCGCTATGAGGTGGACAGGGATACCGAGATGTATACGGGAGTGATTGTGGGGGTCCGGGCCGATGAGGAGGGTTCCCGTTCCAAGGAGCGCTACTTCAGCCCCCGGGACAAGGAGAATATCTGGGATGTGGGGGATCAGCCTCCCGAGTTCTGGAACCAGTTCAAGACGGATTTCGCACCGGGGACCCATGTGCGGATTCACCCCCTTCTGGACTGGACCGAAACCAATATCTGGGAGTATATCGAGCGGGAGAAGATACCCACGGTTTCCCTCTACTACAACCAGGGCTCCGGAGAGCGCTACCGTTCCCTGGGATGCGCCCCCTGTACCAATCCGGTGCAGTCTGATGCCCGCAATGTCAGCGAGATTATCGCAGAGCTGAGAACCGGTAAATTCTCCAATATCGCAGAACGTTCCGGCCGGGCCCAGGACAAGGACGACGGCGGCGGACTGGAAACTCTCAGAAGGGACGGGTACATGTGATGCAGCGCGAACAGATGAATATTGTCTTTACCGGTCATGTGGACCACGGCAAGTCCACAGTTGTAGGCCGGCTGCTTGCGGACACCGGCAGCCTTCCCGAAGGAAAGCTGGACCAGATCCGCAGGGAGTGCGAACGGAACTCCAAGCCCTTCGAGTACGCCTTCCTTCTGGATGCCCTGAAGGACGAGCAATCCCAGGGAATCACCATCGATGCGGCCCGGGTCTTCTTTAAATCTTCTGCGAGAGACTACATCATTATCGATGCCCCGGGACATATTGAGTTCCTGAAGAATATGATCACCGGCGCCGCCCGAGCGGAGTGCGCCTTTCTTGTAATCGACGCGGAGGAGGGGATTCAGGAGAACTCCCGCCGTCACGGCTACCTCCTGTCCATGCTGGGTATCCGGCAGGTCTGCGTTGTGGTGAACAAGATGGATCTTGTTGACTACAGCCAGCAGGTTTATAACAGGATCGTCCGGCGGTTCACCCGCTTTCTGAAGTCCATCAATCTGAATGATGTTGAATTTGTTCCCGTCAGCGGCCGGGAAGGTGACAATGTCTTCCACCGGTCCAGCAGTATGTCCTGGTGGAAGGGGGCCACGGTGCTGGAGCGTCTGGACTGTTTCCGCAAGGCTGAACCTCTGGACAGAATGCCAATGCGCATGCCCGTTACGGATATTTACAAGTTTACAAACTACGGCGACAGCCGCCGGATTATTGCAGGAACCCTTGAAACCGGAACATTCCGCCAGGGAGACGAGGTTATCTTCTACCCCTCGGGCAAGAAGAGCCGGATCAAGGCCATCGAGTCCTTCAATACCGATACGGTGACCGAGGTCAAGGCGGGGAGGGCCACGGGCTTTACCATGGACGAGCAGATCTACCTCTCCCGGGGAGCCCTGGCCTGCCGGGTGGACCAGATGCCCCCCAAGGTCGGCAATCAGCTTCAGGTCAGCCTCTTCTGGCTGGGGCGGGAGCCCCTGGTTCAGGGTAAGGAGTACTTTCTCAAGACCGGTACCACCAAGGTCCGCTGTCAGCTGAGCGAGATCAACAAGGTTATCGATGCCTCATCCCTGGATTCAGAGGTCAGGCGGGAGAGCGTGGAGCGGCACGAGGTGGCCGACTGTTCCCTGGCACTCCAGAAGACCATCGCCTTTGATCTGGTTATGGACCTGCCCCAGACCAGCCGTTTTGTTCTGGTGGATGAGTATGAGATCGCCGGAGGCGGGATTATCAGGGATGTGGATGATCACAGACAGCATGAGTTCGGCGAAAAGCTGATCCGCCGGCAGCTGGAGTGGGAGAATGGCATCGTCACCGAACTGGACCGGATGGAGCAGTACGGCCAGCGCCCCGCCCTGATTCTGGTTACAGGCCATGAGGACCAGGCTGAGGCGGCAAAGATCTTTGCTGAAGGTCTTGAGAAGAAGCTCTTTTCACTGAAGAAGAATGTCTATTACCTGGGCTACCGCAGTCTGAAATACGGCCTCGATGCGGACCTGAAGAACGATCCCCTCCTTCAGAAGCGGCGTATGGCTGTTCGGGAGGAGCATATCAGGAGGATCTCCGAGATCTCTCACATTATGATCGATGCGGGGATGTTCTTCATTGTGAAGATTGACGGCCTGGACTATGAGGAGAGGGATCTGATTCAGCTCCTTCTCGGTACCTCCCGGATGAAGACCATCTGGGTGGGAAAGGATATTACAACGGATATTGTTCCCGACTGGCATATCAGGCGGCCCGAAAATATGGATGAGCATATGGCAAAGGTCGACAGCATAATGGAGGAGTGGGAGCTTATGGGAGATATATCATGAGCGGAATAAAAGACGGCAGCCACTACACTCTGAAGGCCATGTGCTGCGGAAAAGAGCTGGAGGATACGGGAGTTCTTCTGAGCTGCCCCGACTGCAGCGAACCCCACTTCCTGAGGGCTTCCTACAGCTCTCACCTTGTTGCGGGAAACAGCGACGAGGGTATATACCGGTTCTCCGACTGGCTGCCCGTCAGGCGGGTGCTTAAGGGTTCCGGCGCCCCGGTGACCTACAGAAGCAGGGCACTGGCGGCAAAACTGGGAATGAGTAATCTCTGGATCACCTTCAACGGCTGGTGGCCCGAGAAGGGCGCCCTGATGCGGACGGGAAGTTTCAAGGAGTGCGAAGCCTACTCTGTCTGTGCCAGGATTCCGGAGGCTCCGGATAGCGGCACTCTTGTGGTCGCCTCGGCGGGAAATACGGCCCGGGCCTTTATCCGGGTCTGCTCGGAAAACAGTATTCCCCTGGCTGTGGTGGTTCCCGAGGACAATCTGAATGCCCTCTGGAGTGAAGAGGAGCCCGCCGGCTGCGTTAAGATTATCGCCAGCGCTTCGGGGTCCGACTACTTTGATGCCATTGCCCTGTCGAACAAGCTCTGCAGCGGTTCCGGTTTCTACCCCGAGGGGGGAGCGAAGAACCCGGCCCGCCGTGACGGCATGGGTACCACGGTCCTTTCCGCGGCAGTAGCCATGGGAGAGATCCCCGAGTACTACTTTCAGGCCGTGGGCAGCGGAACCGGTGCCATCGCCGCCTGGGAGGCGTCTGTGCGTCTTGAGAAGGACGGCAGTTTCGGCCCCAACAATATGAAGCTGATGGTCAGCCAGAACAGTCCCTTTCAGATAATCCATGACAGCTGGAAGGCGGACAGCCGCGATCTCCTGCCCCTGGGAGATGATGAAGCCCGTGAGATGGCTCATAAGATTGATGCAAAGGTTCTGTCAAACAGAAAACCGCCCTACTCACTGCCCGGAGGGCTCTTCGATGCCCTTAAGGCCTCGGGGGGAGATGTGCTTCTGGCAGACAATGCCGAGGCCAGAGAGGCCGGACGGCTCTTTCTCGAGACCGAGGGAGTCGATATCTCCCCGGAGGCTTCGGTGGCACTGGCCTCCCTTATTATGGCTCTGGATGATAAGGCTGTCCCCAGGGATGGAAAGGTTATGCTGAATATAACAGGGGGAGGAACGGAGCTCTACAGAGCTTCCCATAAGACAAAGGCGTGCCGGGCGGATCTGGTCTTTTCCAATGATGCCGCACCGGAAGACGTGGTCAGGGAGACGGCGGCCCTCTGGTCCTGAACCAGCGAAGCCTTCACCCCGGGGGCGGCTCCGACTTAACCGGATTTGAAAAATATGTGCAGATTTGCCAAGGAGAAAATAAATGAGTGTTGATATCTTTGAAAAGTGTAAAACCGATGCCGGATACTTCGGCCAGTTCAGAAAGATGGGCGAGCGGGACCTGACCCGGCCCACCATGGATCCGATTCCCGGCAAGACCATGAGCTACAACGGCAACGAGGTGGTCATGTGGTCGGTAAACAACTATATCGGTCTGGCCGAGAACGACGAGGTCAAGGAAGTGGCCTCCGAGGCGGCCCGTGAGTTCGGAACCTCCGCCCCCATGGGCTCCCGCATGATGAGCGGAAACACCCAGTACCATCAGGACCTGGAGCAGCGCTTTGCCGACTGGGCTCAGAAGGAAGCCGCCTACCTCTTCAACTACGGCTACCTGGGTGTACTGGGCATCGTCTCCTCCCTCTGCGGCCCGAAGGATACGGTGGTTGTAGATCGTCTGGCCCATGCCTGTATTCTCGATGCCGCCGCCATGGCCAAGGCTTCCGGGGCCACCATCCGATACTTCAAGCACAACAATATGAAGGACCTCGAGTCGGTTCTGAAACAGGTGAATGAGAAGAGAGAGGGAGGCGTTATGATCCTGATCGAAGGAGTCTATGGAATGACCGGCGACCTGGCCGATCTGCCGGGAATCTGCGCCCTGAAAGAGAAGTACAATGCCCGCCTTTTTATCGATGATGCCCACGGAGTGGGGGTTATGGGCGAGAAGGGCCGGGGTACCGGCGACTTTTTCGGTGTTCAGGACAAGATAGACCTCTACTTCGGAACCTTTGCCAAGTCCTTCGCCTCCATCGGAGGTTTTGTGGCGGCCGACAGGGATGTTGTTGAATGGATCATGTTCAACGCCAGGACCCAGGTCTTTGCCAAGAGCCTGCCCATGGTCTTTGTAAAGGCCCTGGACAGGACCCTGGACTTTGTAATTGAAGGGGACGACAGAAGGGATCTTATGTGGGAGAACTCAAACAAGCTCAAAGAGGGACTCAGGGAACTGGGATACTACATAGGTCCCGGTGAGTCTCCCATCTGTTCGGTTTTCACCCCCACAGGAAGCGATGATGTGAACGGAGTGGGCGCCCGGATGGTGAAATATCTGAGAACCAGGAACATCTTTGTAACCGCCGTTGTCTACCCCGTAATTCCCCCGGGGCTCTGTATGTTCCGGATGATCCCCACCACAAGCCATACGGATGCGGAAATTCAGAAGACCGTCGAGGCCTTCCGGGATATGAAGAAGGAGATGAACCTGATGGACTCGGTAACTGACGAGGATATCCTGAAGATCAACAAGGTCTACCGGAACATCAAGGGCTGATATGACAATCATCACCGAAAGGAAGGAGACTGTCCTGAAGTGGCAGGAGGAGCTGGCCGGCTCGTCACCGGAAGAGGTTCTGGAGTGGGCCCTTAAAATCTTTGACACCGGCAGGATCATGCAGTCCTCCAGCCTCGGACTGGAGGATATGGTTATTACCGATATGGTGAGGAGAATCTCCCCTGACTGCGGCGTCTTTACCCTTGATACGGGCCGTCTCTTTCAGGAGAGCTATGACCTTCTTGAAGAGGCCCGGCTGAAATGGAAGACTCCCATTCAGGTTCTTTTTCCTGAAAGCGGGGCTGTTGAAGCTCTGGTTGGAGAAAAGGGTCCCAACTCCTTCTACTATAGTCTGGAAAACCGGAAGGAGTGCTGCCGCATCCGCAAGATCGAGCCCCTTAAACGGGCCCTTTCGGGACTTGATGCCTGGATCTGCGGTCTTCGCCGTGATCAATCTGTGACCCGGGGAACAGTGGATCTTGTGGAGTGGGACGAGGCATTCGGCCTGGTTAAGATCAACCCTCTGGCTTTCTGGAGTGAAGAGCAGTGCAGGGAGTATGTAAGAGAGCATTCGGTGCCCGTACATGCCCTGCACAGGAAGGGATTCCCCTCCATCGGCTGTGCTCCCTGTACCCGGGCTGTCAGGGATGGTGAGGATATCCGCTCAGGCCGGTGGTGGTGGGAAAACCCCGAAAGCAAGGAGTGCGGACTTCATAAAAAATAGATTCTGCTATTAGAAAAGCAGAGTACCTGTTATCTGCAGCAGTACCGGAGGGCTTATCAGCCTTCCGGTTTTTGTGTTCCCCGGTGCATGCAGATTTATACCCTACTGTAAACGGAGGATTTCCCTTGAAATTGAGTGGTGTTTTCATACTATTCTTGGAATTTACCCTTTTCAGACAGGAAAAAACCTTATAAGGTATAGATATTAAAATTACAGAATATGCAAATGTGTCAATATAAATGGAGGCGTAATGGATCTAAAAACCTTCCGTAAGTATTACCGAACTATGGTAACCGCCCGCGAGATGGACCTGCTGGAACAGAGTTATACCGGCAGGGGAGAGGCCTTTTTTCATGTGTCAGGAGCCGGCCATGAAGCCGCAGCCCTTCTGAATGATGTTCTGGGACCCCAGGACTGGCTCCACTGCCACTACAGAGACAAGGCCCTTATGCTGGCCAGAGGAATCTCGCCTGAGATGTTTTTCCTCTCACTTTTCAACAAAGACGGTTCCCACTCCCGGGGACGTCAGATGAACGCTCATATGAGCGACCCTTCCAGAAAAGTACTGAGTATCGTCGGACCCGTGGGGAACAGCGCCCTGCAGGCCGCCGGAATTGCCGAAGCCGTCAAGGGTGAAAAAGACAATCCCGTGGTCCTCTGCGGACTGGGAGACGGCATGAGTCAGCAGGGTGAGGTCCTTGAGGCCGTGGCCCATGCGGTGCGCAAGGAGCTTCCGGTACTCTTTTTTATACAGAACAACGGATTTGCCATCTCCACAAAGACCGAGGGCAATACATTCTTCTCCCGTCCCGACGGACCTGCCGAGAGCTTTTACGGCATTCCTATAACCACCATGGACGGCAGGTTCGCCGAGAAACTTCCCGGGGAACTTTCCTCTCTGGTTGATAAAATGCGGGATGACAGAAAACCGCAGATTGTGGTCTTTAATGTGGACCGTCTTCACAGTCACACAAATGCCGACGACCACCGGGTCTACCGCTCTGAGAACGAGATTCAGGCGGTTCAGGAGTCCGGGGACCCGATCGTTCATCTGGGGAACTGGCTTGTGGATCAGGGTGTCTCCGCTGCTGAGCTGGACGAAGAGGTGGAGGAGATCAGAGCCTCTCTGGCCTCCGATGCCCGCAAGGCCCAGCACTCAGCCGATCCCGAACCGGTCTACACCGCAAAGAAAGAGATTCCCGCCCATCTGACGGACCCCGCACAGGAGTACAGAGGTACAGCGGGGAAGGAAGAG
>DHQL01000012.1:83120-138043 GCA_002408085.1 Spirochaeta sp. UBA5339
GGTACAGCGGGGAAGGAAGAGCTGACAATGATTGAGGCGATCCGCGAGACCCTCCGTCATCATCTGAACAAGAATGGCGCCGTCGAGCTTCTGGGTGAGGACCTGGAGGACCCCAAGGGGGATGTCTTCGGTGTAACAAAAACCCTGAGTCAGCAGTTTCCCGGGCGTGTTGAAAACAGCCCCCTTACCGAGTCCACCATCGCCGGAATCTCCGTGGGACGGGCCCTTGCGGGAAAGCACCCCGTCGCCTTTCTTCAGTTTGCCGACTTTCTCCCCATTGCCTTCAACCAGCTCTGGGCCGAGATGGGCAGTATGTTCTGGAGAACCGACGGCGGATGGAACTGCCCGATGATCCTTATGGTCTCCTGCGGGGGATATAAACCTGGCCTCGGTCCCTTCCACGCCTCAAGCATGGAAGCCGTGGCCGCCCATATTCCCGGAGTGGACGTGGTTATGCCCTCCACAGCCGGCGATGCGGCGGGTCTTCTCAATGCGGCCTTCGAGTCCGAAAGACCCACAATCTTCTTCTACCCCAAGGCCTGCCTCAACGAGGCCGCAAGCCGGACCAGTTCCGACGTCTCCCGTCAGCTGGTACCTCTTGGAGTCTCCCGTACACTGAAGGAGGGAGAGCACCTGAGCTTTGTGACCTACGGAAACCCGGTGAAGCTCTGTATGAAGGCCGCCGAGGTTCTGGAAACGCAGGGTATTACTTCCGATGTGATCGACCTGAGATCCATCAGCCCCTGGGATCAGAAAGCCGTTCTGGCCTCCGTGGAGAAAACGGGCCGGGTTATTATCGTACATGAAGAAAACAAGACTGCTTCGGTCTCCTCGGAGATAGCGGCGGAGATAGCGGAACTGGCGAAGGTTCCTGTTCAGATCAGAAGGGTAGTCCGTGAAGACACCCACGTCCCCTGCAACTTCGACAACCAGCTTGTCATTCTTCCCTCCTACCAGAGAATCCTCGAGACTGCCGTTGATATGCTCGGCGGATCTGTCAGCTGGAAGAAGGAGGAGGCAGGTGCATCGGGCTCCTTTACGGCTCCCATAATCGGTACCAGTCCCGCCGACGAAACCGCCACCATTATCGAGTGGAAGGTAGCCCCCGGAGACCGCATCGAAGAGGGACAGCTTGTTGCGGACTTCGAGGCCGACAAGGCCGCCGCAGAGCTGAAATCACCTGTAAGCGGTGTGGTTGAGGAGCTCCTCCTTGAGGAGGGTGAGGCCGTTGAGATCGGCACTCCCGCCTTCCGGGTTAAGACCGAAGATACCGGCGAGGCCCTGCTGAAGCCGAAGACAAAAGAGGAGCCTGGTGAGCCGGTGATAAGCGGTATTTCCACCGCATCTGCCAGCAAGCCTGCCCCTTCAACTGCCCCTGCTGCAGGCTCCGGCGACAGCCGTCCCTGGATTCTGGATATTCAGGGAGTTCAGGGAAGCCGTGTTGTAACAAATGAAGAGATTATGGCTTCCTGCCCCGGATGGGAGGAGGGTGAGATCTTCAAGATGACGGGGATCGAGACCAGAAACTGGGTAGCCGAGGGCGAGGACATTATGACCCTCTCCGAGTCTGCGGTAAAAACGGTTCTGGACCGCAACGGCCTGACCCTGGACGATCTCAGCCTGATTCTTGTAACAACCGGTACTCCCGGTATACAGACACCCTCACTGGCGGCCCGGATTCAGTACACCCTGATGCCCGAGGGCAAACGGAGCATTCACTGCCCTGCATTTGACATAAATGCCGCCTGTTCGGGATACCTCTACGGTCTCCAGTCGGCCTATGACTTTCTGACCGGACAGCCCGAGGGCCTGGTTCTGCTGGTGACCGCGGAGGTCCTTTCTCCTCTGGTGGACCTGACCGATAAATCGACCTCGCCGATCTTCGGTGACGCCGCCACGGCGACCCTGATAACCGGTTCCGCCAGCTCCCTGAAGGGTAAGGCAAAGGTTCACCGTCCCGTTACAGGGGCGGCGGGAGAGCCGGGAACCATTCTGACGGTACCCGCCAATCCGGCGCAGAAGATCTTTATGCATGGCCCCAAGGTCTATCTCGAGGCGGTGCAGGATATGATTACCCTTCTTGGAGATGCCTGTGCTCAGGACGGCATAAAGGTGGAGGAACTGGATCTGATCATTCCTCACCAGGCCAATCAGCGGATTATCAATGCCGTTCGCCAGAGGCTGAAGCTTCCCGAGGATCAGGTCTATTCTCAGATCCGGAACCGGGGGAATACCTCCTCCTGTACCATTCCCCTCTGTCTTGAGACCCTTATGGAAGAGGGCCGGGAAGGGGAAACCTACGGACTCACAGCCTTCGGAGGCGGCTTTACCGCGGCCGGTGGAGTGGTGGAGTTTGTCTGATATTTCCCGCAGATATCTGCGATACCTGATACTTTGATATTTAATTGAGAAAAGAAAAACCGCTTCTCTTATTGGGGTGAACCCATAAGAAGAAGCGGTTTTTTTCGCCGGGAATCAGGCTTTTATCCGTCCCAGACCGAGAAGGCGGAGCATCCAGTCTGCCAGTGGTCTGGCAGGATCTCTTCCCTTGAGATTCAGATACCAGTTCAGCTTTTTCATTATGGGAACCTTGTGGGTCTCTACAAACTCCAGAAGGGTTCCGTCGGGATCTTCAATATAGGTGAACCGTCCGGCGGCCTCTCCCATGTCGAAGGAGTTTTCGCTGTCCACCGTAAAGGGATAACCCGCCTCTTCCAGGGTCTTGCCCAGATTGTCCATGCCGTGAATATCAAAGCAGAGGTGGATAAAACCAGCATCTCCCCAGAAACGTCCGGCAAAGATCTTCTCCGGTTTACGGTCCAGGGACTGAATCAGTTCGATGCTGCTCTTGCCGAAGACCCTGGAAAAGGCTCCGGACCGCTTATCTTTATGGGTCAGAAGAACACGTCTGAACTCACCCTCTCCTCCGGGAAGGCCATTAAGGTCCTCAAAGGAGCCGCTTTTATCATAAACTACTGTGTCATATCCGAGAATTTTGTAAAGTGGAAGAACATTGTCTACACTGCTTACACCCACAACGGCGCCGCAGGGGCCGCCGGTGAGGGCGTCTTTACTCATAAAGAAGTCGGACTCTTCGCAGATCTCGAAAATATTGCCCCAGGGATCTTTCACATAGAAGTGTTCTTTTCCGCCGGGGCCCGTCTTCAGGTCGGTTAGGATCTGAACACCATCTTCTTTATATGTAACATAACAGCGGTGCAGATCGGGTGTTTTTATTCTGCCGGCGATAATACCCAGATCACCCAGAAGGGCTTCTGATTCGGGGTAGGCGGTTACCCGGCTGGTATACTGCCAGATTTCAAAACCGCTTCCGCCCTTAAGGTTCAGTGCCAGGGCCGCGTCTCTGGACTGAACTGATCCTCCGGTGTACCGGGTCATCAGAGGGGCCTCGGCGGCCTCCTGGAAGACGGGTACATCCATTCCAAAGAATTTTCTGTACCACTTCCAGGCCTCGTCCTTGCTTCTGACTCCGACACCGAGCTGCTGAATACCGCTGATAATATATGACATGCTGTTTCCTCTTTAAGCTTTGGTCTGTTTATTCTACCGGGACTGAAAGAGGAGGGCAAATGAAAAATCAGTGAGGAATATTAAGGATTCTTAATCTCAGGGAGAATTCAGCTGAAGCTCTCCAGGTACTCCCGGAAGATCTCCTTATATGTTGCAAAGTTCTCGGAGTGGACCATTCTGTTTCTCGCCTCCGATGATCCGGGCAGACCCTTGGTATAGGCGCAGAGCTGTTTTTTCATCTCGTTTACAGCGGTCCGTTCATCCTTGTAGTGCACCGCCAGTTCCAGCTGCCGGAAGGCGGTCTGCATCTTCTCAAGAGGAGTGGGGGGATCAAGGAGTTCCCCCGTGGTCAGGTAGTGCTTTGCCTCTCTGAAGAGAAAGGGGTTTCCGATAACCCCCCTGGCCAGCATTACACCGTCAATTCCTGTCTCTTCCAGCATGGACCGAACATCCTGAGCCGTAAAGAGGTCTCCGGATCCCAGAACCGGAAGGTCACCCAGCTCCTGTTTCAGTATCTTAAGGTGGCTCCAGTCTGCAACACCGCCGTAGGCCTGTTTTTTGGTCCTGGCGTGCATGGTTACCGCCGCTGCTCCGGCTTTTACGGCGGAATCGGCGACTTCCAGATAGTTCAGGGAGTTGGCATCCCATCCTGTACGGATTTTGACAGTTACGGGAATATCGGTGTTGTCTTTCATGGCTCTGACAATGTCGTAGACCCTGTCTGGATCACGCATCAGATCGGAACCGGCACCGGATTTTATAATCTTGGGCACGGGACAGCCGCAGTTAAGGTCAATCAGAAGGGGCTTGTGCTCGGCAACCATTGCCACGGCTCTGCCGGCGGAATCTGCTGTTCCGGAAAACACCTGAACCGCATAGACCTCTTCGGCATCCGCCTGCATCAGGAGTTCTCCGGTTTTCTCACTGCCCCTGACAAGGGCCTCACAGGAGACCATCTCCGTATAGCAGAGGTCAGCCCCGTTATCAACGCAGACCGTGCGGAAGGCACGGTCTGTATAACCCGCAAGGGGTGCTGCAAAAAGATTACCCCCGATCCGGACGCCGCCGATCTCAAGGGGTTTATAGAGAGAAGAAGTCATCACAGATTAAAGAGGGTCCTTGCATTTTCATAGAGGGCCTCGTAAACCTCTTCTTCCGGTTCTTCCCGCAGGGATGCTATAAACTCGGCTGTGGAAGGCAGGTAGATAGGCTTGTTTCTCTTTCCTCTGAAGGCGGCAGGCACCATAAAAGGAGCTTCCGATTCGATTACAATTCTGTCCAGGGGAAGATATCTTACGGTGTCATGGAGATTTCTGGCGTTTCTGTATGTCACGTTTCCGGCAAAGGAGAAGTACATATTGTCGTGATTGTCCAGAATCTTCCTGGCATACTCCCAGTCTTCAGAGTAGCAGTGGAGGACACCGCCCCGGGAGGGCATTCTTGTGCTCAGGATCTCCTGAATGTCCTTACCCGCATTTCTGTTGTGAATAATTACTGGTACATCGTTCTGGTCGGCCAGCTCAAGCTGGGCGATAAAAAGCTCAACCTGTGAACTCTTGTCACCGAATTTTCGGTAGTAGTCCAGACCTGTTTCTCCCAGGGCCACAACCTTGTCCAGTGCAAGACCTTCGGATATTTTCTGCTCCCAGTCGGGACCGGGGTTCTGTACCTCTGAAGGAGATACACCGATGGCGAAAACCACGTTGGACGCGGAGGATAGGTTATTGTATAGATCAAAGAAGTCGTACAGGTTATTGCAGATGCTCATGATGTATGAAACATTTTCCTGTCTGGCTTCCTGAGTTATAATCAGCTGTTCGATCGGATCTTCGTGAATCAACCCGATATGGGCGTGAGTATCAAAATACTGCATGTTATTACCGCTTTAAAATTGGATTATTGGCGCTAATTCCGAAAAGACAACGATATCTTCTGTCAATTGTGAGGAAGAAACATTGTATCCGGAAAAACTTTAAAAGGGGGAGGATTGATATATCTTCCCTGTTAACTGTTATTATTATCGTATTTTGAAAACAAAAACAAGAAAAAAGTGAAAAAACCGTTAAGAGAGCCTTTGTCCGGGGTGTTAAGTCTTAATCCTTTTATAAATACCCTGATTTTGTGAAAGGACCGGTCTGTCCGCGGATGCTTCAGTCTGGAAGGCGGAAGAATGTTGTTTTCCCCGGCTTTATAGGGTATATTAGAGCTGAAATCCGTTCATATAGCTTCCATATGGCTCTAATCGGCCCTTACAGCCTTGTCTCATGCTTCAGAATTGGTGTACATTGGACGATAGTAATATATAAGAAGAAAAAAGGAGTCGCTGTGGCTGGGAAAAAGAGGATTAGAACATCCGGAACCGGGTCTTCCCCTGGAAGAAAATCCATGTCCGGGATGGGAAAATTCGGCAGAGCAGGCAGACAAAAGCTTACAATCATGCTTATCCCTCACTCGGAGAAGAGGGTCTTCAATTTTCAGATATCCATTCTGGCGCTCAGTTTTATCAGTATTCTTCTCATCTCTCTGGTTGTCACCTTTGTATGGCTTACAGCGGACTTCTCGGGAACCAATGATCTTCTGGCATCCCGGTCAAGGGATCTGGAACACTCCGAGGCCAGCCTTGAGACTCTCAGAAATGAGGTTAATCAGCTTATCAGTTCAACCGAGACCTTCCAGAAGACTCTTTCCGGAACCCTGGAGAATCTGGGAGTTGCTTCTGAGTCACGGGATTCAAGCTATAACCGCAGCGGTGACCTGACCACCTTCTTTAATGTAGAATCCGTAGATGACGGTTCTCTGAGCGAGACCGTCGAAATACAGAAACTGAAAACAGCTCTGGACCAGTCTGTTTCATCACTGGATGAGATCGGCCAGGTCCTGAAGAGTCAGAAGAATCTTCTGGCAGATATTCCCACCCTCTGGCCTCTTAAGGGGGTACAGGGTTATGTGACAGCTATTTTCGGTCCCTCCATCCACCCCTTTTCGGGGCAGTGGTATCTGCACAAGGGTGTGGACCTGGCCTACGGTTATGGAGTTCCCATTGTAGCTACCGCCAACGGCAGGGTTATTGAGGCGGACTATGATGACGGTTTCGGTAACTATGTTATTATCAGGCACAAGTACGGTTTCTATACAAAGTATGCCCACTTTCAAAGGACCTATGTCCGCGCCGGGCAGGAAGTCACTCAGGGCGATGTAATCGGAACAATGGGTAATACAGGTCTTTCAACGGGACCCCACCTTCATTATGAAGTAAGAATCGGATCACAGGTTGTAGACCCGATTAAATTCCTCAATATGACTGATAACCATGATATCTTTTCCAGGGTTACCAGAAATCTGCAGCAGTATCAGTAATCTCTTCCGATTCCGAATCACCTTATAAAGAGTCCTTCTTTCTTTAGAAGGGCTGTTTTGTTTTTTTGAGAATCGGGTTAGACTGTTCTGGATTTTTAAAATGAATAAAAGGGCTGATTGATGAGCGATTATATAAAAAACCACTCCTTTATTAACTCCATTATCGGAGAGGGGACAAAGTTCAGCGGAGAGCTTGAACTGACAGGTCTTCTCAGGATAGACGGAGACTTTTCAGGGAGTATCAATACAAGCGGTAAGGTTCTTGTCGGAAAAACTGGAAGAGCCGAGTGTAATATTGTAGCGGGAACCGCTGTTGTCGGCGGGATAGTTCACGGTAATATCTACTCCTCCGGGAAGGTCGTCGTCCTGGCCACGGGAATGGTTATCGGCAATATTCAGGCCAGACAGCTGGTTGTGGAGGAGGGCGTCCTTCTTCATGGTAACTGTGTTATCAAGGGTGAGAGCGGAGATCAGGCCGAGGTGCCAGTCTCTACAGGAACCGGAAGCTACTCACTGGACTGGCAGGACGGAGCCGAAGAGGGCCGCTGATGGATAAACTGGGGATAGTGGGAAGTTCTCTTGTCTCCGGAAATACCCAGAGCCGGGAGAAGAAGGTCGATAAAAAGAAGAAGACCTCCTCCACGGCCTTTGAGAGCCGTATCCGCGAAGCCGAAGAGAACGGCAGTGCCCAGGGCGGCGGGCTCTCGGGAGAGCTGTCGGGTCTTGAGAGTGCCGAGGAGCTTCTGGACGATGTCAACAGACTGGGAGAGGATCTTAAGCGTGATGCTTCCCTGAGCACTCTCAGGAAGTACAGGGTTGCGGTTCAGAAGTTCTACAAGTATGTGGTCACAGGCAGCCTTGAGGCCTCCCGGGTTGAGGGCAGACTCAACCCCCGGACCATGAGCCGGAAACAGTACACCCTGATTGCAGTGGTGGATGAAAAGCTGGAGAAATTGGGAGCTGCGGTTCTCCAGAATCAGAAACAGCAGCTGAATTTACTGAAAAAAATTGATGAAATTTATGGTATACTGATCGATCTTACACGATAGTCAGTTTTCCTACAGGAGTTTGAAGATGGGATCCGATCACAGGAAAGATCACCACAAGAATACGTCCTCTTTAGATATAAAAGACTACCCTGAGGGGCTCTTCAGGGCTAAAATTCCTCACTCCAGTGAGACTGAGGTCTGCCTGCCGCCCCAGGGTGAGAGCTTTGAAAAGGATGAGATGATCATTGTCAAAACCCGCTACGGGAATGATATGGTGAAGGTCCTCGGTCCTTTAACCGACCTGAGTCATGTCCGAAAGGGTGATATCAGAACCCTGGTCCGCAGGGCCGGGGAGGGGGACCTCAAGAAAGCGGAGTCCTTCAGGGAGAAGGAAGAGGAAGCCTTCCGTACCTGCCGGGAGAAGATCGACAAGCACAAACTTGATATGGCTCTTGTATCGGCACACTATCTGCTGGATGAGCCGAAGGTGATGTTTTTCTTTACCGCCGAGAACAGAATTGACTTCAGGGAACTGGTCAAGGATCTGGTTTCCATCTTCAAGATGAGAATAGAGCTGCGTCAGATCGGTGTAAGAGACGAATCCAGGGTTCTGGGCGGACTGGGAGTCTGCGGCCGTGAGTACTGCTGTCACTCTCTGACCGACCATCTGAGTCCCGTTTCCATCAAGATGGCCAAGGAACAGAACCTCTCCCTCAATTCCATGAAGATCTCCGGACCCTGCGGCAGGCTGCTTTGCTGTCTCTCCTATGAGTACCAGTACTATCAGGAGGAGAAGAGAAAGCTTCCCAATGAGGGTTCCCGTATTCAGTGGGACGGAACAACCTTCAAAGTGATTGAGGTAAATATCTTTTCAAAGAGAATCCGGCTCAGCGGCGGAGACGGCAGAATGCTCGACCTGAGCACTGCGGAAATTTCCTATAACAAGGAATCACGCAGCTGGGAGCTAAATCCTTTAGAAATTTAAGCTTATATTGTTGACAGTGTCTTTGTATCTCTGTTAATATCCATCTGCTAATGAATTAAAGGACTGGGGCTAAAGAGCGTTAAACTGCTTTTTGTGAAGGTTTTCACTGCTGCAGATGAGCTTTTTCCGCCGGTCCTTATGTTTTTTTATGCAATAACCGGAAGGCCTGGTCCTACCGGTAGATTTAGGAGTCAAAAATGGCAGGAGTTAGTAAGAACGCCCGTATCGGTTCTGGTACACATAAGTTTGTCCATGCCGAAGATGGCGGCGAAATCAAAATGCGCTCTATTTTTCAGAATGGACGTATGAGACATGTTGCCGAATGTGAAAAATGTAAGCGCCAGGAAAGAAGACCCAGCGATTTCGTTTTAGCACAGGGCTGATTCAAAAAATCTTCAGAGGAGTTTTACTCTACAGGGTAGTTTGCCCGGGAGTTTAACGAAAGGTTTTCTGGAGTTGAAAGAACAAAACCACAGGAGGTAGTAGAAGTGCCTAATTCACTTAATGCTGCAAAGAGACATCGTCAGAATCTCAAAGCCAGAGCACACAACCGTACTATCCGGAGTACTGTAAGAACAAGTATCAAAGCATTTGAAGCTGCTGTTGAAGCCAAAGACAAGGCTGTTGCAGAAGTTAAATATGCCGAGTTTGTAAAGCTCGTTGATACTGCTGCAGGAAAGGGACTGTATCACAGGAATATGGCTGCAAGAAAGAAGTCCAGACTTCACAAAGTTCTTGCCGCAATGGCTTAACGATAGCGATCAAATCCTAATTATTTAGAGAAGAGATATGTCAGAAATAAAGCTAACTAAAGCTGAGATAATTGAGCATATTTATGACAATTCATCAATCAGCCGAAAAGATATTCACAATGTGATAGATTCTTTTTTTGAAGAAATAAAAAATGCTCTTGAAGATGATAGAGTAGTTGAGCTTAGAGGATTCGGGACCTTTGAAATCCGTACCCGTAAGGGTCGGGAGAAAGCCAGAAACCCTAAAACCGGTGAAATCGTGCCTGTTGAAAGTCACGGTGTAACTGTTTTCAGACCTGGTAAAGAACTGAAAAAACTGGCCTGGCCCCTGCGCAAGTAGGTAGGCAGGCTCAAGCCTCAGCAGGCTGATTCGGACGGATAGCTCCGTCAGGAAATATGCCTACTTATTTCTGAAAGATCTACTCCGGTTTATCCGGATGACAGGAAGGGCGCTCCCGTCAGGGGCGTCTTTTCTATTTATAAGCATCAATTCTGAAGACCCTGTCCGGAGACCTCGGCCGAATTGACAATCAAGGCCAGAAGTAGGAGAATAGAAGGGGTATACTATCTTCAGGGAGGTGTGGTTCTATGATCTCTGATACAAAGAAAGAGGTGCTGGAACTTTTCAGTGAAGGCCGTGAACTCTACAAAACCCGGAAGTTTTCCGAGGCCATGGGCAGGTTTGCCGAGGCCCTGAAACTGGACAAGGATGACGGTCCGTCCAGGGTATACTTTGCCAGATGCAAGATGTATCTGGAGAGTCCTCCTCCCCCGGAGTGGGACGGTGTATTTGTAATGACAACTAAATAGGAATAACAAAATATTATGGCGCCATCTTTAAAAGATATTGAATCAATTTCTACAATTTTAGGGAATGAGACAGTTTTCAAGGGGACAATGAAATTCACAAAGCCCCTTAAGATTGACGGTAAATATGAAGGACGCATCGAGTCTGAAGGTTTTCTCTATATCGAAGAGGGAGCAGAGGTTCGTGCCGATATTCAGGTCGGTTCCATTGTAATCGGCGGAATTGTTTATGGAGACATTGAAGCTTCCGAGAAGCTGGAGATGCTTTCTACAGGTCAGGTTATCGGAAATATCCGTACAGCCAAGCTGAAGATCGCCGACGGTGTCCGTTTTGAGGGCAAGTGCGACATGATCAGCGATCCCGAATCGGTGGACGTGTTTTCTGCACCCGTTGCTCAGCTTAAACAGGATCATAATGATATTTGATGAGCTAAGCTCTTCAATCCTGAAACACTGCCGTACCCGTGGTTTAACCATTGTAACAGCCGAATCCTGCACCGGCGGGCTTATAGCCGCATCTCTGACGGAGATAGCCGGAAGCTCCGATGTGGTGTGGGGCGGTTTTGTGACCTATGCCAATGAGGCTAAAGCCGGGAGTCTTGGTGTTCCCCTCTCTCTGATAGAGGGAAAGGGTGCCGTATCGGAGGAGGTTGTTGCCGCAATGGTGACAGGCGCTCTTGAAAGGAGCGGCGCCTCCCTGGCTGTTGCTGTCTCGGGAATCGCCGGTCCCGGAGGAGGCAGTCCGGACAAGCCCGTGGGCACCGTATGGATTGCGGCGGGGCGGCATGGGGAGACACCCCTTTCTCAGCTATTTCATTTCACCGGAAACAGATCTCAGATCAGAGAGGAGACTGTAAGCCGGGCACTCCTTCTATGTGAAAAACTGATTTTGTCCTCTTCTTCTCTTGACAGTGAACAGCACTGATAATATATTTTATTTATGATACGGTTCCCGCAATGCGGGGCAATCCCTTTGACAAGTCTGTGTCTTCACTTTTAATCCTTTTAACAAGAAAATAATTTTGAAGAAATTGACATATATACAATTAATCAAAACAACTTTGGAGAATTTATGGCGATAATCCGGAAAAATCTGGACAATCCTCAGGATGAGGCCGCAGTATCCGAGCCCGTTGACGCGCAGAATGAACTGGATCTTGGAACCGGAACAGAAGCTTCTGCCCCTGCGGAAGCTACTGCAGATGAAGCCCAGGAGAACAAAACTGTCACAGTTAAAAAGGCAGCTGTGAGAAAACGTGTGGTTAAGAAAAAAGCCAGGACCGAAGAGGATTCTTCGGAAACAGCCGAGAAAAAGATCGTTGCGAAAAAAAGCAAAAAGACCGATTCTGAAGAGAGTCCGGCAGATCAGGAATCAGCTCCCGCTGCGGAAGTCAAAACCGAGGCTCCTGATTCTGATTCCGACTCAGAGGCAAAATCAGAATCCGGTGCTCAGACAGAGAAGAGCGACAATGATTCATCAAAATCAGAAACATCAAAGCCTGAATCATCAAACAGAAGAAACAATTCCTACAACAAGAGAAAGAACGGCAAGAACAGAAGAAACGAACTAGCCCGTCAGACCAGAAACCAGCCCCTTCCAACCCCCGATCAGCCTACATTGACAATTAACGATCTTTCCATGATGAACATGCCCGATCTTCGCAAGTATGCCGAAGAGATGGAGATCGACCGGGACGATCTGATCACCCTGAAGAAGCAGGAAGTGATCTTTACGGTCCTCAAGGCTCATATCGAGAAGAGAAACGGTGTCATCTACGCCTACGGATCACTGGAAATTCTGCCCGACGGATACGGATTCCTCCGTTCTCCCCAGAACTCCTACCTTCCCGGAAGCGATGATATCTATATCTCTCCCTCCCAGATCAGACTCTTCAACCTGAAGACGGGAGATACCGTATACGGACAGATCCGTTCACCCAAGGAAGGGGAGCGCTTCTTCGCCATGCTGCGGGTTGTAAGCGTCAACTTTGACGAACCCGGTGTGGCCCAATCCAGAGTTTCCTTCGAGAACCTTACTCCCCTGTACCCCACAGAGCGTCTGAATATGGAGACCAAGGTTCCCGATCCCTCTACAAGAATGATCAACCTTTTCTGCCCCATCGGTATGGGTCAGAGAGGTCTTATAGTGTCTCCCCCCCGTTCGGGTAAGACCATTATTCTCCAGAAGATCGCCAATGCCATTACCGAGAACCACCCCGATGTACAGCTGATCGTTCTGCTGATTGATGAGCGTCCCGAGGAAGTTACCGACATGAAGCGGAGTGTTCAGGGTGAGGTTATCGCCTCCACCTTCGATGAGCAGGCCAGCCGTCATGTACAGGTTGCGGAGATGGTTCTTGAGAAGGCAAGACGTCTTGTGGAGCACAAGAAGGATGTTGTTATCCTGCTGGACTCCATCACCCGTCTGGCCAGAGCCTACAACCAGACAGTTCCCACTTCGGGTAAGATCCTGTCCGGTGGTGTTGACTCCAACGCCCTCCACAGACCCAAGAGATTTTTCGGTGCCGCCCGTAATATTGAAAACGGAGGCAGCCTTACCATCGTGGCCACAGCTCTGATCGAGACTGGAAGCCGTATGGACGAGGTTATCTTTGAAGAGTTCAAGGGTACCGGTAACATGGAGCTTGTTCTGGACCGCAGACTGGCTGACAAGAGGGTTTTTCCCGCCATCAACATCAAGAAATCGGGTACCAGAAAAGAGGATTTACTCCTTACAAATGAAGAACTTAACAAGATGTGGGTCCTCAGAAAGGTAATGAACCCCATGGATGACATGGAATGTACCGAAATGATTGTTGACAAAATGCGCAAAACCAAGAATAATGAGGCGTTCCTGAAGTCGATGAACTCGGCTTAGGACTATATAAGGCTCTTTGAAACGGAGAGCCGACGGAGGACATACAATTATGAAAGAAGGAATTCATCCTAACTACGTGGATGCCAAAGTTACCTGCGCATGCGGTAACGTGATTGAAACAAAATCCACTTCAGGTGATATGGAAGTTGAAATCTGCAGCTCCTGCCACCCTTTCTACACAGGTAAGCAGAAGCTTGTTGACACCGCAGGACGTGTTGAGAGATTCAACAAGAAATACGGAATCAAGAGCAAGGACTGATTTTTCAGATCCCTGTATAGGCCGCTCCATCTGGAGCGGTTTTTTTTTGCATTTTTTCCCGCCCCGGGATGAAACCGTTACATATTTAAAAACTGTCGCTTTCTCAGACAAAGAGTCGTAAAATTAATGGTGGAAAGTGAAATGGAAGATCTGCCGGCCTCCTGCAGTGTAAGGGGTTTTATTATGAAAAAAATTCAAAACAAGATTATCCTTCTTGTCATTTCCTGTCTTCTTATTCTGGGAGTTTCAATGAGTCTGCTCGCTGTGAGTTCTCTGAGAACCATGGGCCGCGGTGACCTGCATATTCTCGAAGAGGAAATGTACTCCGATTTTGACAGAATGTCTGAAAATCTTATTAATCTATCCCTCTCAATGGTTTTGCAGAGTTACTCCCGTGCAGATGAACTGGGCGAAGAGGCTGCCATGGAGGAGGCCAAAGAATACCTGAGAAACCTCCATTATGGTGATGATGGTTATATCTTTGTTTACGATTCGGTGGGGACAACCGTGGTGATGCTGGGGCAGGATGTGGAAGGGACCAACCGCTGGGATCTTCAGGACAGCAACGGGGCCTATATTGTCAGAGAACTTGTTGATGCCGCCAAGAGCGGTGACGGATTCTTTGACTACTACTTTCCCAAACCCGGAGAGACCGAAGCCCTCCGCAAGCGCTCTTATGCCGCTTACTTTGAGCCCTGGGACTGGGCTATCGGTACGGGAAACTATGTAGATGATATCGATATTCTTATTGCGAATCAGGAGGAGGGAATGAAGGCTACCCTGACCAGGGTTACAATGACCATTATTCTTGCGGATCTTGGAATCATTCTTCTGGCCGCCCTGCTGGCACTCTATATGGGACGGAAAATAGCACAGCCTGTGGTCTATCTGGCCGAAGAGGCTGTAAGAATCGCCGACGGGGATCTGACCAGGACCATTGATGTGGTCACCTCCGATGAAACCGGAGCCCTTGCCGAGGCCTTTAACAATATGATCCTGAGACTGAGAGAGATAATGATGAATATAACCCATGCGGCGGATATTATAGGAAGCAGCGCCATGGAGATGAGCGATGCTTCCCGTCAGGTTGCCGAAGGGGCAAACGAGCAGGCCTCCAGCGCCGAAGAGATCTCTGCATCCATGGAGCAGCTTTCGGCCAATATTCAGCAGAACACCGATCACTCCTTCGAGGCCAACAGAATTGTCAGTCAGGCCGCCGGTGATGCCGATTCAAGCGGCAAGGCCGTTGAGGATGCGGTGGAGTCTATGAAGTTCATCTCCGGCAAGATCGGGATTATCGAAGAGATTGCCCGGAACACAAACCTTCTGGCACTGAATGCCGCCATAGAAGCCGCCCGGGCCGGAGAGGCGGGGAAGGGCTTTGCAGTTGTGGCTTCCGAGGTGAGAAAACTTGCCGAGAGCAGCCAGAAGGCCGCAAGTGATATTACCCAGGTCTCTGCGGAAAGCACAAAAAAGGCAGACCTTACCCGGGAGATGATGGCCAATATGGTTCCCACCATCAAAAAGTCAGCGGGCATTGCCGAAGAGATTATGCTCGGAAGCCGTGAACAGGCCACGGGAGCCGAACAGATCAACACCGCCCTGATGCAGATGGACAAGGTCATCCAGTCCAATGCCAGCTCCAGTGAGCAGATCGCCGCCATGGCGGAGGAACTTAAAAACCGGTCAAGCGAACTGAATGAGGCGGTCAGCTTCTTCCGTGTAAAAGAGTCATCCGAAGCGGCTCAGGGGAGCTCTCTACTGGAGTATTCTCCCGATCCGGAACACCCCCATGCCGTTTGATCACCCTTACCGGGATCAATGAAAGAGGGGAGCCATTTCCAGTGTATCAGCCATGCGGGCCATATCCTGATCAGTGGGGCCCGTTATGATACCCGCTGAAAAATCTTCGGCGGCCTGAAGTACCCGGGGGAGAACATAAATATCCCCTGTGGTATTCAGGAAACACTGATCATCCGAAAGAACCCAGGCCACCGCCCGGTTGATGTCCTCCTGTTCCTCCAGAGGCTCATACCAGGTGGCTCTGGTTTTTACGCCTTCCGGCCAGGGACGCCGGCAGATCGCCTTGATGGTCTGAAAGGCAATCTCCTTTTCTGCACAGAGTTTTTTAAGTTTCATATATTGTTCGGTATAGCCGCTGTTCAGGCTCATGGGATAGTTCCATGGGATAAGAACCGAGTCGAAGGGGTACTTCTCCAGGCTTCTCATGTGGAAGTCCGGGGTCTGAACACCGTGACCCGTTATACCCAGATAACGGACCCATCCTTTCTCCTTTGCCTCAATAAAGGCCTTCAGGACACCGTCGGGTCCCATGGCAGTCTGCCACTCATCCTCTTCCACAAGACAGTGCATCTGCCAGAGATCTATCACATCACAGTTCATCCTTTTCCGGGAGCTTTCGATCTCCTCCATGGCCTCTTTATATGTACGCTTTACGGTTTTGGTGGCCAGAAAGAATTTGTCTCTGTGCTTCTTCATCCATGGGCCGATCCTCAGTTCCGCATCGCCGTAGCCCATGGCTGTATCGATATGGTTGATGTTGTAGCGGAAAAGAAGATCCAGGGTGGCGTCGGCCTCCTTCTGAGTGACCTCGGCCAGTGAGGCGGCACCGAAGAGGGTTCTGCTGCTGTTGTGACCTGTTTTTCCAAAGGGTTTTCTGGTAATCATTATTTGCTCCTTTCTCCATATTATTCTAACAGGACTCTGATAATCTTTACAGATTTTTACGCTTTCCAATTTTAACGCTTTGGCATAAAATGTTAAAATCAGTTTTTTCATGCAATAATGCAGGCTTTTCTGTATTGGAGGATAATTATGAATCATACACCATGGGACTTTCTTGCCGATTTCAAAGGGAAAAAATTCGAGGGGGAGTGGCCTACGCTTCCTGAGGTTCTCGAGATAACCGCCGAACGCTACGGTGAGCGGAGAGCCTTTACAGCCTATGCACCCGAACTTGTGGAACTGAACTACAATGAGGTTCTTGCCAAATCAAAGATGCTGGGACAGTATCTCCACTCCCTGGGAGTCAAAAAGGGCGACCGTGTGGGGGTTACCGGAAAGAACTCTCCCGAATGGGGACTGGCCTATCTGGGAATTCTCTTTGCCGGCGGAGTCGTGGCTCCCATGGACTACGGTCTGAAGGATAAGGAGATCGAAGGCCTGATGGAGATGGCCGATGTGGATATACTCTTCTGTGACGAGGAGAAATTTGATCACTTCAAGGGGAAAAAGCTCAAGTCCATGATCAGCCTCTCTCCCAAAAAAGAGAACTATATTCTGGATATCAACTTTGAGGGCAGCGCCAAGATCGAACTCCCCGTAGAGTCGGACCTGGCGGCCATTCTCTTCACCTCCGGAACAACGGGAGTTTCCAAGGGTGTTATGCTGACCCACGCCAACTTTGTCAGCGACGCCTATCAGGCTCAGGCCCATATGAACATCTTCCACACCGATGTGTTCTACGCCCTTCTGCCTCTTCACCACTCCTACTCCATGCTTGCGGTATTTATCGAATCCCTCTGTGTGGGATCTGAAGTAGTCTTTGCAAAACAGCTTGCCATCGGTCAGATCCTCAAGGACCTGAAGCAGGGTAAGGTGACCATGTTTCTTGGTGTTCCCATGCTCTTCAACAAGCTTATCAAGGGACTTATGAAGGGAATCAAGGAGAAGGGACCCATTGTATACGGTCTGATCCGTTTCCTTATGTGGGTCAGCGGCATGATTAAAAAATATCTGGGAGTTAATCCCGGAAAGAAGATGTTCAACGGAATTCTGGCCAAACTCTCTCTGGATACAAACAGAGTCTGTATTTGCGGAGGAGGCCCCCTTCCCGCATCAACCTTCAAGATGTTCAACCAGCTTGGTATCGACTTTGTTCAGGGTTACGGACTGACCGAGACATCACCCATTGTCGCCCTCAATCCCAAGGAAGCCTATAAAGAGGAGTCCGTTGGAAAGATGATTCCCGGTACCGAGACAAAGATACTCGATCCCGATGAGAATGGATGCGGAGAGATCGCCCTCAAGGGTTCCATGGTTATGCAGGGATACTACAAGAACGACGAGGCCACAGCCGAGGTATTTACCGAGGACGGTTTCTTCAAGACAGGAGATGTTGGTTACCTTGATGCGGACAACTACCTCTATCTGACAGGCCGGGCCAAGTCCATGATTGTTACAGAGGGCGGAAAGAACGTCTTCCCCGAGGAGATTGAGGACAAGTTCCAGCTCTACGATGAGATCGAGCAGATCCTGATCAGAGGCTATGTTCTTGATGCCAAGATGAAGACCGAGGGTATCGAAGCCCTGATCTATCCCAACCAGGATGCCGATGACATCTCCAGAGATCACTTCCAGAAGGTGATTGATGAGGTGAATTCCGAGCTCAAAGCCTTTCAGAAAATCGGACGATTTCATATACTCGACGAAGCTATGGAAATGACGACCACCAAAAAGATTAAACGCTTCAAGGTGAACGTGAAAGAGGATTAATGAATCTTACGATACTTGATTCCGTTGAAGCCCTCGCCCGGAGGGTGGAGCGGGAAACAGGAAAACCCCTTCAGTGGGTCCAGGCCGGCGGTATGCCCGGCATGGTTGAGATAAAGCCGGCCTCCCCTGAGGAGGCTGCACACACCATCTATATCTCCGAGGGGTTCAAGGACCCCGAGGGACAGCATCTGATAGCCTGCAAGTGCTATCAGATCCTGAGGATGTATCAGGAGGAGGAGTCCGCACGGATGATTCCCTCCTCTGATATGAGCCACTTCAACAACGCCAAGATGCGTCTGGCTCTGGATGCCGGAGATCGTCCCGACCTGGCGAAGGCCCTCAATGAGGATGAGATCGTCAAGGCATGGGTCTTCGGTGTGGTCAATCAGCTGATCAGTCAGCCTCTGGATATCTACATTCAGAAGGCCATCTATGAACAGATGCCCGATCTTCATAAAATCCGGGAGTCTGTTCTGGAACAGCAGTTTCAGGACTTTCTCTCCGCACAGCGGGAAGAGGTCCGGCTCTACAGCCCGAAGACCGTCTACGACGCCTCCCTGATTATGAATGCGGTCTACCTCACCCTGCTGGATGAGGTAGCGGGAACCTCCTTTATGGACAGGGTGGAGAACCTGCCCCAGAGAAGGAAGATAGAGCGTCTTCTTAAGGCTACAAAGGCCACTGAAGACGGCGGACCCGCTGGCGATCGCGCCCGGACCGATCTCTGGGCCGACTTCCTGGGTATCCGGGACTGGTACGAGTGGGTGCCCTATGGACAGTCCGGGGACTGAGGAAATCCGCCTGCTGCCGGCAGGGGAGGGTGAAATTCCGCTGCTGGTGGATATCTCCACCCGGACCTTTCTGGAGCACTCCGAGAGGATGTCTCCCCATCCCGCCGGCGGTCCCGCCGGATACAACAGCATTGACTGGCACAAAAAGGCTCTGGAAAATGGCCTTCTCTATAAAATCTGCCGGGGAACTTCGATCCTCGGCGGACTCTATATGACGGAACTTCCCGACTCCTGCGGCTGGGTCAACAGGGTCTTTCTGGACACCTCCTGTCAGAAACAGGGGATAGGCCGCCGGGTATTCGCTCTTTTAGAGAGACTTCATCCTGATATCGGTATATGGGGGCTGGACACGCCCGAGTGGGCCGTGGATAATCTGGGCTTCTATCACTCCCTGGGGTACCGGGTCATCGAACTCCGCCGGGTGGATGAGGAAGAATTCAACCTTGTAATCCTTGAGAAAAGGGCACCGGGAGCAGATTATGCTGAAGATTAAGGAACTGATAGTCGTTGAGGGCGTGGACGATGTGGATGCCGTCAAGAAGGCGGTGGATGCGGAAGTCCTTCCGGTACATGGTTTTGCAGTGCGGTCCAAAAAGACTCTGGACAAGATCCGTTTTGCCGCCGAGAGAGTGGGGGTTATTGTTCTGACGGATCCCGACCACGCCGGGCAGAATATCAGGGATACCATCGAAAAGGCCGTTCCCAATGTGAAGCACGCCTATATCTCACGGAAAGAGGGCACCAAACGGGATAATATCGGAGTGGAAAATGCCAATTCTGATGCCATCAGGGCGGCCCTGGAGAAGGCCAGGTACAAGCTGGTCGAGGAGTCCGAGACCTTTACCCTTGAAGATATGGACCGCTACGGCCTGAGCGGCGCCGCCGGTTCCAAAGAGAGGCGGCAGGAGCTGGGGCAGATCCTCCGGATCGGCTACGGCAACACCAAGCAGTTTCTGGCGCGCCTTAACCACTACGGCATTACCCGGGAGGAGCTGGACGAGGCGGCTTCCAGGCTGAAATAGAGTCTTCGCCGGGCGGTCTCTACGGTAAATCCCGGAGTCTGTCTTTTTTTGCTGGCCAGAACCGGATTTTTCGGTTACAAAAGGGTATGCACCCCAAAAGTGATCGCTTTCTTTTTCTCTGTCACGGCAGAGCTCCGGCTCTCTTCCATATTCTCGGAGTCTTCTCCTCCTATCTTTTTTTGATTCTTCTTATTCCCTCCTTTACCGAAACAGGGGCCTATTACGACAGCTATCTGAAGAACTTTCGGGTCTTTATGATCTTTTCCTCGGTGCTGAGCTTCTCCCTTCTGTTCTCAAAATCCACATACAGCGCCGGAATTATGCTTCTCTTCCGCTGCTATCTGATTATGATAATCGGCTATGGTACGGGCGGTCACTTTACTGTGAAACTGATTCTCGGTTTCTCCCTCCTCCTTGAGTGCGGGGTTATACTGACCTCCCCCTTCAACAAGATTTTTACGGCTCTATTTATTGTTCTGATCCTTCTATCCCAGAACTATCTTCCCCTCTTCGGTCATACGGCGGGGGTGGAGAGTTTTGCCTCCCTTGAGGTACTGGGAGGAATGGGTTTCCTTCTCACACTCTTCGGTATTGCGGTCAGTCTGATGGTGGGGCAGGCCGACAGCCGCTCCGAGATGTACAGGAGCCTCAAGATGCAGAAGGATACAATGAAGACCCTGGCCCGTTTCAATGCGGACCTGCAGAACTATGCCCGCCGGGTGGATATCGAATCCTCCGACAGGGAGAGAAACCGGATCAGCCGTGAGATTCACGATATCTCGGGTTATATCTTTACCAATCTCATAGCTCTTCTTAATGCGGCCAGCAGCATACCCCCGGAGAACCACTCGGAGCTGTCGGATATTCTGATTACCGCCGGAAAACAGGCCCGGGAGGGGCTGAAGGAGACAAGAACCGCCCTGAGGAAGACCCGGGAACTCCCCATTCCCGAGGAGGAGGGTGTACGGGCCATCAACAAGATCATCAGCATCTTCGAGAAGGTCACCGGGGTCTCTGTCCGGGTCAACTGGGGCAATACGCCCCACTCATTTTCTAGGGAGATGAACTTTGTCCTTTACCGGACCATTCAGGAGGCCCTGACCAATGCGATTCGCCACGGCAAGGCGACCCAGATAACCATTCACTTCCGGATTGACCGGGGGCTTCTCTATTTGACTATTATCGACAATGGTCAGGGAGCGGAGAAGGTGGTCAAGGGAATCGGCCTTGCGGGAATGGAGGAGAGAATCGGCAACCTGGGCGGAACGATCGGGGTTGATAGTGCGCCGGGCGGCGGATTTGAGCTTACTGCACAAATCCCCCTGAAAAAGCCGGATAAAAAAATGGACTTTCTTTCACCCCAATAAGAATACATCGGTATATAATGTGAAGGCGATGATCAATGTACTGATTGTAGATGACCAGAATCTCTTTGCCGAAAGCCTCAAGACCTTTATCCATAACTATACCGAGGATATCCGGGTAGCCGGGATTGCCCCCGACGGCCGGGAGGCTCTGAAGGTGCAGGAGGAGCTGAATCCCGACCTTGTACTGATGGATGTTCATATGCCCGAGCTCAATGGTGTTGAGACCACAAGACTTCTTCTGGAGAAAGATCCGAACCTGAAAATCATTATGCTCTCCACCTATGATGAGGATGAGTATGTCCGCCAGGCCCTGGGCTACGGAGCGTCTGGATATCTGCTGAAGGATCTCTCTCCCACCGAGCTGATCGCCAGTATACGGGCGGTAAACTCCGGTGTCTCCCAGATCTCTCCCCGGCTGATCAACAATCTGATCAACTCCATTCACAAGGAGGACAGGGCCGCTCTGAACGAGCTGAGCGAGCAGATGGAGTGGATCGAAAAGCTGACCAAACGGGAGAAGGAGATCTTCACCCTGATCGCCACGGGCTATGACAACGATCAGATCGCCGCGGAGCTCTCCATCTCCGAGCGGACTGTCCGCAACCATGTGAGCATCATCTACTCCAAACTGAATATTGAAAACCGCTTTCAGATAATCCAGCTGGCCAATAAGATCCACTATCACGTCTGAGATCCGAACCCTTAAAAAGCTCCTGATATCCAAAAAAACTGTGACATTTGTACCGGATACCCTCCTTTTTTTGTGATTTTTGTCTGTATCGGGTTCACTAATCCCGTGGGACAATTATCAGTATCAAATCAAGATCCCCAAAAGGAGAAAAAAATGAAGAAAGGATTATTATCCATTCTGGTACTCGTTTCTGTTCTGTTTCTGACAGTGTCCTGTTCTAAGAGCAGCGACTCTTCGGGAGGTTCCGCAAAGGCTCAGAAGATAACCGTATGGTGCTGGGACCCCGCATTCAATATCTACTCAATGAAAGAGGCTGCCAAGGTTTACAGTGAGATGCATCCTGAGGTCACCATCGAAGTTGTTGACATTCCCGAGAATATCGAAGGAAAGATCGAGGCAGGACTTCAGGCCGGTGGTGCGGGACTTCCCGATATCGCCCTCTTTCAGGACTACATTATCGAGAAATTCATTCAGAACTACCCCGGTTCCTTTGTGGATCTGAAGGCCGAAGGCGTAGACTACAGCCAGTTTGCCCAGTACAAGGTTGCTCCCATGACAGAAGGTGACTCAGTATACGGTATCCCCTTCGATACAGGTTCAACAGGTTTCTTCCTCCGTTCCGACCTGATCACCGAAGCCGGTCTCAACCCCGAGGACTATCAGAAAGAGATGACCTGGTCTGAAATGATTGCCCTGGGCGAAACCATCAAGGCCGCCACCGGCAAACCTCTTATCGCCTATGACAATACCTCCTTCGACTTCCTGAGAATCATGGTCCAGTCAACTGGAACCCAGTTCTTCAAGGATGACGGCTCCGTAAACTACAACACCCCCGCCGTTAAGAACTCCATCGCTATTCTTGAGGAACTCCACTCCAAGGGACTCCTCTACATGGCTGAGGGCTGGAACAACTGGATTGCCGCCTTTAACGGCAGCGAGGCAGCCGGTTTTATGAACGCCCTGTGGATCATCGGAACCCTGAAGACCCAGCCCGATCTTTCCGGCAAGTGGATGGTTGTTCCCACTCCCCTTGTTGAGGGTGTAGCGGGAGCCAGAAACGCCAGTAACAACGGCGGTTCCTCCTGGTATGTTTTCTCCTCTACAAAGAACAAGGATGTGGCTGTGGACTTCCTGAAATCCACCTGGGCCGGTACATCAGACGAAGCCCTCGAGTTCTACAACACCATCCTCAAAGGCGCAGGTGCCATGGGTACCTTCCTCCCCAGCCGCGGCGGTTCCAACTACACCGCTCCTGATGACTTCTTCTACAAGAGCCAGGCTGTATACGAGGACTTCTCCGAGTGGATGGCAGAAGTTCCCGTTATGTACTACACACCCAACTACCTTGCCATGAGAACAGCTCTGAACAACGCACTTCAGAACATGTTCGCCGGAAACCTCAAGTCTATTGATGATGTTATTGCTGCTGCCGAAGCAGAGTACAAACAGGTAACTGGAAACTGATCTTTTATATACCTGCCGCCCTCCATTCCGGAGGGCGGTTTCGACTTGAGAAAAAGCGTTATTAAGGAAATATCATGAAAAAATCATCCAGTTATCACCGTTATCTGAACCGAACGGGCTGGCGTTTTATCACACCCGCCATGATCCTGTATATTGTTTTTATGCTCTATCCCATCATGTATTCCCTCTTTCTGGTGACCCAGAAGTGGAGGGGAATGAGCCGCGAGTTTGTGGGACTGGGCAACTTTGTCCGTATGGCCCAGGACCAGATTTTCTGGAAGGCCCTGAGTCACAACTTTATCTTTATGCTGATCCAGATTCCCCTGATGGTCTTTCTGGCCATGATCCTGGCGGTTATCCTCAACCAGGGAATCAGACGTTTCCGGGGTCTCTTCAGGACAGTCTACTTTCTGCCCTGTGTAACCTCCCTGGTTGCCTACTCGGTTCTCTTCAGGATTCTGCTGCAGTCCAACGGTCTTCTGAACAATCTGATGCTGAACCTCCATCTTATCGATACCCCCATCGGATGGCTGAACAACCCCTTCTGGGCCAAGGTCACCATTATCCTCGCCCTGACCTGGCGATGGACCGGATACAATATGGTTTTTTTTCTGGTGGGACTCCAGAATATCGACAGTGAAATTTACGAGGCCGCTGAAGTGGACGGAGCCTCAAAGATCCGTCAGTTCTTCAATATAACCCTGCCTCTTCTGATACCGGTGATCCTCTTCTCCATGGTTACCTCCACCAACGGTACCATGCAGCTCTTTGACGAGCCCAACATCCTGACCAACGAGGGAGGACCGGCTAATGCGACCATGACGGTGGCCCTCTATATCTACAGGCAGGCATTCGTTCTGAACTCGGACTTCGGTTATGCTTCGGCTCTTTCCTATGTGATGGTGCTGGTGGCCGGTGTTCTGGCCTTTATTCAGATCAAAGTTTTGAAGGAGAGAAAGTAATATGGCTATGGTAAGACGCAGACTGTCTCCTGCAAAATTTATTCTGATGATATTCTTTGTGGCCGGTGCGGTAATCTCCCTCTTTCCCTTTATCTGGATGGTGATCGGAACTACACAGAACCCCAACGATGTGGTAATGGGTAAGCTGGCCATCGGTGATCAGTTTATGAAGAACTGGGAGTGGATCAACAAGACCTATTCGGTGCTTCTGTTTTTCTGGAACTCATTCAAGATAGCTATTGTCACCGTCGGCCTGGGGATTGTGATTAACGCCCTGGCGGCCTTCGGATTTGAGAAGTATCCCTCTAAGGGAAGGGACAGGGTCTTCGGAATCCTTCTTCTGACCCTGATCATTCCCCAGATGGCCATTGTGATCCCCATGTTCCGGCAGATCGCCAGCATGAGGCTCCTGAACACCCATACGGCCATTATTCTGCCCTCGGTGATGTCGGTGTTTATCATCTTCTTCCTGAGGCAGAACTTCAAGATGTTCCCCACCGAGATTATGGAAGCCGCCCGTGTGGACGGAGCGGGGGAGACCAGAATATTCTTCTCCATCGTTGTGCCCGCCATGAAGGCAACCTTCGCCTCGGCCAGCATCTATATGTTCCTTATGCAGTGGAACAGCTACCTCTGGCCCCTGATGACCATTCTCAGTGACGAGATGAAAACACTGCCCATCGCCATGTCTTCTATTATGCGTATGTATACGATAGAATACGGCGGACTGATGATACTTGTGTGTATCTCTACCTTTCCCATCCTGATCCTCTTCCTTGCCATGCAGAGGCAGTTTGTTCAGGGACTTATGGGATCGGTGAAATAGCTTCGCCGGCGGTGTTTCAACAGAAGCCCGGTACATCCGGGTTGAAACACCGCCGGCAATTTGATAACTGGAGGAAGTGATTGTGGCTGATAAATGGAAGATTGAGGATGAGTTTCTCTTCGGAGGAGACTATAACCCTGACCAGTGGCTGGACCGTCCGGATGTTCTTGAGGCGGACCTGACCCTGATGAAGAACGCCGGGATTTCGGTGGTCTCCCTGGGGATCTTCGCCTGGAGCACCCTGGAGCCTGAGGAGGGAAAATTCGAGTTTGACTGGATGGACCGGATTATCGACAACCTCCATGGAGCCGGTGTAAAGGTTTTCCTGGCCACCCCCAGCGGTGCAAGACCCGCCTGGATGGCCGAAAGGTACCCCGAGGTGCTGAGGGTCGGACCTTCAGGAGGCAGAAACCTCTTCGGTGCCCGCCACAACCACTGCTTCTCCTCTCCCGTCTACAGGGAGAAGGTCCGGATTATGAACACCAGACTGGCCGAGCGCTACAGCAGTCACCCCGCGGTGGTGCTGTGGCATGTCTCCAACGAGTACAGCGGCGACTGCCACTGTGAGCTCTGTCAGGCAAACTTCCGGGCCTGGCTGAAGGAGCGCTACAAGACCCTGGATGCCCTGAACAAGGCCTGGTGGACCAGCTTCTGGTCCCACACGGTGACCGACTGGGATCAGATCCACTCTCCCGTACCCCACGGGGAGCTGTCGGTCCACGGCCTGAATCTGGACTGGCAGAAATTCACTACCCATATGACCGTTGATTTTATGACCCATGAGGTAGAGGCTCTGAAGAGTGCGGGCTCCGACCTTCCGGTAACCACCAATATGATGATGGTTATGGAGGACAAGGGAATGGACCCGGGACTGGACAACTGGAAGTTCCGGGAGATTATGGACTATGCCTCCTGGGACTCCTATCCCGCATGGCATATGCCGGGACACAAGATTCTGATTCATGGGGAGACTCCCGATGAGGAGGCCGATGACTATAGACGGGCCTCGGAGGAGGCCTTTCACCACGACCTCTACCGCAGCCTCTGCAACGGGCCCTTCCTCCTTATGGAATCGACTCCCTCTCGGGTGAACTGGCAGGCCACTTCCAAGGGCAAGCGCCCCGGAATGAATATTCTGGCCGGAATGAACGCCGTTTCCCACGGCTCCAACTCTGTACAGTACTTTCAGTGGCGCCAGGGCCGGGGAAGCTTTGAGAAGTACCACGGTGCCGTAGTGGATCAGAGCGGCCGGGACGACACCCTCGTCTACAGGGAGTGCGCCGAACTGGGGGCCATGCTCAAGAAGATAAAGCCCGTTGCAGAAGCAGGCTACCCGGCACGGGCGGCACTGGTCTACAGCTGGGAGAATCGCTGGGCCCTGGACGACTCTCAGGGCCCCGTCAACAACGACCGCAAGGCCTATGTTGAGACGGTGCGCAAACACTACTACTGCCTCTGGAAGGCGGGAATCCCCGTGGACGTGATCTCCGGCGAGGAGGACCTCTCGGGATACGAACTGGTGGCGGCGCCCATGCTCTATCTGACCAGCAGGAAGCAGGCTGAGAACTTCAGAACCTATGTTGAGGGGGGAGGAAACCTTCTGACAACCTACAACACCGGCTATGTGGATGAGACTGACCTCTGTTTCGAGGGCGGTTCTCCCGGACCCTTAAGGGATGTGTTGGGACTCCGTGTGGAGGACCTTGATGCCCTGCACCGGAATGAGAGAATCTACCTGTCCATGGAGGAGGACTATCCCGTTCAGGACTACTACGAGATCGTCCGTCCCGAGGGAGCTCAGGTTCTGGCCCGGTTCAGGGACCCCTGGCATCAGGATCTTCCGGGATTCCTGGTCAACAGCTTCGGCGGCGGAAAGGCCTACCATCTTGCGGGACGCCTGGATGCGGACAGCCTCTATGAGGTCTACCAGATTATTGTCAGCGACAGAGAGATCCGGTCAAATCTGGATCTTGTCATAGAAAAATCCTCTGAACTTGATATTCAGATCAGGGAGAAGGGGGATAAGGTCTATCTCTTTGTTATGAACTTCAGCGCCAGAGAGGGCTCTGTGGTGCTGAAGAGCACCTGGAATGATTTTCTTGAGGAAGGGGAAGCGGGAGACGAGTGGACACTGCCTCCCTACGGCCTGAAGATCCTTACGAACTGATCTCTCTTACGAAGAAGCTCTCCTCCTCTCCGGGGAGGGGAGTGAAGCCCATCTGTTTCAGATACTGCCGGTGTACGGGGCTCTCGGCACCGGCCTTCATTCTCTTTACCTGTCCCAGATCCACATGACGCAGCACATACTCAAAGAAGTACTTAGCATTGGTTCTGTCCCGGTGGCTGGGAACGGAATAGTCGATGATTATATCACCCTCTTCAGCGTTGAGACGGTAGAGTACCAGTGAAACAGGGATGGCGTCTCTCAGGATCAGACAGCCCTGGACTCCCTCACGGTCTTCGGGATCGAAGGAGGGGAAGATATTCTGAATATCCTGTCTGTGAAAGTCGATGAATTTTCTGACATAGAGAGACTGAAGACCTTCCACGGGCAGAAAGTCGAACTTCTCATCGGAGTTCCTCATCCTGATCAGGTAGACCGTATTCACCACAACGATGAAACAGTTCAGTATGATAACAGGCAGGGCGCCGATTAATAGACCGTATACGGCGAATCCCCCTGAACCCAGGGTATTGAAGATACGCAGCCAGCGTATGTTTTTCTGCATAAGGGAGACGGCAATGATTGCGGACATGGCTGTTCCGAAATATTCAACCCACATTTCCATTAAATATGCTCCTGTTTAATAATCTGATATACAGTATAAAAACAGCTTCCCCTGAATAACAAATGGTGAATAGGTGTTTTTTTGGTGGGTGTATCACTCCTTATGGTCTGAGAAGCTGTACAGGGAGCGGTCTGTGGTATAATCTGGGATCAGAATTCAAGAAAACAGGAAAACATATGGATAACAATACGGTACTGAGATCTCTCCGCTATGCCCTTCACGCGTCGGATCAGGATATGGCAGATATTTTTGCTCTGGGAGGAGTCTCCCTAGATGCGGAAGCAGTAGAGACCCGGCTCAGGGGAGAGGACGAAGAGGGATTTCAGGCTGCTTCAGACAGCGAGCTTATCGCCTTTCTGGACGGCCTGATTCTTCAGAAGAGAGGACCCTCGGACCGGCCCCCTGTCAAGGAGACAGTAAGCAACAATCTGGTGCTGAGAAAGCTTCGCATCGCCTTTGAACTGCGGGACGATGATATGATCAGAACCATCGGAAAGGGCGGTTTTGTGATCAAGAAGCCGGAACTGTCGGCTCTCTTCCGCAAGAAGGGCCATAAGCACTACCGCCCCTGCGGCGACCAGCTTCTCCGGTACTTTCTGAAAGGACTGGGCAGCCGATAAGGCTCCGGGCCCGATTGGCCCGGGTGGCCGGTTTGCCCGAATGTAAGGTCTAATAAAAAAAGCAGCCCTGCGGGAGCTGCTTTTTTTATATTCAATCAATTATTCAGTCATTTCTGTATCCGGAATCAGATGATTCTGGAGCGGTCTCTTTTGAGCATCTCCATCAGCTTCTCTGAGGGGTTGCGGAACTTGCTTGTAAAGATCATCGCCGCAATGATGTAGGGCTTGAAGCTGGCTTCCTTGTAGAGGGGAACCCGGTAGCGGTCGAATACGGAGGCCGCCACCTCGCCCTCTTTGCAGCTGACACCGCTGATATCTGCGGGGAGGCAGTGGAGGTAGAGGGCCTCGCCGTTCTTTGTGGACTTCATCAGATCCTCTGTACACTCCCAGTCCTTGTGCTGTGCGTTCTGTGCCAGAAGTTCCTTCTCCAGGGCTGCAATACCCGCATCATCGCCGGCGGCGTAGAGATCTGTTCTCTTCTCCATGGCGCTGAAGGGGGCCCAGCTCTTGGGATAGACAATGTCCGCGTCCTTGAAAGCCTCGGACATGGAGTTTGTTTTTGTGAAGGAACCGCCGGAGTTCTCGGCGTTCTTTCGGGCAACAGCCTCAACTTCGGGCATTACTTCATAGCCTTCGGGGTGTGCCAGGGATACTTCCATACCGAAGCGGGTCATCAGACCGATTACACCCTGAGGTACCGAGAGGGGTTTACCGTAGGAGGGGGAGTAGGCCCAGCTCATGGCGATCTTCTTACCCTTAAGGTTTTCTACACCGCCGAAGTGGTTGATCAGGTGGAGGGCGTCGGCCATGCTCTGTGTGGGATGGTCGATATCGCACTGCAGGTTGACCAGGGTGGGTCTCTGCTCGAGAACACCGTCTCTGTATCCCTCTTCAACGGCCTGAGCCACCTCTTTCATATAGGTATGGCCCTTGCCGATGTACATATCGTCGCGGATACCGATTACATCGGCCATAAAGCTGATCATATTGGCTGTTTCACGAACCGTCTCACCGTGGGCGATCTGGCTTTTGCCCTCATCCAGATCCTGGTCTTTCAGGCCCAGGAGGTTCAGGGCGCTGGCGTAGCTGAATCTGGTTCTGGTGGAGTTGTCACGGAACAGGGATATTCCCAGTCCGCTGTCAAAGGCCCTGGGGGAGATGTTGCTCTCTCTCATTCCTCTGAGGATTTCAGCAACCTCAAAGACCGCGGCGATCTCGTCATCGCTTTTGTCCCAGGTGAGAAGGAAATCCTTCAGGTACATGTTCTCAGTTCTCAGGCAGGAAAGATCCTTTATTCTCTCTTCAATCCCTATTCTATCCATTTTATTTCTCCTAAATACCTGCAGTTCCTCTCTCAGGGTCTCCCGCAGATCATAATTTTGCTTATTTATCAGGGGGTAATATGGGTTCCCGCACCCTTTAAGACCGCTTCCTTAAGGTTTTCAGGGCTGGTGATAATTACCTCTTTCCCTCCGCGGTTCAGAAAGTCCAGAGCCGCCTTTATCTTGGGAGCCATGCTGCCTGCGGCAAAATGTCCCTGGTTCAGGAATTCTTCGGCCTCGGCAGCGGTAATCCGGTTCAGACTCTTCTGGTCGGGTTTACCGAAATTCAGACAGACTTCCTTTACCCCTGTTGATATTATAAATACTTCGGCTCCGATTTCATAGGAAAGAAAGGCCGATGCAAAGTCTTTATCTATCACTGCATCACGGCCTTCAAGACTGCCGTCTGATGATTCTACAACAGGAATACCTCCGCCTCCGGCGGCAACAACACAGAAGTCCTTTTCCAGAAGGGCCTTGATGGCATCCAGTTCAATGATCTTTTTCGGAAGGGGGGAGGCTACAACACGGCGGAATCCCCTTCCTGCATCCTCCACAAGGCTCCAGTCGGGATAGGCTTCCTTCAGGAGCCGCGCCTCGTCTTCACTGTAGAACTGGCCGATGGGCTTGGCGGGTTTCCGGAAGGCTTCGTCTTCAGGGTCCACCTGAATCTGGGTGACTATGGTGGCGGCGGAAAGGGCTATCTTTCTCTTTCTGAACTCATTGTCCAGGGCCTGCTGAATCTGGTAGCCGATGGCTCCCTGGGTGTCGGCATCACAGCTGACCAGGGGGACCGGATGCATGTGGGCCACCTCTCTGGCGATCTCGGATCGCCTTAAAATAAAACCTACCTGAGGTCCGTTTCCATGGGTTACCACAACCTTGTATCCGGCTTCCACCAGATCGGCTATATGTTCGGCAGTTTCACAGACTGCCCTGTACTGATCCTCAACGGTCATATGATCATTGTCGGTGATAAGCGAGTTGCCTCCGACGGCGATCAGAGCTAATGAAGCGGGCATATTTTCTCCTGTTTTTTATAACTAATCCACAGGGAAATTATATGCCTGTTTACAAAAAATATGCAAGACTTATTAAAAAATTGTAAGTCTGTTTCTATACTTTTTGGAGAATCGGTTGTACCCTGTAAATATGTTCAGTCTCCCACTGATCTTAAATCTGAACATAGGAGTTAAACATGCCCTTTCGAGACTCATCTCCCCTTCTTCAATCATACATTCCTCTGGTCGAGGCGGTAGGTAAAACCCTTGGTGTGGGAGAGGTCATTCTCTATGATTTTGAACAGAATCCGCCTGTACTGATTGCCCGGGAGGGTGGGATTACCAACCGGCCACCGGGTACAAAGGCGTCCCAGCTTCTCTGCGATATGGTCAGGGAAATGGAAGGCAGTTCAGAGAATATGAGGGTGAATTACGAGTCTGCCACCACATCGGGCAAACCTCTGAAATCCACAACCGTTCTGATCCGGAGAGATGAGAAACTGGCCGGAGCCCTCTGTCTCAATATCGATATGAGCGCTATGAATATGCTGCAGCATTTCCTTGATCAGTTCAGCGGCAAGGAAAGAATCAACGGCCATGATGATATGCCCCAGAACACCCAGGAATTTCTGAATGTCATGATAGGAAAGGGGATCGATTCCATAGGGAAACCGGTCTGTTACTTTGACAAGAAGGACAATCTGGAGGTAGTCCGCTTTCTGAACGAGAGCAATATTTTCTCCATCAAGGGCTCTACGGATACCCTGGCAGGTGAGCTTAATGTAAGCCGTTACACCATCTATAACTATATTGAAGAGGTCAAAAATACCCCTTAGGATTCTGTCTTATGGCTGATTCTGCTGTTTTCTGTTACTATTAAGGAATGGGGTATTCCTTAATCAATCCTGAAATTGTACTGACGGACCGAATTCCACTGGGAGGCGGTAACTTCCTCACTCCTGACTATGACCGCACCTTGATGGAGGCCGGAGTTTATCCCTGGTTCTGGGATCTGGAAAAGTCTGAATTCCTTCTTACTCCCAACTTTATCAAGCTGATGCCCGAGGCAGAGGGGTATGAACACTATCTTTATCCTGTGATACACAACCATCTGGACAGGGAGGCTGCCAGACAGTTCTACAGAATAATCAAATCCTTTATCCGGGGAGTAAAGGTCGAAGACTATGACTTCAGTATGACCGGTTCCGGGGGAGGCGCCGTCTGGTTGAGAGTTTCCGGCAGATATCAGAAAAAAGAGGGGAGAGTTAAGGGGGTTATCGGCACCATACGCAATATCTCCGAAACCAGGACCCTCCATGACAGCCTGGAAGAGAACAGGAACTTTCTGGATACTCTGATCAATCTGGTTCCCCTGCCCATCTACTACAAAAACCTTAATGAAGAGTATGAATTTTTCAACAGGGCTTTTGCTAAGCTCCTTAAATTAAAGGAGAAAGATCTGACGGGAAAGAAGGCCGGGGATTTTTACAATGCCGATGAGGCACAGCGTTTTTCCGAAGATGACCGCAAGGTTCTGGTGAACAGAGAGGCCAGGATCTACGAAGACCGGGTAACCATGAGAGACGGCGAGATTAGGGAACTTCTGGTTCACAAGGCCCCGGATATCAGTCCTCTGGACGGCAGGGTGAAGGGACTGGCAGGTTTTATACTGGACAGAACCGAACAGAATATGAACTCCCGAAAAATCACACTTCTGGCGGATCTTAAGGAGCTTGTTCTCGAGATCAATCACGCCATACTCTCTATTCCCGACCAGAAGAGTCTGCTCAGCTTCGTGCTTCACAAGATTCCCCGGGTTGTAAAAGAAGCAGACTGCGGCTCCATTCTACTCTTCGACGGGGAGATGTTCAGGGTTTACGCCTCCTTCGGATATGTAAGGGAGAATATCGAAAAATTCTCATTTCCCCTGACAGAATCCTTTATGTACAGAAAGGGAGTGGGGATTCCCGAAGAGGTTGTTATTATCAACGATCTTCAGGAACTGCTTCAGAATGAGGGAATGACTCCTCTGCTGCCCACGGTCGAGGGGAGAGAGGTGAACTCCTTTATGGGGGCTCCCATTATCAGGAACGGCCGGATTCTGGGTATCTTTTCACTGGACAGTTTCTCTAATCATGTATTCGGAGACCAGGATGTGGAGATTATGACCTATCTTATGGAGCAGCTGGCGGTCATTCTGGACAAGCAGGAGCTCTATCAGAAGGTCCTGGGGCTCTCCCGTTTCGACAGCCTCAGCGGTCTGAGCAACAGACACTACTTTCAGGAACAGGCCCGGGCCACCCTTGGAAGGGCTGAGAGGATGGGACAGAAGCTTGTTATTCTTCTGGCCGACCTTGATTCCCTGAAGCCGGTGAATGACTGCTTCGGTCATGAGGCCGGGGATGCCATGATCCGAAGTTTCAGCTCCCTTCTGAAGGAGTCCTTCAGGGACTCGGATATTCTGGGGAGAATGGGGGGCGACGAGTTTACCGCCGTCTTTCATGATACCGACCGGGAACGCCTTGAGGCGAGGATGGAATCCTTCCGCAGGGAACCGAAGCTCTTCAAGGTAGACGGGGGATTTGCGGCCTGCCGTTTCAGTTTCGGTACCGCCGAGTTTCCCACAGACAGCAGTTCTCTGGATGAGCTTATCGGTATTGCCGACAAGCGGATGTATGAGATGAAGCTGGAGGGGAAGAAAAACAGAGGGCCCCAGACTCCTGAGACCCTCCTTGTCAGAAAAATCTGATCAGATCTTATAGGCCAGCATGGCGTAGAATGCCGAACAGACCACAAGGTCCTCGATCCTGTTCTTTTCGTTGGGAGCGTGGGCTTCCTTCTCGTCTCCGGGACCGAAACCGATGGTGGGGATCTTATGGCGGCCGCAGATGGCTACGGCGTTGGTGCTGAAGGTCCACTTATCCACAACAGGAGCCTTTCCGTAGAGATCGGTATGGGCTGCTACACCGGCCTGTACCAGGGGATGATCCTCTTCAATCTTCCAGGTGGGGAAGTATAGTTCCTGGCTGTAGTCGGTGTTCTTCCATCCTCTCTTGGCGTAGTCGGGCATGGTTACTGATTCGGGGGCTTCGCCCAGGGCCTCGGTGATATACTCCTTAACCTGGCTGATGGCCAGATCCGCATCCTCACCCCAGGTCAACCGGCGGTCCAGGTAGAGCATGGCCTGGTCGGGAACGGCGCACTGTGAGGGGCCGTTGACCTTCATCTCCGAAACAACAATGGTTCCCTTGCCCAGGAAGTTTCCTTCGTCGGGCTGAAGATCCTCGTTCAGTTTCTCCATGGCCAGTGCGGCGCGGCTGGCCTTGTAGGCGGCGCTTACACCACGTTCGGGGGCGGAGCCGTGGCTGGATACGCCCTTGATCTTGACGACCATTTCCATTCTTCCCCTGTGTCCCCGGTAGAGGCGGCAGCTTGTGGGCTCGGTGGAAACAGCCAGGTCGGGAACCAGTTTCTCTTCCTCGATCAGGTACTTCCAGCACATGCCGTCGCAGTCCTCTTCCATTACGGTGAAGGTGAAGTAGGCGGAGTAGTCCTTGTCGTAACCCAGTTCCTTCAGGATTCTTCCGGCGGTGATCATGGCGGCGGCGCCCCCCTTCTGGTCGGTGCTTCCCCGTCCCCAGACATAGGTGTCGTCGATGTCGCCGGAGAAGGGGTCCTTCTCCCAGGCATCGGGATCGCCCACGGTTACCGTGTCAATATGGGCGTCAAAGGCGATTATCTTTGATCCTGATCCCACACGTCCGATAACAGAACCCAGACCGTCGAAGTAGACCTCGTCGAATCCGGCTTCCTCGCAGAGCTCCTTGATCTTGCGGCAGACCGCTTCCTCTTCACTTGAGTAGGACTTCACCTGTACCATCTGTGACAGCACCTTCGCGGTGTAGTCCCTGTATTCCTCCGCCTTGGCGCGGATCTCTTTTTCAATGCTCATTTTATTTCTCCTGTGCATGTTTTTTACTGTATTGATGTCAGAACTCCCTTCAGGGAGCAATTCCGTTAACCCCTTCCCAGAGGCGGGCGGCGTTCTCTCTTGCTTCGGCGTATATTTCAGAGACATCCATGGGGAACTCCCTGTCTCTGAGAACGACTCTTCCTTCGATCACTACAGACCGGACGGAAGAAGCACTCTGGCCGAAGGCGATATGGCCGGCAATATTTTCCGCCTTCAGGGGGGTGGGGCTGATGTAGTCCGAAACCACCAGATCCGCCTTGTATCCCTTTTCAATGCGGCCGAAGCGGCTGTCAAAGTTTCTCTCCAGTATGGTGTTTCCATTGTGAAGGAATCCGAGGATGTCACCGGGCCAGAGGGGGCCGCCGGTATCCTTGTGCTTGAAGTAGGCGAACTTGAACTCCTCCCACATATCGCTGCCGATGCCGTCGGTTCCCAGGGCCGCGTTTTTCACCTCGGCAATATGGTTCTGGACTCCTACGCCGTTGTTCATATTGGAGCGGAAGTTGACCACAAGAAAGCTGTTCCGCTCATCAAGTATTCTTCTGTCCTCTTCCGACAGAAAGAGGCCGTGGGCCAGAAGGGCTTTGCTGTTCAGAAGTCCAAAGGAATCCAGTCGGACCAGCAGATCCCTGCCGTACTTGTGATGGGAGTGGGAGACGTCGTAGCGGTCCTCGGCGGCATGGGTATGAAAACCCCTGCCTGTGGATTCCACCGCATCCCCCAGCATCTGCAGGGCCTTGTCAGGGAGGGTGAAGGGGGCATGTCCGCCCAGGTGGGCTTCAAAGAGACCCGACCACTTTCCGGCACCCTTTTCCGCATCAAGTTCCTTTGTTATCCGGATGTTCTCTGCAACCCCGGCTTCCACCTCGCCCTCGCCGTTGCGGTCTGTGGTCTCGTAGCAGCTCATTCCCCTGAGGCCTGTCATCTCAAAGGCCTCCTTCAGAACAGTGAGGGAACCCTCGATAAAGGAGGGGGAGGCGTGGTGATCGATCACCGATGTGGTTCCGTTGCGGATGGCATCGAGACAGCAGATTTCGGCGCTGGACTTGAGAATCTCCCTGTCGATAGCACGGTCCACACGCCACCATAGATTTTTCAATACCGAGATAAAGTCGGGGCTCGGGGGGATCTCCGCCAGAATGCCCCGGGAGAGTCCGGAGTAGAAGTGGTTGTGGCTGCACACCAGTCCGGGATGGACGATGGAACCCTTTGCGTCCCAGACCTCATCGGCGCTCATTCCGGCAGAGGCTCCGGGCCCGGCAGCGGCGATGATGCCGCCGTCTACCACAATATCCCAACCCTCATGAACCTCGGGAGGGGAGAAGTTTACTACAGTTGCGTTTTTTATTATCAGCATATTTTACTCCTTGCTCCGCCGGAGGCAGACTCCGGCAGAAATTTCGGGACCCTGGGTCCCTAGGGTTCAACAGGACCGTTATACCAGTTGTAATCGGTCAGTATGGTCTTCAGAACGGCGGCGGTCTTCTCGCCGTCGCTGCCTCCGGGAATTACACCGCTCAGGTTCTCTCCGTCCCATTTCAGGGAGAAGAGGCTGCCGCTCTGTCTCAGGATGATCTGATCTCCCTTCAGGTAGAAGCCGTAGTTATCGCTGCCCTCGAAGTCTTCGGGGGTGCTGAATACGGTAATCTTGTCCTTGTAGGGTCGTCCCTCCCAGGGGCAGAACTGTGCGCAGTTGCCGCACTCGTTGCAGTAGGCATCCACATGGAGAATCTGGCTCTCCTGGGTAAATCCACGGGGAGTCTTAACCACCACATTAGCTCTGTTGGGGCAGACATCGACGCACTTGTTGCAGACTACATCGCACTGGAGGCAGCGGCTGGCCTCCACCTCGGCCCAGGCGGCAAAGTCCTTCTCGTCCTTTCCGCTGGCGGTCATCCGGCTCTTTCTCTTTGTCAGGTCCTCACGCTCGGTATTGTCGAGTTTCTCGATCTTTGCGGGAGTCAGCAGGACCCCTTCGGCGGCCAGAATATGGTTTACCGACTTGCGGGCGCTGCCCATGGCTCCCACAATGGAGTCGGGGCCGTTTTTGGCATCTCCCACCAGGAATACGCCGGGAACTTCCGTCTCATTGGTTCTCTCGTCAGTTGCCGCCCACTTCCCGCTTACGGGGATGCCGAAGGACTTCAAGAGCTCGTTGTCCACGGTCTCGCCGATGGCGGTAATCAGTGTGTCCACGGGAAACTCCTCGGTCTCTTCGGTCATCACCGGGCGTCTTCTGCCCGACTCGTCGGGCTCTCCCAGCTTCATTACAGAGCATCTCAGGACACCCTCGGACTGGAAGGATTCGGGGTTTCTCAGGAAGTGGAAGCTGATTCCCTCTTCCATGGCGTCATAGTACTCTTCCCGGTCTGCGGGCATCTCCTTCAGGGTCCGTCTGTAGATAACCCGGACCTGTTTTACTCCGGGAGTCCTTACAGCCGATCGCGCCGAGTCCATGGCGGTGTTTCCGCCTCCCACAACGGCCACGTTCTCACCGAGGCCGCAGCTGTCGGGATCTGTGCGGAACTTTTCAAGGAATTCCAGGGAGGTCATGATCCGCCCTCCGGGTAGATCCAGGCGTCTGTCCTTTTCGGCTCCCACGGCGATAAGCACCTTGTCATAGCCTTTGGCCTTCAGATCATTCACATTCAGATTCTTCTTACCGAAGTGGAAGTCCACTCCGTGAAGACGGATAAACTCCATGTCCTTCTCAATCTGATCCGGGGGCATCCGGAAGGAGGGCAGGACATTGCGGATAACGCCGCCGGGTCCGTCGGTCTTTTCGAAGATCGAGACCTCCATTCCCCCGCGGCGGAGGAAGTAGGCCGCCGCCAGGCCAGCGGGACCGGCTCCGATAACAGCCGCCTTTCTGGAGCTTCCGGTCTTCGGAGCGTTAAAGCGCTTCAGATACTCGTCGAATCCCTGCTGGGCGGCGATCTTCTTCATCTCCCGGATCTTGACGGTTCCGTCGTAGTCGATGCGGGTACAGTTGTAGTGACATTTATGGTCGCAGATCCAGCCGGTGATAAAGGGCAGGGGGTTTTTGTTGTAGATTACCTCAAGGGCATCGGCGTAGCGGCCCTGGCCCACAAGGCGGAGGTACTCGGGAACATCCTGATGAATGGCGCAGGCGGTCTTGCAGGGAGCAACGGCGCACTCGTAGAGGGGAAGCTCCTCCCCGGTGCTGATCTCGTCGGTCCCTCTCCAGTCCTTTTTGTACTCTTTGGCAGTCATGGCCTTTTCGGCCAGGGCCTCCAGAGCCTTCAGATCGATGGAGCTTCTGTTCCAGTCGGGGACATTCTTTGCCATATCCACGGCCCGGGCCATGCGGCCGTATCCGCCGGGCTTCAGCATCTCGGTAGCCATGGTGACGGGGCGGATACCCGTTGCAATCAGATCCCTCATATTGTACACCGCCGCACCGCCCGAGAAGGAGATGGGCAGGGTGCAGTCAAATTCTTTGCTCAGCTTCAGGGCCACATTGATGGAGATGGGGAAGAGGGCCCGTCCGGACATATACATCTCGTCTCCGGGAAGGGCTCCCTTATTGTTTATAGATCCCAGGGTATTGGTCAGTTTTACACCGAAACTGAGACCCTGCTTCTTTCCAAGGGCGATCAGCCTGGTCAGCATGGCTACCGCATCGGGGTACTGCAGGTCATGGTCGAAGCTCTCGGTCTTCAGGCCCACATAGTCATAACCCAATTCATCGAGGATGGACCTGACCTTTTCGAATCCAAGAAGGGTGGGGTTGAGTTTAACAAAGGTGTGGATCTTCTTCTCAGTCAGCAGGTAGACGGCAATCTTCTCGATCTCCTCGGGAGGACAGCCGTGCATGGTGCTGAGGGTCATGGAACGGCAGATCTCTCCGGGGATTCTGTCGGCAAGTCCTGTCAGGGCCCCGGCCTTTCCTTCAAGGCCTGTTCCCTTCAGAAAGGAGGGGTCCGCAGCCATGGCGTCCAGCTCCTTTTTGTATTGCAGAAACTTCTCTTCCGAAGAGGAGTTCATAAGGCGGTTGATAAACTGGTCCATCCGGGGGTTCTGAATTCCCTTCAGGTCGTATCCCACGGACATATTGAAGATAAACTGTCTGTCCTCGTGATCCTCAAAGAGGGCTTCCATCATATGGAGGAGGAACCAGGCCTTCAGGTATTCATCATAGGCCTTGTCCAGGGTGAACTCGGTGGACCATTCGGTATTGAAACCCTCGTCTTCCGCATCGATACAGGGCTTTTCGATCTCAAGGGTGTCCATAATCTGTACGGTCTTCAGTTCGAAGAAACGGGCTCCTGCTGCCCAGGAGGTCACAATATTCTGGGCCAGCTGTGTGTGGGGGCCGGCGGCAGGGCCCGCGGGGGTGGCGGCGTTTTCGCCGAAGAGCTCCATGGGGGTGTGTCCGCTGCCGTCAGCACCGCTTAAGGTTTTGTCGAAACTGAAAACGGTGCCGTCCTGCGCCAGTTCGGCGAAGAGTCTATTAACCAGCTCCCTGAAGGAGAGGGGACGCATTATATCAGTCATTTTTTACTTCCTCTATAAACCCCGGCAGCCGGGGTCAGCATCCCCTTGCCGGGTTTTGCCGGGCTTTCCGCCCGGCCCGGAACCGGAGTCCATCCCTCCGGCTGAATCTCAGCTCTTGTCGATCATCTCGTTGAATTCGTTTATTTTGGCGTCGATCTCATCGGCCTGGCCGAGGGTTCCGTACCAGTAGTTGTCATGGTCGTACCACTGTGCGTTCAGTTCGGACAGTTCACGGCCCTGCTGCTCGATCCATGTAAAGTACTTCAGGTTGTGGATGGCCTTTCTGTCGTAGTAGTTCATCTCTTTGGTGTAGTCGAAGGTCTGTCCCAGGAGCATTTCCATGTCCCGTTCCGCCTGACCGGATGTGTAGGCGCCTCTTGCAGCGGCCAGTTCCTGGATTCTTGAGCCGTAGAGCTCCATGGAGTCGGTGGCGATGGTAACAACATAGTCGTTTTCGGTGAGCTCGTTGTACTTGGCGAATTTGATGGCTGACAGCACGTTGGCCACGCCGGAGATTCCCAGAAGATCCAGCTGCTCAACAAGGCTGCTGTCCACGCCGTTCTCCTTAAGCAGTTCCCGTCCCAAAGGCTCGTTGAAGAGGCGGATCAGGCGCATGGGATCTTCATCATCAATGGCGGTGACAAAGTCGGTGTCCTTGCAGTTGTGGACCCAGGGGACATGCTTGTCGCCGATTCCCTCGATTCTGTGGGCGCCGTAGCCGTTGTTCAGCAGGGTGGGGCACTGCAGGGCTTCAGAGGCAACGATCTTGCTCTGGGGAAAGACGGTTTTCAGGTAGCTTCCCGCCGCCAGGGTTCCGCCGGAACCGGAGGAGGATACGTAACCGGCAAACTTGTCGCCGTCCTTCATGTAGTAGCCGAGAACCTCTTCGATGGCACTTCCTGTTACATTGTAGTGCCACAGGGGGTTGCCCAGTTCGTCAAACTGGTTGAAGATCCGCAGGTCCTCTCCCGATTCTCTGAGTTCCCAGCACTTGTCGAAGATCTCTTTTACATTGGACTCGGAACCCGGGGTGGCTATGATCTCGCCGGCCACCTCTTTCAGCCAGTTGAAGCGCTCCTCGCTCATCTCCTCGGGGAGGATGGCGATGGCATCGCAGGCCAGGAGGGCCGAGATATAGGCGCCGCCGCGGCAGTAGTTTCCAGTAGAGGGCCAGACAGCCTTGGTCGTCTGGGGATTGAACTGACCTGTGGTCAGACGGGGGGCCAGGCAGCCGAAGGTGGCTCCCACCTTGTGGGCTCCCGTGGGGAACCACTTTCCTGTCAGGGCAATGATCTTTGCCTTTGTACCGGTCAGGGCCTCGGGCAGAACGATATGGTTGACCTTTCCGAACTGTCCTCCCTTGCCGACAGGTTCGTTCTTCCAGGTGATTCTATAGAGGTTGACGGGATCAATGTCCCAGAGCCCTGTGTTTTTCAGCTTCGCCTTTGCCTCTTCGGGCACCAGCTCCGGATTCTTCATCATGGCGATGGTGGGAAGCTTGATTCCCTTGGATTTGCAGTACTCAGCATTCTGTTTCTGTACATCTTTGTTTACGGTGTAGTCGATCATCTCTTTTATCCCCTTATCTCTTCGATATTTGATATTGTCTTTTCCGGCATACTTACCCCTTTCAGAGCAGTTGCCGTGTCTTTCAGGCCGCTTCCTGTTGCCAGAACAACGGCGCATTCATTCTCTTCTATTTCACCGGCGCATTTCAGAAGTCCCGCCCATCCGGCGGCCCCTGCGGGTTCGGTAAAGAGGCCGGCTCCCGATGAGAGCTTCGCCTGTGCCTCGATAATCTGATCATCGGACACGCAGACCACATCGCCGCCGTAGTCCTGAAGGTACTTAAGGGCGGTATAGCCGTTCCGCGGAATATCCACACTGATGGAATCGGCCACGGTGGTGCTGGGCTGGAAGTCGAAGCTCCCTGTCTTCCAGGCTCTGTAGAGGGCGTTGCTTCCTTCCGCCTGTACCGCCGTAATCCGGGGCATTTTCTCAATCAGGCCGAAGTGGAGAAGGTCTTTGAATCCCTTGTAGACTCCTCCCAGAATGCAGCCGTCCCCTGTGGGAACGAAGACCCTGTCCGGAGCCTTTCCGCCCAGCTGCCGGTAGATGTCCAGGGAGACCGTCTTCTTTCCCTCCATGGTCATGGGGTTCCAGGCTGTATTTCTATTCATTCCTCCCTCTCTTTCAGAATAATCCAGTGAGAGGTCATATGCCATATCATAGTTCCCTGCCACCTTATAAAGAGTTGCTCCGTACTGGAGGGCCTGGATCAGCTTGGCAGGTGGTGCGGTTTCGGGAAGAAAGAGGACTACCTTCTGGCCGGCGGCGGCTCCGATTCCCGCCATGGAGGAACCGGCATTTCCGGTGGATGCCAGTACTATGGTGTCGATGCCGTGCTGCTTTGCAAAGGCCGAGACAAGCAGAGAGGCTCTGTCTTTAAAGGAACCTGTGGGATTGCAGCCGTCGTTCATGATGTAGAGTTCCTTCAGCCCCAGCTCCTCACGGATACGTCCGGGGGCCCAGAGCTCTCCCTTGACACGGGGGAGGGGAGGGAAAAACTCCGGCGGTACCGGAAGCAGGCTCTGTACCAGATCCTCTCCCTCGGGAAGCTCACCCTCGGCACGGACTTCCAGAACGCCCCTGAGGGGTTCGTCTTTTTTTTGTTTCCTGCTGCACAAGGGACAGGTGGTAAGTGCCGGGTCCAGGTCATAGAAAGATCCGCACTCACTGCATTGATATCTGAATTCCATTTTACTTCCTTGAAAGGTATTGATTAACTGATCAGTCAGGACTTCGAAGACTCAGGTGATCAGTGAAAATTCATGAATACTATTGTAACAGGGATTGGGAGAAGGAAAAGAGGTATTACTGATTTTTTTGTAAAAACTACAATTTTATTGTAAGTCGGCCGCTTTTCCTTCCTATTTGAAGGAAAAACAGGGAATGTTTCCCCTGTAAGAGCCCTTATGGATGGGGCGGGGACCAGTCTCTGCACTTGAAATCTGGCGGCCTATTGAATAGAATATGCATCAGATGAATCCCCAATCTCTGAGGATTCTTATATTTTGATACGCGCACGCCCGAATCTCCTCTTTGAAGGAGACTGAGGGTTTACTGGAAATAAATAAAAATAATGCTTATACGATATGGAAAAAACAGCAAGGGCCGTCTAGTCAGGCAGGCCAAGGTTTACACTCTTGAAGAACACGGCATCAACAGACAGAAGCTGGATCATGATGCCCTGAAGGTCACCGACCGTCTGAGGTCTGCGGGATATCAGGCCTATGTGGTGGGCGGAGCGGTCAGAGATCTTCTGATCGACAAAGACCCCAAGGACTACGACATTGCCACAGATGCCTCTCCCTCCCGGGTCAGAAAAATCTTCAGAAACTCAAGAATCATCGGAAAGAGGTTCCGTCTGGTTCACGTCTACTTTCCCCAGGATAAGATTCTCGAGGTAGCCACCTTCCGCTCTCTTGAAAGCGGTGACGGTGAGAACCTGTACGGAACAATCGATGAAGATGCAAAGCGGAGAGACTTCACCCTTAATGCCCTCTACTACTCCCCCAGGGAGGAGCAGATCATCGACTACCATGACGGTGTGAAGGACATCCGCAGCAGAAAGCTCCGCTCGGTTATCCCCCTGGACTACACCTTCAAGGAAGATCCTGTCAGGATGCTCCGGGCTGTCAAATACTCTGTTATGACCGGTGCGAAGATTCCCTTCCGTCTCAGAAAGGCGATTAAACGGGACTCCCCGCTGCTGGCTGACTGCTCGGTGTCGCGGATGAGCGAAGAGATTTTCAAGATCCTTCAGTCCGGATACTCCGAAGCCATAGTGGACTCCTGTGAGAAGCTTCATATATTTGAGCATCTCCTGCCCAGATTTCAGAAACTTCTAAACGGTCCCCGGGGACGGGAGTTCCGCAAGAGACTTCTCCGGGATCTGCAGAAACTGGACCGTTATATCAGGAAAGAGGGAGAGAACAAGAAGAGGGGCAAGATGCTCTACTTTCTCTGCCGCGGCTACCTTATGGAGACCGGCGCCCTGGATCAGGGTGAAGAGACCTCATTCAACGATACGGTGAACTCCGTAAAAGAGGCACTGCGCCCGATGATTGCCCCCAACAGGGATGTGATCGATGCGGTGAAGCTTGTGTTTAAACAGAACAACTGGAAGATCCCCCGCAAGCGGCCCCCCTTCAAGGCGGCGTCCAGGAAGAATACCAAGACCAAGACAGGGAAAAGCGGGGCCAAGCCCTCCAAACGGAAGGCCAGCGGCGGCGGAGATGCTTGATACCCGGTTAGCAGCTGCGGCGGTGCAATCCGCCGTCTGCGGCTGAAGCAGAATCATGTGGTCATGGTTTTCTTTCTTTTTGAAACCTTGGCCACTTCGATGCTGACCTCTTCAATCAATATCCCCGTAAACCGTTCCACCTTGTCCAGGACATAGGCCTGAAGGTCATGAAGGTTTCCGCCCAGCTGACTGCCGTAGCCCGCTTCGATGTAGATCCTTATCTTATAGCCCCTTCTGTCCCTTTTTACTGAGATTTTAATGACCTTGATCTCCCCGTCATACTCATCAATACAGTGGAGTATCATCTGAGAGAGAGCCGCTTCGGAGATCCTTACGGTTCCCCTGGTCTTCTCGCTGGCGAATTCCGGTGTTACAACGGCCTTCTCGAAGATTTGGGTCTCCTTTCTGAAACCGAATCCCTTGCGGAAGAGGATCTTTATGGAGTCAGACAGAATATGGGAGTAGTCGGTCTTAACCTCGATGGAGGGGACCGGGATAATATGTTTGCCTTCCGAGTACCTGGCCTGGATGGCCTTGTCTATCTCCTCCCGGCTGGCAATATCTTCAATTCTTATAATCTTGCTCACAGGAGGCAGGCCCAGGCGGGTTCCCATCTTTGTGACCATTTTTTCAGAGGTGCCTATAAGGAGAATCTTTCTGACCTTCTCTCTTTTTATGGTATCCCTTACATCCAGTCTGTGCTGGGGGTCATCAAAGAGGGCTGTTTTGATGGCTCCCATATAGAGTTTCTCTTTCTTGGCGGACTTGCCGGCAATAATTCTGTTATCCTTGATCAGAAGGCCGTCGTCAATCATATAGGGAATGTTGTATTTTTCGGCCAGAAGACGAGCCCGGAAACTCTTGCCGGTACCGCTTTTGCCTATCAGGGCATAGACCGAAACTCCCCCCAGGACCGAGACAACCGAGGAAAAGACTTTTTTAAATTTATCAGTGGAACTGCTCATGCTTTTAAATATAATGAATACCTTCATCGGGGTAAATGAAAAAGCTCTGTTACAGGGGCTTTTATGGGGATATATTCTTGACAAAGAAGAGTCTAAAACGGAGAATTATCCAGATGGCCCGGAATACAGAAATCCTCACCCACATATGGTTGTTCCTATGAACAACCGATCCATGCGACATGTTCTCAAAGCTGCAGCACTCTCTCTTGTAATTTTTGGATTTTCGGGAATTTTCTTTCTTGGTTCAACCGAGACCTCTCCGGCAGGTACATTCTGGGAAAACTGGTATCCCCTGCTGATTCCATCTGTTCAGATGAGTGATGATCTGCAAGCCGAGATCTTCTCCCTCAGTCCCTCAGAACCCGTGTCCATATCAAATACCGTGATCTCCTATCTTTCATACAACGGTTCTGAAACGGTTTCTCTGATTGATTTTGCCCGGGGTGAAGGCCCCAATCGCTTTGATCCAAGGATTGATCCCTGGATGACAGGCATCTCGGACTATTTTCATCAGGACATATATGAAATTTTCTATTTACCAAACACTCTCTCTCCTCTAGAATACCGGAGGGCCTTTGAGAATTCGGAGATTCTGGGGGGTGTCGACTGGATTCTTCCCGATGATGAGAGCAGTCTGATTTCACCGGTTCTTTTTGCTGCAGTCATTCTGCTGCTCTGTATCGGGTGTTTTCGTTTTATAATTCCCGGAGGAGCTCTGCTTTTTGCAGGGTATTTTCTGACAGTAACAGGTCAGGACGGTCTGTATCCCCTTCTGGCTGTAACGGCGCTTCTGCTGAGACTGGCTGTTACAGAGAGAACGGGATTTTCTTTCAGAACAATTCTTCCCTTTCTGCCGGCGGGAGTCCTTCTTGCTTTCGGTCAGCTTCCCCTGAGGCAGCTGGCGGTTCTTCTTTTTGTTTTTTCCGTCTTTGCCGGGGCTCTGCTTTTTCCCGAGGTTTCCGTAAAACGTCCCGCAGTAAAGGCTGTGAAGAAATCCAGGCTTACCTGGAAGAGGCAGGATCATGATTTTTTTGAACCTGTCTCCCTGATGTCTCACCGGCGTCCTGTGAGAAAGAGCCGGAAGCAGCCCTATGCCAGGGCCTTCCTTGGTGCTGCGGCTCTTGCGGCTGTTGCCCTCGTCTCTCTTCAATGGCCCTCTGAAAGAGGCCTTCCCGCAGGAATTCCTGCGGCCCGGTCTTCGGCAGGGGAGTGGACCTATGAAAGATTGAGCCGGACTAGCAGTGTGCTTCCCGATGCCGCCGACTATCTGAAGCACCGGGCCTATCAGGACTCTTTTATGTACGGCGGAACATACGCCCTCCCGGTTCCGGGCTCCTCTGTCTCCTTTGAAGACTACACTCTTCAGGACGGAAGGATAATGGAGAGCCGGCATACGGCCATTGTCTTTTCTGATGAGTGGTATGAATCTTCCCTGGCCTCAATGAGTATTTCGGGTCCGGGAAAACTAATGGCCGGTGAAGCCGGTCCTGCTGAGATTCTTGTTCTCAGCAGTGTAAAAACAGGAATCAGTCTGCATAAGCTGATTATCTATGCAGTATTTATATGTGTCTTTGTCCTATTCCACCTCTCCGGTCTACACCATGCTGACAGCAAAAGCAGCATCCGGAGCAATGGTAAATTTGTATTAAGGAGGAAACAACAGGCAGCATGAGTCGATTTAGAACTTTCCCCAAAGGGGGAATTCATCCTCAGGATTACAAGGAAGCTACTTGTAACAAGGAAATACAGAATGCCAGTCTTTCAAGCATAGCGGTAGTGCCCCTCTCTCAGCATATTGGTGCACCCTGTGAGTGTCTTGTAAAGAAAGGCGATCTTGTAGAAGAAGAGCAGGTTATCGGAAAGGCGGGAGGATTTGTTTCGGCAAATATCCACTCACCCGTTCCCGGTGAAGTCAAAGAGATCAAAAAGATCTTCCTTCCCAATGGTATCGCCGTTGATGCGGTGGTTATCGAAATGCAGGGAGAATTCAAACGTCTGGGCAAGGAAACCACCCCGGCGGACTGGAACTCCATGAGCAATGAAGAGATTGCGGCCAAAATTTCCGAGATGGGAATCGTAGGGCAGGGGGGAGCAACCTTCCCCACCCACGTAAAGCTGAGTCTTCCCAAGGGAAAGGTATGCGAAACCTTTATTATCAACGCCGTTGAGTGCGAACCCTACCTCACCAGTGACCACAGAGTGATGCTCGAGAAGGCCGATGAGGTTCTCGAAGGAATCAAGATCGTTCAGCGTCTCCTGAATCCCGGTAAGACTGTTATCGGAATTGAGGCCAACAAGATGGACGCCGTTGAGCACCTTCAGTCACTGATAAGCACCAAGGGCTATGATATGGAAGTAATGCCCCTTGAGGTGAAATATCCCCAGGGTGCAGAGAAGAACCTGATCAAAGCCGTTACTGGCAAAGAGGTTCCCTCGGGACAGCTTCCTCTTGAAGTTGGTGTTATCAATGCCAACGTGGGTACATGTCTCTCCATTTATGAAGCGGTTGTATTCAGCAAGCCCGTTATTGAACGGATTGTTACTGTTTCCGGCGGAGCCATCAAGAACCCCTCCAATCTGAAGGCCAGAGTGGGAACAAGCTTCAGAACTCTGATCGAGGACTGCGGCGGATTCTCCGAAGAGCCCGTTAAGGTTATCGCCGGCGGACCCATGATGGGATTTACCGTCTACGATCTGGATACCCCCGTAACCAAGGGTACCAGCGGAATCCTCGCCCTTACGGCAAAAGAGATCAAGGCCGCCAAACCCACAGCCTGTCTCTCCTGCGGACGCTGTATCTCAGCCTGTCCCATGGGCCTGAATCCCACCAAGATTTACAAATATGTTGACTTCAATATGAGTGACGAAGCTGCTGCGGCGGGTCTTATGGACTGTGTCGAGTGCGGTTCATGCTCCTTTATGTGTCCCGCTCACATTCCCCTGGTTCAGGGATTCAGAGGCGGCAAGAAAGTCATTAGAAAAAACAGTATGAAGAAGGCGGGCAAATGAAAGATAAACTCGTAATTTCAAGCTCACCCCAGTTTCATCATCCTCAGAGCACGGCATCCATCATGTGGACGGTTTCCGCCTGTCTGCTGCCTGCCGGGATATGGGGTATCTATATTTTCGGCCTCCGGTCCCTTCTGGTTCTGGCTGCAGCCATTATTTCAGCAGTGGCAACCGAGGCTCTTCTGAATAAAATCAAGGGCGAGAATACCATTGCCGACGGAAGTGCCTTCCTGACCGGTCTGCTGATCGGGTTCAATATGCCCCCCGCGGTACCGCTCTATGTTGTTGTGGTGGCGTCATTCTTCGCCATTGCCGTTGTAAAGTGGACCTTTGGAGGTCTCGGAGGCAACTGGATGAACCCCGCTCTGGCCGGACGTGTATTTGTATTCTTCTCATGGACCGGCGGCATGACAACCTGGACCCTTCCCCGGGTTCCCGGTGCCGATGCGGTGACAGGACCCACTCCCCTTGGTTCCATCAAGGTCGGTCTTTCCTCTATCACCGAGGGAATCAACGGTCCCCTGGACCTTCTGGCTGCCGAAGGTGTTCCCGTAACCTACACAGACCTCTTTCTGGGACGTGTTCCCGGATCTATTGGTGAGGTTTCGGCCCTTCTGCTGATTGTCGGCGGACTCTATCTGCTGATCAGAAAGATCGCCAACTGGGAGATCGTTGTCTCCTATCTTGGAAGCTTTGCCCTTCTGGTATGGCTTTTCGGCGGTTTCCGCTACGGACAGGGACTCTTTGCCGGTGATGTTCTGTTTCACCTCTTCTCAGGAGGACTGATGCTTGGTGCCCTCTTTATGGCCACCGATATGGTTACCTCTCCCCTGACGTCAAAGGGAATGCTGATCTACGGTGTGGGATGCGGTTTTATGACCTACCTCCTCCGTTTTTTCGGTTCCGTTCCCGAGGGTGTTTCCCTTGCCATTATCTTTATGAATATTTTTGTTCCTCTTATCAACAGGGCTTTTCAGCCCGAAAAGTTCGGACTTGTAAAGGAAGAGGAGGCCTCTAAATGACAGATACCATGGAAAAAGCCGGAAAGCTGGCTCTGATCTGTGCCCTCTCAGCCCTCCTTCTGGGAGTCGTCAACTCTGTGACCGAACCCATTATCGCCATCCGCAAGGCGGCAGAGCTGAAGGCGGCTCTGGAGAATCTTCTTGAAACCGGAACACCCGGACCCAGAGAGGATCTTGAGGACGAGGGAACCATCAAGGCACGCTACTCCGTTACTGGGGCGGATGCCTGGATTCTTGAGTTTATCGGAATGGGATACGGCGGAGACATGAAGGTCCTTGCCTCCTATGACTTTAACGGAGAGATTCAGGATGTTGTTCTTATGGACAACGCCGAAACTCCCGGTCTGGGTAAGAAGGCCGAGGCCGACGGATATATGGACAAGTTTATCGGAACCGGAGGTACAACTCCCGTTCCCGTAACAAAGAACGAGCTTGAAGCTCCCGATGAGGTTTCGGGCGCCACTATTACCTTTGCTGGTATCGCGGCCCCCCTGAAAGAGGGTTCCGCCTATGTAAAAGCCCTGGGAGATGATAAATGAGAGAACTGACTAAGGGTTTTATCAAAGAAAACCCCATTTTTATACTGATGCTGGGACTCTGTCCCGCACTGGCGGTTTCCACTCAGGTCGTCAACGCCCTGGGTATGAGCGCCGGAGTAATCTTTGTTCTGCTGGGTTCCAATATAATGGTTTCCCTGCTGAAAAACTTTATTCCCGACGAGATTCACATTCCCGTGTATATCGTTATCATCGCTACCTTTGTAACTCTGGTAGACCTTCTGATGCAGGCTTACGCCCCCGCACTCTCCAGAAGCCTTGGTGTATTTGTACAGCTGATCGTTGTAAACTGCATCATTCTGGGAAGAGCCGAGGCATTTGCCAGCAAAAACGGTGTAAAAGACTCCATCATGGACGCCCTGAGCATGGGACTGGGATTCTTCTTCGGTCTGACTCTGATCGCCCTGATCAGAGAGGTTCTGGGTGCCGGAACCATCACCCTTTTCCCCATGGGAAATTTCAACGGTGTTATCGAGGTTCCCGGTCTGGTACAGGCCCCTGTTAGAATCATCTCCCTCTCCGCGGGAGCCCTCTTTGTGGTGGGCTATCTGAAGGCCATGTTCAACTGGATCAGCTCCAGACCCGGTAAGGAGGAAATTTAATGAGCTATTTTGCAATACTTATTACTTATGTATTTATCAGTAACCTGATCCTTGCCCAGTTCCTGGGGCTCTGTCCCTTTATCGGTGTTTCCAAGAATGTGGAATCCGCCGTGGGAATGGGATTTGCGGTTACCTTTGTAATGTCCATCGCCTCACTGGTGACCTGGGCTCTCTATCACTTTATTCTGCTGCCCCTGGGACTGACCTATCTGCAGACCATTGTATTTATTCTCACCATCGCCTCACTGGTGCAGCTGGTTGAGATGGTGGTTCAGAAGTACTCACCTGTCCTCTACAAGGCACTGGGTATCTACCTGCCCCTGATTACAACAAACTGTGCCGTAATGGGTATCGCCCTGATCAATATTCAGAGCGGCTACAATGTACTCGAGAGTTTTACCGCAGGAATCGCTGCGGGTATCGGTTTTCTGCTGGCTATCGTGCTGATGTCGGCAATCCGTGTACAGATGGAAACAGAGAAGGTTCCCCGTTTCCTGAAAGGGGCTCCCATCGCTTTTATCAGCGGGGGACTGATGGCCATGGCTTTTATGGCTTTCGACAAGGCTCTGCTGAACAACCTGGTAGGATAGTCAAATGGATCAAGTATTAAGAATATTCTGGGGGTTTCTGTCCACAGTTCTGTTCGGAGGTCTCCTCGGAACGGGACTGGCCATTGCCTCCCGTAAACTGAAAGTTGAAAAAGACGAAACCGTTGAAGCCCTTGAGGGTGCCTTTCCCGGCCTCAACTGCGGTGCCTGCGGTTATGCCGGATGCGGAAGCTATGCCGAAGCCGTGGCTGCCGGTACCGATGAGGATCTGACCAAGTGTAAGCCCGGCGGGGCAGACACTCTGGAACAGGTCGGTTCCATTATGGGTGTTGAGGTTGATACCAACGCCGCCAGAATGGTGGCCCGGGTTCACTGTATCGGCGGCAGCGAAGAGGCCGTCAGAAGCTTCAACTACCAGGGAATCAGCGACTGTACTGCCGCCACAGTGCTCTTTAACGGCGATAAGGCCTGTAAATACGGCTGTCTGGGGCTGGGAAGCTGCGCCGGGGTCTGCCCGGTAAATGCCATCAGCAAGACAGACAACGGACTGGTCGTTGTTGATCAGGATCTCTGTATCTCCTGCGGCAAGTGTGTAGACATTTGTCCCACCGGTGTAATGCGCATGATTCCCGAATCTGCTGACTTTATTGTGGCCTGTAACTCCCGGGACAAGGGTAAGGATACCAAGGCAAATTGTAAGGTCGGATGCATCGGCTGCCGCATCTGTGAAAAGAAATTTCCTGATGCCGGTTATAAAGTGGAAGATAATTTGTCTTTTCTGAGTTATGATAGTAAAGATCCGGGTAGAGCAGAAGCTGCTGCAAAATGTCCGGCTAAATGTATAATTCCTAATAAAGTGAAAGCAGAAGAAGCATCGAATGCAGGCTGATCAAGACCAGCATGGATGCCGGCTCTAGTAAATGAAAAAAATTAAGCTGGTTTTCGGAACGAACAGTACACAACCTCTCGATCTGCCCGAGCACCTCTACGAGGATGCTTACCAGAGGGCCTATAAGCCTTTCCTGACGGCTGTGTACAACTTCCCTGATCTGGCTTTAACACTTCACTATTCCGGTCCTCTCCTCTCCTGGCTGGAGAGGAGACATCCCGAGTTCATCACCGTTCTCAGGGAGATCGTGGACCGGAAGCAGGCGGAGGTCCTGGGCGGCGGGTTCTATGAACCCCTGCTGCCCCTGATTCCCCCCTCAGACAGGGTTGGTCAGATAGAGATGATGACCACCTTCTTAAGAAAAAGTTTCGGCCGCAGGTCCCGGGGATTCTGGCTTTCCAGACAGATCTGGGACAATCAGATGGCCAACACCCTCAACAGCTGCGGCATGGAGTACACCTTTCTCGACGAATCCCGTTTCCGGGATGCCGGAATCAGGGAGTCCAGACTCTTTCAGCCGGTGCTGACCGAAGAGCAGGGGAAGTCTGTGAAGGTTTTTCCCCTCTGCCGCCGGATTCAGGACATGATGTTTGTCTCAACTCCCGAAGAGGTTATTGGAGAGCTTAAAAAACTGAGCTCCGACTGTGCCAGGGACTCTGTTATCTCCCTGATGCTTCCGGGTGAGGCCTTAAGCGCTGATATCTCCAGAGATACTGCCAGCTGCGACACCACCTGGCTTGAATCCTTCTTTACCGGACTTGATGATAACCGGGATTGGATCGAGATGATTCTTCCCGGACGCTATATAAGAAATTCCATTCCCATGGACAAGCGCTACTTCGGTACCACAAGCTTCTCCAACCTTATGGAGTGGAAGAGGGACAGCTATATACCCCAGAACGGCGAAAATGCCGGAGACTGCAACTTCAGACACTTTCTCACGGTCTATCCCGAGAGCAACCTCCTCTACTCCAAGATGATGTATACCCATATTCTGACCAACCAGGTCCGGGGTGACAAATACCGGAAGAAAGCCTCCAAGGAGGAGCTCTGGAAGGGGCAGAACAACTCATCCTACTGGCATGGTCCTGGAAAGGGGATCTACAATATTCAGCTCCGCCACAGCGCCTATCGCTTTCTGATTGAAGCGGAGAAGAATACCAGGGAGAAGGGTATCTTTATCCCGGCCCTGATTCCCATGGACTTTGACCAGGACGGCCTGAACGAGTACCTCTATCAGGGGCACACCCTGAATGCCTACTGCCATCAGAAGGGAGGAGCCCTGATAGAACTGGACTACCTGCCCTCCAGCTGGAACTATCTGAATACCCTCTGCCGTCACAGGGATGGTACGGGCAACGGCCACCAGAGGGACAGCTATCTGAGAAAGGCCTTCCACGATCATCTTCTGGAGTCCTTTGACTTCGATGCCTTCAGAAAGGGAGAGCATGTGGAAGAGGGTGATTTTCTGGGCAGCCACTACGATGTCCATACCCACAACAGGGAGAAGCACTTTCTGGTCTTTCAGAGAAACGGTTCCATGAACCGGAAGGGACGAAAGATTCCTGTAAAGATCCGCAAGCAGTATGACTTCAAGAGAAACAGCGTAGAGCTTCAGTATGATATCAGCAATATCGGCTATGAGAAGGTTACCTATAACTTTGCCAGCGAGTTCAATCTCTCTCTTCCCAGCCCCGTAAGCTGCGAGTCCAAGTTCTTCTATATAGACAGCAGGGATAATTTTCAGGAGATAGAGACCCAGCCCGCCGAGGTGAAGGACCTTCAGATCCTGCAGGTTCAGGATGTTATGAACAATACTTCAATCCAGGTGGAGTTCTCGAATAATCCTGATACCTTCTGGATTCTCCCTCTGGAGACCCCTTACAGCGACGGCAGAGGTGGGGAGGAACTCCTCTATCAGGGCACAACCTTTATACCCGGATGGGAGGTCACACTCTTTCCGGGGGAGAGCTGGTCTGTTTCGGTGAGTATGAAGGTGGGCAAGAGCCGGGGCAAGGCCTTCGCCTGATCTATTCCAGATCCTGACTTACTGTAAGCATCCGTCTCTGTCTGTAGATATTGAACAACCAGTGATTAGACTCGCTGTAGTACCTCTCTCTGGCAGAAAGAAAATCCATAAATGCCGTTTCAAGATCTCCTGTAAAATAGGACGCCTGTGCTCTGTAGAAAAAGAGACGGCTTCTTACTTCACTGTCAAAGGTCTGTTTCAGGCGGCTGCTGCACTCATCGAAAAGAACATTCCACTCCTCCCTTTCCATCAGGGGAACGGCCCATGATGTTTCCGGAGGAGCATTCTCTGCCATATCAACCGGAAGGAGCTCTTTCTCCTTCCAGACAGCAGGATCGACACTCTTGCCGAAATCAAGTCCCGCCAGGGCCAACTCTGTTTCAGGATCAAGATCCACCTTCCGCCGGGGAATATCGGGGTCGGGCAGCCTGTCTCCGGTTTCTATATCCGTATCTATACTAAGAAGGGGCAGGGGGACGGGGCGGGAGGCATACTGAAAGCTGTGGGCCTCGTCCGAAGACCACTGTTCCAGGGGAATGCTGACTCCCCGCAGGGTGACGCTCCCCTCATAGAGAACAATCTCACTTCCCGACTCGTAGAGGGCCTTGTCCACAAGGGCATAGTAGAAGGGTATGCCCGGTACGACCCTGTCCTTCAGGGTGATCTCTTCAGACTCAAATATCCTTACCTCAGTGGCCTCTGTGAGGTCCCTGCGGGTTTCCATGGGAGAGGGGGAACGGAACAGTATCAGAGGCCTCGACGGGTCACTTGAAAGTGCGTGGACCAGGAGATGCCGCTCTTCGGGAAAGACCGACAGAGAGGAGATCCTCGCCGCCCTCTCCTCCTGAACGGGAGCGGCCTCTGCAGCCACGGGACTCATGGACATATTCCTGTAGGGGATGAAGAGGTCGAAGATCCGCCCGTCCTCCCTGGCCAGAACCAGAAAGTACCTGGGTACCGAGTCTCCCGGGGAGTAGAGGAAATTCTCTGTTCCCTTTTCCACCAGCGCAATCTGGTTGGCGTAGATAAAGCGTTCCTCGTCAAAGGGTGTTTCTGATGCATAGATCAGATACTCCGGATTCAGAAGCTGCGGGGCATCCTTCCAGGTCAGAAGTACACTGCTCCCCTTTGGTTCAACATCCAGCCGGGATACAAAGGGGGCATAAATACGGCTGTCCTGCGCGGAGGCCGGAAAAAACGGGAATATCAGAAGTATGAGTATGAATAGGGCGGTTCTTTTTTTCATGGCAGTCTCTCTACCTGATTATCGGCAATTCGGGGCTTCAGGACAAATAAAAAAACAGACCCTCCAAGTTGACCACGCCGGCGGCAGGGGCTAATATAAATTATGAAATTTTCCCAGAAAGGCCTCGATGCCTACAAAGCCGAGGGCAGCAGGACCCTGGTAAAGAAAGAGAGCCGGGACAATGCGGCTGTGAAAGTCCTTGATTCCGAAGCCCCCGGACTCCTTAAAACCGGTACTCCCGCGGCGGCGGATCTGCCCTCTTCAAAGGCCGGGCAGGGAACCTCCCAGGCAGCCCGTTTTCTGCTGCTCCTGGGCAAGGAGGAGGCCGGCC
>DHQL01000012.1:138271-182994 GCA_002408085.1 Spirochaeta sp. UBA5339
GGGCAAGGAGGAGGCCGGCCGGGTCCTCAGGAAGATGAGCGAGGCGGAGATCGAACAGGTGACTGCCGAGATCGCCCGGATAAAGGAGATAGGCCGCGACGAGGCCCTGGATATCCTTCAGACCTTCGGGGATAAATTCAATCTCAAGGGAAACAATGCCGGGGGAGTGGATAAGGCCAGAGCCTTTCTGAATGAGGCCTTCGGCGAAGAGAAGGCGGAGTCTATTCTCCGCAAGGCGGTTCCCGAGACCCTGGTGCCTCCTTTCTCCTTTATGAACGACCTCTCCCTGCCCCAGATTCTCCAGCTCTTGAAGGATGAACCACCGGAAACCTGTTCGGTGATCCTCTCCTTTCTGGAGGCGAAGACCGTTTCGGCCTATATCAAAAGCTGCGATCCGGCAAGGCAGATCTCTCTGGTCAGGATGATGGCCCGCAAGAGGGAGCTGGCCCCTGAGACCCTGAGCCGTATGGAGACCCTGCTCCAGGAGAAGGTCCATCTGGTGGGAAAACAGGATGATGTGCCCATAGACGGGCAGGACCGTCTGGCGGAGATCCTCAAGCATATGGACAGCGGTTCTGAGAAGAGGATTCTGGACCATCTGGAGGAGGGTGATCCCGACCTCAGCCGATCCATCAAGGAGCAGCTTCATACCATTGACTGCATCTTTCAGATGCGTCCCAGAGACCTTCAGAGTCTTCTGCTGGAAATGGATAACGACAGAATTGCCTTTATTCTCCGGGGAAAGGATGAGAAGGTGGTGGATCATATCCTCAACCATCTCTCGTCTCAGCGGAAACTGATTGTCGAGGAGACACTGATCCTCTCCCCCAAGGTCTCCCGGAAAGAGGTGGACAGGGAGACCCGTGAGTTTCTTAATCTGATCAAAAAGAGAGAGGAAGAGGGAACCTACATCCTTTTGGGAGCCGATGAGGACGAATATATCTGACTCACCCGGCAATCGGGACCTTTTCCTGCCCCACAGGGGTTTTCAGGCTGCCCTGATGGCCAAAAATCATGGCTCCCGGGGCCTTATAATTAAGTTCTGACTCTTGCCTCTAAATGCCTTGCCATACTATTATCATCTCTATGACAGGCAACGAACTAAGAAAAAAATACATCGACTTTTTTGTATCCAGAAATCATAAAGAAATCTCGGGACAGTCTCTGATCCCTGAAAACGATCCTACCGTCCTTTTTACTACGGCCGGTATGCATCCCCTGGTTCCCTATCTTCAGGGACAGCCCCATCCTGCGGGCAAGCGTCTGACGGACTACCAGAAGTGTATCCGTACAGGAGACATCGAGGCGGTGGGCGACCCCTCACACCTTACATTCTTCGAGATGCTGGGTAACTGGTCCCTGGGAGACTACTTCAAGGAAGAAGCTCTCTCCATGAGCTGGGAATTCCTGACAGGCAAGGAGAATCTGGGACTGGACAAGGAGAGACTCTCTGTTACCGTATTTGCCGGTGACGCCGATGTGCCCCGGGATGACGAGGCCGCCGATATCTGGAGAGGACTGGGTGTTCCCGAAGACAGAATCTACTTTCTGCCCAGAGAGGACAACTGGTGGGGGCCCGCCGGAAAGACCGGTCCCTGCGGTCCCGACAGCGAGATGTTCTACGATACAGGAAGAGAAGCCTGCGGCGACGACTGTAAACCCGGCTGCTCCTGCGGCAAGTACTTTGAAATCTGGAACGACGTTTTCATGCAGTACAACAAGACCGAAGACGGAAGCTATGTTCCCCTGGATGCTCCCTGTGTAGATACAGGAATGGGAATCGAGCGTACTGCCACCATGCTTCAGGGTAAGAAGTCCGTCTATGAAACAGAACTTTTTATCCCCATTATCGCCAGACTCGAAGAGCTGACAGGCAAGACCTACGGCGACAATGAGGAAGACGATATGTCCATCAGAATCATTTCCGATCACTGCAAGGCATCCACAATGATTATCGGTGACCCCCGGGGAGCCAAGCCCTCCAACCTGGGTCAGGGATATATCCTGCGCCGTCTGATCAGACGTGCCGTTCGTCATGGAAGAAAACTCGGTATCAATGAGAACTTCCTGGGCGAGATCAGCAAGGTTGTGATCGATATGTACAAGGACACCTACGAAGAGCTTGCAAAAAACAGAGACCTGATTCTGACTGAGCTTGAACTGGAAGAGAAACAGTTCGGTGCAACTCTGAAGAAGGGTGAACATGAGTTCGAAAAGCTCCTCCCCAACCTGATGAAGAACCCCAAAAAGGAGATCCCCGGACGTCTGGCATTCAAGCTTTACGACACCTTCGGATTTCCCCTTGAGCTGACCGAAGAGCTGGCAGCGGAGCATGAGATGACCGTGGACCGCGACGGTTTTGAAGCGGCCTTCAAGAAGCACCAGGAAGCCTCCAAGAAGGGTGCCGACAAGGCATTCAAGGGCGGACTGGCCGACCACTCCGAGATGACTACCCGCTATCACACAGCCACACATATGCTCCACGAGGCCCTTAAGAGGGTTCTGGGAGACCATGTTGAGCAGAAGGGAAGCAATATCACCGAGGACCGTCTGAGATTCGACTTCTCACACCCCGAGAAGATGACTCCCGAAGAGATCAAGGCAGTTGAGGATCTGGTTAATGCCGAGATTCAGAAGAACCATCCTGTAACCATGAGAACAATGACCGTGGAAGAGGCAAAGGAACTGGGCGCCAGAGCTCTGTTCTCCTCCAAGTACGGTGAGCAGGTCAAGGTTTACTTTGTGGGAGACTACTCTGTCGAAGTCTGCGGCGGGCCCCATATTGAGAACACTTCCGACCTCGGCAAGTTTGTGATAAAGAAGGAACAGTCCTCCTCAAGAGGAGTAAGAAGAATCAAGGCTATTCTCGAATAGTCCGGTATCCATCTCCGCGGGTTGCCTTAAAGGGGATGGAAAACGATAAAAGCCGCTTCTGACCTGATGGTCGAGCGGCTTTTTTTGCGTCCGGCAGGCAGACGTGTCAGCGGATTTCGGCGCCGAAGGGAATCAGGGATAACCCCGCCAGCTTGAAGTGCTGCTTTCCGAAGGGGATGCCCACAATGGTAATTGTAAAGATGATACCGAAAAAAAAGTGGGCCAGGCAGAGCTCCCATCCCAGAAAGATGATCCAGATCACATTGGCCAGTGCTCCCGAGACGCCGAAGCGGCCCAGTTCCACATCCTTGCCGAAGGGTGCCAGCACCATGCCTCCGATCTTGAAGCACTGAATTCCGAAGGGGATACCTATGATGGTGAGGCAGCAGAGCAGTCCCGCCGCCATCCATCCCAGGGCGCTTACAAGGCCCCCGAATATAATCCAGAGAAGATTTCCGATAAAACTCATGATGTGCTCCTTTTCCAGCCCGGTTGCCGGGCAACCGGCGGATGAATAAAAAGGGCTGCCCCATCGGCAGCCCTCAATCCTGATCTATTAAAATTTAGAGCTTGTCTTTCAGCTCCACCATTTTTTCAATAATCCTGCTGTTCTTGATTCCCAGCTTCAGAAACTGCGAGAGGATCTCCAGGGCCTCTTCTGTATCTCCTTCCAGCTCATAACACTCTGCGGCTTCCAGGTAGAGGCGGTAGTTGCGGGGATCGTTGCTGATCAGATCCTTAAGGGATGTGATGGCATCCTGATAGTTGCCCTTCTCCTTGTTGATCATGGCCAGACCCAGAATGGCATAGGTATCAAATTCAATATTCAGGGCCTTGCGGTAGTAGTCCTCGGCGCTGTCTTCCTGACCGATATTCCGGTAGGCATCCCCCGCACGGGTCAGAATCACCTTGTTCTTCCGGTCAAGGTCGAGGATCTTGTTCCAGTAGACCAGTGATTTCTCCTGCTGGTTCATGCCTCTGTAACAGTCGGCCAGACCGAAGAGGGCGTAGAAGTTATTGGGCTGCATCTTAAGGGCTTCCAGAAAGTAAGGTACACCCTGATCGAAGGTCTTCAGTTTACGGTGGCAGTTCCCAAGAGAGGTCAGAACTCTGATATCCACATGACCGCGGCTGATCTCCAGCATCCGCTCCCAGTAGTGGAGGGCATCCTTGTACTCTTTGAAATCGTAGTAGAGGTGTCCCAGACCGATGATGGCATAGGAGTTGTTCTCCTCCATCTGCAGGACCTTCTGATATAGTTCAAAGGAGCGCTTGAAGTTGCGAACCTTTCTGTATGCGTCGGCTATTCTTGTGAGGACCGTGATGTTCCGGTCATCGTGAAGGAGGTACTCCTCCCAGATATCGATGGCCCGGTTGTACTGGTTCATTGCCTTGTAACAGTCGGCCAGTCCGAAAAGGGCGTAGTTGTTTCCCGGATGGGAGTCGAGACATCTCTGGTAGAAGACTACGGCATCTTTGAATTTTCGTTCTTTCCGGAAACAGTCTCCCATACCCACAAGGGCATAGTTATTAGACGGGTCCAGTTTCAGGATTTTGTCGAAGGACTGACGGGCTCTTTCGGTGAGGTTCTCTTTCAGCAGCTGATAGCCGCGCTTTGAAAGCTCTGATATTTCATTCAGTGCCTCCTGGCCAGGTTCCTCTGACAAACCTTTGGTCAATTCATCCAAACTCAGCTTGTCTTGTGACATTTTAAAATTCCTTAAATTACTTTTTATTACTTGTTTTCCAGCCACTGCCGAATGATATAGGCCATCTTCTCGGTAATCATGTCCACCTTATCCTGTGCTGGGGCCGCCTTGTACATCCGGAGTGCTTCAAGAGCATTGCCCTGGCTGTAGTAGTAGTCTCCCACCCTGATCAGTCCGTCGGTGTATCCGATGGTTATGAAAATTCGACCGGCTGTCTCTATTTCTCCCTCATTAAAAAGCTGATTTCCCTTACGCATAAGGATCACTTTTCTCTCAGGGCTGAGAGGAATCCCGCCTGATTCCGGGACTTTGATAAAGCCGTCTTTGGGGATCAGATCAAGAATTTCACGTCTCTTCATCTTGCTACCACTATTATAAGAGCAAAAATAGGAGTTTTCAATAAAAAGTGAACATTAAGTGTTTTAATTAGATCATTCCTTTTGTGGACATTCCCGAACTGCTGCTTCCCGCAGGCTTAAAAGCCTGAAAAAGAGCCCTTCCAAGGGCCTTGAAGAGGGCTTCGGCCATGTGGTGGCTGTTCTCTCCGTAGCGGCAGATTGCATGAATATTGAGTCCGCCCCTGTTGGCCAGGGCCTGGAGAAACTCCTTTACCAGAAAGAAATCGAAGTTTCCGGCGCTCATCTGAGGCCAGTCGGCCTGAAGCACCAGGTAGGGTCGGCGGCAGACATCGATGGTCACTTCCGACAGGGCGTCGTCCATGGGGATCACAGAGTGTCCGTATCGGCTTACAGCTCCGGTCTCCTCAAAGCACTGCATCAGGGCGTCGCCGAGAACCAGTCCCGTGTCCTCGATCAGGTGATGGGGATCAACTTCAATATCTCCCTTTGCCTGAATCTTGAGAGTAAAGCCGCCGTGGAAGGCCATGGCGTTGAGCATATGGTCGAAGAAGGGAAGACCCGTGTCCAGTGAGACCTCGGGGCCCCCCAGCATATCCAGCTCGAGGTGGATGGATGTTTCCTTTGTCTCTCTGTTAATACTGATCATCTTCAGTCCTCCCGGATCTGCTGAATGAATTTATTGATCGCCTTATAGTGGATCTTGTAGTAGGCAGGGTTGGCAATCAGATGAACTTTGATCTCATGGAGCTTCTGGAAAACCTCCAGATTGTTGGCCTTCAGGGTGCTTCCGGTTTCCACGAGGTCGACGATGCAGGGAGCAAGACCCAGAACGGGGGCCAGCTCCACAGAACCGTTGAGCTTGATAATCTTTACGGGGATTCCCTGCTCATGGAAGTAGCGTCTGGTCATCTCGGTGTAGCTTGTGGCGATGGTCAGGGGGCCGTCCACCTTGTCCATGGAGAAGTCCTTCAGTCCAGCCAGACTCAGGGAGGTTCCTCCGAAGGAGAAGGGCAGGAGCTTGTGGAAGTGGTGCCCAGACTCCAGGATCACATCCTCACCGCAGATTCCCATTCCGGCGATGCCGTGGGCCACATAGGTGGGCAGGTCGCTGTTCTTGACCAGGTATATTTTCAGGTTCTCTTCCTTGTCGTAGGCGACAAGTTTCCGTTTTTCAAATTCAAAAAAGATGCCCTTGGTTTCAAAGTGTTTCTGCACTCTGTCGTAGAGGCGTCCCTTGGGCAGGGCTATTGTCAGGGGGGTACTCATCAGTTTTTTCCTTTCCTTACTGTCTTCAGTTTTTCGGCCGCGGGGAGTGCTTCATCCAGGCCGGAGGTGCCGGGAAAACGGGCAATGTCAATGGTGCTCAGTTTCTCCAGCTTCCTCTGGAAGAGGGAGAATCCCACTGAGGAGGCGGGTTTTGAGCCGTCGTAGCCGAAGTGGTCGAGAAGGCCGTCGTAGCGTCCGCCCGAGGCCACAGCTGTTCCGGCGCCCTCTGTATAGGCATTGAAGACTATTCCGGCGTAGTAGGCCTGATCACCGGTTTCTGAGAGGTCAATATTGAAGAGTTCTTCAAGACCTTCGGCTTCCATCCAGCCGTCACAGATGGAGACAAGGTAGTCCAGTGAGGATTTCAGGGCGCCGTCCATCAGCTTCTCCCACCCGGAAAGTTCAGTCTTGAACTCTTCAGCGGAGCCGATAAAAAGGAGGAGACGGCAGAGTTCTGCTGCATCCTCTTTTCTGTAGACCCCTCCCAGGACCTTTCTTATCTGTATCTCTTCTCTGGTCTGAAGGGCCTGTCTCAGAAGCTTCCCGTTTTCGGGACTCAGTGAACCGGCAATGGTCTTAAAAAGATCCGTGGAGCCTACATGGATGCGGCTTTCGGGGAGGCCGAGGCTCTTCATCAGTTCCGCCAGAAGAAAGAGAACTTCCAAGTCTCCCTCCCTTCCGGGCTTTCCGATCAGCTCGCAGCCTGCCTGGAAAAACTCATGGCTGCTGATATCTTCGTGGTCCTGATAACGGAGGATGGAGTCGGAGTAGTAAACTCTCAAGGGGAGTTCCTCTTCGCTGAGGATCATACCCATCTGACGTGCCAGAAAGAGGGTGATATCGCTTCTGAGCATCAGAAGGTCACCTTCCCGGTCGATAAGCTTGTAGCTCTGCTCTTCAAGCCTGCTGTCCAGAAGGTTTCTGTAGTTATCGTAAAAATCGAATACCGGTGTCTGAACGGGGAGGTATCCCCACTCTTCGCACATATCTTCCATATGCCGCAGAATCTTCCGGTGTCTGAAAGTTTCTTCCAGATAGAGAGATTCGGTTCCCTGTGGTATCCGCAGCAGATTGTTTTTCATTTTACATTCTCCAAATTGTTATGGCTGAAGTATAGTATTAATACAGGGATAAAAAAAACCCCATTCACAGCCTTTCACCTGTGGCCGGCGGCTTAGCGGAGATAGGAGACTATGCCCCTGACAATACGGTCCGCATCATCCTGTCTGAGATCTTCATTCCTGATGGCCCAGGAGTTGTTTGTATAGGCCAGATTCCGAACCTCAACCAGCACCGAAGCACCGGCGGGATTGTTCCTGAGAACCCGTACCTCCTGAGCTCTGGTATCCGAACCCCTGCCCATGTATCGGCTCATCTCTTCGGCCAGATCCTGTGAGGCCTTTCCCTTCTCCGAAGGACTGTAGAGAATCCTGGTCCCTTCACCATCGCCGGGATTGTTGTCGGCGTGGATGCTGACAAAGATGCTCTTCTGTTTCCCCACTCCCTTCAGAAACTCTCCGGCAACAACCTTCCTCTGATCCAGTCCCCAGGCGTTTCCCACGGGCCAGACGCTGTAGCGGTTCTGGGAGTTTATGGCCTTTGAATTGTAGACCTCATTCTTCAAATTCACAAAAGTCAAAGAAGCATCGGTTGTGGTGCGGATGGTGGATGTGGGGCTGATCACCGTCAGGTGGACGTCAGCCCCGTGACGGATCAGGTCCCGGTAGACCCTGAGGGCGATATCGTAGCAGTACTCGTCTTCAACCACATAGACCTTGTTGCCAAGGCCGTCAACACTCTCAACAATGGCTCCGGGGTCGAGGCCGCCGTGGCCGGGGTCGAGGATCACCGTGTAGCCTTCCAGATTACGGCTTAAGGGAGGCAGGCTCCGGGCGGCTTCATCAAAATCGCTGATGAGAGCCGAGGCTCTCCGGTAGTTGTCCATGGGGTCTCCCAGGTCCTCTTCGAAGTAGCTTAAGGAGGGCTGGGTCCGGCGCTGTGTGGGGTTGGAGATGTAGAGAGGAGTGGTGCTTATGGATGCCAGTTTGACTGTGCTCGCTGGTGTGTTTTCAGTTTCTACGGGTTTCTCCGCAGGAGCGGGAGCTGCTGCCGGAGCAGTTGCAGGCAGGGATCTGGTAGAGGAGGCGGTCAATCTCTCTGCATCGCTCAGTTCCAGAACCACAGGATAGAGCTGCAGCTCTGTTCCTCTTCTCAGGACATCCCCCGACAGGCTGTTCCAGCTTTTCAGATCTTCCATGGCCAGGTTGTACCGGGAGGCAATCTTCCAGAGAGAGTCTCCCGACTCCACCGTAAGGGTCTGGGGTCTGGAAGCTGTCAGATCCAGGACCTGCCCGGTTCTCAGGGCACTGTTCTCCAGTGCGTTGATCTGTCTGAGTCTGGCCTGGGATATATTGAATTTCAGTGAGATCCAGCTCAGGGTGTCGCCTCTTCTGACGGTCCAGCTCTCTCCCTCATAGGGAGGGCGGATCAGCTCAAGCTCCTGCCCGATCCGGAGGGCAGTGTCCTTCATCCGGTTCAGGGATATAAGTTTATCCTGGGGGATGCCGTAGCGGGCCGAAATACCCGAAAGGGTGTCTCCGGGGCTGACCCTGTGTGTATCGGGATAGCGGGGGGGGATCTTCAGTTCCTCTCCCCGGTAGAGGGTGTCTCTTGTCAGGTTGTTAAAACTCTTCAGCTCATCGACGGTGCAGCCGTAGGTCCGGGCCAGTACCGAGAGGCTCTCTCCCGGGGCTACCTTGTGAACTGTTTCGATGGCGCTGAGGCTCGCTGTGCTCAGGGCGCATGTTATGAGGATGGACAGTAGAGATCTTCTGAAAATAGTACTCATACTCCCTTATCGAAAAAAAAGGGAGGATGGCTTAGGGAAAGATGATACGGATTTTTCAGGTCCCACCGGGGCGGGCCGGGCAGAGCCGGGCATGACCGGCAGGGCTGCAGCCGGCAGACCTGGATTCGGGCGGCTGGCCGGAATCAGCCATCCGGTTCATCAGTCCCGCCCGCAGGCCCTCAGACCGGCTGCGGTCCAGGCGTTGCGGGTCAGTCTCTTGTATAGAAGATCAGCTTGGAACGGCCGTACTCCCGCAGGTCGTACTGCCTGAGGCTGCCGACATTTTCGGGAAAGCTCTCCTCTCCGGGGTAGTGCATGGTCAGGGTCCCCCCCTTCTTCAGAACTCCAGCAGATTCGCAGAGCTCAAGAACCTTCAGCTTGCCGTCCATGGGAAAGGGCGGGTCCAGATGGACAAAGTCATACTCATCGTCAAAGCGCTTGAGGAATTTTTCGGCGGGCATCAGGAAGAGCCTGATCTCCGTCTCAACCCAGTCGATATTTTCGTAGATGGTCTTTTTCTTGATAAAGTCCTTCTCCACCAGGTGGACCGGTTCGGCCCCCCGGGAGGCGGCTTCGATGCCCACGGAACCGGAACCTGAGAAGATGTCCAGGAAGGAGAGACCGTCCATGGGCCCCAGGATGGAGAACATGGACTCCCTCATTCTATCCATGGCGGGACGGATAATTCCCTTGGGGCATTTGATGGTTCTGCCGTTGTAGCGGCCGCCTGTGACTCTCATACATATCTCCTGTATCCCGGCGGGCAGGCCGGGAGTGTATTCATTAAATTTGAGCGGTTCCCGACGGGAGTTCCGAAGGGGTGCGGCCCCGCCGGTCCCTCTGTGGGAGGTATCCGGGCAGGATCAGCCGGGCACACTGCGCGAAAGTGCCCTGCGGGATTCAGCCGCTGCGGACCAGGGTCTCGCTGAAGGGCGGCGCCTTCTCCCAGAGCTCCCTTAGCACTTCGTTCTCAGGGCTCGTCAGGGCTGGGTCCTTCTCCAGAAGATCCAGAACATCCGCTCTGGCCTCCATCAGAACCTCGCTGTCTCTGATCATATCGGCAATCCGGAATTTCATATACCCCGACTGACGCACTCCGGCGATTTCTCCTGGTCCTCTGAGCTTCAGATCTTCCTCGGCGATGACGAAACCGTCGGTGTTCTCCATCATCACCTTCAGCCGCTGCTTTCCCTCGTCGGTGAGCTTGTTGCTGTAGATCAGAAAGGCGTAGGACTGAAGGTCGCTTCGTCCGACCCGTCCCCGCAGCTGGTGAAGGGCCGAGAGACCGAAGCGTTCGGCGTGCTCGATCACCATAACCGTGGCGTTGGGCACATCCACTCCCACCTCAACAACCGAGGTAGCCACAAGGATATCCACGCTGCCTGAGGAGAAACCCTCCATCCTCTCCTGCTTCTCATCATCGCTGATCCGGGAGTGGATCAGGGCCAGGTTTCTCTCGGGGAAAACCTTCTGGAGATGAGCGTACATATTCTCCGCATCCTTGAGGTTGCTCTTTTCGCTCTGCTCAATCAGGGGGTAGACGAAGTAGGCCTGACGGCCGGCGTCCAGCTCCCTGCGGACAAAGTCGTAGACCTTCTGCTCATTTCCCTCCCGGGCCAGATGGGTCTCGATGGGCTTCCGTCCGGCGGGCATGGTCTTGATGGAGGAGACGTCCAGGTCGCCGAAGGCGGTCATGGCCAGGGTCCGGGGGATGGGGGTTGCTGTCATATAGAGGAGGTCCACACAGCTGCCCTTTTCTGCAAGGGCCTGCCGCTGGGCCACACCGAAGCGGTGCTGCTCGTCGATCACCGCCAGACCCAGGTCCAGGTACTCCACATCCGCCGAGAAGAGGGCGTGGGTACCGATAACAAAGTCGATATTTCCGGTCTTCAGCTGGTCCAGCAGATGCCGTCTTCCCTCGCCCTTGGTGTTTCCCGACAGATAGGCAATCTTAAGCCCCAGTGGCTCCAGAAGCCTGGCTGCGGATTCGGCGTGCTGCCGGGCCAGCAGTTCCGTAGGGGCCATCAGGGCGGCCTGCCGTCCGGTGCGGATCACATTCAGGGCGGCGATAAAGGCCACCAGAGTCTTACCGGAACCGACGTCTCCCTGGATCAGGCGGTTCATGGGTCTGCCTGTTTCAAGGTCGGCGCAGATGTCATCCAGGACCTTGTTCTGGTCGGCTGTGAGTTTGAAGGGGAGCCTCTTTCTCAGCTCCAGCTCCATATCCCGGCGGGTCTCTCCGGTCTTCTGACGAAGGATGTTCCGCTCCTTCAGGGCATTCCGGCCCACGGCGGTCTGCAGGTGAAAGAGCTCCTCGTAGATAAAGAGTCTCCTGGCCGCCAGATAATCAGAGGGTGAAGAGGGGAGGTGGATCGCCTTCAGGGCCGTCAGCTTGTCGTGGAATCCGTACTTTTCTATTATGGAGGGAGGGAGTTCGTCCCTTATTCCCGGAGTATACTCCCTCAGGGCCTGGGCCGCCGCCTTGCGCAGAACGTTCTGGTTAAGGCTCCCCCCAAGAGGGTAGACGGGCAGGATTTTTCCGAAGACCTCGGGGCTGGCGCTGACCGGTTCGAACTCGAAGTCCGCGCAGCTCCACTCGCCGAATTTGTACTGAAAGTGACCATGGAGGAAGATCTGTGCTCCATCGGGGTACTTGTTTCCCAGAAAGTTTCGGTGGTAGCAGAGGAGAGTGCCCTTTGCCGTGCCGTCCTCCACAAAGAGCTTCAGGGTCTGTTTCCCCTTCCAGTAGAAGCTGTCCCGGCCCACAACGGTCATCACAGTGTTTACCGCATCAACACCGGCGGCCTCCAGTATGGACCGCCGGGTCTGGTGATCCTCATAGCGCATGGGGAAGTGGGCCATTAGCTGACCCACCGTAAGAATACCCATGGCCGAAAGAGACTTGTGATGGTTGGGGCCTATCCCTTTGAGGCGGTTGACGGGCTGCTGCAGTTCTCCCAGGAACATGGAGGGATCAGAGTCCCCGCATAAAACGGAAGAGGTAGGCAAAAGCGAAGGCCAGAGCCACTCTCAGAACGATCAGGATCAGAGCTGATATGGCCAGACCCCTGGAAAACTTCATTGTCTTTGAGGTAAAGAATCCGAGAATCCGGGCCACAGCCTTGTAGAGAATATTATCGATGGAAAAGAGTATCTGATGGTGCCAGTCCGAGAAGAAAAGCAGGGTTACAAGACGGAAGATCATCAGGATTATAAACAGATTGATAAAGAAGGCTATGAATCCCCAGATGGTCTGGAGAATGTAGGCCAGGATGCTTATGGGGTCGAGGGTTCCCGATACGGCCAGTGATGTAAATATCTGGGAGACCAGTCCCAGAAGGGCGATGGCCACAATGGGTGAAAAGTCCAGCATTCCGAAGCGGAGCCAGCTGATATTTCTGAACTTGTTCAGGTAGGGGTCGGTAATTTTGTAGAGGATCTCGATGCCCTTTCCGTTCATGCGGCCCTGAAACCAGCTCAGCAGAACCCGGAAGATGATAAGAAGCATGTAGACACTGGTGGCGGCGGCCAGAAATTGAAAAACAGCCTGTAACGGACTCATAGATGTACTCCCTTAATTTCCTTTTTCCGGCTCCCCGGATGTAACCGGGACGGCCGGTAGGGCTTATTGTATACCGGAAGCTACTCCTTCCAGACACTAGATACAATAGGATATTGGTCAATTTCCTTCAAGATATCCGCCGCAGGGCTGATGGCGATCTGCCCGGACACCTTGACGGTGTACTTGTTGTCAGGACGGTTCAGATGGAGATAGACCGAGGAGCTGCCGCTTCTGTCCTGAAGGAAGGAGCGGAATTCCACCAGTTCATCCTTCATAAAGTCCCTCTCCTCAAGAACTATATGAACCTCGCTGGACTGGAGCTCCCGCATCTCTTCGGGGGCGAAGATCTCCCTGACCTTGAAGCTTGGCTCGTTCCGGCTCAGGTCCACCTGACCGCTGAATCCGAGGACCTTGTCCTCCTCCAGAAGGGGAGCGTACTTCTCATAGGTCTTGGAGAAGAGAACCAGGTCGATGCTGCCGCCAAAGTCCTCAATCTGGGCAAAGGCCATCTTGCTGCCCTTCTTGGTCATCATGCTCCGGATGCTCTTGATCATCCCGATAATGGTGTAGTCCTTCTCTGAGGAGGCTCTGGTCACCTGGTCAAGCTTCAGATTGGTACACTTGTTCCAGTACTGACGGTAGTCGTCCAGGGGGTGACCGGAGAAGTAGAATCCCAGCAGGGCCTTCTCGATCTCCAGCATCTCCTTGCTGCTCAGGTCTTCCGCCGGTTCCAGGTGAAGCTCCGGGGTGATCTCTTCCTGGCTGTCGCCGAAGAGGGAGACCTGACCGTACTGACTCTGCTCCTTGATGGAGTTCACATGGTCGATCATCTTTTCCAGATTGTGCATCAGGGTGGCCCGGTTGTTCTCCTCGACCTTGTCGAAAAGACCCGACTGTATGCTGGTCTCAAGGACCTTCTTGTTGACGGAGCGGAGATCCACCCTCTCGAGAAAGTCCATAAAGGAGGTAAAGTGTCCGTTGGCCTCTCTCTCGGCGATGATGACGTCTACCGCGGAGGAGCCCATTCCCTTGATACCGATAAGGCCGTAGAAGACCTTGTTGTCCACAACGTTGAAGTATTTCTCCGAGAAGTTGATGTCCGGCGGAAGGATTTCGATTCCCTCGGCCCGGGCGCTCTCCATATACTCGGTCATCTTTGTGGTGTCGTTGATCTCATTTGTCAGGTTCGCCGCCCAGAACTCCGCCGGGTGGTTGGCCTTACAGTAGGCTGTCTTGTAGGCAACCACCGAGTAGGCCGCGGCGTGGGACTTGTTGAATCCGTATCCCGCAAAGGGTTCGAGCATGTCGAAGATTCCCGAGGCGTGCTTCTCGTCGTGGCCGATCTCCTTGGCCCCGGCGATAAACTCCACCTTCATCTTTTCCATGTCCTTGACCTTCTTCTTACCCATGGCTCTTCGGAGGATGTCCGCTTTACCGAGGGAGAAGCCGCCGATAATCTGGGCTACCTTCATTACCTGCTCCTGGTAGACGATAACCCCGTAGGTGGGGGTCAGGAGCTCTTCCAGAGAGGGGTCGGGGAATTTGATGGACCTGGGGTTCTTTTTTCCCTCGATAAACTGGGGGATAAACTGAAGAGGTCCCGGACGGTAGAGGGCGTTCAAGGCGATCAGGTCTTCGATATTGCCGGGCTTGGCGTCCTTGAGAATCTTCTGCATCCCTGAGGATTCGAACTGGAATACGGCGGTACTCTTTCCCTCGCTGAGCATTCTGAAGGTGGCCTCGTCCTCTTCGGATACGGTGTCCACATTGAAATCGGGGTCGATCTTCTGGACCAGGCGCTCCACATTCTTCAGGAGGGTCAGGGTCTTGAGACCCAGGAAGTCCATTTTCACGAGGCCGCAGGGCTCGATAATATCCATGGTGAACTCGGTGGTGACTTCACCGGTCTTCTGGTCCTTGTAGAGGGGGACGTAGTCCGTAAGGATGGAGTTTCCGATTACCTTACCGCAGGCATGGGTAGAGATATGGCGGTTCATTCCCTCCAGAACGCTGGCCACATCAAAGAGTTCCTTGTAGGCGCCTCCCCGGTCGTAGAATTCCTTCAGCTTGGGCTCCACCTCAAGGGCTATCATGGCGTTGATCTTGCGGCCGTCAGGGGTCTTTCCTTCGGGAACCAGCTTGGTGATGGCGTTGGACTCGGCAAAGGGTATGTCCAGAACCCGGGCCACGTCCTTGAGGACCGCCTTGGTCTTGAGGGTTCCGAAGGTGCAGATTCCGCCCACCTGGTCGTGTCCGTACTTCCGGTTTACATACTCGATGACCTCTCCCCTTCGCTCGAAGCAGAAGTCAATATCGAAGTCCGGCATGGATACACGTTCGGGATTGAGGAATCTCTCGAAGAGGAGGTCGTATTTAAGAGGGTCGATGTCGGTGATCTTCATGGCGTAGGCGATGATGGAACCCGCACCGGAACCTCGTCCGGGACCTACGGGGATGCCGTTAAGCCGGGCCCAGTTGATAAAGTCCCACACAATAAGGAAATAACCCTCGAATCCCATTCCGAGAAGTATATCCAGCTCGTATTCCACACGCTTTTTGATTTCGTCGGTTACTTCATCATAGCGCTCTTTGATTCCCTCCCAGGTAAGATGGGTCAGGTACTGGGCCTGGGTCTCGAAGTTCTCAGGGATCACATACTCGGGGAGGATGGGGCCGGGCTGGGGTATGACGAGATCGCACTTCTCCGCCAGGCGGACGGTGTTCTCCAGGGCCCCGGGGATATCGCCGAACATCTCGTGCATCTGTTCGGGGGTCTTGAAGTACATCTCGGTCTTGTCCATCTTGAAGCGCTTCTCATCGTCCATCTTCTTTCCGGTACCGATACAGACCAGAATATCCTGGGCTCTTGCATGCTCTTTCTTGAGATAGTGGATATCGTTTGTGGCGATTATGGGAATCCCCGTCTCTGCGTGGAGCTTTTTGATCCCTTCGATAACAATCTTCTCTTCGGGAATCCCGTGATCCATGACCTCCAGGTAGAAGTTCCCTTCCCCGAAAAGCTCGTTGTACTCAAGGGCCTTGGCTTTTGCCTTCTCATAGTCACCGGCCACAAGATAGCGGGGAATCTCTCCTCCCAGACAGGCTGTGGAGCAGATCAGTCCCTCGTGATGGGCCCTCAGAAGGTCATCGTCGATACGGGGTTTGTAGTAGAAGCCCTCGGTAAATCCCTTGGAGACCAGAATCATCAGGTTCCGGTAACCCGTTTCATTCTTGCAGTAGAGAACCATATGGAAGTTCTTGTAGCCCGTGGTCTGCTTCTCCTGTCTTGTGGTGGGGGAGACATAGACCTCGCAGCCCACTACCGGATTGATTCCCGCCTTGTGACAGGCCTGCTCGAAACGCAGTGCTCCGAAGAGGTTGCCGTGGTCGGTCAGACCGAGATGTTTCATGCCCATCTCCTGAGCCATTTCAACGTATTTCGGTATCCGGGCGGCCCCGTCGAGCAGGGAGTAGTCCGAGTGGTTATGAAGATGAACGAATTCCAAGGAAGGTCCTCCGGTGTGTATTTAGTCGGTTTTTACAATCATAGTCCAGAGCTTCGAGGACTGGCAAGAAGATCCGGTCAGAATACAGGCAATCTAGAGGAGAATTTCTTCCCTGTCCTTGGGATCCGCCAGGCTCTCAAGAAGCTGACGGAAGAGGCTCTCCATCAGATACTCCTCGTAGTGGTTGTCGGGAACGGAGAAGTACTTGAACAGTTCCTTCATTATCTCTTCCAGATCCTTCGGGGCCATAGGAAAACGGCGTCCCATCAGGTTGGCCTCCATATCCCGGCTGCGCAGTACAAAGCGGCCGCCGTTTGTAAAGGCAACTCTCAGATCCGACAGAACCCCCTTGTCCATTGAGGCAAGGGCGTTGATGGTGAAGAAGTCGTTCCCCTGAATATTCACCTTCCGGTGAAAGTGGAAACCGCCGTCGTAGAAGGGAATCCGGATACGGGTCAGCAGCTCTCCCTCTCCCAGACCGAGGTTCCCCTCGGAGGAGACAAAGCTGTTGATATGTATCCAACGGGACTTGTAGGAAGCCCTGCCATTGCGTTTCCGTTTGACATGGCGCAGCTCCAGACGGGCGTCCAGGAGAAGAAGCACCGGGAAGAGGTCCATCCGTTTTTCAGGGATGCAGAGGTTGCCGCCGATGGTGGAGCTGTTCCGGATCGGGTGGGGGCCCATATGCTGCAGGGTCTCAAGAAGCAGGGGGGAGGAGAGGAGGTTCTGGGCGTCTATCATCTGGTTGACGGTGACACAGCAGCCCATCTCGGCATAGCGGTCACTCCGGCCGATCTTCTTCAGCTCATCCATCTGACTGATGGAGAGGATGCTGTGATGATCACTTCCGGGTTGGAAGGTGTGATTCATCAGATGGGTTCCTCCCGCCATAATCAGGGAGCCTGGAGCCTTGTTGTAGAGGTTCAGTAGGACCGTCATATTGGCGGGGATGTGGACATGGAAGGCCGTGTTCTCCTTCACTGGAGCCTCCTCTGCCTGAACCGGGCCGCCGAGAGGATTCCCTTCTTCAGGGTCTCATAGGGGGTGCAGCTGCAGGTGACGGTGGTAAGGATCTCCATCAGCTGGTGCTCGTCGGGACGGGCATAGCGGTCAAGAAGAATGCCGGTGGTCAGGGTCCGGGTGGGGGCGCAGTAGTCACAGAGATGAACCCCCTCCTTTTTAAATCCCTTGTAGACATCTTCAAAGTCATCGGTTTTGGAGTAGCCCTCTATGGTCATAATCTCCCGGCCCCTGATCTGAAAGACGGGAATCAGGCAGGAGTAGACCAGCTTTCCGTCCAGCACAACCGAACAGAGGCCGCAGTAGCCCTTACGGCAGGCGTTCCTGAGGCCGTGGAGGCCGAATTCGTCACGCAGTACATCCGAGAGCCGGAAGTAGGCGGGAACATCGACACTGACATTTTCCGAATTCAGGGTGAACTCAATAAGCATTAATTACCTCCCGACAGCAGGCGTGCCGAATTGATGGGCAGTCCCGTCAGGGTTATCCCCGATGCCTGTGATACGGCCTGGGTAAAGGCCGCGGGAATGGTTCCCAGGGCAAGCCCTTCCAGCCCCGAGGGCTGAGTGGACTTCTTTCCGTCCTCTTCAAAGCGGATATGGAGCTTCGGGAAGAGGCTCGGCTTGATGGCCTGTTTGTCCAGACAGTGGGTCAGGGCCATTCGAACTTCGGACTCCACAAAGGATCGGGCTCCGGGAGGATCAAGAAGGGTTCCGCAGTTTATTGTCAGCCAGATCTGCGGAATGACAATCTCTCTGGTGGCTGTAAAGAGTGAAACCTCAACAACCGCACACCCCCAGGAGGACTGGGAGAAGGGGGTTCCCTTCATCTCCTCCTCATTCCATTCATTGGCAGTCCGGCGGCGGAAGGTTCTGGTTTCGGTTATGGGCAGGGCCTCCCTGAATCGTTTCTTCTGGATAATTGAACAGCACTGGTCTATGAGTTTTGTAAAAACCAGAATATTTCTGGAGAGGCATGAGGGACCGTTGAAGCTCTGCTCATCGGGGCGGTCAAGGATCAGATTGACCTTCTCCTCCTCAATGCTCAGGGAAGCGGAGATGTTCTTTCTCCATATGGCCATAATCCCAGGTGTGGCGGGCACTGTACCGAGAAGGACATCCAGGGTCCCCTCCTTCTGGAGGGTTACCGAAACGGAGGCCGCCGTAAGCAGCTTGTCGCGGCTGAGAAAGTCATAGCCCTGACGGCTGACGGCCATCCCTATCCCCGCATAGCTTGAGGGGGTTATGGAGAGGGCATTACGGTTGGTTCTGATCTGCCGGGAAACGGCGTGCTTCCGGGTGTAATCCGATGCCTCCGAGAGTTCTGTGATCATGTCCGACAGGGGAGGAGTCTGTCGGATCTTACCGCTGGTGGCATTTAGATTGCCTTTGGCGGTAAGATTCCGGCTGCGCCAGTCTGCGGGGTCCTGACCTGTCTCAAGGGCAATATGGTTGACCAGCATCTCTGCTCCGAATTCTCCCTGAGCCAGGCCCCATGTGCTTAAAGGAAGCCAGGGAGGATAATTGGACCGGAAGCTCTTGGCCCGGATATCCAGATGCCGGCACTGGTAGAGTCCCGCCGTTCCCAGGGCAAGGCGGGTAACCACCTCGCTGCTGAAACAGCCGTAGGCTCCGGCGTTGAGATAGACCTGGGCCTCCAGGGCCGTCAGCCGGCCGCTCTGATCCACTCCGGCCCGGTAATGATAGAAAATTTCCTTCCGGCAGGGAAGGTCTCTTTCGGCAATCAGTTTTACAGGCTGTCTGAGGATGCTTGTAATACAGACCGTCAGAGCTGCAGCGGGTACACTCTGTCCCACATGGCTGTCCCATGTCCTTCCGGCAGGGTTGAAGTGGATCTCTACCTGCTTCCGGCTGATTCCGGCTGCCTGGGCGCATAGTTTGCGGATCAGAGAGGGCCACTGGCTGTGAAGATGGAGTACATAGGTTCCGCCCTCCTTGGTGCAGTAGACCGCCTGCCGCGGATAGACAGGCATTTCCGGCAGGATCAGGGAGAAATCTCCCTCCACAACGGTTTCCGCCTTCTCCATTCCCCTGAGGGTAGAGCCCTTCTGAATGACCTTCTCGGCAGGGCAGGCACGACTGTCCCGCATTCTGTAGGGCGGAAAGCCCGGAATGGGGGTAATCTCAAGACTGATCTCTTTCCGTATGCTGTAGAGTTCGTCGGCATCTGGTCCTGTCAGGACTCCCACGGGCTGTCCAGGGTAGAGAATTTCCGTGTCTGCCAGAAGGGGAACCGATTCATCGGGATAGGACAGATAGTTCTTTCCCGGAATATCTTCGGCCTGAAAAAATTTTATATGAGAGGGCAGCCGGGGCAGAATGATCTCTTTCAGTATCCCCGGAGCTCTTTCGGCGCGAACCTGCAGGGCATAGACCATCTTTCTGGAGGAGATGTCCTCGGGGAAACTGACCTGTCCGGCCAGCCTGCTTCGGAATTTATCCTCACTCATTTCCTGTGTTTCTCCAGGACTTCTTCGACAACTGTACAGATCCTCCGGATCTGCTGCTCAGTCAAACCGGGAAAGAGGGGGAGGCTGAGGACTCTGCTGTAGCAGTCCATGGCCGCTGGAAAGTCCTCCGGCGCCAGGGCGTAGTGTTCAGCATAGTAGCTCATCATATGAAGTGGCTTGTAGTGGACTGAGGTGCCGATCCCTCTCTCTTTCAGAACATCGATAAATCCGTTCCGGCTGATGGTGAGCTTTTCGGTGCTGAGACGGATCATAAAGAGATGCCAGCTGTGGTCTTCCTTCCATCGGGGCAGTTCAAGAAGCTCGGAAACAGAAGATCCGCCCAGGATCTCAAGATAGAGGCGGACTGCCTCTATTCGTTTTTCCAGAAACTCGGCGGCTCTCTTCAGCTGAACCCGGCCCACCGCAGCAGCCATGTCGCTCATATTGTATTTGAATCCCGGGGCGACTATATCGTACTCCCAGGAAGCGGAAGAATCGGTGTATCTGTTCCAGACAGCTCTGTTTATACCGTGGAGGCGCATGGCGCTGATCCGTTCTTTCAGATCCTCCCGTGAGGTGACGATCATGCCCCCCTCTCCGGTGGTAATGGTCTTGTTGGCATAGAAGGAGTAGACCCCTGCATCCGAAAGGGTGCCGGCCATGCCGTCAGCGGTTTCCACGGGGAAGGCATGGGCCGCATCTTCCACCAGAAAGAGGCCGTATTTGAGACTGAGTTCCCTGATCCTGATAAAGTTGTCCGTATCTCCTGCTATATGGACGGTGATTATCCCTTTGGGCTCTCTTCCCGAGGCCTTGAGGGCGAGTATTTTCTTCTCACAGTCTGCAGGGTCCATATTGAAGCTGCCCGGGGCAAGATCCACAAAGACCGGGTCTCCGCCGCAGTAGCGCACCACCTCGGCTGTGGATGTAAAGGTGAAGGTTGGAACCAGAACAGTGTCTCCGGGACCAATCCCAAGGGCCTCCACTGCCAGATGCAGCCCCGCAGTTGCGGAGTTGACAGCCAGGGCATGGGGAGCCCCTGTATAGAGGGCAAACTCTTTTTCAAAGGCCAGGGCCTCGGCTCCCGTGGTAAGCCAGCCGCTCCGCATTACTCTGAGTACAGCTTCCTCCTCCTCGGGCCCCAGGCAGGGACGGGCGAAGGGAATTGTGTCAGTACTCAGGTTCATCATCGGGCATCCTCATTCCCGGAAAATACTCTTTAAGGATTGTCCGGAGTTCTTTTCGGTTTCTGTAGAGACTGCTTCTTGATCCGTCATGGAAGCAGACGGGGCTGATTTTGGTTATCAGATCCCCGACGGGAATGGGGAAGGGTGCCGACTCAACCCGGAATATTCTGGCAAACTCGGTCTGCGTGGGCTCTTCCCCCTCACTCCAGAGTCTCTCTGACACCTTCTCGCCGGGGCGCATGCCGATGTAGGAGATGGGGATATCCTCCTCCTTGAAACCGTAGAAGTGGATCATCTGCTTTGCCAGTTCCAGGATCTTCAGGGGTTCTCCCATATCAAGAACATAGAGCCCCCTGTTCTCTCCGACACCGCCGGCTCTGAGAACCAGTGAAGAGGCTTCGGGAATGGTCATAAAGTACCGGGTCGTTTCGGGATGTGTGACGGTTACGGGGCCGCCGGCAAGGATCTGCTCTTTGAACAGGGGGATGATGCTCCCCCGGGAACCGAGTACATTGCCGAAACGGACAACCATAAAATCCAGTCCCTTTCTCCGTTCCTCCAGAACCAGCATCTCGGCAATCCTCTTTGTGACGCCGTAGACACATGAGGGGTTGACCGCCTTGTCCGTTGAGATCAGTACAAGCTTCTCGGTGCCCGAGGCTTCTGCGGCCTTTATCAGGTTGTATGTACCGAAGACATTGTTCTTTACCGCCTCCACCGGGTTGTGTTCCAGCATGGGCACATGCTTATGGGCCGCGCAATGGAAGATAACATCCGCCTTCAGGCGCTTTAATATAAACTCGGTAAACTCGGCATCCTGAAGGTCTCCGATAACCGGAACCACCGTGGCCTTTTCACCGACACCCCCCTCCTGCAGGAGGCGTAGTTCTCTGTCTATTCTGTATATGCTGTTCTCTCCATGTCCCAGGAGGTATAGACGTTCGGCTCCCCCTGACAGAAGCTGCCGGGCCAGTTCGCTGCCGATACTTCCCCCGGCACCTGTGATCAGGACCCTCTTTCCTCTGAGGTAGGAGAGACTCTCCTTCAGGTCGATAACCACAGGGTTCCGGGTCAGAAGGTCTTCGGGATTGATGTCCCTGGCCTGAATCAGATGGGCATGGCCGTTTACGATCTGTGAAATATTGGGAACGATCCTGATCCGGTTGAACTCCGCCTTGCTGAGGATGCGGTATATGGTGCTCAGCTCCTCCCTGTCGGCGGTGGGGATGGCAATGATCGCCTCGTCGGCGGGAGTGGTGCGCAGGATTCCCGCAAACTCTTTGATGGGGCCGAGAACAGGAATGTTTCGGATTTTAGTTCCGATTTTCGCCGGGTCATCATCCAGAAAGGCAACGACTTCTCCGGTGTGTTTCCTGGTGCCTATTTCCTGTGCTATGTTCTCACCGGCAAATCCGGCGCCTATGATGAAAATTCTGTTCCCTTTTTTGCTGCTCACGAAAATCAGAATAACACAGTCCAATACGTTCGTTAATATACCATTTGAAAAAACACTTCCTTTTCCTTTTTATCCGCCGATAATAAGAAAAATCAGCCGATTCCCCATGGAATATCCCAGGAGTGAACTATGAAAAACGGATTTTTAAATAAAATCATATGTATATCAATGCTGTTTCTGACAGGTCTTCTGCCTCTGAGTGCACAGACCATACTGGTACACTCTCCTGCTTTGGGAGAGGAGACAGCCGAAGAGGTTAAAATGGCCAGTCAGTCCGCAGAGGCGGGGATTATGGATGTTCTTTTCAACAAAGGCATGATTGTTTTTTCAGACATGTCCGATCAGAACAGTGCCGGAATAAAGAATATTTCTGACAAAACGGACTGCGAATATATTGTTGACTGGAAACTCAGCGGCTCGGGACTGTCGGGCCGGCTGATCAGCTCTGATGATATGTCGGTTCTTCAGGAGTCCCGAATTTCCGAGTCGGATTATGATACCCGCTATAAAAACCGGGAAGAACTCTATACAATCCTGGGAACCCGGCTCTGTGAGATGCTGGTTGGAGAACGATGGTAGGCAAAGGAGAGATAGATGTCGAAGCACCTTAATATATTGAAGCCCGGATTCAGAAGACTCATTCTTCTGATCTTTGCTGCTGCAACCGCAGCGCCCCTGAGCGCTCAGGCGGTCTGGTCAGGGAACGCCTCGGTGAATCCCGAAGAGTTCGTCAACTTTGTAGATGATGTTCCCCTGGCAGGGGCGTCCAGTTCATTTACCAGGAACACGATTATCACCGTGACCAACCCGCAGAACGGCAAGACCGTGGATGTGACCATTGTAAAACGAGCACCCCGTCCGGGTGTTTTTCTTGTTCTCAGCGAGGCTGCCGGAAAGGCCCTCTCATTCCCCGCCGATCAGGTTATCCCGGTAACCGTACAGGTGGCGGAAAACAAGGGGGGCACCGAATACGATGAGTTCAACAGCGCCGATCCGGATATCAATCCGGCTGTCAGTGTACCCGAAACCATTTCCGATGAGGGAGTCACCCCGGAGATTGCAGAAGAGGTCGCTGAGACTGCAGAGGAAACTCCCGAAAGCTATGATCCCTTTTCCGACGAGATAATGGCAGTTCCTCTTCCCGGAGACGACCTGCGGGTGGTAAGGGAGCCTGAGGAGGAGCCTGTTGAGGAGATCGCCGAAGATATTGAAGAGTCAGTTCCTGAAGAGTTTGCAGCAGATGAGTTTGCTTCAGGGGAGTATGAGGATTTTAACCCCGATGAGTATATGAGTCCCGGGGAGGCAGCACTCTTTGCAGTAGAAGAGGCTGATGAGCCCGAGGAGTATATTCCCGAATATTATGAAGTTCCCGAAGAGGCTGCCGCGATTCCTGAAGAGGAAGAACCGGTAATCCTGAGCAGTTCGGAAGATATGGAAGAGCTCCCCTCGGGAGATAATGTTATCTACTTCCTGACTCCCTCGGACTTCCGTCCTCCCACTCATCCCATAGCCGAGATTGCCGAGGATGAGACAGTTGAAGAGATCGTTCCCGTACTTGTGGAGCGGGATGTTCTGGAAGGCTATATTGTTGATCATCTTAAAAACGGCTCCTCCTATATTCAGCTGGGAGCCTACAGCAGTCCCGAGAGCATCTACTCGGAGATCCTCTCCATCGGAGAGCGGTATCCAATGGTTGTCTGGACCGAAGACAGGGGCGGACGGGTTCTCTATAAGTTCCTGGTGGGCCCGCTGACAAAGGATGAAACGGGAGTTCTCACCTACAGGTTCCGGGAGTCGGGCTATCCCGACCTCTTTCTCTATACTCCCTGAGTAAGGCTTTGAAAATGAAGAATGAACCGAAACCTCATGGAAGCCAGACAGGAGGTAAGAACGCGGATCAGATAAAGGATGAGGAGCTTGCCGAGCTTCTGCGCAGCAGGGGCTGGGGCTGTGAGTCTCCGGCCACCTACGGCATCGATTATGACGAGACTTTCTTAAGTATCTGGGAGAGGGTCTCATCCTATACAATGATCTCCCGGGAGAGGGCCTATGCGGTCTATTCGGCGGTACGCCATATTCACCGGCGGGGCCTGGATGGGGACTTTGTGGAGTGCGGCGTCTGGCAGGGAGGAACCTGCATGCTGATGGCCCTGACACTGATGGAGCTGGATGCACCTCTTCGTAATATCTGGATGTACGACACCTATGAGGGGATGACCCTCCCCACCGAAGAGGACAGGATCGCCTCAACGGGGCAGGCCGTCTCAGAGCGCTGGAGTGAGGGCTGGTGGGCGGCCGGTACAGACCTTGTCCGTTCTCATCTGGAACTCACCGGATATCCCATGAACAGATTCAGTATGATCAAGGGGGATGTCTGTGAAACCCTGGACCGGGACCGGCCCGGCAGAACAGCCCTTTTAAGGCTCGATACGGACTGGTATGCCTCCACAAAGAAGGAGCTTGAAGTCCTCTATCCCACCCTCGAGACCGGCGGGACCCTGATTATCGATGATTACGGGCACTTCAGCGGGTCCAGGCAGGCGGTGGATGAATTTTTCCACTCCGACCCGAAGGCGCCTCTATTTCAGAGAAGCGACTATACCGGGCGTATGGCTGTGAAGGAGTCCTGAGCCGGCATCAGCCGAAGGCCAGGGTGTGTCTGTAGTGGAAGAGGAGATTCAGAAACTCCCTGTTCTGCAGTGGATTTTCACTGAAGTAGAAGAGGTGTGAGGAACAGTCGCAGTCTGAGCATCCGAAGCTCTCAACAGAGTCCTCTGCAATTTCTGAAAGATCCGAGGCAAGGGTGCACTCCAGGGCCTTCTCCGTATATATGGGAAAATCCTTTACCTTCAGAGCCTTCTCTCTCAGATAGTCGATGTGCCATCTCTTGTTCTTCCGCTTTGCAAGATGCCTTTTCACCCTGGAACTCAGATTCTTCATCGCCGACCCTGTGTAGATATACCATCCGGCTTTAAAGTCCATCTCACCCAGGGCGCCGATCTCCACTCGGCACTCTTCGGTCTCCATCATAATCATATAGATTCCGCTGTCCTTCTCCGCCGCTCCTGATACATCCGTAAGAACGGGAACATCAAGATTGGAGAGGGTCAGGTCTCCCTCTTCTGTACAGCTGCAGCTGACGCCGTGAAAGCTGACTCTGTCTGAACAGCTCTTCATGGTCCGGGCAAAGACCGGATCAGTGTGGAGATTGGGAATAAAGGCCTTTGTATCGGGATTCATAATGACAAAGACCACATGGGCTTCCCTGTTTTCGTCTTCGGCAATCTCAGCCAGCTCCTCTATATGTCTTGAGGCCCTGATGGAGGGAGCGTCGGGAAACATGGCTACTCCCTCTTCGATCAGGGTACAGGCCTTTACCTCAAGAAAGATCTCCCTGTCGCCGTTGTAGAGGTGCCAGTCAAATCGGGATGAGCCCCATTTGTACTCCGCTTTTATCTCCCTGGCATCGGGAAAGAGAGCGGGGATAATCAGCTCACCCGCCACCTGGTTGGCCCGGGCAGAGTACATGGATACTGCCTGTCCGTTGTAGATCGCCGCGGCCAGGGTCCATTGGGTCTTCCGTTCGGGGCGTCCCTTCTCAAGGATCATTGTTCTACCGGGGTTCATCAGTTCGATCAGCCGGCCCGGATTGGGACAGTGGGCCCTGACGATCTCTCCGTTCACATCCACCATCACAATAAAACGGTTGGGCCGGGATACAAGGGAACCCCGGGCATCGGGGGTGAATATCTTCAAACCGGACTACTCCACTTCTCTGAGACTGCGGACCATATCGGGATGAGTCCAGGGGCTGTTTCCCTGTCTTGAAGCCACAAGCTCACCCCGGGAGTTGATAATATAGGCTGCGGGTACCGACTTCATAATATAGGGCTTCAGATTTGTATTGTCAGGATAGAGGTAGAGGGGGAGGAAGCAGCCCGACTTTTCGGCAAGGTCGTAGGCCTCCACGGGGCTGTCGTTCAGATTGACCGGTGCTATCAGAATCTCATCGTCCCCCAGAAGACCCTTGAGTCTTTCTAAAAGGGGAAGGTCCGTCAGACTGGCGGGATTTGAACCGGACCAGAAGTAGAGGACCGTTACCCTGTTCCGGGTTGTGAGCTCAACCTTCTCTTCTCCCAGATAGGCGCTCAGGGGAGGGGGAATCATCCTACCTTCGGGAAAGGTAAAACCCAGGGAACTGAGCCTGGTGATATCCCCGTGGCAGAGTACGCTCAGAAGGAGAAGGGTGATTATCAGAACCGGTTTTTTCATTGTCTTGCTCCTTTACAGGCTTCCTTTCCCACTCAGAAAGGAGAGAAGGATCATCAGGAAGTTAAATATACCATGGGCGGCACTCATGGAAAACAGGGATATCTTTTTCAGGACCAGGAAGGCAAGAAAGAGTCCCGAAGCAAAGGCAAAGAGGGCTGCGGGAACTCCCTCGTAGAGGTGCCCCAGGCTGAAGAGTGTATTGATAATCAGTACAGAGCTCAGAGGAGTGAAGCCGCTCTGCCTCAGTCTGAAGTAGCCGTAGCCCCTGAAGAAAAACTCCTCCATCGAAGCAGCACAGAGACAGGTAACCAGGCTGGGGACCAGCATAATGCCCCGGGTTATCAGAACGGGGTTCTCCATCCCGGGAGGGAGCAGGAAGGTAAGGATCAGGGTGTAGATTCCATATAGGATTCCCAGCCCCCCAAGGGTGATCAGCATATGAGTGATTCTGAGCTCTCCCGCAAAGGCTGAAGGGTAGAGGTCATCCTGTGACGGGGTCTTCCTGAAGAGATAGAGTATCAGGGAGATAACAAGCAGTGCCTGAAGTACCGACTGACTGTGGAAAGCCGGAAGATCAAAGAGTCCCGGCAGCATCGCTGTCTGAGCCAGATAGGCAGGGAGGAAAATTATCAGAAAAAAAAGAGGAAATTCGGCCTTGTCCGGAATTGACGGTATATTTATAGTAATTCTGTTCACTGAAAAACCACCCTGTTTCAATGAATAGTCTATCTTATCCGTGGATTGTTGAAAACTCCCGGGTTCAATATGTAAGAAAAGCAGAGTTTTTTGCCGATAATTGAGGATAGTTTATGAGTATTCTTTACAGCTTTCTGACCGTGCTAATAATAATCTCATCTGTTCCTCTTCTGCTGGCAGTCAGAAAAGGCCTCGCCTCGGTGGATTGGGTTGAGTTCTACTCCATGGGAAAGGATGCGGGTTTCAGTTTCCGGGAGATCAATCTGCTCCGGAAGGTTGCGGTGGTCAACAAGCATCAGAAGCCCTCATCCCTGTTCTGGTCCATCGATGTACTGGACAAGTCTCTTGCTGGAATCCATTCTCAGATTGAGAAGGAGAAAGATCCTGAGTACAGGGACTATCTGGAATACCTTCTGAAGAAACTCTACAGCTACAGAAAGAGTGTTGAGTTTCAGAAGCCCCGGTACAACAGAGGCATTGAATCCACCTTTGATATCTCGGTCAATCAGGTGGTTAAACTCAAGGTGGACGGTCTGGGAATCTATGAGTGTTCGGTTCTTGAGAATAACAGAAACTATATTCTGGTAACCTATCCCAAGGGACCTCCCGTTCCTGTAGGATACAGCTGGCGGGACAGAACCCTTAATGTTTACTTCTGGAGACGGGAGGATGCGGGATACTTTTTTCAGTCCCGTATTATGGAGGGCTATCCCGACAGAGAGTTCAAAACCCTGCGCATGTCCCACTCGGATGTGGTCTTAAGGAGCCAGAAACGGCGCTCTGTCAGAACCAGCTGCAAGCTCCCTGCACAGCTGTATCCCATGAAAAGCCTTAAAACATCCAGTCAGCAGCCTGAGAGTAAACCGGGGCTGCGCTGTATTATACAGGATATCTCCGAGGACGGTGCGGCGGTGCTGATCGGCGGGAAGGGAACGGTCAATATGGCCTGTAAGCTGCAGATGGATCTCTTCGGCCGCATAGCGGTGCTCCGGGGAATTGTACGGACCATTGATTATGACAATGACAGAAACCTCACTGTTCTGCATATTCAGGCGGAAGAGCCTGATGAACAGTCCCGTTATCTGATTCTGGCCTTTGTGTATGATATCTACAGAGGGGAGCAGAAGCCCGGGGGAACTCCCGTTGTGTCAAGTGACGGACTGGTGGACAATGCCATTCCCTCGGCGGAGGAGGTCTTTTCGGAGCCCGTAATCACCGGTGATGATCTGCCTGAAGAAGAAGAAGAGCTGGAAGCCCTTGAGGCAGTAGATGAAGAACTGCCCACTTTTGACTATGACTAAGCTGCTTCTTAATAGAAATCACATCTATACTTTTCTTTACATTTTTCATGCTTCGTATTAAGTTTTAATACTAGCGAGGCAGTACTCTCCTCTGCTTCCCCACGATTGGAAGGAGATCACAACATGGTAAAATTTTTGAAACAAACAGGAATTCTGTTCCTGCTGCTGGCGCTTTTCAGCTGTGCCACAGCTCCTGACTCGGGAGTCACGGAAACAACGGCGTCCGGTTCTGCAGAGCAGGCATCCGAGGAAAAGGAAGCTGTCTGGGTTACCGTCAAGGCTGATGAGTTTCTTGTCTCCCAGGAGACCGTCAAGTATGAGGATGGATTTATTGACGGTTACAGGCTCTATGACTATAACGATGATGGAAACATTATCAACAAGGTTCAGGTCGGTTCAGATGAGAGAGTCATCTCAGAAGAGGATTTCGAGTATAATGCAGACGGTCTTCTTGTAAGAAGCCGCTTCTCATCCGGCGGAGAAGAGATCTCCTACTCCGAATATAAATACAACGGAAGCAAGCAGCTTATTGAAGAGGGGTATTACAGCCCTGAAGGCGATCTGCTTTCGGTATCCAGCTATGAATACAACTCAATGGGACTGCTGAGTAAATGGATTTCCGGTGACAGTGGTGGAATTCCCATGATGTACACCGAGTATATGTACAAAAAGGACAAGCTTGTTCAACTCAACTATTTTATGCCAGACGGCGATATGGAAGGGTTTACCAAGATGGAGTACGACGGGGATGTTCTTGTAATGGAAGCCTCCTACTCCGCAAGTTCAAAGCTTGAGAAGAAGACAGAGTATGCCCTGGAAAACGGACTGATCAGCTCCGCTTCCTTCTACTCCGGCAACAACCTTATGAGGGTTGTTGAGTATCAGTACGATGATGCGGGCAATGTCGTTGTAGAAACCACAAAAAACAAGCGTGGTTCTATCATTGATATTGTTGAAAAAGAGTATGTCGTTTTATCAGTTGAAAAGAAAGTTCTGCAGTAGGGAGTTCACATGTGTAAAAAGACAGTAGTAATAATAAGTTTTTTATTGTTTTCAGCCAATCTGGTTCCTTTGTTCTCCAACTCAGCTGAGGTTTGGAGCCGTCTTTACAGACGGTCCAGCTCTCTTGAGCAGAAAGAGATGGTTCTGGAGAATATTGTCAGACTCAATGACCGGGCTGTCGAGCCGGTTCTGATTGAGGCCATTGATGAAATGATAGCCAATCAGGAGAAGTTCAGAGGCGACAGGGCTTTGATGCTCAAGTGGGTGGAGATGACCGATATGATTGTCAAGGCTCTCGGCAGTATGAAGTCCAGAGATGCCGAAGATCAGGTCTGGTTTGTTGTGAATCATCCGGCAGACAACTCTCTTCTGAAGGCCAATGCCCTGATAGCTCTTGGTGAGATGCGGGCAACAACCTATGCCTCCGATATTTCAACAATGCTCCGGAATCTGAACTTCAACACCCAGCAAAGCAACAGAGAGAGCGCTGAAATTGAAGCCTATGCCTGTGTTCTGGCTCTTCAGAAGATGAGACAGCCCGTAGGTTTCGAGCCGGTTTTCTATGCGGCTACAGGCTGGTACTCCAGAAGAACAAAGGATCTGGCTGTGGAAGCCTTGAAGACCATTGCCGATGATCCCACCGAACAGATTCTTGGAATTATGGTCAATGCTGACTACAGCACCAAGAGGACCGCTCTGGCAGTTGAAAACAACTCCAATGCTCCCCTTGAGAATAAAAACAGTGTAGCCGTAACGGCCCTGGAAGAGGGCCTCAAGTATCAGACAAATGATAGATCCGAGCAGGACGATCTTTCAAAACTGCGGATTGATGCCATTAAAAGCCTTATTCAGAACGAGGCAAAGACCGATGATGCGGTACCTCTTCTGAAGACAACCATAGACCGTGCCAGCGATTTCAATGAGACGATCTATGCCTACTATGCCCTGGGAGTCATCGCCAGCGATGCGGCGGTGGATGTGCTTTCAGAGAAGCTGATAATGTATAATGAGCGTCAGGCTTCCGGGCTCAATGCCAGCCAGGCACAGCTGGATTATATCCGGCAGATTATCAACTCCATTGGAATGAGCGGCAACAGCCGGGGCATGTCGGCCCTGACGGAGGTTCAGTTCTCCAACTACACCCCCGCCATAAACAGACTGGCCAAGCAGGCCATGGAGAAGCTGCAGTAGTCTGCGCCGCTCCTTGATTTATTGAATGACGAAGGCTCCGGGGAACCGGAGTCTTTTTTTGTCTGCCTCGAATTTGGCCGGGATCTTTAAAATCAACGGACCCGTTCCTGCCTTATTGAGGGTATGAAAACTGTCCCACTGGGCGTCCTTCTTCCGGGGACGGCCCTGATTTATACGGCTCTGCAGCCCTTTTCTCTCTCCCCATTGATTTATCTTCCTCTCACACTCCTGGGTGTCTACTGTCTGATAAATGGCAGGAAAGCCACTCTCTCCTTTGGCGGGCTGCTTCTTTTTCTTGTTCTGTCCATGGGGATTTACCGCAGAAGTACGGCGGTGTATCTTCCCTTTCCCGCGGAGGACTGTGTCCGTCTGAAGGGCAGGCTTACGGCAGAACCCTCTTGGAACAGCCGGGGAAATCTGATCTTCACACTTGAAATGGAAGAACTGGAGCAGCACTCGGGTGCACAGGCGGCGGGGAAGGGGAGTATACGGGTCTCCCTCTCCGAACAGGAGGCCTTCAGTCCGGAGAGCTGGCTGAGGGGGGACTCGGTGGATCTGGAGGGGCGTTTTACCGTGGATGGAACTCTCTTCTTCGGGAAATCTCTGCTTGTCTATGAATCCACTGGTCCGGGGCGGTTCAGAAGGTGGATTGTCAACAGGGTCCACAGGAAGGCTGAGGCCCTGTCGGAGTTCTCTGCCTCCCTTCTGCCGGCCCTGGTTCTGGGGCTGAAGCATCCCGATCAGGATCGCAGTTCGGCTCTGTTCCGGGAAACCGGTACGGCTCATATAATCGCTCTGTCGGGCTTTCACTCTGGCTTGGTGGCACTGCTGCTCTATCTGCTCTTCAAGAGGCCCGCCGGTCACAGGGGAGCCCTTGTCCTTTCGGCACTGGGGCTGCTGGTCTACCTCTATCTGGCAGGGCCGAAGCCATCGCTGATCCGCTCGGTTCTGATGTATCAGATCATCATCCTCTGCAAGCTGAAGCATGTCCGGCCGGATCTGAAGAAGGTGCTGGCCGCATCATATCTTGTTAGTGCCCTTATCTGTCCCGCCTCACTCCACACTCTGAGTGCCCGGCTCTCCTATCTGGCCCTCTGGGGAATCCTGTCCGGGAGCACCCTGCTTGCGGGAGTTCTGCCAATGTGGATTCCATTAGGCCTGAGGACCGCTCTGGGAGCTTCCATGGCGGCGCAGCTCTGGACCCTTCCTCTGGTGCTTTTCAGCTTCGGAGTCTGGTATCCCGCCGGACTGGCCGCATCCCTTGTACTGACACCCCTGGTCACCCTCTATATGTACAGCGGAATACTTTACCTCTTTCTGCCTGATTTATCCCTGCTTACGGCGCTGCCGGTGCTTTTATGCCGTATCCTGGAAAAAATGATGGTTTTCTCAGCAGGTTTTTTTGTGAAGATACCCTCTCTTTCACTGACAGAGCCGGGGCCGGGTCTTTTCCTCCTCCTTCTCTTTCCGTTATTATTAGGCGTTATTTACGCACCCGGGAGGTTATCGTGGAAAAAGAGAATCTGGACCTGAATTACGACTCAGTGTCTGAGATAAAGATACTGCTTGATATGATGGGGCTGGGCCCCCGTAAGCGATGGGGACAGAATTTTCTGATCAACAAGGGAGCCAGAGAGAAGATCATCAGACAGCTCGACCTTCAGGAAGATGAACGCCTCTGGGAGATCGGTCCGGGCCTCGGAGCCATGACCAAGATGGCCGCTGCCTATCCCGTTGACTTTACCGCCTTTGAGATCGATCCCGGTTATGTGGAGTACCTGACCCGTGCCATGGCAAAATTCCCACGGTTCTCACTTGTTGCAGGTGATGTGATCAAGACCTGGGAAGCCGAGAGGGACGCCAATGGTGCCCCCGACAAGGTGCTGGGGAACCTCCCCTATAATGCGGCATCCGCCATTATCGCCGATTTTGTGGAGAAGAATATGCTTCCCTCCCGTCTGGTGCTGACTGTTCAGGCCGAAATGGGTGACAGAATGACGGCGAAACCGGGAAACAAGAACTACTCCTCCTTTTCCATACTCTGTCAGTCCGCCTTTGATGTAAAGGACTGCGGAACCCTTAAACCCGGTTCCTTTTATCCCGTACCCCGGGTGGGCTCAAAGATTGTTATGTGCTCTCCCCACGGCAAGTACGACGGTATGAAGGACAGACTGCTCTTTCAGCAGCTGATCCGGGATATTTTTGTTTCACGGCGCAAGACCATTCAGAATAACCTGAGCTCCATGGCGGGACAGCGTTTTGCCCGCTTCGGTAAAGAGCTCCTCTTCAAGGTTTTTGAGGAAGAGGGAATCGATCTTACCTGGCGTCCCGAGAAGGTGACTGTGGAGCAGTTTGTCTCTCTCTCCGACCGCCTTGCTGATGTAGATCCCAAGGGCTGATATCCTTGTCTCAGGAGATCTGTCCTCTCTGCTCTGAACCGGCGGGTCCTTTTTACGAAATTACCAGAAAGACCGGTGGTTTCAGAAGTTTTTCCCATTGTCCCTCCTGCTCTTTTGTCTTTCAGGATAGGCTTCCTGAAGAAGAAGAGGAGAGGGAGCGTTATGAGCTTCACAGGAATAATCCGGAGGACAAGGGCTATATTAACTGGCTGGAGAGCTTTGTAAAGAGCGCCGTTCTGCCCTGGTACGAATCGGGACAGATTCTGGACTACGGCAGCGGGCCCAGGCCGGTGCTTACGGAGCTCCTGTCCGCCCGGGGCTACTCCGTTTCTTCCTATGATCCCTACTTTGCTCCCAGCTGGCCTGAGGAGGGACCTTTCTCCCTGATTTTGCTCTGTGAGGTCCTTGAGCATATAAATGATCCCGTTTCTGACTTTCGAAGGCTCTATGACGCCGCCGACGAAGGAGCTGTACTGTCGGTAATGACTCAGTTCCTCCCCTCGAACAGCCGGGATGATTTCAAGGGGTGGTGGTATAAGGAAGATCCCACTCATATCCGCTTCTTCACCCCCCTGTCTCTTAAGATTCTGGGAGAAAAAAGCGGCTGGGAACTGATTTCTGAAAATAAAAAATCACTTGCGGTCTTTCGGAAAGAATAAAAATACAAACAGTTTATTTCTTTTAATTCCTTTTTGTATATGTATATAAGTTAGATAGATTAACTTTTTTGTAATATTAAATCTGTGTTAATAAGGGTGAAAACAAGGATTTGTCAATAAAAAAATTGATTTTTTCTTCTCTTTTGATTATTGTTAACTCATAAGCAAGTTACATATTGAGAACCATATGTATTGACTCCAGATATAAGGAGAGGAAAATGACAGTAGAAGATAAAAAGAACGAAGCAGCAAAAGTAGAAAATACAGCCCTGTTGAAAGAAAAACTTCAGGACGATAATCTCGGTTTTACAGAAGAAAAAGAGTGGACTACTCTGGTTGAGCATGTAGATGTTCACAAATATCTGCTTGAAGAGAAGGGGCAGAAGTTCGACAGCTGGGAAGCTGCTTTTGACTCATGGAGAGAGAAAGTTTACGCTCCCATTTTCAGAGTTATCGAATGGTGGGAAGTTAAAAAATCCTTTGCTGACTATACAAAGGGGCAGCTTTTCTTTGCCGTATCTACCCACTGGTACTATATGCTTGAAAAAGATCCTGAAACAGAACCCGAGGATGCAGCGGTAGACTTCGCAGCCTACTGGGGTAAGGGCCTTGCAAGCTGGGTATCCATGATGAGATCCTCAGCGGTAATGAGAGCCAAGACAATGGGGCAGTTCGTATAGTTCCCCTTTGAATCTCTGATAGAGATTCCCTTTATTTAAATATTTTGACAAAAAAACCGCAGATACTGTCTGCGGTTTTTTGTTTTAATCTTATCCCGGGGAGCTGACCACACTGGTACAGTCCGCCGGGGATAGAGATTTCTAGATCAGTCCCTGATTCTTCAGGGCTTCTCTGATTTTTACTTTTGTCTCCTCTGCAGGTGAACAGAGGGGGAGGCGGAACACATCCTGTACCAGTCCCATTTCACTCATCGCCCATTTTACAGGGATGGGGTTTGTTTCCAGAAACATGGCCTGGAAGAGGGGCATCAGTTCGTAATGGATGGTCTTTGCCTTTTCGATATCTCCCCTTCGGGCAGCCTTGACCAGCTCTTCCATCCACTGAGGGATGATGTTGCTGGCAACAGAGATTACCCCATTTCCGCCCATCAGGGTCAGGGGCAGCGCAAGGTTATCGTCTCCCGAGAGAACCGCGAAATCAGCAGGTTTCCGGCGGATCACCTCCATCATCTGACCGAGGTCGCCGCTGGCTTCCTTGACGGCAACAATATTGTCGTGCTTTGCCAGACGCATCAGGGTGTCTGTTTCAATATTTACCCCGGTTCTACCCTTGATATTGTATACCACGACGGGAAGGTCTACTGTGTCAGCAATGGTCATAAAGTGACGGTAGAGGCCCTCCTGGGTAGGCTTGTTGTAGTAGGGTGAGACCTGGAGGCTGGCGTCGGCGCCGATGGCCTTGGCCCTTTTGGTCATCCTTACGGCTTCGTCGGTGGAGTTGGATCCGGTTCCTGCAATTACAGGTACCTTTCCGTTCACCTCTTTTACAACCGCTTCAATAACGTCCATATTCTCGTCATGGGAAACGGTGGGGCTCTCCCCGGTTGTTCCAACGGGTACGAGTCCCGAGATCCCCTTGTTCAGCTGAAACTGAACTATTTTTTTCAGGCTATCCCAGTCTACATCCTGCTTTTCGGTAAAGGGGGTGACTAACGCTGTAAATACGCCTGTATACATTTTACTTTCTCCTAATTTTTATCTGCTGCTTAAGTTTATAGAGTTAAATCAGTCAAGAAGATCGCTGATAAAATCATCTACCGTAAAAACCCCGGTTCTGCCTTCTCCTGAGCAGAGCCATTCGGCGGCCATAACGGCACCAAGTGCAAAACCGCTTCTGTTTCTGGCATTGTGGGTTATCTCCAGAGTGTCAGCCGGAGAATCCAGTGTCAGAGTATGGATTCCGGGGATGTTACCACCCCTGACCGAGGCCACATGAAGCTGCTCCGGTTTTATGGCTCCCGGGGGATTTCCCGGGAGGATCTCCTTTTTCCGGTCCAGGTTGTCCAGCACCAGCTGTGCGGCGGTGAGGGCGGTACCCGAGGGGGCATCCACCTTCTTGTTGTGGTGGTACTCGATGAGCATGGTGTCATACTCCTCCACCTTGTTGATCATTCTTGAGGCCTGGGCTGTCATTCTGAAAAAGAGATGGGCCCCGATGGAGTAGTTGGAGCCGTAGACAACGGCACCCTTTCCGCTTTCAAAGGGCTTTAAGACCTCTTCCTTCTCCTCGTTCCATCCGGTGGTTCCGATAACCGCCTTCAGGCCGTACTCGCTGTACAGGGCTGTATTGTCCTTTATGCCGCCGGGAAGGGCAAACTCAATCACCGCATCCGCAGCAGAGAGGGACTCCGCCGAAGGCTTCAGCTCGTCACCGTAGCCTCCGGAGTCCACCCGGGATACAACGAGGTGACCCCGTTCAAGGAGAATCTTTTCTACTTCACGGCCCATACGGCCGTATCCCATAATAATTACATTCATAGTTTGAATATCAGTCTTCCACCTGAGTCATTGTAACGGCAACTGTGTTGACAATGTCTTCCACAGAACATCCTCTGGACAGGTCGGAGATGGGCTTGGCAAATCCCTGAAGGAAGGGGCCGTAGGCGCCTGCATTTCCGAATCTCTGAGCCAGTTTGTATCCGATATTTCCGGACTGAAGGTCGGGGAAAATCAGGGTATTTGCCTTGCCGGCAACGGGAGAACCGGGAGCCTTCTTGGCACCTACGCTCTCAACGATGGCCGCATCCAGCTGCATCTCACCGTCAACATTCAGTTCAGGTGCCATCTCCTTAACCAGTTTCAGGGCATCAGTAACCTTGTCCACATTGGGGTGGGCGGCAGAGCCTTTGGTAGAGAAGGAGAGCATCGCAGTAAGGGGCTCAGCCTGAAGGAAGGTCTTGCAGGATGTTGAGGACTGAACGGCAATTTCAGCCAGCTGCTCAACTGTGGGATCAGGAATGGTGGCACAGTCGGAGAAGATCATCAGACCGTCTTTACCCCACTTCTTGTCGGGGAAGTCCATTACAAAGCAGGAAGAGGCGGAGGAAACACCGGGAGCTGTTTTAATAATAGTGAATCCGGCTACAAGAACCTTTCCTGTGGGGTTGTCGGCACCGGCTACCATGGCATCGGCGTCGCCCTTGCGTACCATCATGGCTCCCCATTTCAGTACGTCCTTGATCTGCTCTTTTGCATCTTCGGGGCTGATTCCCTTTTTCTTTCTCAGTTCATAGTACTCGTCGGCATAGGCCCCCAGAAGATCTGAAGTAGAGGGGTCCATAACGGTAATGCCGTCAAGAGATACAGAGGCGGCTTCCGCAGCAGAGCGTACTGCTGCGTCCTCACCCACAAGGATAACTTCGGAACAGATTTTCTCATCCGTAATAATTCTGGCGGCGGCCAGGGTTCTGGGCTCGGTCCCTTCGGGAAGGACCAGTTTTTTCTGCATGCTGATAGCTTTGGCTTTCATATCTTCAACGAATGACATAGGTATAACTCCTGAAAATAAATAATGGAACCGCCGCAAAAAAGATAAGGACAGTACCGATAGTTTTTAATCACTATAAACCTTTTTATAGAACAGGGAAAGAAGGGTGACCCAATTTCACAGCTGAATGGACTCCTTCCGGGATATCATGTTGAATTGGTCATAATACTCTAAAAAGCCGCTTCATATTTGTCTTTGCATCCTCGCGGTTTTTCTGTATTATAGGAGAATGCAAATTGCCGTGTACGGTCTGGGGCGCTTCGGCTCCTTCTGGGCTGCCTTATTATCACAATCATTTCAGGTGAAGGGTTACTCCCGAAATCCTGACAGACTGACACCTCCCGGTGTGAAACGGGTGGATCTTGAGGAACTGATGGACTGCCATGTTCTATTCCTCTGTAATGCGATCTCGTCTATGGAGCAGGTGCTGCAGGAAATAGCCCCTCTTCTGAAGCCGGGGACCCTTGTGGTCGACACCTGTTCTGTCAAGGTCTATCCCGTTGATATGATGTACAAGTATCTGCCTGCATCCGTCGGGATTCTGGCTACCCATCCCATGTTTGGACCGGATTCCGGAAAGAACGGTGTTGATGGACTTCCCATTGTGATGTGCAAGGAGAGAGTCAGCGACGAGGAGTATATCCTCTGGAAGGATCATTTCAGAAGAATCGGACTCACCGTTCAGGAGATGACGGCTCATGAGCATGACAGGGAGGCTGCCTATACTCAGGGAATTACCCACTTTATAGGTCGTACTCTGGATGAGCTCAATCTTCATCCCAGTTCCATAGCCACTGCCGGTTATGATGCGCTGCTGAAGATTGTAAGGCAGACCTGTAACGACCCCTGGCAGCTGTTTCTCGATTTGCAGAAGTATAATCCATATACATCCCGGATGCGGAAGGATCTGCACCGTGGACTGGAGAAAATGCTGGGAACCTTTGATTCCATAGAAAGTGTAGGAGATCTGAATGGCTGAAATTCATTCACGAAGGATAAAAGAACATAAACTGGACACCGTACTTGCCGAAGACATCAGCTTCAGCGGAGAGTTGACCTTTACCAGAGAGCTGATGATTAAAGGAAAGTTCGAGGGCAATATCAAAGCCCAGGGTGATCTTTATATAGGAGAGGATGCCGATGTCACCGCTGAGATCGGAGCCCGTTCCATTCATGTACGGGGAAAGGTCAAGGGAAATGTCCAGGCCCAGTCCCGTGTCGAACTGATGGGCAATGCCGAGGTAATCGGTGATATTACCGCTCCCAAGATTATTATGGAAACCGGATGCCGGTTTGAAGGCGTCAGCCGGATGATTCCCGCGGAGGACTCCCTTGAAAACTAGATTATCTGTATTCCTACTTATTGTAACCATGACCTCTGCTCTGGCAGCTCAGGAGAAAAGGGATGCCCTTCAGTCCTACCGTCAGGGAAACTATGATCTTTCTGTAGAGATCTGTCTGGAGGAGCTTGCCTCATACAATGACTCCGAGGTGATCTCCCGTATGGACTCCTACACCGTTCTTGGCTGGTCCCTGATCCGTCTGGGCCGTTATGAAGAAGCCAGACAGTATGGAGAAGAAGCCCTGACCTGGTCCCGTTCAGACACAAGAGTTATTGAGAATCTGGGAGAGGCTAACTACTATCTGGGCAACCATGAGAGAAGTCTCACCTACTTTCAGCAGTATGTCTCCCTGAATCCCACGGGAGACCGGATCGGCCAGGTATACTACTACATGGGGGAAACCTATATCCGCCTTGGCCGCTATAACCATGCAGACATCGCACTGTCCACAGCTATTCATCATGTTCCTTCTGCAGCACGCTGGTGGTCCCGTCTCGGCTACGCCCGTGAGGGGGCGGAAAATTTTAATTCCGCCGAAGATGCCTATAACGAGGCACTGAGACTCCAGCCCTCCCTGCAGGAAGCAAGGAAGGGACTGGAGCGGATCAACCAGAACCGATAGTGAGAAGCGAATGAAGGCAGCATTCTTTACACTTGGCTGCAAACTCAATCAGTGTGAAACCGAAGCCCTTGCGGACGCCTTTGAAAAACAGGGTTTCGGCATATCCGATTTTTCTGAAGAAGCCGATGTCTATGTGGTCAATACATGCACCGTAACCTCCAAGAGCGAGCAGAAAGCCCGCCGTGTTATAAGGAAGGCAAGCCGGGATAATCCCGAATCTCTTGTTCTTGTAACAGGGTGCTACGCCCAACTGGAGCCCGAACTGATCAGAGAGCTGGGAGAGAATGTTATGTCCGTAACTCTGGACCGGAAGGACCTGATTATGGATATGGCCGGATACCTTGGCAGCGGTCAGGCCGAAGGCAAGGACCTCTACAAGAGTGCCGGTTTCTGGCTGGAGTCCCATTCAGGAGGATTCGACGAGGCGGAAGCCCGTTTCCGTTTCTCTGCTGCGGACTTCAACTTCCATGCCAGGGCCTTTGTGAAAATTCAGGACGGCTGTGATCACCGCTGCGCCTACTGCCGGGTCTGTCTGGCCCGTGGTAAGTCCGTCAGTCTCGCCTCAGATACCCTTATGGAGCGTCTCAAAGAGCTTGAGAAGAAGGGATATGAGGAGATCGTTCTCACGGGAGTGAATATCGACTCCTATAATGACGGCGATATGAACCTTTCTGATCTTCTTAAACGGATTATCGATGAGACAGAGCACTTCAGAATCAGGCTCTCCTCTCTTGAGCCCAAGACCCTCCTCAGCCGGGACCTCTCCATCCTTTCCCATCCCAGAATCTGCGATCACTTTCATGTGTCTGCCCAGTCCCTGAGTGACTCGGTTCTGGAGAGAATGAACCGCCCCTACGAGGCTCAGGCCGTAAAAGATGCCGTAAAGCGCCTCAGGGAGCTGAAGGATGACCCCTTTATTGCCGCAGATATCATTGCCGGCTTCCCCGGTGAGACCGATGATGAGCATGGTGTTACCGTAACAAATTTGAGGGAACTGAACTTTTCCAGAATCCATGTTTTCCCCTTTTCACCCCGCCCCGACACCGCCGCATGGGATATGAAACCTCAAATTCCGGAGCGGATAACAGGTGAAAGGACCGAAGAAATTCGGAAGATTTCCACCGAAGCCTATGATAAATATCTACAGGATCAGGTCGGGAAAACTCTGCAAGTCCTTATAGAGGAAGAAAAAACATCAAATGATGTAAAATTCTGGGAAGGAACCGCCGGAAATTATCTGCGTGTGCGCATCCCTTTTGATACCTCCGTTGAGAGAGGAACTCTTGTAAACTGCCGGATTGAATCCCTGAAAAGCGGCGTCCTCTACGGGATGAATAATCATATATATTAAATAATGATTGAGTGGTTGATTTATTCTCCATTTGGTTTATTTTTATAAGCGGGTATGTGATCTTTTTTTCTGAAACTTAAAAGTGTCATATCTAATCTCTAACTGTGTTAAACAGGGCATAGAGGTGAAGCAATTAAAAATATTGCCCTATCGGAGGAAAAATGAAAAAGAAGTTGGTTCTGGGACAATCCCTATTGCTCCTGGTTCTGCTTGTCAGCTGTAATCCCTTTTCGATGAATATCTTCAGCGGAATCGATAATATGGAGATGCCGGATCTTACAAGTACAAGTGATCTGCTGAGTGTGGCTGATGAGCCGCAGTTCTATGAGAATCTGTCCAATGATCCGGATGCAAAAGCTCAAGTCATTTCAACACTTGAAGATGCCATGTACAACAGCACTGACACGACAACCCAGCAGGAAGCGGCACTTATGCTGGCGGATGTACACCTGAAGACCTCAGGGTCTGATGAAACTCTTTCTAATTTGAACTCTGTTATCGGTGATGCTCTGGATGGTGAGGAAGTTTTTGATCCTGATAATCCTGAAACCCTGTTGGATGCGATATTTGATGACTCTCTGTCACAGGCGGAAATTGCGGAACAGTTACAGGCTTTCTATGATGCAGCAACGGCGTTGGAGACCTATGGCAATACTCTAGAAGATAATGATCCTCCAAATGATACAAACAGCGGAGATGCTGCTACAAAAGCTCTGATTTCCGGGGCGGCAAAGTTTATTATCGATTCGGGTAATACAGTTGATGATGTGGCTGCTTATGTTGCAACTGGCTCACCTGCGCTGACTGTTGGAGCAGTAACTGATCCCTCTGAAATTTTCGATGCTACTCCCGGGCTTCTGAATGTCGTCGATGAGGGGCTTGGAGTCGGTGCGATTGATGACCTTCTGGGTTCATCTTGAGGAGGTTAAAATGAAAAAAAATATCACATTTATATTAATATTACTTTCCATTACCGGTCTGGCCTTCGGTAAAGACCGTTTCTACTCTCCTGCCTTCAGCTGGACCAGTCCCGAGGTAAAAGCCCAGGGAGGTTCCTTTATAGCCAACGGCAGCGGATACAACTCCCTGCTCGTTAATCCAGCCTCCTTTGCTAAGACTACGGAGAAGGAAAAGAAAGACGGAGAAGTAAAGAGAAAGGGTGAACTGACACTTATTTCCATTGGCGCAGGATTCTCCGGAGAGCTTTTTCAGCTAATGGAAGATACGAGGGACGATGCTAAAAATCCTATTGAGCTGATTCTGGATCAGGTTACATCCAACGGTATCGGTGCTTCGGTTCAGTTCGGATCAGGGTATGTGGGCAAAGGCCTCGGCATCGGTTTTATGTCGGTTACAGAGATGAATGCCCCCCAGGCTGAAACCACTCTTGGTGTAACCGGTGACATTATCATGACCAACGGTCTGATCCTTGGATACGCCCATCCCTTTGAGCTGGGACAGTTCAAGCTGGTCGTGGGCGGAGACATCAGGCCCATGCACAGGATCTTTATCAACGATATCAATATCAGGTCTTTTACTGACAGCCTTTCAGGCGGTGACAGCGATGTAACTTTCGACACCGTTGATGCCATGGGCGGTTTCGGTGTCGGTTTTGACCTGGGTGTCGACTTCTACTGGAGAGATCTTATTGCCAGCATGACAATGAGGGATATCGGAAACACAAGATATTTCTTCAAGTCCATGGATACTCTCTTCGGCATGCAGTTCTCGGGCAACTCGGTTGATGATATCTATGTTACACCCTGGACCCTGAACTTCGGTGTGGCCTACAGTCCTACAATGGGCAAGATCAACAGGTTTATCGATCCAACAATCCACGCCTCATGGTCTCAGCCTCTTGTTAAAGAGGATTCTCTTTACGGATACAGTGCACAGTCATTCTGGACAAGGCTTGATATGGGTGCAGAAATAGTGCTCCTCTCCTCTGTAGCCCTGCGCGCCGGATTCCAGGGAGGATACTTTACCGCAGGCTTCGGTCTTGATCTCTTCTTCCTTGAACTGAACGGTGCTCTATACTCCGAGGAACTGGGAACTCATGCAGGAGACAAATCAAGTATGGGCGGATCAATGGAAGTGGCCTTCCGTTTCTGACAGAAATATAATCTGATTTTTTACAGCCCGGATATCGTATCCGGGCTTTTTTTTCTGTATATTAAATATATGAATAGAGTATTGCCCTTCATTTTAGGGCTGATTGTACTTCTTTCCGGCTGTGACAGTCCTGTCGGTTTTAATATCTTCTCGGCCCTCAAAAACACTGACAATATTTCGGTTACCGAGGCCATCGCCTCGGGTGATGAGGATGTAATGACGGCTGTATATAACCGCGAAAGTGCAAAGCTGGCTTCCCTTGATCCGGACACACAAACTGCAGATTTTATCGAGGTGAGTCTGGGGATTGCCGACCTTCAGGCGGCGCGGTCTAAGGCAGTGTTTCTCTTTCTGGCACTGATATCCATTTCTGTTACCGACAGTGAAGTAGCTGAAGTTATAGTTAGTAAGGTAATTGAGAATTATCTTCGAGAAGTGACCGAGGCAGTTAGAAGTGTTCTCGATTATAATGGCAGCCCATCGGCAACCCAGACATTTATTTCGATTCTGGGGCTTGTGGTGTGGTGGTATTATGTGGCAGAGGATCTGGGACTGAATGTTTCTGATATGATAGAAGAATATAACAGTGGTACTATATCCGGCTATTTAGGTACTGTAAATGTTGAGGCTGATTCTTCCTATTATGAAAGCGAAGCAGAGCTGACAAATGAACTGGCAGAAGATGTTCAATATATGAGTGACTACCTTGATCTTATATTGACAGATGAGCAGATTGAACAGCTCCCTGATCTGGAACAGGCTGTTATTAATGTTCAGGCACTGTACAATCTGGGGAGCTGAATGAGAAATATCCTGCTCACTTCTGTTCTGCTGCTGTCATCATTTACAGTTTCTGCTCAGCCTTTAACCTGGATTTCTGGAAGGATGTCCGCCCTGGGGGGAGGGCATGCAGCCGATGGGAAGACATTCTCCGCACGGTTTTACAATCCAGCCTATCTGGCCCTTGATAAGAATGAAACTCTCTATTCCGATATAAGTCTCTCTTTTTCAGGTTTTAATGACAAGATTGTCGGTCTGATAACCGATCAGGACTATCTTGGCCTCCTTCCAGTGGAAGAGGGAACCTATTTTAAGGCGGACCTTTCCGGCCCCCTCAATTCCGGCTTTATCAGGGACAATACCGGTTTCAGGGCATTCAATCAGATAAATGTTCTGAGCTTTACACCCAATATGGTTGTCTCATCGGCTTTCCGGATTCGGAGTGTAATGGCCTTTGAAGGGGGGCATGGATGGGAGCTGCCTCTTCCTGGATCATGGAGGGGGAAGGCATACTGGGGTTTTTTGGGGAAGTATATCATCGGATGGGAGTATATCTACAGCGATGATGTTCTTGAATTTCTCTACTCCCTGAGCAAACCTTCTCTTCTGCTTGAGAGTCCCATGACCGTTAAAACAGGTGCCGGGCTGGATTTCGGTGCAGTGCATGTACTTTCAAACTCCTTTTCCTGGGCAATTACAGCCCATGATCTACTTACACCATATGCAGAGTTTACCTATGACAGTGCCGAGGATTATGGTCAGTCCAATGGATACAGCTCCGTGGAGTTCGGCCTTGCACCTGTAGTTGTGTCGGCGGGCATTAAATACTCGCCGGCGGTTTTCAGGAAAAACAGGTGGATCGGCCCCTGGGATATTTTCTTCGATTACAGGGACATTTTTGCTTTTGCCTATGATGATCCGGTCAATCCGATTTTAAACATAGGAATAGGAACAGAGCTGACTCTACTGAATATTATTGATCTCCGCCTGGGAATGACTGAGGGCCTTTTTTCCATGGGAACGGCAATAAAATTTAAGCATTGGGGAGCAGGTATCTCTTTTTATGGGAATGAGTTATCTGGTGAGCCGGGGGTGTTTTCTGTATACAGTGTTAAATTAAATATAGAATTTCATAAATGATTATTGACACTTTTAGTCGCATTAGGTATATTACCACTCGTTCAACGGGACGCCACAGCGGAACGTTAGACGGGCCGCTAGCTCAGCTGGC
>DHQL01000012.1:183237-183473 GCA_002408085.1 Spirochaeta sp. UBA5339
GTTCGAACCCAGTGCGGCTCATTGGCCAATCGAATGAACAATTTGTCTCCATCGTCTAGGGGTTAGGACACCGGGTTTTCATCCCGGCAACGGGGGTTCGATTCCCCCTGGAGATGTACGGGCCGCTAGCTCAGCTGGCAGAGCAACGCCCTTTTAAGGCGTGGGTCACTGGTTCGAACCCAGTGCGGCTCATCCGTATCATTTGATTGGTTATTTGTCTCCATCGTCTAGGGGTT
>DHQL01000023.1:0-5492 GCA_002408085.1 Spirochaeta sp. UBA5339
CCGGAGGATTCGACATCATCGGTTCCGGACGTGACAAACTGGAAACAGAAGAGCAGTTTGAAAAATCTCTGGCTACCTGCCGCAAGCACGACATCACAGGTGTTGTAATCATCGGCGGTGACGATTCCAACACAAACGGTGCCATCCTGGCCGAGTACTTCGCAGCCAAGGAAACAGGCATCACCGTAGTGGGATGCCCCAAGACCATCGACGGCGACCTGAAGAACGAGTATATCGAAACATCCTTCGGTTTTGACACTGCTACTAAAACCTACTCCGAGCTGATCGGAAACATTGAAAAAGACTCCAACTCCGCCAAAAAATACTGGCATTTTATCAAACTCATGGGAAGAAGTGCATCGCACATCGCTCTTGAGTGTGCTCTTCAGACACAGCCCAACGTCTGTATCATCAGTGAAGAAGTTGAAGAGAAGAAGATGACTCTCGCTGAAGTTGTAGACCAGATCGTAGATGTGGTTGTTAAAAGAGCCGAGAAGGGAAACAACTTCGGTGTTGCCCTGATCCCCGAAGGTCTGATCGAGTTTATCCCCGAAGTGGGCGCCCTGATCGGACAGCTCAATGACCTGATGGCACACCACGAAGCAGAGTTCAATGCTCTGGACTTCGAAGGTCAGCAGAAGTGGCTTGGTGAGAAACTGGACAGCGCCGCTGCCGCAGTATTCGCATCCCTCCCCGTTTCCATCCAGCAGCAGCTGCTTATGGACCGCGACCCCCACGGAAATGTACAGGTTTCCAGAATCGAAACAGAAAAGCTTCTGATCGAAATGGTTGCCGGAAAGATTGCGGCCATGGACACCAAGGCTAAGTTCAACGCCCTGGCTCACTTCTTCGGATACGAAGGACGCTGTGCATTCCCCTCAAACTTCGACTCTGACTACTGCTACTCCCTCGGTTACTCCGCCTTCATCCTGATGAGCCACGGACTGACCGGTTACATCTCAAACGTTGCAGACCTCCAGAAATCCGCTGATCAGTGGGTTCCCGGCGGATGTCCCCTGACAATGATGATGAACATGGAGCAGAGACACGGTGCGAAGAAGCCCGTTATCAAGAAGGCTCTGGTAGAGCTCGACGGCGCTCCCTTCAAGGCTTTCGCAGCAAAGAGAGACGAGTGGGCCGTTGAAACAGCCTTCACCTTCCCCGGCGCGATCCAGTACTACGGACCCGCAGAGGTTTGTGACCAGCCAACCGAAACTCTGAAGTACGAAAAAGCGTAAGCTTCTCTACTGATTTGGATTAAACACAAGACCGCCTTAGGGCGGTCTTTTTTTCTGCATATCCTTCGTGAAGAAAGACCATGGCCGGTGACTTCCCATACCGATTACTTCCCATAAAGGAATCAGACTGCCCTGAAAAACAGAGAGAATGCGAGTGACCAAATCAAGACTTAAAAAATCGGGGTATTTTTGAAAATAAGCAGTTGTATACTGGCTGGAGTAACAGATACCGGGGTGCTGCCAGCTATCTCCCCGGCCTATGGTTTATCAGACAGAGTGACGGTCACCGGCGAAGCGGAAACCGAAGCTTCTGACTGCAAGAATCCAGCCGGGATTACCCAGTTTATTCCGGATATTCTTTATATGGGAGTCAATTGTTCTGGGGCTCAATTCGGAACTCAGAAAGTGGAGCTGTTTCTGTATCTGTTTTCTTGAGAGAATAGAGCCTTCATGGTGAATCAGGGAGCTCATGATCTCCCATTCCATGGTAGTCAGATGAATCCCCCGGCCATTGATTTTCATCTTATGCAGGGTTTCAGAAAATTCCATTACATCCCCATCCAGTTTCCAGCGGTTCTGTCTGGATGCCGTAAGGCTGTCAGGGTTGGATCTTTTCAGGATGGCTTTGATGCGCAGGGTCAGCTCTTTAAGCGAGAAGGGCTTGACTACATAGTCCACAGCACCGATCTCAAGACCTGTAATTCTACCGGACTCGTCACCCTGGCTTGTAAGGAACAGAAAGGGGGTCCTTGAATCTACAAGGTGCTCTCTGGCAAAAAAGAGTCCGTTACCGTCCGGAAGAGATATGTCCAGAATAGCCAGATCAGGAGTGTTTTCCTCCAGAGAAGCAGCCGCTTCAGAAACGGAACCGCAGGATACAACATCGTAATCACAGAGCTTCAGGTAGTTTTCAACAGACTCTCTGATAGCTTCATTATCTTCAAGTACCAGTATCTTTTCCATGTACCAATAATCACACTCTTAGGTGTTGATCATTCCATCCTCAAATGGAGTTAACAAGAAGATACATCGCAGTAAAGTGTAGGATCATTTCAGATTAATCCCGGCCAGGGGGCCTTAAGTGAAGAGACAATGAAAACAGGGACACCGCTCTTGATTGGATGTCCCTGTTTTCAGTCATTCACTACTGTTTTGCTATTGTTTTATGAAGAAATTATCGGATCTCCGCGTGGTAAAAATAAACGATATTGAATTATCTATACTTTTATATAGATATGACTGTCCCGCCGGTCAGTCAAAGGCTCCGGCGTCCACAACCCGCTGCATAACATAGGTAACGATATCCATATCCATATCAAGAGCCCAGTTATTTACAAGGTCCTTAAGATAGCGCCAGTCTTCCAAACCCAGGCGGTTGAAATCACTGTTGTAGTCCATACGGAAGAGATCCACCATATCAGACAGCTTGATAATTTCGTCATCACCGAGTTCCCGTCCGTCCAGCACGAAGTCGAAAACATCGCGGCTCAGATCTTCTGGCTGATCCATATAGCGTTCGAAGAGCTCCATAATCTCATCGGTCAGCTCGGGGCTGTTCTTATAGTTATATTTCTTACGGAGATGCTTGCTGCTCCGTTCAAATTCATTGGCATTCATTATTGTCCTCCCGTAAACCTCTACCGGTGCTTCACAAAAGCCTGCAGAAAAGAGGTTTTTAAGATATTGGTTTTCCTACTATACTATAGAGAACCCGGGGGAGAAAGATTTCTCATCCCCTTTTTTACTCACCAGGAGGAATAAATTGTCTAAATACATCAGACCCAGCTGGGATGAATATTTTATGGAAGTCTGTGAGGCGATCTCCAAGCGAGCCACCTGCGACAGAGGAAGAAGCGGATGCGTTATCGCCAGGGACAAGCAGATTCTGGCCACCGGATATGTTGGTTCCCCTCCCGGCCTTCCTCACTGCGACGAGGTGGGCCACCAGTTTAAAACAACCGTCCATGAGGACGGCCATGAGAGCCAGCACTGCGTCAGAACTGTTCATGCCGAACAGAATGCCATCTGTCAGGCGGCCAGACGGGGCATTGCCCTGGAAGGAGCGACTCTCTACTGCAGAATGACCCCCTGCAGGACCTGCTGCATGCTGATTATCAGCTGCGGTATTTCAAGAATTGTCTGTGAGAGAAAGTATCATGCCGGTGCCGAATCGGAAGAGATGTTCAAGGCGGCGGGAATACCTGTGGAGTACAAATACGAAGAAGTACAGGAGTACGAGAAGCAGTAAAAAAACCGGGCAGCCAACTTAACTGCCCGGATATTCAATCAGCCCTTGGGAACGTGATAGATTCTTTTATCATGATCCGCCTGGTAGCGGTAGAGTACGGCGATATTACCGATGACTCTTACCAGATGGGCTTCTGTTTTTTCAGCCAGCTCTTCGGCCAGTTCTCTTCTGGTTTCCTTATAATCAACAAATTTTACTTTGATCATTTCGTGATTTTCAAGTTCCGCATCAACGGCCTTGACTACGGCATCGGTCAGACCGTTTCCGCCTATCATCACCACAGGTTTAAGACTGTGGGCTTTCTTGCTGAGGTAGCTGCGCTGAAATCCTTTTAATGTTTCCATATATATCTCCTGATGCTGACATCCCCTTCCAGGGGGACGGATACAGCCTCAAGGACTATGCCATGTTCTTTCAATAAATGCAAAGCCCTACAGACTTTAGTGTACAAAATTAAGGGTAAATTTACAAAAAAAGAGATGAGGGCTATACTCAGGACCTATGAATTTACTTCTATTTACTCCCGGAGAGTGGGAAAAGCCCCTTTCCGGCAACGATGACAGAATCAAACACATTCACTCCATAATGAAGCTCAAGGCGGGGGACAGCCTGGATGCTGGGGTAATCGGCGGCTCTCTGGGCCGGGCTCTGATAAAAGAGATCCGGGACGACGGCAGCTGCCTTTTTGACTATTCCGAAACCGGTCTTTCCACACCCCTGTGCCCCCTGACCCTGATAATAGGCACACCCCGTCCCCCTACTGCCAAACGGCTGCTGCGGGACCTGGCCGCCGCAGGGATTGAGAGAATAATCTTCACAGGCACCGATCTGGGAGAGAAATCCTACCTGACCAGCCGGCTCTGGAGCAAAGATGAGTGGAAGGAGGCGGTACTACTGGGGATGGCACAGGGAGAGAGCTCCCTGAGTCCTCAGGTGGACAAGTTCTACTCCCTCTACAAGGCCATTGAACACATCCCCGGAAACCGGGAACTCCTGGCCCTGGACAATATATCCCCCGATCTGCCCCTTAAGGGTCTGTCCCCCCGGAAAGAGGGCTGCTGTCTTGCCCTCGGCCCCGAACGGGGCTGGAGCGACAGGGAGAGGGAGATTCTGAGAGAGAAGAACTTCAGAATCTGTTCCCTTGGGAAAAGGGTTTTGAGAACCGAAACCGCCGCACATATGGGGACAGCCCTGATTCAGGCGGCTCTGGACTATATCTGATCTTCTGCGCCGCCCGGAGCCGCTTCGGGGACTCAGCCGGCTAGAGCCACTCCTGCCCTTCCAGCTCGCTCTCTTCTGTAAAAACCTTGTAGAACTCAAAGGCCGGAACCTCATAGGGGTGATTCACCCTGATGGCCTCGATACAGAGGGGAACGATCTCCTCTGTGACCAGCATCTCAACCCTGTGTTCTGATACCTGTTCTACCGTATTGTGCGATCCCAGGGCGGGAGCACTTCCCTCCATGGGCATAAATTGACCAGTTCCCTCTGTTTCCCAGCAGCAGCGGCTGTAGTTGCCGAGCTGACCGGCACCGAGATCAAAAAGGGCGTTTTTTACTTTCTCTCTGTCCTCTGAAGGAACGAAAAATACTAATTTATACATACCCCTTTATGTACTTCACAGAGGCAAAAGTTTCAAGGCTGAGGATTTTTTGAGAAGGTCTATTGACAGGAAAGAGGGGTTTCAGTAAGATACTCAAGCAATTGCCGCTGTAGCTCAGTCGGTAGAGCAGAGGACTGAAAATCCTCGTGTCAAGAGTTCGAATCTCTTCGGTGGCAATTTATACAAACCGTCCTGTTTCAGGACGGTTTTTTTATGCCCGCACCTTTTCGCTGACAGCAGCCGAAACAGTTAAATTTCCAAAGCATAAAAGCCTGTGAAGAGACCTGTTCGGGAGCTGCTGCAGAGCACTGAAAAAATCTTTTTCAGGAAATTTCAGAAACCCTGTTGCCACAATCCGGGCAATCGTATATATTCCATTCCCGTAGTCGCCGCTGTAGCTCAG
>DHQL01000023.1:5720-5929 GCA_002408085.1 Spirochaeta sp. UBA5339
ATCTCTTCGGTGGCATTCTACCTGAACCGTTCCTTTCCGGAACGGTTTTTTTATACCCTTCTCTCCTTAGCAGATTTAAATCGTCATTCCTGAAATCCAATCCATCAAGGGCCCTCTGGACGGGGGATTTCTTTTCTTTTTCATCCCCTGTTGACAGAAATTGATGAGTCCTATATAGTCCTGTCTTGTAGTCGCCGCTGTAGCTCAGT
>DHQL01000023.1:6170-82119 GCA_002408085.1 Spirochaeta sp. UBA5339
ATCTCTTCGGTGGCATTCTACCAGAACCGTTCCTTCCCGGAACGGTTTTTTTATATACCTGCCTTTCTGAAAACAGTTGATAATTATTTAGTTAATAAAGCATTAAGAAGTGATTTATTTTGAAAACTGTTCTACTATACATATAAGGTTCCCCTATTCGACACACGGAACCAAGCCTTCGGAGGAAAAATAATATGAGTGAGAATGAGAATGTAGCCGTTCTCTGGGATATAGAAAACGTGACCCCCAGCAGCAGCGACAACCTGCTGATCCAGGGGATGTGGGATTACGCCGAATCACTGGGCCGTATCGTAACATCCTTTGCCTATGCCGACTGGAGCAAACCAGGCTTCCGTTCCCTGGGCCCCATCCTGGCGGGTCTTCACTTTACCATGATCCATGTTCCCTATCAGAGAAGCCGCAAGAACAAGAACGGCAGTGACATGCAGCTGGTAACTGACGCACTGGAGCTTCTCCGCTTTCACGAGCATATCGATACCTTTGTTCTGATAACAGGAGACAGCGACTTCCGCTCCCTCCTCCTTTCCCTGAGAAAATCAGGTAAGAAAGTGCATATTATTTGTGATATCAAGACAGCAGCCCAGGATCTTCTGCTCCTGGCAGACAGCTTTGCCGACTACAAGGAACTGATGCCCGACAGTGATGACGATGACGGCGATGATTCCGATGAAACTGACAGCGACGAAAAGAATCGCAAAAACTTCCCCAAGGAGTACTGGTTCGAACGTCTTGCCGAGTCCGCAGCCCTGCTGCAGAAGAATAAGAAGTCATCCAATATGGGCTCCGTAAAGATCAAAATGAAGATGCTGAACAGAGACTTCAACGAGAAGAAGATTGGCAAACGGGGCTACAAGAGATGGAGCGATTTTGTGTCCGCCGCCGTACGTGCGGGATATGTCACCCTTCAGGACGAGGACAATCAGACCCTGATCCTTCCCGGCAAGGGATATGTTCAGGAGGTCAGCTCCCTGCAGACCGCCCTGAAGACACTGGTGGCCACACTGGAAAAGCTGGATGAGGGCAAGAGCCCCCAGTTCCACCCCTACAGCATTATCAGCAGCGAACTGAAGGACAAGGGTGTGGTTATGAAGGCCCTGGGATTCAGTCAGTTCAAGAAGTTTATCTCCTCCGCCGAGGCTAGAGGTCTTGTGGAAACAAAGATGGAGAACTTCAGAAGCTTCGTTAAACTTCAGAATTAGAGAGTCCGGGAGCAGGATGAAGGCTCCCGGCCGCATATGAACGCCTGGAAGGGCTTACTCCTCCAGAATCAGGGAGTAGAGCCGCTTCTCAAGGTCATAGAAGGCCCTGGAGGAGGTATCTCTCTCCTCAGGGTCTAATCCTTCCAGATCAGCCTTCAAAGCCAGTGGCGGGCCGTCAAGAAAGAGAATACGGTCTCCCATCAGAATGGCCTCCCGGACATCATGGGTTACAAGAACTGCCGCCGTCTTCCGCTCCGCAAGAAGTGAGTTCAGCAGAGTAATCAGGGGCATCTTCAGTTTCAGATCAAGCCCCTTGAAGGGCTCATCCATAAGCAGCAGGGGTGCCTGGGGAGCAAAGGCCCGGGCAATGGCGCATCGCTGCTCCATGCCGCCGCTGAGCTGTGAAGGACGATACTCCTCAAAACCCTCCAGTCCCACCCAGGAGATCAGCCTGTTGCAGCGCTGTTCTTTCTCATCGGCCTCCATGGACTCATCCAGGGCAAAGGCAATATTTTCTCTTACAGACTTCCAGGGAAGGAGCCGGGGCTCCTGAAAGAGATAGCTCAGCCGCTCACTCCCCCTCTGCACTGTGCCCGACAGGGGATCAAGAAGCCCGGCTGCCAGATGAAGAAGAGTTGTCTTGCCGCAGCCAGAAGGGCCCAGAAGAACGGTGGTACCCTCCCCTCCTGCCTCCAGAGTGAACTCTCTTATGACTTCGAGAACTCCATAGGCATAGCTGCAGTTATTCCATTTGATCATATTTTCTTCTCTATAGCTCTAAGGGCAATTTCACTTACCGATGCCAGGAGCACCACAACAAGGGTCCAGGCAAAGAGATTGGCCGTATCCAGATGAAGCTGAGCGGTCTGCATGGCTGTTCCCAGACCTGAGGCGGGCATACTGAGAACTTCAGCCGCCACCACCGACTTCCAGGTCAGTCCCAGGGCAGTGGATATGCCGCTTAAGAGATAGGGCATAAGCGAGGGAAGTGTGATGTCAATCAGAACGGCCCGCCGGGACTTTCTGTAGACTGCGGCCATTTCAAGAAGCCCGGTATCAACCTGCCTTACTCCGGCGGCCACTGCACCCGTAATAACGGGAAAGGCGATCAGAAAACAGATAAAAACCGGCACAAACTCTGTGGGAAACCAGATAATGGCGATCAGTATCAGAGAGAGAACGGGAATGGACCGTATGCTGATCAGAAAGGGATCAGAGAACCACTTGAAGACCCGGCTCTTTCCCGAGGCAAGGCCCGCGGCAAAGCCGAGAACAAGACTGACAGAGAAGCCCCCCAGAGCCCTGAGGCTTGTGGAGGCGATCTTCTGCCAGGCATCGGAAGTTCCGAGGAATCGTATGGTCTGCACAAACACCTCTCCAGGAGGCGGAAGGATAATACTCCTTCCGATGGCCAGAGAGATGATCTTCCAGACTCCTATATAGACAGCCAGTGAAGCAAGGATTGTCCAGGTTCTTCTGTTATTCGGGTTATCTTTCAAGCTCATTATCCTGCATTCATTCCGCTTATCCGGGCGTTATCAGTAGTAGAGGCCGGATTCCGGTACCTTTCCGCCGATGGCGGCAGGGTCCAATCCGAAAACCCGCTGGAAATAGGGAGACATTACAGCAGGAAGGTCCTCCCCTGTAACAAAGGTATAGTTGCTCCGGGGTATGGCCTGCTCAACAACAGGGGCCGGAATGGTAAATCCGTACTCCCCTATCAGCTTAGAAGCCTCCGCCGGATTTTCATCCACCCAGACAATAGACTCAAGCCCCGCCTTCAGGAGCTCATCGGTCAGCTGCGGCCAGTTTTCGGCAAAGGAGGACTTAACAACAAGTACAGTCAGGGGATAATCTCCCTCATCGGGAAAGGTCTCAGACCAGAGTCTCTGCATATCCAGCACTATTTTCAGATCCTTAGAGCTTTTCATGGCAACAGTAGCCAGGGGCTCGGGAAGAACTCCCGCATCGGCCACTCCGCCGGCCAGGGCCTTTGCCAGATCCGAGGGATTGAAGCTGTAGTCCAGATTAAGATCGAGTCCGCCCTCGTCGGCAATCAGTCTTGTAACCAGATCAGGTGTTGTGTTCATTCCGGGAATATGGATTGTCAGCCCCTCAAGATCTTCAGGAGAGCTGATTTCAAGAGAATCGGAACCCACAAGATAGAGATTACCCATACCCGTCAGGGCGGCCAGTCTGTACCCCACTCCCTTGTTAAAGAGAATGGCGGCCATATTGGCGGGAAGCACCGCGGCATCCCACTCCTCCTTGAGCATCTGTCCCAAAAGAACCTTGGGAGCTCCCAGTACCTGAACATCCACCTCTACAGAGGGGTCCGAGAAGATATCCTCTGATATAAGATTAACCAGACCGATCCCGGAAGGACCGTTCAGGAGGGCAATTTTAACGGGTTTTTCAGGCAGCGCCGCAGGTTCAGCCTCCTTTACGCCTCCTGCAAAGAGAGGCAGAAGCAGACAGGCTCCCAAAATGAGCAGTAACAGTGATTTTTTCATTTTGACTCCTTCCCGTCAGACCAGGCCTCCGGGGTAGAATAAGATATTTTTATAACCATAAAATGACTGAGGGATCGGGTCAAGACAGTTCATGGGGCATGCACTCTTAATTGATCTGGTCAAAAGAAAAAGTCCCATCTATAATAGGCCCAATCAAAAGATCCGGAGGCGGAATATGGAATGGCGTGCGAGCCACATACTTGTTAAAGACAGATCCCTGGCGAATGAACTGCTAAAAAGATGCAAGACAGGAGGCAACTTTACGGCCCTGGCCAAAGAGTTTTCAACCTGCCCCAGCAAAAACAAGGGCGGCGATCTGGGATGGTTCGGTCCCGGTAAGATGGTAGGCCAGTTTGAAGAGGCCTGCAAGAGAATGTCTGTGGGCAGCTACAGCAATGTTGTACAGACTCAGTTCGGTTTTCACATAATAAAGCTCACAGGGCGGCGCTGAGTCCCTGTCCAGACTCCCCGCAGGGGCTGCTCCCGGCCCTTGCAGACATTCAAAATCAATCCCCGGAAATAAAATACCTTTACACCTCGTTTGAATTGAGGATCAATGTGAACAATAATTATCTATAGTTCCCCGGTCATCTTTTTATGCGGAGTATTTATGAAAATAACCATTAAAACAAAACTTTACGCCAGTACGGCCCTTATTGCATTTATAGTACTTGTCCTGATTACAATCTTTGTCACCAGCAGTGTGAACAGCCGAAAAAGCCTGGACCTGATTCTTCAGTATGAGAAGGAGAATTCCCTTTTACAGGAGATAGAAATCTCTGTCATAAACACCTGGCAGTACCTGACTGACGCCAGCCTGACACAGGACCCTGATGTTCTCCTTGAAGCAAGACAGTCAGAAACAGAGGCACTGACGACCCTGGATCAGCTGGTTGCGATCCATCCGGAATATAGCGAAACGGCTCTGACTCTGAGAGAGAGTATCGACAGCTTCTATCGTACAGGCCAGGAAATGCAGCAGGCCTACCTTATATCCAAGGAGCGGGGAAACCGCAAGATGGAGGAGTTTGATGCTGCTGCCGAAGCAATGCAGAGTAAACTTGACAGTCTGAAGCTGCCGATTGTGGAAAAGAAGAGTGAACTTTTAGCTGCCTACACGGCCAGAGACAGGCAGGTCAGAACCCTTATATTCCTCCTGGGTCTTCTGACTGTGGTGCTGCTGATACTGATAGGACTCTTTGTTGCAAGACGGATTTCAAAATCCATTACCAGAACTACCGTTTCCATCAAAGAGCTGGCAACCAGCCAGGGAGACCTTAGTCATAAGGTTAAAAGATATGATAACGACGAGGTCGGTGAGATGGTCGGCTGGTTCAATGAATTTATCGAGAAATTGAGGATACTTCTGGTCAATGTCAGTGAACTTGTTGTGAAAAACGACAAACTGGGAGCCCATCTCTCCCACGCCTCCAAGGAATCGGCCAGATCGGTTTCAGGCATCACCCGAAGCATACAGAGTATGGAAAAGGGCAGTGAGGAGCTGGATCAGTCCATTATCCAGGCCTCCTCTGCCATAGAAGAGATAATGCAGTCCATCAAAAGTCTTAGCGGTCAGGTTGAGCAGCAGTTTTCGGCCATTGAACAGTCCAGTTCCTCTGTGGAACAGATTATGGCTTCCGTTCGGAATGTAGCAGGCATAACAGAATCCAGACTTGCAACCATGGACGGCCTTGTGGAACTTATTAAAAACGGCGGGGAAAAGGTTGAGCTGACAAACAACATTATCCACGATATTCAGAAGAATGCCGAAGATATGATGAATATGGTGGATATCATCAACAATATCTCAAGCCAGACCAACCTTCTGGCTATGAATGCCTCCATCGAAGCGGCTCATGCCGGCGAGGCGGGAAAGGGATTTGCGGTGGTAGCCGACGAGATCAGAAAACTCGCCGAAGACACCAGCGACAATGCGGGAATGATAGCAGAATCCCTCAATTCCACCACTGACAAGATCAATGAGGCCACATCGGCAGGAAGCGATTCAGAGAATGCCCTCCTTGTTATTAACGATGAGGTAGACCAGTTCTCAAATGCTCTGAAAGAGGTCACCCAGTCCATGAGCGAACTCTCCAGCGCCAGCAGTGAGATTCTGAACTCCACATCCACCCTGATGTCCACAAGCGAGGTTGTCAGAGAAGCCTCATCGGAGATGGAGGTGGGTTCGGCAGAGATACTGAAATCCATAACCCATATCAGGGAGGTCTCTTCAGACTCTCTGGAAAATATGCGCAGTGTCACCAAGGAGGCGGACCGCCTCGGAAACATGTCTCTTCGGGTTTCTGCCTTCGGAAATCAGAACAAGTACAACAACTCTCTCCTTATGGGAGAGGTTCAGAAGCTGCAGACCGGCGTTAAGATTAACAAGGACGTGGATGTCGCCATGGGCATCGACTGGTCCGACCTGCTGTCGGTTGGTATAAATGCCATGGATGACGAGCACAAGGAGCTCTTCAACCGGATCAATGAGCTCTTAAAGAGCCTTCTGGGTTATGAAGGGGAATTCGATGTCGCCGATCTGGTTGCAAAGGTCAATGAGTACATAGATTACCACTTCAGGGACGAAGAGAAGATGATGGCTTCCTGGGGCTACCCTGATCTGGAAGCCCATAAGAAACTCCATGCTAGCTATGAAGAGGAGTTCAGCAATATTGAGAAGACCCTGAGAGCAGGCGGATTTGATGCGGGCCTGCTGATTGAGATACAGGACAAGATCATCAACTGGCTTCTTGACCACATTGCAAAGGTGGACAAGAAGTACGGTCTCTTTATAGACAAAGAGAAGAGAGCAGGAAGGTCACCGGAAACAGTCTGATCAAGAGTGTACCCGGTTTTCCTTTGAAACCGGGTTTACCTGCTCCTGAATCGGGAGAGAATAAAGCAGATAATAAACATCCCTGTCAGAACAAGAACGATTGTGGCTCCCGAAGCCAGATCGTAGTAGTAGGAGAGATAGAATCCGCAGAGGATGGATGCCGATGCGAAAACAATGGACAGGGCTATAATCCATTTCAGCTTTCTTACCAGCAGAGAAGCTGTGGCCGCAGGGGTCACAAGAAGGGCCATAACAAGCACAACACCCACGGTCTGGGTCGCCAGCACTGTTGTAGCCGCCACAAGAACCAGCAATGCAAAGTGAATCATCTGGGGATTCAGACCGATGGCCTTGGCATGGGTGGGGTCGAAGCTTGTAACCAGCAGCTCCTTATAGAAGATAAAAACCCCTATCATAACCAGAACTCCCACCACTGAGATAAGAATCACATCAAGATTGGAGACTCCCAGAATATTACCGAAGAGGATATGGCTCAGATCCTTGTAGCTGGCTACCCGGGTCATAAGAAGTATTCCCAGGGCAAAGGCCCCCGAGAAGATAACCCCTATGGCCGTATCCTCCTTGAAACCCTTGTGCTGTGTCAGGGTGGCTATTCCGAGCACTGAGAGCACCGCCGCCGCCAGGGCGCCGATCAGCACATGAATACCCAGAACGATGGAGATAACGATCCCCGGAAGAACAGCATGAGCCAGGGCGTCACCGATAAAGGCCATCCCCCTCCAGACGATAAATCCGCTCAGGATTCCGCAGCTGACAGCAACGATGATTCCAGCAAGCAGTCCTCTCTGAAAAAAACCGAACTGCAGGGGTTCTAGGATCCATTCAACCACGGGGTAAGCTCCTTGTTTTTATGGAATTCAAAGCCGTAGGCTCTGGCGATGTTTTCGGGAGTGAGTACATCCTTCACGGCACCGTCGGCAATAATCGATTTATCCAGAAAGAGGGCCCTGCTGAAATGAACCGTCAGAATACCCAGATCATGGGTACTGACAAGTACCGCCTTTCCCTGGTCGCAGAGTTTCTCCATGGTATGGAAAATCAGCTCCTGGGTTGCAATATCCACATGGTTCAGGGGTTCATCCAGAAGAAGAAGATCCGCGTCGTGGGCCAGGGTTCTGGCAAGCATGACCCTCTGCTGCTGCCCGCCCGAGAGGGCTCCCACCTGACGGTCGGCAATATTGGTGATCTCCATGGTCTCCATGGCCCTGTCCACCGCCTCCCGGTCCTTTTTCCCGGGGCGTTTATACCAACCCAGATGGACATAGCGGCCCATGGTCACCACCTCCCGGACGGTTACCGGAAATTGCCAGTCCACAGAGTTTTTCTGGGGAACCATGGCCACACGGTGACGGCAGGAGATGGAGTTGTGTCCGAAGACCCTGATGCTTCCCGACTGAAGGGGTTCAAGCCCCAGAATCAGATTCATCAGGGTGGACTTCCCGGCGCCGTTGGGGCCCACAAAGGCCACCTTTTCACCGGGCTTGATTGTCAGATTGACACTGTCGAGAACAAGGTCTTTTTTGTTCCCGTAGGAAAAGTTCAGGTCCCTGACCTCCAGAGCCGATGATCCGCTCACCGGAGGGTGGTCACAGTCTTTTCCATAGCAAAATATTTCAGGCACCTTCATAATCCTATTAAGTGTAATCCCGATTATTCTGAGAGGCCAGAAATTATCTGTTTTACATTGAATTTCATAAATCCGATATAGTCGTCACCCTCTTCTCCATCGGCCCTGAGTGATCCGGTAAGAACCTCGTAGACGCCCACGGGTTGCTCAGCTTCCCGGCTGAGGGTATCTGCCAGCTTTCTGGTCCCTTCACCGGCGGACTCTCCCACAAAGAGAGCGCTTACATTCTCGGCCTCCAGAACTCCGATAAGTCTGGAAATATCACCGGCCGAGGGTTCGGCGGAGCTGGAGAATCCCGGGATTATTGTCCCCACAACCTCGAAACCGTAGTCTCTGGCAAAGTAGCCGAACACATTGTGGTCTGTAACAAGAACTCTTTTTTCAGAAGGCAGAATCTTCAACTCCGATTGAATCCAGCCGTCCAGGGCCTTCAGTTCGTCTCTGTAGGCCTCGGCATTGGCACTGAAGACTTCGGCCTTTTCGGGAAGGGCCTCTGTCAGGGTCTTTTCAATCACATCAACCCAGGTCAGAACATTCAGGGGGCTCATCCAGGTGTGGGGATCATCACCGTCGTGGCTGTGGCCGGCGTGATCATCGTCAGCATCATGGTCATCATGGTCATGATCGTCGTCAGCCTCATGGTCGTGTCCGTCATGATCATGATCGTCATCAGCCTCGTGGTCATGTCCGTCATGATCATGATCGTCATCAGCCTCGTGGTCATGATCATCGTCGGCATCGTGATCGTGGTCGTCGTCAGCCTCATGGTCGTGTCCGTCATGATCGTGATCCTCATCGGCATCGTGTTCATCGTGGTCATGATCATGCCCCTCTATGGCGTTTACCCGGGATGAGACCTCAACGATCCGCCCGGTATGTACGGTCTCCAGAACCGAGAGGAGATTCTCCTCCAGATCGAATCCGTTTACAAAGACAATATCCGCTTTTTCAACCCGGGCCATATCCCTGGGTGTGGGTTCATATCCGTGGGGGTCCTGGCCCTTGGCAATAAGGGAATAGATCTCTACATCATCCCCGGCGATCTTCAAGACAACATCGTTGACAATACTTGTTGTAGTCACAAAGCTGACTCCCTCTTCTCTGCTCCCTGCAGTAAAGGCGGGAAGAACTGACATCAGTGTCAGTATGGAAACAAACAGTGTTTTCTTCATGGTTACCTCATTTATTCTGGCATTTTTTACAGAGCCCCTTCAGGGTAAGAAAGTGCTCGTCAATCCTGAAACCGGTCTTCTTCTCCAGTGATTCAAATCCCCCCAGGGGGCAGGTATCAATGGGAGTAAAGCGGTGACAGGCCATACAGTGCATATAGTGCTTGTGATGAGCGAAAAAAGAGGAGTAATACCGCTCGACACCTCTTTCAGAGCAGTCCAGAAGAAAAGAGCTTATCTCGCTGTTTTCTTCCAGATACTTTAGCCCCCGGTAGACGGTAGCAAGGTCCAGAGCTTCCTTCATTTCCTCATAGATCTGCTGTGCACAGAGGGGCTGATCCGAGTTCTGTATTTTTTCCAGTATCATTTTTCTTTTTTTCGTCATCACTACCAAGATAGGAACAACTAACTACAATGTCAAGTTTTTGCAACTGATTTGCATAAATTATTTGTTTATTTTTAAAATCAGTCAGCTTCCACCCTTTTTCAGCCCTTTGAAAAACCCTGGAAAAATGGACATCCGGGTCGAAAAAAGCTAAACTTTGGCTATGCTCCAGCGAATGCTTCACTTTGACCAAGACCTGCTGATTGCGGGTAACCAGGCGGCCGACCTGGACAGCTGCGTATGCGCTTTTACTCTGGCCGCTCTGCTGAAATGTCTGAATCCTGAAATAAATGCTGCACCCCTCATACAGGGCTCTGCCGGAGACCTCCGGATGAAACCCGAAGTGGATGGTCTTTTCTCCAGAGCGGGAATCCCCCTGAAAACCGGACACTTTCTGGAGGACTTGAATAAGGATGACCGGAGATCTCTGTTTACCAGCAGGTCTCTGATTCTGGTAGACCACAATGAGAAAGATCCTGACCTCCCCTGCCTTCCGGTCATGGGAGTTGTCGATCATCACAGGGACAGCGGGACCTGTAAGGACGCCCCCTTGAGGGACATCAGAACCTGCGGTTCCTGCGCCTCCATTATCAGTGAATACTGGAGAGAGTCCGGTGAGGAACTCCCCTACTCTGCACACCTCCTCCTTGCGGGAGCCATTGCCGTGGACACGGGCTGTCTGAACTCTCACTGGGGAAAGACCACCGAACTTGACAGCCGTGAGTACAAAAGACTGATGGACCTGCTGAAACCGGAAGACCGGGGCTATATAGAGAATCTTCTGGAAGTGAAAAATGATCTGAGCCATCTGACCATGACCGAACACCTCAGGCGGGACTACAAGAGTTTTTCGGTTTCCGGTCTTTCAGGAGGAATCGCCTCTCTGACCATAAGACGCAGTGATTTCTTTTCATCCCCCTTCCATAAGGGGAGTGAACTGAAGGATTTCCAGATCAGAAACTGCCGGGACTTTCTTATGGTCCTCCACAGTTTCGGATCACCCCTGGAGCGGGAACTCTCCCTCTTTGATCCCGAAGGCCGGGGTAAAAGTCTTAAAAGGGCCCTGGCCCTTCTGGAAGAGAGGGGAATCAGACTGAGCGAAGAGAGGGAGGAGTGGTCCTTCTATGCCATGGATGATCCGAAAATCTCCCGGAAGGTCCTTATGCCCCTGCTCTCTGACGCACTGAAAAAAGTACAATAAGAAAGGAAAGTAAAATGAAACCTGAAATTGAACAGATAGAAAAGGCTGCCGCAGCCCTGAAGGGAATCACCCTTCCCACAAACCTGATCTACAGCCCCGTATTCAGCGCGGAATCGGGAAACGAGATCTACCTGAAACCCGAGAATCTTCAGCTGACAGGAGCCTTCAAGATACGGGGAGCCTACTTCAAGATATCCTGTCTCAGCGATGAGGAGAAGAAACGTGGCCTGATCGCCTCATCCGCAGGGAACCACGCCCAGGGTGTGGCACTGGCAGCCCAGATGCAGGGTGTGAAAGCCACCATTGTAATGCCCAAAACCACCCCCCTGATCAAGGTAGAGGCGACCCGCAAGTACGGCGCCCGGGTCATCCTTGAGGGTGACTGCTACGACGATGCCTATCAGACAGCCAGAAAACTGGAAAAAGAGGAGGGCCTGGTCTTTATCCACCCCTTTGATGACTACGATGTCATGGCCGGTCAGGGAACCATCGGTCTGGAGATTCTGGAGGAGATGGATGATGTTCACGCCATTATCGTACCCATAGGCGGGGGCGGTCTGATTGCAGGAATTGCCGCTGCGGTCAAGGCGAAGCGTCCCGATGTGAGGGTGATCGGCGTTGAGCCCGACGGTGCCCGAGCCATGACCGATTCCATCTTCAGAAACAAGATCCAGACCCTGGACAGGGTGGATACCATAGCAGACGGCGTGGCGGTAAAAACACCCGGAAGCAAGACCTTCTCCATCATCAAGGATCTTGTGGATGAGATCATTACCGTTTCCGACCCGGAACTGATGGAGTGCTTCCTTCTTCTTCTGGAGCGGCACAAGCTGATTGCGGAAAACTCGGGAGTCCTCTCACTGGCCGCCCTGCACAAGCTCAAGGAGAGGGGAAAGAAGATTGTCCCGGTTATCAGCGGGGGAAACATCGATGTTGTGACCATCTCCTCCATGATAGACAGGGGACTTGTCAAGCGGGGAAGAATCTTCTGCTTCTCGGCAGAGATGCCCGACGAGCCGGGACAGCTTCTGAAAATTTCACAGATCCTCTCGGACGAGAATGCCAATATTATCAAACTGGACCACAACCAGTTCAAAACCCTGGACCGCTTCAAGCAGGTACAGCTGGAAGTGACTGTTGAGACAAACGGCCATGATCATGTGAAAAAGATTATCAAGGCCCTGGAACAGGGCGGATATTCGGTGGAACGGGTCTACTGATTATTCACTGAACCAGCTGGTTTTTGCCGGCTCAGACCAGAAGGGCCATAAGATCTTCGGGGGATTCCGAACCCGTCAGACTTTCGATGAGTTTATCATCCCTTGAGAGCCCGGCTATCTCTGAAAGGATTCGGATATGGGCACTGCTCTGATCCGGCGGTGCAAGTATCATAAAGAAAAGCTTTGAGGGTTTGCCGTCCAGGGAACCATACTCCACCCCTTCCCTGCTGAGTCCCAGGACAATGCTGAGACTCTCCACTTCGGCGGTTCTGGAGTGGGGAACGGCAATTCCCTTGTTCAGACCGGTACTCCCCATCCTCTCCCGTTCAAGGATCTGACGGATAACAATATCAGGATTCTGCAGGCAGGATGCGCTGTGCATTCTCTCCACCATCTCCCGGATAACCGACTCCCTGTCTCTCCCTTCAAGGGGATTGATAATCAGTTCTGATCTGATCAGATCACGCAGACTCACAGGGACTATCCTATAAGGCCCGGAGACATATACATGAAATCGGCGGCATCGGTCCCCAGAGTCACCTCATAGAGGAAAGGCTCCTTCTGCTGGCCCAGATAGAAGGTATCACGGGGATACTCACGCTCCATTACAAGATCGTCCACGGGCATGGCGGCCTTGCGGCCCAGGTGCTGAACAATAAGAATATAGGGTGTCTCAATGCTGCTTCTGCGGCTGAGCATTCCACCATAACTGAACAAGGGCAGTTCATCCCCTGCCAGATGGCAATAGAGCAGATTATGTTCCTTCTTGATAATCTGGGCCTCATCCATGGGAAATACTCCGGCCACATTGCGTTTGGGAAGTGCCAGAAGACGTCCCTCAAGCTGAAAGATCATCAGGGGCAGCAGATCCTTCTGGCCGGGCAGAAAGAGGGAAAATCTGGTTCCCCTTCCCTTTGATGTTTTCAGGGAGAGAGATCCTCCCAGAGCATTCTCAACATCATGGTTTACAAGATCCAGACCGATGCCACGTCCGGCCAGACGGTCAACCTTGTCGGATGTTGAGAATCCGGCCCTTGTCAGAATACGCAGCAGCTGATCTCCTTCAAGAGAGTCTCTGTCCGCACCAGTCTGCTCAGCCACGGAGTCTGTGTTGACTCCCCGTCCGTCATCGCTCACATCGATCCGGAATGAATCGCCCACGGCTCGGGCATCGATCATAATTGTCCCCTGGGGAGCCTTACCAGCGGCTGTCCGTTCCTCGGGGATTTCTATACCGTGGCTGACAGCATTGCGGATCAGCTGAATAAGAACCCGGGAGACAATCTCCAGGTTCCGGATCTTCAGACCAAAAAGACCTCCCCGGAATTCACAGATGATCTGTTTGCCGACACCTTTGGCTGTCTCCTCGATAAAACGCCTGAGGTTGGGATAGAGGGAGCTGAGGGGAACCAGGGAAACGGTGCTGAGGTTCTCCTCCATCTCCTTGATCAGTCCCAGAAGTGGTTCCCGCTGGGGCAGCCCCGGAGGCAGAGGCAGTACGATCTCCTTCATCTCCTGGAGAGTGTCCTTCAAGCGGACAATGGAGTCGGTCTCAAGCTCAACCTTTTTGATAACCGGTGCAAGGCTTTCCTTGATCAGGCTCTCGGAAAGCCTGGTCCCTCCCCTGTCCTCATCGGAGAATACGGAGTAATCCAGATTGACCAGGCTGGTCTGGAGTATACCGTCCACATTGACCGCCTGAAACACAGGTTCATCCCCGCTGTCGGAGGTAAGAATAAAGGTAAGTGTGGAAAAATCCTGATCCGGATTGTCCAGTGAGGGAAGAGTCTTGATGACATTGACCTTCAGCTCAAGATTGTTGAGGAGAAGGTAGGAACGCACATAGGGCAGACGCTCTTCGGGATCAATCTGTACGGTCAGTCGGCAAAGAGTCTCTTCCCTGTCCTCCGCCTCGGCAAGCAGCTGCTTCTCGAAGGCGGTCAGTTCAATTCTGTCGTCCGTTTCCCGCCCCTGATCTTCGGGAAAGAGTTCATCCCCGCCATTACTATGGTCCAGAACCTTCTCCAGAATCAGCTGCTCAAGAAGGGGCAGCCCCTGATAGAGGCGGTCGCTCATCTTTGCAAAGTCCGGAGTGCCGGCGGCGTTCTTCATATCCTCAAAGAGGGACTCCATGGAGTGTATGTGCTGCTCCACATCGGTGATCTGAAAGAAGGAGGCTCCGGACTTCAGGGAGTGAAGGTGACGGAATATCTCGTCGAGGGTCTCCTTTGAGGGCGTCTCACTGCGGCAGGCCTCAACCAGCTGCTTGAGTTCCTCGAGAAGAGGTCCCGCGTCCCTGATATACTCTCTCAGATGCTTCTGAAGGTCCGTCAATGAGTTCCCCCGGTAGTGAGATTAATAATCAGATCAACCTCTGAGATTGATGCTCCCAGACGCTGTGAGATAATTTCCGCTCCGAAACCCTGTTCATAGAGTTCCATTACCTTCTCTCTCAGGGAGCGCTGATCACCGCCGGATTCGGCTTCATTCACGGTGGGTCTGGGAGGAAGGGAGATCTCATCAAAGAGCTCGGGCTCCTTCTCTGTTTCCCTGGCGGGGGGTGCGTGTTTTTTCAGATGGCTGTAGACCTGACGGGAGAGGTCTGATTTCTCACTCTCCTTCTGCATTATCTGAAGCTTGCTGTCAGCCTCGGCAAGGAGCTCCTGCAGAACCTTGACCCTGTTTTCAAGAAGGGCCACATTCCGCTCGGCGGTCTGGTTCATCTCGAGAACAAGCTGATCTATCTCGTCACGGATTTTACGGATCCACTCCTCTCCAGAGACCACCCTGTCTACACGTATTTTAAGATAAAAGAAACCGCAGACCATCAGAATTAAAAAGATGCCTGCAATGAATGCTGTCATAGTACTCCCGATGGAGCTGCTGCATCAGCTGCGCTGCAGCGGCAACTCCCATTTAGCCTGATATATCAATATGCAACCCCATTTCCGGATCTTTTACAACTTCCTTTTTGAGGTCTTCTTTCTCTTTTTTCTCTCTTTCCGAAGGCTTCTTCTCTTCCTTCTGTTCTTGACCCTTGTCGTCAACCTTTGTGGTTTCCTTGTCTTCCTGAGTGTTGTTGACAGAGCTGTCCTTACGCAGCTCCTGCTCCACAAGTTTTCTGGCTTCCTGATCCTGCTGCAGTGCCGCCGCGTGCTGGTTTTGAGACTGTTCTTTGCTTACCTCATTCAGCCGGACAAACATTGTCTGTAAGTCCAGAGGTTTAATAGACATCTAGTCCCTCCTCTGAATATCCTCCTCAGGAATGTCCTCATACTTGGCTGTAACAATATAATTGCCCTCAAGAAGAAATGTTACGGGGTAGTCAAAGGGATTGGTTACCTCATACTCTTCATCCTTGATATAAACCTTCACACCTGAGTTTACATTCTTGGAAGCAGAGATCTTGCCCTGAAGCTGCAGAACCGAAAGGTATTCCTTCTTGTGCTCCACCATCTCCTTGAGCTTCTCAATCTCATCCACAACATCATTATGCCGCTGTCGGAGCTCCACAAAAAGAGCCTCCTTTTCGGCAGAAAGTTTCTTTCTTGCCCTCTTCTGCTTCATCAGTCCCTGCAGATTCCGGTCGGTCTCGTTCTGCTCCCTGTCCAGTTCCTCCTGGCGTGCAAGCATCTCATCCAGTTCGATTCTTGCCTTGGGATCGTAACCGACCCTGAGGATCGTCTCGGCTCCTCCTGAGGAGCCCAGAGTGGCCGCATTGATTTCTTCGGCAGCCTGAAGTTCGCCGCCCACGATGCGGGCGCGTTTTCCCTTACAGAGGATACGCCCCGTGGCATTGACTCTGGCATTGACGATTCCGTCACTGACTATAACATTCTCACCGGCTTCCGCAGAGGCATTGTTGATAAAGCTGGACCAGATGGACTTCCCGGCCGAGATCTTTCCGAACTCGCCCTCTCCGCCGTTGATCCCGCGTTTTACTACAATATCCCCACCGGCCTTGAGGTTTGACTTACCCACAAAGCCGTTGACCTCAATATTGGCCTGGGCGGAAACCTGAAAGCCGTCTTCCACATTTCCCTTGATAATAACCGTACCCAGTCCATTGACGTTTCCTGTGGAGGCGTTGACATCACCGGGGATAACCAGAACCGTCTCAACGGTAATCTTCCCTTTCAGAAGCAGAACCTGTCCACTGGCCGTAGCGATAACGGTCTTGCCGTTGTCTGTAATGGAGACATTCTTGCCCAGTCCGATCTGCAGGTCCTCACCGTCTTTGGCCGCCAGGTACTTACCATGGACAGTTCGGCCGTCCTTGCCGGCTTCGGGGGGAACCTTTCTTGCAAGAGGCTGTCCCTTCACGACATTCTGGATCAGATTGAGTTCCTTGAAATCCACGGTGCCGTCACTCTTCTGTTTGAGTTTGACATGGGAGTCTCCGGTTTCAAACTGGTAGGAGATAGAGGCGTTTTTACCGTGTACGGCGGGCTCACCCTCTGCGATAAGATAGGGCTGATTGTATACGGGATGGTCCTCAAAGGCTGTAAGAGCATCCTCTTTAAGACCGTAGACCACGTTGTTGTTTCTCAGGAATGAGGTGATATCCGACGAGGTCAGATCCGCACCTCCGGGGCCCGGCTCCTGTACTTCAATATAAGCCGCCATATCATCATCGGAGATATCGACGGTGGCATGGGCATCGTTGACGGGGTTGTAGACAAAGTCTCCCACCTTGACGAAGACACCGTCTGCATGTTCCACAGCGGAGTCGACCCTTTCCTCATTGATATCGTGAACGGCTCTGAAGTTGAGCTCCTTGATAATATCCGCTTTATCAACAAAGACGCCCCCCGGATCAGGGGCTGTTACCTTAAGATAGGCACCGTCGCTGGCAAGGCGTACAGTGAAGTCGCCGTCTCTGATTTCCTGTTCCTCTTCAACGGTCTCTTCTTCAAAATCTTCAATAACGATTTCACCGCCGGCGGTACGGGCGATTTTCTGCTCTGCGGCATAGGCGATAAGGGTATAGGCTTTCTTTCCGATTCCAAGGAACCCCCGCTTCCCCCTGTCCAGCAGCTCGTACTCTAAACGACGGACAGGAACCCCCAGCTCAATGGCTGCCTGAGAGAGAGCCTCTTCCACCGTCGCCCCGGACACCTCCACGGACCTGCGTTCCTTATCCTTTTCAGAAAGAGTCCGCATAATGTCCTGGAACTGATCCTGGCTGATCATCTTACATAATTCCTTTCTTCACATTGGTCAACTTGGACCTGAGCCTCATTATAGCCTTGGTATGGAGCTGAGAGATTCTGGATTCTGTAACCTCCAGAACCTTTCCGATCTCCTTCAGGGTCAGGTCTTCATAGTAGTAAAGTACAAGTACCTTCTTTTCTTTATCGGGAAGTTCGTTTATTGCCTCCACTATAACCCGTCTGATTTCGTCCTTTTCGGCAATAGAGTCGGGCTGGAGGCTTACGGGTGATTCAATGCTGTCCTGAATGGATACCTTGTCCGAGTCGTCACCGGTAAACCAGACGTCATTGAGTGAGAGGATGCTCGTGCCTCTGACCTTCAGGACCATCTGATTGTACTGATCAATCGACATATTCATGGCCTTTGCGACCTCCTGATCACTGGCGGAGCGTCCGAGATCGGCTTCGAGGGACTGGATGGTCTCCTCAATCTCTCTTGTTTTCTGCCTGACAGACCTGGGGACCCAGTCGATGGACCGGAGCTCGTCGAAGATGGCACCTCTGATACGGGTCACCGCATAGGTTTTGAATTTCACATGCTTCTCAGGATCAAACTTCTCAATGGCGTCAAAAAGGCCGAATACGCCGAAGCCCACCAGATCGTCAAAATCCACATTCTGGGGCATCCCCACAGAGATCTTCCCTGCCACATATTTCACAAGGGGAGCATACTGCTTGATGAGGGTATCACGGATTTCCTGTTTATGGGTCTTCCTGTACTCCTTCCACAACTCTTCTTCTGTTACATTTTCCAATACCTGTTCAGACATTCCCCATTACTTCCTATTTATGCTGGTCTCTTGCGAGTACGGTTTTAACTGCTTTTGCTATTGTTTCTGGATCCTCTTCCTGACCGGTACTCATTCCTCCCGAGTCGGAAGCTGCCGGAGTGACGCTGTCCAACTGACCGCCGCCTCCTGCCTCTCCCAGATCTTCGGAAGAGCTGCCCATACTTATCTCCAGAGAATCGAGATTTGGAAGGGTATCCACCTCTCCCTCTACCCCATCGGCAGTATCAGAATCCTCTGGTTTATTATTATGCAGTATATCACTGCTTTCTGCAATTTCATTGTTCTGACCTTCAGAGCCTGCCGCCGTATCCCGGGGAATTGAACCATCTCCCCCTGAAGAAGCAGATGCAGCCGAAGCCGCAGTTCCGCCGTGACCGGGCATCTCATCGGGCATAACAATATTGACTCTGCCGCCGCTTTCCCTGTCAGCAGTTCCGCCAGGTTTATCATTACTTATTGATTTAAGCTCGGGAAGATAGTTCTTGACCAGCCAGTCCGAAACCATGACAAAAAGTCCTGCAATTAACGCCGCAGCCAGACCTCTGAGAATAATTGTTCCGGGGGACACTCCGCTGAAGAAGCCTGTCAGAGCAGACAGAAGAGCGGCGGAAGCACTGACGGAAACGGGAATTATCACTTTTCCGAGCTTTTTCAAATTCCGCATCCTCCCTTCATAAAATTCTACCCCAATATCCGGTCAAGGTCAAATCTATTCCATCCGCTTCATAAGACGGCGGATAAAGTGTCCTACACCCCTGCCTTCCCTGAACTCTACATTCTCAAGTCTATTGACGATATGCTGAATACAGCTTGATGCCTGACCTCTTGGATCAGAGATCATAAAGGGCAGCTGTTTTCTGACCGATGCAGGTACGGCGGGATCATCATAGACAAATCCCAGGTAATCGATTTTGAGGTTCAGAAACTGGGCGGCAATATTAATCACCTTGTGGGAGACCTTCTTGGCTTCGGTAACATTGGCGGCCCTGTTGACGATCAGTTTCATTCCCATATCCAGATTATCAATTTCCGTGGAGATGATTTTGATAATGCCGTAGGCATCGGTAATGGCCGTTGGTTCGGGAGTCGTGACGATAAGCACATCATCCGCTGCCTCCACAAAGGCCAGTACATTCTGGGAAACACCGGCACTGGTATCGATGATGATAATATCCGCCGACGAGAGTTCCGAAAGCTCCCTGATAAAGTTGTTTCTCTCATCATCGGTAAGATTGGCAACCCGGGAAAACCCGCTTGCTCCGGCAACAATCTGGATGCCGTAGTTGGTGTCCAGAATAACCTCTTTCATTGTCTTCTGCTTGCGGATTACATGATAGAGGTTGAATTTGGGAATAACACCCAGCACAACATTAACGTTGGCCAGCCCCAGGTCCGCATCAAGAACGATAACCTTCTTACCCATCTTGGCGTAAGCCAGAGCCAGGTTGATGGAGACATTGGTTTTCCCGACGCCCCCCTTACCGCTGGCCACCGTAATTATACGGGTTCCTGAGGAAGTCTCGCTTCCGGGATTGTCTCCGGAGGTCTCATTCTTTTTTTTCATCATCTCCCGGAGGAGTTCTGCCTGATCCTGCATCTATTTCAGCTCCGCATTCTGGTATATTTTTTTTCAAGTTTATCGGTAATTCTCTCAATATCACTTCCGAATCCGATCAGAGAGTTCAGCAGTTTGGCACGGGTATGCCTTGATATATCCTGGGGAACTCCCTGTCCGTCTGTAACATAGGAGAGGGACTTGCCCTTCTGACTGAGTATGCTGATAAGGTTCCCTACCCTTGTAGTCTCATCCAGCTTGGTAAGAATAACAGATTTATAGTGAAAAGGTTCAAACTGATCAAGGATCTCATTGATGTCCTTGTCCTTGGTGGTGGAGGAGATGGCCAGATGGATCTCCGCATTTCCGCCGCAGGCTTCCACAATGGTACGCATCTCCGCCAGCTTCATAAAATCCCGGGGACTCTTGCCGATGGTGTCTACAAATATCAGGTCCTGATCCCGGTTCATATCGATCTTCTCTTTCAAATCGTCATAGCTCTCGGCGGTAAAGACGGGAATTCCCATAATATCGCCATAGGTTTCGATCTGGGTACGGGCTCCTATCCTGTAGTTGTCGATGGTAATCATACAGACACTGAGAGACTGGTCTCCCGAAGTGACACCGTTGATGGCGGCCAGCTTGGCGATGGTTGTTGTCTTGCCTACTCCCGTGGGTCCTACAAGAACAAAAACCCTGGGAGAGGGAACGGGGCTGTCCTGAAACTCTGTCAGAGAGGTTCCTATCCACTCCACAACCGCATCCTCCAGAAGGGAGAACTGCTCCAGATCCTCCAGGGAGAACTCACGTTTCAGGCGGTCAATCATGGCAGCAGTATAGGTATCAGAAAAATCGTTCTCCTCAAGTAGTTCCCGCATCTTAAGCAGCGAGGGATGGAGGGGCGCTTCCTCCCGGGGACCGCTGACCATCTGCTCCTTCAGTTCCTTAACTTCCTTGAGCACCTCATCCAGGGTGGACCCCTTCTGAGCCTGAGTCATATTGAGAATCTCTTTCTTGCTCTTCTCATCGGACTCTCTGCGGTTTTTAGCGGGTGTATCAGTGATATATCCCGTATACTCCACACCGTCTCTGGTAAATAACCCCATAAACCCGCCGAGGCGTACGTTTTTATAGAACAGGATTTTAGCCTTGTCGCCGTATTTAACACGGATATTGCTGATCACCTCAGCATGGGTCAATCCGGATTCCGTAAAGTGCTGCTCCATATCCTTTTTCGTCCTTTATACCTGATCTACCAGGGAAACGGTTCCCAGGGATTCAATATTAATATCACTTACAACCTCAGGCACCGAGAGAACCACGAGGTCGGGCATGGCTCTCTGTGTTGAGGATTTAACCAGAGGTCTTGCAGCTTCACTTGTCAGGATGACTGGGTAATAACCGGCTTCCTGCATTGCACGAACACTATTGGCTACAGCATTGATCCAAGCCCTCTGAAAGTCCGGGTCCAGGGCGGCGATATCGCCGGTTCCCGTCTCCATCCGGGCGTCAATTATGCTCTGCTCCACCGAGGGATCGATGGTAAGAACTTTTAACTCCTTACCCTCTGTAGCATACTGCAAACATATCTGTCTTCCAAGGGTCTGCCTCACCTTTTCGGTGAGGAAGCCGATGTCCTTGGTAATACCTCCGTAGTCACTGACCGCTTCAAGAATCATAACCAGGTTCCTGATGGACACCTGTTCCTTCAGGAGGTTCTGGAGAACCTTCTGTATCTCCCCGGTGGCAAAGGTCTTTGTTGCCTCATCCACAACCGCCGGATAGTCCTCTTTCAGGGCATTCAGCATGGCCTGAACCTCCTGACGTCCCAGAATCTCGGGGGCATGACGCTTGATGATCTCCGTCAGATGGGTGGCGATAATGGATGGGGGATCAACCACCGTATACCCCTCCCTTTCGGCCCTGTCCCGCTGGTCAGCACCGATCCATACGGCGGATAGACCGAAGGCTGGGTCCGTTGTAGCCTCACCGCTCAGGGCCTCACGGTCGCCGCCTGGGTTAATGGCCATATACTGGTCCACCCGGATTACACCGGTACCCACATCAACACCCTTGATCTTCAGGCAGTACTCACTGGGCTCCAGACGCATATTGTCGATGATCCGGATACGGGGAACTACAAGACCGAGATCCAGGGCGGCCTCCTTCCGGATTCTGGTAATGCGTTCAAGAAGCTCCGCCCCCTGGTCCTTGTCAACAAGGGGAATCAGACCGTAGCCCAGTTCCAGAGAGAGGGGATCGAAGGGGACAACCGGAGACATCTCGGCGGGCTCGGTGCTCTGACTCTGTTCCTCCTGCTCGGCGGCCTGAGCCTCTTCCTTCTCCTTGCGGCTGAGACGCCAGGCGGTATAGGCCGAAAGGAGGCCCATGGGAATAAGCAGGTACCAGGGGAAGCCTGGAAGAACACCCAGAAGAATAAGGAAGCCCGCGGCTATGCCGTAGATTCTGGCCTGGGCTGTAAACTGACTGGATACATCCTCGCCGAAGGTACCGTCGGAGATGGACCTGGTTACAACCAGACCGGTGGCCACGGAAACCAGGAGGGCCGGAAGCTGTGAAACCAGACCGTCACCGATGGTCAGTGAGGTATAGGTGGCCAGGGCTCCCGAGAAGGACTCACCGTGGATGGAAACACCCACAATCAGCCCACCGAGGATATTAACAATGGTTATAACAATACCCACCTTGACGTTACCGGAAACAAACTTGGAGGCACCGTCCATGGCGCCGTAGAAGTCCACCGACTTTTGAAGGTGGTCCTTTCTCTTGCGGGACTCCTCTTCACTGATGGCACCGGAGTTGAGCTCCGCCTCAATGGCCATCTGCTTACCGGGCATGGCATCCAGAGCAAAACGGGCTGCTACTTCTGAAACCCTGGTTGAACCCTTGGTAATAACCATAAACTGTACGGCAACGATAATGATAAAGATAATCAGCCCCACAACCAGACCTTCCTGCCCCGTTGTGCCCACAACAAAGGTGGCGAATGCCCTGACGATTTTTCCATCGAACTCCATTCCCTTGGTCAGAATCAGTCTGGTGGAGGAGACATTCAGAGCCAGTGAGAACACCGTGGTCACAAGAAGCATCGTCGGGAAGACCGAGAACTCCAGGGGGTCCTTGTTGTACATAACAATAAGGATGATCATGATGCTCAAGAGAAGGTTGATTACCATCAGACCGTCCAGCATAACCGTGGGAAGGGGGATGATCATCATTATGACCACCGCCAGTACACCCACAGCTACCAGCAGATCGCTGTTGTCCGAGCTGAGTAAGCGCTTTATTTCATCCTGCAATGCCACTTAATTCTATCTCCTAACTGACCGACTTACCGGTCATTTCATAAATCTTAACAAGGATACCCGATACCACGCTATAGTATTCTTCAGGTATTTCATCTCCGATCTCAACATTGGCATGGAGAGCCCGGGCCAGGGGCTTGTTTTCGATGATGGGAACATCGTTATCCCTTGCCAGTGACTTGATTCTCTGGGCCACCTCGTCCATTCCCTTGGCTGTAACCCGGGGAGCCGTCATGGCTTCCTGTTTATACACCAGGGCCACAGCGTAATGGGTCGGGTTGGTGATAACCACATCGGCATCGGGTACGCTCTGCATCATCTGATTGGTCAGCAGTTCACGCATCTTCTGCCGGAGCCTGCTCTTGATCAGGGGATCTCCGTCGGACTGCTTCATCTCTTCCTTGATCTCATGGCGGGTCATCTTAAGGGATTCCCTGTGCTGGCGTCTCTGGAAGAAATAGTCGGGCAGAGAGAATACCAGAAGAATGATGGCCGTTTCAATCATCAGACGGAAGGCAAGACCTCCGATCAGAACCGCCGCATCCTCAATATTACCGTAAACAAGATTGGTTATCTCGGGTACCTTGCGGCGTACATTGAAGAAGGCCAGGGTTCCGATAACTCCCACCTTGAAGAGAGACTTGCCCATATTAAAAAGCCCCTCTGCAGAGAACATTACCCTCTGGGCCCACTTCACAATATTCGGAGAGATCTTGTTCAGATCGGGCTGTATTGTTTTTGTAGTAAAGAGAAATCCCACCTGAAAGACATTCCCCAGAAAGGCCGCCAGAAAGGCGATACCCATAACAGGGAGGGTCAGCTTCAGATAGTACTCCATAAAGGCCCTGGGCAGAATGGGTTCAGACACAATGGCAACCTCGGTGGACCGGGAGAGAAAAAATTCCAGCATTGACTTCATGGTTCTGACCATCCAGGGACTCAGGATACCGATAAGCAGAAGAGAGAAGAGCAGTACAAGGGCTGCCACAAAATCTGTAGACTTGGCAACCTTACCCTCTTCCCGCGCCTTTCGGATCTTCTGTTCTGTAGGCTCTTCTGTACGTCCTTCGTCCTCTGCGGCAAACCACTGAAGGTGGATATCAAAGCTGCTTTCCTCCGCCAGGGAGGGCCATCTGTTCCAGAGCTGTTCAACCGGGCCTGAAATACCGGAAGTAAATCCTGTTTCCAGCAGACGGGTGGTACTCCGGGCATTCACAACGAGGCTCCTTCAAAGTGGTAGAGTCGGAGAAGCTCCTCGATTTGAGAAAAACCATTCTCAATTACCATAACCATCTTCTCAGCCAGAAAGGGTGCGGCCATCATAATAATAAGGAATCCAACGGATATCTGAATGGGGAATCCAACCATCATAAGGTTCATCTGGGGAGCGGCCTTGGCCAGCAGTCCCATGGTAACAGAGACCATCAGCAGGGTACCCATCATGGGCACCGCCAGAATCAGGGACTGTTCAAAGAGCTGGCCCAGGGCGGATATCAGAGAGTTTGTCAGAAATGAGGGATTTGTCATCAGATAGTCCCCCTTCATGGCTCTGAAGGAGTTGTAAATAGCAATAAGAAAGACCTTCTGCAGGCTGTCGGAGACGATAAATACAAACATCCCCACCAGGTTGAAAAACTGACCGATCAGGGGGATCTCCACCTGACTCATGGGGTCGTAGGTTGCCGAGGCACCGAAACCCATCTGTACTGAGAACATCTGCCCCCCCAGCTGAAAAACGACAAAGACCAGCTGCAGAAAGAGGCCGATCAGCAGTCCCGTCATCACCTCGGCTATCAGAAGGGCACCATAGAGAAGCCCTGTATCGGGAATCACATATCCAAGGGTCCTGACCATGGGATAGACCGCAACAGCCGTAAATATAGCAAGCCCCGCCTTGGCCATGGCCGGAATACCAGAGGAGGAGATAATGGGAACAACCATAAAAAGAGCAAATACCCGTGCAAATATGAGAAAATATAACTGCAGATTGGGAATCAGCTCATTCAGCAACAACTACTTAACCCTCCTACCCGGCCATCTGTGGGATCAGGTTAAAGATGGAGATGGTATAGTTGATCAGAGAGTTGGCCATCCATGCACCCAAAAGGCCCAGGGTCACGAAGATAGCCAGAATTTTGGGAACAAAGGTCAGAGACTGGTCCTGAATGGAGGTTGTCGCCTGAAAGATGGAGATGATCAGACCGATGGTCATGGCCACAAGGAGTACAGGGGCCGCCAGTATCAGGGTCTGAACAACAGAGTTTCTTAACAGGGTTACAACAAAACCAATAGACATATTCACCTCCCGGGCCCCTTACCGGCCCCAGCCCCCCTCAGGGACTATATAAAACTCTGAACCAGCTGCTGGGTCAGCAGACCCCAGCCGTCAACCAGTACGAAAAGAACAAGTTTAAAAGGCATGGAGATCATTACCGGCGGCAGCATAATCATACCCATGGACATCAGAACCGAGGCCACAACCATATCGATGATAATAAAGGGGACATAGAGCAGTATCCCTATCTTGAAAGCAATGGTCAGCTCGTTGAGAATAAACGCCGGAATCACCACATAGGTGGGAACATCCGCAAAGGTCTCGGGCCGGTCCAGCCCCCGGAGGGACATAAAAAGCTCAATATTCTTCGGATTGTCCCTGAGCTGTCGGTACATAAAGTAACGGATCGGCGCCTCGGCATTTGAAACCATCTCCTCAATACCTATCTCCCCTTCTGCAAAGGGCCTGAAGGACTCCTGATAGATCTGATCAAAGGTGGGCCACATAATAAAGAGAGTCAGAAAGAGGGCTATTCCCATAAGCACAGAACTGGGAGGCACCTGCTGAAGACTCAAGGCCCTCTTGATAAAGTCCAGAACAATGGAGAGCCTTAAGAATGAGGTCATCAATATGGCGATGGACGGAGCCAGCGAGAGGGTTGTCAGAAGAAGAAGGAGCTGAATGGACAGGGCCACTTCCTGATTGCTCTCGGCGTTTCTGATAGAGAGATCCACAAAGGGAAGGTCCAGAATACCGTCGGTCTCCCCGGGATCGGGATTGGGGACCTGCTGGGCGAATACCGGCGCCGCCAGAAGGGCCAGAAAGAGAATCAGCAGAAACTTCTTCATTCCCGGTCCTCCAGATTCCTCAGCCGGTCTCTCTGTGACCTGAGAAAGCTGGGCGACTCTTCGGTCATCTTTTTTCCTCCTCCCAGGGATAGTCCCTGGCGAAAGAGGGAGCGGAAGGAGGCGGGAACGCCCTGGGGGGCCGACGACTCTTCCAGTTTTATTGAATCCAGGGTCTCCTGGTCCGTAATTTCAGAGATAATATTTACCGATGAGGAACCGCTTCCGATCAGAAAGACCTGATTCCCCACCTCGACAAGATGAAGAGAGGCGTCGCGCTTCAGATGCCTTGTGGCTAAAAGAGAGATTCTCTCCTCACCGGACTCGGCCATGGGGGAGATCTTTTTAAGAAGATAGACCAGAAGGTAGATGACTCCGATCACACCGGCCAGCACAATAATGACCCTGATCAGATCACCAAGTCCCACTGACGGGGGCGGCGTATCGGCCTGGACCGCAGCACCCTGTCCGTCGCCTGATGCAGCTCCTTCGGCATCAGCTTCGGCCGGAAAAAGAGGGAGCTGAGTCTCGTCGATTTTCTGAAAACCGCTCTCAGTCCCTTGAGAATTTTCTGAAGTCTCCTGTGCTCCCAGAAGAAGCGGAGTCCCCAACAAGATGAGTATCAAATAAAGATGTTTCAGTGTCCCCCTCCCAAGTTTCACCATTTATTAAACGAATCCGAAATCTTCAGATCCAGCCGGTAGTCGGACCGGCGTGAAAAGGATGATCGGATACGGTATTTACACTAGTTCTCTCCCACTCTGTCCAGATTGGACACAATATCGGTTACACGCACACCGAAGTTCTCATCGATAACAACTACCTCGCCCTTGGCGATCAGGTTGTTGTTAACCAGAATATCAACGGGTTCACCGGCCAGTTTGTCCAGTTCGATGATTGTTCCTTCACCTATACCAAGAATATCCTTGATCTGCCACTTGGTGCGTCCCAGCTCTACGGTGAGCTCCATGGACACATCCATCAGAAGACCGATATTCCTCTGTTCCGAAGGAGATATATTGGCCCCGAATTCGGGGAACTGCACGCCCTGAACATTGGGGGCGGCCATCTGCTGCATCATATAGGGATTCATCTGCTGGGGCATTCCCTGCTGAGGCATACCCATACCTCCCATTGACTGCTGGGGCATTCCCATACCCCCCATGGGCTGCTGAGGCATTCCCTGCATTCCTCCCGTGGGCTGCTGGGGCATTCCCATGCCGCCCATATCGGGAGCTCCTCCACCCATTGCGCCCATTCCGCCCATAGCAGCAGCCATGGGGTCCGCTGCCGGAGCAGATCCGCCGCTTATCTTTGCCGCCAGGTCCGAGGCAACTGCGGTTTCGAGAATCTCGATCATCTCCAGAGAGCCCTGACCTTCAATTTCAACGGGATAGCTTATCTTTACAAGGGTGTCGCCGCCGGGAGAGATCAGGCCTCTGGCCATCTTCTGACTCTCGGGGCTGATTGTCATAACGTTGACTCCGACTGTGTCGCCGATGGAAGTGACTTCGGAACCGGTAATCTGGGAGACGGCCTCCCCCACTGCGCTGACGGCAGTACCGTCAAGGTCCACATCGGACTGACCGATCATGGGACCGGCGATCTTTACGGCGTTGTCTGAAGAGAAGACAAAGGCATGTCCTCCAGACAGGCCCTGATTGAAGTCCATCTTGACCTCAACAACTTCCTCGCTCAGGCCGCCGATAAGAGCGTCTCTGGACAGACTTTCCACATTGGGTGTACCGATGGTGACCGAGGTGGACATAATACCGCTCAGGGTGGAGCTGAGATTTCCTGTGATCCCGCCGAAAAGGCCTTTCAGGGCGTCAATTTCAGAACCGCCCAGCCCGCCTCCGGCAGAAGAGCCGCCGTCATCCATACCGCCCAGAGAGTCATTACCCATCAACAGAGCATCTATTTCATCTTGAGAGAGGGAACCATCACTCATTCTTCGTCTCCTTCAACGGCCAGTTCTTCAAAGTCCGTCTGATCTATATCTTCTATTTTCCGGGTGACCTGTACGGCAATTCTGTTGCCCACGGCACCGGGACGGCAGTCAAATTTAGGACGGTTTCCGATCTTCAAAACCATGGGATCGTTAATGCCCGTATTGGAAAGGCGGATAATATCCCCCGTTTTGATTGAAAGGATGTCACGCATGGTCAGCTGTATGCCGCCGACTTCCGCCATTATGGGTACACCTATCCCCGAGAGTCTCTCCCTCAGGATATTCAGGTTTTCTGTGGTTGTTCCCCTCCGGATGGAGGAGTAGTAGTACTGGGCCGACAGCTTTGAGATAATCGGCTCTATTGTCAGATAGGGGATACAGAAGTTCATCATCCCTTCCACATCCTCGACCTTGGTTTCAAGGGTAACCAGAACGACCATCTCCGTGGGAGGTACGATCTGTGCAAACTGGGGGTTTGTCTCTATCTGTCCCAGACGGGGACGAAGATCGATTACCTGACTCCAGGCCTCACGCATATTTCCCAGTATTCTTACAATAATGGACTCCATAACCGAGCGCTCGATCTCAGAGAGTTCTCTGTTGATCTTGGAACCCTCACCGGTACCACCGAAGAGGCGGTCGATAATGGAGAAGGTGACCGCAGGGTCAATTTCCAGAATGGCGGAACCCTTCAGGGGGTCCATATTGATAACCGCCAGTGCCGTGGGTGAGGGAATGGAGCGGATAAACTCCTCGTAGGTAAGCTGGTCTACCGAGGCCACATGGACATTTACAAGGCTTCTGAGCTGTGCGGACAGAGATGTAGTTGTAAGACGGGCAAAGGTCTCATGCATAAATGAGACCGTTCGGATCTGTTCCTTTGAGAATTTATCCGGGCGCCGGAAGTCCCAGATTCTGATATTTTTCCGTTCGGTGACCTGCTGTGCCTCTTCGGGTTCCGTATCCCCCGAAGATATGGCTGTCAACAGCTGGTCAATTTCATCCTGTGACAGAACCTCTGTCATGATCGCCCCTTTCCTGAATCAGAATTCATAGACCTGCAGTTCCGGAAAAATGATGTCCTGCACCTTGCCCTGACTGAGAACCCTGTTTACAAGGTCCTTCAGTTCGGTCTTGATGATATGCTCTCTTTCCGGAGCCAGCTCTGCCGCTGTCTTCTGACTGAAGTAATTTCTGATAATGTCTGTAAGCTGTGCCGTTCTGGCTACCAGCTCGGTCTGTACCTGGGAGTCCCCTTCTCTGTATCCGATGTCCACCTTGACAATTACGGAGTGAGGAGACTGGTCACGGGTCACGCCTCTGATCTGAGGAATAAGGGTGTAATAGGTGTAGGGTTCGGGGATGGTCTCATAGGCCTGGGAGACTTCGGCAAAGCTTCTGTTTACCGATCCCTTGTCCAGGACCCTGAAAGTCACTACGGAAATTGTTATGGTCAGAAGGACGGCTACAATTCCCGCCGCCACATAGACCAGTACCCTGGCAATCTTGTCGGAGATAAAACGTTTCTTTTTTGTCTCACCCATCTCGTCGGGAGACGCCGCTTCAAGAGCATTTCCCAATTCTATATCTTCATCAGCCATCTTATCACCTGCATCCTATAAACAGATAAATTTTATCAGATATAAGGGTTTTATGCAAACACTTCCTCATTTCTGACCCTTCACTCACTCATGCGCTTCGGCAAGCACGATAATATCAACTCTCCGGTTGTAGGCCATGCCCTCGGGAGTCTCCTCATCGGCCAGGGGAACGGTGTCGCTCATCCCTGCGATCTGGAACTGCGCCTCATCCACACCAAGGTCCACAAGGTAGTGGAGAACATTGGCCGAACGGGCCGCCGACAGCTCCCAGTTGCTCGGCCAGGGGCCGTTGGGGTCGGTGGGACTGGAGTCCGTATGACCCTCGATCCGGAACTTCCTGTCCCTCAGGTCGGGGCTGGAAAGGAGTCCGGAAACCTTCTGAAGGATCTCACGGGTGCTCTCGATATCCACCTCGGCGCTGGCAGGACGGAAGAAGGCGTCGGAGGCCAGGGTAATCACCAGCCCCCGCTCGTCCTCGGTGATCCGCACCATCTTGCTCTTCACCTCGGGCTTGAACATGGACACCGCCGTCTGCCGCGCCTTGTCAAGACCTCTGGCCCTTTTGGTGGAGGGCATGGCCATTATGTTGTTTCCAAGCTCCGCCAGCTCTCCCACATCCAGGGTATTTCCTCCCTGAAGAGGCCCCAGACCATTAAAGGAAACCATTATCAGCTCCATTCTGGCGCCTTCAATGGTTTCCGGATTCATCAGAATAACAAAGAAACAGAGCAGGAGGGTAACCATGTCCCCGTAGGTGGTCATCCACTCGGCAGCCCCTTCTTCGCATTTTGGACACTTGTCCTGATCTTCATCGGCCATAGGCTATCCCCTACTCTCCGCTGCTCTTCTGAGGCCGTTCGGCCGGAGGCAGATAGGTATAAAGCTTGTCTTCCAGAATTCTGGGGTTATCCCCGGACTGGATAGACAGGATTCCCTGAACCATAATCTCCTTAACCAGGAGCTCCTCCTTGTTTCTGTCCTCCAGCTTAATCTGGATGGGCATAAGCACAAGGTTGGCAAAGATGGAACCGTAAAGGGTGGTTACAAGGGCAACCGCCATGTTGGGACCGATGGATGACGTATCCTCAAGGTTTGCCATCATACCGATCAGCCCCAGCAGGGTACCGATCATTCCGAAGGCCGGAGCAATCTTACTCCAGTTACCGAAAAAGTCAATCCCGTCCTGGTGACGGGCATCGATCATCGACACGTTGCCGTAGAGGATCTTCTTGATCACATCCGGGTCGGTACCGTCAACAACAAGCCGCAGGCCTCCCCTGAGAAAGTCATCCTCCACATCATTCAAGGCATCATCCAGGGAGAGGAGACCCTCTTTACGGGCATTGTCTGCAAAGGTAACCAGCTGTGTGATAATGGCTTCCTTGTTATAGACCTGCACATTCATGGCTATATTCAGAAACTTGGTAAACCCCAGGGCTCTCTGCATGGGGCTTGCGGCGATCATAGCCGCAAAGGAGCCGAATATTACAATAATAACCGAGGCAATATCAATATAGAGATTGATCGCGTTTCCCGCGGCCAGAATCGATCCGATGATCAGCAGAAATCCGCCGAACAAACCGCCTATCGTTGCTATATCCATAAAATTGACTACTCCTCGTTCTTGAATCCGCCGATCCGGCGCCTGTACTCCACGATCCGTTCAAAGACCGTATCATAGTCCTCCTGAACAACCAGGCGCTTTCCCGACAGCATTACTATGGTAGTGCTGGCTTCGGTCTCAATGTACTCGATCTGATGGGGATTCAGATACAAAATTTTGCCCAGTTTCCCCATCATGGTTACCTTGATCATCTATTGCCCGCTACCATTATCTCTTCAGCTGCAGAAGTTCCTGCAGCATGGTGTCACTGGTGGTAATGGACTTGCTGTTTGCCTGAAAACCTCTCTGGGTCACGATCATATCGGTAAACTGCTCGGCAAGGTCCACATTACTCATCTCAAGGGCACCGGAAACAAACTTACCCTTCCCTGCTATTCCGGAGGGCCCTACATTGGCCTCGCCGGAGTTGATTGTCTGAACATAGGTGCTCTCACCGGCCTTTTCAAGACCGCCGGGGTTAACAAAGCTAGCAAGGGCAACCTGCCCCAGTGAACGGTTGGTTCCATTGGAGTAGACACCTGTGATCTCTCCCTTGGCGTCGATCTTGAAGGTCTCAAGATATCCCATGGAGTATCCATTCTGACGGAAGGCCTTGGTGGAGGATGTTTCGGCAAACTGGGTTACCGTATTGGTATAGCTGCCCACCTCTCCCAGGTTGAGGTTGAAGGTCTGACGCAGAAGAGCTCCGTCGGCACCGGGGGTTGTATCCTGCACATCAAAGGATACGGGAACCAGAAGATTCCCCGCCTCGATCCGGTCTCCCTGTGCATCAAAGGCCGCCGTCAGGGCGCCGAGGTTGTCAAACTCCATGATAAAGTTGCCGTCGGCGTTGTTCTCGGCTCCTATCTCGATGGTGGTGTTGCTGGGTGCTTCCTGTTCACCGTCGATATTGACGTTGACGTTCCACTGGTTGGCCACACCGGGTACCTTGGTAAAGCTGACTGTCATCTTGTGGACGTTACCGAAGTTGTCATAGATATCCTTGTCCACTGTCCAGGTTCCCTCTCTGATATCTCCGGGGCCTGCGCCGTCGAGGATCTCGGGAGTTCTCTTGTCCAGGTTACAGGCCAGTTCCACCTCGCTGGTGGCGCTGGCGGGGTCCTTGCTTCCCACGGGAATAAAGAGACTGGAGGTGTCCGCGGCGGTATTAATATAGGTCTCGCCGTCGATGGTCTCGGCCTGCCAGCCCTGAACTCGCATACCGTTAGCGGGATTGACGAGCATTCCCTCTTCATCCAGACCGAAGGCTCCGGCTCTGGAGTAGAACTCCTTGTCTCCCTGGCTGAGGATAAAGAATCCCTCACCCTGGATGGCCAGGTCAGTTGTGTTCCCTGTGGACTGAAGGGAGCCCTGGGTATGAATGGTATCGATGGTGGCCACCTGCATACCGAGTCCGACCTGCATGGGGTTTACACCACCAAGCTCTTCTGTGGGTCGGGCTGCGCCTTTCAATCCCTGGGAGATCATATCCTGAAAGACAACCCGGCCTTTTTTAAATCCGATGGTGTTGACGTTGGATACATTGTTTCCGATTACATCCATCCTTGTCTGATGGTTCTGAAGTCCGGAAACTCCTGAATATAGTGAGCGCATCATAACTGGGACTCTCCTTTGTATACTGTCTGCAGTGTATTGAAATCATAATAGCTGCCGTTTACCAGAAGCTGGGGGTATTCACCGCCTGTTACCGCTTCTACGGTACCGGAAACGGTCTGTCCCGCAAAGTTCAGCTCAACATCCTTGCCTAGGACATTGTAGGCCTGTGAGCTGTTGAGGCGCTCGGCCATGGCGGTAAACTGCTGGTTCATATTGGTCATCTGCTCCAGGCTGGAAAACTGTGCCATCTGAGCGATAAACTCTTTATCTTCCATTGGTTTCGTAGGGTCCTGATGGGAGAGCTGGGTGATCAGGATCTTCATAAAGTCATCCTTGTCCAGACTCTGCTTGACAACTCTGTTGCCATTGAGGGCCTTATTAAAACTTTCGACCTGCATGGAAACTTTAGCGCTGTCCGATGCATTCATTGTAGTGCTGAAATCCATTCCAACTCTCTCCTGTATTATTGCCTTGAACCGGGACCCTCCCGGCTCTGCTGAAATCATCTATACAACCAGATCTATCCGGCCTAGGTTCATATTCTCTTCGTAGACTACGGGAATCTGTCCATCCAGTTCATCCAGCTCCGAAGAGGTAAAGTAGACGGGACTCTCTTGTCTATGCTGTGATCCCTGCTCCGCCTGGCCTCCGCCGACAGAGACATCCAGGGATGCCGTATTGAACCCGCTCTCCTCAAGAGACCGGGTCAGGTCCGCCAGATTGTTTAAAAACACCTGACGCACATTACTATTTTCGACAATTATTTTCCCGACTATATTGTTTTCATTCAGATTCAGATTAATCCGTACTTTTCCCAGGGCTTCAGGCTTCAGAATCAGCTTTATCTCACCCTCTTTATTGTCCTTGAGAACAAAACGGATGCTCTTTGTCAGTTCCTGGGTCCCCTTGTCCTGAAGCTGCCGGTCCTGAAGGGCGGCTCCCTTCTGCTCTTCGGCGCTCATCAGAGCAAAGCTCTTTCCGCTGGCATCTGCGTTTTCGGCGACGGGCATGGCGGTGGTCACATCATCTGAAGAGGGAGTGAGTTCCAGAGTCAGCTTGTTTCCTTCACTGTTCTCCTCCACACGGCGCAGCAGAGGGGCCTGCTCTTTTGCAGACCTTCTGTCCTCAACGGCAATCTTCAGATCCTGAGACTTTTTCTTTTCATCGGATTTTGCTGTTTTGCCGTTGTCCCTGGCAGCGGCCTTCTGAGCCAGAGCGGCCTGCTGCAGGGGTGTCTCCTCTGCATTCTTCACAGCCTCCTCGGCAAGCTGGCTGAGGGCACTATCTCCCGCAGACTGTACCTGAACATCAACTGATTCCGAAGATTTCTGAGCCAGTCCTGCTTCGGTATCTTCTGCCATTACAGCTCCGGCAGTCTCAAGGTCAGCGGCTTTTTCTGCAGCCGATGCACCCGCTCCGGCCGATGCAGCAGAAGCCAGCTCGGCAGCCTCCATGGCGGCAGGCCCGGAGGACCGGCTCTTCTTTGCCTCAAGAGCTGTCAGAGTCTTCTCTTCCGAGACCTTCTCACCACCCTTAACAAGGTGCAGTACGGAAGACTCGGCAGGGCTCTTACTGCTCTTCTTTGCCAGAACCGCACTATCTTCAGCCTCAGCCTTTTCAGGCTTTCCGGCCTTTGTCTGTTTCTCTGATTTGTCTGATTTGGATAATTTTTCGGACCTGCGGGTATCCCAATCAGAGGAAGCTGTTTCCTGAGCTGCCTTTTCGCGGCCTTCAGTCCTCAGGTTGTTCCCGTCAGCCTCACTGCTTTCAGCAACCCGGCTTTCCTGGACCTGAGACAGCTCACTCTCCCGGGAGAGCTCCTGCTGCTCCCTGAGGGCGGTCTTGAATCCGTCATCTTTTATAGTCGGCGCGTTGTTCTTTTCTGTCCCCTGACTGACCGGAATAAACTCGGACGGGGAAGAAGACAATTGAATCATGGCACCTCCAGAAAGTTTAGTCTGCCGGTTTCAACGCCATCTTGCTCTGCAGTTCCGCTGCTCTTGTTGCGGGCATCAATGACAACCAGTAGGCAACCAGGGACGCACTTCCCGATTCGGCAGCCAGCCTTTCAGAGGTCCTCAGGACATCCACAAGCTCCGTATCCGCCATCTCAAGCATGATGGCCACGGCTCTTTCAGGCTGCATACCTTCCAGGTATTTTGCATTCTGTTCCAGGTTTGCTCTTTTATTGTCGTAAGAATTCAGAGCTTCATTTAGAGATTTCTCTTTTTCCTCTATACTTTTCCTGGTTTCTTCAAGCTGAGTCCCCAGTTCAGCCAGTTCAGCTTCCTTCAGCTGAATCTCCTGTTCCCGGGCTGTAAGCTCGGCTTCACGGATATCCAGGGCCTCCTCCTGCTTGCCAAGGCGCTCCCTGTCCAGAAGATAGAGGTCATCGGGCTGCTGCACCGGTTCGGGAACATCGATTCGGAGGGTCCGGAGAACCGGAGCAAGGGACTCACGGGCATCGATAAGCCCCAGAAAGTCCACCCAGAGCATTCCTCCGACAATGAGAAAAACAATCAGTATAATGAGAAAAAATATCTTCGCCACTCCGGCGCCGCCACCAATACCAGCCACTGGAATCTCCTATTCTTTTAAGCTATTCATATTATTCAGCAGATCATCAAGCTCGTGGGCTTCCGCCCTCTTCCTGACCTCGTTATATTCGGCCCTGCGCTTCTCCTTAAGCTTGTCCAGGCCCTCCCGTTTGGCACGGGCCTCCCTGTAGCGCTCTCTCAGAGACTCAAGCTGCCCCTCACGGGAGCTCATTTCCCTTTGAAGCTTTCCTATCTCCTGATCGATACGGGCCATATATAGCCCCTGCTGGAGAAGATCCTGTCCGACTGCACCTGCCGGAAGACGGCTTGTCTTCTTCAGGCCCTGTCGCTTTGATACCTTTTCACTTAGCAGGTTCCACTCGCTGACGGCCTTACCCAGGGCAATTTCCGCCTCCTGTTCCTCCTCCAGGCGGAGTTCCAGGATCGAATCAAGCGAGAATTGAAATCGTTTCATCATCCTCGTCCTTAAAGCCTTCGTGCATCAGATCCTCTTCGGTCAGATTGTCTCCGCTTATGGTCCCCGCGCTGATCAGGGTCTGTTTCAGATCAGCCTTCTCCTCTATTGCCTGCTGAAGAAACCCATTAATCTCTTCAATTTTGTCTATGGCCTCGTCTACAAGGGGATTGGAGCCCCTGGCATAGGCGCCTACGGAGATCAGGTCTTCCTTCTCGGTGTAGAGAGCCAGAAGCTTGCGTATATAACCCGCATTCCGGCGCATCCGCATGGGCATGACCCTGGTCTCCAGACGGGAGACGGAACTGAGCACATCCACCGCGGGATAGTGATATTTTTCTGCGAGCTTCCGTGCCAGCACAATATGACCGTCCAGAATACCCCTTACGGCGTCGGTGATGGGCTCTTCCATATCATCCCCTTCCACCAGAATCGTATAGACCCCTGTAATACTGCCTTTCTGAGCGGTACCGCTTCGTTCCAGCAGCTTTGGGAGGATGGTGAAGACCGAAGGTGTGTACCCCCTTGTTGCCGGGGGCTCTCCCACGGCCAGTCCTATCTCCCTCTGACTCATGGCCAGGCGGGTCACCGAGTCAAAGAGAAGCATCACGTTCTTTCCCTGATCCCGGAAGTACTCTGCAATTGTTGTGGCTGTAAAGGCGCCCCGGACCCGGCTCAGTGCCGAGGTATCCCCGGTGGAAACAACCAGAACCGAGCGTTCAAGGCCCTCGGGTCCCAGATCATTCTCAATAAACTCCCGGACCTCCCGGCCCCGCTCACCAATAAGAGCGATGACATTGATATCAGCCGAGGTGTTCCTGGCGATCATCCCCAGAAGGGTTGACTTTCCCACTCCCGAGCCGGCAAAGATACCGATTCTCTGCCCCTCTCCAAGAGGTATCATGGAGTCGATGGAACGGATTCCCGTAACAATCTGGTTTGAAATGGGCTTTCTGTTCAAAGGGGACGGGGGTGTCTGAAAGACAGAGCGCCTCTGGCTCCCCCTGATTCCCCCCCGGCCGTCTATGGGATGGCCCAGACCGTCCAGGGTCCTTCCCAGAAGATCATCGGAGACCATAACAGAGAGCTGCTCGCCGGTGGCGATAACGGGGCATCCCGCCTCGATCCCCTGGATATCCTCGTAGGGCATCAGCTGAACCCGCTGGTCCTTCAGGGCCACCACCTCTGCCAGATACTCTCTGCCCTGCCTGGGCACAAGAATGCGGCAGACCTCGCCGATAACGGCCTGGGGACCGCTGGACTCGATAAGGCTGCCCTGAACCCGGATAACCCGGCCGTGATATTTAACGGTGTCGATCTGGTCGACTGTATCTATGTAACGTTCCAGCATGTTCCCCTCCCCAGCGGCATGCCAGACCATGGTCTCTTACTGTTCGCCCTTCACCTTGATGGGCACAAGCTCCATGATCTTCTCTTCAATTTCCTTAAGCTGACTGGTAATTCTGGCATCGATCTGACCGAAGTCGGTTTCGATAATACAGCCGCCGGGATCGACGGAGGTATCCTCCAGAATGGTGATGGATTTTACATTCTCCACCATCTTCATAAAGTCTCTTGTATGGTCGGTGGCCAGATCCAGATCCGCCAGATTGACACGGACCGCAACATCTCCCCTGCTCTTGAGCTTCCTCAGGGCCTGAACTATATTGTTGACCACAACATTTTTCTGGTTCTCCGAAATAACCTTGATGACCTTCCGGGAGATAAGAAGCACCAGATCGATCATCTGGGTTTCCGCCTCGTTGATCATCTCTTCGCGCTTCTCGATAGCCTTGTCGATAATAACATGGAGACGCTCAACAAGGCGCTGTGCCTCGTCCCGTCCGTGCTGATAGCCCTCTTCCCGTCCGGCGTTTTCACCCAGCTGGCGGGCCTCCTCCTCAATACGGGACTGCTGCTCCCTGGCCTCGGCAACAATCTTCTCTGCTTCCGCTTTTGCATTTTCCAGAATCCGGGCGGCTTCGTTCTCAGCCTCAATCTTCTCCCGGCTGGCCTGATCGGTCTTGCGACGTACTTCTTCAAAGGCGGTCTCCTCCGCCTCCTTCCTGATCCGCTCAGCCTCGTCTTCGGCCCGCTGAATCATGCTCTGTTTCTCAGTCTCCCAGTTAACCTTGAAGGCCTCGGCTTCACGCCTGAGGTCATCGGCAGTCGGACCGGTGTACTCTTCAACATCCGCCAGTTCATCAAGGTCTGTCTCACTTTCAAATATGGGTGCATTGATCTGCACCTTCTGGGCAGTGAGATTGACGATTTCCATGGGTCTGAACAGATTTTTTGCCATAATCCTTACTCCAATATCCTGTCCCGGACTCTATCTGAACCGGGGCCTGAGGTCCTAAACCAGGACATCCTCTTCGCCGCTTCTGGCGATAACTACTTCACCCTGCTCTTCGAGCTTTCTGATAACAGAAACGATCTTCTGCTGGGCCTCTTCCACATCCTTACGGCGGGTGGGTCCCATAAAGTCCATATCCTCTTTCAGCAGGGCTGCGGCACGCTTGGACATGTTCCGGAAGATCTTGTCCTGAACCTCAGGGTCCACGGCCTTGAGGGCCTTGGCCAGCTCGGCGGTATCCACCTCGCGCATAACCCGCTGAACGGCTCTGTCGTCGAGCATAATGATGTCTTCGAATACGAACATTCTCTTCTTGATCTCTTCTGCCAGTTCGGGATCTTCCTCTTCCAGAGACTCGATAATCGTCTTCTCTGTGGTACGGTCTACCAGGTTGAGGATATCGACGATACTGCCTACACCACCTGCGGAGGTATAATCTTCGGAAGAGAGGGAGGAGAGTTTCTTCTCTAGAACCCTTTCCACCTCTCTTAAAATTTCAGGAGAGGTCCGGTCCATGGTTGCGATTCTCTTGGCAACATCTGACTGCTTCTCCTGAGGAAGCTGACCCAGAATCTGGGAGGCCTTCAGGGGTTCAAGGTAGGCCAGAATCAGGGCGATGGTCTGGGGGTGCTCCTGCTGGATAAAGTTCAAGAGGTGTGCCGGGTCGGTTCGGCGGACAAAGTCGAAGGGCCGTGTTTTCAGAGAACTGGTCAGGCGGTTGATGATATCCACCGCCTTCTGGCTTCCCAGGGACTTCTCGAGGAGCTCCCGGGCGTAGTCGATACCACCGGAGGAGATAAAGTCCGAGGCCATCATCAGTTCCTGGAACTCCTGGAGTACCATGTCCCTCTGCTCGGAATCGATGTTTTCCAGACGGGCAATCTCGAAGGTCAGGATCTCAATCTCATCTTCCCTGAGGTGTTTGAAGACCTCAGCCGAGATCTCCGCGCCCAGGGTTACCAGAAAAATGGCGGCCTTCTGCTTGCCCGAGAGTTCTTCTTTATGGGAGCCTTTGCCTCCCTGCTGGTTGTTGGCCATTCTACTCCTCCGCCAGCCAGGTTCTGATCAGGTTGGCCACGTCCTCAGGATGCTCTCTTGCCATATTCTTGGCATTCTCCTGCATCTCCATCCGGGCCCGTTCCTGTACCGACATTTCTACGTCTATGCCCTCTTCCTCGGCCTGTCTCAGGGTCTGTTCCCTCATGGCCTGGTGCTGTCTTGCCAGCTCCTCTTCTCTGAGGCGGCGGCGTCTTTCGAGCTCTTTGGAGATCATTCTGAAGATGAAGAAGGCGGCAATCAGAATGACGAGAGCTATGATGGAAAACAGCATGGTCTGCTGAATCTGCTGCTGCCGTCTGTACTCGGCATCCTCGGCCTTGAACTCTGCAGACCTGTCAAAGGGGATGTGCTGTACGGTGACAGTGTCCCCTCTGGCGGTGCTGTAGCCCACGGCATGCTGAACCAGTGTCAGGGCCTTGGCCAGATCCTCGTCGGAAACGGGTGTATAGGTTCTCTGAATACTGCCCCGGTCCACAACAGGCTTTCCCTTCTCATCATAATCCCAGTTCCAGATTCCGTCCACGGCTACGGCCACAGAGATACGGGCAATATTGAAGGGTGACTTCTGCTCCTGGATACTTCTGGTATTTACTACCTCATTCTGGGTCTCGCTTGAGCTCTCATACCGGCCCACCAGATTGTTCAGGTCCTTGTAGGCGGGAGGAGTCTGCCCCTCCTGACCCGGAGGACCCTCTGGATTGAATCCGGTTCCCTCAAAGGTCTCGGAGCTTGTGTTTTTACTGATGGTAATGGAGTTTACCGTTTCCAGCTCACTGTAGGGAGTCTCGGGATTGTCCTCTCTCACAACAATGGGAAAGTGCTCCTCGGTCTGTATGGACTTGTTGATAAACTCAAGGTCGATATCGATGTTGACAATATTCACACGTTTTGCAGTAAACACATTCTGCAGTGAGGCAAGGATGGTATTTGTATACTGCACCTCAAGGGAGCGCTTCTGTTTCAGCATCCTTGAAGTCAGCATCAGGTCATCGATCTTTCCCAGGTTTTCGAAGTCGTTTAATATCTTTCCGCTGTAGTCGAGGATGGTGATGTTTTCGGCCTCCAGGCCCTCTACGGCAAACTGGATCAGCTTGACGATCCCCTCAATCTTGCTTCTGTTCTCGCTGATATCGCTTCCCGGACGGGGGGTGATAACCGCGGATACAGTTGTGGGGTTCTGGTCGCTGGAAAAGAGAGTCCTTTCGGGCATTACCAGGGTGACCTTTGCGTTATCCACATCACTCAAGGCCTTCATATGCTGTTCCAGATTGGCGGTGATGGCCCGGCGGAGATTGACATCCCTCTCAAAGTCCGTCAGTGTCCAGCGCTCCACATCGAAGATCGCCCAGGGGTCGGTTCCCTGGGGAATCAGATCCTCTCGGATCAGAAGCGAGCGCATCTGGCGGGCTGTCCGGTCATCGCTGACCATAATGCGGCCGTCGGCGTTGATTCTGTAGTTTACGCCTTCCTCATCCAGCTTCAGGATGATTCTGTCGTTCTGTGACTGGTCTGTAATCGAAACTCCCAGCAGGGGTACCATACTGGGTGACGACGAGACAGTAAAAAGTAGAACGATACCCACAAGAGCGCCGGTTAAGATCCCTGCGAATATCAGTTTCTGGACCATACTCCACTTTTTCCAGATCCCAGAGATCTGTGATAAAAGTTTTTTAATCCATTCCAGCATTTCCCCCTCCCACGGTGAAACCTGAGGACCCTCCGGATGACTCCGGCAGGCCCTTCAAATCCGATTTACCTCATATTGATAATATCTTTATAAGCCTGTACGGCTCCATCTACGATACTCTTTGTCATCTGCAGAGACATATTGGCCTTGGCCATGGCGATGGTAACATCGTGTGCCTCTACAGAGTCAGGATCTGTGATCATCTTTACGAAGATCTCCTGGCTGTTCATCTGATCCTGATTGGTGGATTCGAGTCCCTTGCGCACCAGTTCGGCGAAGGCAGAGTCGGCGGGAATCTCTTTAGGATCAGAGTTTTTCACGGCCTTCATATGCAGGCTGCTTGTGGTTTTCATGGCCACATGATTTCCGCTTACCGCAGTTTCGCTTAAAGTGTTCAACAGACTCATCATTCACTCCCTCGGGGATAACACCCCGGTTTTTCTTGTCCTACCAGAGTCCGTTTAGGACTCTGGTGATTTGGCCCTTAGGCCGAAGAGCCTACCGGCCGATCTGCAGGGCCTTCTGAAACATCGACTTGCTGCCGTCCATAATCGCAACATTCGCCTCATAGGCCCTGGTGGCGGAGATCATATCCACCATCTCATTCACAATATTCACGTTGGGATATTCCACATATCCCTTTTTTGGTCCCGTCTTAATAGCGTCGGGATGGGTGGGATCGTAGACAAGACGAAGGTCGCTGTCCATATCCTTCTCAATCTCCGAAACCCGGACTCCCTTGCCGATGCCGTTGTCCAGACTTTCGGGGAGAAAGGGGCTGCGCCAGTAGGGCTGATCCGTAACGGGACGGAAGACAACCCTGCTTCTCCGATAGGGGCCGCCGTCGGCTGTTCTTGTTGTGTTTACATTGGCAATGTTATCGGAAATAACATCCAGTCTCATCCGCTCGGCGGAGAGCCCTGTGGCTGCCGTATTGATTGAACTGAACAATCCCATATTCTAGCTCCTTACCTTGCTACCAGGTTGATCTGCGAGAACTGAAAGCTTACAGAGTTGGTCATCAGCTCGTACATCATCTGGTTCTGGGTGGCCATCATCATTTCCTGCTCGATGTCCACGTTGTTGCCGTTGCTCTTGCTTGTTGTCAGGTAGTCCAGAACACGTCTGGGCCGTACTGATTTATAATCAGTCACCTCATTGAAGCTCATATGCTTCTCATCGGTAACCTTGGCGGGGAGGGTGCGCTTGTTTTCAGAGGCCAGTGCGTTTCTCAGTTCCGTCTCAAAAGAAACATCGCTTCTCTTGAAATTGGGGGTTTCCGCGTTGGCGATATTGTTGGAGATCACCTCTCTTCTCAGGAGGCTTGTGTCCATGGTCCGCTGCAGAATATCCAATGTTTTTCCAAAACTGTTGCCTGTATACATACCATTCATCCTTTGCAAAAAGCTTATACCCTAGATTTTCGGCAAACTCCCCGCCGTCACTTAGGCTTTTCTGCCCCTAATTTACCCTCCCGAAAACTAGAGGATATAGCGGCTTAAATCCCTGTCCTGTATCACTTCACCCAGACGGTCATTCACATAGTCCGGGGTGATATCAATGGTCTGCCCCTTGATCTCGGGAGCGTTGAAGGAAACCTCCTCCAGAAGGAGCTCCATTATGGTGTGCAGCCTCCGGGCTCCGATATTCTCGGTCTTGTTATTCACATCCTCAGCCAGCTCTGCCAACCGGCGAATGGCATCGGGAGTGAAGTTGAGAACAACCTCCTCTGTCCCCATCAGCTCGGTGTACTGCTTGATCAGCGCCGTTTTGGGCTGGGTCAGAATCATCTCGAAGGCATCGGCATTCAGATCCTCAAGCTCCACACGGATCGGAAAACGTCCCTGAAGTTCGGGAATAAGATCCGAGGGTTTGGAGAGGTTGAAGGCACCCGCCGCGATAAACAGGATATGGGAGGTGTCCACCATACCGAACTTGGTATTGACTGTTGACCCCTCAACTATGGGAAGAATATCCCGCTGAACACCCTCGCGGGAGACGTCCTGTCCCCCGGCCTTGGTTCCCGAAGTGGCGATCTTGTCGATCTCGTCGATAAAGATCATTCCCATATTCTGTACCCGGTCCCGGGCGATATCCACTGCGTTGTCGCTGTCTATCAGTTTCTCAGTCTGCTCGGCCAGGAGAATCTCTCTGGCCTGTGAGACCTTCACCTTCCGGGTTTTCCGGTTCATGCCGCCGAAGATGTTTCCAAGGGCGCCCATTTTCATATCCATGGACTCCATCCCCGAGCCCGAGAAGATCTCGATGGAGGGGCCTCCGCCGCCGGTGGTGTTCACCTCGACGACCCGGTCCTCCAGCTCTCCTTCCCTGAGCTTTCTGCGGAGCACCTCACGGGTATGAGCACCGGGAGCCTCGGGAATCACATCGGGCAGATTCCCGTGCTCATCGGGCATGGGGGGCTTCTGCTTGCTTCCGGGAAGAAGGAGGTCCAGCAGGGCCTCCTCCGCCGCTGATTCAGCGTCCGCCTGTACTCCCTCTTTCAGCTCATTCTTAACCATGGCCACCGCAGCGGCCATCAGGTCACGTACCATGGACTCCACGTCCCGGCCCACATAACCCACCTCGGTAAACTTAGTGGCTTCCACCTTGATAAAGGGGGCACCGCAGAGCTTGGAGAGACGGCGGGCGATCTCGGTCTTACCCACACCCGTGGGCCCGATCATAATGATGTTCTTGGGGGCAATCTCGTCCCGAAGCTCATCGGGAAGACGGGAGCGTCTCAGGCGGTTTCTCAGGGCAATGGCCACAGCCTTCTTCGCCTTGTCCTGACCGATTATATATCTGTCCAGTTCCGCGACAATCTCTTTGGGTGTCTGCAGTTCCAGTCCTATACTCATACAATTTCCTCCACAATAATATTGTGATTGGTGTAGACGCAGATGTCCGCGGCAATCTCAAGAGAACGCTTTGCGATCTCTGCGGCATCCAGGTCGGAGCCGTCCATATAGGCCTTGGCCGCGGCATAGGCGTAGTTTCCGCCGCTGCCGATGGCAATGCATCCGTTTTCAGGCTCTATAACATCTCCGGTTCCCGAAAGAACCAGTATTTTTTCCCTGTCCATAACCAGAAGCATCGCCTCAAGACGGCGGAGGGCCCGGTCGGTCCTCCAGTCCTTGGCAAGCTCCACGGCCGAGCGGGTTACATCCCCGCCGAACTCTCTGAGCTTCCCCTCAAAGCGCTCTTCCAGTGTAAAGGCGTCGGCGGTGGAACCGGCAAAGCCGCAGACCACCTGTCCGCCGAGGAGGCGGCGTACCTTGCGGGCGTTGCCCTTCATAACAACCGATTCACCCATGGTCACCTGACCGTCTCCGGCCATGGCCATCTTTCCGTCTTTCTTGACGGCCAGTATCGTTGTTCCTCTCAATTTCATACAGAACTCCTGTGAGTTTTATCTTTTGTCTTTTTCCCTGTGTTCCTTCCATGGGGATGGGCGTTCCGGTAGACCTGACGAATCCGCTCAATCCCCGTATGGGTATAGACCTGAGTCGTCGACAGACTGGCATGGCCCAGCATCTCCTGCACCACCCTTATATCGGCTCCCTCGTTGAGGACCTCCGTTGCAAAGGCATGGCGGAAGGCATGGGGTCCGATCTTGCGGTTCAGCCCCGACTTTCTCATATACTTCTGAAGGATGTAGTAGACACCCCTTGTAGTCAGTCCCCTTCCTGCCTCATCAAGAATCAGAGCCCGGATAGTACCGAGTCCCTTCCCTTCCAGATGCTGCTGCCTCAGGGGAAGATAGGCGTTCAGGGCCTTCCGGGCCTGTTCACCGATAAATACATAACGCTGTCTGCCGCCCTTACCGCTGATCAGTATCCTGTCGGAGGCGGCATCCTCAACATTCAGATGGCAGAGCTCGCTGACACGGCAGCCCGTTGAGTAGAGCATCTCGAAGAGGACTCTGTCCCGGCAGGGGGCAAAGTCATTACCTTCCACCTGTTCAATAAGGAGGGAGACCTCCCTGTTGGTCAGATAGACCGGCAGGTGAGAGGGCTTTTTCATGGATTTGAGCCCCGTAAAGGGATTGCCCTTTACCTCACCCCTCTTTTCAAGGAAGCTGTAGTAGCCCTTAAGGGAGCTGAGGGTGCGATTAATGGTCGACGCAGCCAGCTGCCTCATGCTGAGGGTGCTGATATAGAGCCTTGCCTCATCCCGTCCGGCCTCTTCCAGAGGAACTCCCTGATCTTCCAGGAAGCTGATCCATGAGCCGATATCGGTGCTGTAGGCCTTCAGGGTCCGTTCAGAGAGTCCCTTGAGATTTCGTATATACTGTCCGTACTCTCTGATTGCGTCATCACTCATTAAAGCTGAACCCTCCCCTTGTAGAAAATCAGACTCTCTTCCATCTCTCGGTCCATCAATCCGGCGGCATGGGCCGCAGCATCTTCAACAGACGCTCCCTGCCTCAATCTGCCCTCTGCCGGCAAGTCATTGGAAAATGAACCGGTAAATGCACCGGGAAAAACATCCTTCAGGGATGAGATAATCTGGGCACCGTCATCAGCTAGAGCAGCGCTTCCGGCACCGCGGCTTCCAGTCAGCCCCGCCCTGTGAACCAGAACATCCCGGCCCTGATCCAGTGCGAAGTCTGCGGTATAGAGGGCTCCGGAACGGGCCGGTGCCTGAACAATCACAACAGAGCCGCTCAGTCCGCTGATGATTCTGTTCCTTTTGGGAAAATTGTATCGGGCGGCTGCCGTGCCGGGAGTGAACTCCGAAATAATTCCCCCACCCAGATCCAGGATACGTGCAGCCAGATCCCTGTTGCATGAGGGATAGACCCGGTCGCAACCGGTCCCCAGAACAGACCATGTTCTTCCCTTTGCTGCTGCAACGCCCCGGTGGGCGGCCTCATCAATACCTCTGGCAAGGCCTGAAATAAGGGGGATTCCCGCAGCTCCCGCTTCCGCACCAAGACAGAAGGCTCCCCGGTCCGCCCCGAGGCTCGGCCTGCGGGTCCCGACCACCGCCAGGGCATCTGCGTGCCGGGGAGGAAGGGTTCCCCTGTAAAAGAGGAGGAAGGGAGGATCATAGATATTCTTCAGAACATCGGGGTACTCCTCCGAGCCGTACCAGCACCAGGAGATGCCCGATCTATCAGTCCTTTTCAGATCTTCTTCAGCCTTCTTCAGAATTTCAGAGGGAATAAAACTGCGCATCCTGCACCTGCGGCCCGTATGCCACTCAAGCTCAAAACGGCTGAGGCGCATAAAATCGGCGGGTTCGGGATAGCCTTTAAGAAGATTCATCTTTTCGGCTGCACTGAGTGATCCCAGACTGCCTGCGGCAAAGAGCATAACTGGATTCATTAAAAGGCCTCCCTGATTCGGTCAAGGTACTGCCGTGCCTGCTCTTTTTCGCCGCTGAAACCGGAAATGGTGAGGAGCCTGTTGTACTGCTCCATGGCTTTTTCACCCATTCCCATCTGTTCCAGAAGCTGACCGTACAGAAGAAGAGCCCGGCCGTCGCTGCGTTCTATCTTCAGATACTGCTCAAGATAGGGTTCTGCTTCAAAGGCCCTGTTCAGCTCATAGATATAGAGGATGGCCAGGGAGTAGTAGGGCGCCGTATAGCGGGCATCCAGACTGATGGCCCTGAGATAGTCCGCCTCGGCCTGTTCCAGCTCTTCAAGGCGCTCTTCGGCGCTGCTTCTGGTTATGGCCAGACGGGATACGGCTACACCCCGGTAGTAGTACATCCGGCTGTCCCCGGAGGTGATCTCCAGGGCCCGGGAGAAGCTGTCAACCGCGGGTCCGTACATCTCATAGTCCATAAACTTCATCCCCAGGACCCTGTAGTACCGGGCGGTGTTCTTTCCGGCGGTAATGGCGTCGTTAAGCTCATCCTCCCAGCGGTTAATATCTTTTCTGATCTCCCTGATCTTCTCAGGCTCCTCGGCATCGCCGACCTTCTCTATTTCATAGACTCTTTCGGCCAGCTCGTTGTTGCGCATGGGCTTACAGGAGGAGAGAGCGACGGCAAGAGCCAGAACGCCGACAGCAATGAGAATCTTTTTCATATTACTCCTCCTTTTCATCTATGCCTTCCCCCTGGGGTGGAAGGACTCATGGGCCTGCTGCAGATCGTCCCGGTTCAGATGGGTATAGATCTGTGTGGTGCTGATATCAGAGTGGCCCAGCATCTCCTGTACCGACCGGAGGTCCGCTCCTCCCTGGAGCAGATGGGTAGCAAAGGAGTGGCGCAGTGTATGGATCTTACCGCTCACCCCCGCCCTCTCGGCGGTAGTTTTAAAGTTTTTCCACATTCCCTTGCGGGAGAGGCCCTTGCCCCGGTTGTTCAGAAAAAGGGCATTGGTCATAATCCCCGGCCTGACAAGAAGGGGACGGACATCGCTGAGGTAGATCTTGAGCCAGTGCTCGGCTACAGGCCCCAGAGGAACCCAGCGCTCCTTCTGTCCCTTACCGAAAACCTGAATCATTCCCTCATCCATAAAGATATTGGTCATCTCCAGGTCAACAGCTTCGGAAACCCGGAGTCCGCAGCTGTAGATCAGTTCATACAGGGTCCGGTCCCGCTGTCCCAGCAGGGTGTCCAGGGGGATGGCGTCCAGAAAGGCCTCCACCTCCTCCAGGGTCATCACCTCGGGAAGGGACTGGGTAATCCTGGGCATATCGATGCCCTGGAGGGGATTGTCCTGGCGGTATCCGCCGAGGATAAGAAACTCCATCATCGACCGGAGACTGCTCAGTATCCGGGACAGTGTTCTGGGACTCAGATCCTGCTCCGACTGCCGTACAGCCAGAAGATAGTTCTCCAGACCGGGGGTATCAAGATCCTCCCAGCTTCTGCCGCCGGTTTCCAGGAATTCTTCCAGTTTCAGCACCTCCCTGAGGTAGGCTTCCACCGTATTGGGAGACATACGGAGCTCAACAGTTAGGTAGATCTGAAACTTACCTGATAGTTTCTGCATCTTCAGTTTCCGGGCTTTCTGTTTCTCAGGTATGTGGGTACATAGAGGTCGGACTCACTGGCTCCCGAACCCACAAGACTCTGGAAGGGACTGCCTGTGGAGACCTCTTCCTCCTTTGACTCGTAAAAGCTCTTCCATTTGTCATAGGGAAGGATCTCGTCACTACCGCTGCCCAGGGGAGCTTCGGGTACGATCTCCTCTTCCTCCTGCACCTCGCCCAGATGCTTTTTGGGGTGAAAACCGGTGGCAATAACGGTTACCTTGATCTCGTCATCCATGGCATCGTCATTTGTAACTCCCGAAATAACAATCGCCTCGGAATCGGTATTCTCGGTGATAATGTCCATAACTTCCGCAAACTCGGCGAGAGCAAAGTCCTGACCATGGGATACATTGACCAGAAGTCCGATGGCGCCGTCGATAGAGGCGTCTTCCAGTAGAGGATTGTTGATGGCGCTGGTAGCCGCATCGATGGCCCGGTTGTCGCCGCGGCCGGTTCCGATACCCATAAGGGCCTCACCCTGACCGTTCATTACCGCCTTTACATCGGCAAAGTCGATATTTATCTCGCCGTGCTGGGTGATAAGGTCGGAAATTCCCTGAACCCCCATACGCAGGACATCATCGGCCTTGAGAAAGGCCTCCCGGATAGGGGTGTTCTTCTCTACGATCTTCATCAGGTTTTCGTTGGGGATGGTGATAACGGTGTCGCACTCCTCGTAGAGCTTGCGGATACCGTCCTCGGCAAGAGCCATTTTCCGTCTCTGTTCGAAGCTGAAGGGTTTTGTCACGACGGCCACAGTCAGAGCACCCAGTTCCTTGGCAATCCTGGCAATAACGGGAGCCGATCCAGTACCGGTACCCCCTCCCATGCCGGCGGTGATAAAGACCATGTCCGCCCCTTTCAGGATGTTTTTCAGGGTCTCCTTATCCTCTTCCGCCGCCTGAGCGCCGATGTCGGGATTTCCCCCGGCGCCGAGGCCTCCGGTCAGCTTTGTCCCCAGAGGCAGCTTAATAGATGCCTCGGACTTCTCCAGAGCCTGCAGGTCGGTGTTGGTCGCAATAAACTCAACACCCTGTACACCGCATGAAATCATTCTGTTCACAGCATTGCTGCCGCCGCCTCCCGCACCAATCACTTTGATGACGGTCTTGTTACCCAAAGTCTCATCGAGTATCTCAAGTTCCATAAATCCCCTCCCAAGGATAGATGTCCATTTAGTCTATTTGATCAGGCATCACAGCCTGTCAGTTCCTTAAAAAAAGTTGGATGCCCACTCCTTCAACCTGGTCCAGATCTGCCTGCCCGAGGGCAGCTCACTCTCACCACCGCCTGCTTCGATTCTGTTATGAACGTCCATAACAAGACCGATGGCCGTCGTCCATTCGGGGCCTCTGCACTCGGAAGGCAGATTCTTCATCCCTCCGGACAGGGCAATACGAACGGGACGCTGGAAGATATCCGATGCCAGCTCTCCCACTCCCGGAAGAAGGGCTCCGCCTCCGGCCAGAACAACACCGCCTCCCAGACGGTTCATATACCCCTTCTGATGGAGCTGCTTCCGGATCAGAAGGAAGATCTCCGCCATCCGGGACTGAGTAATCTGGCAGACATCCAGTTCCGAAATGCTCCTGGGAGCACGGCCGCCGATTCCCGGCAGAAGGACCTCCTGACTGGGATCAACCAGAGGCTCCCAGCATTTGGCCTGGGTCAGTTTGATCTTTTCAGCCTGCTCCATGGACTGCTCCAGGCAGATGGAGAGATCAGTGGTTATCTGCTCCCCCGCCACAGGCAGGGAACCTGAAAAGTGGGGCGCACCTTCCATATAGACGATAACATCGCTTGTGCCGCCGCCTATATCAATATAAAGAACTCCCAGTTCCATCTCGTCGGTGGAAAGAACAGCCCGGGAACCCACCAGAGACTCCAGGGAGATCTCATTCACCCTGTAGCCGCTTCTGTTGGCGCACTTTATCAGATTCTGGGTGGCCGCAATGCTGCCGGTTATGATATGAACATCCGCCTCAAGACGGACACCGATCATATCCAGAGGATCTCTGATCCCCACCTTATCATCCACCATATAGTGCTGAGGAATCACATGAAGAATCTCCCGGTCCATGGGCACGGCAATGGCCTTGGCGGCATCCACCACCCTGTCAATATCCTGTTTTGTAACTTCACGGCCCTTGCCGCTTACGGCCACAACACCCCTTGAGTTAAGACCTTCCACATTCCCGCTGGTAACGGCGGTATAAACATCATGAACGGTTCTGCCCGCTTCCTGCTCCGCCGCCTCAATGGCATCGGCAATGGCCTTCTGGGCAGCCTCAATATTTACGACAACTCCCTTGCGCAGACCGTCGGAGGGTACCGAACCGGCTCCGGCAAAGCAGAGCTCGCCGGATTCATCATACTCGGCAATCAGAGCTGACACCCTGCTGGTGCCTATGTCCAGTCCAACAATAATATCTCTATCCGGCAAAACTAATTGCCCTCCCTTATCTTCAGAACCACCTGATCAGTTCTGAAATCTGCATATTCAATTTCCCCGGCCTGCGTCCCCGTATCCAGGGAGTCCAGAACCAGCAGGATTTTTTTCATAACACCGTCATTGAGCCCTGTTGAGACCAGTACCGGCAGTCCGTAGGCACTGGTATAGAGAAGAACCTCATAAAGTGCCCCTTCGAGCTTCTTTACAGAAAGCTCTGAGATCTGATTGAACAGAAGGGGAGAATCCGCCTTCAGTGTCATCAGATCCCTCAAAAAGGGCGTCAGCGCCTCTGGAAGTGCCGTGATATCCTCAAGATCAAGTCCCGAAAGCACAGGAAGATCTCTGTAGGGAGATGAATCCACCGCATTATAAAGAACACCATACTCGTCAAAGACCATGACCTCTCGGCCCCCTTCCACAAACACCGTCCCCAGTGCCGACCGTCCGTAAAGGACCAGCTTCAAGGTGGCGGGGAACTGCTTTTCCACATAGGCCTTGCGGATCAGGGGTGAACTCTCATATCGGCTCACCAGCTCAGCCGCGTCAAGGGAAAGATAGTTTTCACTCCCTGTCAGACCGCCCATCATCAGAATTTCCTGATCACTGAGATTCAGATTGCACTCCAGAAGTATCTGGGCAATCTCCATTCTGGGCAGAATGACCAGACGGAAAACAATCTGCAGCACCAGCAGGAAGAGAACCACTGCAATGGAGACAAAAAGTATCTTCCTCACCCTGAAATAGAGGGCGCCCTGAACAGCCTCAGCCACTGCAGACCACCTCCCTCTCACCGGCCTTGTACCGGGAAAAATTGATCAGCAGGCCGAAAATCCCCAGAGTTACCAGGGTTGATGTACCTCCCGCTGAAAATAGAGGGAGAGGTATACCCGTTGCCGGAAGCAGCCCGCAGACCACGGCGGCATTGATGAGAACCTGAAAGTAGACCGAAGAGGTCAGTCCGAAGGCCGCCAGACGCACATAACAGCTGGAACTGTTCAGGGCGATGGAGTAGCCCTTAAGGGCAAAAATCAGAAAAAGAACCAGAATAAAGATTATTCCGATAAACCCTGCTTCCTCGCCCACAACGGCAAAAACAAAGTCAGAATGAGCCGCGGGAAGCCCCCCCAGCTTGACTTCGCCCTGTCCCAGACCCAGGCCCAGAAAACTGCCGTTCTCCAGAGCCATTTTGGATTTCAGAATCTGATATCCCGCCCCCGAGGGGTCATCCAGAGGCCTCAGCCATGACTGAATACGGGCCAGACGGTAGGGTTTATTCATCACCATAGGTACGGCGACGCACACAACACCCACAGCCCCCAATCCGATAAAGGTCCAACTCATCCCTGCAAGAAAGAGCATAAGAATGGCCAGACAGAAAACATAGACCGCCGAAGAAAAATCATTCTGGAAGTAGACCAGCCCCGTCAGCAGGACCGTCCAAAAGAGGACGGGGAAAATGGATTTCTTAAAGTCATTAACCCGGTCCTTCTTCTTCTCCAGCAGATGGGCCACATGGAGGACCAGGGCGATTCTCACCAGCTCACTGGGCTGAAAGGAGAAGCCGCCTATCTCGAGCCACCTGGTTGCTCCGCCGGAGGTCGTCCCCAGACCCGTAAAGGTCAGAAAATTCAGAACCACTGTCATTATTAGAAAGGGAACAGTTGCCCTCCGGATCAGCTCAAGAGGGATACGGCTCAGGATATAGCTGAAAAGAGTCCCCAGGATGACCCAGATGATCTGACGGCTGAAAAAGTAGAAGGGATTCCCCGATATTACACGGCCGAAGTGATAGGAAGCCGAAAACAGAGCGCTCACACCGGTTCCCGTAAGAAGAACCATAATGCCCAGAAGGCCGGAGTCACCCATTTTGTAGACCATGCGGTCAGCTTCGAATCGTCTCATCGTCCCTTGTATTACCCGTAACTACCCTACTGCAGCTTCAGTGTGGACAGACCCAGAATGGCGAAGAGTCCGCCCAGTATCCAGAACCTGGCCACTACCTTGCTCTCGGCCCAGCCGGAAAGCTCGAAATGATGATGAAGAGGAGCCATCTTAAAGACCCTCTTCCCGGTTTTCTTGAATGAGTAAACCTGAATCATGACACTGACGGTTTCAACAACAAAAACGCCTCCGATAATGACCAGGAGAATTTCCTTTTTAAGAATCAGTGAGAGGGTGGCGATAAAACCGCCCATAGAGAGGCTCCCCGTATCACCCATCATGATCTCCGAGGGGTGGCAGTTAAACCAGAGAAAGCCCACGCAGGCCCCCAGCATGGCAAAGGTCACAACAGTCAGCTCTCCAGACCCCTTCAAAAAGGGAATCTGCAGATAGTCTGCAAAAACCGCATGACCTGACAGGTAAGCTATTGCTGTAAAAGCAATTAGAGCAATAATCATAAGCCCTGTAGCCAGGCCGTCCAGACCGTCTGTGAGGTTCACGGCATTGGAAAAGCCCACCAGCCAGAATACGCCGAAGGGAATATAGAGGATTCCCAGGTCGAGAATGGCGTTCTTGAAGAAGGGCAGATAGAGAAGAGTGGTATGGTCGTTCCGGAAGAGATAGAGGACCACCATGATAACAGTTGAGATCAGAAGCTGTCCCCAGAGCTTAAAGCTGCTCCGCAGGCCTTCCGAGCTCTTCCTGGTGATCTTCAGATAGTCGTCAAAGAATCCGAGCACGCCGAATCCCACAAGGGCAATCAGAGTGACCCATGTATAGAATTCCTTCAGGTCCTGCCAGAGAAGAACCGATACTGTAACAGAGAGAACAATGAGAACTCCCCCCATTGTGGGAGTCCCCGCCTTGGAAAGATGTGTTTCAGGTCCGTCATCCCGAACCTCCTGTCCCAGCTTCAGCCGGGTCAGCATCTTAATGACCCGAGGGCCGAACATAAAAGATATGAGGAGTGCAGTAACCGCGGCATAGGCCGAACGGAAACTGATATATTTAAAGATATTGAAAACAGAAAAATACTCTACAAGCGGATAAAAAATCGCTTCAAACATGTCCCCTCCCGAACACTCATTTTGCACCCTGTGCAGCAGGACGCCTATTTTTTATTCTTATCAGTCCCCAAGCAGTGCTTCAGGACGGATTTTTTGACATCCCCTTTATAAGGGGTGCCGTCAGACGTTCAAGTTCCATTCCCCTTGAGCCCTTCAAAAGGACCAGGTCCCCGGGCTGAACGGTCCGGAGAATCTCCGCTTCAAGAACGCTGTAGTCGTCGGTATAAAAAACGTTCCTTCCGCTTAAACGGTATTCATCTGCAGCTGCCTTCATTTCACTGCCGTAAAAAAAGACAAGCTCCACATCGGCTCCGGCCAGAGAAGCTCCGAGCCTGCTGTGAGCCCCATGGCTCTCTTCTCCCAGTTCAAGCATATCTCCAAGAACCAGGAATTTCCTTCCCTGTGCAGACAGATCAGAAAACATGGCCACCGCAGCCATTACCGAATCAGGGTTGGCATTGTAGCAGTCCTGAACGACTGAGACCTCCCCTTTCAGGATTTCGCTGCGGCCGAATACGGCTGAGAGCCCCTCAAGACCCTCTTTAATATTCTTCCAGTCCGCTCCCAGACTGCGGCAGAGGGCCGCAGCGGCAAGAGCATTGTTGAGATTATGTGATCCGGGAAGAGAGAGAAAGACGGTACAGTCGGAAAATACCATCTCCTGTCCCTCCAGGCCGTGATCTACAACCTCTTTCAGCTCGGGAAATGATTTTTCCCCGAAAAGACAGACTTCCCCTTTCAGATTCTCAACAAGAAGGTCCCTGAATGCCTCATTTTCATAGACAAAGGCCCTGCCTGTTGAGTCCATCAAAGAGAAAATTTTTCTTTTTTCTTCGGCAATCCGCCGTTTGCTGCCCATATAACCGATATGTGCAGTCCCTATATTGGTGATCAGCGCTGTATCGGGACGGGCAATATCCACCAGAATATCCATCTCGCCGATGTGGTTGATACCCATTTCCAGGACTGCATACTCATAGATCTTATCCATTCTGAGCACCGTCAGGGGAAGTCCTATCTCGGAGTTGAGGTTTCCGGGATTCTTATAGGTCGATCCCATTGTCTCGAGAATGGCTGCCACCATCTCCTTGGTGGTGGTTTTCCCGTTGCTTCCGGTTATACCTATCACCTTCAGATCCTTAAAGAGATCCCTATAGGATGCAGCCAGCATCTGCAGATGCTTCAGGGTGTCATGAACGGGAAAAAAGAGCACATTGTACTGCCCGATCCACTCCTGGAGAGTCACCGTATGACCTTCAGCCCACAGTTTTTCCACCAGCACCGCCGAGGCACCGGCCTCCAGGGCTGACTTTATATGAAGATGGCCATCGGTTCTCTCACCCTTAAGAGGAACAAAGAGAGAGCCTGGAGTCACATCCCTTGAGTCGATAAAGATGCCGGCGGGTTCTCTCCAGCTATCCCTGTCGCCCATAAAGAAGCCCTCTGAGAGCTTTAAGAGCTTGTCAATGCTGAAGGGCTTTGTCATTGTCCCTCCTTCTGGAGAAGAATGACATCACCCGCACCGGCCCTGGTAAGATCCTCACTCTCCTCGGCAAGGGCTCCGACCCTTGAGGGAGAACTGTATACGGCTACCGCCGCCAGGGCTCTCTTATTTCGTTCTACAAGGTCCAGCTGCTGTTTCTGCAGGCTGACAAGCTCCGATTCCAGCTGCTGATACCGGAAACTCTGCCACACATTCAGGCAGAGCAGTGCCGGAAAGAGAAGCAGCAGAACAAGGGAAAAGACCTTCTTAAACATCAGCGTCTCTCCAGAATTCGGAAATCCGCCTGGCTACCCGCAGCTTGGAGCTTCGGGAGGGCGGGTTTTCTGCAATCTCTTCGGCAGTGGGTACAGCAGGCTTCCGGGTAACCAGATCAACCACCCTGGCACCGCCGCAGACACATCGGGGCTGCTCGGGAGGGCAGATGCACTCACGGTTCAGGTCCCTGAAATAACGCTTTACCATACGGTCTTCCAGGGAGTGAAAGGTGATAATCCCGATAACCCCCCCGGGCTTGAGAGACTTTACAGCCCCTCTAAGAACCGACTTCAGCCGGCCCAGCTCATTATTCACTTCGATCCGGATAGCCTGAAAGGTTCTGGTGGCCGAATGAATACGTCCATGCCGGTAGGCTGCGGGAACTGAGTTCGCCACAATCTCCGCCAGCTGAAAGGCCGAGGTAATCCTCTCCTTCTCACGCTCACGTACTATTGCCTGAGCTATCCGGCGGGAGTATCGCTCTTCACCGTACTGATAAATCAGATCCGCCAGATCCTTCTCGTCATATTCATTAACCAGGACCTCCGCAGAAAGGGGATTGCTGGTGTCCAGTCTCATATCGAGGGGTTCTTCCCTTGAAAAGGAGAATCCCCGGCCGCTCTCTTCATAATGAAAAATGGAGATTCCCAGGTCGATCAGTATCCGGTCGGGCCGGTCCTCTTCGGGAAGGAACTCGAAGTATTCATCAAAATAGGTATGAACAAAATTCACCCTGTCCCCGAAGGGAGCCAGACGGCGCATTGCCTTCTTCTGTATCTCAGGGTCCGCATCCAGACCGGTCACCCTGATATCGGGAAAACGGTTTAAAAATTCCAGGGAGTGACCGCCCTCACCCATGGTGCAGTCAACCAGAAGCTGACCGGGCTCCGTGGGGGCGAGGAATGAGCAGATCTCGTCCTTCATTATTGAATAATGTACATACTCTTTATCTGCCATTACAGTCCCAAATCTCCCATACCTGATAAATTAGACCAGCCCTCCTTAACGGACTGGGCACAGGCCTCTTCATATTCTTCATATACACGTTCATCCCAGATCTCAATATGGTCGTCCATACCGATCAGGGAACAGTCTCTTGTCAGATCCACCGACTTCATCAGTGACGGAAGAAGCTTGATCCTTCCGCTTTTGTCGATGGATATCTCCTCCGCCGGAGCAATCAGCCGCCTGTAGATCATCTGATACTGATCATTGAACAGCGACTTCTTCGACCGGAGTCCTTCCACCAGCCGGTCCCAGTGTTCAACGGGAAACAGCCAGAGGCAGCGGTCAACGCTCTTTGTAAGGATCAGGGACTCAGCAGGAACCTGGGTACGCAGCTTCGCCGGAAGCATCATGCGGCCCTTTTCGTCCAGAGTGGTGCTGTACTGTCCTCGAATCCCCTTTATTTCCACTATTTTCTACTTTTCTCCACTTTTTCCCACTTAATTCCATAATAGGCACGCAATATTGTGTTGTCAACATGGATTGCAAAAGTGAATTCCTTAATTATCAAATAGACAGAAAAATACTTTACATACGTTTAGCCATGAGGCCAAAAAAATACCCCGGACCATTATCCGGGGCTGATACATCATTTTTCAGAAATTTCAATTATAAACGATAAATTTCTTTTAAACAGTTCACAGCGGCCCATTTACATCAGGCCGCCGGCCTGTGCTAATAACCTTTCCGAAAGACTCTGTAGTCCAGAAAAGGGAAGATATTGTTCCGCTTTTCCAGCTTCGTAAGCCATTCGGTTTTAATCGTATTTCTAGACAGGGAGTCATAGATATAGTTGAAATTATGAATATGACTCTTAATCCGTTTTCTGGCGTAGGGAACCATTGTTCCCGCCTTCATAATAAAGGGCCAGTCTGAAGCCTGAGAAAGAAGCACCTCTCTGGCCGCCTGATTCAGGGTTCTCTCCTTGAGACCCTTTTCATCGGGAAAGCGTTCGATCAGCTCCTGCATTCTCTCAATCAGTTTGTGGGTGTGTCTGTAGATCCAGTCGTTGGAGCCGTCCAGCCATACCTGTCCGTAACCCTTGTCTCCCCAGCTTGAAAAGGCGGGTTTGGTCACCTGGTTTTCAGGGTAGGCCTTCAGATAGTCCGAAGGAGTTGCCAGGGCAATCTCATCGGAGCGTCTATGGACCTCCCGGATCAGAGCTTCCAGAAACTGGGGTCCTTCAAACCACCAGTGACCGAAAAGTTCCGCATCGTAGGGGCAGTTGATAATGGGGGTTCTGTCCATATACTGTCCCAGGGTTTCGCATTGCTTGACCCTGTTATCCAGGAACTCTGCAGCGTGTTCCTTCGCCTTTGCCGACGCGGCGGCGGGATCGTAGATCACCTTGTTATCGCTCTTGTCGGTAATGGCGTAATATTTCAGCCCCGTATTAACGCGGTTTACCCCGCAGTTTATATAGGGGGCAATATAGTCCAGAGGCCTGTCAAATCCCAGGTCTCTGTAGAAATCTCTGTAAACGGGATCTCCGGGATATCCGTCGGTAGCAGACCAGACGGCCCTTGAAGAGGCTCTGTCCCGGGCAAAGGTACTGATGCCGTTGGGGCAGTCCACAGGAGCATAGAGTCCGTTAACGGGTCTGTCCTCTGAATAGAGAAGTCCGTGGGCCGAAGAGAGAAAATACTCGATACCGAAGGGCTTGAGATACTCCTCAACTCCGGGGAAGTACCCGCACTCAGGCAGCCAGATTCCCTTGGGCTGAGAAGAGAAGATCCTGTCGTGAGACTCGATTCCTGTAAGGATTTGAGCCCGGATCATCTCTGGAAAGTTCTGATAATGGGGAAGGAAGCTGTGAGTTGCACAGGTTGTGATAATCTCTACAGCACCCTGCTCCTGATAGTAACGGAACTTTTTAAGAATATTTCTTTCGTATATTTCTTCAAACTCTCTCAGATTGCGTGAGTAAATCTCATGATACATCTGAGCCATCTTGTGCTCTTCGGGGTTGGAAGCCGTAAAATCCAGCTCCTTGCCGGCCAGCTCGATGAGCATATTCAGATGATCCACATACCTCTGCATCAGAAGCTCATCTGTGAGCATATGAGTCAGTGTGGGAGAGAGAGAAATTGTCACTCTTACGGGAATGGAGTCTTTCTCAAGGTTTTCGAACATCCTCAGGAGGGGAAGATAGGTCTCTGACAGAGCTTCAAACAACCAGGCTTCTTCGAGAAAGGTTTCAAACTCGGGATGCCGAACGAAGGGAAGGTGTGCATGAAGGACTAAAGAGATCATACCCTTCTTGTTCTTAAGCTGTTCAATCATTAAATTGTTCCTCATCAAGCAGATCGTGGATCGGTATGATTCTCTGGGGGATCTCCTGATACCCCGAAACTCCGTGAGCTTCTCCGAACTCTGAAGTGAATCCGGAAAGACGGATCAGCTCGTCACTGTGTGAGTTCAGGTTTTCATGAGGAGCGGTAACATACTCTCTTGTGGTCTCAATCACATTGGACCGGGTAACAAGATAGTCCTGCTCCTCAACGATGGCCCGGATCTCGATACAGTACCAGGTGTCCTCGCTGGGAAGGTTTACATAACGTCTGTAATCACTGAATTTAATGGGGATATCAAAGTAGTCGAGAATATTGTCACTGGAGTAGTCTCTGGAGTTCAGCTCCACGACCCTCAGCAGCAGCCCCTGAAACCCCGGTGTTTTCCGAATTTCATCGGCCTTTTTGTCTTCGATGTCCCAGAAGCAGAAGACCCATGATGGATCTCTCAATAAAAGGGTTGCACTCGTCTCGTTGTAACGGAGGGGAAGTTCCAGATCGTCATCCTGTCCCAGATCTATCTCTTCATCCTGGGATATGGAAAACTTTCTTGCCTCCATCTGAATAGCAAGATTATTCAGTTCCTCTCGTTCATCCCGGTCCTCTTCAAAGGCTTCAAGAAGCATTGAAATCAGAGTCGATTTATCAACTCCGGGGGTAACAGGAATACTTCCCCTGTCCGAGATTTCCAACAGCTGTTCATATGAGAAAGAATAAAGACGCTCTTCAGTCATATTATAACCATTCCGTTTTAGTGATTATCAATCGTAAGAAAAATAAAAGGATCATGTCAATAGCTCCCATCAGAGAAAACATGACCGGCTTTCTTTCCATTTAACCCTTTCCTACAAGGAGAGTGTTTACAAGATTCCCCCTTTACAGTCAATATATCTTTATGAAGAACCTGATAATTCACGGCCATTTCTACCAGCCGCCACGGGAGAATCCCTGGACAGGCATCATCGAGGATCAGAGCGAGGCAGCTCCCTTTGCCAACTGGAACGAGAAGATCTGCCGTGAATCCTACGAGGCCAACGCCTACTCCCCTCTTTTGGACGAAAAGGGCCTTATCAGCAGCTTCTTCAACAACTACAGACACATCTCCTTCAATATGGGTCCAACCCTTCTGGACTGGATAGAGAACCATTCGCCCCATGTATACAGAAGGATCATTGAGGCTGACAGACACAGTGCCCAGGTCCTGGGTGGAGGGAACGCTCTTTCCCAGATATACAACCATGTGATCATGCCCCTGGCTTCAGAGAGGGACAGAAAAACCCAGATCCTCTGGGGACTGGAGAACTTTAAAAAGCATTTCGGCAGAGACTCTGAGGGCATGTGGCTCTCTGAAACTGCCATCGACCCCGCCAGCGCCGCCGAGCTGGTCCGCTGCGGTATAAAGTACACCGTACTGTCCCCCTGGCAGGCCCGGAAACTCATAAAGATGGATGAAGAAAGGGAAACGGGGCACTGGGACCCGGAACTCTGGCAGAAGCCATGGCTCCTTGAGACCGAAGCCGGCCCCATGACGGTATTTTTCTACCACCCAGGACTCTCTTCTGATATCTCCTTCAACCACCTCCTTCGGGATGCGGACTACTTCTTTGACAGGGTCACAAGAGAGGCAAATGAAAAGCAGACGGAACTTCTTTCCATTGCCACCGACGGAGAGATCTACGGCCACCATGAACACCTTGGCAATATGGGTCTCAGCGCCTTCCTCAACAAGGTGGAAAACTCTGATGACTGCCGGATGGTCAACTACTCCTGGGCAGCCCGTCACATGGAAGCAGCCGGAGAGGTCGTCCTTATGGAGGGTGAGGACTCCCGTGGAAGCTCCTGGAGCTGTCCCCACGGGGTTTCCCGATGGTACAAGGACTGCGGATGCTCCACAGGGGGCCCGCAGGAGTGGAACCAGAAATGGAGGGGCCCCTTAAGAGACTCCTTTGACAGCCTTAAAAGTGAGTGCGACAGGATTTTTGAACATGAGATGGCCCGGTTAAGCACGACCCCGCCATGGGATGTTCGCAATGAGTACATTCAGGTGTTATGCGGTGCCGTGGAGTCCGATAAGTTCTATAAATCCCACGGAGACAAGGGTATAAGCAACGGGGACAGAGAACTGTTCTACCGCCTCCTGGAAGCCCAGAAAAACGGGATGTTCATGTACACCTCCTGCGGCTGGTTCTTTAATGACATATCGGGACTTGAACCCCTGCAGAACTTGATGTATGCATCCAGGGTGATAGAGCTCCTGGCCCCTTTCGGCCCGGCGGGGCTGGAGGAACAGCTTATGGAGACCCTTTCGGGAGCCCTGAGCAATATCCCCGAAAAGGGAAACGGCGCCGTCCTCTATACGGTTTCCAGGTACGCCAAGAGACAGGAACTCTACCGCTACGCACTGTCAAGCATTATCCGCAGCCGGTATGGTATCCCCACCGGAGAACGGGGTTTCCTGGAGCCCGGCTTCACTGAAAAAACCGGTTCAGCCGCACCAGGCATATCCGGCACTGACAATCCCGGCAGCCGGGACACCCTGACCCTTTCCAATATCCTGACAGGAGAGAAATGGACCATCCCCTTCACCATGACCCTTGAGGGCAGGCTTTTTCAGCTGATATCCCTGTTCCCGGGAAAAAGCGAGCAGACCTACACCCCCGAGGATCTCTCCCGCAGCGACAAGCTGGCCCTGATGAAGCAGCTCTGCCTGCAGGAGTTTGATCAAACCAACAGCATCGGCAGAAAGTACGAAGGGATTATCGACCAGATGGATCAGTGGATCAAACTGCGTCTGCCGGAAGAGGAAGACCTGGTCAAATCAGCAAAGGCCCTTCTACACTACTCTTTGAGAGAACTTACCTTTCTTATGGAGAGCGGCCGTATCGAAGCCTGGGATGCCTTTATGGAGCTCCTTGAAAAAAACAGGACCTGGAAGATATCTCTTCCCGAAGATCTCAGCCTCTGGCTGATCAAGGTATTAGAAGAGGAGCTTGAACATATCGGCAGCTCAACCGAAAAGATGGGAGCCCTGTTTATCAGAAAGCTCTCTGTTATCCATGAGATTGGTAAAGGAAAGGCCCGCAGCGGCATCAGCAACTCCCTTTCGGGACGGATCTTTGAACTCTTCGCCGTAAACAAAGCGGGACAGCAGATCCTTGGCTCTGCGGATTCCGGGGATATGAAAAAACTGCGTTTCCTTTTGAATCTGTCGGACCGGATCTATTTTGACGAATCAGGATCCTTCTGAAGAACCATCATCATCACGTCTCCCCATCCGAAAACCTTGACCAGCCGGTCAACAGGCCTCTTTATCCAGCCGGGAGCATAACCGGCTCCGATTCCTCCCCAGGTCTTCAGCTCCTTTACCAGAAATCCATGATCTGAGGCCATCTGCCTGAGGGTCTTTATAGAGAACAGAAAGAGGTGGTCCGCAATGGCCGAACGCCAGCGCCCCTGAAAGAGCCTGGCCTGAAATCCGTCACAGTTGGGAGTGGCACAGAGAAAGTATCCTCCCGGCTCAAGAATCCTCCAGATCTCATCAAAAAACTGATCAGGCCTGTTCAGATGTTCTATAACATGGGAGGTATGGACAAATCGGAAGCTCTCATCGGGAAAATCCGCCTCCTCCAGGGTACCGGGAAAGATATTGACATTGTAGTGAAGATTTCCGAAGGCCGCTGCCTCCCGGCAGACCTCTACTCCCCGGGCCTTCCAGCCCCGGTTGTTCAGATAATCACCCAGACGCCCCGTGGCGCAGCCTATATCAAGAAAGGTCTTCCTTTCATCATCAATTGAGTCCCACCTGAAAAACCCTATGTCCTTCAGCCCCAGAAGCATCAGCTCAAGAAAAGCCTGTTCATTCTCGGCTTCATAGCTGAAGTATTCACCGTCATAGCGCTCAAGAATATGATCCTGAAGGGGCTGGGGGTTCTGAAGCACTAGGGAACAGCCGCGGCAGCGCTGCCACTGTCCCTGATCCGTATCCCAGTGAGGGGAAAAATCGCTGCTCCCGCAGGAGGGACAGTCGATAAAGGTACTGCTCTCTGACTCTCCGGGCCTCTTGGAAAAGGTTTTAAAGCTCACCGGGTCACCCCGATATCAAAGGACTCTGAGCTTTCATTCCCATGAACATCAGCCAGTGTGATCTCCACTACAGAGCGCCCCGAAGTCATGACTATATCCCCGAGAAAAAGATATCCCGAAAGGGTAAACACAGAGTCAAGGGGACTTCCATCCTGAAAGACTCTGGAGCCCCCGGACTGCTGAACGGCATCCAGTTGCCGTTCAAGAAGAAGTGTACCCAGATTATAAAGAGAGTATGTATAGGGCATCTGCCTTACACCCCTGTTGGTAAAGTCCTCGGACCGGACATAGACCATGTAATTTCCCACAGGAACTATTAAATCCTCTTGCTGCCCCATAAGTTCATAGGAGTTATCACCGTCAATCAGCAGCACAGAGAGAAGGCGGGGGCTCCTTGTATCCGGAGGAAGGGGAAGAAGAACCAGGGGATTTACAATCTGATCCAGCAGGGCATCACGGATAAAGAATCGGCAGAATCCGGTCTCTTCCGACTCTTCGGACTCTGAAGGAGCTTTCAGGAATTCCCCTGCCGAGATGCGGTTCCTGTCAGCCCTGGTCTCAGCAGGTGTAATCCCCGCATAGATGGACTGGAATCCATTTTCATGACCCAGCACAAGCAGGGAGTCTCCTGAGCCCGGAAGGGCGCTGTAAGCCTCTGGAGAGTACCGGAATACGGTTTCACCGTTATCAAAGGGCCTCATGGTGTCGTAGTTCTCAAAGACGAGTCCAGCCTGAACCATGCCGTCCCGTTCCTCCAGAAAGGAGGTTGTCATGGACTCGGAAGCCGCAGGCCACTGGAGAGCAGACAGAGAATGGACTATCGTAAAAAGCAGACAGAGGTAGAAATACTTCTTCATTACAGCTCCTCCCTCTCAAAGGCATAGAGTTCCCGGTTCATTGTAAAAAGGACTGTATCATCCAGTACATCAAAGGAGCCGGGAAAGCTCTTAAACCTGTTCTTCAGGAGAAGATCACCCTCTGGAGAGATTATTTTCAGATGATAATAATCCCCGGGGCCGCCGGCTGCCGAAGTCCCGGTCTCCCGGGTCTTACTGATGATATAAACCAGAGCACTTGTTTCATCACGCTTCATGGACAACAGAGTCCCTTCAACAGGAACAAACAGCGGGTCTCCTGCATCATAAAAACAGAGAAGCCCCCTGGGCTGTTCCACCCAGAGCATCTCCTGCTCCCCCTCTGTCCCGTACATCTTAACAGGCCGCCTGTAATCGCTGTCCAGTACCTCTGTCCTGACAAGGGCCGCATCCTCAAGGGAGTAGATATAGAGGCTCTGTTCCCGGAACCCGGCGATAACGGAAATTGTCCGGGATGAGGGAGAGAGAGAGAGGCCGTAGACCGCATGGTCTGCTCCCTCACTCGGAATACGGATTTCCCTGAGGGACCCCTCTCTGTCAAAGATCCTCACTACACCGTCGATTGAACCGGCGGCAATCAGATCCCTGTTCCAGGAGAGGGCACTTACGGGAGCCAGCCCCTGCCATGACCAGAGCATCTCTCCATCACCGCTGTATTCGCAGATATAGGCAGCGCCGTAATCGGCTGCAAAATAACGCCCTTCCAGAATCAGAGGGAAGCCGGGACCCTTGAAACGAACCGTTTCACCGCCCATTGAGGAGTTCAGAGAAAAGGTGTCTCCCCTCTTCTCAAAGCTGCTTTCCGATTTAGAAACCTCAGTTGATGCTGATCCTGTCCAGACAGTCTCAAAACTGCCTTCAAGGGGAAAGAAAAAGAAATAAAAGACAAAAAAGATAATTATAAGGGGCAGGAAAAGCGTTTTATTCATAAACCTACTTTGAGTGATTGATTAGAAAAATATATTATACTATGTATAAAATCTGGTCAAACTGACCGGCAAAAAAGAGACAAAGGATGCTCTATGACAATGGATAAACTAATGACAGAGGCCATGGCTGCCGCTGAATTTTCATACTCCCCCTACTCAAAGTTCCGTGTGGGTGCGGCGCTTTTGTGCAAAAACGGAGAGGTAATCAGGGGAACCAATGTGGAGAACCGATCTTTCGGACTGACGGTCTGTGCCGAACGGAATGCCCTGGGCACGGCCCTGAGCAGGGGGATCACGGAATTTGAGGCCCTGGCTGTCTACGCCCCCGATGCGGACTATGCTGTGTCTCCCTGCGGAGCATGCCGGCAGGTGATCAGCGAATTTGTATCAGCGGACTTTCCCGTTTCCTTTCAGGGAGCAGAGGGAGAAAGAGTTGACAGCACAATGGGAGATCTCTTCCCCCACAATGCCCTGGACGAACTGAAGGAGTAACTACCGGGAGAGACGTTTCTGACGGGCTGCCGTTTCACTCTGCTTGGCGTCGGTCTCCATCTTCTGTTTCCAGATATCGACCTTCTTCTTAAGTTCCTCTATCTCCCGCTTCTGTCCCGTAAGGGTGTAGAAACGCTTCAGGGCGGAGAGGAAGTTGATGGCTGTCTTGAAGTCATCCATCCGCCCCGTGGTGAGCTCATATTTCATTCTATAACTGTCTCCCGCGGCCTGCAGAAGCCGGCAGGTCAGACGGAAGTGCTCAACCCTCTCACGGAATCCTTCGGAACGGGGATCCATACCGGGAACAAAGCGCTTCAAATCAATAACATTTTTCGACAGAGTTGCCAGACGACCCTCCATCTCGATAATAGACCACTTCCACTTGGAATTCTCTCCAAAGTGATCCTTTACCATCTGTACAGAAAAACCGAGTTTCCTGATCAGCCGATAGCGCTTAAGCTCCGGATAATCCCGAACAGCCTCGATCCTGTCGGAATAGTCTGAATAGGGAACATCAAGATAGTCGGAGAAGACATCCTCCAGATAGATGATCACCTTGTAGCAGACCTTTCTGGCATCATTGAGAAAGTTCTCGTTTTTAATCCCCAGAAGATCCAGGGAGAGTTGATTCATAAGCAAGTAGTTGGAAAGAATAACAAGATTCTCTTCGGCCAGCTGAATTTTTCTAAATGAAGCAGCCTCATCGTTGTCTTCTATCAGAGCCTGAATCTTTTTTTCCTGAGCCAGGACATTTTCGATGCTGGTTTTATTCTCCCGTATTTTTTCAAAATAACGGGTTCGGGCTTCTTCACTGACTTTGGCCATCTACACAATACCTTTAAACCGACGCACTTTTCAGCAATTCCTCGGCATGACTGAGAGAAGCGTCTCCCTCACTGTCACCGGATAACATTCTTGCAATCTCTGAGACCTTACGGCTGCCTTCAAGGGCAAAGAGATCCGTAAGAGTACGGTCTTCCTGTTCATTTTTCTCAACTTTTATATGATTATCGGCATAAACTGCTATTGACGCAAGGTGAGTTATACACAATATCTGGTGAAATGAAGCCAGTTTCTTCATATGCTTCCCAATGGCAGAACCGATTTCACCTCCGATACCGGCATCAATTTCATCAAAAACCAGCACAGGTATACCGCCGCCTCCGGCCAGTGCCGACTTTATGGCCAGCATAACCCGGGAGATCTCCCCTCCCGAGGCAACCTCTCTGAGGGCCTTCAGGGGCTCTCCCCTGTTGGCGGAAAAGAGGAATTCGACCCGGTCTATGCCGTTCAGGCCGCAGAGAGCCTGTCCCTGGGAACCAGTCTTCTGAGTGATCCCCACAGAAAAGTGGGCCGAGGGCATTCCCAGTGACCGCAGTACTTCGGCGACCTTCTCCTCAAGAGCCCGTCCCGCCTTCTTTCTCTCATCCGAGAGGGCAACGGCCTTATCGATCAGGGTCTTCTCCAGTTCATCCCTCTCGGCATTTAGACGCTCCAGATTCCCGGAACTGTTGTCCAGCTGTTCCAGTTTGGAACGGCACTCATTACCGTAAGCCTGCACCTCATCCAGATCACTTCCGTACTTACGGCAGATCTTCTTGATAACTGCCAGACGGTCCTCCAGGGCTTCCTTCTCCTCGGGAGAGAAACTGAGCTCGTCATTCAGAGAGGAGACCGAATCGCTGATATCCTCAAGCTCGTAGAAGGCGTTGGAAAAGCGGTCGCTGAGCTCCCGGCTGGCAGGATCCATATCCCCCAGTTTTCCAAAAAAGTTCAGAGCCTGTCTTAAGGGGCCCATCACACCGCCCCGGCTTTCGGGCAGCAGAGAAAGGAGAGTGTCCACAGTCGAGTAGAGGTCTTCGGCCTGCTCCATACGCCTTAAGGAGGCGCGGATCTCCTCCTCCTCCCCCTCTTTCAGATCCGCATCCTCTATTTCAGAGGCGGCAAAGCTGAGAAACTCCCGTTCTTTCTCAATATCTTCCAGGGCCTTACGTACCCCGGCAATCTCTTCAGTCTTCTCCTTCAAACTGCCGAAGAGATACTGAACCTCCCGGTTTGTCTGTTCAAGATGACCGCTCTGGTCCAGGAAACGGCGGTGCTGGTCAATATGAAAAAGGGACTGATGGTCGTGCTGACCGTGTACATCCACAAGAAGGGAGCCGAGTTCATTCAGTTCCGCCATGGTAAAGGGTCTGGACTGAATATAAACAGCTCCCCTCCCTCCGGCACGGACCTTTCTGCGGAGGATCAGGGTACCATCCTCAGTATCCAGATCATGTTCCTTCAGCCAGTCTCTGACATCGGAAGACTCGATGGAAAACAGAGCGGTAACTTCTCCCTCATCGCATCCGGTACGAATAAAGCTGTTGTCCGCCTTGCCCCCCAGGACAAGTCCAAGGGCACCGATTAGCACCGACTTTCCGGCACCCGTTTCACCGGTAAGAATATTCAGGCCCTTCTTGAACTGTACGGTCTTCTCCTCGATCAGGGCGAGGTTTCTGATATGAAGCTCTTCAATCACGGGGGCCTCCCTTCCAGTTCAGCTTCTTGCGCACAACTTCATAGAAATTCATCTTTTTGAAACTCAGAATATCGGCACTGCAGCTGTGCCGTTTTGTCATGACCTCATCCCCCGGAAGCAGGGGAATCACATCCTGACCATCCAGAGTAAGTACCAGACTGGTTCTCTGCTGCTCCTTGATAAAAACGGTCACCTCTTCATCGGGAGGGATCACAAGGGGCCTGTTGCTCAGGGTGAAGGGGTTAATGGGATTAACGATCATGGCGGGCAGCTCGGGGTGGAGGATCGGCCCTCCCGCAGCCATGGAGTAGGCCGTCGAACCGGTTGAGGTGGCCAGGATAATCCCGTCGGCCCTGTATTCAATGACTTCCTGATCGGAGATATTGACCTTCAGGTTCACCAGCTTGGCCATCCCCGTGGAGGTGACAACACAGTCATTAAGACAGCAGTAGCTGCCTATAATCTCCCCCTTCCGCCGGAGGGAGGTATTGAGCATAACCCGGTGGCTGACGCCCATCCGCCCCATCTGATAGAGATCGAAGGCGAGGAGCCACTCATCGGGATTCACCTCGGCCAGAAAACCGAAGGTTCCCAGATTCACCGCAAGAATGGGCATATTCATCCCCGCACAGAGCCGGGCGCTGTAGAGGACAGTACCGTCCCCCCCCAGCACGATAACAAGATCAGCCTTCTCCACATTGTAGGGGCCGGGCTGTCCGTTAAAACAGTGCTCGGTGATTTTTATGCCCTCTTTGGACAGGTAGGCGGTTATCTCTTCCCTTAGTTCGGAAGCGCCTCTTTTAGATAGATTTGATATAATCAGGACACTTTTTACAGCAGCCATAGAGTTCCTTTTCGCTTAATTCCCGTATCAGGGAAGTGTAGCCAGAATTCTTGAAATAGTCTCACTGTTGCTCTTCCCCAGTGACGGATAGAGGGGAAAGAGGATGCAGTTCAGGATCAGACGCTCCGCAACGGGACAGTCGATCATATCCCCCAGTTCCTCCTCAAGACAGCAGCCCCGGAATGCCAGTGTAGTTTCCACATTCTTCTTCTGGGCATACTTCTGGATTTCCTGTCTGTTTCCCTTCACAAGAACAGGAAAGGAGGCATGAATTGTTTTTTCACCGTTCCCTCCCAGAAGATAGCCATGCTTCCCCTTTCGTACCGATGAAAGAAATAACTCATACAACTCATCCCGCAATTCAAAGTTTTTATCAAAATCCTTGAACATGCTGAATCCGAGAGCCGCATTCATATCGGAAAGAACTACCGTCTCATCCAGCTTTTCCAGCTCCGATTCCACAGATTCCTTCAGATCTTTGGTTCGCACCATCAGGGCCGATCCGCCGCCGGTGGTTATAAGATCCTGAGGCTCCATACGCATCAGAACAAGATCTCCTGTTGTTCCTGCGGGAATTTCAGAGACAACAGAACCGTAATTCTGACTGATATCTTCAATAACCTTGACTCCGGGATTCTCCCACTCCCTCAGGTCCCACTGATAACCGAAGGCGCCGCGCAGAACAACGGCTCCGGTATTTTCATCACAGCGGTCCAGAAAGTCATCCAGATCGGGAACGGCGGTAGTTTCACTTACATCAATAAAAACCGGCTTGAGGCCAAGCTTTATAATGGTATGAAGATAGGTTTCGGGAACCAGGGGTGAGAGAACGACCTCACTCCCCTCCTCAAGCTGAAGGGCCCGAAAGGCTGTCTCGACGGCTCTCTCATACTCCCTGAAGAGAAAGGCGGACCTGGAGCCGCAATTCTGATTGAGGATCTCCTGGAGCTGCTCAGAGTACATGCCCGGACCGATATGGTCCGAAACCATGCAGCTGAGAACAGTATCCATTTCACGCCTTTTAATTGAGGGTCTGAAAACAGGAATCGACATATCAGCGGTTTACAAGACTTATCTGCTGCAGTTCTTCAGGATCGAAGAGGCGTCTGATATCCAGAATAATCAGGTATCCCTCATCCTGGTGGATAACACCCTGAATATACTCTGTTCCAATACCTGTAATCATCTGGGGAGGAGGCTGGATCTGCCCCTGATCAATGGATACAACTCTCAGAACCTTATCGATAATTACACCGAGCTGCATTCCATCGAGGTTGATAATGATAAACCCGCTTAAAAGAGCCTCATCTTCGCTCAGCTCTGCCTTTTTCAGATGAAATCTTTTATGAAGATTGATAACGGGGATAATGTCGCCCCTAAGATTGAAAATACCCTCAACATAAGGCGGGGCATTAGGTATGTCACGGACTTCCTGGATGCTGTAAATCTCTTTAACATCCATGATATTGATACCGTAGTTCTCAGCTCCCAGCTGAAAGGTGACCATCTGTAAAGTTGTATCTGCCATTAATTTCTCCCTTCTTCATTATGTTCTATTTGGATTTGAAAATCAATGACTTAAATCATTTAGAAATTCCCCGACTGTCTTGTACAGAGAGAGACAGAAAGGCCGTAAATTCTTCCGGAAATCCTTCTGCATATTCCCATCGGCTCTGTCCGTAACAACCCTGAAGCTGCAGAACCGGGTTTTCATCTCCTGTGCAGCGGTGCAGATGCGGTAGGATTCCATTGTGCAGGCATCCGCCAGAAGAGCCAGCCGGCTCCTCTCCTGCCCACCGGATACCGGTTCGGAGACCTCAATAAGGGCGGCCTTTTTCAAATTCCCTGCACCGGATTCCTCACACTCCGGAGACAGAGACACTTCCACCGGATCTGCTCCTTTAGTCATTACAGCCCAAGCCGTCAGAATATCGCCGGGTTCAAAATCATCTGAAAGGGCGCCGCAGCTGCCGCTGTCAATCATAAAATCGGGAGTCCCGAAGCTGCCGGTGTATTGGAATATCGCATCTTCCGGAGAAAACCCGCAGTTCAGGATATGAAGAGTTAAATCCCCTTTTTTGTTCTTAAGGGTCCTCTCCGCCTGGTTCTTCACTGCCTGGTTCTTCACTGCCTGGTTCTTCACCGCCGGCTTCTTTACCGCAAAATTCTTCTCAGAAAGCCGGTAGGTTTCCGAAAAGGGGATCTCAGCGGCGCTCAAAGCCTCTCGGGCACAGTGGTACTCTTTTTTCATGGGGCAGATCAGCAGAACTGTCAATCAGGACTCCTTGAACTCAATATAGTACGGCTGCCGGGATAGAGACAATAATAATGGCCCATTGATATCAGGCAATGATATCCCGGGCAAAAAAAAGAGCGGTCCCCCCTCTTCAGGAGGATACCGCTCTATGATTTATGCACAAGGCAATAAGGTAACAACCAGGCCCGTTGCATCCGGGCCTGCAACTCTATTCGGTAATAACCAGTGAGGCCTTATCAATATACTCCTGGGGAATCTCCATTCCCAGAAGATCAGCCACGGCCATATTCAGAACCAGGTCCATATTCTCAGTCTCAGAAACAATGCCAGTGGGCATATCGGCCATATCCTTACCCTTTAGGACCTCATCCATCATCAAGGCGGTTCTCTGACCGATGTAGTACCAGTTAAATCCCCAGGCCGCCAGAACGGGAGTCTCTTTGGCCGATGATGGGTCTGCGGAAAGTACAGGAACCTTGTTCTCCAGGGCTGTAGAGGAGAGCCCTCCCAGTGCCGAAACGACCGTATTGTCGGTGGAAACATAGATGGCATCCACCCGTCCCATCAGGGTCTGTGTCGCCTGTTTTACCTCGGAAGAGTTGCTGACAGAGGTGCTCACATAGGTCAGATCCAGAGCCTCACAGGCTTTTCTAGTCTGATCCGCCTGATACATGGCGCTGTCGTCATTTCCGGAGTAGACCTGCCCCACAGTCTTAAGATCCATCAGAGTCATAAGAAACTCCAGCTGCTCCCTGATGGGAGTCTGGTGTGAAGTTCCGGTAATTCCGGCCTCACCCTCATAGAGGGAATCAACCAGTCCCGCAGAGATGGGATCTGAGATTGCCGCATAGATAACGGGAATATCCTTGATAGACTGCTTCAGGGCCTGTGCATTGGGAGTACCGACACCCACAACCATATCAAGGTTTCTTGTTTTAAAGAGGCTGGCGATCTGTTTGGCCGTATTTCCGTCGCCGTTGGAGTTCTCATAGATAAACTCGGCTGTATAGCCCAGCTTTTTCATCTCATCCATAATTCCCTGGCTTACCGCATCCAGAGCGGGATGCTGAACAAACTGGGAAATCCCAATCCGCAGGGTTGCGTCATCCTGCTGACCTTCGCCGCTGAGACCGGCAATTAGAATAAGGCTGCCTAATAGTACCAGAATTGTTTTTTTCATCTCTATTTCCTTCAAATTGATCTGTGGATCTTTTAACTGCTTTCCATCTCAAAACGTTTCTATCGATAGATACGTTTCTACACAACAGTACACGCATTCGATTTCAGTGTCAATATAATTTCCGCAATTATTGACAGCCTGATGGCGAATATCTAACATAAGTTCAATGAAAAAATCAGAAATTCCCTATGGAACCGGCTCTCAGAGCCTCCATTTACCGGAGTCCTGGACCGGCGGCACCATAGATTCAGACTATAAATTCCAGGAGATCCCCTTTGACCGGATTGTCAGAGAGGCCCTGAAAAACCCCATCGGCACAGGGCCCCTGCACAGCATGGTAAAAACCGGTGAAACCGTCTGCATTGTCTTCTCCGACATAACCCGCTCCTGGCAGAGAACCGACGACTACCTCCCCATTCTGGCAGAGGAGCTTCAGAAAGGCGGAGTAGAGCTGAAGGACATCACCCTCCTCTGCGCCCTGGGCACCCACCGCCCTCACAGCGAAGAGGAAAAAAAACAGCTGGCCGGCAGTCTCTACGGGAAATGCGCCTTTGTTGATCACGACTGCGATGACAGCGGCAATCTGGTCAGCGTCGGAACTACCAGACGGGGTACCGAGGTGGAGCTCAACCGGATAGCTGTGGAAGCAGACCATGTCATTCTCACAGGAGGAATAGTCTTCCATCTCATGGCCGGCTACAGCGGCGGACGGAAATCAATTCTCCCGGGCATCAGCAGCCGGAAAACAATTATGCAGAACCACTCCCTCAGCCTCAGCCCCGTACCGGGAGAGGGCTCCCATCCTGACATCGGCTGTGACAAGATCAAGGGGAACCACCTTCACGAGGATCTGGAGGAGGCCATCGATATGATTAAGCCCTCCTTCCTTCTGAATATCATCCCCGGTAAGAAGGGTCCCGGTGCCGCGGTGGCAGGACACTACAGAGAGGCCCATATAAGGGGTTATGAGATACTGAAGGAGTTCTACAAGATCTCCATTCCCGAGAAGAGGGAACTTGTTATCGCCTCGGCGGGGGGATTTCCCGGAGATATCAACTTTTACCAGAGCGTAAAGTCCATGATCAACGGCTGCGAAGCCCTGAAACCGGGAGGAACACTGATCCTTGCATCCCGCTGCCCCGAAGGCCTTGGCAACCCTCTGATGGAGGAGATGATCAGAGAGTATCCCGATATGGCATCCCGGGAGAACTTCCTTAGAAACAACTACACCATAGGGCGCTTTATCGCCTACTACGGCTGTGAGCTGGCCGACCGGTTCAATGTGCTATTTGTAACTGATATGGATGAGAAGGATCTGACCCCGGCGGGGATCAGCTGCTTCAGGTCTCTGCAGGAGGCAATCGACTCTTATGCCGGCACCAGGGAATCAGAAACAGTAAAGTACTGGTTGATTCCAGACGCCTCCCACAGTTTTCCCTCGGCCTGATCATTTTTGCCTCACATCCCTGACACGCCACTAATTTGCGGGACAGAGCTGCGGCGGGGAGTAATCAGGGAGCCAGCAGCCCCGGATAGGCTTCCATTAGGTGGACGATCTTCGGCCGGTCCCAGTGAACAATGTAGGGATGATAGGGATGAAGGCGCATAAAGTCCTGATGGTACTCCTCGGCGGGATAGAAACGGTCCAGAGGAGCAACTTCCGTCACGATGGGGGCATCATAGAGCTTCTCCCGCTCCAGTTTTCTGATCATATTCTGGACCTCACTCTTCTGCTTCCGGCCCGAGTAGAATATGGCTGACCGGTACTGGGGACCGTGGTCAGGGCCTTGGTAGTTGTACTGAGTGGGATCATGGGCCACGGTAAAGAAGACCTCCAGCAGGGTCCGGTAACTGATCTTTTCGGGATCAAAGAGGATCTCCACCGCCTCGGCATGACCGGTAGAACCGCTGCCCACAACATAGTAGCTTGCGGTTTCCGCCTTGCCTCCCGAATAACCGGACTGTACGTCCACCACTCCTTCCAGCTGCTCAAACACCGCCTCAACACCCCAGAAACAGCCGCCTGCAAAGACCGCCCGGTCCAGATCACCTTCGCTGTACAGAAGTTTCCAGTCCGGAAGCTCCCTCAGCTCCGGCGCTCCTTGCGCCTCCTGAGCAACCAGAAAACCCGTTGATATCAGCAGCAGTATCGATATAATTATCAATTTTTTCATAAAAGACCTCCTATCTGTCAAAGAGTGAGAGATACTCGCCGTAGCCCTCGGACTCCATTTTCTCCAGAGGGATAAAACGCAGGGACGCCGAGTTGATGCAGTACCGGAGCCCCGTGGGTGCCGGTCCGTCTGAAAAGACATGGCCCAGATGACTGTCCCCGTAAAAACTGCGCACCTCTATTCTGACCATTCCGAAGGAGCTGTCCCGGTGCTCGATGATGTTCCCCCCGCTTACGGGCTTTGTAAAACTGGGCCAGCCGGTGCCGGAATCGAACTTGTCCAGAGAGCTGAAGAGAACCTCGCCCGAAACTATATCCACATAGATCCCCTTATCATGGTTGTCCCAGTACTCATTGGCAAAGGCACGCTCAGTGCCCTCCTCCTGGGTAACCTGGAACTGAAGAGGGGTCAGCCGGGACCTGAGATCATCTCTGTCGGGCTTACTGTACTCCATATCTCCGACTCCCGGAGGGGGAAGAGGAGCTTCCGCAGCCTGGCCGGCGCTCTCCATCCCCATATCCGCAGAATCTTTATCACCGGGGCCCTTGCCCTGGGAATAAGCCGCGATTCCCAAAACCAGCAGCAGAACCGCTGCCGCCGTAAAAACTCTTATACCTGTCATTTGAAATACCTCCATAAAACGCCGGACCAGGATCTCAATCTGCCCCGTTTTGTCCGCCTGCCCGGCTCAGCCGCCTGGCCGTACTATCCGCCAGCCCGACCTGTCCACCTGGCCTGTCCCGATCTATCCAAAGGTAAAGGCATAAAGCCTCACCCTCCCCTCTACATTCAGTTCCAGCAGATGCTCCGATGAAGCTTCCAGATCCACCAGCTGATAGAGCCGGTTCTCCACAGGTTCCAGCACACCCTGCTCCACATCCTCCGTATCTGAGGGAATCATCCCGTCCAGGCTCAGCTCTATCCGGCTGCCGTCTTCCACCGGCTGAATAACCAGAAAGACCTTCTTCCCCCTGAACCGGAGAGCAAGTCTGCCGGTTTCATCGTTTTCAATAAACTGCTCCCTGATGGTCCAGCGGCCCTCAAAGCCCCACTCGTCGATCTCAAGTTCCTGTGGCAGGCTGAACAGAACCGACTTATCCTGCGCATAATCTGCACCGGAAAAGCTACTGCTTCTGCCGTAGCCAAGATAGGTCTCAGGAGTCCGTGGCTCTCTTCTACCCTCACCGGATTCAGACTGCGCAAAAGGCTCGGAAGCAGGAGTCCCTGCCTCGGCAAGAAGCTCTCGGATCACCATCTCTGAGGCTTCATACTTGCCCTCGCCGAAGTGGAAGTATCTGACCCGCCCCCCGGCATCGATAAAGTAGTGGGCTGGCCAGTAGCGGTTGTCATAGGCCCGCCACTGGGAAAAATCATTGTCCTGCACCACAGGCCAGCTGACGCCCAGGTCCTCCACGGCCTTTCTCAGGTTCCCCTCGTTCCGTTCAAAGGCGAACTCCGGAGAGTGGACTCCGATAATTACCAGTCCCTGGGAGGAGTATTTCTCATGCCACTCCTGGAGATAGGGAATTGTCCTGATGCAGTTAATACAGCTGTAGGTCCAGAAATCAACAAGGACCACCTTCCCCTTAAGTTCTTCCATGGTAAGGGGCTCCGAGTTGATCCACGCCCCCTTGGCAATCAGTTCGGGAGCCGGACCGTAGTCGCTGGTCTGTCCTGTTTCAGGAGGATTCCGCCAGGAGAGTTCTCCGGAAGCCGAACCGGAGACTTCCGAACTTCCAGCCCCGGCAGCCGAGCCTGTCCTGCGCTCCTCCAGCGCCCTTGTCACAGGCTCCACAGTTTCCAGAACAGTCAGCCCGCTGCCGTAGGAGGGAAAGGCCCTGAGAACCAGGGTTTGAAACTTCCGGTCCAGATCAAAGCCGATACCAAGGCCAACAACAACCATCACCAGGGCAAAGACCTTCTGAATCTTTCCCGTGGACTTTTTGAGTCCGGGAACCCGGTCCAGAAGCTTTCTTCCTCCCGCCATAACAGCAAGCATCG
>DHQL01000023.1:82350-83066 GCA_002408085.1 Spirochaeta sp. UBA5339
CCCGCCATAACAGCAAGCATCGGCAGAGCCGTACCCAGGGAGTATGAGAGAACAATTATCACGCTGCCGCCGTCCACCTGACTGGTGATGGCCAGGGAGATCACAGAGGCCATAATAGGCCCCACACAGGGAGTCCACACCAGCCCCAGACTGGCGCCCAGAACCAGGCCGCCGGAAAAGCCGCTGCCCGCGGTCTTCTGTTTTCCCGCCAGCAGACGGGAGGCGACAAGCTCAAAACCCTTCTGCAGGGGAGGAAGAAGCAGAACCAGACCGAAGCCGACAATAAGAACTACGGCCACCCATCTGAGGGTGTCGGGAGCAATATCCAGAATCTGAACCAGGGTTGAAAGGAGAAGGGTAAAGAACGTAAAGCTCAGAATAAATCCCAGAACGACTCCCAGAGGCTTTCTTTTTCCACCCACACTGCCCGAGAGAATCAGGGGGAGAACCGGAAGAATACAGGGAGAGAGAATTGTGACTATACCCGACAGAAAGGCGAAAAAAGAAAGTACAAGCATTACATCATCTCCTCTTTCTTTACTGTTTCGAGGATCTGATCCACATCACCGCCGTTCCATTTAACGACTTCCATACCCCTGCCGTCAATCTGGACAAAGGTATGCTGGTAGCTGACGCCGTATTTCTTCTGAAGGTCATCGGAGTTGTCATAGTCCACAATCAGAAGGTTGATACCCTTCAGATCCATGGCCCGGGCC
>DHQL01000023.1:83261-83560 GCA_002408085.1 Spirochaeta sp. UBA5339
CTTCAGATCCATGGCCCGGGCCTGAAGCTCCTCTTTAAGAGCCTTGCAGCTGGGACACCAGGTGGCATAAAACAGAAGGACTGTAGGTCCCTCTGTTGCCTGCATCTGAGCCTTATCCAGAGTGGTGAAATCGGCAAAGGGATCGATCAGCCCCATGCCCATCTCCTTGTCTGCGGCCATCATCATGGAGTCATCGGCCATCATCTTGTCATCAGATTTTTCCTCCATCTTATCTTCAGCCATCATGGCATCTTCATCAGCCATGGAGTCTTTCTGACCCGAAGCAAAGGCTGTAAAGG
>DHQL01000023.1:83788-85289 GCA_002408085.1 Spirochaeta sp. UBA5339
CCCGAAGCAAAGGCTGTAAAGGGAATAAGGGAGATGAAAATCAACAGTGTAAACAATTTCATCTGTTTACCTCCTAAAGGTTTTACTTAAAGGTAGGAGGCAAATATCACAAAACTGTCACAAAAAGGTATACCTTGCTTAAACTTTGAAAGGCTCAAGCCCTGAAGGTCATGGTAAAACGGGCTCCGCGGTCAGGTGAGTTTCCGGCGCTGATCCCGCCGCCGTGAAGAGTCATAATCTCAAGAGCGATGGCCAGCCCCAGACCGGTACCCGGCAGATCCCTGCTCCGGCTTTTATCGGCCCTGTAGAAGCGCTCAAAGATGTAGGGCAGATCCTCTTCGGGAATTCCCGGACCTGTGTCTTCAATAACAAGAACCTGCTCATCTGTGCCGCCACTCAGGGAAAAACGCACATCACCCCCTTCCGGAGTATGGGCCAGGGCGTTGTCAAGAACATTGGTGAGGCCCCTCTCTACAAGGGCGATATCCCCGTCAATTACAGCAGGCCCATCGGGAGGATCATAGACCACCCGGATATTCCGCTGCTCTGCCGGGGCCTTTCTCTTGATAATCACATCCTGAACCAGTTCGGCCAGGGAGAAGGGCTCTATTCTGAGCTGTACCTGCCGGGATTCCAGCCTGGCCAGATCAAAGAGCTCCTCCACCAGAGACTGCATGCTGGTCACATTCTTCAGCACCGTCTCAACAAAATCATTCCGGGTTGCCGGTTCAAGGGACTCCCCCTTTAAGAGAATCATCTCAAGATGCCCCCGCATAGAGGTCAGGGGACTCCTGAGGTCATGGGAGATATTGGCCAGGAGATCGGTGCGCTGTTTTTCGCTCTCCTTCAGGCTGGTCATGGAGTGCTGCACCGAGTCAGCCATCTCGTTAAAGGCCTGGGAGAGGCTGCTGATCTCATCCTGGCGGCCCGTCTGCACCCGCATATTGTAGTCCCCGCCCTCAAAGCTCTTTACCGCGGAGCTGAGGATCTTAAGGGGCCGGGTGAGAAAGAAAAAGAGTGAGAGTCCCAGAGCAGAGGTTGCCAGAAGGGCTATAAGGAAGGTGATCAGCCCCGATCTCAGGTAGTAGTTTCCCCGGGCCATGGCGTGGGAGCGGTCATAACTCTGTCCCCGGAGGATAACATAGACATAGCCCGACTCATCCCCCATTGTCAGGGGGGCAGCAGAGAAGGGTTTGTCCGTCTCCGGGCTCCTGGGATCATCTCCCAGGACCAGCCGGTAACCTTTAGTCGAAATAAACTGCTCCAGGGGCTCCGTATCGATGCGGTCGATCTTAAGGCTCTCCTTGGGATGGGTAAAATAGGCCAGAATCAACCCGGATGAGTCGATAAGATAGATCTCCACCATGGGATTGAGGACCATCATATAGTGGATGGCTTCGCCGATCATATCCTTAGAGAAGCCCTCGGAAACAAGGGGCTCCAGCTCCAGGGCGATACTGCCGGCATACTCCCTGTTCAGAAGCTGCTCCACCTCGTCAAA
>DHQL01000023.1:85507-85755 GCA_002408085.1 Spirochaeta sp. UBA5339
GAAGCTGCTCCACCTCGTCAAAAAGGTGCTGTGAGGCATTAAAAGCAATCAGCAGGCTGCCAATACCGAAGAGAAGAATCATGGCCAGAAAGAGAAGTGACAGACGCGCATAAAAGGACTTTAATATCATGAATCTTCCTCCTCTTCACCGGAGAAGCGGTATCCGATGCCCCACACCGTCTTCAGGTACCGGGGACGGGAGGGGTCCTCCTCAATCTTGTTCCTGAGGCGGTTGATATGGGTGTTTA
>DHQL01000023.1:86006-86457 GCA_002408085.1 Spirochaeta sp. UBA5339
GTATGTTCATAGCCCTCAAAATCATAACCCCAGACGGCCCTGAGGATATCGGCGCGGCTGTAGGCCCTGCCGGGATTCCGGATAAACAGGGAGAGAAGCTCAAACTCCTTGACCGTAAGGTCCAGTTCCCTCTCCCCCAGCCTCGCCTTGTGCATGGTCAGATCAAGCTCCAGACTGCCGAAGCTGTAGAGTTCGGGAGCCCTGTCCGGTTCTCCCCTACCCAGCTGAGACCGCCTGAGAAGAGCCTTCACCCTGGCACTGAGCTCCCTGAGGCTGAATGGTTTCACCATATAGTCGTCGGCTCCAAGCTCAAGGCCCAGGACCCGGTCAATCTCACCTGATTTTGCCGTCAGCATCAGCACCGGGGTAACGGGATCATCCTTCCTGATCCCCGAACAGACACTCATGCCGTCCATCTGGGGCAGCATAAGATCCAGAATAATCAGATCGA
>DHQL01000023.1:86647-87137 GCA_002408085.1 Spirochaeta sp. UBA5339
AGATCCAGAATAATCAGATCGAAGCCTCCCTGAAGGGCCATTTTCAGCCCCTCTCCCCCGTTATAGGCGTGAACGGGAGTAAGCCCCATATCCTTAAGGTTAAGGGCCACCACTTCGGCAATTTCGTGATCATCTTCGACTATCAGGATCTTCCGGTCACTCATATTTTCCCCTGCATACTTTACAATTATTCTAAACTATTGCCGGGGATATTCAAATTTTCATATATCCTAGTTGTACTTGAGAACCTTGTTGATAAAGCGGTTGACCCGCTCATCGCTCTCTCCGCCGAAGAGCTTTTCAGGAGCCCCCTGAGCGATCAGCCCCCCGTCACCCACAAAGAGGATGTAGTCCGCCGCCTGCCGGGCAAAACCCATCTCATGGGTCACCAGAATCAGGCGCATACCCTCGTCCTTCAGCTCACCGATCAAATCCAGAACCTCCGAGGTATACTCGGGGTCCAGAGCGGAGGTCGGCTCATCCAGCAGGA
>DHQL01000023.1:87372-87833 GCA_002408085.1 Spirochaeta sp. UBA5339
GTCGGCTCATCCAGCAGGAGGAACTCCGGCCTGATGGCAACGGCCCTGCAGATGGCAATTCTCTGCTGCTGCCCTCCCGAGAGCTGAGAGGGCTTCTTGAAGGCCTGGTCGGCAAGATGAAAGCGCTCCAGCAGAACCAGCGCCTCCTCCCGGGCGCGCCCTGCATCATAACCGTGAACCTTTACAAGAGGCAGTGTAATATTCTCAAGGGCCGTCAGATGGGGAAAGAGATTGTAGGCCTGAAAGACCATGCCCACCCTCTTCCTGTACTCCCTGAGGCTCTCTTCACTCCCGAATTCTATGGGATGGCTGTTGATAAGGATCTCTCCTCCCTCGGGCATCTCCAGTCCCGCCAGAAGTCTTAAGAGGGTTGTCTTCCCACCCCCCGACGGGCCGATCAGAACAAGAGAGTGCACATCCTCCAGAGTCAGGGAGACCTTCTCCAGCACCTTCAGCTCACC
>DHQL01000022.1 GCA_002408085.1 Spirochaeta sp. UBA5339
GTCGAAAGATTGAGGGTTTTTTATTTTATAACAGGGGTATTGATCCACTTTTTTTCTGATAGTCCGATACGGGTAATGCCAGGTGCATTTATACTCTCATATATCAGATTCAGAAAATCTCTGTCTTCGTATTCATTGCCGGGAGTTGCCATAAGCTCCTCAGGGTTGGGGATCTTCAAAAAATCCAGGCTTTCAACAAGAGTTATTATTCTCCTTCGACCGTAGCGGCTGAAAACTCCCGTATGATCACGGAAATAGTCATCCTCTTCGAGAATGCTTCCCTTTACCGGAAGCATCCCCCCCGGGCTCATGTGAAGCCAGCTGATATAGACATCAGGGCGGTAGAGGAAGTGGATCAGCCTGCTGACGGCGTCCTTTTTCTCTCCCTCAAGGCCCTCAAAGATACCGATTCCGGAGATGCTTCCAAAAGAGGCTTCTTCCTCACTTGTAATGGTTGTTATCATACCAATATTATTGAAAAAACGAGGATCGTAGTCCGCCCCTTCAAGTTCGGTGAAGTTATCTCCTGTCAGAGAGTCCGCCATTATCTTTTCCATGGCCAGATCGTCCATAAGGAAGGTGGAGTACAGGAGCATGGCTGCCCTGTTCTGCATAAAAAAGTCTCTGTACCTCCAGTTAACGGCTCCGGGCGGTGTGAATCTGCTGAGGTTCTGATAGCGATCAATGGAGGTATTAAGCTCTGTCTCATCAAGAGTGAAGAAATCTCCATCCTTCTTCAGATTAAATCCCTCTGCCGAAGCGATATGAAGAAAGCACTGTTCCAGATAACTGTCCTTATCCTTACCAATAATGATCCCGTAACGGCCGTTTTCCGGGCTGTAAAAGCTCTCTGCAGCACTAAGAATATCCTCTACTTTACCGGGTGGCTGCAGACCCTTTTCCCCAAACCAGTCTTTTCTGTACCAGAGAACCTGAAGCCATGCGGAATAGGGCAGTCCAAAACAGCCTTCTGTACCGGTAAAGGCTTCAACAGTGCCTTTGTACATGTCATTACCAAGGGTATTCATCAGCTGACAGGTAAAACTGTGGTCCATTCCCCGTCTGTAGGAGAGGCGCATAAGAAGCCTTGAATCGGCCATTATCAGGTGAGGATCTATATTTCTTCCGGTCTGCAGTATGTCATCCGGAAGGTCGTTCTCATTATAGAAGATCAAGTCTACTTCTATTCCCGGGTTTTCCAGCTCAAAGGCATCCATAAGATAGCGGATCACAGCCTGTTGTTCAGTATCAGCGTTTGAGCTCAAAAAATTAATTGTTTCAACAGCCCAGGTTCTGGAGGCTAGAAAAACCAAGGCTATTATCGTTTTTTTCATTATTTCTCCCTGAGTACTCTAATGCCTGACCAGTCTTTGCCAGGAGGATTCTGCATCATCCTTTGGCACTCTTCTATATAGCTGCGGCTCTGACTGCTTTCCCTGATCTCAAAGGATTTCTGAAATGCAAGGATGGCATCATCCCATTTTCTGTCATGAAAAAGGTTGAACCCCAATTCGAAAACCTCTATCTGTTCAATGACTTCCGGTTCGGCCAGTTCTCTTTCGTCAATAAGTTCATAGATCAGCTGTTCTCTTGTCTTTCCTTTTACAATAACCTTGGCGACGGGTCTCAGGATAAAATCCTCTTCAACATGACGGGCCAGGTGCTCGGAAATCAGAATCTCCGTTCCATAAAGCTTGTTCACACCCTCAAGTCGGCTGGCATTGTTGACGATGTCTCCGATTACTGTATAGTTCATCCTGTCCATGGAGCCCACATTACCCACCACTGCCAGACCCGTATCCAGACCAATCCGGGTACGAAAAACAAGTTTCTTTCTGATTTCCTGTTCATCTGCGAAGGCATTCAGTTCCTTCTTCAGTTCCAGAGCTGCACGGCAGGCGTTTTTGATATGGTCAGGGTCCTGCTGCGGGGCGTTCCATATGGCCATAACTGCATCTCCAATATACTTGTCAACCAGGCCGTTGTTCCGCCTTATAATGTCAGTGCTTTTATGGAAATATACTGAGAGTTCCTCCATAAGGGTTTGGGGCGGACAGTTTTCAGAAATACCTGTGAAGTCGGCAATATCGGTAAACATCACCGTTACCTCTCTGTTATCTCCACCGATGGTGATATCCCTGTTATCCTCAAGGAGGTGGGTAACAAGGCGGGAGGGGACATATTTATTGAAGTGACGAAGACCTCGTTTCATTACGGCCATCTCCTCTGTCAGGTCGTTGATCTCCTTTATTCCTGTGGATATCTCAATATCCTCCTGAAAATCACGTTTTGCTATAATATTTGCCTCCCGGGCCAGATCTTTGATGGGCAGACTGATTCTTGAGGCAATATAGATAATCAAAGGGACGGAGAGAACAAAGAGCAGAAGAGCGTAAAAGAGGTTCATCAGGCTTTCATAGGCCAGGGGGCCGAGGATTTCATTCTTTGACATCCCGAGAAGGATGTACTCTTTACTGTTAAACTGATCTGCAGCTGCCATGATCTTTACAAGATAGGGAACATTATCAACTTCAACTGTCAGGGTGTTCCTGTCCTCCAGCCCATCTCTTTCAAGTATTGCGGCAATCTGAGCGACCAGGGGGTCATGGCTGTTTACCATCAGAGGATGCCTGTCTCCGGAAAACTGGTCTGCTGATCTGGCAGAGGCAATGATCTGAAGATCCTCATTAAAGAGAACTATTCTGCTGTTCCTGCTGCTCCTCATCTGTTCAAGATAGTCGGAAATCTCACTAAGCAGTATATCAACACCATATACTCCGGGGACTGCTCCTTCGATAGGGACAGAGACGGTTATACCCGGTTCGCCGGAGTTGTCAAAGATATAGGGAAGAGACTTGCTGACTCCCTCCTCTTCCACTGCCGATTTGTACCATCCCCGCTCCCTTGGGTCATAGCTTACCCCTTTCTCCTTAAAAGACCCGATAGTCTGTCCGCTTTCGTTCAGATATCTCCATAATCGGACGGGCTCATCTTGCCCGGGAGGTGTGTACTGGCGTAGTACAGCAAAGGCAGCACTCTGTGGAGCATGTGTATTTTCTCTTTCCCCCTGGTATCCTGCCGACAGGGAGTATATGCAGAAAAAATCTCCATCCTGAAAACCGATATACTGAATTTGAACCTGTTTGTACATGCCCATGGCATTGAGCATATAGGCCTCGGCTGGATGGGTTTGGAGTGTCGGTTTGGCGGCAACCGAGGGGAGACTTCCCGCCTGATTCACGAGGTATGCCATGGGTTCGTACATATTCTCTATCTTCAGGAGAATTTGGCTGGAGGTGCTCTCCATCAAATGCTCCGCTGTACTCAAAGCCGAACGGGAATTGATAAAGTAGGTAAAGGCTGTAAGGAGGAACACTACAAGGAAAAGAGTCAGGAAGAAGCTGCTGATTATTGTCATTTTGATGGGGATCAGACGCTTTACTGCCATGGGTAACTCCTTTTACACAGGGGAGAAAGAGATTTATCACGGGATTAATAATAAACGAGTGAATATAAATACGCCAGCTGAAAAAATAAATTGATAAAAAAAGTATGAATTACTGAATGCAATATTGCGGAAAGGTCTGGTAAAGGGAGATATTGTATATCCACGGGAAATAGGGCAGTGTATCAGAACAGCGTTGAAAAAGGCGGTAATCTGCCGCTTTGAAGGTATGGATATAGTGAATCCGAAAGATGAGCTTCAAAAATTAATAGAGGATGAAATTCCTCTGGCCGGCAGCGGCGGATTCAAGGTGACCGAGCTGAGTACTGACAGGGTTAGGATTGGCGGTGATCTGTCTCTCAACAGAAATCATCACGGCACGGTCTTCGGAGGAAGTCAGAGTGTCGCTCTTATCCTGAGCGGCTGGGCCATGGTCCGGGAGCTTATGATGAGCAGTGATCCCGATGCCTCCATTGTGATTGCCAGTCAGACAGTCGACTACTTTTTGCCGGTGGAAGGTGACTTTGAGGCCCGCTGCAGCGCACCGGATTCTAAAGTGATTGAAGCTTTTTACAGCTCCTACCGGGAGAGAGGGAAGGCTAAGATCACTCTTACGGCAGAGCTTTACAGCCTTAAGAGCAGCCGTCCCGGATCAAGGATGTCCTGCCTCTTTGTGGCAAAGAAAACCGGCTGTTAAGCCGGTTAATGGACGGGGGAGATGAACTCCCCCTGATAGTCTTGTATCCTTATTTTACAAGGGCTACTGCGGATTCACCGGCGATTCTTCCCGAACCATAGGCATAACCCAGTGTGCCTCCTTCAAAGTACACATAGCTGTCGCTGTAAACACCGCTTGTCTCGGCACCTGCGGCGTAGAGACCGGGAACTGCCTTTCCGTTGTAATCTACAACCTCACAGTAGGGGTTGATCCGGATTCCTCCAAGGGTTCCCAGGAACACGGAAGGAGTGATCTTTACGGCGTAGAGAGTTCCCTCAAGCTTTTCCAGATACTGTGAAGACTTGAAGTGATCAAGGTCCTCACCCAGTTCGGCCAGCTCGTTGTACCGGGCGATTGTGTCCGCCAGGTGGTTCATACCCAGGGCTTCGGCCAGCTCTTCGGGGCTTTCGGCTCTGACAATGGTTCCTTTTTCGATATATTTTTCAATGTCAGGCATCACATCGGCGGGGGTGTGGCTCTGCTCGTATCTTTTGGATGTGTCCACAGTGTGACCCACCTCGATAAAGACGGTGGGATCTGTAGCCAGCTCTCCTGCGAAGACATCGGTCAGGGCGGCGTAGCCTGATTCGGCAACCACATTGATCATTCTGCTGTCAAAGATCTCCCAGGCTGTTCTGCCGGGAAGGGATTTGAGGACGTTGGAGGACTTGATGGGTTCGAAGATAAAGGACTCTTCGTTCATAAAGCGGTTTCCGTCCACATCAACATGGAGGTAGGGGTTCAGGAGGGCTGAGTTCAGGGGAGTGGTCCAGCCTGTTCCGCCTCTGGATACACCGTAGTGCATGGTGATGGCATTGGCATAGTCCGCGTCTCCGCCGGCCTTCTGAGCCAGCTTGATACCGGTACCGATGTTGGTTCCCACACGGCTTCTGCCGAAGCCTTCGCCGAAGTACTCCGCAACCAGTTCCTCGTTTCCGCCGAAACCGCCTGTTGTCAGGATAACCGCATCGGCCTTGACTGTCAGAGTTCCGCCGTCTGCCTTTCTGGCGATAACACCGGAAACCCTGCCGTCTTCAAGGAGGATATCCTCTACCTCTGTTTCATAAAGAACCTTTCCGCCGGCATCAATAACAGACTGGTGAAGGGCCTTGATGGCCACTGTACCGCCGTCAACGTAACCGTGGAGGGTGGAGTTGGGGTGAGTCAGTTTGTGCTCGTAGTAGCCCCCTGTGGCGGGGTGGGCCAGAATCATATTGGCGCCATGGGCGATCAGCCAGTCGATGGTCTCTCCGGATCTCTGGATGATGCGGCTCAGGAGTCCGCCGTTGACCTGATAGTTTCCCGTTGCCATAAACTGATCGTAGAACCACTTGCCGTCAACTTCACGGCCCTGCTCGATCTGCTGAGTCGAGTTTGTACCAAAGGCTCCTCCCGCCTGGGTTCCCTGTCCTGCGGGAGAGGCTGTCATCTCGAGAAGGAGAGTTTCCGCACCGGCTTCAGCCGCGCTTACAGCCGCCGCAGAACCTGAGGCTCCGCCGCCGACAATAACAACACCCGTCTGAATCTCTTCATCAGGACCCTTCTCAGTCTCTCCCTTAAGAAGGGCGGGATCGGCGCCGGCCTGGACAACACAGTCCTCTACGGCTGCCAGTACCGCTTCACTGGTCAGGGTGGCTCCGGCCAGTGCATCGATGGCCAGACTCTGGTTTTCAATAATCGCCTCGGGGAGCCGTTCAACAACGGTACCGGCAATGGCAGGAGTTTCTCCTGAGGCGTCTACCGTAATCTTTTTGATCTGCTTTTCGCTGAATTCAACTTCAACTGTAACGGGACCGTACTTACCGTCGGCCTGTGCTGTATAGTTTCCCTTGTTGAAGCTTACTCCGCTGTCCGAACCCGAACAGCTCAGGAGGGACAGGAGAAGGCTGAATAAAAGGATAATTCCTTTTGTTCTGGTTTTCATTATTTTCTTCCTTGTGTGAATATGGTAATTTCAAGATTCTAATATCGGGGGCTGGACTCATGTCAAATTCTATAATTTTATATAGAAAAACCGTTTATAGTGCCAAAAACATAAGCAGGAGTCATTTTTGAGCGAGTACAGAATAGGTGAATTTGCGAAAAAGCTGTGTGTTAGTCAGGACTTGCTGAAACATTATGAGAAGTATGAAATCCTGAGTTCAACAAAGAAGGGACCTGGAGGTTATAGATACTACGATTTCCGTCAGAGTCCGCGCATTCTATTCAGCAGGCAGCTGCAGAACTGGGGATTCTCCCTGAAGGAGATAAGCCGGATAATCAAGGGAATCTCCTGCGCCGAGACCTACGATATGCTTTCCGGGAGGCTTAAGGTCCTTAAGGAGGATCACGGGGTACTCTTCTGGCATATCCGCTATCTGGAGTCTCTCTGCTCTCTTCTCGAAAGGGTAGAGTCCGGGAATTTTCATGGTCAGTGGTTTGTACAGAATACGGAGCCCTGTCTGTTTATTCCTCATACAAACGGATATGATTTTCTTCCTGATAATAAAAACTACAGGGCACTGCAGCGGTGGATCACCCTTCAGGGGATTACGAAGCAGGCAGCTGTTATCAGCAATATAAAGAGTGATAAACCGGCTCTGACCCATGGTTTTACCATTCCTGCAGAGGCTGCCCGTGAACTTGGCCTTGGAGAGTCCAGGCATATTGATACCATCGGCGGGGGCAGAAGTTTTATTTACAACTCCACACTTCCGGACAGGACGGACATTGACTCGGAGAGTTTTGTCAGGAGGCTGATGAATAATCCCATGGATATTGCATATAAACACAATTTTGAGCTAAGAGATTCTGCTCTGGTGATCACTCACTTTCTCAGTTCCGATGACAAGGGGCTTGCCAGACATAGAGAGCTGATCTTTTCTATTGTGTAACGGTAACAGACTCCTGTAAGCCGAATTCCGGCTTATAATTGCCATATGAGTATTGCTGCAGATATTTCGTACATTATGCCCGGAGAGATGCTGGTCTTCTCTTCTTCCCGTACCCTCAGGACGACTCTCGGTTCCTGTATAGCGGTCTGTCTCTATGATTCCCGTTTGAAAATCGGCGGGATGAACCATTTTATGTATTCCCGGTCTTCTGATCCTGAGGCGGATGACAAGTACGGAGATCATGCCGTTCCCTCCCTGATCAGAAAGATGCTGGACCAGGGCTGCCGGATATCTGATCTTAAGGCAAGTCTTGTGGGCGGGGCGGCCATGACCCATACACAGGTATCACACCCGGGACTGAAGAATATCAAGGTCGCTGAAGAGGTCCTGAAAACCTGGGGTATACCTGTTGTTCTCAGAAATGTCGGAGGCAGCAGGGGACGGAGAGTCCGATACTCCACCGACAGCGGTCATCTCGAAATTAAATTCCTGGATCTTGCGGCTTAAACCTTATCAGATGGCTCCTCTTCGGTCTTGAAGTACTCGATTGACTTCTCAATGGACAGAGCCGAATCTCCAACATTCTCAGACAGAGAGAGAACCTCATTGAAGTTGTCTGTAATACCTGAAATCCTGCTCTGGATGGCATTGATGTTTTCAGTGACAACACCGCTGGCTGTTTCCAGCTGATCGATAAGCTCCTTCTGATGGCTGCTGGCACCCGAAATCCGGGTGGAGCTGTCATTGATAATCTGGGAAATGCCGGTTAGTGAGTTCATGGCTGCAAGAATCTGAGTCCCTCCGGACTTGAGCTCATACATGGTGTCGGTTATTTCAAGAAGAGAGGAGCTGAAGAGTCCGATTTCAGAACTGATCGTATTGAAGGTCTCGCAGGAGGCCTCACTTGATCGGGATGCATTGGAAATGTTCTGGATAACCTCGTCAATGCTGGCTGTAATCATCCGGGAGTTTTCCGAAGCCGCCTCGGCAAGTTTGCGAATCTCATCGGAGACAACGGAGAATCCCTTACCGGCCTCTCCGGCATGGGCCGCTTCGATGGCGGCATTCATGGCCAGGAGGTTGGTCTGATCGGCGATTCCCTTGATTATGTCTGCTATCCCGGAAATCACATCGATATTCGCAGTAATACTGGCAATGCTCCGGTTGTTCTCTTCCATCTTCTCTTCACCTGATTTCACCATTTGATCAAGCTCACTGACAACAGTGCTTTTCTGGGAAGTAATGGCAGATACGTTTTCAATGGAAGAGATCATCTGGGTTACCGAGGCAGTGGACTCTTCCACCATGGCCCTCTGCTCTATTACCTGATTGTTCATTTCCTGTACCGAAGTGCTGAGGCTGGACATGGATTCAGTTGATCTTGAAACTGTGTCATTCAGCGACTTCATCTGACCGGTGATCTCTCGGGACTGGGTCTCCATGGTCTCGGTACTCTCTCCGGCACTGCGAACCTGATTGTCCAGACTTCTCTGAACTGTGATATTGTTGCTGGAAACAGATTTCAGCTGATTTACTGAATCCAGCAGGGTAGTGCGGAAATGGTTCATAAGTCCGCTCAGTTCGGATATCTCATCTTTTCCGTCTTCAGAAAACCGGATATGGAGCTTCCCGTCTTTGAGGTAATTGATGTTCTCTCCAAGGCGCTGAAGACGTCTGGACAGCCCCATGGTCTGTCTGATGCTTATTAATGTAAAAATCAGTATGAATATCAGCACGGTCACTATGGTAATAATCTGTATTCTGTCATTAAGACGGGCAACCTCCTGATCGATTACGGTAATTTCATCCTTAATCATGGCATTGTATTCATCAATGGAGTCGCCTATCCGGGATACAAGGCTGATTGTGTTCATCACATTGAAGCGAAGAAAGCTGCCTTCCGTTGTGTCACCCTCAATAACAGCCATTTCATAGATACTGATCAGGTTTTTCTGTTTCAGATTTCTAATCTGTTGGTTGTCGAGAAGTTCCATAACAGCTGTATCTATAACACCATAGTTGCGGCGTCTGATCATTTTCAGCAGGTCTATTGATGTCATCGAATTTTTTGCGGTATCAGAGAATTCCGGCAGGTATTTGAAATCTGCCATCTCGGCCATCAGATCATCATTTATCTCTTTCTGCTGCTGAAAGAGGGAGTATGTGGACTCCAGATCCCTCGTAACAAGACGTTCCAGCAGAAGCAGTTCAGTGGTCAGACTGTCATGTACCTCAAGCAGTGTATCCTGTTCTTCACCAATTCTCGTAATATAACCGATAAAGCTGGAGTAGGTGGCAATAAGAATAATCAGACTCAGGCTTTGAAGCAGAGTCATAATGTGAATTTTGTGCTTAATTTTCATACAATGTCCCGTCTTTTGTAATTAATGTAGTAAAGATTATCAGATAATTGGGAAAGTGAACAGAAATTCTTTTTGAAGGTATTTCTTAAATAATACGAAAAAGGTAATATATCGATGCTTACGGCTGACTGCAGATGCTCTGGTATGCCGGAATGGACTTATTCCTGCGGTGATCCCTTTACTGCTCTGAAGTGAGCACCCTTATTTCAAAATGTATCCGGAGGCCTTGATGGCAAAAAGAATCAGGGTAGAGGTCCTGAAATCCCGTTTGTTTTCCGACCGGTTTGATCCTTATAAACTTAAAAATATGATCGATGACTTGAGTGAAGAGGGCTGGGAATATGTCAACTGTCAGAAGATTGTCCCCAAACCTTATTCAATCTCATTTCGAAAAAAAATCTGGGCAATATTCGAAAGCGACTTCCACGAATGAAACTCACATTTTATCAGTTTTTAGCAGTGAAGAACCTGCATTCTATGGGCATATAAAGTGAAGGTTCTGCACTGATAATTTAAAAAAGTTTTCCGCCCCTCTTCTCCTCCCTGTGAGAGGGGCAATTTAAGTTCCCGAATATAAGATTTTCAGATCTTTCTTCTACTGACCATTCCTTTAAGAAGAGAAGTAATCCAGTGTCTATTCTGTTTTCTGTACTCCTTTCCCTGAAGAATCAGTTTCTCAACAGAAATATCCTTCAATTCTGATACGGGAGTTTTATAGGGGTTCTTTTCAAGGATGACCATATCGGCAATTTTCCCCTCTTCCAGTGATCCCCTTTCCTGTTCATCAAAGCTTGCCCGGCAGCCCTCCCAGGTAGCTGTCCTGAGTGCTTCCTGTACAGTCAGGGCCTGATCCCTGACTGGATGATTGCAGGCGCTGTGAATCCAGTGCATAGGGGCCGGATCCGTACAGGGGGCATCGGAGCCTGCGGATATCCGTATGCCTCGGTCCACAAAGCTTCTCAAGGGGTTAAGTTTTGCCTCTCTTTCTCCCAGGATGCCGCGCAGGTACTCAGCCGGTTCCTGGGGCCAGTCGATAAATGAGGTCTGAAGAGGTATCTGGATAGAGTAACGGCTGCAGATGTCCAGGCCCTCTTCGGTGGGGAGGCAGGCGTGGATAATCCCATGGCGGTGATCCTCCCTGGGAAAGTCATCCAGAGCGGATTTCAGAGCCCGGGTGGCCTGATTGAAGGCGGCATCTCCAATGGCGTGGAGTTCAATCTGAAGACCTTCCCGGTTGGCCTTTTTGCAGAACTCTGTGACCTCTTCATCACTATAGTAGAGGACTCCGCAGCTGCTGCTGTTTTGATATGGGGATGTAAGGGCGGCATCGACAGAGCCGAAACAGCCGTCAAGAGCCGTGATAAAACAGCCGCCAATCCGGGGGAGCTTCCTTCTGTGTACCTTTCCTGTATCCATGGTCTGAAAAAAGAGGCGCATCTGAAAGCCGCTCCGGGCGGAATGACCTATAAAACGCTCCATATCCACATCCAGGTCCCGGGGAAAGCCGACACCGCTGACGGTATGGATCATTCCGATTCCCCTTTCGGCCATATAGTCTATTGCCCTCTGCATGGATCGGACAAGTTCACTAACAGGAATGCTGCCGGAAATATAGTCCGAGACGGCAAAGAAGGCTTCCTGGTTCATCTCCCCTGACTCCGGGTTGTAGCCCCTCAACTTTTTTATCCCCTCAGGAAGCTTTTTCAGGAGGGCTGTGTTGACAATACAGGCATGGCCGTCGTATTTGACCACCATAATACCTCTTTCCTGTGAGACTTCGTCCAGTTCCTCCCGGTTGAGGAGCCTCTTCTCTTCCACCGAATGGGGGGAGGCACCGAAGGCAATGATGTTTTGCTTTCCCGATCCGCTGGTGCCGCCGTCCGGTTCTACTCCTCCCGAGATAATTTCCGTCAGCCTCTGCTGGATCTCCCGGTTGCTCCTGGCATCCATAACATTTACCCCGGAGTTGAATAGGGCCATGCTTGCAAAATGAAGATGGGTATCCACAAAGGAGGGGCAGAGGGCTCTTGATCCGAGATCAACAGTTTCGGCCTCTCTGTACTGATCGGGGAGCCTGTCTCCCGCAAAAAGGATTTTTCCTTTGTCTTCCACAAGCCAGGAGCAGACCCTGCTCTCCTCATTACATGTCAGAATGTCGCCATGGTAAACCTTCATATCACTCAACCCCTTGTTCTGCTTATCTTTTTATTACTATATCTGATAGGGATTCTATCATCAATCAACATTGGTTTTATTCCATCTCTGTAGCCCGGACTCCTGCATTTTGGTAATATGTCGGAATGAACAGAAAAGCTTCCCTTATCGAGGGTGACTATAAACAGCAGATTTTAAAAATGTCCGCCGGCATGATTGTCGGTATGCTGGGCATGACCATCTTCAATATGGTTGATGCCATGTATGTGGGACGCCTGGGTGAGGAGGAGCTGGCAGCCCTCTCCTTTACATTCCCCGTGGTTATGATTGTCCAGAGCATTGCCCTTGGACTGGGGGTGGGAATGTCGGCTCAGCTCTCCCGGACTCTTGGTGAGCAGAAGTTTCACAAGGCTGCCCGGGTAACCACCGACGGTATTATTCTGAGCATATTTATTGTAGTGCTGGTCGGCCTGTTCGGGATGCTGACCATCACACCCCTCTTTACCCTTCTCGGGGCAACCGGCCGTGTCCTTGAATATGTGGAAGACTATATGAGCGTCTGGTATATCAGCTCCATGATGGTTGTGGTTCCCATGGTCGGCAACAACGCCATCCGGGCTACGGGGGACACGAAGACTCCCAGCCTGGTAATGCTGATCTCTGCGGGAACCAATCTGATTCTGGACCCCGTTTTTATCTTCGGTTTCGGCCCGGTTCCCGCCATGGGTGTCCGGGGTGCGGCGATCGCCACCGCCATTGCCAGGTCCATCGGGTTTATATCGGCCCTGATCATACTGGGAAAAAGAGAGAAGCTTCTTACTGCCGAAAAGCCCGCCCTGACCGAAGTGATTGATTCCTGGAAAGGGATTCTGCAGGTGGCTGTTCCCACAGCCCTGGTAAGGATGATCTCTCCCTTTGCCGTCGGCATTATTACGGGACTTCTGGCCCGCATCAGTACAGCGGCGGTAGCCGGTTTCGGTGCCGGAGCCAAGGCAGAAGGACTGGCCATGGCCTTTACCTTTGCTGTCGGTTCTGCAGTAGGTCCCTTTATCGGACAGAACAGCGGTGCCGGAAAACATGAGAGGGTTCTCAAGGGGTCTCACTATGCAAACAAGCTGGCTTTTCTGTCGGGAACCGGGGTCTTTCTTGTTCTTCTTGTGCTGGCGGGGCCTTTCTCCAGGCTCTTTTCTCCTGTAGAAGAGGTTCAGAACTATATGGCCCTCTATTTGCGGCTGGCAGGATTTGGCTATGGGATGCAGGGACTTTTTCTGAACAGTAATACCATCCTGAATGTCCTTAAAAAACCCATCCATGCGGCAGCCATCTCCCTTACCCAGATGTTTGTACTCTATATTCCTCTGGCCTTTTTGGGGGCTCGGCTTTTCGGGGTTCCGGGAGTGTTCTGTGCTCAGGCCCTCTCCTATATCCTTATCGGTCTGGCTGCCAACAGACTGCTCCATCATCTGCTTATCAGTCCGGGAAGGGAGAAGACGCCGGCTTAATGGAACGTAAATAGAATTAATAATGTATATCAGTTTTCTTATATCATTTGTGAGAAAAGATTTAATTGATCTATTGCCCTAATTGGAATAGAATGGACTAAAACATAAACCGGGTATGCAGATGCTCAATAAACGGATTCTTCTTACTTGTCTGTTATCTCTTAATTTCGTTTATCTCTTCTCCCTTGAACCGGATTTTACTGCCGAAGAGAGGGCGTGGATCAGAGAGAATCCGGTGGTTCGTATACAGGCTCATGAGTACTGGGCCCCCTTCTGTTTCCTGGATAACGGCGTATTTTCGGGATTCCATATGGATATTCTGGATGAAATTGCCCGTATCTCAGGACTTTCTTTTCTGCCCGTTCCCTCGGAATCTCCGGGAGAGGCCCGGAAACAGCTGCTTAACTCTGAGATTGATCTTCTTGTTTATGCCGTATCCAGCGAAGGGAGTGAACCGTGGCTTGATTTTTCGGATACCCTCTTTCATATGCAGTCCGGACTCTATACAAGAAAGGGAAATCCCTTTGTGTCCACCCTGGAGGATCTGAAGGGAAAGAGGGTGGCTGGAATTGAAGATGTCTACTATGAGGGCGTCATCGGGAGTGTTCCCGATCTACGGTATCAGAGTTATCGGAATCCCAATGACTGCCTTCAGGCCCTTTCCCAGGACAGGGTTGATTATGTCTTTATGAATGCAAATCTCTTTGATTACTACACAAACCGTCTGGGAATTGAAAACCTGAAAACCGGCGGCTCCTTTATTATCGAAGACCTCTCATCAAACCCTGCTGCCTATGCCGCACTGAAGGAAAACTCCATAATTACAGGCATTATGAACAAGAGTCTGGCCGTATTTGACAGGGATAAAATGGGGCAGATTGAGAACCGATGGCTGGGATATTCCAACCTGAGCCGTCTGGATCTGGATGAGGAGGATCGGGCAGTTCTTGAGAAATACCCCGAGTGGCTGGCATCCTCCTACCGGTATTTCAGCCCCTTCAGTATGGACATCGACGGAGAGAGTGTCGGGTTTACCCATGATCTTCTCAGACTGATTGCAGGACGCCTCGGGGTTACTGTCCGCTTCACGGAGCCGGAGCTGGTTCAGCCCCTGAAAGAGCAAATAAACAGAGGGGAAATTGATATTCTGACTGCAGTCCATATGGACCGGGAATATCTCGGCAGTCCTCATTACAGCATCCCCTATATACGTATGCCTCTTGTATTTCTGACCCATAAAAGACACAGGCAGCTCTCCCTGGACGCCCTTCTGCAGATGAGGATTGGAATGCTCCGGGGAGCACCCTTCTTTCAGCAGATTCAGGAAGTGACTCCTGAAGGGGATATTGAGTTCTATGACGGCAGAGTGGAGCTGGTCGGGGCGCTCAGGGAGAGGGAATGTGATCTTATTGTGCTCAATATGGCCAGCTACGATTTCTATCGGAGTGATCCCGATTTCCGGGATATCCGTGTAGCCGACAGCAATATGGAGTGGGGTGTTTACAATGAGCCTGCTTTCCTTCTGAAGGAGGAGTGGGGGGAGCTGCTCCCTGTCTTTAACAAGGCACTGCTTTCCATCAGCCGCGAAGAGATGGAAGCCCTCAGGATGAAGTGGAACCTCAACTCTTCGGCTTACACTCCGAAAAGAAGCGGTCCTGTCTCGTCCGGGAACACCTTGAGGGGTATCTTTTCCGGCCCCGATGACTACAGGGAGAAGATAACTCCCAGGATAGGTTACTCTGTGGGTTATCCCTATATGAACCGGGATCCTGGGGCTCCCGGTATACTGGGTGAAATTTTAAGAGATCTCTCGGGTTATATGGATACGGAATACGAACTGTCCGGTTTCAAAACCAGGAAGGCGGGAGAGGATGAGCTGAAGAACGGCGGTATTGATCTGTTTCTTTCCCCTGTGGATGGCGGCTCTTCTCTGGAAGCCACAATTCCAATGCTGGAGGTACCCTATCATATTGTTCAAAGAGACTTATCACATTCCTTCAGTGATATGAACTCCCTGGAGGGCAGAAAGGTGGGAATATACGGCTGTCCGGATTTTTCAGAGCGTATTATGTCCAGTAACCGCAATATCAGTTTCATGCACTCTGATGACGCCTGGGACGCCCTCTCTCTTCTGGCAAGGGGAGATTGCGATGCTGTAATCGGCGACCTTTTAACCATGCAGACCCTTATCCGAATGGATGAGTTCAGGAGTCTTGAGCTCTCATCTCCTGTGCCCTGGACCCTGAGATTTGCCCTGCATGTAGCGGATGAGACAGATATTGCTCTTGATGAACTGAACAGGATCATTGCCTTCCAGAAAAACTCCTTCTCCTACCGTCTGAGGGATGAAGTCAGAAGGGCCTCAAGAAATGAGATTGAAGTGGACGGATCAGTACAGGAATACAGAAAACACTATCTGATTGCTTTTATCTGCTATCTCCTCGGTATCTCTCTGCTTATCGGAGGTCTTGTCCGGGCACGGAAGAAAAGCAGAACCTGGGCAAATATTCACGGCAGAACAGAATCTCTTCTGAAGGCAAGTCTGGCTTTCAGTTTTATTCTGATTGTTTTTTTCTCACTCTTCTCCTTTTATTTGACCCGGGTTACCAGGGAGAGAATTCTGCAGCAGAATATTCCCCTTATGGCATCTGCCCACAACACCATGGAACAGGATATTGAAGAGTGGATGGACCGCAGGATGATCTTTTTTCAGGATCTGCTGGAAGAGGCCGGACTCTTTGCAGGGGATGGTCCGGATACATTGACAGCACTGGATTCAGAAACCTATGAGTTTGTAGATCCCGATGGAATCATCAGCAGGTCCTTCCATGAAATCAGACAGGGCCGGGAGCATGAGTTCTTCTACGACCGGGACTACATTGATGCCATCAGCCTCGGCAAAAACCGCCTTTTTATGCCTGTACATTCAGAGTATTCATCCAGGATTCATCAGTCGATGACCTTTCTTATACCCCTGTATGATTCCTCTGGAAAGATTAGTTCCTATTTTATGGCCTACGAGGATCCTTCAGAGATATTTCCGCAGCTGATTCACAACACGGGATATTCCAGTGAAAGTTATCTGGTCAATACGGAAGGCTATTTCCTCAGTGAGCCTCCGGGGACTCCCTTCTTTTATCATAAGGGAATACTGGAGACCGGTTCCACACCTCAGCTATCCCTGCCCTTAAGGGATTACGGTTTATGGGACGGCAGCCCCGAGGAGCTCCCCCTTACCTATGCTGCATGGAACCTGATGCAGCGGCAGTCGGGGATGAGCCGTGAGAGTTACAGCAACTACGCTTCGGTGCCTGTTATCGGTATGTGGACCTGGAACCCCATGTATCAGTTCGGCATTGTTACGGAGATGGATTACGACTATGCGGTCTCCGCCTTTGACCAGAGCAAACCCTATCTCTATATTCTAATCTTCTCATCCCTGATGGTTCTGATTCTGTCGGTTGTTCTTAATGAATCCCTCGGCCGCTATGTCAGCAAGACTCTTCTCGGTGTCAATGAGGACCTGGAAAACCGCGTTCAGGGCAGAGTCAGCCTGATTAAGGGAATGCTTCAGTCCCTTCCAGTGGGGGTCGGTCTGATCACTAAGGACGGAAGGATCGATATGCATAACCCGGTTCTTGCCGATATTCTCAAGGAGAGTATTAATGATCCGGAAAGGAAGTTTGTAAATACCGAGGGCCGGGTCCTGAGGCCTGAGGAGCATCCAAGACTGAAGGTTCTGGAGCACAAGAAAAGCATCAGGAATGAAGTTCTGGGTGTGAAGGAAGATGACGGAAGTATCCGCTGGCTGAATATGAACCTGAATCCAGTCTATATGGACAACACCGATTATGTAGTCTTTTCGGTGCAGGACAGTACCGAAGAGATAGAGTATGAGATGCATTTGAAGAGGGCTAAGGAGGCCGCCGAGGACGCGGTCCGGATTAAGAGTGCGTTTCTGGCAACCATGAGTCATGAGATCCGTACTCCCATGAACTCCATTCTTGCCCTGGCTGAGATTATGTCCCAGAACAGTCCGGGAGACGAGATGATTCCCTATCTGGAGAGTATGAAGTCATCCACAATGAATCTGATGAATCTTCTCAATGATGTCCTGGACTACTCTAAAATGGAGGCGGGCAGGGTCTCCCTGAACAACAGTGAATTCTCCTTTCTTAAACTGAAGGATTCTGTTAATCTTCTGTTTCGGGAGAAGGCAAGGAACTGCAATATAAGGCTGGATTTCTTTGTTTACCGGGAGATTCGAGGGTGCTTTTCCGGTGATTTCCAGAGGATCACCCAGATCCTTGTCAATCTTATAGACAACTCCCTCAAATTCACTTCCCGGGGATTTGTGGAGGTCAGGTTACGCGGCTCTGACAGGACGGGTTATACGGTGCTTCTGGAAGTAGCCGACAGCGGTATCGGGATCAGTGAAGAGGATCAGAAAAAGCTCTTTTCCGCCTTTGTTCAGCTGGACAGCAGTATTTCAAGGAAATACGAGGGGTCGGGACTGGGTCTGAGCATTGTCCGGGAGCTGGTTGAACTTATGGAGGGAGAGATTCTTCTGGAAAGTCGTCCGGGGAAGGGGAGTCTATTCAGGATCTATCTGCCCCTGGAAAAAGTCTCTGATGCCGACAGCTCTTCAGATGCCGGGGCGGAAGAAGAGGTCCGGCCGAGGACTCCGGTCCTGAAACCCGGGAAGATCAGGTATAAGCCGACTCCAGGTGAAGCGGAGCAGCTGACCGAATTCAAAGAGGCCCTGAGAAACTACAGCAGTGATTCGGTTGAACTGTTTAACAGTATCTCCCCTCTTGTTTCGAGAATCTGTCCTGCTGTGATGCATGAGCTGGAACAGGCCATGGAACGCTATGATTTTACCGCTGCTCTAGAGCTGCTTGAAGAGGATAACAATGTCTAAAGATACTCTGCTTATTGCAGAAGATACACCGTCAAATATCCAGGTTCTCCATGAGATCCTTCATGATGAATATGAGCTGAAGGTCGCCAATAACGGACAGACGGTTCTGGATATTATTAAAAACACAGGCCTTCCCGATCTGATTCTTATGGACATTATGATGCCCGTTATGGACGGGATCGAATGTGCCGGAATCCTGAAAGAATCCCCTGAGACCGCTGACATCCCCATCCTCTTTCTAACCGCCCTTTCCGAGGAGGATCAGCTGGTTCGGGCCTTCAATGCGGGAGGGGCGGATTATATCACTAAACCCTTCCGCATACATGAACTGAAAATGAGGATCAGAACCCATCTTGAGATCAGCAAGGCAAGGAAGGCTGTTCAAACGGCTCATGAAAGACAGAGTGAGCTTCTTCATATTCTCTGCCATGACCTGGCCAATCCCTTTGCCAGTATTATCAGTGCCCTTTCGGTGATCAGAGAGGATGCCGGTGTTCTGGATGAACTCCTTCCCGCTGTGGAGGATAGTGCAGAACGGGGTATGGATATCATCAGCATGGTGAAAAAGCACCGCTCCCTGAAGCTTAAGGGGATAATTCTGGAAGAGATCGATCTGAAATCAGCCTGGGATGAGGCCTGCAGGGGTATCATCCATATGGCCGAGGCAAAGAATATCTCCTTAGTTCCTCTGGAGGGATCGGAAAAATATCAGATTCTGGCTGAGGAGGTCAGTCTGGTAAATACGGTTCTGGTGAATATCCTCAGTAATGCCCTTAAGTTTTCATCGGGAGGATCTTCGGTCAGGGGTGAGACTGAGTCTTCCGGAGACCGGGTCATCCTGAGTATTATTGATGAAGGGATTGGTATTCCTGAAGAAATTCTATCCAGGCTTTTTGATGCCCATGCCCGTGATACCCATCGCAGGGGAACCGATGGGGAGACGGGAACCGGATTCGGAATGCCCCTTGTTAAGAGTATGATGGAGTACTACGGGGGGGATATTCAGGTGACGTCCACTCCCGGAGAGGGTACCAGGGTCAGCCTGCGGTTCAGGCGGGCCTGATGCTTACCGGGCATTCCTCCAGCCGTTTTGCCTGAGCTGTTCTGCCAGGATACTGCCGGAGCTAGAGCCACTCCTCAAGACGGGTAAAGCCGATATTGATCCAGTGGAGATCGTTCACCTTCAGGGCCTTCTGTTTTATTCTGTTCCGCATCCGGTCCATATCCTCTACTGATATGGATCTTTCGGGAGTGATAAAGTTTACTTCGATGGAAGTTTCCCGGCCCTTTTTTACCATACGCAGCTTGTACCGGGCCTCCAGTTCATCGGCAATGCGGCGGACCTCTGCCTCTACCGGCTCTTTGATCTCATCGTCAGCCTCCATAAACATAAACTCATTGTAGGCGCTGAACATGGTTCTAAGAGGAAATACAAGAAAGATCAGGGACATCAGGGTGACCAGAAAGGGGTCCATATAGGGGACTATCCACTCAAGTTTCGTTCCAACCGACAGATAGCTTAAAATAAAACCCGCCAGAACTCCCAGACTGAGGAGGGTATCTCCAAGCCACTGCTGATACTCGGCCTCCAGTAGACCCGTGGGATTTTTCTTTTTGATCCAGAACAAGAACACTACCGTGACCAGACAGCCCAATGTACTTATCAGGGAGTAGAGGGCCGCCGGGCCGGGTGCGACGATCTTGCCGCCGCTTAAGAGATCCCGCAGGGCGTCACTGAAGGAGATCACACACATTCCGATCAGCACCAGAGATTTGAAGAGGACCAGATAGGGCTCGAAGTGAGCCTTGCCGAAGGGATAGCGGCTGTCTTCTTTTTTGGCCGTCACCTGATTCAGGACAACAAGGGACATCAGGCTCAGGGCCACACTCAACAGGGAGTAGACCCCGTCGAAGAGGAGCATTCCCGAGCGGATGACAAGTCCCCAGGCAAGACCCAGCAGGGCGAAGGCGGCAGCTGCCCAGGTTGATATTTTCAGTGCGGATTTTTCGGATATCATAGAGTCTCCTCGGATATCCTGATTCTCCGCTTTATCAGAAAGTTTTGCAATGGTGCCGGCTTGCAGGGGGATGCCGCCCGCCTGCATGCCGGCTGCAGGCTGACGGCAGAAAGCAGAGGCTTTAGAGGAACTCCCGGTTTCCCTCAATCAGCGCCCGCCTCTGCTCAACGCAGGCCCGGGAGCGGTGGGGATCTTCGGGTGTATTCTTTACATAGTCCAGAAGCCGCTCCACTGTGGTTGTGGCCACATGGCAGCGTGTATCGGAAGAGGCATAATAGATGTAAACCTCTCCGTCCTTCTCAACCCAGCCGTTGGCAAAGACTACATTGGAAACATCTCCGACTCTCTCTTCCCCTTCGGGAGCGATAAAGTATCCCGACGGGCGGTGGGTGATCTTCCAGGGCTCGTCAATATCACTTAAAAACATATAGAGTACATAGCGCAGACCGGCGGCGGTGTTCCGCACACCGTGGGCCAGATGGAGCCAGCCCTCGGAGGTCTTGATGGGGGAAGGGCCCTGACCGTTTTTTACCTCATTGATGGTGTGGTAGACCTTGGGGTCCATAATCACGGAGCTCTCTACCTCGGCGTTTACCATGGAGTCGCTCAGACCCCAGCCGATTCCTCCCTGGCTTCCCGCCTCGATAAAGCTGTCCTGGGGCCGGGTGTAGAGGGCGTACTTCCCGTCCATAAACTCAGGGTGGAGCACAACGTTCCGCTGCTGCATACTGCTGGTCTTAAGGTCAGCCAGGCGTTCCCAGTTCTCAAGGTCCTTTGTCCGTATAATGCCGCACTGGGCGGTGGCGGAGCTTTCGTCTCCTGCGGGGGCGTCGGGGTCCTTGCGCTCGGTGCAGAAAAGGCCGTAGATAAAGCCGTCTTCATGGGCGGTGAGCCTTACATCGTAGACATTTACATCGGGGTCCTCTGTCTCGTCGATCAGAACGGGGAGGCCCGTAAAGCGGAAGTTGTCGATGCCGTTCTCGCTCTCGCAGAGACCGAAGAAGGACTTTCTGTCGTGTCCCTCGATGCGGACCATCAGGTAGAACTTCCCTTCAAAATAGATGGCCCCCGTATTCAGGGCCGCATTGATGCCCAGACGTTCCATAAAGAAGGGGTTCCGTTCGGGGCTGAAGTCATAGCGCCAGTGGGGCGGAATATGAGCGGCTGTAACTACGGGGTTCTCATAGCGCTCATAGACACCGCCGGTGCTGAATAGAGGCTGGTTGGGTTTTGTCACCAGTGCCTCATACTCCTCCATGATTCTCTCTTTTCTCTCTGTAAACAGACTCATCAGTTGTTCTCCTTCAGGTTTCCGGTTATTTTATCCAGTCTTTCCATGGCCTCTATACAGGCCCGTGTATTGTGATAGGGACAGGTCCACTCATCGGCCTTGTAGACAGATGAGGATGCGGTGACGCCGTCACCGGAGGCAAAGAGTCTCCAGCCGCCGTCGGGGTAGATCAGGTGGTCCAGGCTGAACTGCCAGATATTTGCAGCCGCCCTGAGATAGTCCTCTTTTCCGGAGTGCTCATAGGCATTCAGAAAGCCCACCATCGCCTCGTTCTGAACCCACCAGATCTTGTCCCGGTCCACTCTGCCGTCGGGAAATTTCTCATTGTTCATTCCGCCCCTGCCAAGCTCACCGTCCATTGAGCTCTCAAGGGCCCGGGCGGATATCCTTAAGATCTCCTTCTGAAAAACTTCGGTGAGCTCTGAGTTATTCAGGGCATCCAGGGCCTCCTGAAAGAGCCATGCCGCCTCGATGTCGTGGCCATAGCTCACAACACCGCTGCGGCTCTCCCACTCTTCAGTAAAGAAGAGGGTGCAGCTGACCTTTTCCGGGTTGTAGATCTTCTCCATCATCATCCGGGTCACATGGTCCAGAGCTTCGGCGGTCCGGGGGCTCTCTTCCATCCGGTGGAGGCTGGTGTAGGCCTCCATGATATGAAGGTGGGTGTTGTTGGACTTCCTGTCGTTCTGGTCCACCTCGCTGAGACGGACGTCTTCCATCTCTCCCCACTCCCGGGTAAAGGCCTCAAGGTAGCCGCCGAACTCCCTGTCCCGGACATGGTTTTCAAGGCAGTCGAAGAGGGCCAGAGCCTGTTCCCTGGCTTCGGGCTTTCCGGAGACCTTGTAGTACTCGCAGAAGGCGTAGATGCCGAAGGCCTGGCCGTAGACCTGTTTGCGGCTGTTCAGAACAGCTCCGGAGCTGTCGAGCATCCAGAAAAGGCCCCCGTTCTCACGGTCCACAAAGTACTCGGTCAGGTAGGAGAAGGCACTGTCAGCCAGCTCCAGAAGGGCCGGGTCCTTGTAGAAGCCGTAGGCCCTTGAGAAGCTCCACAGAAGCCTGGCATTCAGAACTGCACCTTTTGGGGCATCGGTTTCGGGAATGTTTCCCTCCTTTACCCTGCCGTAAAATCCTCCTGCCGGATCGACGGCAGCGGTGCTCCAGAAGGGGAGAATCCCCTCACGAAGCTCCCGGTCAATACTCGCTCTCATCTCTTTCAGTTCATTTGGGTTCATATCTGATTATCCTTGTTTGGAAGTACAGGGCAGCTGCCCCGTTCTATAATGGTCGTTTTAAAGATCCTGCGGATCTGTTTCAGTTCGGGGTTCTCTATAAGGTAGAGAATGCCTTTGGCGGCGGCCCTTCCCAGCTCCTGTACGGGCTGTCTGACGGCGGTCAGTCCGGGGCCGATAAAATCCAGAGACCTGTCATCATCAAAGACGCAGATCCCCTCTGGTTGCTCTGCTTCGGGAAGCTCTCTCAGTTTCTCGAGGATGGTGTAGAGGAAGTCTCCTCCGGCTCCGGCAAAGATTGCATCCGGGCGGGGACCGCTGCTGTAGATACGGTCCAGGGCTCTGGTAACGCTGGGGCTGTCGTATTCATCGGCCTCAACATGGAGTACCGGCAGATTTCTGTTCTCCATGGCTTCTTTGTATGCATCCAGCCTCATCCGGTTGTAGTAGTAGCTGCCGGGACCTGTCAGAAGGGCGATCTTCCTGTAGCCCCGGTTCAGCAGATACTCGGTCATACTCCTGGCGGCAAAGGCATTGTCTATATCCACAAAGTGGTGATCGGCTTCGGGATGTTTACCCAGAAGGATAAAGGGTATATCCGATTCCTCAAGCAGATCAATTTGCTTTCTGTCCAGTAGTTCAGATCCTATAATAAGACCGTCTGTTTTGTTGCTGCTGATCAGGGAGTCATACATCTCATCCAGAGCGCCCTCCCTGCGGGGAGTGAAGAGCATCAGATTATAACCGTTTTCCGCGGCTTCTTCTGTAATGGAGGAGACCAGTACGGGCCAGTAGGCATTGTCCAGGCTCTGACCTGCTTCATGAGGTATTATCAGTCCGATATTGCTTGTTTTTCTGTTGGAGAGGGCCTTTGCGGAGGAGTCGGGACGGTAGCCCATCTCTTCTACAATGTTCAGAATACGCTGACGGGTTTCATCTCCTATTCCCGGTTTGTTATTCAGGGCCTTGGAGACAGTTCCTTTAGAGACATCGGCCATCCTGGCCACTTCGATTATGGTTATTCTCTTCTGTTTGTCGATTGGGGGTATCCTTATCGTTTATGGGTGCATTCTATATTAGGAAACCGGTTTCGTAAACAGAAAAAAGAGGATTTTGAGAAATGGACCGGGGGAACCGGTCACTTGTTGATATGGTGCATGATATGGGTTGAAAGGATGGATTCGATCAGCTTCTCTTCCTTGTTCTCCATGGCTGCAATCAGAATACTGTGCTGTTTGATATAATCTGTCAGACTTGGAGACTCAAGTTTCTGGTTCAGACGTAGCAGCTGGATACGGGCATCAAGCTTTTCAAAAATTTCAAAGAGACAGAAATTCTGGCAGTGTTCGGCTATTTTCAGGTGAAACTGACTGTCAATTTCAAAGGAACCGGCCTTGTCTCCCTCCATATTCAGGGCCAGGCACCTCTCCGAGATCTCTCTCAGCTCCTGAAAGTGCTCGGGCTGAGCGTTTCTGCTGAAGAGTTTGGCAGAGAGTATTTCAAGATCCAGACGGACTTCGGCAATCTGCCGGGCCTCATCCTCGGATATTATCACAACTTCGGCGTAACTGCGGGGCTTAAGATAGATCAGCCCATAGTCACTCAGTTTCTTCAGGGCTTCCCGCAGGGGTGTCCGGCTGACACCGAACAGCTTGCTCAGAGAGGCTTCGGGTACTCTCTCCCCCCCCTTCAGTTCACCGGAGAGAATCATACGCTTGATGTGGTCATGGACCTGATCGGACAGGTTTTTACGGGTGATCAATTCTTCCATACGCTATTCTATACAGAAAACAGTTCAAAATAAATTAAAAATTATGAATTGTTTCTTTTTCTCCTTACTACTGGGATCAGGGAGGGACTCTATACCGAGCGCCCTCCCTTTTCAATAAGCCATAGACTTATTTGCTATACATATCCTCAAACTTCTGCATGTAAACTTTGGCATCATCTGCATCCAGATGATTGTCTACAAGAAGGAACTTGTTGATGTACTCGTTTTTCCATGTGTCTGTGGCGGCTACTTTTGCAAGAGCATCTGACCAGTAGGCAACAGCTTCAGCGGGCATATCGGCTGGGCCGACAACACCTCTGTAGATCTGGAACTCAATGTCGTAACCCAGTTCTGTAAAGGTGGGTGCGTCAAAGGGCTCTCCAAAGCGGCTGGCCGAGGCAGTTACCATGGGTACAAGCTCACCGGTGGATACCAGGTCGAAGGAAGCGGCAGGTTTGGCAATGGCCATATCCACGTGTCCTCCGAGAAGCTGAGTCAGCGCCTCACCTGTTGAGTCTGATCTCAAGTACTCCATGTCACCGCCGATCTCTGCCTTCATTGCATCATAGATGGCTTCATCATCGGACTTGGAACCGCCGATAATCAGTCTCTCTCCGCTTTTAAGAGCGGCAATCACATCTTCCATGCTCTTGTAGGGAGAGTCCATGTTTACAAGAAGAATCTGTCCGTCCAGGGCCATTACAGCCAGGGGAGTCAGACCGTCCAGGTCTCCGCCTTCTCTCTGAACGAAGGGCTGCAGGTCGCCGGAGTTGAAGGTCAGAAGTGTATGGGCTTCATTCTTCATCATGGAAACGCCTCTTCTTCCAACGGCTCCACCGCCGTCTGTTTTATAGTTGATAATGATGTTCTTATCAACAATGCCTTCGTTTTTCATAATTTCGACAATGTTCTGTGTAAAGATGGAAGATCCGCCTCCGGCACTTGAGGTAACAACCCATTCAACTCCTTTTGTGGGGGTCCAGGGACCCTCTGCCTTTTCCTGCTGTCCTTCTGCAAATACAGCAGTTGATGCGAGGGCTGCCATCAATACCAGTGTTAACAGTTTTTTCATACTAAAAGCTCCTTCATTGCTTTTGTCGTTCCGGTAAAGCCGGAACCGATTGTTTTCTTGGCAGATCAGACTCTGCCGGGTCATCTTTCCGTTGGGGATTGTCCGGGCGGATCCATGACCGGATGATCCCACTGTCTTTTTTAAATCTGGTATATCCTTATTCCGGCTCCTGCATCCCTTCATCTATGCAGGAGACAGAGTGGAATCACTTACTCCCTGAGGGGGTCTTTTTTTTTTAGTCATTGCAAACAGCTTTCTGAACAGGGGTGACAGAATTGTAAGCAGCAGAAAGATGATCAGTCCGCAGGCAATGGGTTTCTGGAAGAAGATCCATGGGCTTCCGTCTGAGATCAGGAAGGACCGTCTGAAGTCGCGCTCCAGGGTGGGAGCAAGAACAAAGGCCAGCAGCAGGGGAGCGATGGGGTAGTTGTTCTTCTTCAGGTGAAATCCTATAAATCCCGAGGCGAGCATCAGCATAACACCGTAGAGGGAGTTGCTGGCGCTGTAGGCGCCCATAATACAGACGGCTGTAATAATGGGAACCATAATCTTTACGGGAACCTTCAGAATCTTGATCAGGAAGGGGATGATCGAGAGGGCCACAAAAAGGGTGATCATATTGGCTACATAGAGAGAGGCGATCAGACCCCATGTAAACTCGGGCTCGTTCTGAAAGAGTCTGGGCCCCGGAGTCAGGCCGTACATGAGCAGACCTCCGAGAAGAACCGCACCGGTTCCGGAACCGGGAATCCCCAGTGAGAGAAGGGGAGCAAAGGCTCCGGCGGCGGCTGAGTTGTTTGCTGCCTCGGCGGCGGCAACACCCTCAAGGACGCCTGTTCCCATCTTATCCTTGTTCTTTCCGACTTTCTTCTCGGTCATATATCCCAGGAAGGAACCTGTTGTAGCTCCGGCTCCGGGAAGGATTCCGATAATGGTTCCCAGAAAACTGGACCGGATAGAGGGACCCAGAAGACGTCTCATCTCGCTCTTGTTAAGGATACTGTCCTTCAGGCTGAGCTTCATATCTATGCTGTCGCCGTTCTTTGCTGGTTCCATCATCTCCATAACCTGAGAGAATCCGAACATTCCGATGACCAGGGGTATAAAGGAGACTCCTCCCAGCAGATGGAGAGATCCGAAGTCGTAGCGGGGTGTTCCCACTACAATATCAAATCCGATGGTGGCTATAAGTACACCGATCAGTGTGGAAACAACACCCTTTGTAGGGTTGTCGCCCAACAGCCATCCCAGGGAGGTCATGGCTACCATCAGAAGGGCTGCCATCTCAACGGGACCGAACTTGAGACCAAGGCGTGCCAGAGCGGGACCGGTGATGGTCAGAATGATGATTCCGATGGTTCCCCCTATAAAGGAGGAGAGGTTTGAAGTGAACAGGGCCTTACCGGGTTCTCCCTTCTTGGCCATGGGATGACCGTCGATGGCGGTCATAACCGCGGGACTGTCACCGGGGATGTTGATCAGGATTGAGCTGTAGGAGCCTCCGTACATATTGGCGTAGTAGATGGCCGACAGCATGATGATTCCTGTTACAGGATTAAACTTGAATGTCAGGGGCAGCAGCAGAGCTACTCCTGCCAGGGAGCCGATTCCGGGCATGGCGCCCACAACCAGTCCGAGGAGGGCACCGGCGGCAGCTGCCAGAAAATTCTGTATGGTCAGGGCTGTACCGAATCCCTGAAGAAGCAGTGTTAAAGTTTCCATTCTTAACCTCTGATTGCGTTGAATATGACACCGGCGGGGAAGGGTACCATTAGCCACATGGCGAATATACCGTATAGTGCCGCTGTTGTAATGATTGATATGGGCAGTGATTTCTTCCAGCTGTACTTCTCGTAGATCTTCAGCCATCCCTCAAGAAAGAGAAACATGGCCGGGAAAAATCCGATGATCATGGCCAGCCCCACAGTCGCAAATGCTGCGATAAAAGGATACCAGCTGGCCTTTACATATTCCGGAGCCGGCATCTTGATGCCTTCTAGGAGGGCTATAATGCTGATTCCCGCCAGAATAATTCCTATAATAGAAGGAAAGAAGCCGCTGCCGGGGCCCTGGTCCCACCATCCATAGTTTTTAAGTCCGTAAACTACCCAGAGAACTCCTACCGCAAAGGTAAGAACAGGGATTATTAAACGGGTATTCAGTTTCAAAGTCTTCATTCAACCTCCATTACTTGGAAAGTACTTTTTTTAAATGGTATACAATGCACCATGAACTATTTCAGGATACCATAGTTCCGTGGACTGTCAATGAAAATTTATCTTATTTTTACTATTCATTTTTGAATTTTTAATTCTATAATATCATAAATCCTTGTTTAGTAAGGGAATAGTATATTTTTGAACAACGTTCTTTACCCCGTGAAGCAGTTATGGGTGAAAAAAAGGTTGACAGCATTTCGGAATGGTATACAATATGCAATATGAATTAAGCTGAGATGAAGAGGACCGGGGTCTTCTTCTTTAAAGGAGTACTATAGATGCAGAAAATAGCCTTTATGATAGGTGATCCTGCCGGAGTCGGACCTGAGATTACCGTTCAGTGTATTAAAGAGTATAAGGACCGGGGTGATAGGGCACTGGTTCTTGTGGGAGACCGTCCCAGTTTCGACAGGGCCATGGATATTTGCGGTATTCAGCTGAATGCCAGAGATATCACTCTTGATGAGCTGCCCGGCAGCAGGGATGACCTTGCCTTTATTAATGTCCCCGTTGAGGGAGGGGAGGAGATCCCCTTTGGTGTGGTTTCCGAAAAAGCCGGAAACTGCGTATACCGTTCAATCCAGACAATCCTTAAGATGATTGATGACAAGCTGGTTCAGGGATTTGTCTTTGCTCCCTTTAACAAGGAAGCCATGAAGAAGGGCGGATGCCCCTATCCCAGTGAGCTTGATATGTATAAGGACCACTTCAACCGTCCCGATATCACCGGAGAGATCAACTACATGGACCCCATGTGGACCGTCCGGGTTTCAAGTCATATCGCCGTCAAGGACATTCATACCTTTGTCAAAAAGGACAGAATCCTCGACTCCATCACCTTTCTGGACACCGAAATGCAGCGTTTCGGCATTGAAAACAGAAGAATTGCCGTTGCCGCACTCAATCCCCACTGCGGAGAGAAGGGGCTCTTCGGAACCGAAGAGGGAGACGAGATCGAACCTGCCATCAAGGCGGCTCAGAAAGCCGGAATCAAGGCCGACGGTCCCTTTCCCGCGGACACCATTTTTCTGAAGGTCAGAGCAGGGGAGTATGACGCCGTAGTTTCCATGTATCACGATCAGGGACAGGTTGCCACAAAGCTCCTTGGTTTTGACAAGGGTGTGACAATCCACGGCGGAATGCCCGTGGCCATTGCCACCTGTGCCCATGGAACCGCCTTCGATATCGCCGGTAAGGGCATCGCCCGTCCCACCGCACTAATGGAGGCCCTGGGGGTCGTCCTTAAATCCCTTAAGGCATAAGGGGGCGGTCAGATGTCAAAGAGTGCAACCATCAAAACAGCCCTGGCGGTGGCGCCTGAAAATGCCCTTATGTCCGCCTTTGTCGTGTTCCGGGACAAGCTGGAAACCAGCATGATCAAGGCTGCCGAGATGGGATATGACGGCGTGGAACTGGCCCTTTTAAGCCGGGATCAGGTCGATCTGAAAAGCGTTAAAAAGATAATGAAGGAGACGGGTCTTGAGATTCCCATGGTCTCCACGGGACAGATCTTCGCAGACACCGGTGTCAATTTCACTCATCCCGAGAAGGAGAAGAGGGAGAAGGCCCTCACCGACTTCCTGGGACTGATGGAAGCGGCGTCCGAGCTGGAGAGCCTTGTTAATGTAGGCCGCCTCAGGGGAACCCTGAACGAGGGCAGCCCTTCTCTGGACTACTTCAACGAGTATATGACCCGCGCTCTTGCCCGGGCCGACGAACTGGGAGTCACCATCGCTCTGGAACCTGTAAACCGCTACGAGATCAACTTTCTGAACAGCTGCGAACAGACGGCTGAAGTTATCCTTAACTTGAACCATCCCAGGCTGACAATGATGCCCGATGTGTTTCATATGAATATTGAGGACCCTTCAATCGAGGGTTCCCTCTGGAAGTACGCCGATTTGATCTCCTATGTCCACTTTGCCGACTCCAACCGCTGGGCTCCCGGACGGGGACATCTGGACTTTCAGAGCATTGTTTCGGCCCTGAAACAGACCGGCTATAAGGGCTATGTCTCTCTGGAGATCCTGCCCTATCCCGAACCGGATCTGGCGGCAAGAGAAGGAATCAACACAATCAGGAAATTTCTGTAAAAGGCACAGAATAAGGGGCCTGAAGATAATCGTAGGAGAGAATCATGAAGTACAGCATTGAGCACTTCGGAATCATGGCTGAAGATCCCGCCGCCCTGGCGGCCTGGTATCAGGATGTTCTTGGTTTTGATGAGCTTTTTATACCGCCGGGAATGACCACTCCCGTTTTTGTAAGGGACAGATCCGGATTTATCATCGAGTTTTTTCAGATGCCCGAGGGCTTCAGATGGCCCGAAGATCAGATCCGCAAGGCCCAGCACCTCTGCATCACTGCAGAAGACTATGAACAGACTCTGAAGGATCTTGAATCCAAAGGGATCGTCTTCAGGGAAGAGGGTGTGGACATCTTCCAGGGCGGAAAGGTCCGCTTCTTTCAGGACCTGGAAGGAAACTGGATTCATCTGGTTTATCGCAAACAAGTTCCCTGGGACTGACCCGGGGGGTAAATAATAAGGAAAAAACAATGACAACTACAGCAGAAAAGAAGGCTCTGACCAACAAAGAGCTTCATGCTCTGGCACAGCAGTTCAGAATTGATGTCATGGAAACCCTGAACTCCAAGGGAACAGGACACTGGGGAGGATCTTCCTCTGTTGCCGACATACTGACCTATCTCTACTTCAAACAGATGAATATCAATCCCGAACAGCCCGACTGGGCAGACCGTGACAGACTGATCCTCAGCAAGGGTCACGCTTCTCCCATGCTCTATGCGGTACTGGAGAAGAGAGGCTACCTTCCCGAAGGAAGCCTCAGCTCTTTCAGAGACATCAACAGCACCCTTCAGGGACACCCCTGTATGAACAAGACCCCCGGAGTGGAGATGTCCACAGGAGCCCTGGGCCATGGGCTTTCCGTGGGCCTGGGAATGAGCCTGATGGCCGCCCGTTCCGCCAACCCCTTCAAGACCTATGTGATTGTGGGTGAGGGATGTCTTAACGAGGGTCAGAGCTGGGAAGCCATTATGGCTGCGGGCAAGTTCACCCCCGAGAATCTGGTCCTTCTGATCGACTACAACAAGGTTCAGCTTGACGGATTCTCCGAGGACATCATGCCCCTGGACCCCCTGGCTGACAAGTTCAAGGCCTTTAACTGGAATGTGGCTCACCGCAGCTACAACGGACATGATATGGACGAGATCGAAGCCTCCTTTGAGTGGCTCAAGACCCAGTCCAAGGGACCCTCTGTCATTATCTACAACACAACCAAGGGAAAGGGTGTGGACTTTACCGAAAACACCAACACATGGCACGGCGCTCCCGTGAGCGACGACCATCTGAAGGCGGCTCTTCCCCAGCTGAAAGCAGATCTTGATAAATGGGAGGAGAAGTAATGGAAATGGCAGGAATGAGAGACGCCCTGGGGGAAGCCCTGGTGGAAATTGGAAAAACTAATGAGAAGCTGATGGTCCTGGATGCGGATGTGTCCTCCAGTACAAGAACCGGGCTCTTCGGCAAAGCCTATCCCGACCGCTTCTTCAATATCGGTGTTGCCGAGGCCAATATGGTGGATGTGGCTGCCGGAATGGCGACCTGCGGATACCGCCCCGTTGTCAGCGCCTTCGCCATCTTTCTGGCCCTCAAGGCCACAGACCAGATCAGAAACGTGGTCTGCTACAACAATCTGAATGTGATTATCGCCGGAGGTTATGCCGGACTTTCAGACTCCTTTGACGGAGCCAGCCACCAGTCCCTGACGGATATCGCCATTATGAGAGCCTTCCCTAATCTGACGGTTCTGGCTCCCTCCCATGCAGGGGATGTAAAGGCGGCTCTGGAAGAGGCTCTGACCATAGAGGGACCCGTCTATATCAGAATGTGCCGTAACCCCGGTCCCGTTCTGGACAAGAAGCCCCTGAAGATCGGTGAGGCTCAGGTTCTGGCTGAGGGCGGAGACATCACCATCGGCGCCTGCGGAATTACCGTTCCCATGGCCCTGGATGCAGCTGCCGAACTGGCTCAGAAAGGAATCAGGGCGGAAGTACTGGATCTGGGCAGCATTAAGCCCCTGGATGCCGACACCATCGTAAAGTCCGTTTCCAGGACCGGCCGCTTCCTCTCTGTTGAGGAGCACTCGGTTCATGGCGGACTGGGAAGCGCCGTGGCAGAAGTTCTGTCAAGGAAGAAGCCTGTACCCATGGATTTTGTGGGTGTGGAGGACTGCTTTACCGAGTCCGGACCCTACGACGGCATTATGGCGAAGTATGGAATCTCTGTGCCCGCCATCGTTGCCAAATCAGAGGCTCTTGCGGCCCTGTAAAAACTTTAAAAACGATCCTGCCGGCGGCGAATGCCCCGGCGGAAGCCCCGGCAAAGGCTCCGGTGGAAGTCTCCACTGAGTCCCCTGCAGGAGCAGTAAATCAAACCGGCCATAAAGGCCCAATGGAGAAGAAAATGAGCGTAAAAGACAAAGCAATTGAACTTTTAAAAGATTTCAAGGGTGACTCCTACCTTTTCGGACTGGGTGTACTGGATGGAGTGGGCATGGTTGCCGCCTCCTACGGAAAGAAGGCTCTGGTTGTTTCCAACACAACCTACCTGAAACCCGTATGCGATCAGGTTGTCGCCTCTTTGAAGGCCGCAGGTGTTGAGCTGGCCGGTGACAGAATCGTTCCCGATGCCGCTCCCAACGCCCCCCGGGAGGACGTCTATAGAATCGAAACCTACATCCTCCAGTTCCAGCCCGATGTGGTTATTTCTATCGGAGGAGGCTCTGCCATCGACGCTTGTAAGGCCGCCATCACCCTGGCAACCCAGGGAGAGAACAGCCCCGAGATTGAAGACTACTTCGGAACCGGTCTCGTGACTGCTTCTGTTGAAAAAACCGGAAAGAAGATGCTGCCCCATATCGCCGTGCAGACCTCTGCCAGCTCCGGCGCACAGCTTACCAAGTACTCCAATGTCACTGATCCCGTAAAGGGACAGAAAAAACTCATAGTCGACGAATCGGTGATCCCCACAAATCCCGTTTTCGACTACAAGGTGACCACCTCCATGCCTTTGGGTCTGACAATTGACGGTGCTCTGGACGGAATCGCCCACTGCCTGGAAGTGTTCTACGGCGCCAATGACAGCAACTTTGGTCAGCTTTCGGACATTATGGAAACAGCCCTGAGATTGATTCTGGAGTACACTCCCAGGGTCATCAAGGACCCTGCCAACGAAGAGGCCCGGGAAGCCATCGGTATGGCCACCGACCTCGGCGGATACGCCATTATGGTGGGCGGTACAAACGGTGCACACCTGACAAGCTTCTCCCTGGTAGATGTAACATCCCACGGAAGAGCCTGCGGAATCATGAACCCCTACTATGCGGTGTTCTTTGCCCCTGCCGTTGAAAAACAGCTCAACCTTGTTGGCTCAGTACTCAAGGAGTACGGCTACATCAAAGAGGATCTGACCGCCCTTTCCGGCAGAGAGCTGGGACTGGTTGTGGCAGAGGGCCTGAGAGCCTTCAGCCGGGCCATCTCCTGCCCCACAACACTGGGAGAACTGGATCTCTTTACCGACGGGCATATTGAGCGTGCTCTCGATGCCGCCAAGAATCCCCAGCTTAAGATGAAGCTTCAGAATATGCCTGTGCCCCTGACCGCAGAGATGGTTGACGAATATATGGCTCCGATCCTCCAGGCTGCCAAGAGCGGCGACTTCTCTGTAATCAAGAGCTTTCAGGCCTGAGTCATATAAACCGGTTCTGATTCCGGATGGATGCTGCGCGTAGAGTCCAGACGAATCAGGGCCGGTTCAAAGACGGGTTTTAATCGATCCATAGCGGAGAAGTCCCCCCGGCTTCTCCGCTTTTTTAAAGATCAGGAATTTCGCAAATTAAGTAGAAGGTTATTATAATGACAGATATGACATTCCCAATCGGTCCCGACAAGACTGGTTTCCCCCTCCCTCCTCAGGTGGATGTTCTGACCATGCCTCATCCTCCCACACTCAAGCATCCCGGCCAGGCCGTTCTGGATGCCATCGATGCTCCCATTGCCAGCTCACAGCTTCCTGATATAGTCGCGGGCAAAGCAGTGGAAACCGGGAAGAAGGCAAGGGATCTTAGCGCCTGCATAGTTATCTCCGACAGCACCCGCCCTGTTCCCTACAAGGGGGAGCAGGGTATACTCTGGCCTCTGGTGGATCTCCTTCAGGAGCAGGGTGTTCAGGCCTCCAATATCAGGGTTCTTGTTGCCACCGGTACCCACCGCGGCCACACGGAAGAGGAGCTGCGGTCCATGCTGGACCCCCGGGTCTTTGACGCGGGTTGTCTTGTGGAGAACCATGACTGCCATGCCGATGATAACCTCTCTCATCTGGGCAAGACAAAGCGCGGCAGCGATATCCTGATCAACTCGGACTATGTGAACAGCGATATCAAGATCCTTACCGGTCTGGTGGAGAGCCACTTTATGGCCGGCGCCTCGGGTGGGCGCAAATCCATCTGTCCCGGTCTGATCGGCGAGGACAGCACCTTTATCTTTCACGGTGCTCCCATGCTGGCCGATGAGAACTCCTGTGCCCTTGTCCTTGACGGGAACCCCTGTCATGAGGAGTCTTTGGAGATGGCCACCACTGCGGGAGCCGACTTTATCGTCAACGTCACCCTGGACGGCAACTTCGACCTCACCGGTGTCTTTGCCGGAGATCTGGTAAAGGCCCATGAGGCGGCGGTAACCCATCTTAAAAGCTACACAGCCATCAAGGTGGACAAAAAGTACGACATCGTTCTGACCCATGCGGGCTTTGTGGGCATCAACCACTACCAGGCCGCCAAGGCCGGTGTGGAGGCATCCCGTCTTGTAAAAGAGGGGGGCTATGTTCTGATGGTCGCCGACAACACAGACACCGATATGATCGGCTCCATCGCCTACCGGACCATGCTGCAGCTCTTAAAGCTCACGGGCTCCGAGGCCTTTGACAGAACCATCCTCTCCCCGGACTGGACCTTTATCCCCGAGCAGTGGCAGGTTCAGATGTGGAACCGGATGTTCAAAATCCTTCCCCAGGATCACTTCTTCTACTACAGCCCCCAGTTCGGTCCCGAAGAGTACAGAATCTGTCCCGGTGAACCAATGGAGAAGCTGAATGGAATGTCCCGCGGTGAGGGAACCATCCCGCAGCAGCTTCTGGCGGCGATGAACGCTCTTGTTGAAAAGCTGGGAGATGATATCTCCATCTGCTGGATGCAGGACGGGCCCTACGGAGTTCCCCTCTATGAGTGAGCCTGCCGGAAAGCTCCCGGGAAAGTCTCCGGGGCAGAAACCGAGAATCTCCCTGATCCATACAACTCCCCTGGTTCTGCCTGCGGTGGAGGAGGCCCTTGCCCCTCTAAAGGGGGAGTATGACTTCTTCCATACCCTGGATGAGGGAATCCTTTACAAGATGATGAAGGAGGGGAACAGCGCCGAACTGGCCTCTCCCTGGCTCGGGACCCTGGTGGACCGGGCGGTAAGAGCCGAGGCCGCCATGATCATTGTCACCTGCAGCTCCCTCTCTCCCTATGTAGCCGATGCCGATTCAAAGGCCGGGGTGCCGGTGGTTAGGATCGATGAGATGATGTACAGACGGGTTGCCTCGAAAGCGGAGAATCCTGCTGTTCTGATGACCAATCCCACCAACAGAGTCCCTGCGGCCCTGATGGCGGAGGAGACTGAAAAGCTCCTTGGACTGAAAGAGTCCATTACCATGAATATCTGTCCCGGCGCCTTTGAGGCCCTTAAGGCGGGAGACGCTGCGGCCCACGACAGGGCTGTGGTGGAGGAGACGGTCCGCCTTCTTCAGACCCATGACCATCTGATCTACTCTCAGATCTCCATGGCCCGGGTCCGCTCTCTTCTTCCAAAAGTGCTGCAGAGCCGGGTTCATGTCTCCCTGGACTATCTGAAGGAGATCCTTGTCGACGCCCTTAATGGGTAAGGTTCTCCCGGGCGATAAGCCTCGTCCGGGGAGAACCCCGGCCGGCAGCTCCTCCCGTCGGCCCGGCATAGGGGCCTACTCAAAGGGGTAGCGGAATCCCCACTCGGCCCTCATTCCATCCATAAGCTCCATCATCTCCAGCATCTCTTTATGGGTGTGGCGGGGGCTCTCCACAAGACCGGCGGCAATACAGCGGCCCGCCTCTTCAATCTCATACTCAAAACCGTTTGCCCTGTGGGGGAAATCTACAGTCCTTTCGCCGTCCTCGTTTACCAGGCGCAGCTTCTGGGCACCCCAGAAGGGCCGTTCAGCCACAATGGTGCAGTCCGTACCGGCAATCTCAGCGCTGCAGGGACCGTTAACCTCAAGGGAACTGCAGAGAACAGCCTCAACACCGCTTTTCCAGCGCAGCAGATAGCTGTCTTGCACATCCACACCGGTCTCGCCGATCCGTCCGAAGGACTTCACCTCATCGGGTTTTCCGCCCCCCATCCAGAGGGCCATGCTCAGCACGTAAATACCCATGTCCAGGATCGAACCGCCGGCCAGGTCGATATTCAGAAGACGATCCTGAGGATCACGATGTCCGCCGAAGGAGAAATCCGCCCGGATTCTCTTCACCTCTCCCAGCTCCTTAAGTCCATCCTCTTTCATATACTGCCAGGCAGGAAGAAATTTAGACCACATGGCCTCCATAAAAAAGAGACCCTTCTGCCGTGCCAGCTCGATAAGGGGCTTCAGCTCTCCGGCATTCACGGTCACAGGTTTCTCGCAGAGCACATGCTTTCCTGCCTCCAGGCTCTCCCTGACGGAGTCGGCGTGAAAACGGTGGGGACTGGCAATATAAACAGCATCCACCTCTCCGTCTTTGAGCATCTGTGCATAGGAACCGTAGGCCCTTTCAACACCCTTCTCAGAGCAGAAGGCCTCAGACCTCTCCAGGTTCCGGGATGCCGCAGCCAGAACCCTTTGTCCCTGGACAACTTCTACGGCTTCACAAAAGTTATGGGCAATCCTGCCCGGGGCAATAATTCCCCAGTTGATCATTTTACTCATCCTACCATTCAATACTCACTTCTCAAAAACTGCAAGGAATATGACTGTTTTTATGGCACAAGTCATCTTCCTGATAATTTTTAATTTCTATAAGATGAGGCTATATGAAAAAAAAGTATCCCACCCTCATTGAGGGACCCGTTCTCAATCAGCTGCTCTCTCTGACCTGGCCCAGCATCGGCGGGTTTCTGAGCATGATCATATTCAACATGACCGATACCTACTTTGTTTCCCTTATGGGTACCGAAGCCCTGGCGGCCATGGGTTTCACCTTTCCCGTGGTTATGGTTATCGGTTCAGCCTCCACCGGCATCAGCATGGGAGCCGCCTCGGTTATCTCCAGGGCCATGGGGCAGGGAGACCACTACCATATGAAGAGGACCGCCACCGACGGCGTTCTTCTCTCTGTCCTCTTTGTTACCATCGTCTCGGCTGCGGGACTCCTGACCATGGACCCTCTCTTCCGCTTTCTCGGAGCCGAAGGGGAGTCCCTGAAACTGGTCAAGGACTATATGTTTATCTGGTACATCGGCGCCGTTACGGTAACCATGCCCGCCATCAGCGACAGCTGCCTCCGGGCGGTGGGCGATATGATGCGCCCCTTTATCGTAATGACCGTCTGCGCCCTCCTCAATGTGGTCCTCGACCCCATCCTGATCTTCGGCTACTTCGGAGTGCCTGCCATGGGCATAAGAGGAGCCGCGCTGGCCACCCTGATCTCCCGCTTTGCCGGAATGGTCACTACTCTTAGTTTTCTGCACTTCCATGCGGGGCTGGTGGACTTCTCCATCCCCAAGTTCAGAGAAGTCAGGGAGTCCTGGTCCCGAATCCTCCATGTGGGCATCCCTGCCACAATGACCCAGCTCCTACTCCCCTTAAGCCGCTCCTTCCTTACCAAGATGGCAGCGGCATCGGGAGGAACCGTTGCCGTTGCCGCCATGGCCGCCGGCAGCCGGATCGAAGGCTTTATCCAGATGCTGATTGTCGCCTACAGCCTGGCCCTTATTCCCATGGTGGGGCAGAACTGGGGAGCCGGCAGGATGGACAGAATCCTCAGTATCCGCAGGATCTCCCTCCGTTTCGCCCTGGTCTACGGCGCCCTTGTCTTTGTGGTCTTTCTCTTTATTGCAGAGCCGGTGGCAAGGCTCTTCAGCAGTGAGACCATGGTTGTCAAAGGAACAGCCTATTACCTGAAGCTTATGGCCCTCTCCGCCGCAGGCCTCGGGTATATGACCTTTATGAATCAGTCTCTCAACTCGGCGGGCAAACCCTATGCCTCGGCCCGCCTCAATCTGATCACCTATATAGTTATCCTTCTGCCCCTGGCCTGGGTCGGCTCCACACTCTGGGACTTCAAGGGCATCGTTATCGCCCTGGCCCTTACCCAGGTCCTTGGTGCTCTCTGGGCCCATGGAGAGGCCATGTACGTATTCAGGCACCCTCGGGTCCCCCCGGCAGTGGAGGAAAAAGCCTGAAAAAGGTTCTAGAATTGAGCAGGGAGGCAGAAAATGAATATTAGGACGTTCCTTCAGCTGGTGGAGATCAAGACCAAAGCCGCCAGCCTCTTTCCCTTTATCTTCGCCACCCTGTTTACCCTCTACCGCTACGGCCGCCTCGACCTTCGGAACCTGGCACTGATGTTTATCTCCCTCCTCTTCTTCGATATGACCACCACAGCCATCAACAACTACATGGACTATAAAAAGGCCGTGAATCTGGAGGACAGGGACAGTCACAACATCATCGCAACCGCCTCCATCCCCCTGTCTCTTGTGCGTCTTATCATCACCTCTATGCTGATCCTGGCCATCGCCGCGGGACTTGTTCTTGTCGGCCGTACGGGCCCGGTGGTCCTCCTTTTGGGAATCCTGGCCTTTGCCGTGGGCATCCTCTACACCTGGGGCCCCGTCCCCATCAGCCGCATGCCCCTGGGGGAGATCCTCTCGGGCCTGATGATGGGCTGCCTGATTGTCTTTATATCTGTCTACATCCACCGTCCGGAAATTGCCGTCCTCAGCTATAGTAAAGGTCATCTCCTTCTGGACCTTCACATCCCTGATGTCCTGGCTGTCATTCTGGTCTCGGCTCCCTTCGTCCTTTATATCTCCAATCTGATGCTGGCCAACAACATCTGCGACCTGGAGCAGGACATCCGGAACGACCGCTTCCTCCTTCCCTACTACCTGGGCAGGACTGCCTCCCTGAGGCTCTACACGGCCTCGGGCTACGGCGCCTATCTCTTCCTGCTCCTCGCCGTGGTACTCCGCATTCTGCCTCTCTGGTCTCTCCTCACCCTCTTAAGCCTGCCCCTGATCCGCCGGCAGCTCCTGATCTTCAGCCATGAGCAGATCAAAAGCAGAACCTTTGTCACCGCCGTCAGAAACCTGAGCACCTTCAGTCTCTTCTACATCCTCCCTCTGATCATCTCCCTCTTTTTCTAGGGGGCGCCCCGGCTGACCGCCGGCCGGGCTTTGCGCCGGTTCCGTCTTCCGGCTGACGCCGCAAGACCGCCTTTGGCGCGGCTCCAATCCCTGGCGCATACCATAAGTTTCACCATATTCTCTACAATGTGAGTATTGTTCAAAAAAAGGTTTATGTTTCATCAGAACGAAGGTAGTATGATAAGGGAGTGTGGATTGGAGATATGTTGAACTGCTTCCCGTGTTGCAATGATTCAGGGTTATACGGGGATATGGGAATTATATAGAACAGTATAATAAGTAAGTTATGCAGCCCTTCGGGCAATTGGAGTATAAAAATGGTGCATACACCAAATACAGTTGAGCTATATGGACCTTTTTTAGTTACAAAAGAATCTTTAAAAGAACTTGATGAGATCATTACAGAAATATTCGAGAACATACAAGAAGTCCGGGATACTGAGCTGCTTACAATTGCAGAACAAAAAAAAGATTATTCATTCAATAAGGACAAGCCTATTGAAGAAATTCTAGAAGAGCTTAAGGAGAAAGAGGATCGCTACATAATTGCATCACTTTATTTGTCGGGTAACAATAAAATTGTAACATCTTCTGCTCTTGACTGTGTAAGTGATACAAGCCAAAACAACAGAAAATGTAAATCATTAAGATATTTAATTAAAGTAGGACTAAGAGAGTTCTCCTTGACTATAAATTGCTCATTTGGAAAATCTTTTGAGTATAGTTCATCATATATTGAAGAAGAATTGAAACAAAAATTGTTTCAGAGAATTGATTTTTGGCTAAGTCAAAATAAACCTAATCCATTTGTTAATTTTTGGAATAGATTTCATACTGCTCTATATTGGTTTTTTATTATAGCGATTTGGGTTATGAATATATTCAATATAGTAAATGATTCATACAAAAATAATTTAAAAAATGAAATGAGGGAAATCATACTAGAAGAAAGCTATACACAAGAAAATATTGATCTATTGATGATAAACATGTTTAAAATATATTCAAATTTCAAACCAAAAGATGTTAGTGAACTTGACTCTGAAATAAAACCATTGTTTTACCTTATAGTGCTTATGTCTCTTAGTATTATCTCCTATTTCGCTCCAAAAAATACTATTGAATATGGAAAGTCAGAGAAATGGATTGTATTCTGGAATATATGGATAAAATTAATTCTTGTCATGATTCCAAGTTTAATAATAGTTCCAATATTTCTAAATAGATTATTGTAAAATGCATAACAAAGACTTGAAATGTGTGCCACGAGAAGGCACCTTAATCTTATAGATGGAGGTATTTTCGTAACTGTAATATTGATGAGGGTAGGCCCCTTGAGGTCGGTTTTCAGGAGCAGGTCTCAAACCACCGCAAGCTGCATTGGTAAAGAGCCTTTGTGGTGAACGTTGCCGGAAAAAGCAGGAATTAGAACCTGTCAGGTGAGTTTTTGGAAGGTGAACTAAAGTGAACCGTCGATGAGGTATCGAAAGTTTGTATGGTGAGATCAAAAGTGACGGGCGTTTCAAGCGTCATGACAGAGTATACGACAGAACCTGATTAGTGCGTATGCGGTCTCCGGTATATAGACGGCACGAGCCAAAGACAG
>DHQL01000015.1 GCA_002408085.1 Spirochaeta sp. UBA5339
TTGAAGATCTTGAAGAACTCGAGGAGGCAGAGGCCGTTGAAGAGTCCGGTGATGCCGCTGAAGATCTGACCTCCGTTATGAAGCCCGATGAGGTCGAAGAGCTTGATGAACTTGAGGAACTTGAAGAGATACACGAGGCTCCTGAGGCTGAGGATGATATTCTTACTGAGCTTGTGACTCTTGCCGGCGAGGATCAGAGCATTGAAGCTGCTGAGGATAGTGAAGAGTCCGGAACCGAAGAGGATTATCTGGCTCCCCTGGAGAGTCTGGCAGAGGTCGTTTACAGTGATACTCAGCCTGAGGATGAAGAACTTATAGAGCCTGCCCCGGAGGCTTCCGGGGATACCCATGAAGCCCAGATGATTGACCTGGATGAGGTGGGCAGTAAGTTCAGTATTCAGAGTCTTCTTGACTCTATGGATGTTGATGAAATATCCCGCAATCTTGAGGTAAGGTATAACCAGTATCTTAATGATTCGGAGGATTCTGAAACCTCTGATGAGATGCCCGAACTCCCTGTTATTCCCGATGTAGAGGCTCTTCCCTCCGATGCCGCCAATGAAGAGGAGGTGGAACTTCTTGAGCTTCAGTATGATGAGTCTGTAGAAGATGATCTGATTGAGCTTGATATGAAAGAGGACCTCACACTCTTCGGTCTGGATATCACCGGTGGATATCCCATGGACAAGAGGGCTATACAGGAGAAGAAAAAGCAGATGGATGAAGTGGATGATGCTGAATCTGTCGGATCCGTAGCTCTTATGACCGGGGAGCCCTCTCAGGAGAGTAAAAACAGTGAAGAATCGGGGATGATTGAACTGGATATTATTAGTCCTCAAGATTATTATGGTGATTCAAGGAATTTCGACGGCTATGATAAGAATGTTTCTGCCGTGCTTGACGATATTGATGAGTCAGACGGGGGAGGGAATATGAAAGACAAAGACAGCAGGGAAATTCCCGATGATGATAAACATAGAACCGGTGATGTCGTATCTCCTGAAGAAACACTGGAAGAACTTGAGGATCTCGACGAAGTAGAAGATCTCGATGAAGTAGAAGACCTCGATGAAGTAGAAGACCTCGATGAAGTAGAAGACCTCGACGAAGTAGAAGACCTCGACGAAGTGGAAGACCTTAACGAAGTAGAAGACCTCGACGAAGTAGAAGACCTCGACGAAGTGGAAGACCTTGACGAAGTAGAAGACCTTGACGAAGTAGAAGACCTCGACGAAGTAGAAGACCCCGACGATTCCGTTGATCTTGAACCCCAGATCATCTCCTATGCAGAATACCTTGAAAAGACAGGTCTTGAAGTTGTTCCCGATGTTGAGGAAGCCGAAGATCAGCCCGACGATGATGAGGACAAGATTACTTCAGAGACCCTTATGACCGGAATGGGCGGACTTGTACAGAGTCTGGCCGACGATCTTCTGCCTCCTCTTGAAGACTCCCCTGAAGTTGAGCTCTACACTCTGAAGGATGAGAACGCCAAGATTGAAATGACCTCCTCGGGAATCGATTTCGACAGTTTCAGAAATCACTACAGAGACGGTTCTCTGGGGCTGCTGAAGGCCCTCCGGGACTTTACCCGTGAGTATAAGGCTCTTGGGGGTATATTGATGGAAAGAACCGATAAGGGCCTGGAGCCTGTTTACTCCATCGGAATCAATGAAGACGGTGTGGATACCCTTTCCATGGAAGAATCAGCCTCAGTTCTGGGTGAACTGAGCTCAAGTCACGGTATTGTCTATATACGGGACAAGAATCATGACTCCCTGGGCGATACCTTCTCTCACCCTGATTTCAGATTATTTAAATGTTGGATCATGCTCCCCTTAAAGAGCTCCGAGGGCATTGATGCCGTCCTTCTCGGATACAAGGATAGAAGCCAGACTTTTCTTAATGATCTGACATAAAGAGAACTGAGTGTTGTCTGTTCCCCTCGTAATGAGGTGTTTATTTATACAGTGAGCCGGTGATCACAGTTGGGTTCCGGATGATAATTCTTTGACTTGACAAATGGGTCTTTACTTATATAATCATAATATCTTGTAAAATTAGGGGGAATTATGGAACTTATCTATATGATAGCTCTTCCCCTCGTTGGTATAGTATTAGGTTGGACAATAAGATGGCTTTATGCCAGATATCAGCTCTCTTCTTCAGAGCAGAAATCGTTAAGAGTAAAACAAGACGCAGTTAAAGAGGCAGAACAGGAAAAAAAATCAATCTTACTGGAGGCTCAGAATCAGATTCTGAAAGAGCGCCGTCAGCTGGAAAAAGAAAACCGCGACAGACGCAACGATGTTCAGAAATATGAACGAAGAGTGCAACAGAAAGAAGATAATCTTGATAGAAAAACTGCCATACTTGAACAAAAGCAATCTGAAATTAACGAAAAGGAAGAAACCCTAGTAACCAGAGAGGAGACTGTTGCCAAGGAAGAAAGCCGATGGCAGTCTGAATTGGAAAGAATCTCCGGTTTAACCAAAGACGAGGCGAAGAAATTAATAGTACAGAGTCTGGAAAATGAGGCGAAACACGATGCTCAGGCTCTTATTAATAAAATTGAACAAGAAGCAAATCTCACGGCCGAGAAGAAGGCCCGCGACGTAATCGTAACCACAATTCAGCGTCTGGCAACGGATGTGAGCACAGAAATCACTGTGACTTCCGTCAGTCTGCCCAACGATGAAATGAAGGGTAGAATTATCGGCCGGGAAGGCCGGAATATCAGAACCCTGGAGACCCTGACAGGGGTTGATATCATCATCGATGATACACCCGAAGCTGTCGTAATCTCCTGCTTTGATCCCATCAGAAAGGTGATCGCCAAGATCGCCCTTGAAAGACTCATTGCCGACGGCAGAATCCATCCCGCACGGATCGAGGAAGTCGTTCAGAAGGTAACGAAAGAGATCAGCCAGACAATCTACGAAGAGGGTGAAAAGGTCCTCTTTGATCTTGGTATCCACAATGTCAGACCCGAAGGTATCAGAGCCCTTGGACGCCTGCACTTCAGAACCAGTTACGGTCAGAACGTGCTGTCCCACTCCAAGGAAGTTGCTGTTATTGCCGGCATGATTGCCTCCGAAGTCGGAGCGGATGCCGAACTTGCCAAGAGAGGAGCACTGCTCCACGATATCGGTAAGGGACTCGAGACTGACGGTGATGTAAACCATGCTGAACTGGGTGCCGAACTCTGTAAGCGCATGAATGAAGACCCCCGTGTAGTGAATGCCGTTGCGGCCCACCACAACGATGTTGAGATTAACTCCATCGAAGGCATTATTGTTCAGGTTGCGGATGCTATTTCCGCCGCCAGACCCGGTGCCAGACGGGAGACCCTCGACAACTACATCAAGCGCCTTGAAAACCTCGAGAAGATCGCCATGAGCTTCGAGGGTGTTGAAAAGGTATTTGCCATCCAGGCTGGACGTGAGCTGCGGATCATGGTCAACAACGACAAGATCGACGACGCAAAGGCTCAGATCCTTGCCAAGGATATCGCAAAGCAGATTGAAAATGAACTTAAATATCCCGGTCGTATCCGGGTCACCATTATTCGCGAGACCAGGGCTGTAGAATACGCCCGATAGGAAGTGAAAATTGGCGAATGAATTACGCGCCCTCATTCTGGGAGATGTCGTTGGCTCTCCCGGGAGCAGGGCGCTTTTCTTTGGATTAAAAAAACTCATAAAAGACTATAAGGCCGATCTTGTTGTGGTTAACGGCGAGAATGCGGCTGCCGGTTTCGGAATGATGCCAGAAGATGTGGAGAGACTCTTCTCTGCCGGGGCTGATGTTATTACAACCGGTAACCATATCTGGCAGAAGAAGGAGATCAATGATCTTCTTGAAAGCAGCGATCACCTTCTTCGTCCTGCCAACTATCCTCCCGGTGTTCCAGGTCACGGTTCCTGTATCATTGAGAAGAAAGGGCAGAAGGTCGCGGTAATGAATCTGCTGGGCCGGTCCCGGATGGGCTTCAACGGCCTCTGTCCCTTTCAGACCGCAAAGAAGATGATTCATCAGTTCCAGGGGAAGGCGGACATTCAGATTCTCGATTTCCATGCGGAAGATCCCCAGGAGAAAGAGGCCCTGGCCATCTACCTGGACGGTCAGCTGGATCTGCTTTTCGGAACTCATACCCATGTACAGACTGCCGACGAACGGATACTGCCGGGGGGCTGTGCCTACATTACCGATGTGGGGATGGTAGGCCCTTCAGGAAGCGTTATCGGCGCCGATCCCGAGCAGAGCATCAGGCGGAGTCTCTCTCAGCTTCCCCTTAAGATGGAAGTGATCGATAATCCGGCAGTGATCTGCGGTATCCTTGTGGAATTTACAGACGGAAAGGCCCGGTCCATTACTAGAATCAGCGAGCAGGCTATTTGATGAAGAAGAAAAGACTCCTGCAGCTGGCCCTTGCCCGCTTTGAGGATTATACGGAAAAAGAGATCTACGCCTCCATTCTCTGCGGTGAAGTCCTGTGCAACAGGGAGAAGATCCGTGACCCCAAGGCCATGGTTCCCTCGGATGCGGATCTTGAACTTACCAGGAAGAAGTACGTCTCCCGGGGCGGACTTAAGCTGGAACGGGCCCTTGATTTCTGGAGAATGCCGGTTGAGGGAAAGATTGTTCTCGATGCCGGATGCTCTACCGGAGGCTTTACTGACTGCCTTCTGCAGAAGGGTGCCCGGTCGGTCTATGCCGTAGATGTAGGCTACAATCAGCTTGACTACTCATTAAGGACAAACCCCGCGGTAGTTGTGATGGAGAAGACAAACATAATGAGTATTGAGGTCTTTGATCCCGTGCCCCACTGGGCCGTGGCGGACCTCTCTTTCAGAAGCCTCCGTTCGGCGGCGGCCCATATTCTGAAACTTACCTCCGAATCCCGGCTGATTGCCCTGATGAAGCCACAGTTTGAGCTGGAAGATCCCGATGAGGACTTCGACGGTATTATCAGAGATCCCCGGCAGATTCTTGAGATCACCGCGAAGGTTGTGGGCGAGATGGCCGAAGAGGGGGCCTATGTGTCCCGGGCGGCGCTCTCTCCGGTAACCGGACGCAAGGGGAATCAGGAGCTTCTGCTGGATGTTAGCGGTGATTCTTCGAATGCCTGTTCCGTTGACAGCCTGATGACTGATCTTGAGAAGCAGTTCGGTCTATAGGCTATAGGTTTCAGGGATTGTTCTGGAAGGACTCTCTGCTTAAGGGAGCTCCGATATAGAATCCCTCGCCCCCCAGGTACTCTCTGATTACTCCTTCTATCATAATCTGAACACTGCTGATTCCCGGAAATTCCGTTGATGTATAGACGATCTGTTTCAGCTGGGCCATATAGCCCTCCCGGCCCAGGGGGTTGAATCGGAAGTCCTCGTTAAAGTTCAGATAGGCTGTGCTCCCTTCCACACGGGCGGAGAGGAGGCGGCTGCCTTCGGGGATCAGAGTCAGGGCTCCCTTGTTCAGTTCGTCGGAACCGGGGCCGCTGATCAGCGTGTTGATGGACTGGGTAAGGGGAGCCTTGCTAAAATCGATGCTTCTGTTGACGCTTTTCAGTGAGATCTGCCCCTCTGTATTTACCTTCACAAAATATATTCTGGTATCTCTGTTTCCCGGTGCCGGGACATCTTCCGGTTCCTGGACGGGCTTAACGGCCTGGGCCGCCGTTTCCGCAGGCAGAACGGGCTCTTCCATTACGGGAGGATCAAGGCGCTTGATTACAGTATCTCCCCCTGTCCCTGCTGCAATGTTCCAGAGCTGAATCTTTCCGGGTTTGAAGAGGATGAGGGTCGCTGTCAGCAGACCTATAAGAATGAGAGAAAGAACAGCAATTACGGCAATCTGTCCTGAAGTTATGCCCCTTTTTCGGGGAGCTCCTCCGCTTAAGGTCAGGTGCAGTGCATCCTTCGGCAGGGGGCCGGTTTTTCCCGGGGGCTGCCTTTTCTGCTGCGGCATCTCCCGGGAAGTCTGACGGGTGTTCTGCCGAGGCGTCTGACGGGGAGTCCTGGAGCTTTCCCGGCCGGAAGTCTGCTGTGTCTGTCCGGCTCCGGAGGGGGCTGGTCTGTCTGTTTTTCGTGATGTTCCGGAACTCATTTTCCGGTAGTTTTCTGGTCTGTGCTCATTCTCTTTCATACAGCACTATTATCGGGATATATGGGGCAGATGCCAAGGGAAAAGAGTATAATTCACAAGTTTGACTAACTCTTGAAAGTCGCATATATTTAAACAGATGAAAGAATTTCGCGGTATCTCAGCGTCTCCAGGTATAGTGATCTCCAAAGCATTTCTGTATAACGAGGAGAACTTTACGGTTCCCTTCTACAAGATCACAGAAGACGAGGTGGACCGGGAGATTGAGCGCTACAACAGGGCCATTCTTTCTGCCTCAGAAGAGCTCCAGGAACTGAAAAAGAGCATAACCCGTGAGTACAGTCAGGAGGAGGCCCGTTTTCTCGATTCCCACATTCTGATGCTCCACGATCCCATGTTCAAGGAACAGGTCTTCGACAGGCTGAAATCTGATCTGAGTAATGTGGAGTGGATCGTGCAGGGGGTCATTCAGGCCCTTGTAGACAAGCTTAATGCATCGGGTGATATCTATATGCAGGAACGCACTATGGATATGAACGATGTGGCCAAACGAATCATCAACAATCTAATGATGCGCAAAAGAATCTCTCTTTCAGACCTGAAAGAGGAGGTTATAGTTGTAACTCCCGACCTTCTGCCCTCTGACACTCTTCTTATGAACAAGAGGATGGTGAAGGGTATCCTGATGGATGTGGGGGGGAGAACATCCCATACGGCCATTCTGGCCCGTTCCTTCGGCATCCCGGCTATTCTGGGGCTGCGGACCATCACCCGGGACCTCTCTTCCGGGGATACAATCATAATGGACGGTCAGTCCGGTATGGTGATACTTGATCCCGACAAGGAGACTCTCGCCCGGTACCGCCGGAAACAGACCGAGTATCTGAAGCGGGAGTCCAAGCTTTATAATCTCAAGAACTTTCCGTCGGAAACTCAGGACGGCAAGGAGATCCTGCTGAAGGCAAATATCGAGGTTCCCGACGAGCTTGACTCTGTCAATGCCTTCAATGCAGCCGGGATCGGGCTCTTCAGAAGTGAATTTCTTGTAATGCAGACAGGTCTTGAAATGGACGAGGAGCTGCAGTATTCAGTATATAAAAAAGTAATCGAAGGCATGAATGGATCTCCTGTTACCATCAGGACTCTGGATGTGGGGGGAGACAAGCTGATCAACGAAATTGCCCAGAAAAATGAGAAAAACCCCCTCCTGGGGTGGAGAGCCATCCGTTTCTGTCTGGACAGGATTGATGTATTCAAGGTTCAGCTGCGGGCCATCTTAAGGGCCTCTGTCGCCGGTCCGGTGAGGATCATGTTCCCCATGATTTCGGGTATTGAAGAGTTGGAGAAGGCTACGGGTATTCTTAATGAAGTTAAGAGGGATCTGGAGGCCGAAGGTATTGCTTTTTCATCAGATATTCCGGTAGGATGCATGATCGAAGTTCCTTCTGCTGCAATGACTTCCGACATTCTGGCAAGAAAAGCGGACTTCTTTTCGATCGGAACGAATGACCTGATCCAGTACACCATCGCAGTAGACCGGGGCAATGAAAAGATCTCGGACTTGTATGAACCCTTTCATCCTGCTGTACTCCGCCTGATCCGTATGGTTGTAGAGAACGGCCATGGGGCGGGAATCCCAGTGGGAATGTGCGGCGAAATGGCCGGAGATCCCATGATGACCGTTATCCTTCTGGGGCTGGGCCTTGATGAATTGAGTATGAGCGCCTTCGGAATTCCGGAGATAAAGAGAATTATTCGTTCCACCACCATATTGGAGGCAGAGGAGCTCCTCGGCACCCTTATGGATATGAAGAGTATCAGGGACATAGACCGTTATGTCCGAAACTGGATGGAGGAACGATTTGAGTTTATCACCGGATAGGGAGAACAGACTCCCCCGTGTTGTAATAGCCGGACGGCCCAATGTGGGCAAGTCCACCATGTTCAACAGGCTGATCAGAAAGAGAAAGGCCATTACCGACCCCACACCCGGAGTAACCCGGGACACAATTACAGAGAGATGTTTCATCAAGGACCAGGAGGTCCAGTTGATGGATACCGGCGGGTTCAAGCTGGAGAGGGACGACCAGTTCGACGAACTGGTGGCACAGAAATCCCTTGAGATGATTGAACAGGCCGACCTTATCCTCTTTCTGATGGATGTCAACGACATTACCAGTGAGGATGAAACCTTTATCGAGAATCTCAGGCCCTATGAGTCCAAGGTTCTTCTTGTGGTAAACAAGGTGGATCATCCGGACAAGGAGAATGAGGTCTGGAACCTCTACTCCCTTGGCTTTGAGCATATTGTGGCCGTTTCCGCCACCCACGGCCGGGGTATAGAGGAGTTTCAGGACAAGATCATATCCATGATCGACTTCTCCCTCTACAACTCCGCGGGCCATCAGGATCGGGACCCCCATATCAGCATTGCCATCCTGGGAAAACCCAATGCGGGAAAGTCCACCCTGACCAACCAGCTGACCGGTACCGAGAGCTCCATTGTCTCTCCCATCGCCGGAACCACCCGGGATGTAATCGAAGGCCGTTTTTCCTACAAGGGCCGGGAATTTAAGGTTCTGGATACAGCCGGAATCAGAAGGAAGAAGAAGGTTGTGGAGGATGTTGAGTACTACTCTGTGAACCGCGCCTTTCATACAATCGAAGAGTCGGACATCGTCTACCTGCTGGTAGATGTTGAAGAGGGGCTTACGGAACAGGACAAGAAGATCACCCAGCAGATCGTCAAAAACGGCAAGGGTGTAATCATTGTTCTCAACAAGTGGGACACCACCGACGGCAGCAAGGAGACCTGGGATAAGGCAGTGGACAGAGTCCGCTTTCTCTTTCCCATCTTAAGCTTTGCTCCGATCATTGCCGTTTCCGGACTTAAGTCGACGGGTCTGGACAAGCTTCTGGATGAGACCGAAAAGGTCTATCGACAGCTGACAAAGAGAGTGGAGACCTCCGCCCTGAACGACTCTATGCGCTACTGGAGCGACTTCAACCCCGTTCCCACGGTGAAGGGTAGACGTTACAAGCTCCTTTACCTGACCCAGGTGACAACTCACCCGGTAAAATTCGTCTGCTTTGTTAATAGAGAGAAGGGATTTCCCGATTCTTATAAGAGGTATGTGATGAATCAGATCCGTAAGGATTACGGAATGTCCAAGATTCCAATTGAAATGGAGTTGAAGGAGAGGTCCTGATCATTCATAGAACCTGAAAGAGGTTTTTTATGAACATCAAATCCGGAGGGGCAGTCCTCCTTCTTTTCTATACGGCGGTCTCTCTGGCTGCCCAGACCTCCTTCCCCGGTGAGTCTGAGATGCTGGAGAGGGCTTCCTTTCATGAGAATGTGGAGGTCCGTTCCGCCATGGCCGATTCCATTACGGCTCCTTTCTACTCCCTTCTCACAAGGCAGAAGGAGATCCATGAACAGATTCTCTCTCCCGTGGCCGTTGAGTTTGAGCTTCGGAAGGCGGAGGATTCCTTTTATCTTCTTTTTAAAAACGAACTGAACTACCGGTATCCCGTCTGGGGACGGGGAAACTACATAATCAAGCGGGATCTCCGGACTGGCGAGTTCCTGCAGATCAAGATCTTTCTGCAGAATGACGAAGACTCCTTTATCCGCCTATTTCCCCTGGGGAAGAACAGGACCAGTCTGGAGCTTGAACTCTACGGCCTGACCCTCTACAGGGGGATTGTTCTTCCGGTACCTCTGGAGGAGTTGGCTGTATCCTCTTTTGCCCGGATAATGCATCTGACCGGCGGAACCATAGGCTGGGACCGTATATTTACCGATGCCTCCTGGCCCGAATGGCAGAGAGTCGCCTCCCTGCAGTCTGATCTGCGCCGGGACCTTCCCTTTCTCTTTGAGACTGATGACGGGGGGATGAGCGGGGAAGGAGTGTTTGCCCTGATCGCCACCGGTGAGCCCAGCGGCGAAGAAGGCGGTCTGAACTGTTCGGGGTTTGCTAAATGGGTGGCCGACGGAATGCTTCTGGCCAGAGGTGCCGAGGGGCTTCTTGAGCTGGAACCCCTGAAGGAACCTACCGATGCCGCAAGCCGTCCTGGAAATGCCTGGAGTTCCGTCCGTCAGGACCGGGACCCCTATTTCGGCCTGGACTGGTGCCGGAATCTGGCTGTGGCCTTAAGGCTTTCTGAGCCCGGAGGCCGTGTAGAGAGGGACACTGATCAGGATGTAAGGACCGTACCTTTTTTTACATACAAGGAAAATGTCGGCTATGAACTGGAATCTGTGAAATCTCTGATGTATCTTCAGGCGGTGAAGGAACCCGGTTACTTCTATCTGGGAGCGGTAAATTCACCCTTCGGAAGGAATCCGGTTCTCTGGCAGTATCACCATGTGGCCCTGTTTTTTCCATGGTTTGACAGTAACGGAGACTTCCATCTGGATGTTTTAGAAACAGGAACTTCCTCCAGTGTGGAGAATCTGAATGCCCGGTATCCGAAGGGCTTTGTCCATCTGAGCAAGGTTAAGGCCGGGAGCTATATTCCGCCCTGGCAGCCGTCAGAAGAAATAGTCCGTTCGGATGATTCCATAGATGATTCCGGCGGAATAGAATAGAACGAATCTGAGTAGAACAAAGAACATAAAAAGTAAGTGAGGAAATAACTATGTTGGATATACTGGACAAAGGCGGAATCATTCTGTGGATTATCATAGGACTCTCCGTTCTTGCGGCTGCAATCATCATTGAAAGACTGCTCTACTTTAAACGGATCAAAGTGGATGAGGAGAAACTCTTTCTCAGAATCAAGGGCGCCATTGCCAAAAACCATTTTGACGAAGCCCTGTCCATCTGCGACAGCAATGTCTCCCCTCTGACGGGCCTGATGAAGGTGGGAATCAATCACAGGGATCAGCCTGAATATGTTCAGAAAGAGGTCCTTAAGGACGCCGCACGGCAGGAAATCCCCCAGCTGGAGCGCTTCCTGACACCCCTTGGAACCATTGCCCATATCTCCCCCCTTCTGGGACTTCTGGGTACGGTAACAGGTAACATCAAGTCTTTCGGAATTCTCGGAGGAGGCACCTCTCTGGGTGACCCCACCATTCTGGCTACGGGTATCTCCGAGGCCCTTATTACAACGGCAGCAGGTCTGATCGTCTCCATTCCGGCGGTTATCTTCTACAACTACCTGGTTAAGAAGGTGGAGAACATCCTGATCAATATGGAGAATCAGGTGAACGAAATGATTCTTCTTCTCAAGGGCCGACAGAAGGCTCAGGCAACCAGAAGACCCGAGAGAGCCGAACGGCCCGAGAGAGCGGAACGGCCGTCCAGACCTGTTAGAAGAGAGGAGAGCCCGGGAGAAGGTCTATGATATTTGAAAGAAGGCTCAAGCCCCATATCAATGTCGATTTGACCCCTCTTATTGATGTCGTCTTTCAGCTGGTCATCTTCTTTATGATCTCCTCTGTCTTCAACGTGGCTCCCGGTATCACTCTGGATCTGCCCGAATCGGCTACATCCGAAAGTGTTCAGATTACAGAACTCCGACTGACGGTACAGTCCGCCGACGAAATATTCGTCAATAAGGAAGCCTGTACCCTGCTGACCCTGGAAGAGACCCTGATTGCCGTTGTGGAGCAGGATAATATGGAAGAACCGGTGGTTGTTCTGGATGGAAACAGAGATATACCCTATCAGATGATGATAGAAATTCTGGATATTCTGAGGCGCCAGGGCTTTGACGGCGTCAATCTTGTGACCAGCGAGAAAGATCCCGGAGAAAACTGATGACAGAGTACCAGCTGAAGAGGCAGAGGCGGAGAACTCTCTGGAGTTTTCTTGCCGCATTTCTTCTTCATCTTTTGATATTCGGCGGTGTACTGCTCTATGACCTTCTCTTTGTAGAGGATCTGGGAGACTACTCGGGACCTGTCCTTGTCAAACTGGGAGAGCCCGAGGGGGAGGATATCCCCGTAATGCCCGATGACTCTCCCGTGGTGGAGGAGGTTCCAGAGGAACCGGCGCCCCCTGTAGAAGAGTCTCAGCCCGAGGCTGTAATTCCCGATACACCCGTCACAGAGGAGGCTCCGGTACAGCCGAGGCCTGCCGAGGATAGCCCCGAGGCGGTACTGCCCGCAGAGTCCGTCCCGGAGCAGACCGAGCAGAGCAGCACTCCCGTCCAGGACAGTGTTCCCGCGGAGCCTGCCAAACCGGCGGAGCCTGAGGTGCAGACAGTTATATCCGGAGACCCTGCGGGGAATTCGACGGAGTATCAGTTCTTCTCCAACGGCAGGGTGGGGCGTTCCTTCGGAACGGAGCTCTACCTCTATATGCCCCTGCCTGAGTTTGTAAGTGCCGGGGTCTTTGACCGGATGACGGGACCTACTTACTCTCCCGCCTTGAGCAGGCAGGATATATTTTTAAGGTATTATCGATCCTTGAACCTCGAATATGAGCTGATATCAGATCCCCCGGTGGATGATCTCAGGGCTGTCTGGGATTATCTGATTGATGCGGGCTATGACTATAAAAACGCCGACTATAAAGAGGGCGGCTATCTGAGACCCGTTATTATCAGTTTTACCCTCACTCCGGAAGCAGAGCTTATTGAAGTGAAAATCACTCAGAGTTCTTTAAATGAGAAAGTGGATACAGCGGTTCTTGAAGGCTTTCAGGATGCCCAGTTCTACAACTCCACCGACAGGGAGATCAAAGGGCGGTTTACCTATCGCTTCGAGTAGAACCCTCTGAAACCGGCTCTTTCGGCCCCGTACAGTGTCCTTCTCGAGAGAGGGGACGGGGGCCGGCGGGAGCCGGTCTCAGGCAGAAACAGCTTGCCAATTCCCCTGCATTCCTGTAGTGTAGAAGCAGATTAAAAACGGACGGTACCACTGAATCATGGCTATAAAAGCGGTCGCTTTTGATATTGACGGAACCCTGTATCCCAACCGCAGGATGATGTTCCACTCTATTCCCTTTCTATTATCTCATTTCACTCTGGTAAAGGAGTTTAACGAAGCCCGCAAGGATCTTCGGGAACTTGAAGATGTGAGTCATTTCAGACAGGCTCAGGCTGAACTCTTTGCAAAGAGAATGAACATATCTCTTGATGAGGCTGTTGAAATCATTGAGAAGGTCTTTTATACAAAATGGGAACTTATCTTCAAACGGGTCAGACCCTTTATCGGTCTTCAGAGAGAACTGGAGAACCTGAAGGCCAGAGGATTGAAACTGGGAGTCATGTCGGACTTTCCCGTGGGAAAGAAGCTGGAGTACTTTGCCGTTGACGGTCACTGGGACGTAACCATGTCCAGTGAGGAGACCGGCTATCTGAAACCCCATATCCGTCCTTTTGAAGTACTGGCCGAAAAACTGGGCTGCAGACCCGAAGAGGTTATCTATGTGGGCAACAGCTATAAGTATGACATGGTCGGTGCTTCCGCCGCCGGCATGAAGACGGTCTATGTAAACTGGAAGGGGAAGAAGATCCCCGAAGCCGATCTGACCATCACCAACTTCCGCCACTTTTCCAGAGATATAGCTTTTCTTCTGGAGGGGGAGTGATTCATGCTGTTTAACGCCGGAGATATCATCACACTCGTTATAGTCGTCCTCGTCCTATTTCTGAACCGACAGTTTGACAAGAACAACCGCTCTCTTGAGAAGGTCCGCAAGTATGCGGACAAGGTGAAAGAGGAGCTGGACCGTCTGGTCGGAGAGAAGAAGACACAGATTCACGATCTGAATCTGGATATTGAAGTACAGGAAAAGACAAACAGGGAGATCCTGAAACGGGTTGTCCAGGCCAATGAGGAGTCGGCGCAGCGCTCGGAAGAGATGGATGAGCTGAAAAATACCCTGGCCCAGGTGACAGGACGTCTTGAAGAGCTGGATCAGCTGACCCACAATGTGGATGAGAATCTGCAGCGTATCAAGAAAGAGTCCGAATATGTGGACTCCGTGGGTGTCCGGCTCAATGAGCTTCTGAAAAAGAGCAAGGACCTTCAGGGTGGTATGAACCAGCTCCATGAGGCCTTCCGTCAGGAGAATGCAAAGGGCCTTGCCAGTCTTCAGGAGTCCTTCAATCAGGAGATGACAGTCATCTACAGCAGATTCCTTGAGGATCTGAAAGGGTCTGAAGGGAAACTGGGTGAGTTTTCTTCCCATCTGGATGAGCTCCTTGCTGCCCGTGACCGGGTAGCCGAGGAGAAACTGAGTGCCTTTACTGCCCGGTGGACCGAGGTGGAAGGGGAGTATCTGGACCGCCTTGAGAAGGTTGCCGATGAGGGCGCTTCTCTGGAGGCTGATGCCTTTACGGAGCTTAAGGAAGTTCTCTCAAACCACAGGGACTCTCTGGCAAACAGCTGGTCTTCTGACACACAGAAACTGGAACAGCAGTATCATGTTGTTGCCGAGGATCTTAAAAGAGGGATGGAAGAGCTTGATGAACAGCACAATCTATGGAAGTCCGACTCTGAAGGCCGCCTGAATGACTTTAACGATCAGCTTGCCTCGTCAACTGGTGAGCAGAACCGCATGCTTACAGCCATGAAGGAAGAGTTGGAGCAGATGATGCAGGATTTCTCCACCACAAGAACTGCCTCCAACAGACAGAAGGAGGAAGTTCAGCAGGAGCTTGAACGTATTGATGCCAGGATCAATGCCCACAGAACCGATGTGGACAGCAGGCTTCAGGAGTTCTCCGACTCCTTCACCGGTAGAATCGAGAATACTGCAGAAGATCTGCAGATCGAATCACTCAAGGCCATTGAGAAGAAGCTGCAGGACTTTGAAAACGGCTTTACCCCCCGCTTCAGTAAACTGGAACAGTTTATGGAGGATATGGACGGCCTTGAATCCTCTCTGCGCATGAGTATGCAGGAGATCACCAGCCGTATTCTTGGTGAATTCGAAACCTTTGATCAGAAGATGCAGACCATCCGTTCCGATGAGGAGCGGGATACCGAAGAGAGGGCCCAGCAGCTGCGTAATGCCATGCACGAACTGGAGCAGGGACTGGATGAGCTTAAGAGCCGTGCCTATGATAACGTCTCAGCCCAGTTGCAGGTTTTTGAAGACGACTTCTTTCAGGATCTTAAGAAGAGGGACGACGGCATTCAGAAGTCTCTCCGCGACTGGCAGCAGAACCTCAATGCCCAGGTTAGCGAGATCAGTGATCAGCAGAACCGGGACCGCGCCGAGATGGAGCGGAGCTGTACGGCGGATATGGAGAGGAAGCTCAGCGAGCTGAAAAACCGTGTTTCCCAGCAGTTTAATAAATTCGAGGACCATATCGAGTCTTTCAGGGAGTCCCTGGACGGCCGTGTGAACGAGGGGAACACCCTTATTGTTCAGTATCGGGATGATCTGCAGAACACAGTCAGCTCTCTTCGGGACGAGTCCATAGACTATATGAACCGGGAGCTTGAACGCCTTAATATGGGAATACAGGAGCGTGCCGAAGCCTCCGACAGAAGTCTGACAGAGAAGGTCGAACTGATGTTCAACGATCTCGAGCGTTCCAGACGGGACTTCGGCAGCATGAGCGAAGAGCTTCAGACCAGCGTGACCGACTGGCAGGAGAGGACCCTGCAGCAGATTAAGGACGAAGAATCCGGAATCCGTGAAAACCTGGACGAGTTCAAGTCCGCCTTTGTGGCCGATCTCGGTGAGCTGAGAGATGACTTCAAGTCTCAGAAGGAAGAGCTTATCCTCTCAAGCAACGAGGAGAGAGCCGATCTCAAGCGGGATCTGGCCGCCATGAGCGAGAAGGTCTACCAGCTCCAGTCGGAGCTGAAGGAGAAGACAGACTCCACTCTGGAACGGTTCAACAGCGACTACAATCTCTTTACACTGGATTTCCAGAAGAAGCTGCGTGAGTCTCAGAACGATGCGGAACTCAAGATCCGTGAAATGCGTCAGGGTGTTGCCGACGCCCGTGAAAAGATGGACGCCTACCAGAAGAAGCTGGTGGCTCGGGTGGAAGAGGATACAAGACATCTTACGGTTACTCTTGAAGAGATCGACAAGAAACAGCAGGACTTTATCGCCCAGACTCATGTCTTTGAAAAGGCTGACCGCCTGAAAGAGAACCTCTCCCGGAATATTCTTGAACTCAAGGGAGATATTCAGAAGGTGGATGCCAATATGGACCGCCTCAAGGACTATCAGAACGGCTTTGACCGGGTTCAGGAGCAGTATCAGAGCATTCTGGATCAGATCAACCGCTTTATGGATGAGAAGCAGAAGGTGGACGAGCTGGAGGACAAGATCTCTTCAATGGTCAGTCTCTCCCGGTCTGTGGATCTTAAACTGGATCAGATCTCCTCTCTTCACGACATGCTTCAGCAGTATCAGAGCAGGGTCAAGGAGCTTGAGGATCAGCACCATGCACTGGATTCTGTCTTTGTCAGAATGGAATCCAAGGCGGGCCTTGTGGACAGCGCTGTGGGTCAGATAGAGCAGTTCAGCGGTACCGTGGACACTCTGAAAAACAGTGTTCAGCTGATGAAATCTGAGATCGGACCCCTCGCCGGACGTCTTCAGGAGATGGAAGAGAAGAATCTTCAGCTTCTTGAAAGCCGTCAGGCCGCCGATGAGGTTTTTGCAAAGATTGCCTCCCTTGATGAAATCCTGGCAGATCTCGACGGTAAGGCCGAAAAGATTGATCAGGCCAGAGACTGGATTGCCCGTACCGAGACAAGGATGAACGGTGTGGTGAAGCAGGCTCAGGACCAGGTGAAGCTGATCGGACGTCTGGCCGGCAGTGACGGCGGTGCGTCGGGTCCTGCAGGTTCTCCCGATATGGACACCAGAGAGACCGTACTCCGCCTTGCTAAACTGGGATGGAAGACCGAAGATATCGCCCGGACACTGAAACTCAGTCAGGGCGAGGTGGAACTTATTCTTGAAATAACACCCCGGGGCTGATCTTGTTCCGCCACGGTTATATCTTTCATGACTTTCTGGCGGAAGCCGGTCCCCTGAATGACGGGAAGGTCAGAACCCACCGCTGTCTGCAGCTGATCTACGGTGTGAACAAACCCTTCCGTATTCGTCTGCAGGGAGAATGGCGGGAGTGCCGGATCTGCCTGATAGACAATGGTGTGGACCACTTTATCAGCGGCGAGGATGACTGGCAGATCTGCTACTTTATCTACCCCGATTCTCCTCTGGGATATCTGCTGAAATCGGCGGTTCTCAAGGAGTCAGTTGTCTCTGTGCTGAATCAGGACGAAGATCCCGCACATATCCGTACATACCAGCCTGCGGTCAGACCCATGTCTTGCGACGATATCCGCGGGCTTTTCGAGACCTTTATCTACCTGTTTACCGGTAAGAGGACCGTTCTTCGGAATGGTCTGGCTCTGGCCGAAGGGGTAAGGGGGGCTCTGGACTCTCTTCAGGAGCAGACCCTGGCGGAGCTTGTTTCGGTGCTGAATGTTGATCAGGAAGAGCTGATTGACGGGTTCAAGAGAGAGACCGAGATGGATCTGAGAACTTTTCTGATGCACCGGCGCATGATTAAATTTTATGATGCATTGGAGCTTCTGGATGAGCATCCGGGATTCGATGTACTTGATGAACTTGCAAGGAAGTCTGGTATCGCCGGACTCTCGGGGCTGGACAGGATGTTTGAGGATTTTTTCGGTATGCCCTATCTCCGCTGGCTCAACTCCGATGCCGGAACGGTTATTGTGACAGAAAAAAAGCCTGTTTTTCTGGTGTACAGCTAAACAGGCTTCTCTACAGAGTGCAGGCTGGAGGTTCCGCCTGAATTTCAGGATTAGATTTCGTCGGTTGCAGGTAGATCTTCCTGCAGTTCTTCTTCCCTTTCCAGTTCAATGACTGGCTCTTCCATATTCTGAAGAACCTTAAGGCTTCTGGCCATAACATCCCCGGTGGTAGCGGACATTTCCAGAAGATTCAGAAGGATTTTTTCCTGTTTCAGGAGCTCCTGGTTCTGTTTTTCCAGAAGATCAATCCGTTCCGCCTGTTCCTTCAGGGCTTCCACGAGGGGGTGTGTATACTCAATCCCGGGTTCGTCTTCCATGACGAAAAGGGTATTAATTTTTCCGTTTAAATATACATTTCTTATCATTGATCCAATCCTAACAGCTTCAAAACATAAAAACAATCAACTTTTCTTCCGCTTTGGAAAAAAAACACAAAGCTTCCGGGAGAAGGGTGTGCCGGATAGAGTGTTTCGGAAGGAGGGATCTGCCTGCCGCCGGTTCCCGCCGGAAGGGAATAAAAGTATTTACCTTAAGACAAATTAAGGATATTTCTTGAATCTTTTTCTTGACCTTAATTCCTCTATTTTATTATTTTTTATGCAGGAAAAACGAAAGCTAAAAATCAGACTGGAAGGTTATAGTGGCAAATAAGGAAAATGAAGATCTGCAGGAAGAAGTTACCGAGGTAAATGAAACTGCAGATGAGACAGTTCAGGACCAGAGTACAGACGCAGAGAGTGCTGAAGCTTCTGATTCTGAAGAGAAGTCAGAACTTGAAATTCTTTCGGAGCAGATTGATTCTCTGAAAGAGGAAAACAGCGAACTGAAGAATCAGTACCTGAGAAAGCATGCTGATTTTGAAAATTACAGAAAAAGGATGGCCAGAGAGAAGGCCGATTCTGTAAAATACGGCAACCAGGAACTGCTTAAGGATTTAATTGAGGTTATCGACAATTTTGACAGAGCCATTAAATCCTCCGCTGATTCACAGGATTTCAACTCCTTTAAAGAGGGGATCAGCATGATCGAGCAACAGTTCACAGGAATGCTCGAAAGCAAGTGGGGCCTTACCAAGATGAACTGCACAGGCAGTGAGTATGACCCCAACTCCCACGAAGCCCTGATGATGGAAGAGTCTGCGGACATTGAAGTACCCACAGTACTGGAAGACTTTCAGGCAGGGTATACCCTTCATGACAGGGTTCTGAGACCCGCCAAGGTAAAAGTGGGAAAACCCGCAGCTTCCGCCCCCGCGGCTGAAGAGGCAGACACAGAGAGTGATAAGGGCGCTGAAGCCTGATGCATCTCCGGTGCCGGGAAGCACCGGAACTATAAAGCCGGCCTTCGGGACACGGCAATAAAACGGGAAATGAAATAGGAGATTTAGATATGGGACGGATTATTGGAATTGACCTTGGTACTACAAACTCATGTGTTGCAGTAATGGAAGGTGGAGAACCGGTAGTTATTCAGAACGAAGAAGGACAGAGAACAACTCCTTCTATGGTAGCTTTTACTGATAAGGGCGAGCGTCTTGTCGGTCAGCCCGCCAAGAACCAGATGGTTACAAACCCCGAGAACACCATCTACTCTATCAAGAGATTTATGGGAAGACAGTACAGTGAGGTTAATGAAGAACTTCACATGATTCCCTACACAGTAACTCAGGGACCCAGCGGTGACTGCCGTGTTGATGTAAACGGAAAGCACCAGTCTCCCCCCGAAATCTCTGCGGCAATCCTTCAGAAGATGAAGAAAACCGCCGAGGACTACCTTGGTGAAACAGTAACCGAAGCCGTTGTTACTGTTCCCGCCTACTTCAACGATGCCCAGAGACAGGCTACAAAAGATGCCGGTAAGATTGCCGGTCTCGATGTCAAACGTATAGTTAACGAGCCCACTGCGGCCGCCCTGTCCTACGGATTCGGTAAAGAGAACAAAGAGCAGAAGATCGCCGTATACGACCTTGGTGGAGGTACATTCGATATCTCTATCCTCGACATGGCCGAAGGTGTATTCGAGGTACGCTCTACAAACGGTGATACCCACCTTGGTGGTGACAACTTCGACCAGAAGATCATCGAGTGGCTGGTAGACAGCTTCAAGAGCGATCAGGGAATCGATCTGTCCCAGGACAAGATGGCTCTTCAGAGACTTAAAGAGGCTGCCGAGAAGGCGAAGAAGGAACTCTCTTCCACTCAGGCTACAGATATCAACCTGCCCTTTATTACAGCAGATGCCACCGGACCCAAGCACATGCAGTACAATCTGACAAGAGCCAAGTTCGAGCAGATGACTGCCGACCTTGTAGAAAGAACAAAGATCCCCTGTCAGAAGGCCCTCAAGGACGCCGGATACCAGGCTTCCGATATCGACGAGGTTATCCTGGTCGGTGGTTCCACAAGAATCCCCGCCGTACAGAAGATCGTAAACGAGCTCTTCCAGCAGGAGTCTCACAAGGGTGTAAACCCCGATGAGGTAGTTGCCATGGGTGCCGCTATTCAGGGTGGTGTTCTGGGCGGAGATGTTAACGACATCCTCCTCCTCGATGTAACACCCCTGTCACTGGGTATCGAAACTCTCGGCGGTGTTTCTACAAAGCTTATTGAAAGAAACACTACTATCCCCACAAAGAAAAGCCAGGTGTTCTCTACTGCCGCTGATAACCAGAATGCAGTATCCATTCACGTTCTTCAGGGTGAAAGAGAGATGGCCAGCGCCAACAGAACCCTCGGTAAGTTTGACCTGGTCGGTATTCCCCCCGCACCCCGCGGTGTTCCCCAGATCGAAGTAACCTTCGACATTGATGCTAACGGTATCGTACATGTATCTGCCAAGGACCTGGGAACAGGAAAAGAGCAGAAGATCAGAATCGAGTCCTCTTCAGGTCTTAGTGAAGAAGAGATCGACAAGATGGTTAAAGACGCCGAAATGAACGCTGAAGCCGATAAAGCCGTTAAGGAAAAGGCTGAGGTTATGAACGAGGCGGACAACCTGATCTACTCCACTGAAAAGTCTCTGAAAGACTTCGGCGACAAGGTCGGAGCCGATGACAAGAGCAAGATTGAAGGGGCCCTGGAATCTCTGAAAGAGGTTATCAAGACCGATGACATCGAAGGCATCAAGGCCAAAGTGGAAGAGCTGAAACAGGCTTCCTACAAGCTGGCTGAAGAGATGTACAAGGCTCAGGCCGCCGAACAGGGACAGCCCGGTGCGGATATGGGCGGAGCGGCTCCCGGAGCCGATGCTTCTGAACCCAAACCCGCTGAAACAGATGCGGAAGACGCCGACTACGAAGTAGTTGACGACGATAAATAAGAACCGGACTGTCTTACCCCGCCCCTGGGCGGGGGAGTGCAGATTGTAAAGGCAGCCCTGGGTTTCTCAGGGCTGTTATCAGTGATAAGGAAGTGTGAAGGCCCGTGTCAAAGAGGGATTATTACGAAGTTCTGGAGATCGAGAAAAACGCATCCCAGGACGAGATTAAAAAAGCATACAGAAAACAGGCTATTAAATATCATCCGGACAGGAATCAGAACAGTACGGAAGCCGAGCAGAAATTCAAGGAAGCCACAGAGGCCTATGAGGTCCTCTCTGACGCCCAGAAGAAGCAGGCCTACGATCAGTACGGTTTTGCCGGTGTCGATAATATGGGCGGTCCCGGCTTTAATGCTTCAGCTTTCTCTGGTTTTGAGGATATCTTCGGCGGTGATTTTTCCAGTATCTTCGACTCCTTTTTCGGAGGGGGCGGAGGCGGTGGCGGCCGCGGCGGCAGAAGAGGTCCCTCCAGAGGGAACGATCTCCGCTACGATATGGAAGTGGAATTCAAGGATGCCGTATACGGCGACAAGGTTGAGGTGGAGTACTACCGCCAGCAGTCCTGTTCCGTATGTCACGGCTCCGGCGCCTCATCTGGTACGGGCAGCAAGACCTGTCCCACCTGCGGTGGTTCAGGCCAGGTAAGAAGAAGCTCCGGTTTCTTCTCCATCGCTCAGCCCTGTTCCAGCTGTCACGGCGAGGGAACCATTATTGAGAATCCCTGTACCTCCTGCCGCGGACGGGGTGTTGTAAAAGAGAAGCAGAAACTGAAGGTGACCATACCTGCCGGTATTGCTCCGGGAAAGCGCATCCGTCTTGACGGACAGGGCGATGCGGGACCCAAGGGCGGCCCTTCAGGGGATCTTTATGTATACATTCATATCAGGGAGCATGAGTACTTTGAGCGGGAAGGTTACGACCTCTACTGTGTTGTTCCCATCTCCATCAGCCAGGCGGCCCTGGGCTCAGAGGTCTTTGTCCGCACACTGGATGACAAGAAGATCAAGATCAAGGTTCCCGCGGGAACCCAGAGCGGCAAGATGCTCCGGATCAGAAACGAGGGTGTTCCCGTTCTTCACGGTTCCGGCCGGAAGGGAGATATGTACGTGAAGCTTCAGGTGCAGATCCCCAAAAAGCTCAGCGGTAAGCAGAAGGATATCCTTAAATCTTTCTCCGAATCCTACGGAGAGGATACCGAACCGAAACCCATCAAGCTGAGAGATCTATAGAAATCATCAGATTGATAATCTGTAGTATGACAGGGCTGTTTCCCTTCCGGGGGCAGCCCTTTTTACGGCCCGGATCTTCTGTCTGAGACTGCCGGATGAGAGTGCCCGTGGGGCAGACCGCCGGTGTCGGTTTTCTGGTCCAGGCCTCCAGTACAGGCCGCCGGGCGTCGGTCCGGGCAGTATTATTCCCCTCTACTGCTCACAGAGAAGGGAAGATCTCCCGATAAGGTAAGTATGGCAAAAGTCCCCGAGAAGATCGGTAAATATAAAATTCTCTCCATTCTGGGGAGCGGTGGAAGCAGCATAGTCTACCTTGGACTCCATCCCACCCTGAAGAGAAAGGTCGTTCTCAAGAAGCTGAACCTCCGCGGGAAGAAGAGCTTCTATGACCGCTTTGTTCAGGAAGCCGCCCTGATGATGGACTTGAACCATGACCATATCGTCAAGGTCTATGATCACTTTAAAGAGGGCAGCCGTCACTATATGGTAATGGAGTTTGTGGAGGGTGCCTCCCTTGATCAGCTCTCCGGCCATCCCCTCAGTCCCGAAACAGTCCGCTATGTTCTGGTCTGCTGCTGCAGGGCTTTAGGCTACATTCACTCCAGAAATATTATTCACAGGGATATTAAGCCTTCCAATATCTTTATTTCCAGAAAGGGCGAGGTGAAGCTGGGTGATTTTGGAATTGCCAAGATGACCGTGGAGGATGAGACTCCCGAGGCGGCTCCCATTGTCGGTACACCGGCTTATATGGCTCCGGAGCAGTTTAATCCCCGGGGCAGAATCACACCGGCCACTGATATCTATGCCCTGGGAGTCAGTTACTATGAACTCCTTACCGGTGAGAAGCTGTTTTACGCGGAGACTCTTGAAGAGCTTAGAGAGGATGTACTCAAAGGGCGCCGCCCCTCTCTGTTTCCCTTATTTAAAAACTACGGCCCTCTGGTCTGGTGGCATATCAGGCGTTCTGTTTTCAGAAAGCCCTTTCTCCGGTACTCCGGAGGCCGTGCCATGGGCCGGGCCCTCAGTACCTTCAAAACCAATGATGCCCTCTGTATAGAGGAGCTGATATCACGGATTGACGGCAAAACCGCATCCGGCCAGAGGGGGCCAGCCCGGAAGGGTGCAAGTCTGTCGGATGTTATGGGCATGGGTAAAAAACGGTCCTGGGGCCGACTTTCAGCACTGCTGGCAGCAGGTCTCCTTGTATTCGCTCTGGCGGCCTCATTTCAGACAGGTCTCTTCTACAGGCTCTTTCTGGCAGACAGTTATGGTGCCTTTGTGATTGATCAGGGCGTCAGCGGAGAGGGAATTTTCCCCCTTGATTCGATTCAGCTCTACCGTGAAAACGGAAACCACGGCAAGGCTCTTAAACCCGGCTCCCTGAAGGAACCCAGGGTCTTCTACAGAAAAAGCGGCAGCTATACTCTGGAGGTACGCCGGGGAAACCGGGTGGAGTGGAAGAGTTTCTATCTGCCTCCTCTGGCAGTCCGTAATGAAATACGGATTCTGACACTGGAATCTCCACCTTTGATTTCAGAGCCGGTTAGTCTTCGGCTGAATGTTAAAGATGGTCTTACCGGCGTCCCTCTTGAAGGGGAAGAAAGGCTCTATATCCGGGACCCTCATGGGGGGTGGGTTCCCTTCAGTGACGGGATCGTTCTTTTTTCCGGTGAAGAGTATAGTTTTAAACTGTCAGTTCCCGGGTATTATGAAAAAGAGTTCACAAAGGCTCTGGAATTTTATGAGAATGAGCTCTTTATTCATGCAGAACTCATCCCTCTTCCGGGAAAACTGGTAATCCTGCACAACCTGGACCAGCTGAGCCTGAAGATTAACGGTAAGAGAAGTCTTCTCAGTTCCGGGGAAGACAAGCTTCACTTCGGATCTCTGGATATTGACGGAGAGGAGTGGCTCCTGGATCCTGGGGTATACCGGATCTCCTGGAAGGGGAATGGATGGAAGCAGGATCAAAAGCTAACTGTACGTTCAGGGGAGATTGTGGTATACCGGATCATACCGGGAGCGGGAGATGATAAATTACCTGTCTTTGAAATGGACAGAAGGCCTTTGGCTCCCTGAGAATAGAATTAAAAATACCTGGAGAAAGAAATGCCTCTGAAAGAGTTCAGGAGGGAGGATTCTGTTCCCTCATATGTCCGTGCAATAACTGACTCAGACAATCCGGAGTTCAGTACATGTGAAATCCTCAGAAAGATTGATAATCTGATGAGTTCAGGAAAACATTCCGCCTGCAAAGAGAAAATCAGAATGCTGAAATCCCTTAAACGGGGACTGGAGGCCAGTCTGGATATACCTTTTCGGATCAGTGACAGCCAGCATGACCGGAACGGAGTTATCTTTACTTTAATTGATGAAAAGATCAGGGATTACAGTCTGATATGGAAGTCGCTGCCCCCTGAGCCAAAAATATATGACAGGAGATAGTATGGAAGAGTGCAATAAATTGATAATCCCCGAGGTGGAGGCCGATTTCAGTCTTCTGTCTGATAATCCTCAGGCTTTTTCAGAGGCTTTTGATCAGCTGGGCCGCCCCGGCACCCTGGAGAACGCACCCTGGAAAGATTTTCCGGACAAGCCCTCGGTTAATTTCAGAATTGCCTGGTCAGGTGACAAACTCATTCTGAAGTTTACCGTCAGGGAGAGAGAGATCCTCGGAACCAGTACTAAGGACTATTCAGATGTGTTCAAGGACAGTTGTGTTGAGATTTTCCTTTCGCCCGAGGGGAAGGACTACTACTATAACTTCGAGTTTAACTGCGTAGGTGCCTGTCTTGCCCAGAGGGGGACCGAAAGGGCCGGGCGGGAGGAGTTGCCCGAATGTCTCCTTGATCAGGTTGTCCGTATCCCGTCCCTCCCGATTGAGCCTGTTCATCTCTATCATGAAGGACTTGCGGATGAAGCCCCAGTCTGGTCCCTGCTGGTTGTTCTGCCGGCGGAGGTTTTTTCGGAAGAGGTATTTGCCGACTTCAAGGCCCTCCGGATGAGGGGAAACCTCTACAAGTGCGGTGACGGTCTGGAGAAGCCCCACTATCTCTGCTGGAACAAAATTGAAACGGAGAACCCTGATTTTCACCGTCCCGAGTTCTTCGGTGAGCTCTGGTTCAGCTGATTCGTCCCCTTTAACAGAAATCAAACAGGAATTAAGCCTTTTCTGAACGCTATTCAAGCCTTATTTAAACATTCCTCCTTTTGAATTGTTTTATCCCCTTCAGTGGGGATGGAAAAAGCTACAGGAGAAATGATTTGAAACGCTTAGTAACGACCCTTATGTTTTGTGTTCTGACAGCCGCTGCATTCGCATCTGGACAGAGTGAAGAAACTGCTTCAGCAGATAAGCAGATGACTGCTGAAAACGAAGTAAAAGAGATCCAGTTCTGGTTTGCCTTCGGTGATGCCAAAAGATCCGGCTGGATCAAGGATCTTGCCGCCGAGTGGAATGCTGCCAACCCCGGATACAGGGTGGTTGCCGAAGCCAAGGGAAGCTATCGAGAGACCCTTCAGGCCGCCGTTCTGGCTTCCCGTCAGGGTGTTGCTCCCCATCTGGTCCATGTCTTTGAAGTAGGAACACAGCTGGCCGCCGACACAGGGATTTTCGAGCCCATCGGAAATGTGGGGAAGTTTGACACCAGCGACTATATCGAGCCTGTACTCAACTACTACACCATCGACGGAACTGTAAACTCCATCCCCTTTAACAGCTCTTCTCCCATCCTCTACACCAACAAGGATATGATGAAGAAGGCCGGTCTTGATCCCGACAATCCCCCTGAAACCTTCGAAGAGATCCTCGCCGCCTGTGAACAGGCCAGAGCCGCCGGAATCGATGAAGCGGGTCTCGGATTCTGTCTCCACGGATGGTACTTCGAGCAGTGGATGGCCGAGCAGGGCGCTCCCATTGTGAACAACGGAAACGGACGAGACGGCAGAGCCACTGAAACCATGCTGAACAGCGACGCCGCCATGAACATCTATGAGTTTATCAAAGAACTCAATGACAGAGGATTCTACAAGTACAGCGGTAAGTTCGAAGACTGGGACGGATCAGACGCCATCTTCCAGGAGGGCAAGATCATGTTCCACATTACCTCCACTGCAGACCTCGGAAACATCAGCACCGCCATCGGCGGCCGCTTTGAAATGGGAACAGGAAGACTCCCCATCCCCGCGGACAGCAGAAGAAACGGTGTTGTTATAGGCGGAGCAAGTGTATGGCTGACCAAGGGACATCCCATGGATGAAATGGAAGCGGCCAGAGACTTCATCCTCTTCCTGACCAATACAGAGAACATGATGGACTGGCACAAGATGACCGGTTACTACCCTGTAAGAAAGAGCTCTGTCGATGAGCTTGAGAAAGAGGGCTGGTTTGCCGATGCTCCCGAGAGAACAATCGCCTTTACACAGCTTCTGGAAACCATTCCCAACCAGGCTACAGCCGGGGGTGTAATGGGTACCTTCGGTGATACAAGAACCATCGTTGAAGAGGCTATTCAGAAGATCCTGAACGGCGGTGATGTCCAGGCAGCTGCCGACGAAGCCAGGAAACTGGCGGACCTCAAGCTGGCCGAGTACAACAAGAACTTCTAATCCTTAATTTACTGTAATACCTTTGACAGTCCGGGACGGAATTCGTTCCGGGCTGTTTTGTGATTTTAGCGGAGCTCTTCAATATGAACACTCATAGTCAATACAGATCCCGGGTGCTGCCCTGGGTTTTTCTTTCCCCCACACTTTTTATTCTGCTGGTCTTTCTCTACTATCCCGCCTGGCAGTCCATTATCTTAAGCCTCTTCAGAAGCAATCTCTTTCTGGGGACAAGGCAGTTTATCGGTCTTGAAAACTTCAGGAACCTCCTTACCGGTCCCCTGGCGCCGGCATACAAACAGGTTTTTCTCCAGACCCTGGTCTTCTCAGTGCTGGTGATCGTTCCGGGGCTGCTGATCAGTCTGGCCCTGGCTTCAATGACCAACTCCCTGGGAAAGCATGGGAAAATATACCGTATCCTTCTGATATGGCCCTACGCCCTCTCTCCGGCGGTGGCGGGTACTATCTTCTCCTTTATGTTCAATCCCGACACCGGGGCGGTGAATACATTTCTGAAACAGTTCGGAGGGCTTCAGCCCCGGTGGCTGGACAATCCTGTACTGGCTTTTGTTCTTGTGGTTTGCGGCTGTATCTGGAAGAATCTTGGATACAATATCGTCTTCTATCTGGCCTCACTGCAGAATATCCCGAAGGCCAACTATGAAGCAGCTGAACTGGACGGCGCCGGGGTTCTGCGGAAGTTCTTCAGGATAACCCTTCCACTGGTCAGTCCGGTTACCTACTTTCTTATTTTTACAAATCTGACCTATACGGTCTTTGAAGCCTTTGCCCTGGTTGATCTGATGACCATGGGCGGTCCCATGGGGCCGCCTCCCCTGGACAAGGCCGGTCTGACCACCTTTCTGATCTACAAGGTCTTTCAGGACGGATTCGGCGGGAGCAGCAATATGGGCTTTGCCGCGGCCCAGTCGGTGATTCTTATGATTATGGTTGCAGCTGTTACCTTTCTGCAGTTCAAGTACGGCGACAAGAAAGTACACTACGGAGGTGAGTGATGAAGCACAAAAAGATTATTACACATATAATCCTGGGAATCGCATCCTTTCTGATAGCCTTCCCCCTGCTCTTTGCCCTGCTCAAGTCGACCCAGAGTCCCGGACAGGTGATGTCAGCCCGGCTGATGCCGGGGGATATGTTTTTCCGGAATGTGAGCCGGGTGTGGAACAACTACAGCTTCTACCGCTATATGGCCAACTCCATGAAGATCTCCCTGGTTATTATGGTGGGAAAGACCATCTTCTCCTTCTTCGCGGCCTTTGCCCTGGTCTTTATGGATTTCAAGGGGAAGAAGTTTATCTTCGGCTTTATAATTGTGACTCTGATGATGCCGACGGAGATGCTGATTATCGGTCTCTTTGATGTGGTTTCCCTGCAGCCTGCCGCATCTGCTGGTGAGTTCTTCAGCTGGTTTATCCATCCCGGTAAACTGCTTTTCGAGCCGGTTCAGTACGGATTCGGCTGGACCGATAAGGCCGCTTCCATTGTGGTTCCCTTTCTGGCCTCGGCAACGGCGGTGTTTATGTTCCGTCAGCACTTTCGTAATATTCCGGGATCTCTGATGGATGCCTCCCTTATTGACGGAGCAGGACCCTGGCGTTTTATCCTCCATGTGCTCTTCCCCTTAAGCAGGAACACCATTGGGGCTCTCTTTGTGGTTCAGTTTGTCTACGCCTGGAACCAGTATCTCTGGCCCCGGGTTATTATCCGGAATGAGAGCGCACAGGTTATTCAGGTGGGGCTGAAGGCCCTTTTTGGAAACTCCGAGGGAGTGGAGTGGGGACAGGTTATGGCGGGATCTGTTATTACAATGATTCCCCCTCTTATCATCCTGATACTGCTTCACGATCAGTTTATGAAGGGGATCGCCTTTTCGGACAACAAGTAGGTCAGGCAGAGGGGCCGGTTCCAGGCCGGCGGCTCGGGCGGGCCGGAGAAGGGGAGCCGGAGAAGGGGAGCCGGAGAAGGGGAGCCGGGTTCTGCTCCCCCTAGATCTGCGGACCTACTCCCGGTTCCGGGAGTCAATGCAGATTGTGACGGGTCCGTCGTTGCAGATGTCCACCTCCATGGAGGCGCCGAACTCACCAGTTTTGACGGTAAGTCCCGTTTTCTGCTTGATCCGGGAGACGAACTGTTCATAGAGGGGGATGGCTATTTCGGGAGGGGCCGACAGACTGAAGCCCGGACGGTTTCCCTTCTTCGTGCTGGCAAAGAGGGTGAACTGGCTGACAATCAGAAGCTCTCCCTTAATGTCCTGTACCGACAGGTTCATCTTGTCCTGATCATCGGTAAAGATCCTCATGCCGGCAATCTTGCCGCTGAGCCACTCTATATCCTCGTCTCCGTCCTCCGGGGAGACCCCCAGAAGAATCATCAGACCCGCCCCGGTGCTGCGGGTCTCTTTTTTGTCTATACATACTGAGGCACGGGAGACTCTCTGCAGGACGGCTCTCACTGCTTCAGGGCCACCGCTTCGATCTCGATCTCTCCATCAAGGGGGAGGCGGGCTGCCTCAACCAGGGAGCGGGCGGGCTTGTGGTCGGTAAAGAACTCCTTGTAGACCTCATTGATCCGGGAGAAGTTGCCCATGTCTTTTACAAAGACCGTAACCTTGACGACACTGTTCAGGCCGGCACCGGCTTCCTTCAATACGGCTTCTACATTCTTCAGGGCCTGTCTTGTCTGTTCCTCGATGGGACCCTCCAGGAGTTTTCCTGTTTCAGGGACGATGGGGAGCTGACCTGAGGTGAATACCATGGAACCAGTATCGATTCCCTGGGAGTAAGGGCCTACTGCTGCAGGGGCTTTGTCGGTTTTGACTGCTTTCATACTTCTCTCCTGATTGCTGGTGAATTAAGATTTAATCCCCGCTGTCCTGTCCGGGGGGCATTTGTCCATTCTGGATCATGTTCATAATCTACTTATTCCTGAGCAAAATTGCAATTGGCGTAATTGACAGAGTAAGAGTATCCGGGGAATAATTTTACTACATGAAGAAGTATATTTTTGTTACAGGCGGTGTTTGTTCCAGCCTTGGAAAGGGACTGGCCTCGGCATCCCTGGGTACCCTCCTTGAAAGCAGAGGGTTTTCTGTATGTATGATCAAAGTCGACCCCTATATTAATGTCGACGCGGGGACAATGAGCCCCTACCAGCACGGTGAAGTATATGTCACCGATGACGGAGCGGAAACAGACCTCGATCTGGGGAACTACGCCCGTTTTACCCATTCACCCCTGAGTGCCGCACACTCCCTGACAACAGGTCAGATCTACGATGCGGTTATCAGAAAAGAGAGAGAGGGAAAGTTCCTCGGCAAGTGTGTCCAGGTCGTTCCCCATATTACCGATGAAATCAAAAGACGGATCTTCTCCCTTGGAGAGAAACCCGAAATCGACGTAACCATCGTTGAAATCGGGGGGACCGTTGGAGATATCGAATCCATTCCCTATCTGGAAGCGGTTCGTCAGATCATTCACGAGAAGGGACATGCAAATGCCCTTTCGGTTCACCTGACTCTTGTTCCCACGGTTACCGGCGGCGAAGTAAAGACCAAACCCACACAGCACTCTGTTAAAGAGATGAGAGAGATCGGTATTCAGCCTGATGTACTCCTCTGCCGCTGTCAGGAAGAGCTGGAAGACGATCTGAAGCGCAAGATCTCCCAGTTTACCAATATCGACTATGACTGTGTTCTCTCAGCCCATGATGTTGACACCACCATTTATGAGATTCCTGTTGTCTACCACAACCAGGGAATGGATGATGTTGTCTGCCGCAAGCTGGGACTCCGCAGCAAGAAGTCCAGCATCACCACCACCTGGGGAAAGCTGGCTGATATTCACAAAAACTCCGATACAACCGTCAATATCGCCATGGTCGGAAAGTACATTGAACTGGGAGATGCCTACAAGTCTGTAGATGAAGCCCTTGTTCACGGTGCCTTTGCCAACGGTGCCAGACTGAACCTGACCAAGGTGGACTCCGAAGAGGTCGAGAAGATCGTTGCCGAAGGCGGATCTCTTGAAGAACTCTTCGCCCCCTATGACGGAATTCTGATTCCCGGAGGATTCGGTTCCAGAGGTATTCTCGGAATGGTGCAGACCGCCCGTCATGCCCGTCTTAACAAGATCCCCACTTTCGGAATCTGTCTCGGTCTCCAGATCCTGGTTATCGAATATGCCAGAACTGTTCTTGGAATTGCCGATGCCGACAGTTCCGAGTTCAGACCCGAAGGCAACAACTCTGTTATCTCTCTGCTCGAGGAGCAGGTTGATGTAACAGCCTACGGCGGAACCATGCGTCTGGGACTCAGCGAGTCGCTTATCAACAAAGATACCAATATCTATAAGGCCTACGGCAGTACCAGTATCTGGGAGAGACACAGACACCGTTATGAGGTTTCCAACAAGTACAGAGAACAGCTGGCAGAGGCCGGACTGATCCTGTCAGGAACAACTCCCGACAAGTCCCTTGTGGAATCAGTCGAGTGGCCCGATCACCCCTGGGGTGTGGGTGTACAGTTTCACCCCGAGTTTACTTCTTCACCCATCGATGCCGGTCCCCTGTTCAGAGAGTTTATCAAGAACTCTCTGAAGAATGCCGGTAAGAAATAAGAATCTTTCTATTTGAAATATAGTACCGCCTGCTGACCGCAGGCGGTTTTTGATTTATAAGTCCTGGCGGGCTCTTCTATTTATGAGGAACAAGGAGAACAGGTTTTTTCAGTTTCTTAAGAAGATCAGCTCCAACGCTTCCCTTTATTACATGGGTAGCCGCATTGGTTGTTCTGGAACCAATGATAATGTAGTTGATTTCAAGCTCCTTAGCCTTATTGGTAATGGCGTCGGAAACATTGCCGCTGAGAATACTGCCGTCTACGGCTATACCCTTTTCACGGCACTGGCTTTCAAAGTGTTCCATTTTCTGGTTCTCTTTGGTCATCTTCATAGAGATGGACGCCGTCTGTCCTTCGGCACTTGCAACATGTGTAGCCTTCTCACCCCGGTAGGGGGAAACATAGACCAGATGAAGGGCAGCTCCTGTTTTTGATGCAAAGCTGCAGGCCTCCTCCATAACAGAATCCGAGATATCAGTAAAATCAAGACATACAAGAATGGTTTTCATATAGGCTCTCCCTTTTCTATAAGTCTGCTTTATACCCCGAAGATATTCCAACTTTTTTGCATGCTCCGGATCTTCGGCTCAACATGGCTCATGGTACTTTCAGGAGGAAATAAAAAGAATTTAAAAAAAATTAAAAGGGCTGTTGACAAGAAAGAGGGATTAACAGTATATTCACGGAGCGTTCGGGCAACACGCCACGGACGCACAGCGAACAACGGACGAGTGATTCACTGATTCACGACTCTTAATTGTTCTTTTACAAAGGAATTAGAGAAGGGAAATTGAAGTATTTGACGA
>DHQL01000026.1 GCA_002408085.1 Spirochaeta sp. UBA5339
TCGTCAAATACTTCAATTTCCCTTCTCTAATTCCTTTGTAAAAGAACAATTAAGAGTCGTGAATCAGTGAATCAGTGAATCACTCGTCCGTTGTTCGCTGTGCGTCCGTGGCGTGTTGCCCGAACGCTCCGTGAATATACCGCTAATCCCTCTTTTTTGTCAACCGAAAAGTGCTAAAAAAACAATATTGAACATCCGTATTCCCCTATCTTTGCAATTGGCAATGATTTACATATATACAAGCATGAAAAAAAAGAATTTATACATAATTAACACTCTCTTAATTTCCAATTGACCGCTCAGACCAATTTAGATATTATTTTTTTATGTCTCAGGATGATTCTTCGGTTTACAGTAAATGCATCAATTGCGGACGCTATGCACCTGAAGCGAATATGCTGCTGAAGCACTTCTGCAGTGAAGACTGTGCCAGGCAATACAGGCGCTGTATCCATTGCGGTAACTACTTTATGCTGACAGATGATTCGGAACAAAAATTCTGCTCGACTGCCTGCGAGGGAGCGGACAAGAAACATTATACAGGAGAAGATCAATGAATCTTATTTTTTTAGGCCCTCCGGGAGCCGGAAAAGGTACAATGGCCTTCCGCGCAAAAGAACATTATAACATTCCCCATATCTCTACGGGAGATCTGTTCAGAGCGGCCATTAAAAACCAGACAGAACTGGGAAAGAAGGTAAAGTCTATTATCGATGCCGGTGATCTGGTACCCGATGAACTGACCACTGCCATCGTCGAGGAACGACTGAAACAGGGAGACGCGGATAAGGGATTTATCCTTGATGGATTCCCCCGGACCATTCCCCAGGCGGAGGCTCTTAAAAAGATCACTAACATTGAGACTGTAATCAACTTCACTGTTACCGAAGAGGAAGTTGTCCGCCGTCTCTCCGGAAGAAGAGTCTGTAAGGGATGCGGAGAAAGTTTCCATGTGGAATTCATCCCCCCTGCAAAAGAGGGCGTCTGCGACAAGTGCGGCGGCGAGCTCTATACCAGAGACGATGACAAGATCGAGGCCATTAAAAACCGCCTTTCTGTTTACGCCTCCTCCACAGAGCCTCTGATCAATTTTTACAAAGTTGAAGGAAACCTGAAAGACATCGATGCTTCTCAGCACCCCGACAAGGTTTTTGAAGACCTCAAAGCAACCCTTTAAGATCAAGCAGCCTTACAAAAAAAGAAACCGCCGAAGGAGTCTAACTCCCGGCGGTTTTTTCATTTCCCCCTGACTTCCGTAAGCCGGACCGTCAGTTACCTGCTTCCAGAACAGCCCTGTCTATAGCGGCTTTATCAATAAGCAGGTCCCCGGCCTCTTCTTCAGCCGGATCATCTGCTTCCTCATCGTCAAAAGAATACTCTTCAACCAGCGATCTGAAATCCGATATGTATAAAGGATCGACAGATTCCAGCAGTGAATCAACAGCATCCTTATCCCGAAAACCGTTATCCAGTGCAGCCTTCAGGTCAGCCTGACTGCCAATTGGATCATCCAGAGACTCCAGCTCAAGCTTCGCTTTTTCAAAATAAAGCTCAGACTTATCCTCGGGACTGCCGCCAAGATCAATCAGCTGATCGATCATATCCAGGGACTTGTAGTAGCGCTCGTCCTTAAGATAAAGATCTTTCATGGCAAGATAGTTTTCCCTGTCGCCGCCGTACTCTTCCACCAGACTCTCATAATTAAGAATTGATGCCTCGGTATCCCCCTGGGCATGAAGCAGTTCGGCTAGGAGAACACGGTATTCCTTCTTCTCTTCAAGATCAAGAAGCCTCTCCAGATATCCTCTGGATTCAGCCCACTCCTCTCTCTGCCTGCTCAGAATACTTATATTATAAAGACTTCTTATATGAGCCGGATCAATTTCAAGACACTTCTGATAATATTCGTAGGCCTTCTCTTCATCTCTCCGCTGATACCAGGCGTATCCCAGCATCTCCAGAACCATTAGATTGGAGGGGTCTTCTTCAGCAAGATCCTCCAACAGAGAAACAGCCTGTGAAAAATCAGAGGTCTCGATACTTGTCTTGGCCAGATTAAAGGCAGCCTGATTCACATCGGGATTCAGAACAAGAGCCCGCTTATAATACTCTGCCGCCTTATCATACTGCTCCAGATCCGAGTAGGCATTACCAATGTTGTAGTAATCCCTTGCCAGTTCCAGTTTTTCACTGGAAGTCTGACAGGAGACGAGTAGCAGCAGAAGAGAGCTAGTTGCCCAGAATAGTCTGCTCAATGGTTCTCACCTGAGATCTGTAGAGGTTGGCAAGATTTGAACCGTAATCCGCAATCAGCTGGATCATATTCCTGGGATAGTCTTCCTGGTCCACACCGTTCAGTCTGTCACCGGCATCTCCCAGTCCAGGCAGAATATAGGCGGCATCGTTCAGAACGGGGTCCATCCACAGTGTGTAGCAGGTCACGTTCTCGATAGAGCGGATAATCTGCAGAGTACCCTTCAGGGCTGAGATCACATTAAGGAACTTGATAGACTTGGGCTTAACACCAAGCTCAAGGATATACTTGACGATGGTAACAAGACTTCCGCCTGTGGCATTCATGGGGTCTGCAAAAATCAGGTCCTTTCCGTCCAGCTCTTCGGGGTTGAAGAAGGACTTTTCCAGATCCAGAATATACTCCATATTGTCCTTCATTCTGGAATCGTCTCTTTTGATTTTGAAAAGAGCAAAGGGAGTCACATAACCGGTTGAAGAGTACTCCTGAATCTCCTTACTGAGAATCATTGAAGGAAGGAGAGCTCCCCGGAGCATAACACACATTACAGAATTGGAGATGGCATCATCCACATCGGGAATCTTATGCACAGCATAGTTCTGTACGGGCATGGTTACGGGAGTCTTAACAATAAGATGATTCTTACGGTTCGACTCTCCCCCGTCATAGGCCAGGTTAAAAAGGAGTTCGTAGGCTCTCTGTACATAGTAGACAAACTCATCATGGGGAGTTCTTGTGTCACGGAGCTTGGCAATCAGCCTTGAAACCTCACCATGCTTGATCTGGGGAGTCTCAAAGGAGTAAACCTTGATAGCCTCCTCTTTCGAGGTGACCTCCTTCATAAAGTCACCCATGGTCTCATAGAGCTTTACGATCTTGTCTGTCTCTTTCTTGATAACCGAAGAGTTGCCCTCGGCAACAGACAGTGAACGGAAAGACTCCAGAGCCTGGGAGTAATAGCCGTTCATCTGAGTGATATTTTTCTGATCTTCCTCTGTCAGATAACCGTTGAGGTCCTCTGCTTTCAGAATAACTTTCTTATCCATATAACTATCCTTCATTGTTGAACTGACACTATTATACATAAAATGAGATTTCTCACAAACCAAAAAACGGCCGGTTTACCCGGCCACGGCAGGATTTACATCAGAATGAGAGACCGAATGTGGCGTTTACCAGGAAACCGCGGTCTCCTTCATCAAGAAGGTCTGTTCCGACAATATTAAGAATAAGTTTCAGATCGCTCTTGCCCTTTAGGGGATCAATCCGGAGACCAGTATTAAACATACCCCTGTTGGCATTCAGCTGCCCCTGAACGATGGCATAGGAGTAGTTTGAAAAGTCATTGATCCAGTATACATAGTTCTTGAATGTTTGAGGGAAGAGACTGAGTTCGAATCCCATGGAGTAGTTGAAGTTGGTAGTCAAACCATCATCAAAGGCCTGTGCAATCTGCCAGCCGAACATCATGGAGGTAACCGCAGGCATATCAAAAAAGTCACCTGCATAGGTGGCTACCAGATAGATGTCTCCGCTGTTCTTATACTCAGCGTTTTCATAGCGGTCCCCTAATAGGGTTTCAAAGTTCCCTCCCAGAGCCAAGGCTGTTCCTCCCTCTTTATAAAGCTGGTATTTACCGCCGATAAGGAGATTACTGAACCCGTTATTGTCGTCTGTGTTCTCAATATCATAGGCAACAGCCACTTCGGCTTTTCTTAATATACTGACAGTAACAGCGGGTATGTGGGCAAAATCATTGTTATTAATCATTGTATAGGTAAAATCAACACCGAAATCAGCGTTCTCCCAGCCCAGAAGGGCGCTGGGAGTTACTATCAAACCGGTTATTCCCCTGGCATTCTTCCCTCCGGGAGAAGACTGGGCATATACAGCTGTACCCATCACAACCATTAGCACAAGAGCCAGAATCTTAACTTTTTTCATTTCACTTTCCTCCAGACAGGTAAATAATAAATAACTTTTTATTCATTTTACACCATCTATTTCAGGAAACAATAAGAATATCTGGAATATTAAAAAGCAAAAAAAAGGACAGCCAAGCGGCTGCCCTTTAAAAATTAGCATCTCCAGGGGGAATCGA